>NZ_JBIBSY010000019.1:81052-156524 GCF_043078065.1 Streptomyces sp. NPDC015532 | reverse complement strand
CTTTGTACTCACCCTCTCGGGCTTTCCTCCGGGCGCTTCCCTTCGGTCTTGCGTTTCCGACTCTATCAGACCGTTTCCGTATCCGATTTCCTCGGTGCTTTCCAGGTTTCCGCTTTCGCGTTTCCCTTTCCGGCGAGTCCGACTCTATCAGATCCTTTCGGGCCTGACTCCCAGTCAGCGGGGTTTGTCTTCGCGGCTGTTGGGCCGTTCCGACGAGTGAGACATTAGCGGATCCCTGGCTCCCGAGCTAATCGGGGTGGCGCCCTTTCGAACGCGGAATCCTCATTTCGCAAACACGCATGAAAACGAGCCGACGACGAGTCGTCGATCGTTGAATGGTGGTGCGGAATGGCTGTCCGGGGACCGACCGGAGTCGACGCTCACGTCGGACAACTCGGAGAACACTACGGACGGGCCCAGGTCGTGTCAACTGCGGTCCGGACAGGCCGGCCGAGGCGTACGCTGCCGTCCATGACTACGCGTACGTGCACCCAGCAGTGGTGGGCCGCCTGACGGCGGCCGTACACACGTATGTACCCAACGGCCGCCGCCTCGGCGGCCGTTTTTGTGTCCCTCCTGGGGAGCCGGCCGGCGAGCGCGGCGGCCTCGACCAGGAGGTTGAGTGATGACGCGGATCTTCAGTGGGGTCAAGCCGACCGGGCATCTGACGCTGGGGAACTATCTGGGCGCCGTACGCCGCTGGGCCGAGGTCGACCAGCACCGGGCCGAGGCCCTGTTCTGCATCGTCGATCTGCACGCGCTGACCGTGGACCACGATCCGGGGCGGGTCCGCAGGCTCAGCAGGCAGGCGGCGACCTTGCTGCTGGCCTCGGGGCTCGATCCCGAGCTGTGCACCGTGTTCGTACAGAGTCACGTGGACGAGCACGCGCGGCTGTCGTACCTGCTGGAGTGCGTCGCGAGTGACGGCGAGATGCGGCGGATGATCCAGTACAAGGAGAAGGCCGCGCTGGAGCGGAGGCGCGGGGGGAGCGTACGGCTGTCACTGCTGACGTATCCCGTGCTGATGGCGGCCGACATCCTGGCGTACGGCAGCGACGAGGTGCCGGTCGGGGACGACCAGGCGCAGCACGTCGAACTGACCCGGGATCTGGCGGTGCGGTTCAACCAGCGGTACGGGCACACGTTCGTGGTGCCCCGGGCGACCCGGCCGGAGGTCGCGGCGCGGGTCATGAACCTTCAGGAGCCGACGTCGAAGATGGGCAAGAGCGACGATGTCGGACCGGGCGTCGTCTATCTGCTCGACGAACCGGAAGCCGTACGGAAGAAGATCATGCGCGCGGTGACGGACAGCGGGCAGGACGTCGCGTACGACCCGGAGACGCGGCCCGGGGTCTCGAATCTGCTGGAGATCCTCGCGGCGTGCGAGGGCGGCGACCCCGAAACCCTGAGCGGTGGGTACGCGTCGTACGGGGCTCTGAAGAAGGACACCGCCGACGCCGTGGTCGAGCTCCTCAGGCCTGTGCAGGAGCGGCACAAGGAGTTGTGCACGGATCCCGCCCAGATGGAGAAGGTGCTGCGGGACGGTGCGCGGCGGGCCAGGGAGATGGCGCGGCCGACGGTGGACTCGGCGTACGAGGCCATCGGGTTGCTCCCGCCCTCGGCCGGGTGACCGCGCGCCCGGGCCTCGGGCTCAAGGACTCGGCAACGGCCGGGTCCGAGGCCCGGGGGCCGGTCGGGGCGGGCGTCAGCTGTTGCCGGAGGCGAGTTCGCGGCTGCGGTCGCGGGCCGCTTCCAGCGCCGCGATGAGTGCGGCGCGTACGCCGTGGTTCTCGAGTTCGCGGATCGCGTTGATCGTGGTGCCCGCGGGAGACGTGACGTTCTCGCGGAGCTTCACGGGGTGCTCGCCGCTGTCGCGGAGCATCACGGCGGCGCCGATCGCGGACTGCACGATCAGGTCGTGCGCCTTGTCGCGGGGCAGGCCGAGCAGGATGCCCGCGTCCGTCATGGCCTCGACCAGGTAGAAGAAGTACGCCGGTCCCGAACCGGAGAGGGCCGTGCAGGCGTCCTGCTGCGACTCGGGAACCAGGAGGGTCTTGCCGACGGCGCCGAAGACCTCCTCGGCGTACGCCACGTGCTCGGCGGTGGCGTGGCTCCCGGCGGAGATGACGGACATGGCCTCGTCGACGAGGGCGGGGGTGTTCGTCATGACACGGACGACGGGGGTGCCGGGGGCCAGGCGCTCCTCGAAGAAGGAGGTCGGGATACCGGCCGCGCCGCTGATGATCAGGCGGTCGGCGGGGATGTGCGGGGCGAGTTCGTCGAGGAGGGCGCCCATGTCCTGGGGCTTGACCGTGAGGATCAGGGTGTCGGCGGTCTTCGCCGCTTCCGCGTTGCTGACCGGGGTGACGCCGTGGCGTTCCTGGAGTTCCCTGGCCCGCTCCGGGCGGCGGGCGGTGACCAGGAGATCGGTGGGGGCCCAGCCGGCTCGGATCATTCCGCTGAGCAGGGCTTCACCGATCTTGCCGGTGCCGAGGACTGCGACTTTCTGAGGCATGGTTGCGGGTGCCCTCCGGGGGTTGAGTCGTCCGCGTTCATCCTCCCACCGGGGTCGTGGGGGCGGGTGGGATGTCCGGTGGGCGGACGGCCCCCGAGTCGCCTACGCACCGGACATCCCACCCGTCCGCCCGTCCGCCCATGCGTCCGGTCGCCCGGTCGCCCGGTCGCGGGTTCGTACGGTCGCGGGTTCGTACGGCGTCCTACGGCGTCCTGCGTCGCAGGGTCGCCGCTCCGAGGCCCAGCACCAGCAGCGCGGTCCCGGCGACGATCAGCGCGTCGCGTACGAAGGTCGCGGTCATGTCCGTGTGCTTGAGGACCTCGTTCATGGCGTCGACCGCGTACGACATGGGGAGGACGTCGGAGATGGCCTCCAGGACGGGGTGCATGTTCGAGCGCGGGGTGAACAGGCCGCAGAGGAGGAGCTGGGGGAAGATCACCGCCGGCATGAACTGGACGGCCTGGAACTCGGAGGCGGCGAACGCCGAGACGAACAGGCCGAGGGCCGTTCCGAGGAGGGCGTCGAGGAGGGCGACCAGGAGGAGGAGCCAGGGGGAGCCCGTGACGTCCAGGCCGAGGAGCCAGACCGCGAGTCCGGTGGCCAGGGCCGACTGGACGATGGCGATCGCGCCGAAGGCGAGGGCGTAGCCGGCGATCAGGTCGCCTTTGCCCAGGGGCATGGCGAGGAGGCGTTCGAGCGTGCCGGAGGTGCGCTCGCGCAGGGTCGCGATCGAGGTCACCAGGAACATCGTGATCAGCGGGAAGATCCCGAGGAGGGACGCGCCGATGGAGTCGAAGGTGTGCGGGCTGCCGTCGAAGACGTAGCGGAGCAGGACCAGCATCACGCAGGGGACGAGGATCATCAGCGCGATGGTGCGCGGGTCGTGCCGCAGCTGGCGCAGGGCGCGGGCCGCGGTGGCCGTCGTACGGGAGAGGTTGAGCGGGCTCGGGCGGGACCCGGGTGCGGGGTGCCCCGGGGCGCCCGACTCCTCGGGCGCGGTGGGCGGGGTGGGGCTCGTGGCCGCGGTGGAACTCATCGGGCGGTCTCCTCTCGGGAGTCGGGGCCGGTGGCCGCGGATTTCGCGGCGGGGGTCGGCGCGGGCAGGTGTGCGGCCGCGACCGCCTCGTCCACGAGGTGCAGGAACGCGGCTTCGACGGTGTCCGAGCCGGTGCGTTCGCGGAGGGCGTCGGGGGTGTCGTCGGCGAGGATCCCGCCCTCGCGCATCAGGAGGAGCCGGTGGCAGCGCTCGGCCTCGTCCATGACGTGGGAGGAGATCAGGAGGGTCGTACCGCGCTGTTCGGCGACGGAGTGGAAGAGGTTCCACAGGTCGCGGCGCAGGACGGGGTCGAGGCCGACGGTCGGTTCGTCGAGGACGAGGAGTTCCGGGGCCCCGAGGAGGGCGACGGCGAGCGAGACGCGGCTGCGCTGGCCGCCCGAGAGGTTTCCGGCGAGGGCGTCGGTGTGCGAGGCGAGGTCGACGTCGCCGATGACCCGGGTGACGTCCGCGTGCCGGCGTTCGGCGGCGGCCCGGCCGGGGTCGAGGATCGCGGCGAAGTAGTCGAGGTTCTGGCGGACGGTCAGGTCGTCGTAGACGGAGGGCGCCTGGGTGACGTAGCCGATGCGGGAGCGCAGTGCGGCGTCGCCGGCGGGACGGCCGAGGACTTCGAGGGTGCCGCCGACCTTGGCCTGGGTGCCGACGGTCGCGCGCATCAGCGTGGACTTTCCGCAGCCGGAGGGGCCGAGCAGGCCGGTGATCTGGCCGCGCGGGACGGTGAAGTCGAGTCCGTGCAGGACGGTGCGGGTGCCGCGGACGACCGTGAGGCCCTCGGCGCGGACGGCGGGCGGGGAAAGAGGCACGGGCGATCCTGTGGGGTCGGGCGGACGCGGACGAATAATCATCGCGTGATGAATATTCCTCTCACGGGGTGCGCCGGTCAAGGGCCGGGCGGTACCGGCCGAACGGGCGGAGCGCCGGGCGGCGCAGGCGCGCGTCGGCGTGAACGGAACGGGATCGTCCGCGGCATCGCCGAGCCATGCGCTCCCGCGTTCGCGTGACAGCGGCCCGGAGGGGCTGCGCGGTCAACGGGCTTACCTGACAATGGATTTCACTGCGCGAAACGGCTCCGTGCCGAGTCGCCAGGTCCGTCGTGCCCTCCCCCGGCACGGCACCCACGCATCTCCCACTGTCGACCGGAGGTGCTGTCGTGATGCGCAAAGCCGATCTGTTCGCGTCCCTCGTCGTCTTTCTGGTGGCGTTGCCCCTGTGTGTCGGGGTCGCCATAGCGTCCGGAGTGCCGGCCGAACTGGGGCTGGTGACCGGGATCGTCGGCGGGCTGGTCGCCGGGACACTGCCCGGCAGCAGTCTCCAGGTGAGCGGGCCGGCGGCCGGGCTGACCGTGCTGGTGTACGAAGCCGTGCAGGCGTACGGGGTCCAGGCGCTCGGCGTGCTGGTGCTCGGCGCCGGTCTTGTGCAGCTCGGGCTCGGGGTTCTGCGGCTCGGGCGGTGGTTCCGCGCCGTGTCCGTGGCCGTCGTGCAGGGGATGCTCGCCGGGATCGGGCTCGTGCTGATCGCGGGCCAGGTGTACGCGATGGGCGACGAGGCCGCGCCCTCCGGCGGGCTCGGCAAGATCGCCGGGATCGCTTCGCTGGCCGGTGCCGCCGATCCCGTGGCGCTCGCGATCGGCGCCGCCACCGTGGCCGTACTGCTGCTGTGGCCGCGGTGGCGACGGGGGCCCGGCTGGTCCCGGCACCCCTGCTGGCGGTGGCGCTCGCATCGGGCGTGACCGGGACCTTCGACCTCGCGGTGCGACGGGTCGAGGTCCAGGGGTTGTTCGATGCCGTACGGCCGCCGGCCGTCGCGGACCTGGGACGGCTCACGGAAGTGGGCGTGATCGGGACCGTCCTGGCGTTCGCGCTGATCGCGTCGGCGGAGTCGTTGTTCAGCGCGGCGGCGGTGGACCGGCTGCACCGGGGGCCGCGTACCGACTACGACCGTGAGCTCATCGCGCAGGGCACCGGGAACACCGTGTGCGGGCTGCTCGGGGCGCTGCCCATGACCGCCGTGATCGTGCGGAGCGCTGCCAACGTGCAGGCGGGGGCGCAGACGAAGGCGTCGCGGGTGCTGCACGGGGTGTGGCTGCTGCTGTTCACGGCCGTGGTGCCCGCGGTGCTCGGGCTGATTCCGGTGGCGGCGCTGGCGGGGCTGCTGGTGCACGCGGGGTGCAAGCTCGTGCCGGTGCGGGAGGTACGGACGCTGTGGCGCGGGCATCGCGGTGAGGTGGCCGTCCTCGCGGTGACCGCGGTGGCGATCGTGGTCGGGAACCTGTTCGAGGGCGTGCTGGTCGGGCTCGCGCTGGCCGTGGCCAAGACCGCCTGGGACATCAGTCATGTGCACGTGGAGAGCGAGGACCGGGGCGCGGCGGGCATGGTCGTCCGGGTGGTCGGCAACGCCACCTTCCTGAGGCTGCCGAAGCTGCTGGACGCCTTGGAGGCCCTGCCGCACGACCGGGTCGTACGGCTGGAGCTGGGCGGACTGCGGCATGTGGACCACGCGTGCGCGGCGGCCCTCGACGCGTGGGCCGCCGGGCGGGATCACGAACGGATCGCCACCAGCAGCTCCACGACGTAGGTCTCCTCCACGAACCCCTCCGGGAAGGCCTGGAGGAGGTGGTCGCGTTCCTCGGCGAAGAACGCCCCGGTGGCCTCCTCGCCGAGGACCAGGAACTGCGAGTGGCTGCCGATGCTGGCGAGGCGGGTGTCGACCGGGACGCGCCGGCTCCAGCGGACCTGGCGGTGGTCGAAGGAGAGGCTGCCGCTGGGGTCGGCGGCCAGGGAGTGCGCGGGGGTGGCGGAGCTGGGGCTCTTCTCGGCCTTCCGGTCCTTCTCGTCCAGGCCGAGGAAGCGCTCGGCGCGCCGGGCCGCCGCCGCGATCCACGGGACGTCGAGCGCCTCGGTGTTCCACCACAGGGCCAGCGCCCCGCCGGGACGCAGCACGCGCAACGCCTCCGGCACCGAGCGGCTCGGCTCGGTCCAGTGCCAGGACTGGGCGTAGGTGAGGAAGTCCATCGAGGCGGTGGCGAGGGGCAGGGCGTCACCGCTGCCCCGCACGATCGGGATGCGGGGGTGGACGCGGCGGAACTCGCCGGCCATGCCGGGGCCGGGTTCCACGGCGAGGACGTCCGCGCCGCGGTGGTGCAGGAGTCCGGTCGAAATGCCGGTGCCCGCCCCCACGTCCGCCACCTTGGCCCCGCTCAGCGACCGGCCCGCGAGGCCTTCGACGGCGTCGAAGAGGGCGGGCGGATACGAAGGCCGGTTCGCCGCGTACTGCGCCGCGGCGGCGTTGAAGGAGTGGGCACGCGCGGCGTGCCGGGCGGCTCCGGGAGGAGTGGAGGGGGAGGGCGTCATGGGGTCATGATCGCGGGTGCGTGCGGGCCGGGGCAGAGGGTTTCCCGCCACGCCCCTGGGTGTGGGGTGCCGACCGGTGGGCGGGTCGGGGTCGGTCAGGCGCGGCGGCGCTTTTTTGCGGGGTTGCCTGCGCGGCGCGTGGTGCGGCGGGTGTACTGCTCCCTCGCCACCTCGTACTCCTCCCGGTGGAGCTTCTCGCCCGGGGCCTCGCTGAGCGAGCGGAAGAAGTAGGCGAGGAGGGAGCCGACGAAGCCGATGGCGAGCAGACCGCGCAGGGACGCCTGACGCTCGGGGTCGGGGCGCTTGGAGAAGGCGTCCGAGGTGTTGCGGAACGCGAGCGCGCTGCACACCGCGAACATCACCACGACCATCACGGTCACGGGCGTTCCCACGTCCGCGACGGCCAGGCCCTGGTAGGCGAAACGGAGCACGAGACAGGCGGCCACGGCCGCGGCGAGCGAGCCGACGGCCACGCCGATCCGGCGGCCGGTGTAGCCGCCGTCGTGCTCCACCCAGGTCGTCCCGAAGAAGCGCAGGGGCTCGGGCCGGGGCCCCGCGGGGGTGCCGGTTCCGGTGCTGGTGCTGGTCTCGTCGCTCACGCGACGATTATCGCTCCGGTCAGGAGTCCGGCGGCCGCCGCGGGGTGCCGTTCGGCGGAGGCGTCGGTCAGGAGCACTTCGGGGCGACGTAGCCGTCGGTGCCCGTCTGGACGTACGCGTCCGACACGAACTGGCCGTTCGAGATGTTGTCCCAGATCTGGCTCGTGCCGTAGGGGCCGCTGACGGACTCGCCGGGGCACTGGCAGTAGATCGGGACGCGCGAACCCGCCGCGAGGGTGCGCACGATGCTGAAGTGGGTGCCGGGGCCACTTCTGACGTTGACGTTGTGACCCGGCGCGAGCGGGTACGTGCGGAGCGCCTGGGCGGTCAGCTGCTCGGCTTCCGCCGCATCCGTGACAGCGATGTCTTCCGTGGCCATTTCGATCTCCCCCATTGATTGATTCACGCCAATTGCAGGACGCGCGCCGAGGCTAGCAAGCCGCCGGGGTTTCGCACGAAGGATCGACTAGGCTCTGCGCGTCGCGCACGCGGTCGAACCCACGGGGGTGAGTGATGCCGCCACAGCGCAGCACCGGTACGGAATCGGAAGCGGAACAACCGCGCTATGCCGGCCAGTACCTGCTGGAATCCAGACTCGGCTCCGGTGGCATGGGAATCGTGCATCTGGCGCGCTCCGCCTCCGGGTTGCGGCTGGCCGTCAAGGTCGTACACGCCGAGTTCTCCCAGGACCCCGAGTTCAGGGGGCGGTTCCGTCAGGAGATCGCGGCCGCCCGCCGGGTCAGCGGTGCCTTCACCGCACCGGTCGTGGACGCCGATCCCGAGGCCGAACGCCCGTGGATGGCAACGCTGTTCATTCCCGGGCCGACGCTCGCCGAGCACGTGAAGCGGAACGGCGCGATGTCCACCGCCCGGCTGCGCCATCTGATGGCCGGACTCGCCGAGGCACTGCGGGACATCCACCGGGCAGGCGTCGTCCACCGTGACCTCAAGCCCAGCAACGTCCTGCTGGCGGAGGACGGGCCGAAGGTCATCGACTTCGGCATCTCCCGCCCCTCGGACAGTGAACTGCGTACGGAGACCGGCAAGTTGATCGGCACTCCGCCGTTCATGGCGCCGGAACAGTTCCGCAAGCCACGTCATGTGGGCCCGGCCGCCGACGTGTTCGCGCTCGGCTCGCTGATCGTGCACGCCGCCACCGGGAGCGGACCCTTCGATTCGGACAGTCCGTATCTGGTCGCGTATCAAGTCGTCCACGACGAGCCCGACCTGACGGGTGTGCCGGACGATCTGGTCGAGCTCGTCGGGCGCTGTCTCGCCAAGGAGCCGGAGGACCGGCCCACCCCGGACGAGCTCATGACGGCGCTGCGTTCGGTCTCGGCGTCGTACGACACCCGCGCGTTCATCCCCGAACAGCGCGTCGGCAACGGGGAGTCGGCGGAGCCCGCCTTCCCGGTCCGGCCGGCCTCGTCCGGGCGTCCGGGAGGTTCCGAGGATCCGACCCATATGGCCGGGCGGAGGCGGTCCTGGCGGCGTTGGCGGCTGCCGGCGTCCGCCGTGGCCGTCGCCGCCGCGGCGGCCGCCGCCGGAGTGTTCGCCGTCCCCGGTCCGCGCGCGGACCCGCACGACCCCGCCCCGGGACGGTCGGCCGCGTCCGCCGCCCGGAGCGCCTTCCGGCCGTGGGAACTCGGCCTGAGCGCCTCCGGCGCCACAGCGGACGGGCAGCCGCAGTGCACGTACGCGGGCAAGAGGCTGCTCTGTGTCCGGCCCGGTGTCCTGGCGGCCGCGATCGATCCGGACGACGGCAAGGTGCTGTGGTCCCGGAGCGATCCGGGGGACGCGAGTGCCTACAGCACCCCGGCTCCGGTCCTGTCCGGGGGACTTCTGCTGGTCGGCAGCGGCAACGGGCGGCGTCTGACCGCGCTGGATCCCGCCACGGGCGCGACGCGCTGGAGCCGCGACGTCTCGCGCTACTCGGGCGGCGTCGCCCATGTCGCCGACGTCGTCCTGCTCAGCGGCTCCGACTCGCGGGTCACCGCCTTGGACGCCGCCACCGGCGAGCAGAAGTGGCGGCACGCGATTCCTGGGCTGAGTGTGCCTCAGTTCCACACGTACGGCGACGGGTTGGCTTACGCGGTGGCGCCGGCCGCCGGGACGGGGACGCGGGTGACCGCGGTGGATCCGGAGACCGGTGCCGTGACGTGGCAGCGCCGCGTCGAGGGAAGGCTGGACCTGGTGGCCGCCCGCGACGGGACCGCGTGGTTCACCTCGGCCACGGTCGACCTCTACACCGATGACGTCGTGCGCTACGACGTGGCGGCCCGCACGCTCCGCCGCACCGCGCTGCGCATCCCGCAGGCGCAGACGCAGACGGTGCTCCGGGGGGACACGGCCTACCTGCTGGGGAGCGAGGGTTCGCTGGTCGCCGTGGACACCCGCACCGCGAAGGAGCTGTGGCGGGTGGAGACGTCCGTGACCAAGGCGTCGGCGCCGGTCGTGTCCGGCCACCGCCTCTACCTCAGCGCGGTGGACGGGCGGCTCATCGCGGTCGACACCGACAAGGGCGTCCTGATCGGACAGACCCGGGCCCGCCTCGGTGACCGGCGGGGTTCACTCGTCAGCGTGCTCCCGGCACCCGTCACCGCCGGCACCCGTGTCTACGCCACCTCCCCCGACGGCTCCCTCTTCGCCGTCGACGGGCGGGATCCCTCGGGGTGGTGACAGGGCGAAGGGGCCACCCCTGCGGGGACGGCCCCTTCACACGCTTCACGGGCTGCCGGTCACGGGCCGCCGAGGGCCGGTTCGCGAGCCGGCCCGGCTCCGGAGCCGGTGCGGCCTTCTTCGAGGTTCGAGGTCAGCCCAGCTTCGAGACGTCGCGCACCGCGCCCTTGTCCGCGCTCGTCGCCATCGCCGCGTAGGCGCGCAGGGCGGCGGTGACCTTGCGTTCGCGGTTCGCGGGGGCGTAGACGCCGTTCAGGGCCTCCCGCCGGGTTTCCAACTCCTCGTCGGACACGAGCAGTTCGATCGAGCGGTTCGGGATGTCGATACGGATGCGGTCGCCGTCGCGGACGAGCGCGATGGTGCCGCCGGACGCCGCCTCCGGGGACGCGTGACCGATCGACAGGCCCGAAGTGCCGCCGGAGAAGCGGCCGTCGGTGATCAGCGCGCAGGTCTTGCCGAGACCACGGCCCTTGAGGAACGAGGTCGGGTAGAGCATCTCCTGCATACCGGGGCCGCCCTTGGGACCCTCATAGCGGATGACCACGACGTCGCCGTGCGTGATCTCCTTCTTGAGGATCTTGTCGACGGCCTCGTCCTGGGACTCGCAGACGACCGCGGGGCCCTCGAAGGTCCAGATGGACTCGTCGACGCCGGCCGTCTTCACGACACAGCCGTCGACGGCGAGGTTGCCCTTGAGGACCGCGAGGCCGCCGTCCTTGGAGTAGGCGTGCTCGGCGGAGCGGATGCAGCCGTTCTCGGCGTCCTCGTCGAGCGCCTCCCAGCGCTCGGACTGGGAGAAGGCCTCGGAGGAGCGGACGCAGCCGGGGGCCGCGTGCCACAGCTCGATGGCCTCGGGGGACGGGGAGCCGGCGCGCACGTCCCAGGTCTTCATCCAGTCGGACAGGGACGGGCTGTGGACGGTGTGGACGTCCTCGTTGAGCAGGCCCGCGCGGTGCAGTTCGCCGAGCAGGGCGGGGATGCCGCCGGCCCGGTGCACGTCCTCCATGTAGTACGTGCGGTCCTTGGCGACGTTCGGGGCGACCTTGGCGAGGCACGGAACCCGGCGCGAGACCTCGTTGATCTCGTCCAGACCGAACGGGACACCGGCCTCCTGGGCGGCGGCCAGCAGGTGCAGGATCGTGTTGGTGGAGCCGCCCATCGCGATGTCCAGGGCCATGGCGTTCTCGAAGGCCGCGTGGGTGGCGATGTTGCGCGGCAGGACCGACTCGTCGTCCTGGTCGTAGTAGCGGCGCGTGATGTCGACGACCGTGCGGGCCGCGTCCTCGTACAGGCCCTTGCGGGCGGTGTGCGTGGCGAGGACCGAGCCGTTGCCGGGCAGGCTCAGACCGATGGCCTCGGTCAGGCAGTTCATCGAGTTGGCCGTGAACATGCCGGAACAGGAGCCGCAGGTCGGACAGGCGTTCTCCTCGATACGGAGGATGTCCTCGTCCGAGATCTTGTCGTTCACGGCGTCCGAGATCGCGTCGACGAGGTCGAGCGTGCGGACCGTGCCGTCGACCAGGGTGGCCCGGCCGGACTCCATCGGGCCGCCGGAGACGAACACGGTCGGGATGTTCAGGCGCAGGGCGGCCATGAGCATGCCGGGCGTGATCTTGTCGCAGTTCGAGATGCAGATCAGGGCGTCGGCGCAGTGCGCCTCGACCATGTACTCCACCGAGTCGGCGATCAGGTCGCGGGAGGGCAGGGAGTACAGCATGCCGCCGTGGCCCATCGCGATGCCGTCGTCGACGGCGATCGTGTTGAACTCGCGGGCGATGCCGCCGGCGGCCGTGATGGCCTCGCTGACGATCCGGCCGACGGGCTGGAGGTGGGTGTGCCCCGGCACGAACTCCGTGAAGGAGTTGGCGACCGCGATGATCGGCTTCCGTCCGATGTCCGCGCCGGGTACACCGGAGGCTCGCATCAGGGCGCGTGCGCCCGCCATGTTGCGGCCGTGGGTGACTGTGCGGGACCTCAGCTCGGGCATCGTCGCTCGCTCCTTCGGAGATGAAGACTGAAGTCGAGCGTACGCCGGTGCTCCAGGATCCGGACAGGCCGTCCGCATCTCGGGACATACGTCTCGAACAGCGGCCACCCTCGTAGGGCATACCCGCACGTCAGCGGCGTACGGACGAGGTGGAGCCATGCCGTCGGCGGTTCCGCTCGCTCAGGGGTTCGTCAGGTGTCCCTGCACCACGGGCGCCACTTTCGCGACGATGCGCTCCAGGTCCACCGAGGCCAGCGGCTCCACCTTGATCACATGGCGGAGCATGGCGACCCCGACCAGTTGGGCCGCTGCCAGCTCCACGCGCAGCTCCGCGTCCGGGGCGTCGAGCCGGGCCGCGACGCGGCGCAGCAGCTGGGCCGCGACGAGGCGTCGGAAGACGGCGGCCGCGGTGTCGTTGTTGACCGCCGAGCGGACGATCGCCAGCAGCGGTGTACGGCTCGTGGGGTTCTCCCAGACGCCGAGGAAGAACCGGGTGAGGCGTTCCCCGACGCCGTCGAGAGGGCCCTCGACGATCGTGTCGGGGGCGCCGAGCGCGGGGGCCATGGCTCCCGCGACGGCCGCCTCGAAGACCTGTTCCTTGGTGCCGAAGTAGTGGTGCACGAGGGCCGGGTCCACGCCGGCGGACCTGGCGATGCCGCGGATCGACGTCTTCTCGTACCCGCGCTCGGAGAACTCCTCGCGGGCCGCCTCCAGGATGCGGTCGCGGGTGGCGGGGCCCGCCTCGGTCTCGGTACGGCTGGGGCGTCCCCGGCCGCGGCGGGGGGCGGCGTCCGTCACCTGCGGGGCACCTTCACGGCGGAGGCGAGGTGGAGCCGGGTGAAGGCGAGGGCCTCGGCGAGGTCGGCCTCGCGTTCGGCGCTGGACATCGCGCGGCGGGTGTTGACCTCGATGACGACATGGCCGTCGAAGCCGGACAGGGCGAGGCGGTCCAGGAGTTCGGCGCAGGGCTGCGTGCCGCGGCCGGGGACCAGGTGCTCGTCCTTGTTGGAACCGTTGCCGTCGGCGAGGTGGACGTGTCCCAGGCGGTCGCCCATCCGGTCGATCATCTGGAGGGCGTCGGTGCGGGCGGTCGCCGTGTGGCTGAGGTCGATCGTGAAGTGCCGGTAGTCGTCCTTCGTCACGTCCCAGTCGGGGGCGTACGCGAGCATCTCGCGGTCGCGGTAGCGCCACGGGTACATGTTCTCGACGGCGAACCGCACGTCCGTCTCGTCGGCCATGCGCCAGATCCCGGTGACGAAGTCACGGGAGTACTGGCGCTGCCAGCGGAACGGGGGGTGGACCACGACGGTGCTCGCGCCGAGCTTCTCGGCGGCCGCCTTCGCGCGCTGGAGCTTGGTCCACGGGTCGGTGGACCAGACCCGCTGGGTGATCAGCAGGCAGGGTGCGTGGACGGCGAGGATCGGCATCCGGTGGTAGTCGCTGAGGCGGCGCAGCGCGTCGATGTCCTGGCTGACCGGATCGGTCCACACCATGACCTCGACTCCGTCGTAGCCGAGGCGCGCGGCGATCTCGAAGGCCGTCGCCGTCGACTCCGGGTACACGGACGCCGTGGACAGCGCGACCTTCGCATCCGGGATCCGCACGACTGGTTCTGCCACGAGGGACAGCGTACGGGGTGCCTCCGGCGGTTGGGCGGGGGTGGCGAGCTTGGCCGAGGGGCTCCTGTCCGGCCCCGGTGGGGCTGTCTCGGGCCTGCCGCCCGGGGGCGTACGGGCCCGCCGGCCTGGGACGCTCCGGCCTCCGGCCGGGGGTGGGGTTCGGCTTCCGGTGGTGGGGGTGGGGGCTGGGGGCGGGGTCTGCTTGTGATCGATGCCACGGCCCTGCCGGGCGTTCTGGGGGGGCGCCTCGTCGCTGTTGGGGTCTGTGTTGGTGGGCGGGCTCCCCTTGCGGGGGGCTGGGGGCCCAACGCCGTGGGGGCGGGGGCTGTCGGCTGCCTCCCCCTGTGTGGGGGCTGGGCGCGCCGTTCCCCGCGCCCCTTCAGGGCGGTCTGCCGCTCAGGGCGTTCCAGGGCCCCCGCACCCCATCGCCGTGGGGGCGGGGCTGTCGGCGGCCTCCCCTGTGTGGGGGCTGGGGGCGCCGTTCCTCGCGTCCCTTCAGGGCCGTCTGCCCTCGCCGCGTTCCGGGGGCCGGCGCTCGGGCGGCGCATCGCCGTGGGGGCGGGGCTGTCGGCTGCCTCCCCTGTGTGGGGGCTGGGGGCGCCGTTCCCCGCGCCCCTTCGGGTGCCTGCCGCTCAGGGTGTTCCAAGGTGCCGCGCGCGGGCGCGGCCCCCTTGTTACTCCGAGGCCATCTGGTCCAGGCGGCGCAGGATGACGCCCTCGCGCAGGGCCCAGGGGCAGATCTCCACGGTTTCGACGCCGAAGAGGTCCATGGCGGCCTCGGCGACCAGGGCGCCGGCGAGGAGCTGGCCGGAGCGGCCCGGGGAGACGCCCGGCAGCTCGGCCCGTTCGTCGGAGGTCATGGACGCGAGGCGGGGGACCCAGTCCTCCAGCGAGCGGCGCTTGAGCTCGCGCTGGACGTACAGGCCGTCGGTGCTGCGGGCGGCACCGGCGATACGGGCGAGCTGCTTGAACGTCTTGGAGGTGGCGACCACATGGTCCGGGGCGCCGAAACGGCTGAACTCCCCGACCGTCCGGGCGATCTGGGCCCGCACATGCCGGCGCAGCGCCCGCACGGCCCCCGGGTCCGCCGGGTCGGTGGGCAGCCAGCCCGCGGTGAGCCGGCCGGCACCGAGCGGCAGCGACACCGCCGCGTCCGGCTCCTCGTCCATGCCGTACGCGATCTCCAGGGAGCCGCCGCCGATGTCGAGGACGAGCAGCTTGCCCGCCGACCAGCCGAACCAGCGGCGGACCGCCAGGAACGTGAGCCGTGCCTCCTCGGCGCCGGTGAGCACCTGGAGCTCGACATCGGTCTCGGCCTGCACCCGGGCGAGAACCTCGTCGGCGTTGCCGGCCTCGCGCACGGCCGACGTCGCGAAGGGCAGCAGGGCCTCGACACCCTTGTCCTCGGCGGCCTCCAGGGCGTCCTGGACCGTCTCGATCAGCTTGTCGACGCCCTCGGGGCCGATCGCCCCGCTCTCGTCGAGCAGTTGGGCAAGCCGCAGATCGGCCTTGTGCGAATGCGCGGGCAGCGGCCGGGCGCCGGGGTGGGCGTCCACCACCAGCAGATGCACCGTGTTCGAACCCACGTCGAGGACACCGAGTCTCATGTACGGAACGCTACTGCCCGCACGGCGGTTCACGTGGGGTGGGGCGAAAGCCCACGTCGAACGGTGACCTCAGGTCGGCCGCCACGGCGTCCCCGGAGCGGGCGGAAGCGACTTACCCTGGACGCGTGCCAAAGACGAAAAAGGCGAAGTCCGACAAATCGGCCACGGGCTCCGCGCAGGCGAAGGCCACCAAGTCCGGGAAGCCCGTGAAGAAGGGCGACGAGAAGGGACTCGACTTCGCTCGCGCGTGGGTGGAGTTCCCTGATCCCGCCGACGACGAGCAGGTCTTCCGGTGCGATCTGACCTGGCTGACCTCGCGCTGGAACTGCATCTTCGGGAGCGGCTGTCAGGGCATCCAGGCGGGCCGCGCCGACGACGGCTGCTGCACGCTGGGCGCCCACTTCTCCGACGAGGACGACGAGAAGCGCGTGGCCGGGCATGTGGCCCGGCTCACGCCGGAGATCTGGCAGCACCATGACGTGGGCACGGAGACGGGCTGGGTGTCCAAGGACGAGGACGGCGACCGCCAGACCCGCCCGTACGAGGGCTCCTGCATCTTCCAGAACCGTCCCGGCTTCGCCGGCGGCGCGGGCTGCTCGCTGCACATCCTGGCCGTCAAGGAGGGGCGCGAGCCGCTGGAGACCAAGCCGGACGTCTGCTGGCAGCTCCCCGTGCGTCGCACGTACGAGTGGATCGACCGGCCCGACGACACCCGGGTGCTCCAGGTGTCCATCGGCGAGTACGACCGCCGCGGCTGGGGACCGGGCGGCCACGACCTGCACTGGTGGTGCACGTCGGCGACCTCGGCACACGGCGCCGGCGACCCGGTGTACGTCTCGTACCGTCCGGAGCTGATCGAGCTGATGGGCGAGGCGGGGTACGACCGCCTGGTCCAGCTCTGCGAGGAGCGGCTGGCCTCGCAGCTTCCGCTGCTGGCACCGCATCCCGCGGATCCGGTGGGCTGAGTCCCCGTACGGGCCCCGCGGCCGGTGGGCCCGGGTCCTACGGCGCGCCCGTTCCCGGGTCCCCGCTGTCGCCCGGCACCGGAGGGTCACCCGGGTCCGGGGAGGACGTCTCGGTGGCGGTGGGCGTCGGCGTCGGGTCCGCCGGAGTCGGGGACGGGTCCTGGCTGGGGGTCGCGGCCGGGGTGGATCCCGGCCCTGAGGGGGTCGGGGAGCTCGCTGTCGGGTCCGGTTTCCCGCCGGGGTGGGACGAGCCCGCCTTCCCGTACCCGGTGATCGTGACCACCGCGCCCGCCGGGGCGATCGCCACCCGCGCGGTCCAGTGGCCCGCCGGCTCGCGGAGGTGGTCGACGTACACCTTGACCGTCAGCGACTCGCCCGGATCGAGCGTTCCCGAGGACTGGCTGAGGTAGAGCCAGGGCGCGCCGGTACGCGCGGACCAGCGGACCGGGGAGCTGCCGGAGGCGGTCAGCGTGACCAGGGTCGTGTCCCCACTGGTCCCGGCCGCCACCGCCAGGTGTCCCGGGGTCGTTCCGCGGGCGCTGACGACCTCGACGGAGACGTCCGAGGAGCCGCCCTTGGTGAAGCGGGAGCCGGGGCCCGCGCTGGCGTTCCCGGCGTTCTCGTAGCCGCCCGCCTGCCCGCCGTCCAGACCTTCGGGATCCTGGGCCTCGCTCGTGCTGGCAGGACGGCCGTCCACGCCCTCACCGGTCAGGGGCGCGCCCCGGTAGGCGGCCCAGAGGGCGAGAACGGGCGCCGCGACCACGGTGGCGACGATCGTCGTCGTGACGGCCCGCGCGCGCAGACGGTCTCTTCGGGCGGCGTGGTCCTTGGGATCCATCGGAAAGCCGCGCCGGTCGAAGCGCGGGGCGCTGCTCCGCGCGCGGGGGGCGTACGCCATCGCGGTGCGCAGGGCCGCGAGCGGGGCCTGGAGCACGGGAAGCGCCGCGGGCGTGACGCTCGTGCCGGGCCAGGCACCGGGGGCGGCGCGTTCGGCGGTGCGGCGGCAGCGCGGGCAGTCGTCGACGTGCCGGACCAGCTCGCCGCGCAGGGTCGTGCTCAGCACGAGCCTGCTGTCTCCGGTGAGCCGGGCGACGCTCGGGCAGGCGCCGGTCTCCACGACGGCGAGGGCCGCCCGGGTGCGTTCGACCTCGCAGGCGGCGGAGGCGAGCAGCTCGCGCGCCACGACGAGGTCCATGCCGAGGACGGCGGCGACCTCGCGGGCGGCGAGCTGGTGGCGCACCGCGAGTTCGAGCGCCTCGCGCTGTTCCGGCGTGGTCCCGGCGGCCTCCGGCCAGGCCAGCAGGGAGAGTTCGCGACGGCGGTGGTCCTGGACCTCCTCGGACACGGGAGCGGCGCTCAGTACCTCGGCCGCGCGCCGGTCGGCGGCGGCCTTGTGCGCCGCGTCGAGGGCGGTTCCTTCACGGGGTCCGCCCGCGGGTCCCTGCGGGGCGCCCCTGTGAGACCCCTGCCGCCCGGAGGCGTGCGCGGCCTGGCGCCTGCGCCGGGCTTCGGTGAGCTTGCGCAGACAGGACCAGCGGGCGAGCGCGTAGAGCCAGGCCCTGCGGTCGCCGGCCGCCTCCGGTCCGCGCGGGCCGCGCCGCTCGGCGAGCGCCAGGGCGTCCCCCAGGGCGGCGGTGGCCGCGTCGTGGTCGCACAGGACGGACAGGCAGTAGGTGAACAGGCCGTCCAGGTAGGGCTCGTACCGCGCGGGGGGACGCTGGACCAGGGTGTGGGGGGTCGCGCCACGGGCCACGGCCACCCGCTTGCGCGTGGCTCCGTGCGCCCGGTGTGCGCCGGTGGTGTGCGTGGAGGTCTCCGGACTGCTGCTCATCACCCGTGCGACCGTAGGTGCCCGGGCCCGGGCCCTTCCTCCCCCTTGAGCACATTTAATCCGTACGGGTGAAACGATCCCTCATAAGGGGACAGGAATCCCCGACCCCTGGCCTGGGCCGTCACGGGTGGCGATGGCAGTCCATGGCAGATGGGACGGCCACGGGCCCGGGCGGGCCCGGTCGCGCGGGGGTGGGAACGGGGCACGGGGGCTCTCGGCGCTTGCCCCGAGGGGCACGGGCCCGCACGGGGCAGGGCTCCGCGCGGGGCAGGGCTCCGCGCGGGGAAAGGGGCTTCGGGGGCCTGGGATGCGACGACCCGGGCCGCGGCGCCCAGGACCCGGGGGTGGGGTGCGGAGCCGGGCCCGGGTGGGGTCGTACCGTCGCGTGCCGCGTTGTCAGTGGCTGCGGCTACGGTTCGGTCATGGCTGTCCGTACGAAAACCGCGAAGGACCGTCCGTCCTACCGCTGCACCGAGTGCGGCTGGCAGACGGCCAAATGGCTCGGCCGTTGCGCCGAATGCCAGGCATGGGGGACGGTCGAGGAGTACGGCGCGCCCGGTGTCCGTACGACCGCGCCGGGCCGGGTCACCACGTCCGCGGTGCCCATCGGACAGGTCGACGGCCGTCAGGCCACCGCCCGCAGCACCGGCGTGCCCGAGCTGGACCGTGTCCTCGGCGGCGGACTCGTGCCCGGAGCCGTCGTCCTCGTCGCGGGCGAGCCCGGCGTCGGCAAGTCCACCCTCCTGCTGGACGTGGCGGCCAAGTCGGCGAGTGACGAACACCGCACCTTGTATGTGACGGGCGAGGAGTCGGCCAGCCAGGTGCGGCTGCGCGCGGACCGCATCAAGGCCATCGACGACCACCTCTATCTCGCCGCGGAGACGGATCTGTCGGCCGTCCTCGGCCATCTGGACGCGGTGAAGCCGTCCCTGCTCATCCTGGACTCCGTCCAGACCATCGCCTCCCCGGAGATCGACGGCGCGCCCGGCGGCATGGCCCAGGTCCGGGAGGTGGCGGGCGCGCTCATCCGGGCTTCCAAGGAGCGCGGCATGTCCACGCTGCTCGTGGGCCATGTCACCAAGGACGGCGCGATCGCCGGGCCCCGGCTGCTCGAACACCTCGTGGACGTCGTCCTGTCCTTCGAGGGCGACCGGCACGCGCGCCTGAGGCTCGTCCGAGGGGTCAAGAACCGCTACGGCACGACGGACGAGGTCGGCTGTTTCGAGCTGCACGACGAGGGCATCACCGGGCTCGCCGACCCGTCGGGGCTCTTCCTGACGCGCCGCGCCGAAGCCGTCCCGGGGACCTGTCTGACCGTCACTCTCGAAGGCCGCCGTCCCCTGGTCGCCGAGGTCCAGGCGCTCACCGTGGACTCCCAGATCCCCTCCCCGCGCCGTACGACATCCGGTCTGGAGACCTCCCGCGTCTCGATGATGCTCGCCGTCCTGGAGCAGCGCGGCCGGATCAGCGCTCTCGGGAAGCGGGACATCTACTCGGCGACGGTCGGCGGGGTGAAGCTCACCGAGCCCGCCGCGGACCTCGCCGTCGCGCTCGCCCTGGCGTCCGCCGCCAGTGACGTCCCGCTGCCCAAGAACCTCGTGGCGATCGGCGAGGTGGGGCTCGCGGGCGAGGTCAGACGGGTCACGGGCGTCCAGCGCCGGCTGGCCGAAGCCCACCGTCTGGGCTTCACCCACGCCCTCGTACCGACCGATCCGGGCAAGGTCCCCGCCGGCATGAAGGTCCTGGAAGTGGCCGACATCGGCGCGGCTCTGAGTGTCCTTCCGCGCTCGCGTCGTAGAGAGGCCCCACGGGACGAGGAGCAGCGCCGGTAGACTTTGCCCTGGTCTCGCCCGTCCGTACGAACCGAGCGCGACCGGAAACCCGCGACCGGAGGAGTGCAGTGGCAGCCAACGACCGGGCAGCAGCTCCCGGAAAGTCCGGTGGGAGCTCCGGTGCCGATGGCCTGATGCGCGCCGCACTCAGCGCCGTGGCACCTGGCACGGCACTGCGTGACGGGCTTGAACGGATCCTCCGCGGCAACACGGGCGGACTCATCGTGCTCGGCTCCGACAAGACCGTCGAAGCGATGTGCACGGGTGGATTCGTCCTGGATGTCGAGTTCACGGCGACGCGTCTGCGCGAGCTGTGCAAGCTCGACGGCGGCATCGTCCTCGACAAGGACATCACCAAGATCCTCCGGGCGGGGGTGCAGCTCGTGCCCGACCCGACGATCCCGACGGAGGAGACGGGCACCCGGCACCGCACCGCGGACCGGGTGAGCAAGCAGGTCGGCTACCCCATCGTCTCGGTCTCCCAGTCGATGCGCCTGATCGCCCTGTACGTCGACGGTCAGCGCCGTGTCCTGGAGGACTCCGCCGCGATCCTCTCCCGCGCCAACCAGGCGCTGGCCACCCTGGAGCGCTACAAGCTCCGCCTGGACGAGGTGGCGGGCACGCTGTCGGCGCTGGAGATCGAGGACCTCGTCACGGTCCGGGACGTCTCCGCGGTCGCCCAGCGCCTGGAGATGGTGCGCCGTATCGCCACCGAGATCGCCGAGTACGTGGTGGAACTGGGCACGGACGGGCGGCTGCTGACCCTCCAGCTCGACGAGCTGATCGCCGGCGTCGAGCCCGACCGTGAGCTGGTCGTCCGGGACTACGTGCCCGAGCCGACCGCCAAGCGTTCGCGCACGGTCGACGAGGCGCTGTCCGAGCTGGACGCGCTCAGTCACGCCGAGCTCCTCGAACTGTCCACGGTGGCCAAGGCGTTGGGCTACACCGGCTCTCCCGAGGCGCTCGACTCCGCGGTCTCCCCGCGGGGGTTCCGTCTCCTCGCCAAGGTGCCGCGGCTGCCCGGCGCGATCATCGACCGGCTCGTGGAGCACTTCGGCGGTCTCCAGAAGCTGCTCGCCGCGAGCGTGGACGACCTCCAGACGGTCGACGGCGTGGGCGAGGCCCGGGCCCGCAGCGTCCGCGAGGGCCTGTCCCGTCTCGCGGAGTCGTCGATCCTGGAGCGCTACGTCTAGGACCCGTGCGGCGACGTCCGCCCGACGGGGCGAACGTCGCCCGCCGGGGTGCCAGGAGTCCTCGCGAGGGGACCCGGGCCCCGGGTCCGCCGGAGTTCACTTCCGTCGCGGCGGGCGCGCTCAGTCCTTGGACAGGACGAACGACGTCTGCGCCTTCGCCAGTCCCGGTGCCTTCGCCTCGACCAGGTAGGTGCCCGCGGAAGCCGAACCCGAAGGGGGCGTGGCGCACGCGGGGGCGCCGGGCTTGCGGTCCCACTTCACCGTGTGGACGGCCTGGCCGCCGGCCGGAACGCGGAACAGCATGGCGGCGGCGTCCTTCGGGCAGTCGTCCGAGGCCCAGATGTCCTTGTCGTCGCCCGCCTGAGTGATCGTCAGAACCGTGCTCTTCGGGCCGAGATCGACCTTGCAGTCGCCGCCCGAGGCGTTCTTGGCGATGAGCTCGATCTCGGGCTGCTCTCCGGGCGCGTAGGTGTTGCGCACGCTCTTGAGCGTCAACTTCACGGCGCCCGGGGTGCAGTTGGGGACGGTGGAACCGGCCGGGAGCCGGTCGGCCGCCCCGCCGCCGCCGTTCTTGGCACCGTCGTCGGAGCCGGCACCGCCGGTGCCCGATCCCGTGGAGCCGTCGCCCGAACCGTCGCCCGAGCCGTCCCCGGAACCGTCGTCCGACGCGCCGCCGTCGCCGCTCCCGCTCCCGCCGCTGTCACCGCCGCCGCTCGACTCGTCGCGTCCGCCCGGGTGTTGGCTGATCGCGGGGCCCGAACCGGAGGGTCCCGGCGTGATCGTGGAGGCGGGATTCTTGCCGTTCGACCCGCCGGCGCCGTTGTTGCCGCCCCCGCCTCCGGTGCCGACCACCCAGACCGTCAGAAGCGCCAACAGCCCTAGTACGGACAGCAGAACGGCCCTCCGACGCCAGTAGATGGTGGAGGGTAGCGGCCCGACCGGATTGCGCAGAGATCCCACGGCGCAAACTGTACGAGAGATCGACCCCGCCGCAGGCCCCACCCGCCGCCCCGGTACCAACTTTTCCGGATCATCATTCCGGCGGACACCCGTCCCGGGGCCGTGACGGCCGCGTATGCGGTCTTTCACCACCGCCCGCCCCCGGCGTCGTCCCCGCATCCTCACCGCCGCATGGCAGGATCGACATCGCCATGACTGCACCCACCAGGCCCACCGGGCCCATCCGGAACGCCCCCGGCGAGGACCTCCACACTCCCGTCATCGCCTGGTTCGACGAGCACGCCCGCGATCTGCCCTGGCGGCATCCCGATGCCGGCCCCTGGGCGGTGATGGTCAGCGAGTTCATGCTCCAGCAGACCCCCGTCAACCGTGTCCTGCCCGTCTACGAGCAGTGGCTGGCCCGCTGGCCGCGCCCCGCCGATCTGGCGAAGGACGCGCCCGGGGAGGCGGTCCGCGCCTGGGGACGGCTCGGCTATCCGCGCCGCGCCCTGCGTCTGCACGGCGCCGCGGTGGCCATAGCGGAACGGCACGGCGGTGACGTACCGACCGATCACGCGCAGTTGCTGGCGCTGCCCGGCATCGGGGAGTACACGGCCGCGGCGGTCGCCTCGTTCGCGTACGGCCAGCGCCATCCCGTCCTGGACACCAACGTCCGCAGGGTCTTCGCCCGAGCCGTCACCGGCGTGCAGTACCCGCCGAACGCCACCACGGCCGCCGAGCGCAAGCTCGCCCGCGCCCTGCTGCCCGAGAGCGAGAGCACGGCGGCGCGCTGGGCCGCCGCCTCCATGGAGCTCGGCGCACTGGTCTGCACGGCGCGGAACGAGGCGTGCCAGCGCTGCCCGATCGCCGCGCTGTGCGCCTGGCGGCAGGCCGGCAAGCCCGAGCACGACGGACCGCCGCGCAAGGGGCAGACGTACGCGGGCACGGACCGCCAGGTGCGCGGAAAGCTGCTGGTCGTTCTGCGGGAGGCGCACGTGCCGGTTCCGCAGACCGCGCTGGACCGGGTGTGGGACGAGCCGGTGCAGCGGGGCCGCGCGCTCGACGGACTCGTCGCCGACGGACTGGTCGAGCCGCTCCCCGGCGGTCTGTATCGGTTGCCCCTCACCTAGGGCCTGCCCGGCAAATGCCATAGCCGGATCAACCAGGCCATAGGGCCACGTTCCTCTACCCCGTTCCCATAGCCGTTACACAACCGACGGACAGCCGAGTGCTGGCCGCAGGCTGTCTCGGACAACCCCGTGACAACGGCTCCGTAGCTTCAGTGCCGTACCGCAGCGAGTGCCGCCCGACCGGCGGCACGGCAGCGGCGGTTCGCAGGCAACGGACAACCGGCAGCAGGCGGGTCGGAAACGGGGACGGAGGCGGTTGATCATGGCGCAGGGCGAGGTGCTCGAATTCGAGGAGTACGTCCGAACCCGGCAGGACGCGCTGCTGCGCAGTGCCCGCCGTCTGGTCCCCGACCCGGTCGACGCCCAGGACCTGCTCCAGACCGCGCTCGTGCGGACGTACGGCCGCTGGGACGGCATCGCGGACAAGCGTCTCGCCGACGCCTACCTGCGCCGCGTGATGATCAATACGCGTACCGAGTGGTGGCGGGCCCGCAAGCTCGAGGAGGTGCCCACCGAGCAACTGCCGGACGCGTGTGTGGAGGACGCCACCGAGCAGCACGCGGACCGTGCGCTGCTGATGGACATCATGAAGGTGCTGGCACCCAAGCAGCGCAGTGTGGTGGTGCTGCGACACTGGGAACAGATGTCCACGGAGGAGACGGCCGCCGCGCTCGGCATGTCGGCCGGAACGGTCAAGAGCACGCTGCACCGGGCGCTGGCCCGGCTCCGCGAGGAGCTGGAGAGCCGCGACCTGGACGCCCGCGCGCTCGAACGTGAGGAGCGGGAGCGTTGCGCGGCCTAGGAGTCCGGGGCAGAACGGCCCTGAAGGCGGGGAGTTCGGCGGCTGCCGGGCTCGCCGCCCTCGGCCTTTTCGTGACCGCGTGCGCCACCGGCGGCACCGGTGCCCGCGACGAGGGTCCGGCGGGCAGCGACGCGGTCGCCAAGGGCAGCATCAAGCCCGTGGTCTCCGGCTCGCCCTCCACGTCCCCGCGGCGCGTGGACGCGGTCAAGCTCGTCAAGGGCGATCCGGCGGTCAGCGCGGCGGTCAAGCGCGACCTGAAGCCGTGCGTCGCCGACGAGTACCCGGTCGACGTGTCGTACGGGGACCTCACCGGCGGCTCCGCGAACGACATCGTGATCAACGTGATGACCTGTGCCGACGCCGTGGGTGTCGGCAGCTACGTCTATCGCGAGGAGAACGGCCGGTTCCAGAACGTCTTCAAGGCCGAGGCGCCTCCGGTCTACGCCGAGATCGACCGGGGCGATCTCGTGGTCACCCAGCAGCTGTACGAGAAGGGCGACCCGGTGTCGTACCCGTCCAGCGAAGAAGTGATCACCTACGGCTGGTCCTCGACACGCTTCGTCGAACAGTCCAGGATCCACAACGACTACAGCAACGCGGTGGGCGGCTCCCCTTCGCCCGCCCCGGACGCGAACTGAGAGCGGGCGGAGCAGCCGGATGGCAGAACAGACCCACGTCCTGTTCGTCGAGGACGACGACGTCATCCGCGAGGCCACACAACTCGCCCTTGAGCGCGACGGCTTCGCGGTCACGGCCATGCCCGACGGGCTGTCGGGCCTGGAGGCGTTCCGCGCCGACCGTCCCGACATCGCCCTGCTGGACGTGATGGTCCCCGGGCTCGACGGTGTGTCGCTGTGCCGCCGTATCCGCGACGAGTCCACCGTGCCGGTCATCATGCTGTCGGCGCGCGCCGACTCGATCGACGTCGTGCTCGGCCTGGAGGCCGGCGCCGACGACTACGTGACCAAGCCCTTCGACGGTGCTGTGCTGGTCGCCCGTATCCGCGCGGTGCTGCGCCGCTTCGGGCACGCGAGCGGTGGCGCGGGCGCTGCGGCCGACGGGGCCGCTCCGGTGGAGGGCGGGGTGCTCGTCTTCGGTGAGCTGGAGGTCGACACCGAGGGCATGGAGGTGACCCGGGGCGGTGCGCCGGTGGCGCTGACGCCCACCGAGATGCGGCTGCTCCTGGAGTTCTCGTCCGCGCCGGGCACGGTGCTGAGCCGCGACAAGCTGCTGGAGCGGGTGTGGGACTACGGCTGGGGCGGGGACACCCGGGTGGTCGACGTCCATGTGCAGCGACTGCGTACGAAGATCGGCCAGGACCGTATCGAGACGGTCCGCGGCTTCGGCTACAAGTTGAAGGCCTGAGCACACCATGCGGGGGATATTTCAGCGTTCCGCGGCGGGGAAGCCCTCGGCCGCGGCGCGGGCACGGGTTCCGGGGGGACGGGTGGAAGCGGGGGCCGGCGTGAGCACGGGTTCGCGCGAGGGGACCGGCGCCGGGCCGGGTTCCGGCCGGGGCGAGGTACTCGGCGGGGGCAGGGGCGGCGGGCCCGGCGCGGTCACCGGCCGGGGCCGGGGGATCGGCATCGGGATAGACCGGTGCACGGATTCGGGTACGAGCATCCGTACGGGCATCCGCTGGAAGCTCAGCACCGCGATCGCCCTGGTCGGCGCGCTGGTCGCGGTCGCCCTGAGCCTGGTCGTGCACAACGCGGCCCGCGTCTCGATGCTGGACAACTCACGCGACCTGGCCGACGAGCGCATCCAGCTCGCCGAGCGCATGTACGGGCCGGGCCGGCCGCCGCCGTTCGGGGCGAAGATAGACGATCCCTCCATTCCGTCGGACCTGATGGTGAAGGTCTCGGAGGGGCGGCGGGCGACCTACGTCTCCGACAGCGCGACCGGTGTGCCGGACATCTGGGCCGCCGTGCCGCTCAGGAACGGCCAGGTGCTGTCCTGGCACGAGCGGTTCACGGACCGCAACGCGGACGTGATGAAGGACCTCGACCAGGCGCTGATCATCGGCTCGATCGCGGTCGTCTTCGGCGGCAGCGCGCTCGGTGTGCTGATCGGCGGCCAGTTGTCGCGCCGGCTGCGCAAGGCGGCGGCCGCGGCGAACCGGGTCGCCAAGGGCGAACCGGACGTCCGGGTCCGGGACGCGATCGGCGGTGTCGTGCTCGACGAGACCGACGACCTGGCGCGGGCCGTGGACGCCATGGCCGACGCGCTCCAGCTGCGCATCGAGGCCGAGCGCCGGGTGACCGCCGACATCGCCCATGAACTGCGCACCCCGGTGACCGGGCTGCTCACGGCGGCCGAACTCCTGCCGCCCGGCCGTCCCACCGAGCTCGTACGGGACCGCGCGCAGGCCATGCGCACGCTCGTCGAGGACGTCCTGGAGGTCGCCCGGCTCGACGGGGCCTCCGAGCGGGCCGAGCTGCAGGACCTCCTGCTCGGCGAGTTCGTGGCCCGGCGGATCTCCGCCAAGGGCGCGGACGTCGAGGTGCGGGTGGTGCACGAGTCGGAGGTCACGACGGACCCGCGCCGACTGGAGCGGGTCCTGCTCAACCTCCTGGCGAACGCGGCCCGGCACGGCAGGCCGCCGATCGAGGTCACCGTCGAGGGCAGGGTCATCCGCGTCCGCGACCACGGGCCCGGTTTCCCCGAGAAGCTCCTCGCCGAGGGGCCGAGCCGGTTCCGCACCGGCAGCACCGACCGTGCGGGAGACGGCCACGGACTCGGCCTCACCATCGCCGCGGGCCAGGCCCGGGTGCTCGGTGCACGGCTGACCTTCCGCAACGTACGGCCCGCCGGGGCTCCGGAAGGCGTGCCCGCCGAGGGCGCGGTCGCGGTGCTGTGGCTGCCGGAACACGCGCCGACGAACACGGGCAGCTACCCGATGCTGCCGCCCTCCGGGAAGTAGCCGCGGCGGCGGGCGCCGGTCCTGCCGGGTCCGTCCTAGCGGCTCCAGTCCTTGTCCAGGTCGAGCTCGCCCTCACGGTGCTGGGTGAAGGAGAACCAGTTCCCCGAGTCGTCGCGGAACAGCGCTTCCGTGCCGTACGGACGCTCCTGCGGTTCCTGGAGAAACTCCACGCCGCGGTCCTTGAGCTTCTTGAAGTCGCCGTGGATGTCGTCGGTCCGCAGCACGCCCGCGCCAAGCACGCCCTTGGCGATCAGCTTCTTCATCATCTCCGCGGACTCGGGGTCCATGGCGGGCGGTCCGGGCACCATGAGGGTCAGGTCGATCCCGGGCTGGCCCGGGGCACCGACCGTGAGCCAGCGCATGCCGCCCTCGCCCATCGTCATGTCCGTACGGACTTCGAGCCCGAGCTTCTCGGTGTAGAACTCCTTGGCCCGGTCCTGGTCGAGGACCCAGACGGTCGAGATGGCGAGTCCTTTGATCATGGTGTGCTCCAGGTGTGCGGGATCGCGAGGTGCGCGCGATCGGGCCCGGTCGTCGTCGGCCGCGCGCGCTCTGCCACGGTAGGCACCCGCCCCGTCACGGCGCTTCTCCGGAATTGCGCTCTCCGGCACCGGTGCCGTCATCGGCTGCCGCGCCCGGCCCGGTCCGGAAGCCGCCGGCCCAGAGCATCGCGTAGCAGCCGGGTATGAGGGCGGCACCCCGTCCGACGTGCTTCGCCCGGTACTCGCTCGGCGTCATCCCGGTCCATGTCCTGAAGCGCGAGGAGAAGGTGCCGAGGCTGCTGAAGCCGACCAGATGGCAGATCTCGGTCACCGAGAGGTTCGCGGTGCGCAGCAGGTCCTCCGCCCGGTCGATGCGCCGGTGCGTCAGATACCGGCCCGGGGTCTCGCCGTACGCCGCCTTGAAGGCGCGTACGAAGTGATACCGCGAATATCCGGCGCGCGCCGCCAGCGCGTCGAGATCGGTGCCGGGCTCGGCCCAGTCCCGGTCGATGACGTCCTTGGCGAGTCGCAACTGCCGCATCCGGTCCACGTTCCCGATGGTGGCACGCGGCACTGACAGTGACCCCGCGCGGAAAAGGCCGGCACAGCGCAGGAGAAGGCGGGCACAGGAGAAGGCCCCCGGGGCGGACAACGCCGGGGGCCTTCGGTGTGAGGAGTTCAGGGGCCGGGAGGGCCGGCCCCGCGATCAGGTCAGACCGGCTCGGCGAGCTGGACCTGGGGTGCCGCGTCCGACGCCTCGCCCTCGCCGGGCTTGGGCGCGCCCGCTCCCTTGAGGGCGACCTCCTTGACGAACACCGACGAGATCATCACGATCACGGCCACCGACGCGCCCAGCAGGAAGGCCGAGTGCGTACCGGCCGACACCGCGTGCTGGTAGGCCTCGCGCGCCGCCGCCGGCAGCTTCGCCAGGCTCGCCGCGTCGAGCTGCGGGGACTGCTCGGTGATCTTCGAGCCCAGGGCGCCGGCCTTCTCGGCCATGACGTCCTTGACGCGGTTGTTGAACAGCGCGCCCATGATGGCGACACCGAACGACGAGCCGAGCGTACGGAACAGGGTGCTGGAGGAGGACGCGACGCCCATGTCCTTCATCTCCACGCTGTTCTGCGCCACCAGCATGGTGACCTGCATCAGGCAGCCCATGCCCAGGCCGAGGACGGCCATGTAGACGCCGGACATGAAACGGGTGGTGTCCGTGTCCATCGTCGACAGCAGGTAGAGGCCGATCACCATCAGCACACCGCCGAGGACGGGGAAGATCTTGTAGCGGCCGGTGGCGGTGGTGACCCGGCCGGCGACCATCGACGTCACGAGCATCGCGCCCAGCATGGGCAGCAGCAGCAGACCGGAGTTGGTCGCGGACGCGCCCTGCACCGCCTGCTGGTACAGCGGCAGGAACAGCGTGGCGCCGAACATGGCGAAGCCGGTGACGAAGCCGATGATCGACATCAGCGTGAAGTTGCGGCTGCGGAAGATGTGCAGCGGCAGGATCGGCTCGGCGGCCTTGGTCTGCCAGAAGACGAACCCGACCAGCGCGGCGACACCGAGGCCGATGAGCTCCATGATCCGCGCGGACGACCAGGCGTACTCCGTGCCGCCCCAGGTGGTGACGAGGACGATGGAGGTGATGCCGATCGTCAGCAGCACGGCACCGAGGTAGTCGATGCGCGTCTCGGACCGCTTCTTCGGCAGGTGCAGGACGATGCTGATCGCGGCGAGCGCGACCGCGCCGAGCGGCAGGTTGATGTAGAAGGACCAGCGCCAGCCCCAGTTGTCGGTGATGGTGCCGCCGATCAGCGGACCGCCGATCATCGCCAGCGCCATGATGCCGGCCATCATGCCCTGGTACTTGCCGCGCTCACGGGGCGGGATCAGGTCACCGATGATCGCCATGACGCCGACCATGAGACCGCCGGCGCCGAGACCCTGAATGGCCCGGAATCCGATCAGCTCGCCCATGTTCTGGGCCATGCCGCTGAGCGCGGAGCCGATCAGGAAGATCACGATCGACGACATGAAGGCGCCCTTGCGCCCGTACATGTCGCCGACCTTGCCCCAGATCGGGGTGGAGGCCGCGGTGGCGAGCGTGTACGCCGTCACGACCCAGGAGAGGTGTTCGAGTCCGCCGAGCTCACCCACGATGGTCGGCATGGCCGTGCCGACGATCATGTTGTCGAGCATCGCCAGCATCATCGTGAGCATCAGCGCGAGCAGGACCACGCGCACGCTGCGCTGCGGCTTCTCGCCCTCGACCGGTTTCCCGGTCACCTCAGCGGCCGGTTCGGCCTCTTTTGTCTTGTCCGCCATCGCTTCCACTCCCCTGAGTTGCTTCTGCCGCCGTCCGGCCACTTACTTGCCGACCGGCAAGCTGACTACACTCAGGAAAATAGCTTCGCAACTAGCCGGGCGTCAAGTAAGTTGCACTAGTTTTGCCAGCCGGTCGACAGGTAAGTTTCAAGGGAGCGCTAGGAGTACGAGGATGGGCGGCACCATGGACGGCATCAAGCGGCAGCGCCGGGGCGACACCCGGCAGCGCATCCAGGACGTCGCTCTCGAACTGTTCTCCGAGCACGGCTACGAGAAGACCTCGCTGCGCGAGATCGCGGAGCACCTCGATGTCACCAAAGCGGCGCTCTACTACCACTTCAAGACCAAGGAAGAGATCCTGATCAGCCTCTTCCAGGATCTGACGCGGCCGCTCGACGAGCTGATCGAATGGGGCGGGCAGCAGCCCCACAGCCTGGAGACCAAGCAGGAGGTGCTGCGCCGCTACAGCGAGGCACTCGGCGGCGCGTCCCCGCTCTTCCGCTTCATGCAGGAGAACCAGGCGACGGTTCGCGAGCTGAGCATCGGCGAGACCTTCAAGGACCGCATGATCAGCATGCTGGAGATCATCAAGGAGCCCGAGGCACCGCTGACCGACCAGGTCCGCTGCATCAGCGCGCTCTTCACGATGCACGCCGGCATGTTCGTCCTCAAAGACGTCGAAGGCGACCCCGAGGACAAGCGCAAGGCCGTCCTGGAGGTCGCGATCGATCTGGTGACCCAGGCCCACGGAGAGGCCAACGGGGGCGGAGCCTCCTAGAGCCGGGCGGGGGCGGCGCCTCCCAGGGCCTGGCAGCCCTTCGCGTCGCCGCACCCCGCGCACAGAAGCGGGGGCCCCCCCCCCCCCCCCCCCCCCCGGGGCCCCGCGGGGGGGGCCCCGGCCCCCCCCCCGCCCCCCCCGCCCCCCCCCCCCCCCCCCCGCCGCCCCCCCCCCCCCCCCCCCCCGCCCGGGGGCCCCCGCTTCTGGTTCCGCCCTCCGGCGCTGCGCGCCGGGGCTCCGCGCCGGTCACCGGCGCGGGCGGGTCAGACCTTGACACCCATGTTGTGGAGGAACGTCACGGGGTTGACGGCCGAACCGTAGTTGGGGGTCGTACGGATCTCGAAGTGCAGGTGCGGGCCACTGGAGTTACCGGTGTTGCCGGACAGGGCTATGTGCTGACCGGTGGAGACGACCTGACCGATGTGCACGTCGATGCGCGACAGGTGGGCGTACTGCGAGTACGTACCGTTGGCGTGCTTGATGACGACGGCGTTGCCGTACGCCGGACCGTCACCGGCGCCGTTGCCGCCCGCCTTGACGACGGTGCCGCCGTGGGCGGCCATGACGTTGGTGCCCGTCGGCACGGCGAAGTCCTGGCCGGAGTGCTTGTGGGCCCACATGCCGCCGGCCTGGTTGAAGCTGGCGGACAGGGAGTACTTCGCGACCGGGTCGATCCAGGAGGCGGCCTTCTTCTTCGCCGCGGCCTTCTTGGCGACAGCCGCCTTGGTGGCGGCCGTCTTCTTCGCGACGGCGGCCTTGGCCTGAGCGGCGGCCTGGGTGTGGACGGCGTTGGCCGCGGTGACGGTGGCGCTGCTGCTGACGCCCGTTTCGGCGGCGGTCGCGACCCCTGCGCCCAGCACGACCGAGGCTCCCAGACCGACGGTCAGAACGGCCGCCCGAGTGCGGACCATGGACGTAAGGGACTTGCGGGACGTGACGCGCTTCGACATGAATACCTCGTGGAGACGGGGACAAGGGACTGAGCAACCACTCCGGCGAACTGCCTGCCGCCGTGTTGGCCATTCATTGGTAACCCGCGCCCCCAGCCGCACTCAAACCCCCCATCTACGGTGCGAAGTAGTACTTCACCCCGAAACTTCCCGAACCTTGACACCTCGGACATTTGGCGAAGGATCTTGTCCCTTTGGCCCGGAAAGCAGGGTTTAACCCCACTTCAGGCCTGCGCATCCCTTGCTAAACCCGCTCTCGGCCCGCTCGTCCGGACCACCTGCAGACAGCCCTCCCCACCCCGGGCCAAAGGTCCTTTTTGTCCGTTTTCGCATACCTACTACTCGCTCTAGTACCGGCCAAAACGCCTGTGCCGCATGTCACCGGGGGGCCCGGTCCGGGACCCCCCGAATGTGACGCGGGCTACGCCGCCGGCCCCTGTTCTCAAGGGTCTTGGGGGCGTTCGCGGACCCCTCGGGGGCACCCTCCGCGCCTCTGTGCCGATCGGCTGTCAGAACATACGGTTGTCCTTCTGGCTCAACGCTCTCCCGGGGGATCGTCATGGACCCAGTCACCGTCGGCACGCGCCTGGCCTCCAGCGTGGCCGCGCCGCTGGTCAGGAAGCTCTTCGTGGCCGAGGGCCCGGGAGCGGGCCTCGTGGACAGGCCCGTACGGATCTCGGCCCTCGTCTCCTTCAGGGGCGAGAAACGGGCCGTCGGAGAGAAGGAACTGGCCGGTCTAGCCGCCACCCTGGTCGGGCGGGCGCTGCGCGGCGGGGAGCGCCCCTTCCCCGCCGACGAGGAACAGGCCGTCGTGCACGCCCTCGGCGCCACACTGCACGCCCTGGGCGACCTCACCATGACGGACGTCCAGGCGGTCGAGCTCGGCCACCGGGCGCTCGCCCTGCGCCTGCGCGCGGCCGCCGGGAACCCCGACCGGGACCTGTCCCTCGACGCGACCGTCTTCTACGAGAGACTGCTCGACACCGCCTGCCTCCACATCCTGCACTTCTTCACCCAGCGCTCGGCGTTCGTCCCCCGCACCCTCGTGGAACAGAGCCGCAGACAGCGCGAACTCATCGCCAAGGTGGACGAGCTGATCGCCCGCACCCCCATGACGGGCGGCACGGACCAGGCCTTCGAGCAGCGCTATCTCGCCCATCTCGCCACCCGGCACAGCCACCTCACCATCTACGGCATCGACCTCGTCAACTCCCCGGAACGCTGGCCGCTGGACGCCGCCTACCTCAGCCTCCAGGCCTTACGCCCCGTGGAGGACGAGGAGACCGCCTCGCTGGACGGTGTGCGCATCGCCCCCGCGGCCGCTTCCCTGCCCGCCGAACAGGCCCTGTCGGAACAGGACCTCGTCCTGCTGCGCGGCGTGGCCGGTTCCGGCAAGACCACGCTGGTGCAGTGGCTTGCGGTGACCGCGGCGCGCGGCGAGCGGGGAGACCGCATCCCCTTCGTCCTCCCGCTGCGCACCCTCGCCCGCCGCCCCGACGGCCTTCCGGCCCCCGACGCCTTCCTGTCCGCCGTCCGGATCCCCTTCCACGCGACCCAGCCGGACGGCTGGAGCGACAGGGTGCTCCGCCACGGCCGCGGACTGCTGCTCGTCGACGGACTCGACGAGATCCCCGAACGGGACCGCGGACACACCCGCCGCTGGCTGCGCGAGCTCCTCGACGCCTACCCCGGCAATCAGTGGCTGGTCACGTCACGCCCCTCGGCCGTACGGGAGGACTGGCTCGCTCCCGACGGATTCACCGAACTCGTCCTCTCGGCGATGACCGGCGACGACGTGGCGGCCTTCATCCGCCGCTGGCACGCCGCGGCACGCCTCGACGCCTCCGGCAGGGACGGCCTCGACGGCTACGAGCGTTCCCTCCTCGACGCCGTCCGGACCAAGCCGGACCTCGGCCGCCTCGCCACCAACCCTCTGATGTGCGGCCTGATCTGCGCGCTGCACCGGGACAGGCGGGGCTATCTGCCGCACGGCAGGCAGGAGTTGTACGACGCCGCGCTCTCGATGCTGCTGTCGCGCCGCGACGAGGAACGCGACATGTTCGTCACCGGAAACGGTCACGACGGCGTCCATCTCACGGAACCGCCGCAGATCCAGCTCCTGCAACGGCTCGCCTACTGGCTCATCCGCAACAACCGGGCGGAGATGGACCGCGCCCGCGCCGAACGCATCGTCGCCGACGTCCTGCCCTCCCTCCCGGCCGCCGCCCGGCAGGGCGACGCCGCGCAGATCCTGCGCCACCTCATCGTCCGCAGCGGACTTCTCCGCGAACCCGTCCCGGGAACCGTCGAGTTCGTCCACCGCACCTTCCAGGACTACCTGGGCGCCAAAGCCGCCGTGGAGGACGGGGACTTCGGGCTGCTGGTGCGCAACGCCGGGGAGTCCCAGTGGGCGGATGTCATCCGCATGGCCGTTGCCCACGCCCGGCCACGCGAACGGGCCGAACTGCTCGGCTCCATGACCGGCGCCGCGGCCCGGCTCGACCAGGCGGCCGCGACCCGTGTACGGCTGCTCGCCCTCGCCTCGCTGGAACACGCCACCCAGCTCGCGCCCGAGGTACGGGCCGCCGTGGAGGGCGACGCGGCCGCGCTCATCCCGCCGAGAACGTCGGCGGAGGCCCGCGCCCTGGCCGAGGCGGGCCCCCTCGTCCTGGAGCTGCTGCCCGGACCGGAGGGGCTGACCGAGGACGAGGCCCACGGCGTCGTGGTCACCGCCTCCCTGATCGGCACCGACGCGGCCATCCCCGTACTGGCGCGCTTCCGCTCGCATCCGGCCCGGTCCGTACGAGCCCAACTCGCCTGGGGATGGCACAGGTTCGACACCGAGCGGTACGCGTCCGAGATCATCGCCCGGCTGGACCCGGCCGGCCTGTACTTCTCCGCGCACTCGACCGCCCAGCTCCACGTGCTGCGCGACCTGGGCGGCCGGCCCCAGGTGCAGATCGTGGGAGACATCGACCCGGCGGAGCTGCGCACCTGCCTGCTCCCGGACCAGGTGACCCGGCTGATGCTGCGGCACAACCACCGCCTCGGGGATCTGGGCTTCCTGACGGCACAGCGGCGACTGGAGCAGCTCAACCTCGACGGGTGCACGGGGATCGGTGATCTCGCGCCGCTCGCGGAGCTGCCGCTGCGGGGGCTTTACCTGATGTCCGACTCGGGACGGCCCCCGGTCCCCGACGGTCTGGCGCGGCTGACCTCGCTGCGGGAACTGAACGTCGGACACCGGCTCACGGGCCGGTCGCTGAGCGAGACCCTCCCCCTGGACGCGCCGCTGGAGGTCATCTGCTTCGGGCGGGACGTGCTCCGCGACACCGGGATGCGGGGGCTGCGCCACTGGCGGTCCCTGCACACCCTGTGGCTGAGCCGGGAGCCCGGCGAGCTCACCCCCGACGACTGGTCCGAGGTCGCCGCGCTGCCCGCGCTCAGGGAACTGCGGATCCACCGGGCCGCCCTCGGATCCCTCGCGTCGGCGCCGCCGCTGCCGTCCGTCGAACACCTGGAACTGAGAAAGCCCGCGGGGAACGAGGACCTTTCCGGACTCCGGGCCTTGCTGCCGAATCTGCGGACGGTCAATTTCGCCCTCACTTCGGACACCGGAACCGTGCCGGAACAACTCTCGGGTCAATTGCCGGGCGAACACACGACGACCACGACCCACAACGTTCTGTGACTCCCGCCCGGTCGAAAGGGCTGCTCCGGGACCGGGGAAAGGGACCGGCCCCGGAACCGGAAAAAAGGGGCTGCCCCGGGACCGAGGTCCCGGGGCAGCCCCTTTTCAGGCGGACCCTGAGGTCACGCCTCCTTGCTCAGGTTCGGACCGGCACCGCCGGCGGCCTGCTCGATCGGCGGGACGTCGGGAAGCGCCGACTTCTCCTCACCGCGGAAGGTGAAGGCCTTGGCCTCGCCCTCGCCCTCCGTGTCGACGACCACGATGTGGCCGGGACGGAGCTCGCCGAAGAGGATCTTCTCGGAGAGGACGTCCTCGATCTCGCGCTGGATGGTCCGGCGCAGCGGCCGGGCGCCCAGCACGGGGTCGTAGCCCTTCTTCGCGAGGAGCGACTTGGCACTGGGGCTGAGCTCGATGCCCATGTCCCGGTCCTTCAGACGCTCGTCCACCTTCGCGACCATGAGGTCGACGATCTGGATGATGTCTTCCTCGGTCAGCTGGTGGAAGACCACCGTGTCGTCGACACGGTTCAGGAACTCGGGGCGGAAGTGCTGCTTCAGCTCCTCGTTGACCTTGGCCTTCATCCGGTCGTAGTTGCTCTTGACGTCACCCACGGCCGCGAAGCCGAGGTTGAAGCCCTTGGAGATGTCCCGGGTGCCGAGGTTGGTCGTCATGATGATGACCGTGTTCTTGAAGTCCACGACCCGGCCCTGGGAGTCGGTCAGACGACCGTCCTCCAGGATCTGCAGCAGCGAGTTGAAGATGTCCGGGTGGGCCTTCTCGACCTCGTCGAAGAGGACGACGGAGAACGGCTTGCGACGGACCTTCTCGGTCAGCTGGCCGCCCTCTTCGTAGCCCACGTAACCGGGGGGCGAACCGAAGAGACGCGAGACCGTGTGCTTCTCGCTGAACTCCGACATGTCGAGGGAGATCAGCGCGTCCTCGTCACCGAAGAGGAACTCCGCGAGGGTCTTCGACAGCTCCGTCTTACCGACACCCGAGGGGCCGGCGAAGATGAAGGAACCACCGGGACGCTTCGGGTCCTTCAGACCCGCTCGCGTACGGCGGATCGCCTGCGAGAGCGCCTTGATGGCGTCCTTCTGGCCGATGACCCGCTTGTGGAGCTCGTCCTCCATGCGCAGCAGACGCGAGGACTCCTCCTCGGTCAGCTTGAAGACCGGGATGCCGGTGGCGGTGGCCAGGACCTCGGCGATCAGCTCGCCGTCGACCTCGGCCACGACGTCCATGTCGCCGGCCTTCCACTCCTTCTCGCGCTTGGCCTTCGCCGCCAGCAGCTGCTTCTCCTTGTCGCGGAGAGAGGCCGCCTTCTCGAAGTCCTGGGAGTCGATGGCCGACTCCTTGTCGCGGCGCACGCCCGCGATCTTCTCGTCGAACTCGCGGAGGTCCGGCGGCGCGGTCATCCGGCGGATGCGCATCCGGGAGCCGGCCTCGTCGATCAGGTCGATCGCCTTGTCGGGCAGGAAGCGGTCCGAGATGTACCGGTCGGCGAGCGTCGCCGCCTGCACCAGGGCCTCGTCCGTGATGGACACACGGTGGTGGGCCTCGTACCGGTCGCGCAGACCCTTGAGGATCTCGATCGTGTGGGGGAGGGAAGGCTCCGCCACCTGGATCGGCTGGAAGCGGCGCTCAAGGGCCGCGTCCTTCTCAAGGTGCTTGCGGTACTCGTCCAGCGTCGTCGCACCGATGGTCTGGAGCTCACCACGGGCCAGCATGGGCTTCAGGATCGAAGCGGCGTCGATGGCGCCCTCGGCGGCACCCGCACCGACCAGCGTGTGCAGCTCGTCGATGAACAGGATGATGTCGCCGCGGGTGCGGATCTCCTTGAGGACCTTCTTCAGGCGCTCCTCGAAGTCACCGCGGTAGCGGGAGCCGGCGACCAGCGCGCCGAGGTCCAGGGTGTAGAGGTGCTTGTCCTTGAGGGTCTCGGGCACCTCGCCCTTGACGATGGCCTGGGCGAGACCCTCGACGACGGCGGTCTTGCCGACGCCGGGCTCACCGATGAGCACCGGGTTGTTCTTCGTGCGGCGGGACAGCACCTGCATGACCCGCTCGATCTCCTTCTCGCGCCCGATGACCGGGTCGAGCTTGGACTCACGAGCGGCCTGGGTGAGGTTCCGGCCGAACTGGTCGAGGACCAGGGACGTGGAGGGGGTGCCCTCAGCAGGACCGCCACTGGCGCCGGCGGTCTCCTTGCCCTGGTAGCCGGAGAGCAGCTGGATGACCTGCTGCCGCACCCGGTTGAGGTCTGCGCCCAGCTTGACGAGGACCTGGGCGGCGACACCCTCGCCCTCGCGGATCAGGCCGAGCAGGATGTGCTCCGTGCCGATGTAGTTGTGGCCCAGCTGAAGGGCCTCGCGGAGCGACAGCTCCAGGACCTTCTTGGCACGGGGGGTGAAGGGGATGTGGCCTGACGGGGCCTGCTGGCCCTGGCCGATGATCTCCTCCACCTGCTGGCGGACCGCCTCGAGCGAAATCCCGAGGCTCTCCAGGGCCTTAGCGGCGACACCCTCACCCTCGTGGATCAGGCCCAGGAGGATGTGCTCGGTGCCGATGTAGTTGTGGTTGAGCATCCGGGCTTCTTCCTGAGCCAGGACGACAACCCGCCGCGCGCGGTCGGTGAACCTCTCGAACATCGTTAATCGCTCCTCAGAGCGGTCAGGCAGTAAGGGGACGCTCCCCTCCCTGTCCTTCCGCAGCTTAGTCCCGCAAGCGGGGACCGCTCATTCCAACTGCCGACACCGTCCTTGGCCTCCTGACCCCGAACGCCGACATCTGCTCCAACCTGATGGTGCGAGACGATGTTCCCGCAGGCCAGGCAGATACCCTCTCCCGCTGTACGCCGATGGCGAACGTGAGATGCCCGAGCCCTGCGTGTCGCCCCTCCCACTAGGCATGTCTTACCCGTGCGCACGGACAGTCCATGCCGCGCGCACCGGTTCCCTCCGCTACGGGCGAACATCCATGCCCGGCGGAACGCTCCCGCACGCCCCTTTTCTCGGCACTCTGCGCGTTCGCAGAAACACCCAGCGTAACTCCGGGGGCTTTTGACGGTTGCTCCTTGCATGGTTCCCACCGTCCCTGTGCCCCGCCGGCCGTCCGATCCGGGTGATCCGGTCGATCCGGTACGTCATTGGTACGAGAACGAACTGGGCTGGGCGACAGTGCCCGGGCCGCCGGTACGGCTGGTCACGGGGCTGTGCTTCGACGTCCTGGAGGTGCCGGCGGAGGCGGGACTGCCCGCCCTGCGGCATCTGGGCCGGCATCTGGGACCGGCTTCTCCGGTGGCCCTGTACGGGGAGCGGATGCGGCTGCTGGTGGCCGCGGGGAGCGCGGAGGAGCTGCCGGGACTGCTCGACTGGCTGGAGTGGGGAAGTCTCGCGCTGGATCTCACGGCGATCGGCGCGGGCGGAAGCGTCGAGGCTCCCCCGCCGCCGGATCCCGGGGGCGCGGTGACGCCGGATGCCGGGGCTCCGGCGTCGCCGGGTCCCCTCGCTCCGCCGCCGGCCGGGTTCGGGGCCCGGCCCGAGGGCCGGCCCGAAAACGGTCCGCGAGCCCGTACCGGCGACCGCCGGCCGGCCGGTCCGGAAACGCGGAGAGGCCCACGAGGGGCCGCCCGCTGGCTGCGGCCCCCGATGCCCGGCCGCTCGGTGGAGGCGGCACTGCCGACACTGTCGGCGCTGGGCGGCGGGGCCGTCGGCGGGGGCGTTGGGGGCGCCCCCGATCTCGTACGACTGGTGCAGACGATGGCGACGCAGTGCCACCGCGTCAGGCTGCGGCGAGCGGGTGCTCAGCCGTTGGCCTTCTCGTAGGCCTCGCGAATGGACGCGGGAACGCGGCCGCGGTCGTTGACCTCCAGGCCGTTCTCCTTCGCCCAGGCGCGGACCTGCGCGGTGTCCTGGCTGCCACCGGAAGCGACGCGGGCCTTTCCGCGTCCGCCCGAAGCGCGGCCTCCGGTACGACGGCCACCCTTCACGTACGCGTCGAGAAGGCCACGGAGCTTGTCCGCATTGGCGGTCGTGAGATCGATTTCGTACGTCTTGCCGTCGAGCGCGAACGTCACGGTCTCGTCCGCCTCGCCGCCGTCGAGGTCGTCGACAAGAAGGACCTGAACCTTCTGTGCCACCGGATTTCCTTTCATCGATAACTTCAGGGCAAGGAGGGCCCCGCGGCGTCCGCCGTTTCGCCGTCCCTTGTTATATGCAGTACTGCAGTACGTCGGAAAGCAAACCGCTTTTGCTGGAAAAACACAAACCCCTGGCAGAGACTCACTGGACTCCGCCCGTCCGGAAACGTGCGCGTTTCGGACATAGGGAACGTGGGCAGCGCACTCCGCCGGAATAGCCGGTCGCGATCACAGATGCAGAAGCATCCGGCTGTTGCCCAGGGTGTTCGGTTTCACTCGTTCGAGACCGAGGAACTCCGCGACGCCCTCGTCATAGGAACGCAGGAGCTCGGCGTACACATCGGTGTCGACGGGTGTCTCACCGATCTCCACGAAGCCGTGCTGCGCGAAGAAGCCGACTTCGAAGGTCAGACAGAAAACCCGTCGAACACCGAGCCAGCGGGCGGTCTGGAGCAACTTCTCCAGCAACTGATGACCGACACCCAGGCCCTTGACCGTGGGGTTCACCGCGAGAGTGCGGACTTCCGCGAGGTCTTCCCACATCACGTGCAGGGCACCGCAGCCGACCACCTCGGCGTTGTCGTCGCGTTCCGCGACCCAGAACTCCTGGATGTCCTCGTAAAGGGTGACCGTGGCTTTGTCGAGCAGGATACGGCGGCGCACGTTCGCGTCGAGGAGTCCTCGTACGGCCGCGACATCGCTGGTCCTGGCCCGCCGGACGGTGACGGCTTTTGCGGTGACTTCGGGATGCTCCGCCGGAAGCCCTGCCGGAACCTCCGCGGGATGCTCTGCTGACATGAGCGGACGCTATCGCCCGGAGGCGTCCCCGTCAGCGGCGGGGTTCTCGCCGGAGGGCCCGGGCGCCGGTGGCCTTTCGGCGGCTTCGGGGGCCTGTGGTTCCGGCCCTTGCACCATGCGTACGGCATCCCTGAGGGCGACCCGCTGTTCCTCGCTCATCATCCCGAAGAAGGCGACGAGGGCGGCCGCCGGGTTGTCGCTCTGCGACCAGGCGTCGTTCATCAGCGCAGCCGAGTAGGCGGCCCGTGTGGAGACCGCCTCATATCGATAGGCCCGGCCTTCCGCCTCGCGGCGGACCCAGCCCTTCTGATGGAGATTGTCCAAAACGGTCATCACCGTGGTGTAGGCGATGGACCGTTCCTGTTGAAGGTCTTCCAGGACTTCCCGAACGGTCACCGGGCGGTTCCACTTCCACACCCGCGTCATGACCGCGTCTTCGAGTTCTCCCAATGGGCGAGGCACAGTTCAGAACAATAGTGGGAGATGGCCAACAAAAAGGGCGTACGACTCGAAGGACGCAGGAAACGTCCGAGTCGTACGCCGATGACAGCGCGGCCGGGCGCGGGGCGGGCGGCCACCGACGGGGGCTCGCCCGGAGCCCCGCGGGGCCGCCCGGGGCTCAGGCCCCGGCGTCCTTGGGGGCCGAGGCCTGCTGGGCGGCCTCCACGCGGGCGAGGGCGGCGTCGACGACGCCGTCCTCCTTGGCCTTGTTGGCCCCGCCCTGGCTCTTCACGATCGTCACGATGAGCCCGATGAAGAACACGGCCATCACTACCGGGGGCACGAGCGCGGAGACATAGTCCATGCCCCCAGAGTAGCTAGCCCGCCGCGAGCTGCCGCGGCGGGTCCGCCGGGGGCGGGCCGGGCTTGCGCCGCGGTGGGAAGACCTCGCCCGGGGTGGGGATGGGCCGGTCCGGGCGGGGCGCCCCGGCGGGCGGCCGGGGCTGCGGTCCCGGCTCGGGCCTCCTGTCGGGCTCCTCGGCGGCGCGGCCGCCGGGCAGGGCCAGCAGACGGGTGCGGGACGGGGGGACCGAGGCGAGCGCGCGGCCGGAGAGCCGGGCCCGCACGTCCTGCTCGGCGATGACCCGGCAGCGCTCCAGAAGAGCCGCCGCGGCGGGGTTGCCGCGCAGCGCGCGGAGCGCGGCGAGGTCGTCGGGGTTCGGCCGGTACCCGGAGGCGAGGGCCTCCTCCAGGAGGGGGAGGTAGCCGGCGACGGTGCCCGGCAGGGCGGCCCGGTAGCGGGCGAGGTCGGCCAGCAGGAAGGCCCGGAGCCTGGCCCCCTCGTGGGCCGCCTCGTCGAGGGACTCGGCGAGGCGGAGGCAGTCCTGGACGTCCTCGGCCGAGACGGGGCTGGGGTGCAGGGCGAGGGCGAGGGCACGACGGAGCACACGCAGCTCCTCCGCGCCGAACGCCATGCCGCCGTGGGATCCGTAGGGCGTGGGCATGGGGCGACGATACGTGCTAATCAGACAAAATCCGCATAGCGGAAGAAATGTGGCGCGTCCTGTCTCCCCTGAGGGCGCGGGGGCGAGCGCGCCGCGCGACCGGGAGCGCCGTGAGAGAACCGCGTGCGGGAGAACCGCGTGCGGAGCCGCGGTGAAGGAGAGCACCGAGGCGGGGAACACCGGGCAAAGGGACCTCGGCGGGGAATTCCGTTCCGGATTCCGGAGGAGCGCCCGGCCGCCGCCCCGCCGAAAGGGAAGGAAAGCCGAAGGGGCCCCGCGTTCGCGGGGCCCCTTCGGTACCGGCTGCCCGCGTCACGCGGGCGCGGTTCACATGCGCGAGACGTTCCGCTCGTACACCAGACGCAGCCCGATCAGCGTGAGCCACGGCTCGTGCTCGTCGATCACCGAGGACTCGCCGAGGACCATCGGAGCCAGTCCGCCGGTGGCGATGACGGTGACGTCCTCGGGGTCGCCTGCGAGCTCGCGCGCCATCCGGTTCACGACGCCGTCGACCTGGCCGGCGAACCCGTAGATGATGCCGGACTGCATCGCCTCGACGGTGTTCTTGCCGATCACCGCGCGCGGCCGGGCCACCTCGATCTTCCGCAGCTGCGCGCCCTTGACGCCGAGCGCCTCGACGGAGATCTCGATGCCGGGAGCGATGACACCGCCGACGTACTCACCCCGCGCGCTGACCGCGTCGAAGGTGGTCGCGGTGCCGAAGTCGACGACGATCGCCGGTCCCCCGTACAGCTCGACGGCCGCCACGGCGTTGATGATCCGGTCGGCGCCGACCTCCTTGGGGTTGTCCGTGAGGATCGGCACGCCCGTCTTGACGCCGGGTTCGACGAGGACGGCGGGGACATCGCCGTAGTAGCGCCGCGTCACCTCGCGCAGCTCGTGCAGCACGGACGGCACGGTCGCGCAGATCGCGATGCCGTCGATGCCGTCGCCGAGCTCCTCGCCGAGCAGCGGGTGCATGCCCATGAGGCCCTGGAGCAGCACGGCGAGTTCGTCGGCCGTCCGGCGCGAGTCCGTGGAGATGCGCCAGTGCTCGACGATCTCCTCCCCGTCGAAGAGGCCGAGGACCGTGTGGGTGTTGCCCACGTCGATGGTCAGCAGCATGGCCGGGGTTACTCCGCCGCTCGCAGGTCGAGACCGATGTCGAGGATCGGGGAGGAGTGCGTGAGCGCGCCCACCGCGAGGAAGTCGACGCCCGTCTTCGCGTAGGCCCCGGCGGTGGCGAGGGTGAGCCGGCCGGACGCCTCCAGCAGGGCACGGCCCGCGACCAGGGCGACCGCCTCCTCGCACTCCGCGGGCGTGAAGTTGTCCAGCAGGATCAGGTCGGCGCCCGCGTCGACGACGTCGCGGAGCTGGTCCAGGGTGTCGACCTCGACCTCGACGGGCACCTCCGGGAACATCTCCCGTACGGCCTTGAAGGCCTCGGCCACACCGCCGGCGGCGACCACGTGGTTGTCCTTGACGAGTGCCGCGTCGGACAGCGACATGCGGTGGTTGACCCCGCCGCCGCAGCGCACCGCGAACTTCTCCAGGGAGCGCAGGCCCGGCGTGGTCTTGCGGGTGTCCCGCACCTTCGCCTCGGTGCCCTCCAGGGCGTCCGCCCACGCGCGCGTGGCGGTCGCGATGCCGGACAGACGGCACAGGAGGTTGAGGGCGCTGCGTTCGGCCGTCAGCAGGTCGCGGGTGCGCGTGGTGACACTCAGCAGCTTCTGGCCGGCCTCGACGCTGTCGCCGTCCTCGACGTGCCGCTCGACCTCGAACTCGTCGGTGCAGACCACGGACAGGACGGCCTCGGCGACGCGCAGGCCCGCGACGACGCCCGCGTCCCGGGCGGTGAAGTCCGCGGTGGAGACCGCGTCCTCGGGGATGGTCGCGACCGTCGTCACGTCCACGCCGTGGTCGAGGTCCTCCTGGATCGCCACGTTCGCGATGTCCTCGACCTCCAGGGGGTCGAGTCCGGCGTCGGCGAGGAGCTGGGCCAGAGCGGGATCGAGGCCGCACTCCATGTACGCCTCGTCCATGTCTGCGCCACAGCCGCAGCCGTCGCCGCAGCCGCCGCTCTCGGCGAGGGGAAGGTCGTGGGTGCTCACTTCGGTCACTGCTCCTGGGGACGGGACGGGGGCGCCGGGTGGGGCTGCCGGGATGTCGGGGGGAAGTCTGCGGTATCGGTGGTGCCGACGGCGAGCGTCCGGTCGGGATTCAGCCGTACGACGATGTGGCGGCGCCACTGGTCGTCGTCGCGGTCGGCGTGGTCCTCCCGCCAGTGGCAGCCCCGGGTCTCCTCGCGCAGCAGGGCGGCGGCGACCAGGACACGGGCCACGCACATGAGGTTGGTGGCCTCCCAGGTGTCGACGCCGGGCTCGGAGGTCTTGCCGTTCTCGTCGAGGGCGTCCCGCGCGTCGGTGTGCAGCCGCTGGAGCTGCTCGGCCGCGGTCCGAAGGGACGCGGCGGAGCGCAGTACGCCGGCGCCGCCCGTCATGATCCGCTGGATCGCGAAACGGGTCTCGGGGGCGAGCAGCGGGTGCGCGGGCGTCTCGGGGCGCGGCACCGGCTGGGGCACGCGCGCGCGCAGACCGTCCTCGGCGTGGCTCGCCGCGATGTCCGCGGCGATCCGCTCGGCGTAGACGAGGCCTTCCAGAAGGGAGTTGGAGGCGAGCCGGTTGGCGCCGTGGACGCCCGTGCAGGCGACCTCTCCGCACGCGTACAGGCCGGGGACCGTGGTGCGGCCCCGGGCGTCGGTACGTACGCCGCCGGAGGCGTAGTGGGCGGCCGGGGCGACCGGGACGGGCTCGGTCACCGGGTCGATGCCGTTGACGCGGCAGGCGGCGAGGATCGTGGGGAAGCGGTGCTCCCACATGGCGGCGCCGAAGTGCCGGGCGTCGAGGAACATGTGCTCGGCGTCCTGCTCCTGCATGCGGCGCATGATGCCCTTGGCGACGATGTCCCGGGGCGCCAGTTCGGCCAGCTCGTGCTGTCCCACCATGAAGCGCACGCCGTCCGCGTCGACCAGGTGGGCGCCCTCCCCCCGTACCGCCTCGGAGACCAGCGGCTGCTGGCCCTCCGCGTCGGCTCCGAGGAAGAGCACGGTCGGGTGGAACTGGACGAATTCGAGGTCGGAGACCTCGGCGCCCGCGCGCAGTGCGAGGGCCACGCCGTCGCCCGTGGAGACGGACGGGTTGGTGGTCGCGGAGTAGACCTGGCCCATGCCGCCGGTCGCGAGGACCACGGCGGGGGCGTGGACGGCGCCCACACCGTCGTGCTGGCCCTCTCCCATCACGTGCAGGGTCACGCCCGCGGTGCGGCCCTCGGCGTCCGTGAGGAGGTCCAGGACGAGCGCGTTCTCGACCGTGCGCAGGCCGCGCGCGCGGACCGCCTCGACCAGGGCCCGGGAGATCTCGGCGCCCGTCGCGTCGCCGCCCGCGTGCGCGATGCGGCGACGGTGGTGGCCGCCTTCACGGGTGAGTTCGAGGCGGCCCTCGGAGGACTCGTCGAAGTGGGCGCCGGTCGCGATGAGCCGCCGCACCGCGTCGGGGCCCTCGGTGACGAGGATGCGCACGGCCTCCTCGTCGCACAGGCCCGCGCCCGCGACCAGGGTGTCGTCGAGGTGCTGCTCGGGGGTGTCGCCCTCGCCGAGGGCGGCGGCGATGCCGCCCTGCGCCCAGCGGGTGGAGCCGTCGTCCAGGCGGGCCTTGGTGACGACGACGGTCCGCAGCCCCGCGGCCTCGCAGCGCAGCGCGGCGGTGAGCCCGGCGACGCCGGAGCCGACGACGACGACGTCCGCGGTCAGGGCCCAGCCCGGGGCGGGCGCGTGCAGGCGTATGCCGGTGCCAGTGGCGGTCTCTGAACCTGTGCCTTTGCCGGTCACGAGGCGGCTCCGAAGGTGAGGGGAATGTTGTCGATCAGGCGGGTCGTGCCGACCCGGGCGGCGACGGCGAGGACCGCCTCGCCGGTGAAGTCGTCCGGGACCTCCGTGAAGTCGTCCGGGTCGACGAGCGCGAGATAGTCCAGGACCAGCGGGGGCCGCAGGCGGGCCGCCTCGTCGAGGACCAGCCGGGCGGCCGAGCGGACCCCGCCGGGCCAGCCGGGGACGGCCTTGGCGACGGCGTGCGCGTCGGCAGCGGCCCGGGACTCGCCCAGGGCGCTGAGGGCCTCGGCGCGCTCGCGCGTGGCGGGCACCTCCAGGGCCCGCGCGCGCAGCGCCTCCTGGGCGGCGTGCCGGTCACGACCCGCGAACAGGGCCTGAGACAGGGCGAGCGCGGTGCGCCGCTCCTCGGCCGAGAGGTAGCGGTTGCGGCTGGAGAGGGCGAGCCCGTCCTCCTCGCGCACGGTGGGGACGCCGGTGATCTCCACGCCGAAGTTCAGGTCGCGTGCCATGCGCCGGATCAGGGCGAGCTGCTGGGCGTCCTTCTGGCCGAACAGGGCCACGTCGGGCCGGGTCAGGTGCAGCAGCTTGGCGACGACGGTGAGCATGCCGTCGAAGTGACCGGGGCGCACGGAGCCTTCCAGGCGCTCCCCCATCGGGCCCGCGGAGATCCGGACCTGGGGCTCGCCCCCGGGGTAGACCTCCTCGACGGAGGGCGCGAACACGACGTCCGCGCCCGCCTGTTCGGCGATCTTCAGGTCGGCGTCGAGCGTGCGCGGGTAGCGGTCGAGGTCCTCGCCCTGCCCGAACTGGAGAGGGTTCACGAAGACGGTGACGACCACCTCGCCCCCGTCACCCGCGATCTCACGGGCGGTGCGGATCAAGGTGGCGTGGCCCTCGTGGAGGGCGCCCATGGTCATCACGACGGCTCTGCGGCCGGTCCGGGCCCGCGCGGACAGTTCGTCGGCGGTGCGCAGCAGGGCGGTGGTCATCGGGTGTCTCCCTCGGTCCCCTGGGTCGCGTCCGTCCCGGCGGCGAGTACCCCCAGGAGGTCCTCGGCGAGTTCCGGCTTGAGCAGTCCGTGGGCGAGCGCGCGGTCGGCGGTCGCGCGGGCCATCGCCAGATACCCGGCGACGGTCCCCGGGGCGTGCCGGCGCAGTTCGGCGACGTGCGCGGCGACCGTGCCCGCGTCCCCGCGCGCGACGGGTCCGGTCAGGGCCGCGTCGCCCGACCTGAGCGCGTTGTCCAGAGCGGCGCCGAGGAGCGGGCCGAGCATGCGGTCGGGGGCCGCGACACCGGCGGTGCGCAGCAGTTCCATCGATTCGGCGACCAGGGTCACCAGGTGGTTGGCGCCGAGCGCGAGGGCCGCGTGGTAGAGCGGCCGGGACTCCTCGGCGATCCACTCGGGCTCGCCGCCCATCTCGATCACGAGGGCCTCGGCCGCCAGTCGGAGCTGCTCGGGGGCGGTGACCCCGAAGGAGCATCCGGCGAGCCGCTGGACGTCCACGGCGGTGCCGGTGAACGTCATCGCGGGGTGCAGGGCGAGCGGCAGCGCGCCCGCCCTGAGGGCCGGGTCGAGCACGCGCGAGCCGTACCGTCCCGAGGTGTGCACCAGGAGCTGTCCGGGCCGGACGGCGCCCGTCTCGGCGAGTCCCTCGACGAGCCCGGGGAGCGCGTCGTCGGGAACGGTCAGCAGCACGAGGTCGGCGCGCTCCATGACCTCGGCCGGGGACACCAGCGGAACGTCGGGCAGGAGCTGCGCGGCACGCCGCCTGGAGGCGTCGGAGACGCCGGAGACGGCCACCGGGCGGTGTCCGGCGAGCTGGAGCGCGGCGGCGAGCGCGGGTCCGACACGGCCGGCGCCGACGACGCCGACGGTCAGCCGCGCGGGGCGGTCCTTGGGCTCTGGCTGGGGATACGTACTCACGCGAGGGCGGCCTTCCGTTCCAGTCCGCTCGGGGTACCGGACGATTTCTCGTCATGTTAACGCGATTGGTCAAAGGGCTGTTCGGCCATCCACAGGCTGTGGGTTTCCGCCGGCCGCGGGAACAGCGCGCGCTCCGACGGGTGAACGGCGTTTGCGCAGGTCACCGTCGCGTGGAATTCGGGGTGCCCGTGAGGCCCGGCTCGGGACATGATCCTGGGATGAGCGATACGGCGGCAGGAAGCGGTGCGGAACCCGCGGAGCGGGTCGGTACGGAGCCCACGGAGCGGGGCGGGAAGGAGACGTCGGGGCTGTCTCCCGAGGAGCAGTTCGAGCGGCGCGTGGTCGCCTGGAGGGCGGCCGGACGGGTGCTGTGGCGGCCCGGCTATCAGCTGTCGCTCCGCGAGCGCCTGGCCTGGCTGAGCGAGGGCGCCGGTGAGGTGTGCGACCTGGACGAGCGGGTCGACATGTACGGCAACGGCCTCGTCGAGACCCTGGAGGAGCGGGTCGCCGCGCTCCTGGGCACGGAGGCGGCGGTCTTCTTCCCGACCGGGACCATGGCGCAGCAGGTCGTCCTGCGCTGCTGGGCGGGCCGGACCGGCGACGCGACCGTGGCCCTGCACGGGCTCAGTCACCCCGAAGTCCATGAACGGCAGGCATTCAGCCAGGTCAGCGGCCTGCGCCCGGTCCGTCTGACGAACGAGCCCCGGATGCCGACCGCCGAGGAGGTACGGGACTTCCCCGAGCCGTTCGGCGCGCTGCTGCTGGAGCTGCCGCTGCGGGACGCCGGGTTCGTCCTGCCCTCCTGGGAGGAGCTCACCGAGGTCGTGGAGGCGGCCCGGGAGCGGGACGCGGTGGTCCACATCGACGGGGCCCGGCTGTGGGAGTGCGCCCCGCACTTCGGCCGCCCCCTGGAGGAGATCGCCGGACTCGCGGACAGCGTGTACGTCTCGTTCTACAAGTCGCTCGGCGGCTTCGGCGGTGCCGCCGTCGCGGGGCCGAAGACGCTCGTGGACGAGGCGAAGACCTGGCGGCACCGGTACGGCGGCATGATCATCCAGCAGTTCCCGACCGTCCTGTCGGCACTGATCGGCCTGGATCGGGAGCTGCCCCGGCTGCCGGAGTACGTCGCCCACGCGCGCGTGGTGGCCGGCGCCCTGCGCGAGGGTTTCGCCGAGGCCGGGGTCCCCTGGGCCCGCGTCCACCCGGAGGAGCCGCACACCCACCAGTTCCAGGTCTGGCTGCCGTACGAACCGGACGTCCTCGGGGACGCGGCGCTGCGGCAGGTCGAGGAGACGGGCACGGGCCTGTTCGCCCAGGGCTGGAACCGGGGCGGCCCGGGACTGGCGTACACCGAGATCACGGTGGCCGAACCGGGTCTGGAGTGGACGGCGGACGACGTGAGGGCGGCGGTCCGGACGTTCGTGGACAGACTGCCGGACCGGAACGCCTCGTAGTCCGGGGCCGCGAGCGGTCTCTGGTAGGACGGGGGCCCGAGCGGTCTCTCGTAGGACGGAAGACCGAGCGGTCACGGCACGGGGTCCCGGGGGCGGGGCGGGTCTCAGCGGACCGGCCGGCCCGGCCCGCCGTGCAGCCACCGGCCCAGGGCCCCGCGCAGCCGGCCACGGGCCGGATGTCCGGCCACGACGGCCCGGAACCGCCGGTAGTCGCGCAGCTCCCGCGCGACCTCCCGGTCGTGGCTGCCGGGTGCCGGTGGAGAGGCCTCCCCGTGCTGCGAGGCCCGGTAGCTGTCCAGGAGGTACTGCTGGGTGATGCTCATGACCGATCGCCTCTCGGGACGAGGGATGGGATCCGAAGGCCCCGCGCGAACTGCCCCGGTCGTCCCAGGCTGCGCCTGATCACAGCGGCTGTCGCTCCGATTGACGGCCGTCGTCAATCGACGGCGGTCCGTTGTCGGTGGCGGGGTGCACCATGGGGACATGAGCGTGCACATCGACATCCGCGGCCTCCGGCCGGAGCGGGTCGCCGTCGTGCCCTCGCCGCTGGCCGAGCTCGGGATGGCGCTGCACGCTCTGGCCGAGCCGGGACACCACCCCGGGCTCCAGGGCTGGGCGACCGGGGTCACCGCCGGGCTCGATCCCCATCTCGCGGACCGGATGTGCGAGGCGGACTTCCTGTGGCGGACGACGTTCTCGGACCTGTTCCTGCCGTGCGCGGGTGTCCCGGGCGGGGTCTCGGTGCCGGGCGCGACGCTCGCCGAGGACCTGGACCTGCTGGACAAGCTCACCGACGAGCAGTTCGTGGACGCGGCCCTGGAGTTCACCTGCGCGCTCGCGTACGGCTCCGAGGGGCCGCACGCTCTCTCCGATCCCGAGGTGCAGCGGCGGGCCGTGGATCTGGCCGCCTCACGGGGGCCGCAGCAGACGCGGTTCACCGAGCGGCTGCTGGTGGACCCACCGGGCGTGCGGGCGTGGCTGCGGCAGTTCCTGGAGGACTGCGACGAGGCCTTCTTCGCCGAGACCTGGTCCCGGCTGCGCCACCCGCTGGCCGCGGAGGCCCGGCACAAGACGGATCTGCTCCGGCACAAGGGCCTGTCCGAGGCGCTGACCTCCGTCTCCTCCGCGCTGTCCCTGGACGAGACGGTGCGGATCATCACCGTCGACAAGCTGACCGAGGGGAGCACGGTGGTCACGGCGGACGGCGGTCTGCTGCTGGTCCCCACCAGTCTCGGCCGTCCGCACCTGATGGTGCTGCACCGCTATCGGTGGCAGCCGGTGCTGCACTACCCCGTCAGTTCCCCCGAGCTCTCCGCCCCGCCCTCCGTCGAGCAGCTGACCCTGCGGATGACCGCCCTGTCCCACCCGGTCCGGATGCGCATCTGCCGTCATCTGGCACGCAGCGCGTACACCACCGGCGAGCTCGCCCAGGTGCACGGCATGACCGCGCCGGAGATATCCCGGCACCTGGGCGTGCTCAAGAAGGCGGGCCTGATCACCACGCGGCGCCGCGGCCGCTATGTGCTGCACCAGCTCGACGTCGGCGTGGTGGCCCGCCTGGGCAGCGATTTCCTGGAGGGGATCCTGCGCTGAGCCCCTCAGCGGCCCGGGTCCGGTGGGTGGGTCGGGGCCGTGCCGGTGCATCAGCCCGTCGCCGTCGGACGGAGATGTGACCGTCGGTGGCGACGGGCGTCGAGGTGCCGGCACGGCCCCGACGGCGCGTTCCCGGCTGCGGAATGCGGGATCCAGACGGTCACAGCCCCGGCCGGGGAAAGTTTCAGCCCCTCCGGCGTTTGGGGAGCGGGGTCCGGGGCGGAGCCCCAGGGGTGGGTCGGGGGGGCGGAAATCCGCGGCCGACTCGGGCAGAAACCCGGGCGGGGTCAGTCGAGGCGGATGTGGCGCAGGCTCGTGCGTGCCCGCCGCAGGCGCCCGCGCAGCACCCCGTCGCGGTTCGGCGTGAGCGTCAGCCCGGCGAGGACGGCGATCCGGTCGGCGGTCCTGGCGACCGTCGTCCGGTCGGTCCACAGATGCTCGGCGAACTCCGGCTCGCGCAGCCGCTCCAGACAGTGGTCGAGCTGCCCCACGGCCCAACTCTCGCGCCGCAGGGGGGCGTCCTTCCCGGCGACGCGGGCGACAAGGCGCCCGAAGCCGCGTTCGCGCAGCCGCCGAAGGACGGTCTCACGCTCGGCCAGCAGCGTGAAGTGCCGTACGTCGTGGCCCAGTTCACGCAGCCGCCCGACCGTCTCCGCGAAGTGCGCGGGGTTCGTGACCGTCATGGGGGCGATGACCACACCGTCCCGTTGGCCGAGCGCGAGGTCGAGCACCTCGACCACACCCTGCCGCCAGGACACCAGATCCTGGAAATCGCCGCGGAGTTCGGGCGGAAGCATGCGGCGCAGGCCGAAACCGGCGTGTTCCGGATCGCAGATGACGCTGCCCGGCAGCCTGCGCCGGATCTCGTGCGCGGTCTGTGTCTTGCCGCCCCCGAAGGGCCCGTTGATCCACAGGAGCATGCGCCGACCCTAGTGCACGCCGGTCACGTCCCGGTCACGCGAAGGCCGGGCCGGAGGGACACCGCGCCCCGCCCCGGGCACGGCTCGTACGGCGCCGGCCGCGGGGTGGGTGGGCGTCCGGGCGTCAGCCGAGCCCGCCCGCCCTGACGAGCCCCGTCTCGTAGGCGAGGACGACCACCTGGACCCGGTCACGCAGGCCGAGCTTGGTGAGGATGCGCCCGACGTGGGTCTTCACGGTGGCCTCCGAGAGGACCAGCCGGGCCGCGATCTCGCCGTTGGACAGACCCTGCGCGACCAGGATCATGACCTCGCGCTCGCGCTCGGTGAGCCGCTCCAGACCCTTGTGCCGCGGCTCCTTGCCGGCGTTGGGCAGCAGCGGCGCGAACCGGTCGAGCAGGCGCCGGGTGGTGGACGGCGCGACCACGGCGTCGCCGCTGTGCACGGAACGGATGGCGGCGAGCAGCTCTCCCGGGGGCACGTCCTTGAGCATGAAGCCGGAGGCGCCGGCCTTCAGTCCGGAGAACGCGTACTCGTCGAGGTCGAAGGTGGTGAGGATCAGGACCTTCGGCGGGTTCGGGTCCGAGCAGATGCGGCGGGTGGTCTCCACGCCGTCGAGCTTCGGCATGCGCACGTCCATCAGGACCACGTCGACCTCGGTGGCGCTCAGCACCTGGAGGGCCTCGACGCCGTCGCCCGCCTCGGCCACGACCTCCATGTCCGGCTGGGCGGCGAGCACCATCCGGAAGCCGGTGCGCAGCAGCACCTGGTCGTCGACGAGCATCACGCGGATCGCCATCGGGGGCCTTTCACTTCGTCGGGCCGGTCGTCGGGACCGGTGTGTACAGGTGTCAGTGGGCCGCTTTGAGCGGCAGCAGGGCGCTGATGCGAAAACCCCCGCCGGGCCGCGGCCCGGCGTCCAGGGTGCCGCCGACCATGCCGACACGCTCCCGCATGCCGATCAGGCCGTGGCCCTGCCCGTCGGCGCCGCCCTCCTCGTACAGCTCGTGGGGGGCGCCCTTGCCGTCGTCCTCGACGAGCAGGCCGAGACCGTCGTCGAAGTAGACCAGACGAACGCTGGCGCCCGCGTTCGGGCCTCCGTGCTTGCGGGTGTTGGTCAGCGCCTCCTGGACGATGCGGTACGCCGTGAGCTCCACACCGCTGGGCAGCGGGCGCGGGGTGCCCTCCACCTTGAAGTCGACGGGCAGGCCCGAGGTGCGGCACTGCTCGATGAGGTCGTCGAGCTGCTCGACGTCGGGCTGCGGCACGTACTCGCCGCCCTCCTGGTGCTCGCCGGTGCGCAGGACGCCGAGCAGCCGGCGCATCTCGGCGAGGGCCTGCCTGCCGGTGCCCGAGATGGTCTCCAGCGCCTTCCTGGCCTGCTCGGGGGCGGCGTCCATGACGTACGCGGCGCCGTCGGCCTGAACCACCATCACCGAGACGTTGTGCGCGACGACGTCGTGCAGCTCGCGCGCGATCCGGGCGCGTTCGGCGGCGACCGCGACCTTGGCCTGCGCCTCGCGCTCCTTCTCCAGACGGGCGGCTCGTTCCTCCAGCTGCGCGAGGTAGGCGCGGCGGGTGCGGATCGAGTCGCCGAGCACCCAGGCGAGCGCGAACGGGACCGTCTGGAAGATCGCTATGAAGACACCGCCCGGCCCGCTGGCCTCGGTGGGCCAGCGGAGCTGCGCGAGCGTGCCCGCGCACAGGCCGCCGATCAGCGCAAGCCGGGAGGCCCAGCCGGCACCGTCCGCGGCGACGGTGTAGATGATCACCAGCATCGCGAAGTCCTCGGGCGCCGACGGGACGTCCAGGACCAGCTGTGCGAGGCCCGCCGCCACGGCCAGCACCAGCATCTTCTCGGGCATGCGGCGGCGCAGCGCGACGACCGCGCTCAGCGCGACGGCGATCGGGAGCGCCGTGGCGGTCGACGACGGACCCGTCGCGGCGCCGTTGACATTGCTGATGCTGACCCAGGAGATCCCGAGCAGGGCGACGGCCCAGAAGCTGTCGACCCATGTCGGGTACCTGCGGAGAAGGTCATAGAGGCGCTGCACGTAACCCAGAGTAGGGAGGCGCGCGGTGTGCCCGGGTCAACCGGAGGACCGATCCGGGGCCGCCCCTCGTACTCCCCAAGGTGGATGTCCCCCACTCCGGGACGCTCAAAAGGTGCCTTCCGCACCGGTCCGGACCGGGCGGCCCGGCCCGCACCGGTGGGACCGCCCTTAGCCTGGCCCCGTGGAACGTGCGGCGGCGGATGAGTGGCGTGGGTGGCGCGAGGCGACGGAGGAGGCGCTGTACGGCCCGGGGGGCTTCTATCTCCGGCCCGAGGGACCGGCGGGGCATTTCCGGACCTCGGTGCACGCCTCCCCGCTGTTCGCGGGTGCCGTGGCGCGCCTGCTGTGCCGCCTCGACGCGGCCCTCGGCCACCCGGATCCGCTGGCCTTCGTCGACATGGCCGCCGGACGCGGCGAGCTGGTGACCGGGGTCCTCGCCGCCCTCCCCGCCGACGTGGCCGGCCGTGTGCGCGCGTACGCCGTCGAGCGGGCGGAGAGGCCGGCCGGCCTCGACGGGCGCATCACGTGGCTCACCGAGCCGCCGCGCGGGATCACCGGGCTGCTGTTCGCCAACGAGTGGCTGGACAACGTGCCCGTGGACGTCGCCGAGGCAGGGCCCGACCGGGTGCCGCGGCGGGTCCTCGTCCGCGGCGACGGAACCGAACGTCTCGGGGAGCCGGTCACCGGGGAGGACGCCCGGTGGCTGCGGGACTGGTGGTGGCCGGCGGCCGGAGACCGGCCCGCGCCGGGAGCGCGGCCGGACCCCGGACCCGCACAGGAAGCACCCCGAACACCGGGGGCGGGCGGCTCTCCCGAGGCGCCCCTCGCACCCGCCGAGGGCGCCCGTGCCGAGATCGGGCTCCCCCGGGACCTCGCCTGGGCCTCCGCCGTGTCCGCGCTCGACCGGGGTCTCGCCGTCGCCGTCGACTACGCGCACGTCGTGGGCGGACGGCCGCCCTTCGGGACACTCACCGGCTTCCGGGAGGGACGCGAGACGGCACCGGTGCCGGACGGCTCGTGCGACATCACCGCGCATGTGGCGCTCGACGCGTGCGCGCTGCCCGGGGGCCGCGTGGTGACCCAGCGCGCGGCGCTGCGCGCGCTGGGCGTGAGCGGCGCCCGCCCCCCGCTCGCCCTGGCGACGACGGACCCGGCCGCCTATGTGCGCGCCCTCGCGGGTGCCGGACAGGCGGCGGAACTCACCGCGCCGGGCGGGCTGGGCGACTTCGGCTGGCTGCTCCAGCCCGTCGGCTTCCCCGACGGGTTCCCGGACTCCCCCGACGCCGGCCCGCGCGACGCCCTGCTGGTCGACGCCCTACTTGTCGACGCCCTACTTGTCGATGTCCCCGACCACGAAGAACAGTGACCCCAGGATCGCCACCATGTCGGCGACCAGCGTCCCGGGCAGCAGTTCGGTGAGCGCCTGGATGTTGTTGAAGGACGCGGAGCGCAGCTTCAGCCGGTACGGGGTCTTCTCGCCCTTGCTGACGAGGTAGTAGCCGTTGATGCCGAGGGGGTTCTCGGTCCAGGCGTACGTGTGTCCCTCGGGCGCCTTCAGGACCTTCGGCAGACGCTGGTTGACCGGGCCGGGCGGCAGCTCGGCCAGCCGGTCGAGACAGGCGTCCGCGAGGTCCAGGGAGTTGTGCGTCTGCTCCAGGAGACACTCGAAGCGGGCCAGGCAGTCGCCCTCCTCGCGTGTGACGACCTTCAGGGTGTCCTGGAGCTCCCCGTACGCGAGGTAGGGCTCGTCGCGGCGCAGGTCGAAGTCGACGCCGGAGGCCCGCGCGATGGGACCGCTCACGCCGTACGCGTGCACGGCCTCCGGCGCGAGGACGCCCACATCGCGGGTACGCCCCCGGAAGATCTCGTTGCCGAGCACCAGGTCGTCGTACACGCCCATCCGCGTGCGCAGAGCGGCGACACAGGCACGCGCGCGGGTGGCCCATCCGGCCGGAAGGTCCTCCTTGAGTCCGCCGACGCGGTTGAACATGTAGTGCATGCGCCCGCCGGAGATCTCCTCCATGACGTGCTGGAGCTCCTCGCGCTCCGTGAAGGCGTAGAAGATCGGGGTGATCCCGCCCAGCTCCAGGGGATAGGAGCCGAGGAACATCAGGTGGTTGAGGACCCGGTTGAGTTCCGCGAGGAGCGTGCGCATCCACACCGCGCGCGCGGGGACCTCCATGCCGAGCATCCGCTCCACGGCGAGGACGACGCCCAGCTCGTTCGAGAAGGCCGACAGCCAGTCGTGGCGGTTGGCGAGCATGATGATCTGGCGGTAGTCGCGCGCCTCGAAGAGCTTCTCGGCGCCGCGGTGCATGTAGCCGATGACCGGCTCCGCGTGCTGGATCCGCTCACCGTCGAGCACGAGCCGCAGGCGCAGCACGCCATGGGTCGAGGGGTGCTGGGGGCCGATGTTGAGCACCATGTCGGTGCTCTCGGCAGCGCCGCCGATGCCGACCATGGTCTCCGTCGTGGGAGTCATGGCCACAGTCTCTCGTACGTACGCTTGCTCCATGGAGACGGGGAGCGCGCGGATCGAGGAGAGCGCGCCGGGGGAGCCGGTCTGGGCCGGACTGCCTCCGGGGCTGCTGCGCATGCGAAGGCTGTTGCTGGTGGTGTGGCTGGGACTCCTGACGATCGCCGTCGGCCTGCTCCTCGCCCTGTTCGCCGGTCCGGGCTGGGCGGCCTTCGCCCTGCTGCCGCTCGCCCTCACCGCCTGGGGCTGGCACATGCTGGGGCGCAACTGGCGCTCCTGGCGGTACGCGGAACGCGCGGACGACCTGCTGATCAGCCGGGGGGTGCTGTGGCGTGAGGAGACCGTGGTGCCGTACGGGCGCATGCAGCTCGTCGAGGTGACCTCCGGGCCCCTGGAACGCCACTTCGGGCTCGCCAGCGTGCAGCTGCACACCGCCGCCGCGGCCACCGACGCGTGCATCCCGGGTCTCGACCCGGCCGAGGCCGAGCGGCTGCGCGACCGGCTGACCGAACTGGGCGAGGCACGATCGGCGGGCCTGTGAGCACGGCCTCCCCGGACCCCTCGGGGCACCCGTCCGCCGTGCCCGGCGCCCTCCCCGGCGCCGGGGCCGTGCCGGGCGACGAGGGTTCCGTACCGGCGGAGAGGCCGCTGTCCGAGCGGCGGTTGCACCCCGTGACGCCGTTCCGGCGAGCCTGGGCGCCGGTGGCCGTCCTCGCCGGCTGGGCCGTCCACGACCCGGGCCAGGCACAGGAGCAGCTCGCCCGGCTCACGACGACCGTGCTGCTCCTGGCTCTCGCCGTGATCGTCCCGGGCGCCGCCCTCTACGGCTTCGTGAGCTGGTGGTTCACGCATTTCGCGGTGACCGACACCGAGCTGCGCATCCGTACCGGCCTGTTGTTCCGCCGCACCGCGCACATCCGGCTCGAACGGCTCCAGGCCGTCGACATCACCCAGCCGCTGCTGGCCCGCGTCGCGGGTGTCGCCAAGCTGAAGCTCGATGTCGTCGGGACCGACAAGAAGGACGAGCTGGCCTATCTGGGCGAGGGCGAGGCCCGCAGGCTGCGTGCCGAACTCCTCGCCCGGGCCGCCGGGTTCGCGCCCGAGTCCGCCCGCGAGGTCGGCGAGGCGCCGGTCCGGCGGCTGCTGCACGTCCCGCCCGGCGTCCTCGCCGCCTCCCTGCTGCTCACCGGTGCCACCTGGGCCTCCCTGGCCGCCGCGATCGTCGTGCCCACGCTGCTGTGGTTCGCCACGCACAGCGTGTGGACGGTCCTCGCGACCGGACTGCCCCTGCTCGGCGCGGCGGGCGCGAGCAGCGTCGGGCGGTTCGTCGCCGAGTACGACTGGACGGTGGGCGAGTCGCCCGACGGCCTGCGCATCGATCACGGGCTCCTGGACCGGACGCACGAGACCGTGCCGCCCGGACGCGTGCAGACCGTACGGATCGTCGAACCCCTGCTGTGGCGCGGCAGATGGGTGCGGGTCGAGCTGGACGTGGCCGGGTCCTCGAACTCGGTCCTCGTGCCCGTCGCCCCGCGCGAGGTCGCCGACGCCGTGATCGCCGCCGTGCTGCCCGGTGTGACGGTCCCCGCGTCGCTGGACCGGCCGCCGCGGCGGGCCGGCTGGTGCGCGCCGTTCTGGTGGTGCGGATACGGGCTCGCCGTCACCGGCACCGTGTTCGCCGCGCGCCGCGGGCTGTTGCGGCGCCGCCTCTCCCTCGTCCCGCACGCCAAGGCGCAGAGCGTCCGGCTGACACAGGGGCCTTGGGAGCGCTTCAAGGGGCTCGCCGACGTCCACATCGACGCCGGTGCCGGCAGGACGGTGACGGCGCGGCTGCGGGACGCCACGGAGGCGGCGGAGCTCCTCCAGGCACAGGCGGACCGGTCCCGCACGGGACGGCGGGAAGCCCGGCCGGACCGGTGGATGGCCTGAGGGCCGCCGGGGCGGGGGCGGAGTCGGCACCGGGGGAGGCGGCGGCGCCGGGTGCGGAGCCGGCGTCGGCGGCGGCGCCGGAGTCGGGTGCGGACTCGGCGGCGGCGGAGGCGCCGACGGCGGGTGCGGAGCCGGAGTCGGCGGAAGCGGCGGCGGAGGCGGAGGCGTCGGGTGCGGAGCCGAAGCCGGAGTCGGCACCGGGGGAGGCGCCGGCGGCGGGTGCGGAGGCGGCGGCGGCGTCGTCGGGGCTCCGCCGAGGGAGCGGGAACGGGTGAGGGCAGTGGCGTCACGCCACTGCCCTCACTTCGTCACGCCACCCGGCGGGAGCGTGCGGCTCAGGAAGCCGCGCTCCGCAGCCCGGTCATGTCGATGTGCTCGGTCTCGTCGTGCTCGGTCAGGTCGATGACCTGGCGATCGGCACCGTCCGACGCCTCGCCCGCGGGCTGGGACCCGGACTCGGCCTCGGCCTTGTGCGCGGCGAGCACCTCCTGGCCGACCACGTCGGCGAGGTCCTCGTTCTGCACGGCCTCCATCGCGGAGGCGTCGGACTGCTCCATCTGCGTACCGAAGAAGTCGAACCCTCCCTCGACCGAGGGGCGCCGCACGGGCGCGGTCTGCGGGACGACGGCCACCGCGGTCGGCACGGTGAAGTGCCCCGAGCGCTGGGCCGTCCTGGCGGGCGGAAGCGCCGCCCGCGCCGGCGGTGCCGTCACGGCCCGGCGGGACCTCTCGGGTGCGGCGGCCGGCGACTCTGCCTCGGCGGCCGCGCGCTGGTGCTCGCGGGCCGCCTCGGGCTTCCCCTGCGCCCCACCCGCCTCCGCGACGGAATCCGCGGACGGACCCGTCTCGGTGGCCGGAGCGCTGTGCGGGGCGGCCTCGCCGTGCGCGACCGCGTCCCGCTGGGCCGCCGGGTCCCTGGTCGCGACCAGGTCCTTCGTGACGGCCGCGCCCTTCCGCATCGCCGCGCGCTGCTTCGCCGCCGCGTCCCTCCTGACGGCCGCGTCCAGCGCGGACCCGGCCGGGGCGGGCATGTCGTTCAGGGACCCGGCCGTCGCCGAGCGGGCGTCGGGGACGCTCGCCGGGTCGGTGCCGGGGTCCGTGTCCGGCACCGCGAGGGCCACGGACGTCGAGGCCGTCCCGGTCTCGGCGCGCTCCGCCCCCTGGCCGTCGCCCGCGATCCGGCCCGACGCCGCTCCGCCGCGCAGGAAGAGCGACGACCCGGTCGGGGAGAAGACCTCGGCGGACTCGTCGGTCCCGGCACCGGCCTGCGCCTTCGCGTCCTCGTCGTCCTCCGCGTCCGGGACAACCGTGTCCTCGTCCGGCGCCATGAAGGCCTCGATGGCGTCCGACCCGCTCCCGGGCGCGGACACTCCGTCCCCGGGACCCTCGGACGGTGCCGTCTCCCCGGAGGTCTCGGACCGCTCCGGGCTCTCGGACGCGTCCGCTCCCCCGGTCGTCCCGCCCGTCTCGGACGTGTCCGGCGCGTCCGCCGCTCCGGAGGAGTCCGTGTCGTGGGCCTCCGGCGTGCCGGACGGGTCCTCGGTCTCGATCTCGTCCGGAGCCGTCCGCGCGGCCGGCAGGGCACGGGCCGGCACCGAAGCCTCTATGGCGAGCTGCCGGCGGCCCTCCAGGGCGGTGGCCCGCTCCGTCTCGGCCGTGGCGTACCGGCGCAGCAGCGCCGCGTGCTCGTTGCGCAGGCCGGCCAGCTCGGTGCGCTTGGCGCGCAGCTTCTGCTCCAGCTTGGCGCGCAGTTCGCGCGACTCCTCGAGGTCCGTCTCCAGCTCGGCGACGCGCTCCTCATAGCGCCACTCGTCGCTCGCACGCGCGCGCGTGAGGTCCGCGACGCGTTTGCCCGCCGCGGTGTCCCATTGGCGCAGGACGACCGCGCTGACGACCGCCGTCGCCGCGGCACCCGCGGCCAGGACACGGAGCGCGAACGCGTCCGTGAACAGCCAGGGGCCTATGGCGCAGACGAGCGACACGCCGGCGATCGCCGAAGAAGGCAGCACCCTGTGCAAGGGCGGGGAATGGCGGTGGCGTCCACGTGGCATGGCCAGAAACTTACCGCGCGTAGGCGAATCTTGGTGCCCCGCACGGTAAAAACACAGTCTCCCCGCAGGCTTTGTCCTGTACCAAGCGCCTGCAGGGCACACCGCTTGTCCCACAAAGCCCGTCACGCCCCCGATCGCACCGGCTCCCCGATCAATTCCGCCGACTCCGAACGGTTTCCGAATCGTCATCTCCGGGCGGGGCATTCCCTTCGGGAGCGCCATTTCCCCGGGCCGCTCCCGGCCCCGGCGCGGCACGCGTCAGCGGTCGCTCAGGCGTCCGCTGAGCCACTGAAGGGCACCCGGAATCTCCCGCCGCCAGGTGTTGAAGTTGTGGCCACCGCTGTCGAGGATGATCGACGAGATCCTGGTGGGCTTCTTCGATTTCACGAGGTCTATGAAGTCGAGCGTGGCCTTGTAGTTGGATTCGCCCACCTTGCTGCTCGTGACGAGGAGCGAGGTGTCCGGGGCGGGCATGTTCCTCAGGTACCAGCGCAGATCGGCGCGGTCGCGCAAGGCCTTGTCGCCCCGGAAGAGGTCGCCCGTCGTGCGGTCGATCGGAGCCTTGTAGTACGGCGACAGTCCGGCGCCCGCCGCGTACACCCCCGGGTGGTGGGCGGCGAGTTTCAGCGCGCAGTACCCGCCCGTCGAGTCGCCGATGACGCCCCAGCTCCGGGGCTTCGCGCCCACCCGGTAGTGGGCCGACACGGCGTCGGGGAGGTCCTTGGCGAAGAAGGACTCGGTCTGCGGGCCGCCCGGGATGTCCACGCACTCGGTGTCCCGCGGCGGAGCGACCGTCGGCCGCAGCATCACGAGGATCATCGGCTGGATCCTGCCGCTCCTGACCAAACGATTCGCCGTCTGCGGGAAATGCAGCGCCTTGATGAGCGCCTTGGCCGTGCCGGGATAGCCGGTCAGCACGGTCACCGCCGGGAACGTACGGGTGCGGTAGCGCGGCTGGAAGTACTCCGGCGGCAGATACACGTACGCCGGTGTGGCGATGCGGGTCGTACGGCCGACGATGTCGATCTTCTGGATCTGGCCGCCGCTCCGCGGCCGGGCACCGCCCGAGACGGCCACCTGCTCGGTGTCCACGACCTGGAGGGGGCCGCCGCCCGGACCGCTCGCGCCGTTGTGGTCGACGACCACGCCCTCGCCTCTCTCCCGGCCGAGGAGATCCGCCCAGCTCGCGTAGAACCCGAACGCCTGGTTGGCCGACAGCCCGATCGACGCGAACAGCATCACCTGGGTCGCCAGCAGCAGCCCGACCCGCCCGCTGACGGACCGCCAGGTACGCCTGGCGAGCCGCGGCCACCACCACACCGTGCCGACGAAAAGCAGCACGGCGAGCAGGATCACCAGTACCAGCACCTTGTTGCTCGTGAGACCCATGAGCTGCTCCGCCTGCGCTTTCCGCCCCGGACCGTCCCACCCATTGGCGAGCCCTTGCCCTGGACTTTCCTTGCCTTTTGAACCGGCTTTCCTGAAGGGAGTGAACCTGTCTCCCCAAGACACCGTCCTAGAGGGCGCAATGTCGCCGGATGCCGGAATGGCACCGGATTCAAGGTCTCTCGCAGAACCACGGGATGCGATGTCTGTCAGGATAGATGGGGAATTGTCGGGTGGGGTTCCAGGCCGGACAGGCCGGACACGGCGCGCACTGCGCGGTCCGAGCCCGGAGGCCGTCCCCGCCCTGATCGCCAGGGCCTGCACGCTCGTGGGCATCCTGGACATCGCCGCGGGCGTCTTCCCGCGCTTCCGTCACAGCCGTATGCACGCCCTGGCCGAGGTGCTGCCCGGCTCGTTCGGGCCCTTCGCCGCGGCGCTGTCGCTCAGCGCCGGCGTGCTCCTGCTGCTGCTCGCCCACGGGCTGCGGCGCCGCAAGCGCCGGGCATGGCGCGCCGCGGTCCTGCTGCTGCCCGCGGGTGCCGCCGCGCAGTTCGCGTACCGCCACTCGGTGATCGGCGTCGTCATCTCGGCCGCGCTGCTCGCCCCGCTGCTGCGCCACCGCGACGAGTTCGCCGCGCTGCCCGATCCACGCAGCCGCTGGCGCGCACTCGCCAACTTCGTTCTCATGGGCGCCGGTTCCCTCGTCCTCGGACTCGTCATCGTCAGCGTCCACGAGGACCGCATGATCGGCGACCCGAGCCTGGCCGACCGGATCAGTCACGTCCTGTACGGCCTGGTCGGCTTCGAGGGCCCCGTCGACTACGCGGGACCCACGTCCTGGACCGTCGCCTTCTCCCTCGGCGCGCTCGGCTGGCTCACCGCCGTGACCACCGTCTACTTCGCCTTCCGGCCCGAACACCCCGCCGCCCGCCTCACGGAGGACGACGAGACCCGGCTGCGCGGTCTCCTGGACAGGCACGGCGGCCGCGACTCGCTCGGCCACTTCGCGCTCCGCCGCGACAAGGCGGTCGTCTTCTCGCCCAGCGGCAAGGCGGCGGTCACCTACCGGGTCGTCTCCGGGGTGATGCTCGCCAGCGGTGACCCCATCGGCGACGTGGAGGCCTGGCCCGGCGCGATCGAGCGCTTCATGGACGAGGCCAGGGCGCACTCCTGGACACCCGCCGTCATGGGCTGCTCCGAGACCGGCGGCGAGGTGTGGACCCGCGAGACCGGCCTCGACGCCCTCGAACTCGGGGACGAGGCGGTGGTGGACGTCGCGGATTTCTCCCTGTCCGGGCGCGCGATGCGCAACGTGCGCCAGATGGTCAAACGCATCGAGCGCGCCGGTTACGAGACCCGGGTACGGCGCATCCGTGACCTCGGCGAAGGCGAGCTGGAGCGGATACGGCGCGCGGCGGAGGACTGGCGCGGCACCGACACCGAACGAGGTTTCTCCATGGCACTCGGCCGGATCGGTGACCCGTCCGACGGCGACTGCCTGATCGCCACGGCGCACAAGACCGACGATCCGCCCGGTCCGTACGGCGATCTGAAGGCCGTCCTGCACTTCGTCCCCTGGGGCACGGACGGCGTGTCGCTCGACCTCATGCGCCGCGACCGCGCCGCCGACCCCGGTATGAACGAACTCCTCATCGTGGCGGCGCTCCAGGCGTCCCCCCGCCTCGGCATCGAACGGATCTCGCTCAACTTCGCGATGTTCCGCTCGGCGCTCGCACGCGGCGAGAAGATCGGCGCGGGACCGGTGCTGCGCGCCTGGCGCGGACTGCTCGTGTTCCTGTCCCGCTGGTTCCAGATCGAGTCCCTGTACAAGTTCAACGCCAAGTTCCGCCCGCGCTGGGAGCCGCGCTTCGTGGTCTACGCCGCCTCTCGCGACCTCCCCCGCATCGGACTCGCCGCCATGCGGGCCGAGGGCTTCGTGAACCTCGCCCTGCCCCGGATCCTGCGCCGCCGGGCACCGGCCCCGCGTCCCTGCGCCCACGCGGCGACGGAGCGGGGGATCAGGGCGGCGTAGCCGGGTGCGCACCGCCCGGCCCCGCCCCCGGGACCGGCGGAGGCCCCTGGGCCCGTCAAGGGGCGATGAGGCCTCCCGTAAGAGGCCTAGGCTGGACGTATGAGTATTGAGCGCGGGCGCGGCCGAGTCGCGGGACTGCCGACGTGGGACCGCTGCGCGGTCATGGGGGTCGTGAACGTCACTCCCGATTCCTTCTCCGACGGCGGCCGCTGGTTCGACACGACGGCCGCGGTCAAGCACGGCCTCGGCCTGGTCGCCGAGGGCGCCGACCTCGTGGACGTGGGCGGCGAGTCCACCCGCCCCGGAGCCACCCGCGTCGACGAGGCCGAGGAGCTCAAGCGCGTCATCCCCGTCGTCCGCGGCCTCGCCTCCGAGGGCGTCACCGTCTCCGTGGACACGATGCGCGCCTCCGTCGCCGAGCGGTCGCTCGCCGCGGGCGCCGCCCTGGTCAACGACGTCAGCGGCGGCCTCGCCGACCCCGCGATGATCCCGGCCGTCGCGGCCGCGGGCGCCCCCTTCGTGGTCATGCACTGGCGTGGCCTCCTGGCGGGCGGCAACGTCCAGGGGACGTACGAGGACGTCGTCTCCGAGGTCCTCGACGAACTCCACGCGCGCGTGGAGGCCGTCCTGGCGGGCGGCATCGCCCCCGACCGCGTCGTCGTCGACCCCGGGCTCGGCTTCTCCAAGGACCCCGAGCACGACCTGGCCCTCCTGGCCCACCTGGACCGCCTGCGCGGGCTCGGCCACCCCCTGCTGGTCGCCGCCTCCCGCAAGCGCTTCCTCGGCCGCGTCCTGGCCGGCCCCGAAGGCGCCCCGCCTCCCGCGCGCGAGCGCGACGCCGCCACCGCCGCCGTCTCGGCCATCGCCGCCCAGCAGGGCGCCTGGGCGGTCCGCGTGCACGAGGTACGGGCCACCGCCGACGCCGTACGGGTCGCCCGCGCCGTCGAGGGCGCCCGCGCCGCCGGGACATCCGACGCCGCCGGCGGTCCGGCCGCCGAGGGCGCCCGGTGAGCACACCCCGTACCGACATCGAACAGGTCGAACTCGCCAACACCACGTACTACGAGGCGATGGAACGCGGGGACTTCGAGGAACTGACCTCGCTGTGGCTGGCCCCGCTGGACACGTCCGACGACGACTTCGAGGGCGAGGGCGCGGTCGTGTCCTGCGTCCACCCCGGCTGGCCCGTCCTCAACGGCCGCGGCGAGGTGCTCCGGTCGTACGCGCTGATCATGGCGAACACGGAGTACATCCAGTTCTTCCTCACCGACGTGCGCGTCTCCGTGTCCGGCGACACGGCCCTGGTGACCTGCACCGAGAACATCCTCAGCGGCGGTCCCGCCCCCGACGAGGGCGGCGAGCTCGGCCCGCTCGTCGGCCAGCTGGTCGTCGCCACGAACGTGTTCCGGCGTACCCCCGACGGATGGAAACTCTGGTCCCACCACGCCTCCCCCGTGCTGGCCGAGTCCGGCGAGGAAGAAGACGGGGACACCGCCGGTTGAGTGGGTAGGGGTCCCAGGGAGACCAAAGGGTGATTGGAATCTCCGGTCCGGGGTAGGGGCGGCTACCAGCCCGTGAGCCGCCGCGTTCCCCAAGGGAAACGCCCGGTGAAACCTCATGACCTTCACCGGGGCGCCCGTCCTCGCGGGCGGGCGTTGTCAGTGCTCGCAGGTAGATTCGTTCGAGGCCGGTGTGCCGACCGCGGTCGGCGTACGACGGCCTTCCCCGACAATTGCAGGAGTGATTCGCGTGGATCGTGTCGCGCTGCGCGGCCTCAAGGCCCGTGGGCACCACGGCGTCTTCCAGAAGGAGCGCGAGGAGGGCCAGACCTTCATCGTGGACCTGACGCTGGGCCTGGACACCCGCCCGGCCGCGGCCGACGACGACCTGGCGAAGACCGTGCACTACGGCATCGTGGCGGAAGAGGTCGTCGCCGTGGTCGAGGGCGAGCCGGTCGATCTCATCGAGACGCTGGCCGAGCGCATCGCCCAGACGTGCCTCAAGCACGACGGAGTCCAGGAGGTCGAGGTCTGCGTCCACAAACCGGACGCGCCCATCACGGTCCCCTTCGACGACGTGACCGTCACGATCATCCGGAGCCGAGTATGACCACATCCTTCACCGAGGGTCAGAGCGACCCGACCGTCCAGCCGGTGCCCGCCTCCGTGGTCGAGCAGGTCGACGCGGCCGACACGACCCTGAGCAACCCCAAGCGCGCGGTGATCTCCCTCGGCTCGAACCTGGGCAACCGCCTGGAGAACCTCCAGGGAGCCGTCGACGCCCTGGAGGACACCCCGGGCGTCCGGGTCAAAGCGGTCTCCCCCGTCTACGAGACCGAGCCGTGGGGCGTCGAACCGGGCAGCCAGCCCTCGTACTTCAACGCGGTCGTGGTGCTCAGGACCACCCTCCCGCCGTCCTCGCTCCTGGAGCGGGCCCACGCGGTCGAGGAGGCCTTCCACCGCGTACGGGACGAGCGCTGGGGTCCGCGCACGATCGACGTGGACATCGTGGCGTACGCCGAAGTCGTCTCCGACGACCCGGTGCTGACCCTCCCTCACCCCCGCGCCCACGAGCGGGCCTTCGTCCTCGCCCCCTGGCACGACGTGGATCCCGAGGCGCAGCTCCCCGGCCACGGCGCCGTCGCCCGGCTCCTGGACACCATCACCCGGGACGGTGTCGCGGCCCGCGCCGACCTGGAACTCCGGCTGCCCGAGTAGTCGTTAAGGTCAAGACGACCACAGGCCGGCCCCGACACGGGCCCGGCCGCACACGGGCTACCGAAGGGGCAACGTGAAACAGCTGCGGATCAGGACACTGGCTGCCGTGTTCGTGGTGGCCGGAGTGCTGTCCTGGGCGGGCGCCCGCCTGTGGAACGCGGTGGGCACACTTCCCCGGGTCCCGCTGGCCGCCCCCATCGTCCTCGCCCTGATCGCGATCGTCCTCCTCGCCACGGCCCTGTCGCTGCGCGCCCGCCTCAAGGCCCAGCGCGAGCGCCGCCCCGGCGCCAAGGGCGTCGATCCGCTGATGGCCGCCCGCGCGGTCGTCTTCGGTCAGGCGAGCGCCCTGGTGGCCGCCCTGGTGGCGGGCATGTACGGCGGCACGGGGGTCTACCTCCTGGGGTGGCTGGAGGACCCCGCTCGCCGCGACCAGGCCATCTACGCCGGCCTCTCGGTCCTCGCCGGAATCGGCGTGATAGCGGCCGCCTTCTTCCTGGAACGCGTCTGCCGGCTCCCGGAGGACGACGACCAGCACCGCGACGGGACGGCCCCGGTGGCGTAGTCCGTCACCGCGCGCGCAGTCCCCGCAGGGCGGTTCCAGTCCGGTCTGGTCCGGTTCGGTTCGGTTCGGTTCGGTCCAGTCCGGTGGATCGCCCAGAGCGGGCCGCGGATCTGATGGGCCGATCCAGCGGTCCGAGCCGGCGGTCCGGGCTAGCGGGCCGAGCTGGCGGGCCGAGCTGGCGGGCCGGGCTAGCGGGCCGGGCTAGCGGGCCGGGCTAGCGGGCCGGGCTAGCGGGCCGGGCTAGCGGGCCATGATGAGGCTCATCGCCTCGTTGCGGGTCGCTGCGTCCCGCAGCTGTCCGCGCACCGCCGACGTGATGGTCTTCGCGCCGGGCTTGCGGATACCGCGCATGGACATGCACATGTGCTCGCACTCGATGACCACGATCACACCGCGCGGCTCCAGGATCTCCATCAGGGAGTCGGCGACCTGCGTCGTCAGCCGCTCCTGGACCTGGGGACGACGGGCGTAGACGTCGACGAGACGGGCCAGCTTGGACAGGCCGGTGATCTTGCCGCTGGTCGACGGGATGTAGCCGACGTGCGCGACACCTCTGAACGGGACCAGGTGGTGCTCACAGGTGCTGAACACCTCGATGTCCTTCACCAGGACCATCTCGTCGTGGCCCAGGTCGAACGTCGTCGTCAGCACGTCCTCCGGCTGCTGCAGCAGGCCCGCGAATATCTCCTTGTACGCCCGCGCGACCCGCCCGGGTGTCTCTCGCAGTCCCTCGCGGTCCGGGTCCTCGCCGACCGCGATCAGGAGTTCGCGTACGGCGTTCTCGGCTCGCTTCTCGTCGAACTCGCCGATCACGGCCTCGCCGTCCAGCGTCACGGGGTCGGTCATCTGGTCCTCGTTCCTGTGGCTCCTGCGCGTGCCTCGACGCGTCCCAAAGGTGCGGGCACACCAAAATGCCGCGCCCCCCAGGCTAGAACCTGGGGGGCGCGGCATCCATTCCGGGCCTGATGAGGCCGACCGGAGCCGAGCGGGCTCAGCTGTCGGTGCGGTCCTCCGGGGCCGTCTCGGTGACCGGGACGGCCTCCGTCGCGGTGGCGATGGCCGCCGCCGATCCGTTCGCCCCGTTCGTCAGCGACAGCTCCTTGGGGGAGAGCACCGGCGGGCGGGTGGACGGGGTACGACGGGAGGAGCCGGTCCACGCGGGGCGGGCCGGGCGCTTCACGATGGGAGCGAAGACCTCGGCGATCTGCTCCTTGCTCAGCGTCTCCTTCTCCAGCAGCTGGAGCACCAGCGCGTCGAGGACGTCGCGGTTCTCGACCAGGATCTCCCAGGCCTCGTTGTGCGCGTTCTCGATGAGCTTCTTGACCTCTTCGTCGACGAGCGCGGCTACCTCTTCCGAGTAGTCACGCGGGTGCGACATCTCCCGGCCCAGGAAGGGCTCGGTGTTGTCGCCGCCGAACTTGATCGCGCCGAGACGCTCGGTCATGCCGTACTGCGTGACCATCGCGCGAGCGGTGGCCGTGGCCTTCTCGATGTCGTTCGCGGCACCGGTGGTCGGGTCGTGGAAGACAAGCTCCTCCGCGGCGCGGCCGCCCAGCATGTACGCGAGCTGGTCCAGCATCTCGTTGCGCGTGGTGGAGTACTTGTCCTCGTCCGGCAGGACCATCGTGTAGCCGAGGGCACGGCCGCGCGACAGGATCGTGATCTTGTGGACCGGGTCGGAGTTCGGAGAAGCCGCCGCGACCAGGGCGTGTCCGCCCTCGTGGTACGCGGTGATCTTCTTCTCCTTGTCCGACATGATCCGGGTCCGCTTCTGCGGGCCCGCGACCACACGGTCGATCGCCTCGTCCAGCATGCTGTTGTCGATCAGCTTCTGGTTGCTGCGCGCGGTGAGCAGCGCAGCTTCGTTCAGCACGTTCGCCAGGTCGGCACCGGTGAAGCCGGGGGTCCGGCGAGCCACCGCGGAGAGGTCGACGTTCGGAGCGACCGGCTTGCCCTTCTGGTGAACCTTGAGGATCTCCAGACGGCCCTGCATGTCCGGACGGTCGACCGCGATCTGGCGGTCGAAGCGGCCGGGGCGCAGGAGGGCCGGGTCGAGGATGTCGGGCCGGTTCGTGGCGGCGATCAGGATGACGCCGCCCTTCACGTCGAAGCCGTCCATCTCGACGAGCAGCTGGTTGAGGGTCTGCTCGCGCTCGTCGTGACCGCCGCCGAGGCCGGCGCCGCGATGACGGCCGACCGCGTCGATCTCGTCGACGAAGACGATCGCCGGGGCGTTCGCCTTGGCCTGCTCGAACAGGTCACGGACTCGGGAGGCACCGACACCGACGAACATCTCGACGAAGTCGGAACCGGAGATGGAGTAGAAGGGAACGCCGGCCTCGCCCGCGACGGCGCGTGCGAGGAGCGTCTTGCCCGTACCAGGAGGCCCGTAGAGCAGGACGCCCTTGGGGATCTTCGCGCCGACGGCCTGGAACTTCGCCGGCTCCTGGAGGAACTCCTTGATCTCGTGGAGCTCCTCGACGGCCTCGTCCGAGCCCGCGACGTCCGAGAACGTCGTCTTCGGGGTGTCCTTGGTGATGAGCTTCGCCTTGGACTTCCCGAAGTTCATGACCCGGGAGCCGCCGCCCTGCATCTGATTCATCAGGAACAGGAACACGACGACGATGAGAACGAAGGGCAGCAGGGACAGCAGGATGCCCACGAAGGGGTTCTGCTTGGACGGCGAAACGGTGTAGCCGTCCGGGATCTGCTTGTTCTGGTACTTGTCCTGAAGAGTGTTGGCCAGGGCCACGCCCTGGTCGCCGATGTAGCTCGCCTGGATCTTCGAGCTGCCGTCAACCTTCTCGCCGTCCTTCAGCGAGACCTTGATGACCTGCTCGTCACCGGTGGTGATCTTGGCCGACTCGACCTGGTTGTCATTGATCGCCTTGACGACCTGGCCGGTGTCCACCGTCTTGTAGCCGCCGGACGAACCGACGACCTGCATCAACACGACCACGGCAAGGACGGCCAGCACGATCCACATGACCGGCCCACGGAAGTATCGCTTCACGTCCATCCATACGGAGCGGTGCCGCCCCGTCCCTCCTGCCATAGTGAGTTTGATAAAGACTGTTCTTCGGACGGTACCCCAGCATTGTCACCCGAAGCCGCAGGGGACTGCTGGCAATCCCGTCCACGCATGCTCCAACGGCGCGAAACCCGCTGGGGTTCCCGATCCGTCCCACGAGGACTGAGCCGCCCTCAGGAAGAGGGCTCTCAGCCGCCGTAGACGTGAGGCGCGAGCGTACCGACGAACGGGAGGTTGCGGTACTTCTCGGCGTAGTCCAGGCCATAGCCGATGACGAACTCGTTCGGGATGTCGAAGCCGACCCACTCGACGTCGATCGCGACCTTGGCCGCGTCCGGCTTGCGCAGCAGCGTGCACACCTTGAGCGAGGCGGGCTCGCGGGAGCCGAGGTTGGAGATCAGCCAGGACAGGGTCAGCCCGGAGTCGATGATGTCCTCGACGATCAGGACGTGCTTGCCCTTGATGTCGGTGTCCAGGTCCTTGAGGATCCGCACCACGCCGGAGGACTGGGTGCCCGCGCCGTACGACGACACGGCCATCCAGTCCATGGTGACGGGGGTGGACAGCGCACGCGCGAGGTCCGCCATGACCATCACGGCGCCCTTGAGCACTCCGACGATCAGCAGGTCCTTGCCCGCGTACTCCGCGTCGATCTTCGCGGCCAGCTCTGCCAGCTTCGCGTCGATCTCTTCCTTGGTGATGAGCACCGACTTGAGGTCGGTGCCCATGTCTTTCGCGTCCACCCGCATCACTTTCGGTCGTCCGTCCCACTTTTTTGGGCTCGTCACCTACAGGGCGCCATGTAACCGGCGACGGTCCCCTTCGGCTCTCCCGCGCGGCCGTTCGGACCGCCCGCGACCCGAGCGAAGGGGTCCCGGGGAGCCGCGTGAGCGGCCCCGGTGCAGGGTCCGGTTTCAGCCTTGCCGAATCACCAGTCTGCCACCCTGGCGCTGGGCGACGACTTTGCCCGGGAGATTGATGGCCCCCTGACCGCGCCATCCGGTGATCAGCCGGTCGATCTCCTCGATGTGCCGGGCGAACAGCGAACCGGCCGGAGCACCCGCCTCGATGGCCGCGCGGCGCAGGATCCGGCGGCGTACGGCGGGCGGCAGGGCGTAGAGCTTGGCGCACTCCAGGAGGCCGGCCGCGTCGCGAACGGACGCCTCGGCCTGGCTGGCCCACGCGTCGAGGGCGTCGGCATCGTCCCGGGAGAGCTGGGCCGTACGGGCGAGAGCCTCGACGACTCCTTTGCCGAGGGCCTTCTCGAGGGCGGGCAGACCCTCGTGGCGCAGCCGGGAGCGGGTGTAGGCCGGATCGGCGTTGTGCGGGTCGTCCCAGACGGGCAGCGACTGGACCATGCACGCCTTGCGGGCGGTCTGCCGGTCCAGGTGCAGGAAGGGACGGCGGTAACGGCCGTCGGCCCCCGAGACCGCGGCCATTCCGGACAGGGAGCGGATACCGGAGCCGCGCGCGAGGCCGAGCAGGACGGTCTCGGCCTGGTCGTCGCGGGTGTGCCCGAGGAGGACCGCGGTGGCGCCGTGGCGTTCGGCGGCGGAGTCCAGGGCGGCGTACCGGGCGTCGCGGGCGGCGGCCTCGGGGCCTCCGTCGCGGCCGACGGTGACGGCGATCGACTCGGCCGGGGCGAGCCCCAGCTCGGTGAGGCGCAGCACGACTTCGTCGGCGCGCAGCTCGGAGCCGGGCTGCAGACCGTGGTCGACGGTGACGCCACCGGCGCGGATACCGAGTTTGGGGGCTTCGAAGGCGAGGGCGGAGGCGAGCGCCATGGAGTCGGCGCCGCCGGAGCAGGCGACGAGCACGAGCGGCGCCGGGGAGACGTCCTCGCCCGGACGGGGCCGGGCGCTCGTGAGGGTCTGGTCGTGCGGGGCGCGCGCGGGCGCGGCGACGCTGCGCCGCGTTCCGGGGGCGGGGACGCGTTCCGCGTCGGGCGCGCAGGGGCGCGCGGCACCGCGTACGGGCGTGCGCCGGGTGTCGTGGGCGGGCGGTTGCTCGGTCAGGATGTCGTGGAGTACGCGGCGGACCGCCAGGCGTATCGCCGCGACCGCAGGATGGGGACCCATGTCCGGTTCCCTTCATGAAGTTTTCGGGGGGTTGGCCCCGGGGATCTGTCACTCAGAGTGTGTAGATGGTGACAGAACCGGGGCGTTCCCCGAGCATTGCACGCCTACCCATGCTCCACGGTCCCTCGGACGGGTGATAGCAGGAGCGTTTGCCTGCCATCGGCCGGATTCGTTTCACCACCGTCGCGGCGGGTTCACGACTCCGCCCTGCGGTGCACCCGCGCGACCCAGTCCGCCGGTTTGGCGATCTCCGCCTTGGTCGGGAGCGTGTTCGGAGAGGTCCACACACGGTTGAAGCCGTCCATGCCGACCTCGTCGACGACCGCCCGTACGAACCGCTCGCCGTCCTTGTACTGCCTGAGCTTGGCGTCCAGGCCGAGCAGCTTGCGCAGGGCCACGTCGAGACGGGAGGCGCCCTTGGCGCGGCGCTGCTGGAATTTCTCGCGGATCTCGGCCACGGAGGGGACCACGGCGGGTCCGACGCCGTCCATCACGAAGTCGGCGTGTCCCTCCAGGAGGGACATCACGGCGGTGAGCCGGCCGAGGATCTCGCGCTGGGCGGGCGTCTGCACGATTTCCACGAGGGAACGTCCGCCGTCGTCCTCCTCGGTGTCGGGGCGGGAGCCGGAGAGCGACTGCGCGGCCTCCCTGATGCGCTCCAGGACGGTCATGGGGTCGACCTCGGTCTCCCCCAAGAACGACTGGATTTCGCCCTCCAGGTGGTCGCGCAGCCAGGGCACGGCCGTGAACTGGGTGCGGTGCGTCTCCTCGTGGAGGCACACCCACAGGCGGAAGTCGTGGGGCTGGACGTCGAGTTCGCGCTCCACGTGCACGATGTTCGGGGCGACCAGCAGGAGCCTGCCGCCGCCGCTGCCGGAGGCGGAGGGCGCCCCCGCGGGCAGGTCCCGGGTCGCGGGAGCGAACGTCTCGTACTGCCCGAGAACCCGCGAGGACAGGAACGACAGCAGCATGCCCAGTTCGACGCCGGTGACCTTGCCCCCGACGGCTCCGAGGACGGCTCCGCCCGCGCTGCTCCCGCGTCGTTCCTGCATCTTGTCCAGAAGGGGCTTGAGGATCTCCCGGAACCCGGCGACGTTCGCCCGGACCCAGCCGGGGCGGTCGACGACGAGTACGGGGGTGTCGTGGACGACGTCCGCACCCATGCGGGTGAAGCCCCGGACGTGCTCCTCCGACGCCTTCGCGTGCCGGCGCAGCTCGGCGACGATGGCCCGGGCCTCGTCGCGGCTCACCTCCGGGCCCGGCCGTACGAGCCGGGTCGCGGTCGCCACCGCGAGATTCCAGTCGACCATCCCAGGAGATGCAGCACCACCGATGCTCGTCATGCGTCAACCGTACGTGAGCGGGTCCGGCTGCGGTGAGGGTCCGACGCCGGATGCCCCCCGGCCGAGGGGCTGGTGGTGCCCCTGGTTCCCACGGGCCGGAAGGGGCCGGGTTCCCGGTCCGGCGCCCGCTACCGGCAGCCGCACGCCACGAGTGCCGTCGCCGCGTGGTCCAACGCCGCCCGGGCCTCCAGGGGGTTCGGGGGGCTGGCCGCGTCGGAGGTCAGGAAGGCGAACGCCAGCAGGCGGCCGTCCTTGTCGACGACGGTGCCGGCGAGGGTGTTGACCCCGGTCAGGGTGCCCGTCTTGGCGCGGACGACTCCGGTGGCGGTGGGGGCGTCGGTGTACCGGGCGCTGAGGGTGCCGGTGAAGCCGGCGACGGGCAGGCCGGTGAGGACCGGCCGGAGTTCGGGGTGGGCCGGGTCGCCGGCCTTGGCCAGCAGGGCGGTGAGCAGGTCGGCGGAGAGCCTGTCGGCGCGGTTCAGGCCACTGCCGTCGGCGAACTGCGCCCCGGCCAGCGGGAGTCCGAGCTTCTTCAGCTGGGCGCGGATCGCCTTCGCGTCGCCGTCGAAACTGGGTTCCTCGCCGGCCGCGAGGGCGACCTGGCGGGCCAGCGCCTCGGCGATGTCGTTGTCACTGTTGGTCAGCATCCGCTCGACCAGGGCGGACAGCGGCGGCGAGGAGACGGAGGCGAGGGCCTGGGAGCGGCTCGTCGCCTTCGAGGGGCCGGGCGCCGTGGCGGTGACGCCGTGGTCGTGCAGCAGGTCCGCGAACGTCCGCGCGGCGTCCGCGGCCGGGTCCATGGCGCGCCCGGCCGGTCCGCTGGACGAGTGGTCCAGGCGGCCCTCGTCGGCCATCAGAGGGGTGACCTTCGCGATGTTGTCGTTCACCCCGATGGGGTGAAGGCCGGGGCCGGAGTACAGCGAGGTGTCGTAGGAGAGCGTCACGTGGTCCATGTGACGGGCCTTCAGGGCCGTGGCCGTCCGTTCGGCGAGGGTCTCCAGGTCCGCCCAGCCGTCCGCGGGCTTGCGCGCGGTCAGCGTCGGGTCGCCGCCTCCGACGAGCACGACCTCCTTGGTGTCGGGCTCCAGGACCGTGCGGGTCTCGACGCGGTGGTCGGGGCCCAGCGCGTCGAGGGCGGCGACCGCGGTCGCGATCTTCGTGGTGGAGGCCGGCGTCTGGACCTGGTCGGCGTTCTTGCCGTAGAGCCGCTTGCCGGTCGCCACGTCGACCACGACGGCGGTGCGCACCGAGCCGAGGACGGGATTGGCCAGCAGCGGGTCGAGCACCTCGGCGAGGGCCTTCCCGGCGGGCGCGGGCGTGGCGCTCGCCTCGCCCCCGAGCCCGGCGAGCACGGAGGCGGCGCTGGGGGCGGGCCTGGGTGACGTTCGGTGCGTACCGGACGTACGTGCGTGATCTGTGCCACCCTCGGGCGTCCGCGATGCGGCCCAGTCCCGCTCCGCCGTACGCTGACCGGTGGAGTCCCAGGGACCGGCCGTGGTCACCACCCCGGCCGCGAGCGCCAGGCCGACCGTCGTCGCGACGGCTGTGACCTGCGGCGTCGTCAACCGCACGGCACGCGGCCGGACGGCTCGGGTGACCCGCGCCACATGCGGTCTCACCATCCGCGCGACCCGCACCACATGCGGTCTCGCGGCCCGCCAAGCCCTCAGCTCTGGCACGACCACCAGCCCCTTTCGCGATCACCCACCTGCGTGAGGGACACTTAATCACCAGAACTATGTGTTGATCATGGAGGAGCCACCGGTGGAGTTCGACGTCACGATCGAGATTCCGAAGGGTTCACGGAACAAGTACGAGGTGGACCACGAGACCGGTCGGATCCGTCTGGACCGTCGACTCTTCACCTCGACCAGCTACCCGGCCGACTACGGCTTCGTCGAGAACACCCTCGGCGAGGACGGCGACCCGCTGGACGCCCTTGTCATCCTGGACGAGCCGACCTTCCCGGGCTGCCTCATCCAGTGCCGCGCGATCGGCATGTTCCGTATGACGGACGAGGCCGGCGGCGACGACAAGCTGCTGTGCGTCCCGGCGCACGACCCGCGCGTGGAGCACCTGCGCGACATCCACCACGTGTCGGAGTTCGACCGCCTGGAGATCCAGCACTTCTTCGAGGTCTACAAGGACCTGGAGCCGGGCAAGTCCGTCGAGGGCGCCGACTGGGTCGGCCGCGCGGAGGCCGAGGCCGAGATCGAGCGTTCCTACAAGCGCCTCAAGGACCAGGGCGGTCACTGACCCCCTCACGGGCGGTCGCCGACCTCCCCTGCCTTCCGAACGGGCCGCGGGGCCCCCCCGGGGGGGCCGGGCCCCTGATGGGTGGGGACCGAGACTGCGGGGTTCGGGAATCGCACTTGAGTCCGCCAACCCCCGGGGCCGGGGCGGG
>NZ_JBIBSY010000019.1:37044-81042 GCF_043078065.1 Streptomyces sp. NPDC015532 | reverse complement strand
CTTACCCAAACGCCACAAACCGCCCCGGGGGGTCCCGGCCCCCCCCCCGGGGGGGGCCCCCCCCCCCCCGCCTCCCCCCCGGGCCGGGGCCCCCCGGGGGGGCCCCGCGGCCCGTTCGTGTGTCCGTACGCATACTGAGGCATACGGAAGGCAAGAAGGAGAACGACACCGACGGGAAAGGCGAGGCTGGAGTTGGTGGCGGACCCGGAAGCGGAAGACCGCAAGCCCCACTCGGACGAGGCGAGGAGTGCTTTCAGCCCGCCCACGGGTGTGGCGCCGCCGGGCCCGGCGGCGGCCGACGAGGAATCGTCGGCGACCTCGGAGTTCGCGCTCCCCCGGGGCCTCGACGCACCGCAGCCCGCCGGGCCGGAGCACGAGGGCTCCGCGTTCAGCACACCGCGCACCTACAGTGCCCGGGACGCGCCTCCCGCCTTCACACCGGCGACCGGCATCCCTTTGGTCAGCCTGACCAAGGACGCGCCGTGGCAGGACCGCATGCGCACCATGCTGCGCATGCCGGTGACCGAGCGGCCCGCGCCCGAGCCCGTGCACAAGGAGGACGAGTCGGGGCCCGCCGTCCCGCGCGTCCTCGACCTGACCCTGCGTATCGGCGAGCTGCTCCTCGCGGGCGGCGAGGGCGCCGAGGACGTGGAGACGGCGATGTTCGCCGTCTGCCGCTCCTACGGGCTCGACCGCTGCGAGCCGAACGTCACCTTCACCCTGCTGTCGATCTCGCACCAGCCGTCCCTGGTGGACGACCCGGTGACGGCGTCACGGACCGTGCGCCGCCGGGGCACCGACTACACGCGCCTGGGGGCCGTCTACCGGCTCGTCGACGACCTGAGCGACCCCGAGACCGCGATCCCCCTGGAAGAGGCCTACAGGCGGCTCGCGGAGATGCGGCGCAACCGGCACCCGTACCCCGGCTGGGTGCTGACGGCCTCCGGAGGGCTGCTGGCCGGCGCGGCCTCCGTGCTCGTCGGCGGTGACGCGGTCGTGTTCGTCGCCGCCGCGCTCGGCGCGATGCTCGGCGACCGACTCGCCTGGCTGTGCGCCGGACGCGGGCTGCCGGAGTTCTACCAGTTCACGGTGGCCGCCATGCCGCCGGCCGCGATAGGGGTCGCGCTCACGCTGGCGCACGTCGATGTGAACGCCTCCGCGGTGATCACCGGTGGGCTCTTCGCGCTGCTGCCGGGACGGGCGCTCGTCGCGGGGGTGCAGGACGGGCTGACCGGCTTCTACATCACCGCGTCCGCGCGGCTGCTCGAAGTCATGTACTTCTTCGTGGGGATCGTCTCCGGCGTCCTGCTGGTGCTCTATTTCGGCGTGAAGCTGGGCACGCAGCTCAACCCGGACGCGGCGCTGAGCCTCTCCGAGCGGCCCCTGATCCAGATCGCCGCGTCCATGCTGCTGTCGCTCACCTTCGCGGTCCTGCTCCAGCAGGAACGATCCACCGTCCTCGCGGTGACCCTCAACGGAGGCGTGGCCTGGTCGGTGTACGGGGCGATGCACTACGCGGGCGGCCTCTCGCCGGTGGCCTCCACGGCCGCCGCCGCGGGCCTGGTGGGCCTCTTCGGGCAGCTGCTCTCGCGCTACCGGTTCGCTTCCGCGCTGCCCTACACGACGGCCGCGATCGGCCCGCTGCTGCCCGGTTCGGCGACGTACTTCGGGCTGCTGTCGATCGCCCAGAACGACGTCGACAAGGGACTGGTGTCGCTCACCAAGGCCGCGGCCCTCGCCATGGCCATCGCGATCGGCGTGAACCTGGGTTCGGAGATCTCGCGGCTGTTCCTGCGTCTGCCGGGCGGCTCCGCCGGCGGGCGTCGGGCCGCCAAGCGGACCCGCGGGTTCTGAGGCCCGGTCCCGGCAGGCCCGGTCCGAGGAGGACCCGGCTCGGGAGGACCGGGCTCGGGAGGACCGGGCGGGTGCCTCAGTTCTGCGCGGGGCCCTGGCCGTAGGGGTGCTGTTCGGCACCGTACTGACGCCGGGGGTGGCCCTGGGGGTGCTGCTGCGGGTGGGCCTGGTCCTGGTCGTAGCCCTGCTGGTAACCCTGGTCGTACTGCTGCTGGTCGTACCCGTAGCCCTGGTCCTGGCCGTACGGCTGCTGGGGCTGCTGCTGGTACTGCTGGGGCTGGGGCTGGGGCTGCTGGTACCCCTGCTGGGGCTGGTACTGCTGCTGGGACGGGTACGCGTCGCCCTGACGGCCGTAGCCCTGGCCCTGGTTCCCGTAGGCCTGGCCGTGGCCCTGGTCGCCGTACGGCTGCGCCGGTCCCTGGTTGCCGTACGACTGCGACTGGCCCTGGCCCTGGTCCCCGTACGACTGGTCCTGGGCCTGGTCGCCGTACGACCGGCCGTGACCGTGGCCGCCGTACGGAGCGCCGTGGTTCTGGTTGCCGTACGACCCGTTCCGGTCCTCGTGGACCGGCGGCACACGCAGCGGCCTGGTCGCGTCGTCCATGACGGGCGCGGCGGGGCGGGTGCGGGCGGCCTCGGGCCGGGCCGGGAAGGGCTCCTGGAAGTCCTGGGACTCCTCGGCCTGCCGGGGCGGGTTCTTCTTGGCCTGGGAGCGGGCGCGCAGGAACTCGATCATGATCGGGACGACCGAGACGAGCACGATCAGGATCAGGATCAGCTCGATGTGCTTGTTGACCAGATCGATCTTGCCGAGCCAGGAGCCGAGCAGCGTGACACCGGCGCCCCACAGGACGCCGCCGATGATGTTGAAGGTGAGGAAGGGGCGGTACCGCATGCCGCTGACGCCCGCGATGATCGGCGTGAACGTGCGGACGATGGGCACGAAGCGGGCCAGCACCAGGGACTTGGGGCCGTACTTCTCGAAGAACTCGTTGGCCTTGACCACGTTCTCCTGCTTGAACAGGCGGGAGTCCGGGCGGGTGAAGAGCGAGGGTCCGACCTTCTTGCCGAAGAGGTAACCCGCCTGGTCGCCGAGGACCGCCGCGAGGCAGATCAGCGGGATCGCCGCCCAGAGCGGGAAGTCCATGGCGTCCGTGGCGATCAGCAGACCGCAGGTGAACAGCAGCGAGTCACCCGGCAGGAAGAAGCCGATGAGCAGGCCGGACTCGGCGAACACCACCAGCAGCAGGCCCCAGATGCCGAAATTGTCCAGGAGCGTGTTCGGATCCAGCCAGCTGGGACCGAGGGCAAGCGTCATCACGGGTCCGGGCTCCTGAGGGGTGAAGGGAGGTACGGCGGTCCTGTACGGCCTGCCAAAGCTATCAACGCAATGTGTCGACGCCAGGTTCCACCCGTGACTCCAGGATGCACTGTGCGACGACTGGGACAAAGCTGTGGACCATGGGCATCGATGAATACGGCGGCGGCCAGAGTCCCCACGCGGACGTCCTGGTCGTGACGACGAACGACGTTCCGGGCCATCGCGTCGAGCAGGTCATCGGCGAGGTCTTCGGTCTCACGGTCCGCTCACGCCATCTGGGCAGCCAGATCGGCGCGGGCCTGAAGTCGATGATCGGCGGGGAGCTCAAGGGGCTCACCAAGACGCTGGTGGAGACCCGCAACCAGGCCATGGAGCGGCTCGTGGAGCAGGCACGCGCGCGGGGCGCCAACGGCGTGCTCATGTTCCGCTTCGACGTGTCGGAGGCGGCGGACGTGGGCACGGAGGTCTGCGCCTACGGCACGGCCGTGGTCCTGGTGAAGGAGTAGCCCCGCCGCGGGACGGTGCTCCGCGCCGGTGGAGCCCGCGGGCCCTGGACTCCGCCGGCGACCGACCCGTAAAACTCCCGCGACCGGACCGGAAGTGTCCGGCGACCGGCCCGGAAAAGCGGCGACCGGCCCAGAAAGGTAAGGGGCGCCCGCATGGGCGGGCACCCCTTACCTATCAGGCTTCCCCGGTCCGACGGGCGGCGTTCGCCGTGATCGCGTCCCTGAGGTGTTCGGCCAGCCCCGGCCGCATGGAGTCGTAGAACGCCTTGAACCGTTCGTCCGCGACGTACATGTCCCCCAGGCCCCGGTGGATCTCGTACGTACAGGTGTAGAACCACTTGGTGATGTGCTGCCGGTGTTCCTCGGCCATGTCCATCGCCCGCGCGCCGTCCGGCCGCTCCCCGGCCGCCATCAGGGCGTCGTACCGCTCGCCCCAGGAGGCGACCTCCGCCTGCATGCGCTTCCAGTCGTCCTTGGTGTAGCGGGCGGTGCGACGCCGCGACTCGGCGTACGTCTCCGTGCCGCCCCAGCGGCGTTCGGCCTCCTCCGCGTGTTCCTCGGGGTCCTTGTCCCCGAAGACCTCGAACTTCTCCTCGGGCGTGAGGTTGATGCCCATCGTGCGTGCCTCCATGGCGTGCTCCACGGCCGCGGCCATCTTCTGCAGTCTCTCGATCCGGGCGGTCAGCAGGTCGTGCTGGCGGCGCAGCTGCGCGCGCGGGTCCGCTCCCGGGTCGTCGAGCAGGGCGGCGACCTCGTCGAGCGGGAAGCCGAGCTCCCGGTAGAACAGGATCTGCTGCAGCCGGTCGAGGTCGGCGTCGCTGTAGCGCCGGTGACCCGCGTGGCTGCGTTCGCCGGGCGCGAGCAGACCGATCTCGTCGTAGTGGTGCAGCGTGCGCACCGTGACTCCGGCGAATCCGGCGACCTGGCCCACTGAATAGCCCACTTCCGCTCCTTCCTCGGTACGCCCTTCACGATGAGGCCTGACGTGACGTGAGGTGCAAGCCCGAACTCCCGGGCCCGGTCCGGCGGCGACGCTCGGGGTGTTATGTCCGATTGGCACGCTTAGGGTGAGCCCGTGACCCCCGAAGCGGCTCCCCCGGGACCGGCCCCCACCCGGGCGACGCCCGCACGGACTCTGCTGCCGTTGTTCCTCCCGTCCGTGGTCGTCGGCGCGGTCTCGGCCCTTCTCTACGTGGGGGTGAGCAAGCTCGCCGACCAGCTCAAGGACGTGCTCTGGACGGACCTGCCGGACGCCCTCGGCATCGGCGGGTACTCCTCGCTCTGGATGATCGTCATGCTCACCGGCACCGGCGTCCTGGTCGGTCTGGTGGTGTGGAAGGCGCCGGGGCACGCGGGGCCCGACCCGGCCACGGTGGGGCTCCAGGAGGAGCCGATGGCCCCCTTCATCCTGCCCGGACTGCTGGTGGCGACCGCGCTGATGCTCGCGGGCGGCCCGAGCCTCGGTCCCGAGAACCCGATCATCGCCACCAACGTCGCGCTGGCGTTCTGGGCGGGCCGCAGGTTCGCGCCCGCGGCGCCCGGCGTGCTGTGGGTGACCCTGGCCGAGGCGGGGACGATCGGCGCCCTGTTCGGTACACCGGTCGCGGCGGCACTGGTCATCTCCGAGGCGCTCGCCGGACGACAGATGAAGGGCCTGTTGTGGGACAACCTCTTCGCGCCGCTGACGGCGGCCGCGGTGGGCTCGATCACCACCTCGCTGATCGGCCATCCGAGCTTCGACCTGGATCTGCCCCCGCTCGGTGATCCCGGCTGGGCCGATGTGCTGTCCGCCCTCGTGATCGCCTCCGCGGCGGCGGTGCTCGGTATGACCGCCGTCTACGTGTTCCCCTACGTCCACAAGGTGTTCTCGCTCCTGCGCCACCCCATGATCACCCTGCCCGTCGGCGGGCTCGTCCTCGGCCTGCTGGGCTGCCTGGGCGGGCCGCTGACGCTGTTCAAGGGCCTGGACCAGGTCGCCGAGATCGCCCGGCACCCCGACGACTACTCGGCGGGCCGGTACGCGCTGATGGCCGTGGTGAAGCTGGCCGCGCTGGTCGTCGCGACGTCCTGCGGGTTCCGGGGCGGCCGGATCTTCCCGGCCCTCTTCGCCGGTGCCGCGTTCGGTCTGTGCGCCCACGCGCTCGTGCCCTCGGTCCCGGCCTCGCTGGGCCTGGCCGCCGGAGTGCTGGGCGTGCTCCTCGCGACCACCCGGCAGGGCTGGGTGAGCCTGTTCACGGCCGCCGTCCTGGTGTCCTCGCCCACGATCATCGCCCTGCTCTGCATCGCCTCGCTGCCGGCCTGGCTGCTGGTGACCGGACGGTCGCAGCTGCAACTGCGCAAGGACGGAAGACCGGTCCGATGAACCGCCGGAGAACCGCATCTCCAATGAACCAGCGGGAACCCCACATCCGATGAACCATGGGGACACCCCGTCCCGCTGAACCATTGGGAGAAGCCCATGCCGCTCCATCAGGGCCACTCGACGCCCGATGAACGCCCCGCCTCCGTCAACCCGTTCTACGGGGAGACCAATCCGGTCAGCGGCATGACCGAGGCACCGCCGAAGCACCGCCTTCCGGACGGACCGCTGCCGCCCACGACCGCGCTCCAGCTCGTCCACGACGAGCTCATGCTGGACGGGAACTCCCGGCTGAACCTGGCCACCTTCGTCACGACCTGGATGGAACCGCAGGCCGGGGTCCTGATGGCGGAGTGCCGGGACAAGAACATGATCGACAAGGACGAGTACCCCCGTACGGCCGAACTGGAGCGGCGCTGCGTGGCCATGCTCGCGGACCTGTGGAACGCGCCGGATCCGTCAGCCGCGGTGGGCTGTTCCACGACCGGGTCGAGCGAGGCCTGCATGCTCGCCGGCATGGCGCTGAAGCGGCGCTGGGCGCAGCGCAACGCGGACCGCTACCCGGGCGCGCGACCCAACCTGATCATGGGCGTGAACGTCCAGGTGTGCTGGGAGAAGTTCTGCAACTTCTGGGAGGTCGAGGCCCGCCAGATCCCCATGGAGGGCGACCGGTTCCATCTCGACCCCGAGGCGGCGGCCCAGCTGTGCGACGAGAACACGATCGGGGTCGTCGGCATCCTGGGCTCCACCTTCGACGGGTCGTACGAACCGATCGAGGAGCTGTGCGCGGCGCTGGACCGGCTCCAGGAACGCACGGGCCTCGACATCCCGGTCCACGTCGACGGCGCGTCCGGGGCGATGGTCGCGCCGTTCATCGACGAGGACCTGATCTGGGACTTCCGGCTGCCCAGGGTGTCGTCGATCAACACCTCGGGGCACAAGTACGGCCTGGTCTACCCGGGTGTCGGCTGGGCGCTGTGGCGGACGGCGGCCGAACTGCCGGAGGAGCTGGTCTTCCGGGTGAACTACCTGGGCGGCGACATGCCGACCTTCGCGCTCAACTTCTCCCGCCCCGGAGCCCAGGTCGTCGCGCAGTACTACACGTTCCTGCGGCTGGGCCGGGCGGGCTACCGGGCCGTGCAGCAGACGACCAGGGACGTGGCGCGCGCCCTCGCCGAACGCGTGGACTGCCTGGGCGACTTCCGGCTCATCACCCGCGGGGACGAACTGCCGGTGTTCGCCTTCACGACGGCGCCCGAGGTGAAGGCGTTCGACGTGTTCGACGTGTCCCGGAGAATGCGCGAGAGCGGCTGGCTGGTGCCCGCGTACACCTTCCCCGAGAACCGCGAGGACCTGTCCGTGCTGCGTGTGGTGTGCCGCAACGGTTTCACCTCCGACCTCGCCGACCTCTTCATCGAGGACCTGACGCGGCTGCTGCCCGAACTGCGCCGTCAGTCCCATCCGCTGACCCGGGACAAGGGGGCGGGGACGAGTTTCCACCACTGAGGGCCCCCACGGCTCCCCTCCCCTGCCCGAAGCGGCCCCGGGCACCCGAAACAGCCCCGGACACCCGGAGCCCCCGGCATCCGGGGCGGCTCCGCCCCTGTGGTGCTCCGTCAGCGGCTCAGGCGGGCGAACCTCCGTACCGCCAGCGGGAGGAAGACCGCGAGCAGGGCCAGCGGCCACAGGACCGCCGGGCCGATGTGCCCCTGCTCCCCGCCCGGTCCGCCGAACAGCTCGCGGACGGCCGTCGCCGTCTGGGACATCGGGTTCCAGCCGACCGCCGTGCCCAGCCAGCCGGGCATGGAGTCGGGAGAGGCGAAGACGTTGGACAGGAAGCCGACGGGCCAGACCAGGATCTGCACGGCCTGCACCAGCTCCGGTTTCCCGGCCACCATCGCCAGGTGGATGCCGATCCACAGCATGGCGAAGCGGAAGAGCAGGAGCAGTCCCATCGCCCCCAGGAACGCGCCGGGGGTGCTGTCGGGGCGCCAGCCGAGCGCGTACCCGACCCCGGCCAGCACGGCCAGGCTCACCGCCGAGTGGAGCATGTCGGCGGCCGAACGCCCCACCAGGACGGCTCCGTCGGCCATCGGCAGGGAGCGGAAGCGGTCGATGACGCCCTTGCCGAGGTCCTGGGTGACGGCCAGCATCGTGCCCTCCAGGCCGAACGCCATGGTCAGGGCGAGCATGCCCGGCACCAGGTAGTCGACGTAGTCGCCCTCCACGCCCCGGCCCCCGCCCACCAGATAGCCGAACATCAACAGCAGCATCACCGGGAAGACGAGACCCACCGCCGCCTGGACGGGCTGCCGCGCCCAACGGATCAGCTCGCGGCGGGTCATGGTCCAGCAGTCGGAGAACACGCGCACTGACGCGCGGAGTTCGCGCGGCTCACCGGGTCCTCCCGGCCGCCCAGGTCCCCGGTTCCCTTCGCGGACGGTGTCGAACGTCGTACTCACACGGCCTCCTTGGCTCGCGACGCGTCCCCGGTGAGGTGCAGGAACACCTCGTCCAGCGTCGGGCGCCGCAGCGCGATGTCCTCCGCCTCGATGCCGGCCTCCCGCAGAGCGTGTACGGCCCCGGCGAGGGCCGCCATGCGGTCCGTGACCGGTGCGCTGAGCAGACGGCGGTCCGCGTCGACCGACACCCCCTCCCCCGCGAACGGCGGCAGGGCCACGGCGGCGCCCAGCAGGCCCGCGTCACGCAGCACCACGTCGATGCGGTCGCCGCCCGTCCGGGTCTTCAGTTCGTCGGCCGTGCCGTCCGCGATGACCCGTCCGCGGTCGAGGACCGTGATGCGGTCGGCGAGTTGGTCCGCCTCCTCCAGGTACTGGGTGGTGAGCAGCACCGTCGTACCGCCGCCGACCAGGGAGCGCACCGCCGCCCACACCTCGGCCCGGCCGCGCGGGTCGAGCCCGGTCGTCGGCTCGTCCAGGAACAGGACCTCGGGGTCCGTGATGAGCGACGCGGCCAGGTCCAGGCGGCGCCGCATGCCGCCGCTGTACGCGCGGACCGCCTTGCGGCCGGTGCCGGCGAGACCGAAGCGCTCCAGGAGTTCGTCGGCCCGCGCCCGCGCGGCGCGGGAGCCCAGGTGGTGGAGGCGCCCGAACATCTCCAGGTTCTGCCGGCCGCCGAGCTCCTCGTCGAGCGCGGCGTGCTGGCCGAGCAGGCCGATGCGCGACCGCACCCGGCGGGCCTCGCGCACCACGTCGTACCCGGCGACCTCCACCCGGCCGCCGTCCGGCCGCAGCAGCGTCGACAGGATCCGGACCAGGGTGGTCTTGCCCGCGCCGTTGGGGCCGAGCACCGCGTGCACCGTGCCGCGCCCGGCCACCAGGCCCGGTCCGTCCAGCGCGTGATGGTCCCCGTACCGCTTGCGTACGCCTTCGACGACGATCGCTCCGGTCATCCCGCTCCCTCCGTTCCGGCCCGTTTCCGGGCCGGCCCTCAACGCCGGTAATCAAACTTGACTACCGGCATGCCAACGGAGAGTAGGCCGGTGCGCGGGATTAGTCAAACTTGATGAGTGGCGGGACCGATGCGCGACCGACGCGGGTCAGGGCGCGGTCGGCGCGCGGTCAGCGCGCGTCCTCCGGGTGCCGCTGCCCCGTCGCGTAGGGGTTCTCCTGGTCGTCCCGGAGGACCCCGACAAACGGTTCGCCCTCCCCGGCGAAGGTGTAGGCGCCGCCCTCGACGCGGGCGATCAGGCCGCGGGTCCACGCGGCGTCGGCGTCGGCGGAGTGGACCCAGAGGTCCATGAGCTCGCCGATGTGCCCGAGCCGGGCGGGGCCGTCCTCGGGCACGTAGTGCTCGGTGACGGCCGTCCTCCACTGCTCGATCCCGCGGATCCGCTCCTTCAGGAGGGCCACCGCCTCGCCCCTCGGCAGGTCGACGATGAAGCCGATGCCCGCCGAGCGGACGTCCATCTTCTGGTCGTACGACGTCAGGGCCTCACGCAGCAGCGCCAGGAACTCCTCGGTCCCCTCGGCCGTGATCTCGTACTCGGTGCGCGGCGGCCCGCCGACGGTCGACGGCGCGATCTCGTGGGCACGCAGCAGTCCCTGCTTGGCCATCTGCTTGAGCGCGTGGTAGATCGAGCCGGGCTTGGCGTTGGACCACTCGTGCGCGCCCCAGTACTCCAGGTCGTTGCGCACCTGATAGCCGTGGGCCCGCCCGTGCTGGCGGACCGCGCCGAGCACGAGGAGACGGATCGCTGACATACCGCCCAGCCTAGGGGTGCCGTGGTCAGCCCCAGGAGGAGCCCTGCTCCATCGCCACCAGCTCGAAGGCCGTCTTGCCGTCCAGGGATTCGCGGATGATGTCGGCGTGCCCGGCGTGCCGCGCCGTCTCGCGGATCAGGTGCAGGGCCACCCAGCGCATCGAGACACGGCCCTCGGGCGGGAACCAGGGGTCGGGCGGAAGCGCGCAGGTGTCGTCGAGGCTCGGCACCGAGCGCAGGAAGGCCTCCGTCTCGGCGGCGACCTTCTCCCAGTGGGCGAGCTGCGAGGCGACCGTCTCGCCGTCGGCGAGGACGAAGCACTCGTGCCAGTTCGACTCGTCCCGCTTCACGGCCGGCGGCTCGCCCTTGGCCCGCGCGATCCAGCCCTGCTCGACCTCGGCGACATGCTTGAGCAGTCCGCCCAGGGACAGTTCACTGGCGCTCGGCCGGCTCGCGGCCTGCTCCTCCGTCAGCCCGAGGAGCGACCGGCGGATGCCGCCGCGCTGCTCCTCGATGAAGGCGAGCAGTGCCCCGCGCTCATCGCCCCGCTCTTCCGCTCCCACATGCGTGACCATGACCGGCCGCCTTTCATCGGGTCCTTCCGGATGACACCGATGACGCTACGGACCCTTGCGGTCAGTTTCTGTCCGCAAGGGTCCGGGCGCGCTGACAATCACGCGAAGGCGTCTCAGAAGGGGAAGCGGCTCCGCCCGTGCTGCACCGAGATCCACTTCGTCGTGGTGAAGGAGTCGACCGTCGTCTCGCCGTTCAGACGGCCGATGCCGGAGTGCTTCTCACCGCCGAAGGGGACGAGGGGCTCGTCGTGGACGGTGCCGTCGTTGACGTGGAACATGCCGGTGTCGATCTGCTTGGCGAAGTTCACGCCGCGCTCGATGTCGGCCGTGTGGACGGCACCCGAGAGGCCGTAGGGCGTGTCGTTGACGATCCGGACCGCCTCTTCCTCCCCGTCGAACGGTACGAGGAAGACGACCGGGCCGAAGACCTCCTGGCGGAGCAGGTCCGAGTCGGCGGGGACGCCGGTCAGGACGGAGGGCTCGACCAGGTTGTCGGTCGTCGAGCCGTGCAGCAGGGCGGTGGCGCCCTCGGCGATCGCCTGCTGGACGACGCCCGACAGCGCGTCCGCCTGGGAGGAGTTGATGACCGGTCCGATGACCGTCTGCGGGTCCCTCGGGTCGCCGACCTTCAGCTTCCTGACCTTGGCGACGAACTTCTCGGTGAACTCGGCCTCGATCGACCGGTCCACGAGGACGCGGTTGGCGGCCATGCAGACCTGCCCCTGGTGGACGTAACGGCTGAAGACCGCAGCGTCGACCGCGTAGTCGATGTCCGCGTCCTCCAGGACCACCAGGGCGCTGTTGCCGCCCAGTTCGAGCACCGAGCGCTTGAAGTTCGCGGCGCAGACCGTGGCGACGTGCCGGCCGACCTTGTCGGAGCCGGTGAAGGAGATGACCTTCGGCACCGGGTGCTCGATGAAGGCGTCGCCGATCTCGGCGATGTCGGTGATGACGACGTTGAGGAGACCGCCGGGCAGGCCCGCCTCCTCGAAGATCTTCGCGACCAGGGAGCCGCCGACGATCGGGGTGTTCTGGTGCGGCTTCAGGACCACGCCGTTGCCGAGCGCGAGGGCGGGGGCGACGGACTTGACCGACAGCAGGAAGGGGAAGTTGAAGGGGCTGATGACACCGACGACACCGACCGGGACGCGGTAGAGGCGGTTCTCCTTGCCGTCCACCGGCGAGGGGATGATCTTCCCCTCGGGGCGCAGCGCGAGCTGGACCGACTCGCGCAGGAACTCCCGGACGAGGTGCAGCTCGAAGGCCGCCTTGAGACGGGTGCCGCCGAGCTCGGCGATGATCACCTCGGTGATCTCTTCCTCGAGCTCGTCGATGACGGCGAGCGCCTTCTCGAAGACCGCGCGGCGCGCGTACGCGTTCGTCGCGCCCCACGCCTTCTGGGCGCGCTCGGCGGCGCGGTAGGCGTCATCGACCTCGTCGACCGTGGCTATCGTGATCGACGCCAGCTTCTCGCCGTCGTACGGGTTGAAATCGATGATGTCCCAGGAGCCCGTTCCCGGGCGCCACTCGCCGTCGATGTACTGCCGGGCCAGGTCGGTGAAGTAGGACGACATGTGCTCCCTCAATCCCTGTGCTGCCGAGGCAGTCCTTGGCCCGGGTCAGCAGACATCCGATCACGGTCTGATCACATGTCATCGTACTTGTGTTTCAAGGGAGTTGAGGGATACCAGGGAACTCGGCGGCCGCTCTCAGGAGAGCTGGAGCAGTCCTCGCAGCAGATCGCGGCTCTCGTCCGGCCCGGGGCTGTCCTGCTGGAGCTGCTTGAGCGCGCCCTCGTACTGGTTGACGTCCTCGCGTTTGTCCAGATAGAGCGCGCTGGTGAGCTGCTCCAGATAGACGACGTCCGACAGATCGGACTCGGGGAAGCTCAGGATGGTGAAGGCGCCGCTCTCGCCGGAGTGCCCGCCGAAGCTGAACGGCATGACCTGGAGCCGCACGTTGGGCCGCTCGGAGACCTCGATCAGGTGCTGGAGCTGTCCGCGCATCACCTCGCGGTCGCCGTACGGGCGGCGCAGCGCGGCCTCGTCGAGGACGATGTGGAACTCGGGGGCGTTCTCGGAGACGAGGTACTTCTGCCGCTCCAGGCGCAGGGCCACCCGCCGGTCGACGTCGGCGGCGGAGGCGCCCTTCATCCCGCGCCTGACGACGGCGTGGGCGTACGCCTCGGTCTGGAGCAGTCCGTGCACGAACTGCACCTCGTACACCCGGATCAGGTGGGCCGCGCCCTCCAGGCCGACGTACGTGGGGAACCAGCTGGGCAGGACGTCGGAGTAACTGTGCCACCAGCCCGCGACGTTGGCCTCCTTGGCGAGCGAGACCAGGGACGTGCGCTCGGCCTCGTCGGTGATGCCGTAGAGCGTCAGCAGGTCCTCGACATCGCGGGTCTTGAAGCTCACCCTTCCCAACTCCATACGGCTGATCTTCGATTCGGAGGCGCGGATCGAGTAGCCGGCCGCTTCACGGGTGATGCCACGTGCCTCACGCAGGCGCCGCAGATGTGACCCCAGCAGCATGCGCCGCACCACCGAGCCGCTCGACTCACCAGCGCTCACGTTCGTCAGCCTCCCCAACCGTCTTCCAGACGCCGAAGTCTGCCACTAAAACACTTCAAGCAGTACTCGTTCAGTTACGGAAACGGAAAGCAGCCAAAGCCGATGCACAGGAAAGGATCAGCCAAGGGGCAACAACTGAGAATAAGGTGAAGGAAGAAATGAGCAAGAAGTAGCAGATGAAGGTCCAATTCGGGCGCGTGCACGTGCATCTGCCCTTGCATCTGCTGTACGCATTCGGAACCATGGTCCCCGCGCCACCGCTGCATCGCAACGACCGCGAACACCCGGGAGTGCCTCGCATGGGGACGAATGGATCGACCATGCTCGAACCCTTACGGCAGGGACTTCCGCCTCTCGATCCCGCGGCCGTGTCCAGCGCCGCTTCGTGCGCCTTGCCCGCCCGCTACGAAGCGGTGCGCGAGGCCCGGCAGTTCACCCGCGGAACGCTGGACCAGTGGGAGATCGGCGACCGTTTCGACGACGTCTGCCTGGTGGTCTCCGAACTCGTCACCAACGCCCTGCGGCACGCGCTGCCCGCGGACACTCCCCGCAAGGACGACCAAGGGCCGCCCGTACGGCTGCACTTGATGAGGTGGACCTCACGACTGGTGTGCGCGGTGCGCGACCCCAGCCACGAGAGTCCGGTCGCCGGCGACTCGGACGACTTCGCGGCGGAGTCGGGACGCGGCCTCTTCCTGGTCGACTCGTTCTCGGACAGCTGGGGCTGGCACCCGCTCGCCGGAACGCTCAGCGGCAAGGTCGTCTGGGCGCTGTTCCGACTGGGAGCACAGCCGGGGACGGCCGCGCTCTCCTCCGAATAACGACCGCGGCGCCTTTTGGCGCCGCGGTTCTACGCGCGTTACGGAACGCTGAGTGAAGCTCACCCTCGGTTTACGTCATCCGTACCGTGGCCACCCTCCCGTGACCGGCCGGTTCGGGGCTGTTCGCGATCACGGCGCTCAGCCCGCGATCAGGTGGTCGAACTCGCCGTCCTTGATGCCCAGGAGCATGGCTTCGATCTCGGCGCGCGTGTAGACGAGCGCGGGCCCCTCGGGGAACCGCGAGTTCCGCACGGCCACGTCACCGCCGGGCAGCCGCGCGAACTCCACGCAGGAACCCTGTGAGTTGCTGTGCCGGCTCTTCTGCCAGGCGACGCCGTCAAGCTCGGTCGCAGCCATGCCGTTGTACACGAATTCAGCCATACCGTCGTACACGTCATCCACGTCGAACACGTCGTGGTCCACAGGTCGCTCCCCGGTCGTGCAGTGGCTGAGGTGGCCATAGATGCAGTAGTCAACTGACTCGGATCATAGCTCTGTTCATGTGCAGATGCATGGGCAGATGCACGTGCACGCGGGGTGGTCCTGCGGTTACAGCTTTTACCGGCCCTTGACTACCGGCTGTCGTTCGACCGACTACGGCCCGCGCCTCACCGGAGTGCGGCACAGGCCTACATACGGTCCAGCGCATTCCCCAGAGATCGCATCACATGCGATCTCCAGCCCCCGTCCATGATCTTCCGCGCCATCATCTGTGCGGGATCGTCCGGATCGAATCCCTCGTGTACTAGGAAGAGACGCGTACCGCGCCCTTCCTGTTCCAACGTCCAGGTAATGGTCCAGTCCGCCGGTCGCCGCGCGTTCGCGTCGGCCCAGCGGACCCTCAGCATCCGCTGCGGCTCGTAGGCGAGAACGCGCACGTCAACGGTGCCGGAGAAGTCCGTGTTGGGGCGCGGCACGGCGGTCAGCGTGTACCGGTGACCGACTTCGAGCCGGAAGTCCTCGGACCCCGGCATCTGCCACTGGGCGAGCAGTTCGGGCTCGGTGAGCGCCCGCCAGACCTTGGCGGGCGGATGCGGCAGGAACTGGGCGACGCGGATGGTCGTCAGGTCGTCGTCGCCATCGGGGGCCGGGCCCCGCACATCGGACTTCGCGCCCTCCGGGCCGGGATCGGCGCCCCGCGAGTCAGGGCCGGCACCCTCCGGCTGAGCGTTGGTGCCCTCCGGATCGGGGTTCACGCCCTGCGACTCGGGGTTCACGTCGTGCGGATCGGGGTTCATGTCTCGGCATCGTCGGGCATGCGGTCCAGGAGATCGCCGAGGCCCTTCAGCCTGTCGCGCCAGAACCGCTCGTACGGATGGAGCCAGTCCTGGACGTCGGCGAGCGGGGCGGCCTCCAGGCGGTAGATGCGCTGCCGGCCCGCGCGCTCCTCGGACACGAGTCCGGCCTCCCGGAGCACCTTGAGGTGTTCCGAGAGGCTGGGGCGCCGCATGGCGAAGTGGTCGGCCAGCGCCTGAACGGGCTGGGGTCCCTGCTCGCGCAGCAGCCGGAGCACCTCACGACGGGTGGCGTTGGCGAGCGCCGCGAAGAGCTGGTCCTCGCGGACGGCGGGAGCGTCGACGCCACCACCGGCGGCGGCTCCGGCCCCGACCGAGGATCCGGCTCCGACTCCGGCTACCGCTCCGGCCGAAAATCCGACTCCGGCTCCAGCCGGAGCTTCGGCGGCAACAGCGGCCTCGGCGGGAGCGTCGGCGCCTGGAGCTTCGGCTGCGCCGGGAGCGCCGGCGGCGGCTCCGGCACGCACCCCGGCCCCGGCCCCCGCTCCGGCACGCACCCCGGTCGTGGTCCCCGGCCCGGCACCGATCCCCGTCATGGCGCGCTCAGCACCTTTCATTCCTGTTCGGAGGCCGACTAAAGGGCCTTCTCCGTGATCAGCATCAGACCGTTGCCGTCAGGGTCCCGGAACGAGGCCATGCGGCCCCAGGGAAGGTCGTCGGGACCCTCCACCACGACACCGGCGGCGGTGAGCCGCGCGCAGTCCGCGTCGACATCGGTCGTCACCAACATGATCCCCCGGGTCCCTCCGGGCGTGAAACCCCCCATCCCCGGACCCGAGAGCGTGAAGACGGTCTGCGCCCCCTTCGGCGCGACCTGGAGCCACCGGCCGGGCGGCATCTCCAGGTCGGCGGTGACCTCGAATCCGAGGACGTCCCGGTAGAAGCGAAGGGCCCGGTCCTGGTCGGCGACGGGAAGCGTGACGAACGAGGCGTGAGTGATGTTCATGGGCGCAGCATAGGTAGGGAATTCCCTACGCGTCAACCGTAGGACATCTCCTACGCATACTTCACCCTCTCCCTGGCACCCGCCCGTGAGCAACCGCACGCCGCATTCCCGGAGGGGGTCCCCAGGTCCTCCTGATAACTTGCTGCGATCGTTCGGGCGACCCGCATCCATCCCACCCTTGGGGGCTTCAGTGACTACGGCGACCTTCCCGTCCCGCCACGCGCGTATCGCGGCCGCGACCGCGGGACTGGCGGCGGCGCTCGTGCTGACCGGTTGCAGTGGCGGGGGCGACGACTCCGGGGACCCGTCGGCGAGCCCCAGCACGTCGGCGACGGACGGTGCCGGTACGGGCGGCGGCTCCGGTGCCACGTCCGCGACCGGCGGCAAACTCCAGGGGAGCTGGCTCACCACAGCGGACGGCAAGGCCGTGGTGCTCATGGTCAACGGCAAGCAGGCGGGCCTCTTCGCGACCGGCGGCACCGTGTGCAGCGGAACGTCGTCCGAGGAGGCGAACATGCAGATGATCCGTCTGTCCTGCACGGACGGCAGCAAGAAGCGCGCCGTCGGCATGGTCGACTCCGTCAGCGGTACGACCCTGACGGTCACCTGGGAGGGCGACCTCGGCAAGGAGACGTACACCAAGAGCGAGGGCGGAAAGCTGCCGACGGGTCTGCCCACGGCGGGCCTGGGCTCCTGATCACCCGGCCGAGCGCGCCACGGGATCGCGCCTCCGCGTCCCGCGGGGCGGGCGGTTCCGCGGACCTGCCCGGCACAGCGGGAAGGTCCGTGGCCGGTATCGGGTGACACCGGTCCCGTGCGGGTGAACGGGGAGGGGTGCGCAACCTCGGCGCACCCCGGTGCGTGATGATCGATGCATATCGTCACGACTCCCCAGGGGAACCCATGCGCGCTCTGCCCATCGCCGTCACCGTCCTCGCGGCGGCCCTCGCCCTGACCTCCTGCGACGGCGGCGGCTCCGGCAGCTCCAGCGGTTCCGGGAAGTCCGGTGACACGTCCGGCCCGGCGAAGAAGACCGCCGTCGCGGCCTGCGCGATCGGCGACGCCGGAATCCAGGTCGGTCCCGCGAACCCCGCCACGGCCGCCGGGGACACGGGCAACATCCCGGTCACCCTCACCAACAAGGGCGCCCGGTGCGCCCTGAAGGGCTTCCCGGGACTGACCGTCGAGGGGGGCGGCACCTCCGCGGAGATCGCGGCGGACGAGTCGGCGGCGCCGCAGGAGCTCACCCTCGCCGAGGGCGACACCGCGTCCTTCACCATCACCTACGTGCGGGGCGCGGAAGGCGACGCGAAGACCCTCGCCGTGAAGACGCTGAAGATCGGCCTGCCCGGCGCCGCCGCGGCCCAGAGCTTCCCGTGGTCGTTCGGTCCGGTGGCCGGAAAGGGTTCGGCGACCGAGCCGAACGCCTCCGTGACGCCGTTCCAGCACGCGGGCGACTGACGAACGGGACCCTGGCCGGGCCGCTGGCGTGGCCCCCACGGCAGCGGCCGCGGGCGATTGCCGGACGAGAGCCCGGCCGGCCGTGGGCGTGACCTCACGGCAGCGGGCGCGGGCGATTGCCGGACGAGAGCCCGGCCGGCCGTGGGCGTGACCTCACGGCAGCGGGCGCGGGCGATTGCCGGACGAGAGCCCGGCCGGCCGTGGGCGTGACCTCACGGCAGCGGGCGCCCCGTCGGTGGCCGCGGCTCGTCCTACGGGAGCGGGCGCCTGCCCCGGACCTGGGCCCGGTCCGCCGCCGCGGCTCCCTCGTGCCATCCGGCCTCGTCGGTGATCCCGCGCATCCGGGTCGTCACCGTCTCCGGGAACATCCGGTCCAGATGGTCCGTGACCGCCACGTCACGGGCCGCCAGGACCGGCAGCAGCTCCCCCTCCGTGGCGGTCACCTGTTCCTCGGCGACCGACGCGAGCCGGTCGCCGATCCGGTGCGCGTAGGCGGCGAGGAACGACTGCCGGAAGGCCTTCGTGCGTTTACGGCCGCCCGCCCGCTGCGCCGCCTCCGCCTTCGTCATCGCCGCCGTGGCCTGCACGAGGAGCGAGGTGTAGAGAAGCTCGACCGCTTCCAGGTCGGGTTCGAAGCCGACGACGGTCGAGAAGCAGAGGGCGTCGTTCCACACGGCCCGGCAGCGGTTCGCGCCCGCGACCGCGTCCAGGAGCACGGCCTTGGCCGTCTCGTACGGCGGCTCGACACCCATGCGGCAGGCGCCCGGGGCGTCCTTCGCGTGGGTCCGGGCCGCGAGCAGCGCCTCGTCGATGCTGTGCCGCGCCATCAGCTCCTGCGCCTTGGCACTGAGCGCCTCCGCCTCCTCCGGGAACCCGGTCGCCTCCGCCTTCGCCAGCAGGGCGCGGATGCGGGTGAGCATGCGCGTCTCCTGCGGGGCGGTGCCCGTGACCGGCGCCCGGGGCGGGTCCAGCGGCTCGATGGAGGGCAGGCGCAGGAGCAGCCGGTAGAGCTCCAGGGTCGCGGTGGCGCGCGAGAAGCGGTCGGCCCGGAGGTCGTGGGGTTCGGCCTCCAGTTCGTCGAGCTGAGCCGCCCAGCGCGCACCCCGGGGGGCGCGGTCGCCCTCCCTCTCCTTGAGGACGAGGAAGATCAGCAGGCGTACGTGTACGTCGTCCAGGTCGCGCCGCGCGATCCGTACGACATCGGCGGGCTGCCAGCCGCGCCGCCAGGCCGCCGCGACGAACTCCTCACCGCGCCGGGCGAGTTCGGCGTCGGAGGCCGGATCGGCGGCGAGCACGGAGGCTCCGGTGTCGAGCGACGCGTCGGTGTCGGCGTAGAGGGAGGCCGCGAAGGCGCGCTCCACGGTGCTGGACGTACTCATCCCCCGATCGTGTCACGGGCGGACCGGGGCCCCGACGCACACCCCGGCGCCACGGCCACACCTTGTCCACACCCTGTGGACAAGGTGTGGCCCGCCGGAATCGGGGCGGCGGGGACCCGGCCCGCACTCCACCCTTCGAGGGTTCCCCGCCGATGCCGCGCGCGCATTCCGCCCCGTGCGGCGGGTGTCAACTCCGGGTTGACACCTGCCTACTGTCAACCTACCGTTGACACATGACGACGAACTCACCCGGCAAGGCATCCGTGCGTCTCGACGACCTCATCGAGGCCATCAAGAAGGTGCACAGCGACGCGCTCGACCAGCTCCAGGACGCGGTGATCGCGGCGGACCACCTGGGCGACGTGGCCGACCACCTGATCGGGCACTTCGTGGACCAGGCCCGGCGTTCGGGGGCGTCCTGGACGGACATCGGCAGGAGCATGGGCGTCACCCGGCAGGCCGCGCAGAAGCGGTTCGTGCCGAAGGCCGAGGCGGACCTCGACCCCAGCCAGGGCTTCGGCCGCTACACCGAGCGGGCCCGCAAGGTGGTCATGGCCGCGCACAACGAGTGCAAGGCGCTGGGCGGCACCGAGGGCCTGCCCGAGCACCTCGTCCTCGGCCTGCTCAGCGAGCCCGACGCGCTCGGAGCACGGGCCGTCACCGCGCAGGGAGTCTCCCTGGACGCCGTCCGCGAGGCGGCCGTCGCCGCGCTCCCGCCGGCCGCCGACGAGGTCCCCGAACTGGTCCCGTACGGACCGGCCGCCAAGAAGGTCCTGGAGCTCACGTTCCGCGAGGCCCTCCGCCTCGGCCACAACTACGTCGGCACCGAGCACATCCTGCTCGCCCTGCTGGAGTACGAGAACGGCGAGGGCGTTCTCAGCGGCGCCGGCGTCGACAAGGCGGCGACCGAGGCGCACGTCGGGCGCATGATCGCGGAGCTCGTGAAACTGAACGCGGAAGCACAGGCGCAGGCGGAGGCGGAGGCGGAGGAGGCCGGGTCGGAGGAGCGGCCGTAGCGGTCCCGGGGGATGCCCGGGGGATGCCCGGGGGATGCCCGGCGGGCACCGAGGTCCGTGTGGCCGGACGGCATTGTCAGACCCTCCTGCGAGACTCGGAGACATGACCGAGCGCTGGGCTCTCGCGCCGGCCGAGGACGGTGGCGTCGAGATCGCCGCCCTCGGCCCGGACGGGCTGCCCGCGGGGGAGGTCCGCCGGGAGGCGGACCTCGCGGAGGCCGTACGGGCCCGGCCGGACGTGAGCCGGTGGGTCTGGCGGTCGACGGCCGATGTCTATCCGCGACTGCTCGCCACGGGGGTGCGAGTGGAGCGGTGTTACGACATGGAGGCCGCCGAGACCCTGCTGCTCGGACACGAGGGGCGGCTCGGCGAGCCCCGGTCGGCGGCCGCCGCGCTGGCGAGACTGCGCGGCGGCCCCGTACCGCCCGACCCGCCGCAGCGTTCCGCCGAGCCCGGTTCGCAGTCCTCCCTCTTCGAACCCCGCCCGGTGCACGTGCCGCTGGCGGATCTCCTCACGGTCTACGCCGACCAGCAGCGTCGCCATGGCGCGACCGCGCATCCGGAGCGCATGCGCCTGCTGACGGCGGCCGAGTCCGCGGGAATGCTGGTCGCCGCCGAGATGAACCAGGCGGGGCTGCCGTGGAGCGCGGACGTCCACCGGGACGTGCTGCACGAACTGCTCGGCGAGCGGTACACCGGAGGCGGTGAGCCCCGGCGCCTCGCCGAGCTCACCGACGAAGTGTCCGCCGCGTTCGGACGACGGGTCAGACCCGACCTGCCGGCCGACGTCGTCAAGGCGTTCGCGCAGGCCGGCATCAAGGTCAAGTCCACCCGCCGTTGGGAGATCGAGTCGATCGACCATCCGGCCGTGAAACCGCTGATCGAGCACAAGAAGCTGTATCGGATCTGGGTCGCCCATGGCTGGTCCTGGCTCCAGGACTGGGTGCGCGACGGGCGGTTCCGGCCCGAGTACCTGCCGGGCGGGACCGTCACCGGACGCTGGGTGACCAACGGCGGCGGCGCGCTCCAGATCCCCAAGGTGATCCGGCGTGCCGTCGTCGCCGACCCCGGCTGGCGGCTGGTCGTCGCCGACGCCGACCAGATGGAGCCACGCGTCCTCGCGGCCATCTCCCGCGACCCCGGCCTGATGGAGGTCGCGGGCCGGGAGAGCGACCTCTACCAGGCGGTGTCGGACCGGGCGTTCTCCGGCGACCGGGCGCAGGCCAAACTCGCCGTGCTCGGCGCCGTCTACGGCCAGACGTCCGGCGACGGCCTGAAGAACCTCGCCCTCCTCCGCCGCCGTTTCCCCAAGGCGGTCGCCTACGTCGACGACGCGGCCCGCGCCGGCGAGGAGGGGCGTCTGGTGCGGACCTGGCTGGGGCGGACCTGTCCCCCGGCGGCCGGAGCGGGCGACGGCGGCGGGGAGGAGGCGGGCATCCCGCAGGACGATCCCGTCGACACTCCCGTCGACCAGGGCTGGGTGCCGGGTTACGCGTCCTCCAACTCCCGCGCCCGCGGACGGTTCGCGCGCAACTTCGTCGTGCAGGGCAGCGCCGCCGACTGGGCCCTGCTGGTGCTGGCGGGACTGCGCCGCACCTGCTCCGGACTCGCCGCCGAACTGGTCTTCTTCCAGCACGACGAGGTGATCGTGCACTGCCCCGCCGAGGAGGCCGACACCGTGGTGGCCGCCATCCGCGACGCGGCCGAGGTCGCGGGCCGCCTCACGTTCGGGGAGACACCGGTGCGCTTTCCGTTCACGACGGCGGTCGTACGGTGCTACGCGGACGCGAAATGACGCGGTAGGCCCGCCGCCGCCGGCCGGTCCGGGACGCGGGCAGCCCCCACGGGCCGCCGGTCACCCCGTGGTTCAGACGGGTGCCCTCACCGTCTGTCCGTCAGCAGGTGGTCCGAGACGGGCGCCCTCACGATCCGCCCGTCAGCAGGTGGTCCGAGGCAGGCGCCCTCACCGTCCGCCCGTCACGGGGTGGTCCGAGACGGGTGCCTCACAATCCGCCCGTCACTCAGTGGTTCGAGACAGCCGCCCTCACGGTCCGAACCGTCACGGGGTGGTCTGCGGTTCCAGCAGTTTGCGCAGTTCGCCGGTCACCGGGCTGTCCGTCTCCTCCAGGGCCTCCAAGGCCGACGTCCACTCCCGGTAGGCCGCCTCGGCGTCGCCGCGTTCCCTCAGCAGCAGGCCCGACTGGTGACGGGCGAGGCCTCCGGTGTACCGGTCGGCACGGCGGTCGGCGCGGCGGCGCAGCAGATCGCACTCGCGCGCGGCCCGTTCCCGGTGACCGACACCGCGCAGGGCCCGCACCAGGCCGAGCCTGGTCTGTGACTCGCCGTGCCAGTCGCCGTGGCCGCCCAGGATGCGCAGGCTCTCCTCGAAGTGGGGTACGGCGGCGGCCGGTTCGCCGAGCGTGAGGTGGGCGTAGCCGATGTTGCAGTGCGCGGAGTGCCGGATGATCACGTCCTGCACGGCGTCACCGATCGCGAGACTGCGCTTGTGGTGATCGATGGCGGCCCGCGGGTCGGTGTGCTCGTACAGGTTGCCGAGGTGGCTGTAGGTGATGGCCTCCATGTGCGGGTCGCCCAACTCCCGCGAGAACTGGAGGCTTTGCAGCAGGGCCTCACCGGACTCGGCGTGACGGCCGAGGGATTCGAGGAGCATGCCCCTGTTGTTCAGCGCCCGCCGCTGACAGGAGCGCACCCCGAGGCGGCTCCAGATCGCGAGCGCCTCGTCGTTCAGGGTGAGGGCCTCGCCCACCCGTCCCGTCATGAAGTGCAGGCCCCCGAGGTCGCCGAGCGCGTACGCCTCGGCGGCCTCGTCGCCGAGCAGGCGCGCCGCCGCGAGCGCGGCCCGCTGGAGGACCTCCAACTCGGCGACGCGGCCACTGCGTTGGACGTAGGGGTTGAGAAGGCGGGCCAGCAGGGGGAAGTACGGCGAGCCGTGCGCGTGGCGCTCCGCGAGCGCGACCACGTTCGCCAGCTCCGTGTCGCCCCAGGCGAAGGCCTCCCGCCCGGAGCGGAACGGGGGCGTGGCCGCGACGTCCGCCGCGTGCCCGGCGGGCTGCGAGGCGGTCGGCGTGCCGCGGTCCTCCCTGTCGAGACCGGGTTCGAGAATCGCCTCCAGGGAGCGGGCGGCGACACCGGCGTACCAGCGCAGGGCACGCTCGGCGACGACCGCGTCGTGACCGAGCGGTACGGCACTGCCGTGACCGCCCGGAAGGGACGGACCGTCGCCACCGGAGCCGACGGCGAGCTCTCCGCCCCGGACGGCGACGGCCTCACCTCCGGGAGCGGCCCCGGCGGCCGCTGGGCCCGCGCCGATGCCCGCACCGGCACCCCCGGCCGCTGCCGCCGCTGTCACCACCGTCGCGGCGGACGCTGCCGCCGCTGCCGCCGTCGCTGTCGCGAGGACGCACTCCGCCGCGCCCGCGATCTCCCGGGCGAAATCCCGTACGAGATCGTGCGGCGCGTACCGCCCGTACGCGGTCTCCTCCAGGAGGGCGACATCGACGAGGCGGTCGAGCGCGGCCTCGGCTCGACGTTCGTCGGTGCCGGTGAGGCGGGCGACGAGGGCGGCTCCGTAGGCGGGCAGGTCGAGCGCGCCGATACGGCACAGGGCGAGCGCCGCGTCCCGGTCGGCTTCCCGTTCGGAGGCGCGCAGCGCGTCGTGCGCGACGGCGAGCGAGCGGCGCACGCTCAGGTCGTCGTACTCCAGATGGTGCAAGCGGCCTTCCGTGGCGGCCAGTTGACCGGCGAGAACGTCGGGGGTCAGTGCGCGGCGGGCGGCGAGACGGGCCGCGACGACGCGCAGGGCGAGGGGCAGCCCGCCGGTCAGTTCGACGAGGGGATGACCTCCGTCGAGTCCGTCCCGGCGGCCGGAGACCGCGCGGAGCAGGGCCGCGCTGTCCTCGTCCGTCAGCGGCGCGAGCGGGAAACGGTCGGCGCCGTCCAGCGCGGTGAGCGGTGAGCGGCTGGTCACGATCACCGCGCAGCCCGCTCCGGCCGGCAGCAGCGGGCGGACCTGGGCGGCGTGCGCCGCGTCGTCCAGCACCATGAGGGTGCGGGTGGGCGCGAGCATCGACCGGAGCAACGCCGCCGCCGCGTCGGGGTGTTCGGGGATGCGCCGGGGTTCCGCCCCCAGGTCGCGCAGGAGCGCGGCGAGCGCCTGACCGGCGGTGAGGGGGGTCATACCGGGGGTCGCGCCGTGCAGGTTGACGTACAGCTGACCGTCGGGGAAACGTTCCCGCAGTCCATGCGCGACATGGAGCGCGAGCGCGCTCTTGCCGACGCCCGCCATTCCGCTGATCACCGCGACCCGGGGCAGCCCGGTGGCGGAGCCGCCGCCGAAGGGGCGGCCGTACGCGGCGCCCCGCGGATCGCCGGTCGCCCGGCCGGAGGTCGCCCCGGCGGCCGCCCGGCCGGCTGTCCCGCCGGTTGTCAGGCCGGGCACCCCGGCGATCGTCGTGGCACCGAATCCGGGCGCGAGGGACGCACGGGCGGATGCACGGGCGAACGGACCTGCGGACGCTCTGCCGGTGGGCCCGCAGTCCGGGTGCGCCAAGTCCTCCGAGTGCGTGAGACGCGCGGAGTGTTCCGGGTCCAGGAGCTGGAGCAGCCGGTCGCGGACGTCCTGGCGTCCGGTGAAGTGTGCCGGGGGCGGCGGGAGTTGGGCGGGCCGGGGTGGCGGCGCTCCGCCCTGGTCACCCCGGGCGGACTCGGCCACGGACTCCGCCGCCCCACCGCCCACGTCCCGGCCGACGTTCCGGCCCCGGTCCCCGTCGCCGTCCCGGCCGACGTTCCCGTCCCGGTCCCCGTCGCCGTCCCGGCCGACGTTCCGGCCCCGGTCCCCGTCGCCGTCCCGGCCGACGTTCCGGCCCCGGTCCTCGTCGCCGTCCCGGCCGGCGTTCCGGCCCCGGCCGCCGTCGCCATCGCCGTGCGGGCAGGCGCTTCCGCCCCGGCCACCGGCCTGGCCACCGTTCCCGAACCGACCCCCGTCGGGGTCGCCGTCGCCGGTGTCCCGGCCGAAGCGCCCGTCCCGGCCGCCGTCGTCGCGACCGGCGCTCCCGTATCGGCCGCCATCGCCATCGCCGTGCGGGCCGGCGCTTGCGTCCCGGCCGCCGGCCTGGCCACGATTCCCGACCCAGCACCCGTCGCCACCATGGCCGGGGTTCCCGCCCTGGCCACCGTTCCCGAACCGGCCCCCGTCGCCGTCGCCGCCGTGCCGACCGGCATGGGCGACCCGGCCGCCGTCGCCGTCGCTCGTCCGCCCCCGGTTGCCGGTCCCGTCGCCGTCGGTGCTCCAGGTTCGATAGCCGTCCCCGTCGCCGGCGCCGTCGCCGGCCCTGGTTCGAGCCCGGTCGGCGTTTCCGTTCACGCTCCGGTTCAGGGCCCGGCGCCGGGGGCCGGTCGCGCCCCTGGCGCGCTCTGCGGCGCCGGATCCGCCCGAGATCACGTCGTCGGCGTGGACGTCGCCGGGAAACCGGTCGTTGTCCCGCAGGATCTCCAGGTGGGCCCTGCGCACGGCCGGTCCCGGCTCGATGCCGAGTTCGTCGAGCAGGCGGGCCCGCAGGTCACGGTGGACGGCGAGGGCCTCGGCCTGGCGTCCGGTGCGGTGCAGCACGAGCATGAGAAGCCGGTGGAACGACTCGCGGAGCGGATGCTCGGCCGTGCGGGCGGCCAGTTCCGGTGCAAGCCGGTCGAGCCGGGAGGCCGTCGGATCGAGGCGCAGCTCCGCCTCGTACCCCCACTCCAGGACGAGCAGCCGGGCTTCCTCCAGCCGCTGGACGAAGGCGTGTCCGCCGGTCTCGGGCGGCAGGCCCCCGAGCGGCGTACCGCGCCACAGCACGAGCGCGGCGGTGGCCTCGCGCAGCGCCCCCTCCCAGTCGCGCTCGGCGTACGCGTCCCGCGCGACGGTGGCGTGCCGTTCGAAGACGCGGACGTCCAACTCGCCCTCGCCGACCCGCAGGACGTATCCCGGCGGCACCGCGCGCAGGCGTTCCGGATCATCGAGGAGACGGCGCAGCCGGGTCACATGGTTCTGGAGGGAGGCCTGGGCGGAGGCGGGTGGCGCCCCGCCCCACAGCGCGTCCCTGAGCACGTCGACGGAGACGACCCGTCCCGGTTCGAGGAGCAGCGCGGCCAGCAGGGCACGCGTCTTCCGGCTGCCGATCGAGCCGATCTCGCCTTCGGCGCCGTACAGGACCGGCGGCCCCAGCAGCCCGAACCGCAGCCCGTTCCGCATCACACCGCCCCATCGCCTCTCCGCCCGGCCGCACCGGCCGCGCACCACGGCGGTTTCGCGCCCTCTCAGGACGAGTTCACGCCGATCAAGTGATCGTTCCCGAGGGAACCGTTGGCCTCATGTTAGCGATCCGTTGGCGGGGGCTGATCTGATCATTACATCGGATCTGGCCCGACGGTGCGCGCGTACTACGCGTAACTCGGGGGAGTGTCGCCGCCGCGGCCGGATCCGGGGACGTGAGAGGCCCCGGTCGTCGAGGTGATCGACCCGGGGCCTCCGTCCGTAGGACATTCCCGTACGGAATCCCGTACCGAACCTCCGCACGAACCCGTGCGAGAACCCTCGTAGCGCGTCCCCACGGGCCTGTACCGCGTCCCCGCGGGATTCCCGTGGAGGAATCGGGCGCGGGACCGGGGGTACGGGACCGGCGAGCCGGGGTCAGATGACGGGGGGACGGCCGAGACGGGTGAGCCGCCAGACCGTCCGCCACCGCATCGGGCGCCGCTCTCCGCCGGAACGCCGCAGCCCTTCCGCGAATCCGCCGAACCAGGCCCTCAGCCCGCCGACCGACCGCGTCCGCAGGAGCGTGAGCACGATCCAGACCCCCAGGTGCACGGGGATCAGCGCCAGGGGCAGGCGGCGGCGGGTGAGCCAGACCCGGTTGCGGGCGGTCACGCGGTAGTAGATGGCGTGCCGGGCGGGCGAGGTCTTGGGGTGCTGGAGGAGCAGTCCGGGCTCGTACAGCACGGTCCAGCCGGCGTCGATCGCCCGCCAGGCGAGGTCGGTCTCCTCGTGCGCGAAGAAGAACTCGGCGGGCCAGTCCCCCGTCTCGGCGAGCATCGGCATGGACAGCGCGTGGCCGCCCCCGAGGAAGCCGGTGACCGGTCCCCCGCGCATCGGGTCCTTGGCCCCGACCCTCGGCACATGGCGGCGCTGCGTCTCCCCGTGCTCGTCGGCGATGCGGAAGCCGACGATGCCGAGCCGGGGCTGGGCGGCGTACAGATCGCGCACCTTGCGCAGCACGTCGCCGTCCACCAGGAGTCCGTCGTCGTCGAGTTCGACGACCACGTCCACGTCCCCGAACTCACGCAGCCGGCTCAGGCCCACATTCCGGCCACCGGGGCAGCCGAGGTTGTCGTCCAGTTCGACCGTGGTCACCTCGCCCGGCAGGCCGAGGCGTTCGGCGAACTCCGGCAGCGGGCAGCCGTTGCCGACGATCACGATCCGCGTGGGGGCCACGTCCTGTTTGGCCACGGAGGTGAGCAGTGCGTCGACCTCGACGGGCCGATTGCCCATGGTCACCACGGCAACGGCGATCCGTGGCCCCTCCTCCGCCTGCGACACGACACCCACCCCATCCCGGCCGACAACTGTGCCGCGATGCTAGTCGTTCACCGGGATGCCCCCTCACGTACGCCGTCAGGTCCGCCGTGCGTACGTCCTGGTCCAGACCCATACGTCCGTGTTCAGGAGCGCCTGTTCCCCCCGCGGCGGACGAATTTCAGCCCCGACCGGTCCTCCCCCGGGGCGCCACCTCGACGTCGACGACGCCGAGGGGCAGGAGGAGGTCCCGCGGATGGTTCTCCGTGATGTCACTGCGGTGTCCGGCCGCGCGCCCGGGCCGGGCGATCCCCAGCATGACCTCGTCGGACAGGCCGGCGGCCAGTCCGGCCGCCTGGGTCGCGAGCCGGGCGCGCGACGGGTGACAGCCGCCCGGACGCGGCCCGACTACCGGTTGTCGGCGAGCGGGTTCATGCTGGTGGGAGCGGCCCGGTCCCCCGGACGTCCCCGGTGATTCCCGGGATGGCCGAAGCTCCCCGGGCCGGGGACAGCGTGCGCCCGGTGGACCTCGGCGGGCGGACGCCACCAGGTTCCGGAGGGCGTCATGAGCTCACGATCCGTCCCGCCGCCCGCGCCACTGCCACCGCTGGGCCCCGGGTCCACGGAGAAGGGTCTCAAGGGCGGCGCCCTGAGCCTGTTCTCCAGCACAGTGATCGGGCTGGCCTCCACGGCCCCCGCCTACAGCCTCGCGGCGACCCTCGGCATCATCGTCGGCATCGTGGGCTTCCAGTCGCCGATCGTGATCATCCTCGCCTTCGTCCCGATGTTCCTGATCGCCTACGGCTACAAGGAGCTGAACCGGGCCGATCCCGACTGCGGCACCACGTTCACCTGGGCGGCCAGGGCCTTCGGCCCCCGTACCGGCTGGCTGGGCGGCTGGGGCATCGTCGCGGCCGACATCATCGTGATGGCCAACCTGGCCCAGATCGCCGGCGCGTACGGCTTCCAGCTCGTGGGCGCGGACGGGCTGGCGCAGAACACGTTCTGGGTGACCGTCGTCGGCGTGCTGTGGATCGCCGTCATGACGCTGGTCTGCTACATCGGCATCGAGCTCTCGGCCAACCTCCAGAAGGCGCTGCTCAGCATCGAGATCGTGGTGCTGTGTCTGCTGGCGGTCACCGCGCTGGTCAAGGTGTACGGCGGCACGGCGCCGAACGTCTCCTCGGAGATAACGTGGTCGTGGTTCAACCCCTTCGAGATCAACTCGTTCGACGACCTGACCAAGAGCATCCTCGCCGGAGTGTTCATCTACTGGGGCTGGGACACCGCGGTGTCCGTGAACGAGGAGACCGTCGACCGCGACCGCACTCCCGGCCGCGCGGCCGTCATGTCGACCGTCATCCTGCTGCTCGTCTACGTCATGGTCACCACGTCCGCGCAGGCCTTCGCGGGGGTCGGCGAGCACGGCATCGGCCTGGGCAACCCTGACAACTCCGGAGACGTCCTCTCCAGTCTCGGCGCCGAGGTCTTCGGCACCGGGGGCTGGGGCACGGTCGCCACCAAGCTCCTGATCGTGATGGTCCTCACCTCCGCGGCGGCCTCCACGCAGACGACCATCCTGCCGACCGCCCGCACCACGTTGTCCATGGCCGCGTTCAAGGCCATTCCGCAGCGCTTCGCCCGCATCCACCCCCGGTTCCTCACCCCGACCTGGTCCACCGTGGGCATGGGCATCGCCTCGATCGTCTTCTACGTCCTGCTGACCAGGGCGAGCGAGAACGTCCTGGCCGACTCCATCGGCTCGGTGGGCCTGATGATCGCCTTCTACTACGGACTGACGGGCTTCGCCTGCGTCTGGTACTACCGCAAGGTCCTCACGCGCAGCCCGCGCGACCTCTGGACGCGCGGGATCATGCCGGGCCTGGGCGGCCTGATGCTCCTGTACTTCTTCGTCAACGCCTGCTTCGTGTACGCCGCCGCCGACTACGGCAGCACCTCGTGGACCCTGCCGTTCCCGCCGCACTGGCAGCTCGGCGGCGTCTTCGTCACCGGCGTCGGCGCGCTTCTGCTCGGAGCCGTCCTGATGCTCGTGTACGGCGCGGTCCGCCCGTCCTACTTCCGCAAGGAGACGATCCGGGTCTCGTCCCACGACCGGGAAGGCCACTGACCCGCACGTCGGTGCGGGTCAGGACAGCGGTGAGCCGCCCCGGTGGCGCGGGGGAAGAGGCCACCGGGGCGGGGTTCCGGAGGGACGGTGGCGTCAGGCCGGCGCGCCCACCGCGACGTCCGTCGAGCCGTCGGACCGCACTTCGCCGTCCTCGTCGACGTCCGGCGGAATGGTCGACAGCGCGCTGGCGTGCAGGTCCTTCGTACGGAGCATCGTGAAGCCGATGACCGCGGCGACGAACCCGAGGATCGCGCTCAGGGTCATGGCGCCGTGGAAGGCGCTCATGAACGCGTCCTGCCCGGCGGCCAGCACCTTGTCGTGCAGGGGGCCCGAGGCCTTGGCGACGGCGTCGAGCGAGCCGGCGCTGATGCCGTGCGCGGCCTCCTCGGCGGCGCCGCTGCCCATCTGCTTGCCGACCGCGGAGGTAGTGAAGTCGTCGGCCACGCTGTGCTGGAAGTACGCGCCGACGGCGGCGATACCGACCGCGATACCGACCTGCTGGAAGGTCTCGTTGATGCCGGAGGCGACACCGGCCTTGGCCGGTTCCGTGACGCCGATGGCGAGCGCCGCCCTGGCCGGGTTGAAGGCGCCCATGCCGAAGCCGGAGATGACCAGCGCCGGGACGAGCACGGTCCAGGACGAATCGGCCTCGGTGAGGTTCAGGAACAGGATGCCGACGGCCATGACCGCGGTCGAGCCGCCCAGCAGCACCCGGAAGGGGACCTTGCCGATGAGCCCGCCGCCGAGCGCGCCGGCGACGAACATCGCGCCGGTCAGCGGCAGGAACCGCAGGCCCGTGCCCCAGGCGTCCACGTGCAGCATGTTCTCCAGGTAGCTGGTCTCGAAGAACACCGACGGCAGGGCTCCGGCGTTGCCGATCATGGCGACCAGGGAGATGCCCACGAAGGTGGGGCTGCGGAAGAACGCGAGGTCGATCAGGGCCCGCTCGCCCAACCGGCGCTCGATGACCACGAAGAGCACCAGGAAGAGCGCGCTGGCCGCGTACAGACCGAGCGTGGTGCCGGAGGTCCAGCCCTCCACGGGCCCGCGGATGGTCGCGAAGACCAGCGCCCCGAGCGCGATGCTGAAGGTGGCGAGACCGGTCCAGTCGGTGGGGTGGGCCCGCTTGTTGAGCGACTCGCGGACGCGCAGCGCGCCGACGAGGAGGGCCAGCGCACCGACCGGCACGTTGATGTAGAAGATCCAGCGCCAGGACAGCGCGTTGATCAGCGAACCGCCGATGAGCGGGCCGGTGGCGACGGCGAGACCGACGGCGGCGCCGAACGCGGTGAAGGCGGTCGCCCTCTCCTTGCCGTGGAACTCGTGACTGAGCATCGCCGGACCGACCGCGAACATGATCGCGGCGCCGACACCCTGGACGGCGCGGAACCAGCTCAGCTGACCCGATCCGTCGGCCAGACCGCAGGCCAGCGAGGCGAGGGTGAAGATGGCGAAGCCGACCTGGAAGACCTTCTTGCGGCCGATCCGGTCGGCGAGCGAGCCCGCCGCCACCAGGAAGATCGCCAGCGTCAGGGCGTAGGCGTCGAACACCCACTGCAGGTCGGCGAAGCTGCCTCCCAGGGAGCGGTGGATCTGGGGCAGCGCGATGGAGACCACGCTCAGATCGAGCATCAGCATGAACGAGCCCAACGCGACGATCCCGAGTGTCCACCACCTAGTGGGCGACGGAGCGCGTTCTGCGGACATGCGAGAACCTTCCAATCAACGGGATCTTTAGATGATGGAAATCTAGATGATTGGAAAGCCATACGTCAACGTTCGTGACGGTCCGTAGTGACCGGCGGGTCGGCCGGACCTGCGGCCTGCCCTTCGCCGGAGCGCGGTCACCTGGAGTGACAGCCACGGGAACGACAGAAGCCCGCGGCACCGTCGACACGGCACAGCGGGCTTCTACGGGGAGGCGCTCATCGACTCCAGGAACGACCGGAATCACGCGCGGGACGGGTCGGGCCCGGGACGGACCCGAAAGCGGGGGGCAGCCGGAAAGCCCGCGCGGCCCCGGAAGCGCGGGGCCGGCGGAGGGCCCGGGGCAGGGCGGGGAGTGTGCGTCAGTCGGAGCAGACGGAGGCGGGCCAGCGGCCCGCCATCAGGACGCCGAGCATCCTGCGCAGCGCCTCGCGATCATCCTCCGCGAGCGCGCCGAAGAAGGCCGACTCGACCTCCGTGGCCACCCGGTCCGCCGTCGCGAGCGCCGCACGGCCGGAGTCCGTGAGGATCAGGTTGTAGCGCCGCCGGTCGGCCGGATTGCGCCGTCGCTCGACATGACCGTTGCGCTCCATCTCGTCGATCACCGTCACGACCGTGGTCGGATCGAGATTGAGCAGCCGGCTCAGATCCTGCTGCGAGAGCTCGGGCCCGCCCGCCAGGGCGGCCAGCACGAAGAAGTCGCGGATACGCATACCGACCCCGGCGAGCGCCTTCTCCACGTCCTCCACCAGCACCAGCCCCGCCTTGTGCAGCAGGTAGCCGGGACGCTCGGCGATCAGGAAATCCTTGCGGGGGGACGCCCCGTGCTGCTCGGCGTTACCGCTGCGCACCATGAGCCGTCTCCTTCGATCGTGGCAGTCTCCACCATCGAAGATACAACGATTCCTCCGCGGGGAACCCTCCCCCTTGGCGGGATCGCGCTCGATCACGGCCCGCCCGCGCCGCACCGGCGGCCACCCCGCGGGGGGCTGCGGGCCGAGGGGAATTCACCCGTCCGCTACGGCGCCGTGACGCCGTCCGTTACATCGACGCAAAATCGAACGGACCATCACGGTCCGCATTCGGCGAAATGGAACCGATCATTCTCCGGAAATGGCCGAGGTCAGCCTTTCGATGACCGCGTGCGGAATCAGGCATTCGGCCGGAGTGACGAAGCCTCCTTGTGGCCCGAGTCACATGGGTTGACGGGGAGCGCCTGCTAGGCTCCTGAATTGCCTGGCCAGAACATCGCTGACAGCGACCTGGACACGCACGGGGAAAACAGAGGCGCTTAGCGCAACGGGGGAAAACAGAAATGGTTAATTTTTCGATCAGATGCTGTCGCGGACAACGCTGACGCCGGGGAGAGCGCGCTCGTACGCGCCGCCCCCACACCGCTGGTCCCACAGTGCCGGTCTGACACAACTGGCCTGAAATCACTGGTCCGGCGTCCATCACCGGTCTGTAGCACCGGTCCGGCGTCCAACGTCCGCCTGCCGTCACCGGCACGGCATCCATCACTGATCCGACTTCATTCGACTTCTCAGGTCTGACATCTCGCACCGTGCCGCGCTACGCGCGTCGCGCCGTGCGTTGTTTTGTCACGCACCTCTCCATCACCACGGCCGTTTTTCGGACAGGGCTGCTTTTCGACGCCCGCGTCCTCTCCAGCATGGAATGGAAACGCTCGATGAAACAATCAAGCACCGCTCTCGCCGAAGCCCTGGAGGACTGGCTCGGCGACCCCGCGGTGGAGCGGAACTCTTTATCATTCGCCGGGGCTCTTGCGCTCGACGAACGGGACGAGCTGCCGTCCGCGGGAATCGAACAGGTCCGTGCTTTCGGATTCAACCGTTATTTCGTTCCCGAACGACTGGGCGGCGATCTCCGGGCCGCCGAGGACATCCTCATGCTGACCAGGGTGATCGCCCGCCGGGACATGAACGTCGCGGTGAGCGAGAGCACCCAGGTCTGGATGATGCTCGCCTGGATCGGCGGGAACGCCGAGCAGCAGGAGAAGCACGCGGCCACGGTCCTGGGCGAAGGGGTCGTCCCCTGTCTGGCCTACTCCGAGCCGGAACACGGCGCCGACCTGGCCGCCAACCGGTTCACGGCCACCCCGGACGGCGGACAGTACGTCCTGACCGGTGAGAAGTGGCCGATCAACCGGGGCCGGACCTCCACCCACGTGGTGCTGCTCGGAATCACCGGCGACGAGACCACACCGGCCAAGCGGCAGCAGTCCATGTTCCTCGTGGACCGGTCGCAGATCCTCTCCGGCGAGGTGACCGGCGTCCCCCGCGTCCCGACCTACGGACTGCGCGGCTGCGACATCAGCGGAATCGCCTTCGACGGCGCCCGGGTGGACGCCTCGGCCCGGCTGGGCGCCGAGGGCGAAGGACTCGAACTCGCCCTGCGCGGCCTCCTGATCACCCGGACCTTCTGCACCGGCCTGTCGCTCGGCACGGGCGACACCATGCTGCGGACGGTGGCCGGGTTCCTGTCGGACCGGGTCCTCTACGACGGACCCGCGACCGAGATCCCGTACGTCACCGAATCCCTCGCCAACGCCTACCTGAGCCTGCTCGTCGCCGAGTGCGAGAGCCTCGTCGCGATGCGCGGACTGCACCTGTACACCGAGCAGTTCAGCATCTGGGCGAACCTGGCGAAGGTGCAGGTGGCCCGCCTGGTCGACTTCAACAGCAAGGGGCTGGCCCGCACGCTGGGCGCCCGGTACTTCATGCGGTCCGCCGAACACGTGGGCACCTTCCAGAAGATGCTCCGCGACGGCGCCGTCGTGTCCGTCTTCGACGGCAGCGAGCCGGTCTGCCTGGACAGCCTCGCGCTCCAACTGCCCGCCCTGGCCAAGGCACATGGGCACACCCCGGACGAGGACTGGCAGGCGTTGTACGACCTGCGGGCCGCACTGCCCGTCTTCGAGCCGCACCGGGTGAGCGTGTTCGGGCGCGGCAGGGACGCCACGTTCGCCAGCCTGCCCGCGCTGATCACCCGCCTCGCGGAGGTGTCACCCTCCGCCGGCTGCGACGCGGACCGGCTCGCCGACCTGCGCGGCCGGGCCGAGGAACTGCGCCACGAACTCGACGCGCTGCTCGCACGGATCCACGAGGTACGGCGGTGGAGCGCCGGGCAGCCCGCACAGCCGTCGGCCTCCGCCAAGTCCACCCCGCCCCGGCTGATCCGGGTGGCGGAGGAACTGAGCGCCCTGCACGCCAAGGTCGCCGCCCTCGGCGTGTGGCTGTTCAACCGGGACCACCTCGACGAGTTCTTCGCCGACGGCGAGTGGCTCCAGGCCGCGCTGGCCCGCAGGCAGGTCCACCAGTACGAGTCCGGCGACCTCGACCCGGCGACCGCCCAGCGGCTCTTCGCCCAGCTGAACTCCCAGTACGCCACCGACGAGTTCTTCTCGATCCGCCGCACGCGCATGGCCGCGCCCGGCGCGGGCGAGGCCCGCCGGGGCCACGAGTCGAACGCCGCCTGACATGCCCTCACTGCCGAACACCGAAAGGTACCGACCTGCGATGAGCACGACCGACATGACGATCGACGAAGTGAAGAAGGTCCTCCTCGAAGCGGTGGCCACCGAAGCGGGAGTCCCGGCCGCCGAGCTGGAGACCGACCGGCCCTTCACCGACTACGGCCTGGACTCCATGGCGGCGCTGACCGTCGGCATGGAGATCGAGGACGTCTGCGGGCTCTCCGACCTGCCCGTGGACCTGCTGTGGGACCACCCGACGGTGGACACCCTGTCCGAGGCGCTCTGGAAGCTGATGAACGCCCAGCCCGTCTCCGCGGCCACGGACGGCCCGCGATGACGACAGCGCACCTGACGACGACGGCCGGCACGGCCGCTCCGGTGAACCCGACAGACCCGGCCTCTCCGGTCGACTCCGTGCGTCCCGTCAACGCCCAGCAGGCAGGGCTCTGGTTCATCCACGAGACCGACCCGGGGTGCTCCGCGTACCACATCGTGTTCGGCGCCGAGGTCACCGCCGACGCCGGACTCGGCGCCCGGGCCCGGAACATCCTCGACGACCTCACCCGTGAACACGAGGCCCTGCGGACCGGCTTCCGACGCGGCCCGCAGGGGCCCGAGCAGTTCGTGCGCGACGCGGTCCCCCTCGACATCCGCCTCACCGACGCCCGGGGGACCGACCCGGAGAAGCTGCGGGACCTCGTCAGGACGGACAGCCGGACCCCGTTCGACCTGTCCCGGCCGCCGCTGTGGCGCGTGCACCTGTACCGCACCGGCGAGCGCACCTGGGTGTTCGCCCTCGTGATGCATCACATCGCGGCCGACTTCTGGTCACTGGCCCTGCTCCTCTCCGAGGTCCGCGCCCGGCTGGAGGGAACACCGGGCCGGTTCACCCTCGACGGCGGCGCCTTCGCCGCGTACGCCGACCACCAGCAGTCGTTCCTGGACGGCGAGAAGGCACGGGCCCTGCGCGACGGCGAGGAGAAGCGCCTGGGGGACGCGCCGACCCATCTGGATCTCTACGGAGACCGGCCGCGCCCGCCCGCCCCGTCCTACGACGGCGGATCGGCCCCGTTCGCGCTGTCCGCCGCCACGACCGAAGCGGTACGCCGCCTGGCGCGGGAGACCTCGGCGACGCCGTACACGGTGCTGCTGTCGGCCTACTTCGTGCTGCTGAGCCGGCTGAGCGGCCAGTCGGACATCCTGGTCGGCACCCCGACCTCCGGCCGGCTGCACCGGCGGTTCCGCGACGCCCTCGGCAACTTCGTCAACACCGTCGTCGTACGGGGCGAGGTCGACGAGGAGTCCACGTACCGCGGGCTGCTCACCTCCTCCCGCGAGCGGGTGCTCGAAGCCATGCGGGCACAGGAACTGCCCTTCCCCTGGCTGGTACGGGAGCTCGCCCCGCCGCGGGATCCCAGCCGGACACCGCTGTACCAGGCGGGCTTCGCCTGGGACCGGCTGCCGTTCCTCCACGACATGGACGCGTTCTTCCTGCTGGAGCCCGGCCCGGGCGCCGAGCTGGACATCGCGGGCGCCACCCTGCGGCCGTATCCGCTGCCGCAGCAGGAGGGCCAGACCGATCTGTGGATCGAGATGGGCGCGGAACGGGACGGCGCCTTCGCGGGCGTCCTGCGCTACAACACCGACATCTTCGGGGCGGGCACGGCCCGTGAACTCGCCGCCACCTTCGTCACCACGGTGGAGACCCTGGTCGCCCGGCCGGACGAGCCGCTGCGCGCCCTGGCACGCGGCGACGAGCACCAGCGGGCACGGCTCGCCGCCTGGGGCACCGGACCCGAGCGCGCGATACCCGCGGCCCGGCTGCCGGAGCTCTTCCGGGACCAGGTCGCGCGTACACCCGGCGCGACCGCGCTGACCGCCGAGGGCGAGGAGTGGAGCTACGCCCGGCTGCTGGACGCGGTCGAGCACACCGCGGCGGCCCTGCGGACGGCCGGTATCGTGCCGGGCGACCGGATCGCGGTGATGGCCGAACGCGGAGCGACGCTCGTGGCCTCGCTCCTGGCGGTCCTGGACGTGGGCGCCGCCTACGTCCCGCTCGACCCGAAACTCCCCGTCGAGCGGCTGGCCTACATGGCCGAGGACTCCCGCGCCCGGCTCCTGATCAGCAGGAGCGACCTGCGCGAGGGCCGGCCGCCCGGCCTTCCGGTGCTGGAACTGGACGACCTCGCCGCCGGGGTGCGGAGCACCGGCGCGGACAGGGATGTGGAAGCGCCCACGTCCGGTCCCTCCGACCTGGCGTACATCCTCTACACCTCGGGCTCCACCGGACGCCCCAAGGGTGTGGCAATCCCCCATCACGCGCTGACGAACCTGCTCCTCGCGATGCGGGACGACACCGGGTTCACCGCCTCGGACAGCCTCCTCGCCGTCACGACGATCTCCTTCGACATCGCCGGCCTCGAGCTGTACATGCCCCTGGTGGCCGGCGGCCGGGTCATCGTGTGCGACAGCACGACGGCCGGCGACGGTGCCGCCCTCGCGGCCCGCATCGACGACTCCGGCGCCACCTGGATGCAGGCCACCCCCACCTCCTGGCGCATGCTGCGCGACGCCGGCTGGAAGGGCTGCGCACGGCTCAACGTCCTGTGCGGCGGGGAGGAACTCCCCCTGGACCTCGCCGAGTTCCTGGCCGGACGGGTGGCGAGCCTGCGCAATGTGTACGGGCCGACCGAGACGACCGTCTGGTCCACCGCCGGCCGGGTGGATCCCTCGTCCGGCATCGACATCGGCGCGCCCCTCGCCAACACCCAGCTCCACGTCCTCGACCCCCAGGGCCGTGGCGTCGAGCCGGGAGTCCCCGGCGAGCTGTGGATCGGCGGCGACGGCCTCGCCCTCGGCTACTGGGACCGGCCGGAGCTGACCGCGGAGCGGTTCGTCACCGGACTGCCCGCCGCCCCCGACCGGCGCCTCTACCGCACCGGCGACCGGGCCCGCTGGACGAGCGACGGGCGGCTGCTGCACCACGGCCGCCTGGACAACCAGGTCAAGCTGCGCGGCTACCGCATCGAACTCTCCGAGGTCGAGGCCGTCCTCGCGGCGGTGGACGGAATCTCCACGGCCGTCGTCGTCGTCCGCGACGACCGGCTCGTCGCCTATCTGGTCGCCGAGCCCGGGACCGAGCTGCGGACGGCGGACGTCAAGTCGGCGGCCGCGGTGTCGCTGCCGCCGTACATGGTGCCGGGCATCGTCATGGTCCTCGACGAACTGCCCCTGACCGCCAACAAGAAGATCGACCGGAACCGGCTGCCGGAACCCGTCGTCTCCTCGGACGCCGGTTTCGAGCAGCCGCGCGACGCGACCGAGATCGTCCTGGCGCGGATGTGGACCGAGATCCTCGGGATCTCCCAGGTCGGCATCCACGACAACTTCTTCGACGTGGGCGGCCACTCGCTGCTCGCCGTCCGGCTCAGCGCGGCCGTCCGCGCCGAATGGGACGTGGAGATACCGATCTCCGACATGCTGCGCCAGGGCACCATCGCCGAACTGGCCGCCATCGTGCGGTCCGGCGGCCAGGGGACCTCGCGCACCCCGGTCGTCACCCTGCGGGAAGGCACGGCGGGCCAACGGCCCGTCTTCCTCTTCCACCCCTTCGGCGGCACCGTGTTCTGCTACGTCGAGCTGACCCACCACCTCCCGCCGGGCAGGCCGGTCCTGGCCATCGAGGCCCCCGGCATCCAGAACGAGGGCGAGGCGGAGATCAGCGTGGAGGCCATGGCCACCCGCTACATCGAGTACCTCAGGGAGATCCAGCCGGCCGGCCCGTACGCCCTCGGCGGCTGGTGCTTCGGCGGCGTGATCGGCTACGAGGTGGCCTGCCAACTGCGTGCCGAGGGCGAGGAGATCGAGTTCCTGATCGGCATCGACAGCCGGGCACCCGTCGAGGAGAACATCCCGGAGTCCGCCGACGACTCGACGATCCTCTCCTGGTTCGCACGGGACCTCGCCGTACCCGCCGGGAAGACGCTCGACATCCCCGCGGACGACCTGCGCGCCCTCGGCGGTGACGCCGCGTTCGACCACATCCTCCAGCGGGCCGCCGCCATCGGGGTCCTCGCCGAGGACGCGGACCGCGCGCAGATCCTGCGCTACTTCGAGGCCTACCTCGCCAACGGCATCGCCCTGCAGACCTACCTCCCCGAACCCGCCGAGCTGGACCTGGTCCTGCTCCGCGCGGCCGACGAGCCCGCCGCGTACGGACCGCGGCTCGGCTGGGAGGCCCTGATCAAGGGATCACTGACCGTCATGGACGTCCCCGGGGACCACAACTCGGTGATGTACCCGCCGCACGCCGAGACCGCCGCCCGGGCGATCGCACCCCACATGGAAGGACCCACCGACAATGGCAGCGACTGAAGTGGTGAAGGCCGAGTACGCGTTCCGCCTCCCGGTGACGCCGAAAGAGGCGTTCGCGCAGATCTCGGACCCCGCCCAGGACCCCGTATGGCAGGCGGCCTGCGTGGACGTGAAGCTGCTCGACGGGGAGCCGCGGCCCGGCGGCCGGTACGAGATCACCTTCCAGCTGATCGGCAAGCGGATGGAGTTCACCGTCGAGATCAGCGAGTTCGAGCCCGGCAGGCGCTCGAAGTTCCACACCCTCGAAGGACCGTTCGGCTACGTCGGCACGTACGACTACACCGAGAACGAGGACGGGACCACCACCGTGCACTGGACGTTCGAGGTGGAGCCCGGGGACTACTTCGGGATCATGCCGAAGTCCCTGCTCAGGAAGGTGCTCGTCAACTCGGTGAAGAAGGACTCCGGAAAGCTCGCGGCACAGCTCGGACAGGGAGCGCGCAACCGATGAACACACGTCAGGAGAACACCCGCCAGGGCGCGGGCACGAAGGTCGTCGTCACCGGACTCGGGGAGATCACCCCGCTCGGCGAGACCGTGGCCGGCACCTGGGACGCGATGCTGCGCGGTGAGAGCGGCTTAGGACTGCTGGACGAGCCCTGGGCCAAGGACCTCCCTCCGCTGCTCGGCGGGCGGGCGACGGTGGACCCCGGCCTCGGCCTCGAACACCAGCAGCGCCGGCGGTTGAGCCGCTCCGCCCAGTTCGCGGTCAAGGCCGCGGCGGAGGCGTGGTCCGACGCGGGGCTCGACGACACGCCCACCATCCCGCACCGGGTCGCCGTGGTGGTCTCGGCCGCGCTCGGCGACATGACCTCGATCATCGACGGCTGGGAGGCGCTGAAGACGCGGGGCTGGCGGCGCGTACCCCCCATGACCGTGCCGATGTCCATGGGCAACGGCTCCGCGGCCGCCGTCGCCCTGCTGGTGAACGCGCGCCTCGGCGTGCACGCCACGGTGAACGCCTGCTCCTCCGGAACCCAGGCGCTGGTCACGGCGGCCGAACTGATCCGCGCCGGGGACGCGGACATCGTGGTCGCGGGCGGCGCGGAAGCCCCGCTGCACCCCCTCGTGCTGTCCTCGTTCGCGGCCATGCGGGCGCTGTCGCAGCGGGTCGACGACCCGGCCTCCGCCTGCCGCCCGTACGACGCGGACCGCGACGGGATGGTCCTCGGCGAAGGCGCGGGCATCCTCGTCCTGGAGTCCGAGCGGCACGCACGCGAGCGCGGCGCCCGGATCTACGCCGAGCTCGCCGGCGTGGGCATCTCGTCGGACGCCTACCACATCGTGCAGCCGGAGCCGAACGGCACCGGCACCGTCGCGGCCGTCCGCACCTCGCTCGCGGACGCCGGTGTGACCCCCGCGGACGTCGCGCTCTTCAACGCCAACGGCACCGCGACGGGCCCCGGCGACGCGTCCGAGGCGCGCGCGGTGCGAGCCGTGTTCGGGGACGCGGACCAGGGTCCGGCGCTGACCGCGAACAAGTCGATGACCGGGCACAGCCTCGGTGCGGCGGGCGCGATCGAGTCGATCACCACGATCCTCTCCCTGTACCACGGCCTGGTGCCGCCGACCCGTAACTTCACCCGTCTCGACGAGGGGCTCTCGGTCGACGTGGTGCACGGCAGCCCGCTCAAGCTGGGGCCCGAGCAGAACGTCGCGGTGAAGAACTCGGCCGGGTTCGGCGGCCACAACGTGGCCCTGACCTTCCGTGGCCCGGTCGACCGCGCCGACGGCGAAGGGGACGTGACGTGACGCCGGCCGGAAGCCGGGACCACGGCGCGGTCGTGACGGGACTGGGCGCCATGACGCCGCTCGGCGCCACCGCGGCCGATTCGTGGCAGGCCCTGCTCGACTCCCGGTCCGGAGTGCGCGGCCTGGACGAGGAGTACGAGGACTGGCCCGGGGATCTGCCGGTGCGGATCGCGGGGACGGTGACCGCGGACCCGGTCGAGGTGCTCGGCCGGGTCCAGGCCCGCAAGCTCGACCGCGGCGAACAACTGGCCGTGGCGGCGGCCCGCGAGGCCTTCGGGGACGCGGGCCGGCCCCAGGTCGAACCGGAGCGTCTCGCCGTGGTCGTCGGCACCGGGATCGGGGGCATCCTGAGCGCGCTCGGACAGGACGACCTGTACGAGCGGGTGGGCATGCGCAAGCTGTCCTCGTTCGCGGTCCCCATGCTGATGCCGAACGGACCGGCGGCGTGGGTCAGCATCGATCTGGGGGCGCGGGCGGGTGCCCGCTCCCCGGCGAGCGCCTGTGCCTCGGGCGCCGAGTCGATCGCCCTGGCACTGGACCTGATCCGGCTGGACCGCGCCGACGTCGTGGTGGCCGGGGGCACCGAGGCCTGCCTGCATCCCTTCATGGTGGCCGCGTTCGCGCAGATGAAGGCACTGTCACGGCAGCAGGGCGATCCGGCCGCCGTGTCCCGGCCGTTCGACGCCGCCCGCTCGGGCTTCGTGATGGCCGAGGGCGCCGCCGTCCTGGTCCTGGAACGCGCCGAGTTCGCCCGCGCCCGGGGTGCCCGCGTCTACGGCACGGTGGCGGGCGCCGCGGTCAACTCCAGCGCCCGGCACATCTCGGCGTCCGACACCGAGGGGCAGGTCCTCGCGATGCGGGCGGCACTGCGGGACGCGCGACTGGAGCCGCGTGACGTCGGCCATGTGCACGCCCACGCCACCTCGACCCCGGGCGGCGATCTCGCCGAGGCCGAGGCGGTGGCGAAGGCGCTGGGCGAGCACCCCGTGGTGACCGCGACCAAGTCGATGACCGGTCACATGCTCGGCGCCTCGGGGGCGTTCGGGGCGATGTCCGCGCTGCTCTCGCTCCACCACGGGGTGGTCCCCGCCACCCGCAACCTGGACGAACCCGACCCGGGCATCCGGCTGGACGTGGTCCGCGGCGCGAACCGCACGGGCCGGTGGGACGCGGCGCTCGCCAACTCCTTCGGCTTCGGAGGACACAACGTCAGCCTGGTGCTGACGCGTACGGCATGAGCCGGGACCGGGGAAGGGAGAACACGGCCATGACGATCGGCGTACTGGGAACCGGCGGGATCGCCGTCACCCTGGCGGCGATGTTCGCCCGGGCCGGCCACGAGGTGCTGCTCGGCTCGGGCGCCGGGGGACATGGGGTGACGGGGGTGACGGGGGCGACCGGCCCGAAGGGTGAGAGCGGGGCGGTCGTGACCGGCGGGTGCTGCGAGGAGGTCGTCGCGCGGTCGTCGGTGATCGTCCCCGCCTTCCTCGGCGTCCAGGGAGCGGTGCAGCAGCTCAGGCCCTGGCGGGCCGGTCTGCGCGGGAAGATCCTGGTGGACATCACCAACCCGTTCACCGGCGGGCACATCGACTTCGTGGGCCCCTGGGCGGTCGGCGGCACCGAGGACCTCGCCGCCGCGTTCCCCGGTGCCCGGCTGGTGGGCGCCTTCAAGAACGTGTGGTGGGAGGCGTTCGACGGACACCCGGATCAGGCCGTCCCCGCCATCCAGGTGATCTCCGACGACCCCGAGGCGAAACGGACGTTCCTGCGGCTGTGCGCCGCCACCCCCTTCACCTACGTCGACGCCGGAGGCCTGAACCAGGCACGCCGGGTGGAACGGATGGCACTGTCGGGGGTGAGCTCGACGGGGGTGTCCGCGGCATGACCCGGGGCGGCAGCGGGCCGGCGCTCCGAGCCCTGTGCGCCGTACGGCGAACCCGGCGCCCCGGACCCTGTGCGGCCACCAGCCCGAGCGCCCGCCCTTCGAACCGCACCTGACCGCGCGCGGCGGGCAGAACCCCGGCGAGGCAGTAGAGCAGCGAGGACCTTCCGGAACCGCTCTGTCCGGTGATCGCCACGACTTCCCCGACGGACACCGAGAGGTGGGCGTCGAGAACGGCCGGCTGATTGCCGTAGGAGAGGTCGACTCCCGTGACAACAAGTATTTCTGACATGCTGTTGGCTTCCCCCAAAGAAGCGTGCGGGCCCAGGCGTACGTCCTGGACCCGCGGTCTTGCCTGAGTGGCCGACTACTGACCACCCTTGAAGCTTGCGCCCCCCGTGGTGAGCGTCGGAATGTCGCGCCACGAGACCGCCATCGCGGTCCCGGCGCTCAGGGCGAAGATTCCGCCGGCGAGCACGCCGACTGCCAACTTGCGCATTTTTTTTCTTCCGTTTGGTAATTCACCCTGGTTGGTCATGACGCTTCCAGGGCCGCCGATGATCGTAACGGGAGCAATCACGACCGAAGTTGGACTAAGCGACACCTCGCCGCTTTGCTGGATTCCGACGGTGCCCAGGGGAGGTCTCTTCACGAACGCGGGGGGGGGGGGCCCGGCCCGGGGGCCCCCCCCCCCCCCGCCCCCCCCCCCCGGGCCGGGGGGGATTTGGGAGGTGGGGGGCCATTTTGGGGTGGGCCGGTGC
>NZ_JBIBSY010000019.1:35558-37034 GCF_043078065.1 Streptomyces sp. NPDC015532 | reverse complement strand
CCGCGCCGTGGCGCCCCCCCGCCCCCCGCCGCCCCGGCCCCCCCCCCCCCCGGGGGGGGGGGGCCCCCCGCCCCCCCCCCCCCCCCCCCCCCGCGACCAGCGGCCCTCGGGCCGGGCTTACTTGCGGATGTGCGTCACATTGTGGCTGTCGACGTTGACCTCGTTGTGGATGTCCCCGACGTGGAAGTCGATCAGCCCGCACAGCAGGCAGCCCGGGTCGGCGGCCGGGGGAGCCGGAGCCTGGGACACCGTGACGGTAGTGGTGGCGCTCGAAGCGCCGCAGCTGTCGTCGCCGTTGTAGGCGGCCACGATGGTGTGTGTTCCGGTGGTCGTGAAACCGGTGACCAGTGAGGAGTGCCCGTCGGCGGAGACGGGTGCGGTCGCGAGGAGGTCCGCGCCGTCGAAGAACGACACGCCGAGGCCGCCGTCCGGATTCGAGCTGCAGGTCACCGTCGCGTCGAGGGTCACCAGTTGCCCGGTCGTCGCCGGGGAGGGGATGACCTGGACCGTGGTCGACGACTGATCGACGGCGGCAGCCGACGGAGCGAGGGACAGCACTGTGGCCGCCGCCGCTACGACGACCATGACTCCGGCTTTGCGCGCACGACACCGTTTCACTGAGGGGCCTCCTCGGTCTGATTGTCAGGCGGGGGTTCGCCGTAACCGTTCGGAGCGTGACCCTAGGCCGCTTCTGATGGCATGTGCGGGAGGCGCGGGTCCCGGCGGACCCACCCGAGTCACCGGCTCGCTCGAATGGGCTGGAGCGGGCCGGTGGCGCGGGCCGATGGCGCCGGTGCCGTGGCACCGGCTAGATCGCGGGAGGCGCGACGCGCTGGTAGGTGAGCGAGTTGCTGGTGCCGCCCGACGTCGTGACGCTCACCGGCACCGGACCCGCCGGACCCGCCGGGGCGATCGCGACCGCGGTCGTGTCCGACACCACGGAGAAGGCCGCCGGTGCGGTGCCGAAGTGGACCGCGAAGGTCGTGGTCAGCCCGGTGCCCGTCAGGGTCACGGAGGCGCCCGCGTCCGTCGGCCCCTGCGCGGGCGAGAGCGCGGTCAGCGCCGGCGCCGCCAGGTAGGTGTAGACGACGGAGTTGCTGGTGCCGCCGGGACCGGTGACGGTGCACGCGACGGAGCCGGTGCCGGCCGGGGTGACGGCGGTGATCTGGGTCGCCGAGTTGACGGTGTAGGAGGTCGCGGGGGTGCCGCCGAAGCCGACGGCGGTGGTCCCTGTGAGGCCGGCGCCGGTGAGGACCACGCTGGTCCCGCCGGACGCAGGGCCCTTGGTGGGCGAGACGGACAGCAGTGAGGGCGCGTTGAGGTAGTAGAAGAACACCGGCCCCGAGGTGCCGCCGAGGGTGGTCGCGGTGACCGCCACCGCGCCGGTGCCGGCCGGGGTGACGGCGGTGATCTGGGTCGCCGAGTTGACGGTGTAGGAGGTCGCGGGGGTGCCGCCGAAGCCGACGGCGGTGGTCC
>NZ_JBIBSY010000019.1:0-35462 GCF_043078065.1 Streptomyces sp. NPDC015532 | reverse complement strand
GTCCCCGTGAGGCCGGTGCCGGTGAGGACCACGCTGGTCCCGCCGGACGTCGGGCCCTGGTTCGGCGCGATCCCGCTGAGGGTCGGCGTGGGCGCGTAGGTGTAGGCGACCGTGTTGCTGAGCCCGGCGGGTGTGCGCACGGTGACGTTGACCGTGCCGGTTCCGGGCGGGACGGTCGCCGTGATCGTCGACGAGGTGGTGACCGTGTACGACAGGGCGGCCGCGGATCCGAACGTGACGGCGGTGGCGCCGGTGAACTGGCTTCCGTTCAGGGTCACGGGATTGGTGCCCGCAGCCGGACCCGTGTTGGGCACGACCGAGGTGAGGACGGGAGGGGCCACGGTGACTCCAAGGGGTGTGGTCGGCCTGGCTGGGCCGCGAGCTGGGGGCACGGAAGCGGTGCGGGCGGGCGTGCACGAGCCCGCACCGCTTCCGCTGGCACGGCCGGTGGACCGGAGCCGTGCGCGGCCGTGCGTCCGGGACCCCGTCAGATGCCGGGACCGGACACGTAGGTGAAGCCGTCGCCGAGGGTGGCGCTACCGCCCCCGGTGGTCACGACCACGTCGACGGAACCTGCGGAGCCGGACGGTGTGACGGCCACCAGCGTGGTGCCGTTCAGCACGGCGAAGGACGCGGTGACGCCGCCGAAGGTGACGGCCGTGGTGGACGCCAGACCGGTGCCGTTGACGGTCACCGAGGTGCCGCCGGACGTCGACCCCGAGGGGGGTGTGAGCGAGACCAGCGTCGGCGCGTCGACGTAGGCGTAGGTGAGCGGAGCGGTCGTGCCCCCGGCGGTGGTGACGGTGACCGCGACGGAGCCGCTGGAGCTGCCGGCCGGAGCGACCACCGACAGCCGGCTGTCCGAGACGACCGTCGGGGTCGCGGTGTTGGAGCCGAAGGACACGGCGGTGGCCGTGGAGAGGCCGTAGCCGTCGATGGTGACCGTGTTGCCGCCCGCGGTCGGACCGGTACCCGGGCCGAGGGACACCGCGATCGGCGGGCTGATGTAGAAGAAGGAGAGCGAGTTGCTCGTCCCTCCCGCGGTCGTCACGTTGACGTCGGCGACACCGCAGCCTGCGGGGGCGATGACGGTGATCGAGGTCGGAGTGTTCGCGGTGATCGTGGCCGTCCGGGACCCGAAGTGAACGGCGGTGGCACCGGACAGGTTCACGCCGGTGATGGTGACGGTTGTTCCGCCGCTGGCGGAGCCTTGGTTGGGGCTGATAGGCATGGGGGGGGTTCCTCCTCACTCGGAAGACTTCTCCGAGCAGCGACTGGGTGTCCCGATCCACGGACGTCCCGAACCGGCTCAGGCCGACACGGCCGGCCGCCGGCAGATGGGAAGGTGCGGAGGGCCGTCCGGACGGGATGAGCTCAGTCCCGGGAGGGAGGCTTGTCCGCGGGGAGTCGATGGATCATCGCCCGTTGATGCAGACACCTGAATTGACCCATCAGAGTGATCCCTTCACCAAGGGAATTAACACGGTATCAACCGTTTGGCGGAGCGCGCCGGGCGTGCGGCGGCGCCTTCCGGTGGTACGCGGTCACCTGCCGGGCCATACGGAACAGCCCGAAGAGCACGATCCTGGGCACGCTGGGGGCAGACCTGCCGGCGATCATGAAAATCCTGCGGCGCACCCGGTCCAGTCAGACCCGCCGCTACGACAGGAGCCGCCCGCATCCCTGGAAGGACCCGCGCCGCACGGGGAACCCCTTCGCGCCCGCACAAAAAGCAAAAGCCCCAGGTCACGGCGAGTGAGTCCTGAGGCTTCCACAGAGCCGCCTTCGGGATTCGAACCCGAGACCTACGCATTACGAGTGCGTTGCTCTGGCCATCTGAGCTAAGGCGGCGCGCTGTCCACACCTATGGTGCGATCAGCAACGTCGGTAAGTCTACACAGTTTCCCGGGGTGCTCCGTACAAGCCCCGGGGCGGGCGCTCCGCGGATGCCCGGCAGGGCTATGAGCAGCGCTTTCCCTTCGCGGGAGGGGTGCCCTGGAGGAGGTAGCGGTTGATCGCGGAGTCGATGCAGGCGCTGCCGCGCCCGTAGGCGGTGTGGCCGTCTCCGACGTACGTCAGGAGCGTGCCGGAGGAGAGCTGGGAGGCCAGGGACTGCGCCCAGGGATACGGGGTCGCCGGGTCCCGGGTGGTGCCGACGACGAGGATCGGCGCCGCGCCCTTGGCCTCGACGCGGTGGGGTTCGCCGGTGTTCTTGACCGGCCAGTACGCACAGTTGAGCGAGGCCCAGGCCAGGCCCTCTCCGAAGACGGGGGACGCCTTCTCGAAAGCGGGGAGCGACTGCTCCACCTGGTCCGGGCCGGAGAAGGCGGGCGGCAGGTCGAGACAGTTCACGGCGGCGTTCGCGGACATCAGGTTCGCGTACTGCCCGTCGGCATCCCGCTCGTAGTAGCTGTCGGAGAGGGCGAGCAGGCCCGCGCCGTCGTTCTGCTTCATCGCGGAGGTGAGCGCGTCGCGCAACTGCGGCCAGGCCGTCTCGTCGTACATCGCCGCGATCACCCCGGTCGTCGCGAGCGCCTCTCCCAGCTTGCGGCCGTCCGGGTCACCCGTCGGGATGGGCTTCTTGTCCAACTGCTGGAAGAACGCCTTCAGGTTCCTGCCCACCTGATCCGGGCTCGTGCCCGCGTCGCCGAGCGGGCAGTCGCTCTGAGCCACACAGTCCTTCGCGAAGGACTGGAACGCGGTCTCGAACCCAGCCGTCTGCTCCTCGTTGAGCTTGCGCGCGTTCAGGGACGGATCCAGCGCGCCGTCCAGCACCAGCCGGCCCGCCCGGTCCGGGTAGAGGCCCGCGTACGTCGCCCCCAGGAGCGTCCCGTACGACGCCCCCACGTACGTCAGCTTCTCGTCGCCCAGCACGGCCCGCAGGATGTCCATGTCACGGGCCGCCTCGACCGTGGAGACGTGCCGGAGCAGATCGGGCGAGTGCGCGCCGCAGCCCTCGGCGAACTTCTTGAACGCCCCGACGAGCTGATCCGTCTCCCGGCCGTCGTCCGGTGTGGTGTCCGTCTGCGTGAACGCGTCCATCGCGCGGCCGTTGAGGCATTCGACCGGTTCGCTGCGGGCCACTCCCCGCGGGTCGACCGCGACCATGTCGTAGCGGGCACGCACGTCGGCCGGATAGCCGATCCCGGCGTACGACTGGAGATAGCCGACCGCCGAACCGCCCGGGCCGCCCGGGTTGACCAGCAGCGAACCGAGCCGCTTGCCCGGTCCTGTGGCCTTCTTGCGGGAAACCGCCAGCCTGACGTCGCCCGAGCCCGGCTTCGCGTAGTCGAGCGGCGCCTTCATCGTGGCGCACTCGAAGCCGGGGACGCCGCAGCTGCGCCAGTTCAGCTTCTGGTCGTAGTACGGCGCCAGCGCCGAGGGGGTGGCGCGCGGCAGCGCGGTGAGCGCCGCCTCGGTCGTCGCGGCCGCCGTCGTGGAACTTCCCGAGGAGGAGCAGGCGGAGACGAACAGCGCCGCGACGGCCACCAGTACGCCGCTCGCACGGAGGGGTCGGTTCGTCCGTGTGGTGCGCCTCATGTACATCTCGCGAGCCTAACCTTGCGCGATCGTTCGATCACCTTCAGTCGCGGAAGCGGCTCGTACGGGTGACCCGGTCAACCGCCGACCCAACAGGGCGCCCCGAACGGGTCACCCCGGACAGGTCGTCCCCCACCTTGAACGCGTCCCGTCCCCGGATGGGCTGCCCCCGACTGGAGCGGCGGAAGGGGCAGGAAAGACGGGACAGGCGGGAGAGGATCAGCCCGCGCGGAGTGCCATCGTCATCGCCTCCACCGCAAGCAGCGGAGCCACGTTGCGGTCGAGTGCCTCACGGCATGCGGCGATCGCGTCGATACGGCGCAGGGTCGACTCCGGCGAACTGCCGCGGGCCAGCCGCTCCAGCGCGTCCTCCGCCTCCGCGTTGGCGATGGCCAGACGGGAGCCGAACTGAAGGGCGAGCACGTCGCGGTAGAAGCCGGTGAGGTCGATCAGCGCCAGATCCAGGCTGTCCCGCTGCGTCCGCGTTCTTCGGCGCTTCTGCCGGTCCTCCAGGTCCTTCATGACGCCCGCCGTGCCCCGCGGCATCCGACCGCCCTGCACCGCGCCCATCGCCGCCTTCAGCTCCTCCGTCTCCTTGACGTCGACCTCCTCGGCGAGCTGCTTCGCGTCCTCGGAAGCCGTGTCGATCAGCTCCTGGGCCGCCTTGAGGCAGCCTCCGACATCGTCGATCCGCAGCGGGAGCTTCAGGACCGCGGCCCGGCGCTGACGGGCGCTCGGGTCCGTCGCCAGGCGGCGGGCCCGCCCGATGTGGCCCTGCGTCGCACGCGCGGCGACCGCCGCGACATCGGGCTCGATGCCGTCACGGCGGACGAGGATGTCGGCCACGGCTTCGACCGGCGGGGTACGCAGCGTGAGCAGCCGGCAGCGGGAGCGGATGGTGGGCAGTACGTCCTCGATGGACGGCGCGCACAGGAGCCAGACCGTACGGGGAGCGGGCTCCTCGACGGCCTTGAGCAGGACGTTGCCCGCGCCCTCCGTGAGACGGTCCGCGTCCTCCAGGACGATGACCTGCCAGCGGCCGCCCGCCGGGGACAGCTGGGCGCGGCGGACCAGGTCGCGGGTCTCCTTGACGCCGATGGAGAGCAGATCGGTGCGGACGATCTGCACGTCGGCGTGGGTGCCGACCAGGCTCGTATGACAGCCGTCGCAGAACCCGCAGCCGGGGATTCCGCCGAGCGCGCGGTCGGGGCTCAGGCACTGCAACGCGGCCGCGAACGCGCGCGCGGCCGTGGAGCGGCCCGATCCGGGCGGGCCCGTGAACAGCCAGGCGTGCGTCATCTTGGACGCCTCGGGGAGCGGGGTCTTCGCGGCGACCGCCGTGACGAGGGCGTCGGCGTCCCGGGCAGCGGCGGCGAGCTGTTCGCTCACCTTCTCCTGGCCCACCAGGTCGTCCCACACAGGCATGGGCTCCGCCCTTCCGTCGCGCCGTCGCACTTTGTCTCGTGTCGTCCATTGTGCGGGTCGCCACTGACAACCGGGCCCACCCGCCCGTACGCCGGCTCCGAACCGAGCGCCGACCGCGCCGGGGCCGCACCGCCCACGCCGGCCGCGGACCTTCGGACCCCGACCGGCAGGCGGCCCCCGAGCCCGGCCCGCGGCTGTCGGCCGCCATCCGACAGCCGTCGCCCGTCAGCCGTCAGCCGTCAGCCGTCAGCCGTCAGCCGGAGGATGCGCCACCGGCCGACGGCGTCAGCCTCCGCCTCCGCCTGCCAGGCCGTAGCCCCGGCGCCGTAGCCCCGGCCGTCGGCCGGGCTAGCGTCGGCGTCCGCCGCGGCCTCGGCCGGTGCCGGGGCCGTCGTCCCAGTCGTCCTCGTCCTCGCGCGGGCCGAGCAGTTCGTCCGCCAGGGTCGGGAGGTCGTCGAGCGGGGTCTCCTCGGCCCAGTCGGGACGGGGCCTGCGGCGCGGGGCGCCCGTCTCGTCCACCTGCGGCAGCTCCCGCGTGCGATCGGAGGGGCCCTCGGGACCCGCCGCCGGCCGCTCGTCGCGGAAGAAGCCCCGGGGCATCCGGTCCGCGGGGTCACCGGACCGCCCGTCGGCCCTGGTCCCCGCACCCCTGCCCCGTACCGGCGGAAGGACGGCCGTCTCGTCGGCCGCACGCGGGGCCGCGGAGACAGGCGGCAGCACCGCCGTCTCGTCCGCCGCCCCACCCGGAACCGGCGGCTTCGGCAGCGTGGCCGTGTCCTCGACGTCGGAGCGGGATCCCAGGCGGCTGCCCGAACGTCCCTCACCCGGTCGTACCGGCGGAAGCACGGCGGTCTCGTCGATCGCCGCCGGGTCGGTGACGACCGGCGTGGGCACCGTCGGCTCGTTGTCCGGCGCGGAAGCCGGCCACGAAGGCCTGGAAGCCGACGCGGAGGCGGACGGAGATGCCGAGGGCTTCGAGGCCTCATCGGCGTCGCGTCCCGTCCCCGCACCGGACGGCGAACGCGTCGGGCCGTCGGACTTCGGAGCCGACCCGGCGCTCGACACCGCGGCCTCGGCCGAAGCCGCCGCGGCCGCCGAAGCGGCGGCGGCCGCCGAAGCGGCGGCGGCCTCCGCGGCGATACGCCGGGCCTCCTCGGCCCGCAGCAGCGCCTCCTCGGCCTTCCGCTGCTTCTCCAGACGGCGTTCCTCGGCCTCGGCGCGCAGCCGCGCCTGCTCCTCGGCCTGCCTGCGCGCCCGCTCCTGCTCCGCGGCGCGCGCCTCTTCCTCGGCGAGAAGCCGGACCCGCTCCTCCTCGGCGCGGCGGCGGGCCTCCTCGGCACGCTGCCTGGCCTCCTCCGCCTGGCGCTCGGCCTCGCGCCGCTGAGCCTCTTCCAGCTCGCGCTGCTTGCGCTCTTCTTCCTCGGCGCGCAGTTTCGCGAGCTGCGCCTGACGCTCGCGCTCCAGACGCTCCTCCTCCGCCTTGCGGGCGGCCTCTTCCTCGGCCTTGCGCCGGGCCTCCTCCTCGGCCGCCCTGCGCGCCTCCTCCTGGGCCTTCACCTCGGCCTCGGAGAGGGGCAGCATCACGTCGAGCCGGTGCCGTACGACCGTGGTGACGGCCTCCGGCTCCTGCGCGGCGTCGACGACCAGGTAGCGGCCCGGGTCGGCGGCGGCGAGCGTCAGGAATCCGGACCGCACGCGCGCGTGGAACTCGACCGGCTCCGACTCCAGCCGGTCGGGCGCCTCGGTGAACCGCTCGCGGGCGGCTTCCGGCGACACGTCCAGCAGCACGGTCAGATGCGGTACGAGCCCGTCCGTCGCCCATCGGTTGATGCGGGCGATCTCCGTGGGGGACAGGTCGCGGCCCGCGCCCTGGTAGGCCACGGACGAGTCGATGTAACGGTCGGAGATGACGATGGCGCCCCGCTCCAGCGCGGGACGGACGACCGTGTCGACGTGCTCCGCGCGGTCGGCGGCGTACAGCAGGGCCTCGGCGCGGTGCGAGAGGCCCGCGGACGACACGTCGAGGAGGATCGAGCGCAGCCGCTTGCCGACCGGCGTGGCGCCCGGCTCGCGGGTCACCACGACCTCGTGGCCCTTGGCCCGGATCCAGTCGGCGAGTGCCTGGGCCTGGGTGGACTTGCCGGCCCCGTCACCGCCCTCCAGGGCGATGAAGAAGCCGGTCGTGGCGGGCGCCTGCGACGGGTCGTCGCCGCCACGCAGCGCGTCCAGCAGGTCCTTGCGCAGCGGCACGCCGGAACGGTCGTCGACCTTGGCGAGCACCAGGGCGGCGACGGGCAGCAGAAGCGCTCCGACCAGCATCAGGGTGAAGGCGGCACCGCCGTGCGCGAACACGAACTTGCCGCTCTCCAGGCGGTGCGGGCCGATCGCCGCGGCCACCAGCGGCGCCACGATCGCGCCGACCGCCACGAAGACCCGTACCACCGCGTGAAGGTGCTCGGTCGTGCGGGCCCGCCGGAAGTCCTCGGACTCCTGGTCGAGCAGCGCGTGGCCGGTGTTGGCCGCGACACCCGCGCCCACACCGGCGAAGGCCAGGATCAGCAGCACGGTGGTGACGTCCGGGACGAGACCGGCGGCCAGCAGCGCGATCCCGGTGAAGGCGATGGCGAGCGCGAGCAGCCTGCGCCGCGACAGCGACGGGAGCAGGGAAGGGGCCGTGCGGATGCCGGCGACGACGCCGCCGGTCAGGGCCAGCACCAGCAGCCCGTACATCACCGGTCCGCCGCCCAGGTCGATGGCGTCCAGCACGGCGACGGCGACAGCGGCCGAGATCGCCCCGGCGACGGCCGCGCAGGCCGGCACCAGGAGCGGGATCGCGCCGGTACGGCCCTTGTCGCCGGCGGTGCCCGTCTTCGGGCGGCGCAGTCCTTCGAGCGGCGACCGCGCGCGCGGGGTGCGGGCGTCGGGCAGTTCGAGGAAGGTGACCACCGAGAGGGAGGCCGCGAACAGTCCGGCCGCCACGTACGAGGCGAGGGCGGCCTGGTGGAGGTGGAACCAGTCGATCCCGGCGCCCAGCATGTTGCTGACGAGGGAGACGGCGACCAGGGCGAGGGCCGCGATCGGCACGGCGACGAACGCGGTCCGCAGGGACAGCCGCCGCAGCGCGTCCATGTGGTCCGGCAGCGGGCGCACGGTGGCGCCCTCCAGCGGCGGCGCGGGCAGCAGCGCGGGCGCCGCGCTCTCCCGGCACACCGTCCAGAACCGCTCGGCGACCCCGGACACGAAGACGATGACCAGGATCACGGCGAGCGCGTTGTCCGGGGTCCAGTCGATGAACAGGGGCGCGACGATCAGGAGCGCGGCCCGCAGGCCGTCGGCCACGAGCATGGTCCAGCGCCGGTCGAGGGGCCCGTCGGGGGAGGTGAGCGACGTCAGGGGCCCCAGGAGCACGGCTCCGAAGAGCAGGGTCGCGAGGACGCGCGCCCCGAAGACGGCCGCCACGGCGAGGGCGGCCCCGCGGGCGCCACCGCCGAAGGAACCTTCGGAGATAGCCGCCTGGAGGGCGAGCACGACCAGGACGAGCAGGGCCAGTACATCCGCGACACCCCCCACGAGGTGTGCGCTCCACAACCGCTTCAGCTGCGGTTGCCGCAGCAGGGCGCGGACGGCCCGCTCGCGCGAATCCGCGACCAGGGCTTCGTCGGGGGCCCAATTGTGGGCCGTTGGCTGCTCGGCTCGCGTCATCCTGCCAGCCTATCCGGACCCACTGACTCCCCGAAGGGGTGCCCGAACAAACGGACGCCCCCACACCAAATGGTGTAGGGGCTTCCGCTCTCTGACGTGGGTCCGGGCCCCAGGAATCGGACGGTCCGGCCGGTGACTCAGCCTTCGGAGGCCGCCGTCTTCTTCGCCGCGGTCTTCTTGGCGGGCGCCTTCTTGGCGGCCGTCTTGGAAGCCGTCGTCTTCTTGGCGGCGGTCTTCTTGGCCGGTGCCTTCTTGGCGGGCGCCTTCTTCGCGGTCTTCTTGGCCGGGCCCTTGGCACGCTTCTCGGCGAGCAGCTCGTAGCCGCGCTCCGGCGTGATGTCCTCGACGCTGTCGTCGGAGCGCAGGGTCGCGTTGGTCTCGCCGTCGGTGACGTACGGCCCGAAGCGGCCGTCCTTGACCACCACCGGCTTCTCGCTGACCGGGTCGGTGCCCAGTTCCTTCAGCGGCGGCTTGGCGGCCGCGCGGCCCCGCTGCTTGGGCTGGGAGTAGATCTCCAGCGCCTCTTCCAGCGTGATGGTGAAGAGCTGGTCCTCGGCGGTGAGCGACCGCGAGTCCGTGCCCTTCTTCAGGTACGGCCCGTAGCGACCGTTCTGCGCGGTGATCTCGACGCCTTCGGCGTCCTTGCCGACGACACGCGGCAGGGACATCAGCTTGAGGGCGTCGTCCAGGGTCACCGTGTCGAGCGCCATCGACTTGAACAGCGACGCGGTACGCGGCTTGACGGCGTTCTTGCCCGTCTTCGGGGTGCCCTCGGGGAGCACCTCGGTGACGTACGGGCCGTAGCGGCCGTCCCTGGCGATGATCTGGTGACCGGACTGCGGGTCGGCGCCGAGCTCGAAGTCCCCGCTCGGCTTGGCGAGCAGTTCCTCCGCCAGGTCGACCGTCAGCTCGTCCGGAGCCAGGTCCTCGGGCACGTCGGCGCGCTGGTGGTTCTCGGCGTCCTTCTCTCCGCGCTCGACGTACGGACCGTAGCGGCCGACGCGCAGCACGATGTCGTTGCCGACCGGGAACGAGGACACCTCGCGGGCGTCGATGGCGCCCAGGTCGGTGACGAGTTCCTTGAGACCGCCCAGGTGGTCGCCGTCGCCGTTGCCCGCGACGGCGGCACCGGCCGCGTCGCCCTCGCCGAAGTAGAAGCGCCTCAGCCACGGCACGGCCTGCGCCTCACCACGGGCGATGCGGTCGAGGTCGTCTTCCATCCTGGCGGTGAAGTCGTAGTCGACGAGCCGCCCGAAGTGCTTCTCCAGGAGGTTGACCACGGCGAACGACAGGAAGGAGGGCACCAGGGCCGTCCCCTTCTTGAAGACGTAGCCGCGGTCGAGGATCGTGCCGATGATCGACGCGTACGTCGACGGGCGGCCGATCTCGCGCTCTTCGAGCTCCTTGACCAGGGAGGCCTCGGTGTAGCGGGCCGGAGGCTTGGTGGCGTGGCCGTCGACCGTGATCTCCTCGACGGACAGCGGGTCGCCCTCGCCAACCTGCGGAAGGCGGCGCTCACGGTCGTCGAGCTCCGCGTTCGGGTCGTCCGCGCCCTCGACGTACGCCTTCAGGAAGCCGTGGAAGGTGATCGTCTTGCCGGACGCGCTGAACTCGGCGTCCCGGCCGTCGGCGGACGTGCCCGCGATCTTCACGGTGACCGAGTTGCCGACCGCGTCCTTCATCTGAGAGGCGACGGTGCGCTTCCAGATCAGTTCGTACAGCCGGAACTGGTCGCCGGTCAGCCCCGTCTCGGCGGGAGTGCGGAAACGATCACCCGAGGGGCGGATCGCCTCGTGCGCCTCCTGCGCGTTCTTGACCTTTCCGGCGTACGTACGCGGCTGCGCCGGCAGATAGTCGGCGCCGTACAGCTGGGTGACCTGGGCACGGGCGGCCGTGACGGCCGTCTCCGAGAGGGTCGTGGAGTCCGTACGCATATAGGTGATGAAGCCGTTCTCGTACAGCTTCTGCGCCACCTGCATGGTGGCCTTCGCTCCGAAGCCGAGCTTGCGCGAGGCCTCCTGCTGGAGCGTCGTCGTACGGAACGGCGCGTACGGCGAACGGCGGTAGGGCTTGGACTCCACCGAGCGGACGGCGAAGTTCGTGTCCTGGAGGGCGGCGGCGAGCGCGCGGGCGTTCGTCTCGTCCAGGTGGAGCGTGTTCGCGCCCTTGATCTGGCCGAGCGAGTCGAAGTCGCGGCCCTGGGCCACCCGCTTGCCGTCGACCGAGGTCAGACGGGCGACGAGGTTGGCCGGGTCGCTCGCGTCACCGGAGCGGCCGGTGCCGAAGGTGCCGGTCAGGTCCCAGTACTCGGCGGAACGGAAGGCGATGCGCTCGCGCTCCCGCTCGACGACGAGCCGGGTCGCCACGGACTGGACGCGGCCGGCCGACAGGCGCGGCATGACCTTCTTCCACAGAACCGGCGAGACCTCGTAGCCGTAGAGACGGTCGAGGATGCGGCGGGTCTCCTGCGCGTCGACCATGCGCTTGTTCAGCTCGCGCGGGTTGGCGACGGCGCTGCGGATCGCGTCCTTGGTGATCTCGTGGAAGACCATCCGGTGGACGGGAACCTTGGGCTTCAGGACCTCCAGGAGGTGCCACGCGATGGCCTCGCCCTCGCGGTCCTCATCGGTGGCGAGGAAGAGTTCGTCGGAGTCCTTCAGCAGGTCCTTGAGCTTCTTGACCTGGGCCTTCTTGTCGGCGTTGACCACGTAGATCGGCTGGAAGTCGTTCTCTACGTCGACGCCGAGGCGTCGGACCTCACCCGTGTACTTCTCGGGCACCTCCGCGGCGCCGTTGGGGAGGTCACGGATGTGCCCGACGCTCGCTTCGACGACATAGCCGGGGCCGAGATAGCCCTTGATCGTCTTCGCCTTGGCAGGCGACTCGACGATGACGAGTCGGCGGCCGCCGTGTGCGGTGTCGCTGGTCGGGGACAACTTCGCTCTTCTCTCCGGTCGACGCGGTGCTCCCCGGGGGCTCGGCTCCCGAGGGGTCGGGTCATGCTGACGCTGCGGAGTGTGACGGTACATCCCGCCCCCGTGTCAAACGGGAAAAGCCCGCAACGGCCACTCGAACGGTAACCCGACTACCGCCATTCCTGCCGCCCGGAGTGTCGACCCGCTCTTCCGGGCCTATCCGGAGGGTAACTTTCCAGTTACCCGAGCCGCAGTCCTCACGCGCGGTTTCACACGCGCGTGAAGCACCACACGCCGAGCGCCAGCGCCCCGCTTCCGGCGACACCGGCGAGGGTCGCCGATGCGACGCGGTTCACACCGTGGGCGACCGGCTCACCCCGCCGCATTCGGCCCACCGTCCAGGCCAGGATCCCGCCTCCGAACAGGGCGAACACCATCCCCGCGAAGATCGCCGGCCCGCTTTCCATGGCTCTGTCCTTTCGCCCCGCGCCCTCAGGCTCGGGAGGCTGACACGCCCCGGCAGCCGGCGTACGAACCCACGGTGAACGCCGGGCGACCAGCACCCCATGGGGCGCCCACACCCCCACCCGACGCCGCGCACCGCCCCGCCGCCCCGGCTCTCCCGACTGTGGCGAATCCGTCGTTCCCGTCGCCTCTATGCCCACGCCACAGGCTTCGAAATGGACAAGGAGAAGCACGGGGCCGGGAAGGAACGGGACCGAGCTGCGCGACCGGACGGGAAACACAGGCACTGGTGCTACCGCAGGCGCCGGCGCCGGGGCTGCCTCAGGCACCGGACCTGTCGCTGGTGGGGCTTGGGGGCTAGGGACTGACGCAGGCACCGGGGCTGAGGTTGGTGGCTGCCTCAGGCACCGGGGCTGGCGCTGGTGGGGCTCGGGCCGGGCTGCCGCAAGCACCAAAGCTGGCGCTGGGGGCTGGGGCTGCCGCACCCAGGCTCGGGCTGGGGCTGGCTCTGGGCGGAGGCAGCCGGCGCCCATCGGATGTTGGCCGGTTTCGCCTCCCGGAAGATCCCGATCGGGTGTCCGGCCGAGCGCGGCCGGCAGCGGTACGAGCACACGCCGTACCTCCCAAGCCGGCCCGGTCCAGGAGGTACGGGGCCGGACCCCCCGGGCCGACCCCGTACCTCCTGCCGCCCCCAGCAAGCAGAAGCCGGAGGACCGGACAGGAGAGACCGCACAGGGCAGGAGGCGCCGGAGAGCCAGACAGGAGAGGCCTGAGAAACGGAGGCGTCAGCACCCCGCGCGCCCCGATCCGTCCGCCCCGGCGTCACCAGCTACCCGATCGGCTCCAGGAACCCCTGCTCGACCAGCAGGCGGATCTGCGCGGGCGTCCGGTCGCGCAGCAACACCGGATCCTCGCCGACCAGTTGGGCGATGGCGTCGAGGATCCGCCCCGCGCTCAGCGTGCCGTCGCACACACCGGCGAAGCCCGCGCCGACCGTGTCCACCTTGGTGGCCCTGCGCATTCCCCGGTGCTGACGCAGCACCACGTGCTCCGGGTCCTCGGCGCCGGGCAGTCCGACCTGCTCCTGCACGACCTCCGCCACCAGTCTGAAGTGACCGGCGAGCAGACCCGCGTCGTCGTGCCGTCTCAGATAGTCGACCCGGTCGAAGTGCTCACGTACGGCATCGCCGAGCGGCTGCTCGACGGAGTGCGGCCACTCCTCGACCGTGATCGAGGGCTCGGCCGCCGCTGTCCTGCGCAGGGTGATCCATCCGAAGCCGACGGCCTTCACCTTGCGGGCCTCGAACTCGTCGAGCCACGCGTCGTACCGCGCCTGGTAGTCGGCCGGGTCGGCCCGGTGGTCGCCCGAGTCGCGCAGCCACAGCTCCGCGTACTGCGTGACGTCCTGCACCTCGCGCTGCACGATCCACGCGTCGCAGCCCCGCGGCACCCAGGAACGCAGCCGGTCCTGCCAGTCCTCGCCCTCCACGTGCTGCCAGTTGGCCAGGAACTGGGCGTACCCTCCCTCGTTCAGCCGGTCCCCCGACTCCTGGACGAGCGTGCGGCACAGGTCGTCCCCGCCCATTCCGCCGTCGCGGTACGTCAGCCGGGCGCCCGGCGAGATCACGAAGGGCGGGTTCGAGACGATCAGGTCGTACGTCTCGTCGGCTCGAACCGGCTCGAAGAGGGAGCCCTGGCGCAGGTCGGCGGCCGGCGCTCCGGAGAGCGCGAGGGTGAGCGCGGTGATGTGCAGGGCACGGGGGTTCAGATCGGTCGCCGTCACGCGCGTGGCGTGCTGCGCGACGTGCAGGGCCTGGATTCCGGAGCCGGTGCCGAGATCGAGCGCGGAGTCGACGGGCGTGCGCACGGTGATGCCGGCGAGGGTCGTGGACGCGCCTCCCACTCCGAGGACGACACCTTCCTCCCGGCTGCCGATGCCGCCCGCGCCGCCGACGGCGCATCCGAGGTCGGACACGATGAACCAGTCCTCGCCACCGGGCCCGCCGTAGGGCCGGATGTCGACGCTCGCCGTGACCTCGTCCCCGCCCGTCCGGATCAGCCAGCCGCTCTCCAGGACGTCCTCGACGGGCAGCACGTCCGCCACGCGCGCGTACGGCACGGGCTGCTGCAGCAGGAACAGCCGAACGAGCGTCTCCAGCGGTGTGTCACCGCGGGTCGCCCGGAGGGCGGGCACGGTCTCACTGCGCGCCAGGGCCGCGTACGCGGGGGCGCCGAGCAGGTCGAGAAGACCGTCCGCGGTGAAGGAGGCGCCGAGGAGCGCGCTCCGCAGCCGGGCGGCGATGTCGGCACGATCGGACGAGGGCAACGGTGACAGGCTGGTGTGACTCACGCCTCCCATTGTGTCCGCTATCGCCCACGGGTACCCACACCTGTGGACAGAGCCCGGCCTGTGGACATCCCCACCTGTGGACAGAGGTTCACCCGTCGACCGCGGCTCATCCGTGGACAGCGGCTCGTCCATGGACAGCGGGGCGGCACGTGCCACGGGAGGGGCGGCACAGGCCGAGGGCCCGGCGCGCCTGCGCGCCGGGCCCTCCTTCGATCCTGAGGACGACCTCAGCTGTTGGCGGCCCCCGGGGACCCGGACGCCGACTTGCAGCTCTCCTGCTGCGCCATCGCCTTGCCCACCTCGCCCTCCTCCAGCTTCTTCAGGGCGTCGTTCCCGCTCTGGCTCAGTTTGCCGAGCTGGGTCGCGATGCCCTTGAGGCCCTCGGCGAACTTGGCCTGGTCCTTGGTGTCGAGCTTGGCGACCTGTGTCTTCAGGGCGGCGTACTGCGCGGAGATGCCCTTGAGCTCCTTGACCGCGTTGGTCTGCTTCGTCTTGCCGTCCTCGACGTCCGGCGGTCCCGCGTTGTCGACGGCGGTGCCGATCGCCTTGTAGGCGTCGGACATGTCCTGGAAGGCCTGTGCGTCGGTCTTCTGGACGTCCTCCGGCGCGCTGTTGTCCGAGGTCTGCTTCTGGATCGCGGCGTTGGCCGCCTCGATCTTCTGCGCCTCCGGCTTCACCGCGTCGCAGACCTGCTTCGCCCAGGAGTTCAGTTTGTCGTTGCCGCTGTCCCCGCTGCTGCCGCATCCCGACAGCGCGAGCACCAGTACCGCACCGCCGGACAGTGCGGCCGCGAGCTTCTTGTTCACCGGTTTGGTCCCTTCCATGGCCCTCGGCCCCGGAACATACACGCCATGTGGGCGACACCCACATGGTGAATGTCCGCTAAGACTGCTATTGAAGCCATTTGCACCAAGCGAGAGAAGGCTCACGACAGCGGCGCGAACACACACAGGGCGGGTGCACGGCACGTCAACACGCGCCGTCCACCCGCCCGTTGGTTCACTCCCCGACCCGGCACTCATTTCCGTACCGCATCGGGCGTGGAACCTGTGAGCTACGAAACCACCGCCGGATCGGCCGACTTGGCGACGCCTTCGTCGTTGTCCTCCTCGTCGCCCATGGCGATCCCGCGCCGCTTGGAGACGTACACGGAACCCACGATCACGATGAGCGCGAGGACGGCGATGAACACCCGCGCGCCGACGCTCTTGTCGTCGCCGTACGAGAACTTGACGATCGCCGGAGCGATCAGCAGCGACACCAGGTTCATGACCTTCAGCAGCGGGTTGATCGCGGGGCCCGCCGTGTCCTTGAACGGGTCACCGACGGTGTCACCGATCACCGTCGCCGCGTGAGCCTCGCTGCCCTTGCCGCCGTGGTGGCCGTCCTCGACGAGCTTCTTCGCGTTGTCCCACGCGCCACCGGAGTTGGCGAGGAAGACCGCCATCAGCGTGCCGGTGCCGATCGCACCCGCGAGGAACGAACCGAGCGCGCCGACGCCGAGCGTGAACCCGATCGCGATCGGCGTGAGCACGGCGAGCAGACCCGGCGTGGCGAGTTCGCGCAGTGCGTCCTTGGTGCAGATGTCGACGACTTTTCCGTACTCGGGTTTCTCGGAGTAGTCCATGATCCCGGGGTGCTCGCGGAACTGCCGCCGCACCTCGTAGACCACCGCCCCGGCGGACCGCGACACCGCGTTGATCGCCAGCCCCGAGAAGAGGAAGACGACCGCGGCGCCCGCGATGAGACCCACCAGGTTGTTGGGCTGCGAGATGTCCATCATCAGGTTCATCGGGGCGCCCGCTCCCGAGACCTTCTGACCCACGTCGCTCGCGGCCGTGGTGATCGCGTCACGGTACGAGCCGAAGAGGGCCGAGGCCGCGAGGACGGCGGTGGCGATGGCGATGCCCTTGGTGATGGCCTTGGTGGTGTTGCCGACGGCGTCCAGGTCGGTGAGCACCTGCGCGCCCGCGCCCTCGACGTCGCCGGACATCTCGGCGATGCCCTGCGCGTTGTCGGAGACGGGACCGAAGGTGTCCATCGCGACGATGACACCGACTGTGGTGAGCAGGCCTGTTCCGGCGAGCGCCACGGCGAACAGGGCCAGCATGATCGACGTACCGCCCAGCAGGAACGCCCCGTACACGCCGAGGCCGATCAACAGGGCGGTGTAGACGGCCGATTCGAGACCGATGGAGATGCCGGCGAGGACGACGGTGGCCGCGCCGGTGAGTGAACTCTTGCCGATGTCCCGGACGGGACGGCGAGTGGTCTCGGTGAAGTAGCCGGTCAACTGCTGGATGAGCGCGGCCAGCACGATGCCGATCGCGACGGCGAGGACCGCGAGGACCCGCGGATCACCGCCCTTGGCCTTGATCGCCGCGTCCGTGACCCCGTCCAGTTCGGCGTAGGACCCCGGAAGGTAGATGTAGACGGCGAGGGCGACCAGGACGAGCGAGACCACCGCGGAGATGAAGAACCCGCGGTTGATCGCGGACATACCGCTGCGGTCGGAACGCCGGGGCGCCACCGCGAAGATGCCGATCATCGCGGTGAGTACGCCGATGGCGGGGACGATCAGCGGGAACGCGAGCCCGGCGTCGCCGAACGCCACCTTGCCGAGGATCAGCGCGGCGACGAGCGTGACGGCGTACGACTCGAAGAGGTCCGCGGCCATACCGGCGCAGTCGCCCACGTTGTCGCCCACGTTGTCGGCGATGGTCGCGGCGTTGCGCGGGTCGTCCTCCGGGATGCCCTGCTCGACCTTGCCGACCAGGTCGGCCCCGACGTCGGCGGCCTTGGTGAAGATGCCGCCGCCGACACGCATGAACATGGCGATCAGCGCCGCGCCGAGACCGAAGCCCTCCAGGACCTTCGGCGCGTCGGCCGCGTACACGAGCACCACACAGGAGGCGCCCAGCAGACCGAGCCCCACCGTGAACATGCCGACTACGCCACCGGTGCGGAAAGCGATCTTCATGGCTTTGTGCGAGACGGCGGTGAGATCCTTTTCGGGCTCACCCTCCGCCGGGGTCGCTTCCCGTGCGGCGGCGGCCACGCGGACATTGCTCCGCACGGCGAGCCACATACCGATATAGCCGGTGGTCGCCGAGAACGCCGCGCCGATCAAGAAGAAGATCGACCGTCCGGCGCGCTGATTCCAGTCGTCCGCGGGAAGCAGCATGAGCAGGAAGAACACCACGACGGCGAATACGCCGAGCGTGCGCATCTGACGCCCCAGGTAGGCATTCGCGCCTTCCTGGATGGCCTTCGCGATCTCCTTCATGCTGTCGGTGCCCTCGCCGGCCGCGAGAACCTGGCGCACCAGGATCCCGGCGACCACGAGCGCTGCCACGGCGACGACCGCGACGACCGTCACGATGAGACGGTTGCCGTCCGTCAGAACCGCGGCTGCGAAGGTTGTGGGGTGGTCAAACTGCTGAGGGGTAGAAAGCCCCGCCATTCGTCCTCCTTGACGCTTGGGCTGAGCTCAAGATGTGGACGGATTCTAGGTACCGGAACCTGATCAAAACAGTCCGCGGTAAGCGGAATTAATCTTCACTCGCTCTTCAGCAAATGATCGACAGGCGTCTACGGACCCAAATGCAGTAATGCCCCAGAAGCGTTGTCGCTTGATCCAATTATCGCGCGAATGATCGTGAACCAATTCACGAAACGCCGTGCGCGATCACAGAAGTACCTGATCACCACATGGGCGTGCGAGGGCTGCCGGACATGCTCCGGACATGCCGAAGGGCCCCACCGAGTAGGGCCCTTCGGAAAAATAAAGAGGGACGGTTGTCAGGAAAGAGCCACGGCCGGCGGCGTGGTGGGCCAGCTCATCCTGATCAGTCCGCCGTGCTCTCCGGCGATGACTTCCACGTCGTCGACGAGGCCGCTGATGACCGCGAGGCCCATCTCGTCCTCCTCGATCTCCGCGTCGGAGGCGGTGCCGGACGCCCCTCCGGGCACCGATCCGGGCGCCTCGTCACCGACCTCGATGGAGAACTGCTTCTCCTCTTCGATCAGGGTCACCTGCACCGGTGCCGCGATACCGCCGCTCTGGTGCAGTCCGACGGCACGAGTACAGGCCTCGCCGACGGCGAGCCTGACCTCGTCGAGGACGGCCTCGTCCACTCCGGCCCTGCGCGCCACCGCTGCCGCCACCAGTCGGGCGGTCCTGACGTGCTCGGGCAGCGCGCTGAAGCGGAGTTCAACGGTGGCCATGCATCCCCCTCTGAACTACGGGCGTGCTGTCTGGGGGCCGGGCCGTGGGCCCGGTCCCCATGTGTGCGATGCCGGGCCCACGACCCGGGAGACCGGTCGTCAGTCGGTCGCGTTGACCGCCTCGTCCACCGAGGTGTGAATCGGGAACACCTTGGTGAGACCGGTAATACGGAAGATCTTCAGAATGCGCTCCTGGTTGCAGACCAGACGCAGCGAGCCCTCATGGGCCCGGACGCGCTTCAGGCCGCCCACCAGCACGCCGAGACCGGTGGAGTCGAGGAAGTCCACGCCCTCCATGTCGACGACGAGGTGGAAGCTGCCGTCGTTCACCAGCTCGACCAGCTGCTCTCGCAACTTGGGCGCGGTATATACATCGATTTCGCCGCCGACCTCGACGACCGTACGGTCGCCGTTGGGGCCGGACACATTGCGAGTCGACAGGGACAGGTCCACGGATCCTCCAGCACCTTGCTATCGAGCGGTCGCCCCATGGGACACCTCGGCAGAGCCCCCGGGACGGTTCGCCAGCCGCGATGGCATTCAATCACTTACCGGCAGGCGTGCACGACGCCTTGGGCCCATTGTCCGTCACGCCAGTGACACACTCGATGCCGATGGCCAAGAATCACCGATCCGATCGATCCACGGCGGACACCACTTCCCGCCCTTCGCCGAGCACCGTCCTGGACCGGCTCGCCTCGGGGCCGAGCCGGGCTTCGCGCATCACTCATACGGAGCACTTGCCCCCGCGAGAGGGTCGCCATGCCGTCTGGCCCGACCGGATCCGTCCGGAGGTCATCGCCGCGGTGCAGGCCGCGGGTATCGAGCACCCCTGGGCCCACCAGGCACGCGTCGCCGAGCACGCCCTGGACGGCGAGTCGGTCATCGTCGCCACCGGCACCGCCTCCGGCAAGTCCCTGGCCTACCTCGCCCCTGTCCTGACGGCCCTCCTGGAGGGTTCCGAGGCCCCGAACGGCCGGGGTGCCACCGCCCTCTACCTGGCTCCCACCAAGGCCCTGGCGGCAGACCAGCGCCGCTCGGTGAAGGAACTTTCACAACCGCTGGGCAATGCCGTACGCCCAGCCGTGTACGACGGCGACACGCCCTTCGAGGAACGCGAATGGGTACGCCAGTACGCCAACTACGTCCTGACCAACCCCGACATGCTGCACCGCGGGATATTGCCCTCCCACCCCCGCTGGTCCTCCTTCCTGCGCGCCCTGCGCTACGTCGTCATCGACGAGTGCCACACCTACCGCGGCGTCTTCGGCTCCCACGTCGCCCAGGTACTGCGCCGTCTGCGCCGCCTCTGCGCCCGCTACGGCGCCTCCCCCGTCTTCCTGCTGGCCTCCGCGACCGCCGCCGAACCCTCGGTCGCGGCGCGCCGCCTGACCGGCCTCCCCGTCGTGGAAGTCGCCGACGACGCCTCCCCGCGAGGGGAACTCGTGTTCGCCCTGTGGGAGCCCCCGCTCACCGAACTGCACGGCGAGAAGGGTGCACCCGTCCGGCGCACCGCCACGGCCGAGACGGCCGACCTGCTGACCGATCTCACCGTCCAGGGCATGCGCTCGATCGCCTTCGTACGTTCCCGGCGTGGCGCCGAGCTGATCGCGGTCATCGCCCAGGAACGCCTCGCCGAGATCGACCGCTCGCTGGCCCGGCGCGTCGCCGCCTATCGCGGCGGCTACCTCCCCGAGGAACGGCGCGCCCTGGAGAGCGCGCTGCACTCCGGAGAGCTCCTCGGCCTCGCCGCCACCACGGCCCTCGAACTCGGCGTCGACATCTCCGGCCTCGACGCCGTCGTCATCTCCGGCTACCCGGGCACCCGCGCCTCCCTCTGGCAACAGGCCGGCCGCGCCGGCCGGTCCGGCGAAGGCGCGCTGGCGATCCTGGTCGCCCGCGACGACCCACTGGACACCTTCCTCGTCCATCACCCGGAGGCCCTGTTCGACCAACCGGTGGAATCCACGGTCCTCGACCCGGACAACCCCTACGTCCTGGCCCCGCATCTGTGCGCCGCCGCCTCCGAGATCCCGCTCACGGACGAGGACTTGGACCTCTTCGGCCCCGCCGCCGCCGAACTGCTGCCGCAGCTGGAGGCCGCGAAGCTGCTGCGCCGCCGGGCCACGGCCTGGCACTGGACGCGCCGGGAGCGGGCCGTCGACCTGACCGACATCCGCGGGGGCGGCGGCAGCCCGGTGCAGGTCGTCGAGGCCGGGACCGGCCGCCTGCTCGGCACGGTCGACGAGGGCGCCGCGCACACGGCGGTCCACGAGGGCGCGGTCCATCTGCACCAGGGCCGTACGTACCTGGTGCGCAAGCTGGACCTGGAGGACTCGGTCGCACTGGTCGAGGAGGCCAGCCCGCCGTACTCGACGGTCGCCCGTGACACGACCACGATCGCCGTCCTCGAGACCGATGTCGAAGTCCCCTGGGGTGACGGCCGGTTGTGCTACGGCTCCGTGGAAGTCACGAACCAGGTCGTCTCCTTCCTGCGCCGGCGTGTCATCACCGGTGAAGTGCTCGGCGAGACCAAACTCGACCTCCCTCCCCGTACGCTCCGTACCCGTGCCGTCTGGTGGACGGTCACCGAGGACCAGTTGGACGCGGCCCGGATCAACCCGGAGATCCTCGGCGGCACCCTGCACGCCGCCGAACACGCCTCGATCGGCATGCTGCCGCTGTTCGCCACCTGCGACCGCTGGGACATCGGCGGCGTCTCCGTCCCGCTCCACCCGGACACGCTCCTGCCCACCGTCTTCGTCTACGACGGCCACCCGGGCGGCGCCGGGTTCGCCGAGCGGGCCTTCCACACCGCCCGCTCCTGGCTCACGGCCACCCGCCAGGCCATCGCCTCGTGCGAGTGCGACGCCGGATGCCCCTCCTGCATCCAGTCCCCCAAATGCGGGAACGGCAACGAACCACTCCACAAGCGAGGCGCCGTACGCCTGCTCACGGAACTCCTGCGAACGGCACCCGAGGAACCCGGCCAGGAGCATTCGGGTCAGAAGGAATCGGGTCCCAAGGAGACGGGTCCCAAGGAGTCGGGTCCGCGGTAGGCCGTCCGGGGAGTCACGGCGGCGTTCGCGGGTGCGGAGGACCGAAAGAGTGAAAGTCGGGCGCGTCAGGGCTGAACGGGTGAACGTCCGGCGTTTCATGGCCCCGGGCCGGGTCTGGCGGAGTGAGCGCGGGGCGCCCTGAAGGATCTGCGGAACCCTGGGGACTCACAGTCTCCGCAAACCCCGGAGAGCCCTGAGGACCTCGTGGTCCCGGAGATCCCGGAGATCCTTGAGGATCTGGTGAACCTGGAGATCCCGGCGGCCCCGCCCTCGATCTGACCTCGGCGGTGATCGGTCCCGTTCCGGACGACGCCGTCACGTCCGAGATCTGGCCCTCGACCGCGCACCGCACGAGCCGCGCGCTCTGTGCGCGGGCCACACGGTCCGCGCGGGCGCAGGCCGCCGTGCCACCGTCGCTCCAGTGATCGGCCGCGGCGAGGGCCGCCAGGTCCGCGGCCCCCGCCGCCCGGTGCCGCACCACGACGGCCTGCCCCATCGAGAGCACCACTCCGAAGACGGCACACAGCACGGCGATGGCGCCCACCGTCCACACCGTCGCCGATCCCCTGTCGGGGGACGCACGCCACCGCCCACGACAGCCCCTCCCGACGGTTGACCACACCCCTCGCCGAATCCACCGGCGACTTCGGCTCCTCACCTCCCGTCCACCTCCACAGCCGTGTCCCCCGCGTCCGCGTCCCCCACCGTCTCCTCCGCCAGCGCCACCGCCTCGTCCTTCAGTTCAAGGGACAGCGCGGCAGGACCGGGTGTCCTCGCGCCGACAGTGACCCGGACCAGGTCACCCTCCCGGCCCACCGTGACCCTCGCACCGGGCGGCGCCGCACTACGGGCCGTCGCCAGGACCGCTTCCGCCGGGTCCTGGCGCGCCGCCGACCGGGCGCCCGCCCTCGCCGCGTCCACGCACTGGATCTGCGCGGACGCGGCGAGCAGGGCCCAGACGAGCGCCATGCCGACGAGCACCAGCGAGGGCAGGACCACGGCGGCCTCCGCGGTGACGAATCCACCGTCCCGGCACGAAGTCGGACCCTCCCTCAACCGGTCCTGACGTGAACGGCGTTCACATCTGGACATTGAGAGCCCGCCCCACGATGCCCTGCAGTTCCTCACCGACCTGCCCGCTCGTCACCACCTTGTAGAGCGCGGCCGCGAAGGCCACCGCCGCGATGACACCCACCGCGTACTCGGACGTGACCATTCCCGCGTCCCTCCGCGCCGCGATGGACGCGAGCATCCAGGCCCGCATCCGCGCACGCCGCTGTCGTTGCCGTTGCCTCTGGCCTTGGCCTTGGCCTTGGCCTTGGCCTTGGCCTTGCCTTTGACCCTGACCGTGTCCATGTCCTCGTCCTCGCTCCAGTCCGAGAACGCGCACCGTCCTGCTCATTCCAACCTCCTTGAGATTCAGCCCTGTCGGACACTTCGCCCGTTGCCATTCACCCGTCACGACTGCCGCCGCCCGTCACCCACCACCCCCTCGCAGCAATCCGCCGGCCAGCCCGATCACCACGGGCAGCACCCCGATCGCGAGAAAGGCGGGCAGAAAGCACAGCCCGACCGGGGCGGTGACCATGACGGCCGCCCGGCGTGCCCGCGCCGTCGCGGCGCGCGCCCACTCGGCGCGGGCCTCCGCCGCGAGCCGGCCGACCGGCACGGCCGCCGGCACGCCCGACTCGCCCGCCCGCTCCAGCAGCCGCGCCAGCCCCCGAGCGCCCGGAAGCGACGCCAACCTCCGCCACGCGTGCACCGGTTCGCCGCCGAGCCGCACCTCCGCCGCGCCCCGCGCCAGCCGCTCACCCACCGGCCCGCCCAGCGCCACACCGACGGCGCGAGCGGCTGACACCGGACTCGCCCCGGCCGCGATGCAGGCGCCCACCAAGTCGGCGGCGAGAGGCAGTTGGCGGGCGGCCGAGGCCACGTCGTACTCCTCCGCAGGTGCCGGATTCCGCCGCCTGAGCCACCACCGGACTCCGAATCCGGCCGCCAGTCCGACCAGAACTCCGACGACGCCGCCGATCAGGACCCAGCCGGCACATCCGACACCCACCAGCGGCAGCCACCGTCGGCCGTAGTCCCGCACCTGATGGCGCTGCGGTGACGGCGTGGGTTCCGGGAGCAGCAACGCGGCCAGCCGTCCGCGCACCCGCCTCGCCCGTCGGACCGTCCCGAGCCAGCGGGCCGGTGTGCCGACCAAAAGCACTCCGCACACAAGTACCCCCAGCCTGTGGACAACTTCCACGCTCATGCCGTCTCCGCTCCTCGTACGATCCGCAGCGCCCACCACAGCCCCACGCCCTCCAGCACTCCGCCGACGAGCAGGCAGCCCAGCCCGGGACCGGTGTGCAGCAGCACGTGCAGGGGGTCCGCGCCGAGCGCGGTGCCGAGCAGAAGACCGAGGACCGGCAGGCCCGCGAGCATGGAGGCCGTCGAGCGTGATCCAGCCAACTGGGCACGCATGTCGGCCCTTTGATCGCGCTCGGCCCGCAGCGCGGCCTCCAGCCGGTCCAGTCCCGCCGCGAGCCCCGCACCCCGGTCCACGGCCACACGCCAGCACGCGGCGAGCCCCACCAGACCGTCGGCGCCGGGCTGCCGAGCCGCCTCGGCCAGCGCACCCGGTACATCCCCGCCGAATCTCGCCGCGGCCAGGACCAACGGCTGTGCGCCGGCGAGTCCGTCCGAGTCGCGTGCGGCCGCGAGCAATGCCTCCCCGGGCTGACGTCCCGCCCGCACCTCACCGGCGAGTGCGCCGCACAGGGCGATCACCGCGTCGCCACGTCGCTCCCGCTCGCGCCGGGCCTCCCCCGCTCGCCGCACCCGGCGCAGCATGGGCATTCCGGCCACTCCGAGGAGAAGTGGCAGAACCGACGTGCCCAGTACCGCGACCACTGCTCCGGCCACCACCGACCAGGCCTCGGGCCGCAGCCGACCGCGCAGGCGGTGCCAGTCGACACGGGCCCTCTGCCACAGGGGCGGACCGGTCACCGCCCCACCGCCGGTGAGCAACAGCCTGGCTCTGCGCGCGCCCGAACCGTGCCCGCCGATCAGCCATACCGCGATCCCGGCACACGCCATGGCCGCTCCCACGGGCGCCTCCGCCATCTCACCGACCCTCATCCCGCTCCCCGTTCGCATCCCGACGTCCATCACCTGTCAGAACTCGGCGTCCATCACCTCGGAAGGGCTCCTCGTACTCCTCCGGTCCGGGGGCACCTCCTCTCCCGAGCCCGATCGGCTCGCGGCATTCCTGACTTCGACATCCCTGGCTTCCCTCCCGAAGGAGCTCCCTCAGCCGCTCCCACCCCCGCTCGTACGCGAAGGCGTCCTCGCCCCACCGCAGCGCCGGCACCGTCACCACCAGCCCCGACGGGTCGCGTTCCAGCACATGCACCTCGGCGATCCGGCGCCGTCCGGCCCGGTCCCGCACGAGATGCAGGACCACGGACAGTGCCGCCGCCAGTTGGCTGTGCAGCGCGGCCCTGTCGAGCCCGGCCGCGGTGCCCAGAGCCTCCAGCCGGGCCGGGACCTGCGCCGCCGCGTTGGCATGGAGGGTCCCCGAGCCGCCTTCATGTCCTGTGTTCAGCGCGGCCAGCAACGAGACGACCTCGGGACCGCGCACCTCGCCGACCACCAGACGGTCCGGTCTCATCCGCAGGGCCTGCCGAACGAGATCCTGGAGCGAGACGAGGCCGACGCCCTCCTGGTTGGCGGGCCGCCCTTCCAGGCGCACCACATGCGGATGATCGGGCCGCAGTTCGGCCGAGTCCTCGGCGAGCACGATCCGCTCTCCAGGACCCACGAGTCCCAGCAGCGCGCTCAGCAGAGTCGTCTTGCCGGAGCCCGTGCCTCCGCTGATCAGGAAGGACAGCCGGGCGTCCAGCAGCGCTCTGAGCACCCGGTCCCCGCCGGGCGGCACCGTTCCCGCCGCCATCAGTTCGTCGAGGGTGAAGGCGCGCGGCCGTACGACACGCAGGGAGAGGCAGGTGGAGCCGACCGCGACCGGTGGCAGCACCGCGTGCAGCCGGGTTCCGTCGGGCAGCCTGGCGTCCACCCAGGGGCGGGCGTCGTCGAGCCGTCTGCCGGCCACCGCCGCGAGGCGCTGCGCGAGACGTCGTACGGCCGCCGTGTCCGGGAAGGACACCGAGGTGAGTTCCAGGCCGCCGCCGCGGTCCACCCAGACCCGGTCGGGCGCCGACACGAGCACGTCGGTCACCGACGGATCGGCGAGCAGCGGTTCCAGCGGACCGCTGCCGACCAGCTCGGAGCGCAACCGCTCGGCCGCGCCCAGGACTTCGGCGTCCCCGAGCACCCGCCCCTGGGCGCGCAGCGCCTGTGCCACGCGCGCTGGGGTCGGTTCGGATCCGTTCTCGGCCAGCCATTGGCGCACGCCGTCCAGCAGTCCCGCGCCTCCGTCCGGGCCGGCCCCTGGCCCGTCCCACGCCCGCGTTCCTGCGGGCAGGAAGTCTGCGGGGCCGCCCCGTGTCTCCTTCCGCCGCGAGAGATGGGGCCGGGGACCGTCCCGCGCGTCGGTCCGTCCGGGCGGAGGCGGCCCGGGCCCGTCCCGCGTGTCCTCCGGGCCGGCCGGAGGAGTCGCGTGTGCGTCCCGCGGGTCCGTCCGCACGGGCGCGCGGTCCGCGTACGCGCTCTGAGACCTGACTCCCGGTCGGCCGTCGATTGCCGCACCACGGTGCGGCAATCGGGTCGCGTCCCAGCTCATACGCCCCCTCCTTCGACCGGAACCCGCTCCCAGAAAGCCCTGCAGAACCGGGCCAGCGGGCCCTTCGTCGCGCTCCCCGGTGGCGGCCCGCCGTCCATCGGGAAGGACTCCGCCGGAAGTTCACCCACCAGCGGCAGGTCGAGCAGACGGGCGACCTCGCGGTCGTCGAGGCCCGGCCCGCAGGGTCCGCGGACCACGATCCGCAGGTCGCGCAGGACCATGCCGACGGCGGACGCCACCCGCCCGGCCGCCGCGATGGAGCGCAGGTCCGCGGGGACCACCAGCAGTCCCATGTCGAGCTGGGCGAGGATCTCGGCGACCCCTTCGTCGATGCGGCGGGGCAGGTCGACGACCACCGCACCACCGCGCCGTCTGGCGGCGGCCAGCACCGCGCGGACCGCCTGCGGGGGAACGGTGACCGCGTCGCTCCGGTCCCAGCTCAGAACCCGCAGGGAGTGCAGTCGGGGCAGGGACTCCTCCAGGGCGCCGCCGCCGACCCTGCCGCGGGAGGCCGCGAACGCCGGCCATCGCAGCCCCTCGGCCGTCTCTCCGCCGAGGAGTACGTCGAGTCCGCCTCCGAGAGGGTCCGCGTCCACGAGCAGGGTGCGCTTCCCCTCACGCGCCGAGGTGACGGCGAGCGCGCAGGCCAGCGTGGAGGCACCGGCCCCGCCGCGGCCGCCGAGCACGCCGACGGTGAGAGCGGGCCGGCCGACTCCTTCGGCCACATCGGCGATGCGGTCGACGAGCCATTGCTCGCCGTCCGGCAGCACCAGGACGTGATCGGCGCCGATCTCGACGGCCCGCCGCCAGACTCCGGAGTCGTCCTGGTCCCGCCCGACCAGGACGACTCCCCTTCTCCGCGCGGCGCCCCGCACGCGCGGTGCCGCGTCGTCGCCGACCAGGACGAGAGGTGCCGTCTCCCAGCTGCCCCTGCGTTCCGGAATCCCGTGATGGACCTCCGGCCGCGCTCCCGCGGCGGCGCACAGGCGCAACAGGTCGTCGAGGAGGTCGGCATCCTCGGTGACGATCAATGGTCCGCCCTGCCGCCCTTCGGCGGTGGGCGGCCGGTCATGGATGATGGCTCCCGCCACGATCACCAGCCCCCTTCGCTGCTTCTTGCGCGGGGCCCTCCAGGACCCCGTGATTCCCGCTCGTGTGAAGAGCCGTCAAGCGGCCTCCATATGCACGGCCGATACGAACCGGCCGAACGCGTCCGACAAACGGAACCCGGCGATGAACCGGCCGCGAACGGAGCGCGTGAGAATCACGGTGCAGCGATCCTGGAAATCGTGTGGATCTTGGTCGAAAACTGTGGACAACTCAGCGGCTGTGAATATCGCCTTCACGCCTACCGGTGAACACTCAACGACTTCCGCAGAGCATCCCGATGACTACGCACAGTGACGGATCATGGGCATGCGAAAAGCGCGGAATCCTGGCTACCGAGGAGGCTCCGGGGTCGCGCAGAGGAGGAGAAAACCCATCCGGACATGCGACGACCCCCGCCGGGGGGGAGAGCGGGGGTCGTCCCCACGGCCGACTCGGGGGGGGAGGAGTCGGACCGGGTTAGCACGGTCGCGAACGATCCGTGACTTCCATGGTGTACCCGAGAGCCTTCTCAGGCAAACCCACGCGCCTCACCTTACGCCGAATGGTGGGCCCTATGCTCAACCTCGTGGAAAACCACTCCTTGCCTCGCACAGCGGCCTTCTTCGACCTGGACAAGACGGTCATTGCGAAGTCGAGCACGCTCACCTTCAGCAAGTCGTTCTACCAAGGCGGACTGATCAACCGCAGGGCGGCCTTGCGCACCGCATACATCCAGTTCGTGTTCCTGGCGGGCGGCGCCGACCACGACCAGATGGAACGTATGCGCAAGTACCTGTCCTCGATGTGCCGCGGCTGGAACGTCCAGCAGGTCAAGGAAATCGTCGCCGAGACACTGCACGACCTCATCGACCCGATCATCTACGACGAGGCCGCGTCACTCATCGAGCAGCACCACAAGGCCGGTCGCGACGTCGTGATCGTGTCCACGTCCGGCGCCGAGGTCGTGGAGCCGATCGGTGAACTGCTCGGCGCCGACCGAGTCGTGGCGACCCGCATGGTCGTCGGAGAGGACGGCTGCTTCACCGGCGAGGTGGAGTACTACGCCTACGGGCCGACGAAGGCCGATGCGATCAAGGAGCTGGCCGCCTCCGAGGGGTACGACCTGCCTCGCTGTTACGCCTACAGCGACTCGGCGACCGATCTGCCGATGCTGGAGTCCGTCGGACACCCGCACGCGGTGAATCCGGACCGCACGCTGCGCCGCGAGGCGCTCGCCCGCTCATGGCCGATTCTGGACTTCCACCGCCCGGTCCGGCTGAAGCAACGGCTGCCCGCGCTGTCCGTACCTCCTCGCCCCGCCCTCGTGGCCGCGGCCGCGATAGGAGCCGCGGCGGCCACGGCGGGGCTCGTCTGGTACGCCAGCCGGCGCCGCGCGACGGCGGTGTGAACGGTCACTCGCGCGCGACGACTTCAGCGAAGTCCATTTCTCGCCCTTTTGAACCTAAAAGTAAAGAAGTGTGGTCAGGGGTTTCGCTTCCTCCGGACCTGGAGTACAAAGGGTTTACGGCCCGCGAGACCAAGGACATCCGCGAGGATCACCTTCGAACGCAACCAGGCCCCACGGACCGAGCATGAACATCGAGCACCCACGCGACGTCGACCCGTCGATTACGGGCCAGCCGCACCAGGTGACGGGCAAAGCTCCCGGCCTGATGGGCAATATCTCGAGGACGCTTGGTAACCCGGTGAACATGCCAGCGGCGGTACGAGAACTCGTACCGCCGCAACCCTTTTCCAGGCGATCGGACAGCCGCTACGCGGCGCCGCGCTGCAACGCCTCGCAGACCGCGGCGGACTCCCTGGCGCCCAGCTCGACGGCCCGGCCGCAGTGCGCGATCCAGGCGGCCATGCCGTCCGGAGTGCCGGAGACATAACCGTCCAGGGCCGCCAGATAGGCCGCCCGGCCGAGTTCCGCGTGACCGACCTCCGCCGGACAGATGGACTTCGGGTCGAGACCGCTGCCGATCAGGACGATGCGCTCGGCAGCGCGCGCGACCAGTCCGTTGTGGGAGCCGAAGGGGCGCAGGGCGATCAGTTCGCCGTGCACGACGGCCGCCGTGACCAGAGCCGGGGCGGAACCGCCGGCGATGATCAGCTGGGACAGCCCTTCGAGACGGCCGGCGACCTCGTCCGCGTCCGGCAGCGGCAACTCCACCAGGGGCTCGTCGGCCTTCTCCCCGCTCCGCCTCGGCCGGCCCACCGCGTCGCCCCGGTCGGCCGCCGCCACCAGATGGAGCCGGGCCAGCACGCGCAGGGGCGACTGCCGCCAGATGGACAGGAGCTGACCCGCTTCGGCGGTCAGCCGCAGGGCGGCGCCGACCGTACGGTCCTCCTGACCCGAGCTGAAGTCGGTACGCCGGCGCACCTCTTCGAGGGCCCAGTCCGCACCGGACAGCGCCGCGGAACCACGGGCCCCGCGCAACGCCGCCTCGGACGTGATCTCGTTGCCGCGGCGCCGCATGATCCGGTGTCCGTAGACCCGGTCCACAGCCTTGCGCACGGACTCCACGGAATCGGCCACCCCGGGAAGCGAACCGAGGGTCGCGAGGGGATCGGCGGCCGCACCTGTCGTACTCATGAGTACGACATTACGCACCCCGGGCCCGCACCCCACGAAGGAGTGGTCTTCTTCACGCGGCGCGAGCACCTGGAGCGACGATCGCACTACGCTTGGTGAACATGAAAATTGCTTTCGTCGGGAAGGGCGGCAGCGGCAAGACCACGTTGTCGTCGCTCTTCATCCGCCACCTCGCCGCCTCGGGGGCACCTGTCGTCGCCGTGGACGCCGACATCAACCAGCATCTGGGGGCCGCGCTCGGGCTCGAAGAGACGGAGGCCGCGGCGCTCCCCGCCATGGGTGAGCGGTTGCCGCTCATCAAGGACTATCTGCGCGGCTCCAACCCGCGTATCGCGTCCGCCGAGACGATGATCAAGACGACCCCGCCCGGGGAGGGCTCCCGGCTGTTGCGGGTCGGTGAGACCAATCCGGTGTACGACGCCTGCGCCCGGCCGGTGGAACTCGACGGCGGCGTCATCCGTTTGATGGTCACCGGCCCGTTCACCGAGGCCGATGTGGGGGTGGCTTGCTACCACTCCAAGACCGGTGCCGTGGAGCTCTGCCTGAACCATCTCGTCGACGGCCGGAGCGAGTACGTCGTCGTCGACATGACGGCGGGCTCCGATTCCTTCGCGTCCGGCTTGTTCACCCGCTTCGACATCACGTTTCTCGTCGCCGAGCCGACCCGCAAGGGAGTCTCCGTCTATCGCCAGTACAAGGAGTACGCCCGCGACTTCGGCATCACCCTGAGGGTGGTCGGCAACAAGGTGCAGAACCAGGACGACATCGACTTCCTGCGCGCGGAGGCCGGTGACGACCTCCTGGTCACGGTCGGACACTCCGACTGGGTACGCGCCATGGAGAAGGGCCGCCCGCCCCGGTTCGAGGCCCTCGAAGAGAACAACCGGCGCTCGCTGCACGCCCTGCGGACCGCCGCCGACGCCACGTACGAGCTGCGCGACTGGGAGCGGTACACGCGCCAGATGGTGCAGTTCCACCTGAAGAACGCCGCCAGTTGGGGCAATGCCAAGACCGGGGCGGACCTCACCGCACAGGTCGACCCCGCCTTCGTACTCGGTGACAGCCCCATGGCCACCGCGTGAGCGGCCTGCCGGCCGACAGGCCGCTTCGGACGGAGAGACAGACCGCCCGAAGCGGCGCTTCCGTCTGAGCGACGGAACGGCCCGGGGCACCCCTACGGCTTGGGCGCAGGCGCCCCGGGCTTGGACGCGGGCGCCCCGGGAACACCCTTCGGGGCCGGGGCCGGGCGTCCGGAGAGGAACGACGCCCAGCCCTGCTTCGGGGCCTCCCCGACCTGGAGGCCGCGGAGCTTGCCGAGGGTGGCCGGATCCTGGGCGTCGAGCCAGTCGGCCAACTGCCGGAAGGAGACACAGCGCACCTCGGCCCTGGTGCAGACACGCTCTACGACCTCGTCCACGGCACGCATGTAGGTGCCGCCGTTCCAGGGCTCGAAGTGGTTGCCGATGATCAGTGGCGCGCGGTTGCCGTCGTAGGCGCGGTCGAAGCCCTTCAGCAGCCCGTCGCGCATCTGACGGCCCCAGAACTCCTGCTTGCCCGGGTCGCCCTGAGTCCGCGTGCCCGACTGGTTGACCATGAAGTTGTAGTCCATGGTGAGCTGCTCGTAGGAGTGCCCTGGGAAGGGTACGAGCTGCATCGACAGGTCCCACAGCCCTTCCTTCCTCTTCGGCCAGACCTGGTCGCCGACGCCGCTGGTGTCGTAGCGGAAGCCCAGTTCGCGGGCCGCCTTCATGAAGTTCTCCCGGCCCTCCAGACAGGGGGTACGGGCGCCGACGAGTTCCTTGTCGTAGTCGAAGGGCAGCGAAGCCGCGCCCTTCAGGCCCGCGTTGGTCTTCCACGACTTCACGAACGACTTCGCCTGGGCGATCTCGCTCTTCCAGTCCGCGACCGACCACTGGCCGACCCCGGCCTCCGTGCCGCAGAAGTGGCCGTTGAAGTGCGTGCCGATCTCGTTGCCCTCCAGCCACGCGCCGCGCAGCTGCTTCGCGGTGTCCGCGATCCCCTGCTCGTCGTTGAAGCCGATGTCCGAGCTGCCCGGCGAGTGCTGTGGCGGCCGGTACAGGTCGCGCTTGCCCTCCGGCAGCATGTACACGCCACTCAGGAAGTACGTCATCGTCGCCCGGTTGGCCTTGGAGAGCTTCCGGAAGTGGGAGAAGAGCTTCTGGCTGTCCTCGCCGGCGCCGTCCCAGGAGAAGACGACGAACTGCGGTGGCTTTTGGCCCGGCTTCAGCCGCTCGGGCCGCGGCAGATGCGGCTGCGCCCCGGTGTACGAGGTGGAGCCGTCGCCGATCAGGCGGACTCCCGCCTTGGGCGCCGCGACTCCCGCCGTCCTCTTCGCGCCGTGCGTCCGTTCGCGGGACGGCGTGCCGGCGCCCGCGCAACCGGCGAGCGCCGTGGCACAGGCCGCGGCGACTGCCACACCGGCGGTGATCCTCTGGGTGGCGGCCATGTCCGGCCCTCCTTCTCCTCGGTCGGGCAGCGCCGGTCGGGGCGCCGGCTCGGCTGTGCACCGGCAGCGCCGCCAAGGTTTCACGGGACCGAAAAGGAATAAGTACGACAAGCCGATCAAAAGCCCGCTTCACTCCAGGGGGTGAATTAATGCCCCATTTGCCCCTATTTTCAGCATCAACCCTTTACCCTGCATTACGATCCGTTTACCGAGCGTTGAAGAATCCCGCCGCTGCACGCCGTGACCCACGGCCGCGACCCGCCCCCCGCCGCCTCAGGACGGGGGATCACCTGTTCCGCGACCGCGCTGCCCCGGAGGAGACGGGAACCATGTCTGCCTGCGTCCCCACCCGCGCCGCCGACCCGACTCGGCCCGCGCAGGTTCACCAGTCCCACAGCCCCCCGCCGACCCCGCCCCGACGCTTCCGTGTCGCGGGCGCCGATCTGTCCGCCTCGATCGCGGTCTTCCTGATCGCCCTCCCCCTGTCCCTCGGCATCGCCCTCGCCACCGGCGCGCCGCTCCAGGCCGGCCTTGTCGCCGCCGCCGCCGGCGGACTGCTCGCGGGACGGCTCGGCGGCTCACCCCTCCAGGTGAGCGGACCCGCCGCCGGGCTCACCCTCGTCACGGCCGAACTCATCCAGCGCTACGGCTGGCGCGCGACCTGCGCCATCACCGTGCTGGCGGGAATCACCCAGCTGGGTCTCGGCTGCCTGCGCGTGGCCCGTACGGCCCTGGCCGTCAGCCCCGCCATCGTGCACGGCATGCTCGCCGGCATCGGGGTGACCATCGCCGTGGCCCAGCTCCACATCGTGCTGGGAGGCATCCCGCAGAGCTCCGTCCTCGACAATCTCGTCGGACTGCCGGAACAGGTCGCCCGCCTGCACTCCGCGGCGGTGTCGATGAGCGTGCTGACCCTGGTGCTGCTGTTCGCCTGGCCGCGTCTTCCCGGACGGACCGGGCGGGTACTGCGCAAGGTGCCCGCCGCGCTGGTCGCCGTCGCCGGAGCCACCCTGACCGCCTCTCTCACAGGACTGACACTGCCGAGGGTCGAACTGCCGTCCTGGAGCAGCCACGCGCTGGCCGGGCTGCCCGAGGGCCCGGTGCTCGGCATCGTCGCCGCCGTCCTCACCGTGACGCTGGTGTGCAGCGTGCAGTCGCTGCTCGGGGCCGTCGCCGTGGACAAGCTGGTGAGCGGCCGCCCGGAACTCCAGGGCCGTGTGGGGCGTTCCCGCCTCGACCGGGAGCTGCTCGGGCAGGGCGCCGCCAATGTCGTCTCCGGCGCGCTCGGCGGACTGCCCGTTGCCGGGGTCGCGGTGCGAAGTTCCGCGAATGTGCAAGCGGGCGCCGTCAGCCGGAACTCCACGATCCTGCACGGCGTTTTCGTAGTGATTGCCGCGCTGCTGATGGTCCCGATCCTCGAGCTGATCCCCCTCGCGTCGCTCGCCGCCCTGGTGATGGCCGTCGGCATCCAGATGGTGTCCTTGCACCACATCCGCACGGTCACCCGCCACCGCGAAGTGCTGGTGTACGCCGTCACCACACTCGGCGTCGTGTTCCTCGGCGTCCTTGAGGGCGTGGCGCTGGGGGTCTGCGTCGCCGTCGGTGTCGCCCTGCAACGCCTCGGCCACACCCGCATCACCCACGAAGAGAGGGAAGGAGTCCATCACGTACACGTACGAGGCCAGTTGACGTTCCTGGCGGTGCCCCGGCTCAGCCGCACCCTGCACCTCGTGCCCCGGGGGACGGACGTCGTCGTGCGGCTGGACGGCTCGTTCATGGACCACGCGGCATACGAGTCGCTGCAGGACTGGCAGAGCACCCACATCGCCCAGGGCGGCACGGTCGATCTCGGCGGACGGACCGGAACGCGGATCGCCGAACCCGCGAACTCCAGACACTGCCGCTGCCGGCCCTGGACACCCTGGCGGAACCACCAGTGCCATGCCGCCGCCGAGCCCGGGCCCCAGCCCTCGGAGGCGCTTTCGGACGGACAGGAGGATGAGTTGGGCGAGGCCAGACCGAGCGGACATCAACTGGCGCGCGGAATCAGCGCGTTCCAGCGCAACACCGCACCCCTGGTGCGCGATGAGCTGGCCCGCCTGGCCAGAGAAGGGCAACAGCCGTCCCAGCTGTTCCTGACCTGTGCCGACTCCCGGCTCGTCACCTCGATGATCACGTCCAGTGGTCCGGGCGACCTCTTCGTCGTACGGAACGTCGGCAACCTCGTGCCGCCGCCGGGCAAGGAGAGCGGGGACGACTCGGTGGCCGCGGCCATCGAGTACGCGGTGGACGTACTGAAGGTGCGGTCCATCACGGTGTGCGGGCACTCCGGGTGCGGCGCCATGCAGGCCTTGCTGGCGTCGGAACCGGGTGGGACTCTCACTCCGCTCAAGCGGTGGCTGCGGCACGGGCGGCCGAGCCTGGACCGGATGGCCGCCGACGGCAGACCGTGGGCGCGGATCGCCGGACGGGCGCCCGCCGACGCGGTGGAGCAGCTCTGTCTGACCAACGTGGTGCAGCAACTGGAGCACCTGCGGGCACACGAGTCCGTCGCGCGCGCTCTTCGGGAGGGTGCGCTCGAACTCCAGGGGATGTACTTCCACGTCGGGGAGGCCCAGGCGTATCTGCTGGCCGAGGCCGACGGGGACGAACTGTTCGATCACGTGGGCGCTTTCGATCACGCGGGCGTCGTGGAGGAACTGCGGCATCCGGCGTGACCGGGGGTGGGGGGGGGGGGGGGGGGGGGGGGGGGGGGGGGGCCGCCCCCGCCCCCCCCCCCCCCCCCCCCCCCCCCCCCCCCCCCCCCCCCCCCCCCCCCCCCCCCCCCCCCCCCCCCCCCCCCGCCCCCGCCCCCCCCCCCCCCCGCCCGGCCCCCCCCCCCGCCCCCCCCCCGCC
>NZ_JBIBSY010000018.1:0-178286 GCF_043078065.1 Streptomyces sp. NPDC015532 | reverse complement strand
GTTCGGTCAGCCGAGGATTCCGGTGGTCTCCAACCTCACGGGTCAGCTCGTCGAGGCGTACACCCCGGAGTACTGGGTCCGGCACGTCCGTGAGGTGGTCCGCTTCGCCGACGGCATCGAGACTCTGCACGGCCTGGGCGTGACCACGTTCGTCGAGGTCGGCCCCGGCGGCGTCCTCAGTGCCCTGGCGCAGGGCTGCGCGGACGACATCGTCACCGTTCCCGTACTCCGGGCCGACCGTCCCGAGCGGCAGGCCGTCGTGACCGCGCTCGCCGAACTGCACGTGCACGGCGCGTCCGTGGACTGGAGCTCGTTCTTCGCCGGTGCGCGGAAGACCGACCTGCCGACCTATGCCTTCCAGCACGAGCGGTACTGGGTCGACGCCCCGGAAACCGCTGCCGCCGCCCCGGCGGTGGATCCGGTGGACGCGGAGTTCTGGGAGACCGTCGAGCGCGAGGACCTGCGGTCCCTCGCCGAGACGCTCGACATCGGGGCAGGGGACGCGTTCAGCGACGTGCTGCCGAGGCTGTCGTCGTGGCGGCGGCAGCGCAAGGAGCAGTCCACCGTGGACGGCTGGCGCTACGGCGTCACCTGGAAAGCGATACCCGACCCCTCCCCGGAGGACCCTGCCCGGAACGGCATATGGCTGGTTCCGGTCAGCGTCGCCCAGCTCGGCGACGACTGGGTCGCCGCCTGCCTCCGCGCGCTGACCGAGCGGGGCCTGGCCCCGCTGCCGGTCCCGGTCGAGCCGGCCACCGGCCGTGAGGACCTGACCGCGCAACTCGCCCGAGCGGCCGGGGACGAGACCGTGGCGGGCGTTCTGTCGCTGCTCGCCGTCGACGGCGAGGCCGCCCCGCAGGCCGCCGCGATGCCCGTCGGTGTCACGCTGTCCGTGCTGCTCGTCCAGGCCCTGGGCGACGCGGGCGTCGGCGCCCCGCTGTGGTGCGCGACCCGGAACGCGGTGGGCGTGAACTCCGCCGACGAGGCGGCGGACCCGTACCAGTCCCTGGTCTGGGGTCTGGGCAGGGTGGCGGCGCTGGAGCACTCGCGGCGCTGGGGCGGTCTCGTCGACCTTCCCGGCACGGTCGACGACCGGGTCGCCGGCCGCCTCGTCGCCGTGCTCGGCCAGTCGGCCGAGGACCAGGTCGCGATCCGCGACCACGGGGTGTTCGCACGGCGCCTGTCGCGTCTGCCCGCAGCCCGGAGCGACCGTTCGTGGTCGCCGCGCGGCACGGTGCTGATCACCGGTGGTACGGGTGCGCTGGGCGGGCACGTGGCCCGCTGGCTCGCCGGTGCCGGTGCCGAACACCTCGTGCTCACCAGCCGCCGCGGCGCCGACGCGCCCGGCGCGACCGCGCTCAAGGACGAACTGGAGGAGCTGGGAGCGCGCGTCACCCTCACCGTGTGCGATGTCGCCGACCGCGAAGCGGTGGCGGCGCTGCTCGCCGAGCACCCGGTGAACGCCGTCGTCCACACGGCCGGCACCGCCGAGGCGGGCATGCTCGCCGAGACGAGCCTCGGCGACTTCGCGGCGACGGTCGCCGCGAAGGCCGTGGGGGCCGCGCACCTCCACGAACTGCTCGGCGATCAGGAGCTGGACGCCTTCGTCCTCTTCTCCTCCATCTCCGGTGTGTGGGGAGGCGGCGGGCAGGCCGCGTATTCGGCCGCGAACGCCTTCCTCGACGGCCTGGCGCAGCACCGGCGGGCCCGGGGCCTCACCGCGACCGCGATCGCCTGGGGCCCGTGGGGCGAGGGAGGCATGGTCGCCGACGCCGGGGACGAGGAGCGGCTGCGACAGCGCGGCCTGACCGTGCTGCGGCCGGACCGGGCTGTCTCCGCGCTGCACGGTGCGCTGAGCGGCGGGGACGGCACGGTCACCGTGGCCGACGTGGACTGGGAGCGGTTCGTCGTCCCGTTCACCGTCGGCAGGCCGAGCGCGCTGCTGAGCGACCTGCCCGAGGTCAGGGACGCCCTCGCGGAGGAGCCCGCCGAGCAGACCGCGGAGCCGTCCGCGCTCAAGGCGAAGCTGTCCACGCTGTCCGAAGGCGAACAGCAACGCCTGCTCGTGGACACGGTGTGCGCGCACGCGGCGGCAGTACTGGGGCACAGCGGATCCGCGGCGGTGGAACCGGACCTGGCGTTCCGGGACCTCGGCTTCGACTCCCTGACCGCGGTGGAGCTGCGCAACCTGCTCACTGCCGACACCGGCCTGACCCTGCCCGCGACGCTGGTCTTCGACCACCCGACGCCCGAGGCGATCGCCCGCCACCTGTGGAGCGAACTCACCGGCGAGACGGGCCCGGAGGAGGTGTCGGTCTTCAGCGAGCTCGACCGGCTGGAGTCGGTGATCTCGACGGCCGCCTCGGCCGAGGAGACGGTCCGGTCGGGGGTGCGGAGGCGGCTGCAGGAACTGCTGTCCCTGGTGAATTCCGCCGGAGAGCAAGGCGCGGAATCAGCCGACGCGCAGCAACAGCTCCAGGACGCGACGATCGACGACATCTTCGATCTGATCGATCAAGATCTAGAAATTTCCTAGTTCTTGGCGCTCTACCTTTAACGACAGCCGAGGACGGATGAGGCGGATGAGCAGCAACGAAGACAGGCTTCTCGAGTATCTCAAGCGCGTCACCGGAGACCTTCGTCAGGCCCGGGAGCGCCTTCGCGAGGTCGAGGAGAAGGACCAGGAACCCATCGCGATCGTCGGCATGGCGTGCCGGTATCCGGGCGGGGTGCGTTCGCCCGAGGACCTGTGGCAGTTGGTGGTCTCCGGTGGTGACGCGGTCGGCGGGTTCCCGGCGGACCGGGGCTGGGACGTGGAGGACATCTACGACCCGGACCCGGACGCGTCCGGCAAGACGTACGCGCGGCACGGCGGATTCCTCTACGACGCGGGGGAGTTCGACCCGGGGTTCTTCGGGATCAGCCCGCGTGAGGCCGTGGCGATGGATCCGCAGCAGCGCCTGTTGCTGGAGACCACGTGGGAGACGTTCGAGCGCGCCGGCATCGACGCGGAGTCGGTGCGCGGCAGCCGTACCGGAGTCTTCGTTGGTTCCGGCTACCAGGACTACGTCAACCTCCTGGTCGGGGTGGGCGGCGAGTCCGACGGCCATCTCGGGACCGGCAACTCCGCCAGTGTGATGTCCGGTCGCATCGCCTACACCTTCGGCCTGGAGGGACCGGCGGTCACCGTCGACACGGCGTGCTCGTCGTCGCTGGTGGCGCTGCACTGGGCGATTCAGGCGCTGCGGGGCGGCGAGTGCTCCATGGCGCTGGCCGGCGGCGTGCAGGTGATGACCACGCCTACCGCGTTCGTGGAGTTCAGTCGCCAGCGCGGGCTGGCCCCCGACGGACGGTGCAAGCCGTTCGCCGCCGGGGCCGACGGCACCGGCTGGGCCGAGGGCGTCGGCCTGCTCCTGGTGGAGCGGCTGTCCGACGCCCGCCGCAACGGGCACCAGGTGCTGGCCGTCGTCCGTGGCAGCGCCGTCAACCAGGACGGTGCGTCCAACGGTCTGACCGCGCCGAACGGCCCCGCGCAGCAGCGGGTGATCCGCCAGGCGCTGGCATCGTCCGGCCTGTCTCCCGCCCAGATCGACGTCGTCGAGGCGCACGGCACGGGCACGACGCTGGGCGATCCCATCGAGGCACAGGCACTGCTCGGCACGTACGGCCGGGAGCGGCCGGAGGACCGGCCGCTGTGGCTGGGCTCGCTCAAGTCCAACATCGGCCACGCGCAGGCGGCCGCGGGCGTCGGCGGCATCATCAAAATGGTCATGGCCATGCGCCACGGCGTGCTTCCGCAGACCCTGCACGTGGACGAGCCGACGCCGCACGTGGACTGGTCGGCGGGCGAGGTACGGCTGCTCACCGAGGCCGTCCAGTGGCCGGAGACCGATCACCCGCGCCGTGCTGCCGTGTCGTCCTTCGGCGTCAGCGGCACCAACGCCCACACCATCATCGAGCAGGCCCCGCCGGCCCAGGACGAGGAGCCCGCGGGGGTTCCCGCCGAGGGCCCCCTGGCGTGGGTGCTCTCCGCCAGGAGCGACGCGGCGCTGCGAGCCCAGGCGGCCCGGCTGCTGCCCTTGGTACGGGGCGAGGTCCGGCCCCAGGACGTCGGACTGTCGCTGGCCACGACTCGCGCGGCCATGCGTCACCGGGCCGCGGTCGTGGGGAGGAACCGTGAGGAACTGCTCCTCGGGCTGGCGGATCTGGCCGCCGGGACCCCTTCGTCCCGTGTGCTGCTGGGGCGCCCGGCCGGCGGCAGGACCGGCTTCCTCTTCTCCGGGCAGGGATCGCAGCGCATCGGTATGGGGCGCGAACTGTACGCGGCGTTCCCCGCCTTCGCCGCGGCCTACGACGAGGTGTGCGCGCACCTGGACGCCCCCGTCGACGTCGATGCCGAGACGCTTCACCGGACCGGGTGCACCCAGCCCGCCCTCTTCGCGGTCGAGGTGGCCTTGTTCCGGCTCCTCGAATCCTTAGGCGTCCGGCCCGACTTCGTCGCCGGCCACTCCGTGGGCGAGATCGCGGCTGCGCATGTGGCGGGTGTGTTGTCGCTCGGGGATGCGGCGCAACTGGTGTCGGCGCGTGCGGCGTTGATGCAGGCGTTGCCCGCGGGCGGAACGATGGTCGCCGTGCAGGCCACCGAAGAGGAAGTCCTGCCCCACCTCACCGACGGGGTGAGCATCGCCGCGGTCAACGGCCCCTCGTCGGTTGTGGTTTCCGGTGTCGAGACGGCGGTCCTGGCGATTGCCGCGGGCTTCGCTGAGCAGGGCCGTAAGACGTCCCGGTTGAAGGTCAGTCACGCGTTCCACTCGCCGTTGATGGACCCGATGCTGGAGGAGTTCGCCGAGGTCGTCCGTGGCCTGGCCTTCGAGCAGCCGCAGCTCCCCGTCGTCTCCAACCTCACGGGTCAGCCTGTCGAGGCTTACACCCCCGAGTACTGGGTCCGGCACGTGCGCGAGACCGTACGCTTCGCCGACAGCGTCCGTACCCTGCACGACCTGGGCGTGAAGACCTTCATCGAGATCGGTCCGGGCGGTGTGCTGAGCGGCATGGCGCAGGGCTGTGCGGACGACATCGTCACCGTTCCCGTACTCCGGGCCGACCGTCCCGAGCGGCAGGCCGTCGTGACCGCGCTCGCCGAACTGCACGTGCACGGCGCGTCCGTGGACTGGAGCTCGTTCTTCGCCGGTGCGCGGAAGACCGACCTGCCGACCTATGCCTTCCAGCACGAGCGGTACTGGGTCGACGCCCCGGAAACCGCTGCCGCCGCCCCGGGGGTGGATCCGGTGGACGCGGAGTTCTGGGAGACCGTCGAGCGCGAGGACCTGCGGTCCCTCGCCGAGACGCTCGACATCGGGGCAGGGGACGCGTTCAGCGACGTGCTGCCGAGGCTGTCGTCGTGGCGGCGGCAGCGCAAGGAGCAGTCCACCGTGGACGGCCGGCGCTACCGCGAGTCGTGGAAGCGCCTGGGCGAGCCCGCGTCGGCCGGCATCGGCGGCACCTGGCTGTTCGCCGTGCCGGAGGAGGAGAACGAGCAGACCGCCGCGGTCCGCACCGCGTTCACCGCCCGCGGCGCCACTCTGAAGACGCTGGCCGTCGGCGCGGCGAGCGACCGCGCCGGTCTGGCCGGGGAACTGGCCGGGATCGGACCGGTCGACGGCGTGCTGTCCCTGCTCGTCACCGGCGACCCCGTTCTGCCCACCCTGCTGCTCGTCCAGGCCCTGGGCGACGCGGGCGTCGACGCCCCGCTGTGGTGCCTCACCTCGGGCGCGGTGGCCGTGAGCGGCTCCGACGCCGTACGCGACGCCCGGCACGCCCAGGTCTGGGGCCTGGGCCGCACCGTCGCCCTGGAGCTGCCCCGGCGCTGGGGCGGCCTGATCGACCTGCCGGAGTCCGTCGACGACCAGGCCGCCGCACGCCTGGCCGACGTGCTGGGACAGGCGCTGACGGGCCGGTGGGAGGAGGACCAGCTCGCCGTCCGTTCCTCCGGCGTCTTCGCCCGGCGGCTCGCCCACGCACCGGCACGGGCGGCCACCCGCCGCTGGCAGCCCCGCGGCACCGTCCTCATCACCGGTGGTACGGGTGCGCTGGGCGGCCACGTCGCCCGCTGGCTGGCGCGCGGCGGCGCCGAACACCTCGTCCTCACCAGCCGTAGGGGCGCGGACGCCCCGGGCGCCGCCGCCCTGCGGGACGAGCTGGAAGCCCTCGGTGCCCGTGTCACGCTCGCCGCCTGCGACGTGGCCGACCGCGACGCCGTGGCGGCCCTGCTCGCCGAGCACGCCTTCACCGCCGTCGTGCACGCCGCGGGGGTCGCCGACGCCGGCACGGTGGACGCCAGCACCCCGGCCGGCTTCGCCGCCGGGCTCGCCGCCAAGGCCGGCGGCGCGGCGCACCTGGACGAACTGCTGGGCGACCAGGAGCTCGACGCCTTCGTCCTCTTCTCCTCCGTCTCCGGCGTCTGGGGCAGCGGCGGCCAGGCCGCCTACGCCGCCGGCAACGCCTTCCTGGACGGTCTCGCCCGGCGGCGCCGCGACCGCGGACTCACCGCGACCGCCGTCTCCTGGGGCCCCTGGGCCGACGGCGGCATGGTCGAGGACGGCGACGACGAGGAGCGGCTGCGCCGCCGCGGCCTTCGCGCGATGACCCCCGCATCGGCGATCACCGTCCTGCAGCACGCGCTCGACCGCGACGAGGTCCTGCTGACCGTGGCCGACGTGGACTGGCCGCGCTTCATCGTGCCCTTCACCCTCGGCCGGCCCAGCCCGCTGCTCGGCGACCTCCCCGAGGTACGCGCGACCCTCACGGAGGACGCCCCCGAAGCGGGCCGCGGCTCCGGGGCGCTCGCCGAGAGCCTGGCCGGGCTGTCGCACGAGGACCGTGCACGGGCCCTCGTGGACCTCGTGCGCACGCACGCCGCCGCCGTCCTCGGCCACCGCGGAGCGGGCGCCGTCGAGACCGACCGGCCCTTCCGGGACCTCGGCTTCGACTCCCTGACCGCGGTGGAACTCCGCAACCGCGTCAACGAGGCCACCGGCCTCGCCCTGCCCACGACGCTGGTCTTCGACCACCCCACGGCTGCGGACCTCGCCGCCCACCTGCTCACCGAACTCACCGGCGGCCAGGACGCGAAGGCCACGGCCGCCACGGCCGCCGCGGTGCTGGACGAGCCGATCGCCATCATCGGCATGGCCTGCCGCTACCCCGGCGGCGTGCGCTCACCCGAGGACCTGTGGGAGCTGGTCGCCTCTGGCCGCGACGCGATCTCCCGCTTCCCCGGCAACCGCGGCTGGGACGTCGAACGGCTCTACCACCCGGACCCCGATCACCCCGGCACCACGTACACCACCCAGGGCGGATTCCTGCACGACGCGGACGAGTTCGACCCCGCGGTCTTCGGAATCAGCCCGCGTGAGGCCGTCGCCATGGACCCGCAGCAGCGCCTGCTGCTGGAGACCACTTGGGAGGCCTTCGAGCGCGCCGGGATCGCCCCCCACGTGATGCGCTCCACCGCCACGGGCGTCTTCGTCGGCTCCGGCTACCAGGACTACACCGGCCGCCCGCTCAAGGTGCCCGACGGCGTCGAGGGCTACATTCCCAGCGGCAACGCGGCCAGTGTGATCTCCGGCCGGCTCTCCTACACCTTCGGCCTGCAGGGCCCGTCGGTCACCGTCGACACCGCCTGCTCGTCCTCGCTGACCGCCCTCCACCTCGCCGTGCAGGCGCTGCGGGGCGGCGAGTGCTCCATGGCACTGGCCGGCGGAGTGATGGTGATGGCCGGACCGTCCGCGTTCACGATGTCCAGTCGGCAGCGCGCGCTGTCCGCCGACGGCCGCTGCAAGGCGTTCTCCTCGTCCGCCGACGGCACCGGCTTCGCCGAGGGCGTGGGCCTGGTCCTGGTGGAGCGGCTGTCCGACGCCCGCCGCAACGGGCACGAGGTCCTCGCCGTCGTGCGGGGCAGCGCGGTCAACCAGGACGGCGCCTCCAACGGCCTGACCGCGCCCAGCGGCAAGGCCCAGCAGCAGGTCATCCGGCAGGCGCTGGCCAATGCCCGGCTCGCCGCGGACGAGGTGGACGCCGTGGAGGCCCATGGCACCGGGACCCGGCTCGGCGACCCGATCGAGGCACAGGCGCTGCTGGCCACCTACGGCGAGGAGCGTTCCGAGGACCGGCCGCTGTGGCTCGGTTCACTGAAGTCCAACATCGGCCACGCGCAGGCGGCCGCGGGCGTCGGCGGCGTCATCAAGATGGTGATGGCCATCCGCAGCGGCGTCCTGCCGCGGACGCTGCACGTCGATGAGCCGACCCCGGACGTCGACTGGTCCAGGGGGAACGTGCGCCTGCTCACCGAGCAGACCGCCTGGCCCGACCGGGACAGGCCACGGCGTGCGGCCGTCTCCTCGTTCGGGATGAGCGGCACCAACGTGCACACCATCATCGAGCAGGCCCCGCGGACCGCGCCCGCCACCGAGGGCGAACAGACCCCCGCGGCGCAGGACGCGACCGCCGCCCGACCCCTGGACGTGCTCCCGTGGGCGCTGTCCGCGAAGACCGCCCGGTCCCTGCGCGAGCAGGCCCGCCGGCTCCTGAACCACCTCGACCGTGCCGAAGGGCTCTCGCTGTCCGACGTCGGCCGCGCCCTCGTCACCACGCGGACGCCGCTGGAGCAGCGGGCCGTGGTCGTCGGCCGCGACCGGCACGAGCTGCGGGCCGGGCTCGCGGCGCTCGCCGACGGTGAACCCGCGGACACCGTGGTCCAGGGCACCGCCGAGGCCTCCGGCAAGGTCGCCTTCGTCTTCCCCGGCCACGGCTCGCAGTGGACCGAGATGGCCCGCGAACTGCTGGACACCGCCCCGGTCTTCGCCGAGCGGGCGAAGGCCTGCGCCGAGGCGTTCGCCCCCTACCTCGACTGGCCGCTGCTCGACGTCCTGCGCGCCGAGCCCGACGCGCCTGACGTGGCCGAGGTGGAGGTCGCCCAGCCCGCGCTGTTCACCGTCATGGTGTCGCTGGCCGCCCTGTGGCGCTCCTACGGTGTGACGCCTGCCGCCGTCGTCGGCCACTCGCAGGGCGAGGTCGCCGCCGCGTATGTCGCGGGCGCGCTGACCCTGGACGACGCGGCCCGGATCGTGGCCCTGCGCAGCCGCTCGCTGACCAGGCTCATCGGCAAGGGCGCCATGCTCGCGGTCGCCATGCCCGCCGACCGGGTGCGCGCGAGGCTGGAGAAGTACGGGGACCGGCTGTCGGTGGCCGCCGTGAACGGGCCCGCCGCCCTGACCGTCTCCGGAGAGCCCGACGCGGTCGACGAACTCCTGGCGGAACTCGAAGCCGAGGGCGTGCGCGTGCGCAGGGTCCGCGGCGCCACCGGCGCCGGGCACTCCGCCCAGGTCGAGAGCCTGCGCCCCGAACTGCTCGAGTTGCTCGCCCCGGTCGCGCCGCGCGCGGCGGACATCCCCTTCTACTCCACGGTGACCGGCACCGTGCTGGACACCACCACCCTGGACGCCGAGTACTGGTACCGCAACGCGCGGCACACGGTGGAGTTCGAGCGGACCGTACGGTCGCTGCTGACGGACGGGCACGGGGTGTTCGTCGAGTGCAGCGCGCACCCGCTGCTGGCCGGCTCGGTGCAGGAGATCGCGGAGGAGGCCGGTGCCGACGCCGTGACCGGCGCCTCGCTGCGCAGGGGCCAGGGCGGCATGGACCGCTTCCTGCGCTCCGTGTCCGAACTGCAGGTGAGCGGCGTGCACGTCGACTTGACGGTCCCCTTCGCCGGGCGTCCGGTACGGCGCGTGGACCTGCCGACGTACGCGTTCCAACGGCAGAGGTACTGGCTGGAGAGCGCCGACCCGGTGCCCGCGGGCACCGATCCGGTCGAGGCCGGGTTCTGGGAGCTGGTGGAGAACACGGACCTGTCCGGGCTCGCCGATGAACTCGGGGCGGATGACGCCGACCTCGTCGGCCCGGCGCTGCCGGTGCTGTCCGCGTGGCGTCGGCGCAGTCGCGAGAAGTCCACCGTGGACGGCTGGCGCTACCGAGTCTCCTTCCGGCGGCTGACCGACCACCCTGCCCCCGGCCTGGACGGCCTGTGGCTCGCCGTCTTCCCCGCCGGAATGGCGGACGAGCAGTGGGCGCCCTGCGTCGTCGGTGTGCTCGGCGCCCACGGCGCCAAGGTGCGGGTCGTCGAACTCCCCGTCGACTGCGACCGGTCGCAGGCCGCGAAACGGCTCACCGAGGAACTCGGCGGCGAACAGCCCGCCGGTGTCCTGTCGATGCTCGGCCTCGCCCCCGGCCGCCACCCCGCCCACCCCACGTTGTCCGCGAGCCTCGCCGCGACCGTCACCCTGGTGCAGGCGCTGGGCGACGCGGACGTCCAGGCACCGCTGTGGTGTGCGACCCGCGGAGCCGTGTCCACCGGAGCCACCGACCCGCTGCGCGACGCCGGCCAGGCACAGCTCTGGGGCCTGGGCGTCGTCGCCGCACTGGAACTGCCCCGGCGCTGGGGCGGTCTCGTCGACCTGCCCGAGAAGCTGGACGAGCACGCGCTGCGCCGCCTGGCCGGGGCGCTGGCCCGGCACGACGAGGATCAGCTCGCCGTACGGGTCGACGGCGTGTACGGCAGGCGCTTGGTCCGGGCGCGGCCCGCCGACGTGGAGTCCGCGACACCGTGGCAGCCGCGCGGCACCGTCCTGGTCACCGGCGGAACCGGTGGCGTGGGCCGGCACCTCGCCCGTTGGCTGGCCGGCGCGGGCGCGCAGCACCTGGTGCTCACCAGCAGGAGCGGGCCCGACGCCCCCGGTGCGCGGGAGCTGCACGCGGAGCTGACCGCCCTGGGCGCCGAAGTGACCATCGTCGCCTGCGACATCGCCGACCGTGACGCGGTCGCCCGGCTGCTCGCCGGCATCGAGTCCCGGCACCCGCTCACCGCGGTGCTGCACGCCGCCGGCACGGCACGGTCGTCCCCGCTGGCCGACGCCGGTCTCGACGAGTTCGCCGAAGCCGCGGCCGCCAAGGTCACCGGCGCCATCCACCTCGACGAGTTGCTCGACGGCCGTGAGCTGGACGCGTTCGTCCTCTTCGCCTCCGGTGCCGGCGTCTGGGGCAGCGGCGGGCAGGCCTCCTACGCCGCCGCCAACGCCTTCCTCGACGCCCTGGCCCTGCGGCGGCGGGCCCGCGGCCTGACCGCGACCTCGGTCGCCTGGGGCGGCTGGGCGGGCGGCGGCATGGTCGACGACGCGGTCCAGGAGCGCGGCGAGCGGCGGGGCCTGGGCCTCATGGCCCCCTACCTCGCGATCACCGCCCTGCGCAGGGCCGTCGAGCACGACGAGGCGGCCCTCACCGTCGCCCCGATCGACTGGGAGAAGTTCCTGCCCGCCTTCACCGTCGGACGGCCCAGCCCGCTGCTGGCCGACCTGCCCGACGTACAGCGGCTCCTGGAGGCCGAGCAGGCCGCCGGCGAGGAGACCGGCGCCGAAGCGGCGCTGGCGACCGAGCTCGCCGCACTCGCCCCGGCCGAGCAGGAGGAGCGGCTGCTGGAGCACATCCGCGCCCAGAGCGCCGTGGTCCTCGGCCACGCGTCGGCCGAGGACGTGCCGCCCACCGCGCACTTCCTGGAGCTCGGCTTCGACTCGCTCACCGCGATCGACCTGCGCCGGCGCCTGTCGGCGGCGACCGGTGTCCGCCTGCCCGCCGGACTGGCCTTCGACCATCCCACGCCCGCCAGGCTCGCCAGGCACCTGTTGACGCGGCTCCGGGGCGCCGGCCACGGCACGGCGGAGGAGCGGTCCGCCGACATGCTGGTGCAGCTCTACCGGCACGCGAGCGAGAACGGGACGGCCGCCGAGGCCATGGGGATGCTGATGGAGGCGGCCCGTTTCCGGCCCTCGTTCCAGCTGCCCGAGGAACTGGACCGGCGGCCCGCCCCGGTACGGCTGTCGCAAGGCGACCGTCCCCTCGCGCTGATGTGCTTGTCGCCGTACGTCGTACCGGCCGGGGCGCATCAGTACGCGCGGTTCGCCGCACCCTTCCGCGACCGGCTGGACGTGTGGGCGCTGGTCCACCCCGGCTACGAGAAGGGCGAGCCGGTCCCGTCCGATCCGGACGTCGTGCTCCGGCTGCACGCACAGACCGTACGGGAGTGCGCTGGCGGAAAGCCGGTCGTCCTGCTCGGCTACTCCTCGGGCGGCTGGATCGCCCACGGCGTGGCGGCACACCTGGAGGCCATGGGCGAGCCGCCGACGGCCGTGGTCATGGTCGACAGCTTCAGCCGCGAGGTCCCCTTCGACCACCAGGTGCTCAACGCGATGGCCCAGGCGCAGTCGCAGCGCCTGGACTTCATGAGGTCCGGCGGCGAACAGCTCACCGCGATGGGCCGCTACATGCGCCTGTTCGACGGCTGGGCCGCGCCGCAGATCGCCGCGCCGACCCTGCTCGTACGGGCGAGCGAGCCCATGCTGGCCGACGCCGCGGACGGCGACGGGCGCGCGGCACCGCCCGAGCACGTGGACACGATCGTCGAAGTGGCCGGAAACCACTACTCGATGCTGGAGGACCACGCCGGCAGCACCGCGGCGGCGGTGGATTCCTGGCTGGCGGACGTCGTCACCGATCCGTCCGGCCCTGCCGCACCTCCGGACGCAACGACCGCATGACCGGCCCGCGACCACCGCGGGCACCCCGGACCCGGACAGAGCAGATGTGGGAGAGAAACCATGACGAAGACTCTCTACGAGATGGGCGAGACCCCGCCCCTCGGTGAGGTCCCGCGGCAGATGTACGCCTCGGTGATCCGCCAGAACCGCTTCGGAGAGCCGAAGCAGGCGTTCCGCACCGAGGTCGTCGACACCCCCCAGGTGGGCCGGGGCCAGGTGCTGGTCTACGTGATGGCCGCCGGCATCAACTACAACAATGTGTGGTCCTCGCTGGGCGTGCCGGTCGACGTCATCGGCATGCGGCAGCGCCAGGGCCAGCCCGAGGACTTCCACATCGGGGGCTCGGAGGCCTCCGGCGTGGTGTGGGCCGTCGGCGAAGACGTCCGCAACGTCGCGGTGGGTGACCACGTGCTGCTCACCAGCGGCCAGTGGGACGAGGCCGCCGCGGACATCCGGCTGGGCACGGACCCTCTGGTCTCGGAGAGCATCAAGGCCTGGGGATACGAGACCAACTACGGTTCCTTCGCGCAGTTCTGCCGCGTCGACGAGTACCAGTGCCACCCCAAGCCCGCCCATCTGTCGTGGGAGGAGTCGGCGGCGTTCCTGCTCACCGGGCCCACCGCCTACCGGCAGCTGTTCGGCTGGCAGGGCAACACGGTCCGCCCCGGTGACCCCGTGCTGATCTGGGGCGGTGCGGGCGGCCTCGGGTCGATGGCCATCCAGCTCGTCAGGCTGGCCGGCGGCATCCCGATCGCCGTGGTCTCCAGCGAGGACCGCTCCGAGTACTGCCGCCGCCTCGGGGCGGTGGGCACCATCAACCGCCGTGACTTCGATCATTGGGGCCGGCTGCCCGATGCCGGGGACGCCGAGGCGTCGGCGCGGTTCCTGCGCGGCGCTCGCGGGGTCGGCAAGAAGGTCTGGGAGATCCTCGGTGAGCGCAGGTCCCCGCGGATCGTGCTGGAGCACAGCGGCCAGGACACCCTGCCGACCTCGATGTACCTGTGCGACAACGCCGGCATGGTGGTGATCTGCGGTGGCACCTCCGGCTACAACGGCGACGTCGACCTGCGCCACCTGTGGATGCGCTCCAAGCGCCTCCAGGGCTCGCACTACGCCGACACCCGCCAGTGCCGCGAGGTCATCAGCCTCGTCGGCGCCGGCATGCTCGACCCCTGTCTGTCCGTCTGCGAAGGCCTCCAGGACATCGGGCGCATGCACCAGATGATGCACGACAACGTGCACCCCTCCGGGAACATGGCCGTCCTCGTGAACGCGCCCCGGCGCGGCGAGATCGCGCTCGAACTCGCCGCCGCCTGACCGTCCCGCCGTACGAACCCCCTTTCCACAAGCGCTAGGAGAGTCATGCCCGAGCCCACCGTCGACGTTCCCGCCGTCCCCAAGGCCCGCAGCTGTCCGTTCCTGCCGCCGGACGGCATCGCCGACATCCGGGCGGCCGCCCCGGTGACCCGGGCCACCTTCACCAGCGGCCAGGAGGCGTGGCTGGTGACCGGTTACGAGGAGGTGCGCGCCCTGCTGCGCGCCCCCTCGTTCAGCGTCCAGGTGCCCCACGCACTGCACACCCAGGACGGCGTCGTCACGCAGAAGCCCGGCCGCGGCAGCCTGCTGTGGCAGGACGAGCCGGAGCACACCTCGGACCGCAAGCTGCTCGCCAAGGAGTTCACCGTCCGGCGCATGCAGGCGCTCCGGCCGAACATCCAGCGCATCGTCGACGAGCACCTCGATGCCATCGAGGCGCACGGCGGCCCGGTCGACCTGGTGAAGACCTTCGCCAACCCGGTGCCGTCCATGGTGATCTCCGACCTGTTCGGTGTCCCGGTCGAGCGCCGGGCGGAGTTCCAGGACATCGCCGAGGCGATGATGCGGGTCGACCAGGACGCCGCCGCCACCGAGGCCGCCGGCATGCGCCTGGGCGGGCTGCTCTACCAGCTCGTCCAGGAGCGCCGGGCCGACCCCGGGGACGACCTGATCTCGGCGCTGATCACCACAGAGGACCCCGACGGCGTCGTCGACGACATGTTCCTCATGAACGCGGCCGGCACCCTGCTGATAGCGGCCCATGACACCACCGCCTGCATGATCGGCCTCGGCGCGGCGCTGTTGTTCGACCGCCCCGACCAGCTGGCCCTGCTTCGCGAGGACCCCTCGCTGGTCGCCAACGCGGTCGAGGAGCTGCTGCGCTACCTCACCATCGGCCAGTTCGGCGGCGAACGCGTCGCCACCCGGGACGTCGAACTCGGTGGCGTGCGCATCGCCGAGGGCGAGCAGGTCGTCGCGCACGTCCTCGCCGCCGACTTCGACCCCGCCTTCGTGGAGGAGCCGGAGCGGTTCGACATCACCCGCCGCCCCGCCCCGCATCTGGCCTTCGGCTTCGGCGCACACCAGTGCATCGGCCAGCAACTCGCCCGGATCGAGCTGCAGATCGTCTTCGAGACCCTGCTCCGCCGTTTCCCGACCCTGCGCCTGGCCAAGCCCGTCGAGGAACTCCGCTTCCGTACCGACATGGTCTTCTACGGCGTGCACGAGCTGCCCGTCACCTGGTGACCTCCGCACCACCGCTCACTCCCAGAGGTGATCAGCGCCCGCGGACCGCGTGCGCTGATCACGCCTTCCGCCGCCGCCTCGCGCCGGGGGCGGCCAAGGCGGCCGTGCGCACCACTGGTTGCCCTGCTTCAAGTACATGACCGTCGGACCTGGATTGCCCGCGTGCCGGTCTTCGTGCCGCCGGGACTCTCCCGCCGCTGCCGCGGTCCTCGCGCCGACCGTCCCCGAAGCCGCTTGCCGCACGCCACAGCGCGACGCAGTGGCGGTCGCGTCCCGGGCGGCCCGGCGCGCAGTCCCGTTCACCGAGGCGGCCGTCACCGAGCACGGAGCCGGTCACTTGCCCGACGAAGGGTCCGGGGCCGGACGGCCGGGTGCAGACAGGGCTGCGTACGGCCTTGCCGACGGACTGAAACCTGTTTCCCGTAGCCCATCACTCACCGATGAACGACCGCACTGCCGATTGTTCGAAAGGCACGACATGACCGAGACCGAAATGCGCCTCACCGGGTCGCGGACTCCGTCCTTCCCTCAGGACCGGACCTGCCCGTACCAGCCGCCGAAGGCCTACGCGGAATGGCGGGGCGAGAGCCCGCTGACGCAGGTCACGCTGTTCGACGGCCGACCGGCGTGGCTGATCACCGGGCATGCGGAGGGACGGGCGCTGCTCGTCGATCCCCGGCTGTCCTCCGACTGGGGTCACCCGGCCTTCCCCGTCGTCGTCCGGCGCACCGAGGGCCGGGACGGGCTCGCCTTCCCGCTGATCGGCGTCGACGACCCCCTGCACGCCCGTCAGCGGCGCATGTTGATCCCCAGCTTCGGCGTCAAGCGCATGAACGCCATCCGTCCCAGGCTTCAGAGCCTCGTCGACCGGCTTCTGGACGACATGCTGGCGGAGGGGCCGGTCGTGGACCTGGTGTCGGCCTTCGCCCTGCCGGTGCCCTCCATGGCGATCTGCGAGCTCCTCGGCGTCCCGTACGGCGACCATGACTTCTTCGAGGAGTGCTCCCGCGACTTCGTGGGCGCCGCGACGTCGGCGGAGGCCGACGCGGCCTTCGGCGAGCTCTACACGTATCTGCACGGCCTGGTCGGGAAGAAGCAGGCCGAGCCCGAGGACGGTCTGCTGGACGAGCTGATCGCACGCCAGTTGGAGGAGGGCGGGCTGGACCACGACGAGGTGGTCATGATCGCGCTGGTCCTGCTGGTGGCCGGCCACGAGACCACCGTCAACGCGATCGCCCTCGGTGCCCTCACGCTCATCCAGCACCCCGAGCAGACCGACGTGCTGCTGAGGGATCCCGGTGCGCTCCCGGGAGTGGTCGAGGAGCTGCTGCGGTTCACCTCCGTCTCCGACTACTTGGTCCGGATGGCCAAGGAAGACATCGATGTCGGCGGCGAGACCGTCAGGGCCGGGGACGCGGTGCTGGTCTCCATCACACTGATGAACCGCGACGCGAAGGCGTACGAGGACCCCGACGTCTTCGACGCCCGGCGCACCGCACGCCACCACGTCGGCTTCGGCCACGGCATCCATCAGTGCCTGGGGCAGAACCTCGCCCGCGCCGAACTCGAGATCGCCCTCGGCGCGCTCTTCGCCCGCATCCCGGGCCTGCGGCTGGCCGTACCCCTGGACGAGGTGCCCATCAAGGCCGGCCACGACGCCCAGGGCCCGATCGAGCTCCCGGTCACCTGGTGAGGGGCCGGGCGGAAGGAACGGAAGGAAGCGAGACCGGCCACACCATGCGCATCACCGTCGACCGCGACCGGTGCATCGGCTCCGGCCAGTGCGTCATGACCGCACCCGGCGTCTTCACCCAGGACGACGACGCGCTGGTCGCCCTGGTCCCGGGACATGAGGACGCGGCGGCGGACCCGCGCGTGCGCGACGTCCCCATGGCCTGTCCGGTACAGGCGATCGCGATCCACGAGGACTGAGCCGCGTCGGCCGTGAGGCCCGGGGGTCCGCAACCGTGCGAGTGGTGGCTCTCCGGGAGCCGGGCGGTCAGGGCCACCGCTTGTTGAATCCCGCAGCGGCGCGTCACGGGGACATGGAACTGGATGAGTCGACCGGCGAGGCAGAGCATGGATCCATCACGCTCGTCGGCCGGAGCCGGGCCCGACCCGTCCCGGGCCCCGCCCCGTGAGCGCGTCGTCGGCACCGTGGCTCAGCAGTTCGTGGAGCAGCGGGGTCGCGGGCAGTGCCGGGTGGAGGTACACGCGCTCGCGGCGTTGTTCGACGGCGGCCAGGAGCTTCCGGAAGGTGGTCCTCGCCTCCTCGATCCGCCCGCCGTGATGTTGCGCCTGGCCCAACAGGCCCAGGTGGAGCGGGTGGCGTAAGCACGTCCTGGACTGGCCCAATTCAGCCAGTGAGGTGTGGATGAGGTCGAGGCCGTCGTCGTGATGTCCTGTGTGCGCCAGGCCCCACCCTTTGACGACGCCCAGCATCGCCTTCCAGTAGAGCAGTCCGTGTTCGCCCGCGACGCGGATGCCCTCGTCGCTAGAGGCGAGTGCGGTGAGGGTGTCACCCTCCCAAGCCGCCACGACCCCGTCCACGTACAGCGCGAAGGAGCGGTCGGACGGCCTGCTTTCGTACTCGGTGAGGCTCAACAGCTCACGTCGGCGCGCGCCGGCGGTCCGCCGGTGTCCAAGGAGCCAATGGGTGAAGGTGTCGTAGGAGCGGCAGGAGACGCGTGGGTCGTGCTGGAAGGTTCGCGCCAGCGCGTGATTCTCGTTGGCGAAACGATCCGCTATGCCGACGCCGCGCTCCAGTTCGGCGAGTGCCTGCGGGAGCATCCCGCGCACATGCAGCACGATGCCTTCCCCGTACGCCGCACCGAGCGCCGCCACGGGCTCCCAGGTCTGCCGCGAGATCTTCCGCAGCAGGCCGGAGAACTGCCGAGAGGCGTCGTAGCGGCCGGTGACCATGTACGCCGTGCACAGCGCCCAGAGCACCGACGGGTCCTCGGGGGCGTGAGCTGCCGTGCTGAGGGCGCGACCGCGCGTCAGCGCCGTCTCGGCCTCGGGGTGGCCGTAGCCGCGAGTGGTGGCGAGTACCTGGCCGAGTTGGATGTGCAGGTCCTGTTCCAACCTCCCTGTGGCGGGATCGTCCTGCGGCAGGAAGCCGACCAGGTGCACGGCGCGGCGCAGCCAGATCTCCACCTGCTCGTACGCCATGGACTGCTCGGCGTGTTCCGCGGCGAGCAGCAGCCGAGGCAGCACCTCGGCGGCGGGCAGCGCACTCTTGGCGTGCCAGCTGTGATGCGCCACCCGCTCGATCTCCTCGTCCCCCACCTGCCCGCGCCTGCGTGCGCACAGCGCGTCGGCGACCCTGGCGTGCAGACGGTGGCGGTCCTCACGGGGGAGCTCGTCGACGAGCGTCTCCTGGACCAGGGCGTGAGCGAAGTGCAGCCGTCCCGGATGGTGCGGGTCCTCCCCGAGCAGGCCGGCACGGATGGCCGACTCAAGACCCGCGACGACCGGTTCGTCGTGCGTGGCGGTCCGGTGCAACAGGTCGGTGTCCACCTCGGCGCCGATGACGGCGCACAGGTGAAGCACCCGCAGGACCGGCTCGGGCAGCGCGGCGAACCGCTGGTGCAGTGCCTCGCGTACTCCGGTGGGAATGTGAGCCAGGAGCGTGTCGGCCGCATCCGGGCGACGCAGCTTACGCGCGTCGTCCACGAGAGAGAGAAGCTGGATCACCGAGTACGGGTTGCCTTCGCTGCGCCGGTGCAGCACCTCGACGACCTTCGGGTCCACACCAGGTCCTGCGTGTGCCTCGACGAGGGCACCGACGGCCTGCGGGGAAAGCCCGCCGAGCCGCAGCGTCTCGGTCCTGGGGCCGCGTAGCACCTCGGAGACCATCCGGCGCAGCGTCGCGTCCGACTCGGCCTCGAACGCCCGCGCCGTGAGCACGATGCTGATCGGATGGCCCTGGCAGCGGGTGCTCAGCAGCCTGAGCAGGTCGAGGGAGGCGGTGTCCGCCCATTGCAGATCTTCGAGGAGCAGGACGAGCGGGCGTTGCCCGGCGAGGGCGAGCAGCACCTCGCAGACCGCGTCATGGGTGAGGAAGCGGGCCTGGCACCAGTCGGAGGCCCGTCCCGGGCCTCCGGCACGGGCCGCCGACCGTTCGGGCATCAGTGGGGCGAGCAGGGCGCCGAACGGTTCCGTCGCCTCGCGAAAGGCATCCGGCCGGGTCGCGGACAGCCGCCGCAGGATCTGCGTCCACAGCCAGTAGGCGGGCACGCCCTCGCCGGGGAAGCAGTGGCTCCAGAACACCTCCAGCCTGGAGCCGTTCTCGTGCGCGTCCATGCTCTCCAGACGCGCCGCGAGTTCGAGCAGCAGGCGGGTCTTTCCGACTCCCGGGGGGCCGAGGACACCGGCCACATGGCCATGGCCCACGACCGCGCTCGCGGCCGCGGTCGTCAGGCGGTCGAGCTCCTGGCCACGGCCGGTGAACGGCGAGGGGGCAGGCGCCCACCCCGACTCGAACTCCGGGGATTCCCCGGCTTCCGGGGCGGCAGCCGGCTCGTGTTCCGGTCCGGGTACGGGCCGCGACCGGGACGACCCGGTCCGCGTGCCGGCGGCATCCGCCCGCGGGCCCGGCGGCACGTCGGTTCGCGCCCTCGGGCGCGCGTCGGTCCCCGCGATCCCCTCGCGTTCGACGGCCGTGCCGGACTCGTCCGTCCCGTCGGCGCCGCCGGATGCCACCACCGGGCCGTACCCCCGGACCGTGACGGCCGTCCCGCCGTTCCAGGAGGCCCCGAAGCTCTGCAAGCCCTCGGAGTCGTGTACTCCGACGTCACCGATCTCGTTCGTCACCGGCGGGACACACGACGCTCCGGTGGACTCGAGCAGTGGGGGAGACAGCTTCTTCGAGGGGGCGCTCGCTCCCGGCTCCTGGCGCAGGATCGCACCTCTGACCCGGCGCAGTTCGGCCGCGGTGTCCACGCCGAACTCATCGACCAGATGCCTGCGCGTCCGCTCGTACACCTCGAGCGCCTCGGCCTGCCGCCCGAGCCGGGACAGTGCCGTCATGAGGTGGCCGACCAGCCGCTCCCGCGTGGGATGACGGCGCGCCTCCCCGTCCAGATCGGCGGCCACCTCCTCGGCCGCGCCGAGAGCCAGCCGTGCCTCGGCGCGGGACTCGACGGCGGTGAGCCGGATCTGTTCGAGTCGGGTGCACTCGTCGCTGAGCGGCGGATGGCCGTCGAACTCCGCGTACGGCGAGCCGCGCCACAGCCCCAGGGCCTCGGTGAGCCGTGCATGCGCGGCGCGCGGATCGCGCTGCTCCAGCAGCCGCCGTCCGTCGGTGACCAGACGCTCGAAGCGGCAGGCGTCGACCTGTTCGGGGTCGAGATCGAGGACATAGCCCGGTGTCCGATGACGCAGCACCGAAGTTTGGCCTGTTCCCGTCTTTGTGCGCAGGGACCGTCGCAGATGGGAGACGTGACTCTGGAGTGTGGCGACGGCGTGTCGGGGCGCCTGCTCACCCCACAGTTCCTCGACGAGCAGCTCGGTGGGCACCACCCGGCCGAGGCGTATGAGCAGCAGGGCGAGCAGGGTTCGCCGACGTGGCGGGCCGAGCGGCAGGTCATGCCCGTCGTGTCGCGCCGACATGGGCCCCAGAACGCTCAGGAGGAGCTCAGCCCGGCCGGTCGTCCCGGGTGACACGTCTGCGGGCGGAGGGAAAGGCATGAACGGTCCTCATCATGCTTGCGGATATGGCTGACGGACAGTTCGAGCTGGCTGTTCTCACACCTTCTTCTGTGGATCCTGACATGGCGAACGACGCCCTCCAAGCCGGAGATCCGGCGATTGGCAAGAAAGCGTCAGGTGTCCGGCAAGGATTTCGACAAGGGGGCCTGGAAACGACGGCGGGCGGCGGCAAGGTACCGCCAGCGGCTCGACCAGAACCCTGCAAGGGCCGTGACGCACGATGTTCGCATCTGGAGTTACCGCTGGTCCCAGGGCCGATGACGCCCCTGCCGACAGCCTCACGGCCGTTCGCCGGCGTCCGAGTTCATTTCGCCCAAGTTTCTGGGAGGTCTCTCTTGCTGAGTCCAGCACCTGCAACTCCGGGCCTGTGCATGGCGAGTCTCGATAAAACCTTGACCATCCAGCAGGCGAACCAGGAGTTCTTCAGTCAGTTCAACGGATCGTCCGAGGACATATGCGGTCGCAATTTCCGTGACGTCGTGCACCCGAGCGTGCAGCAACCGTTGATGCGTCAATTATTGAATTTACTCGAAGGGAAACACCAGCGATTCGTCACGCCCGTCATCGCCGTGGGGCCCGGCGCGGAGTCCGCCTTCACCGTTCCCCTCACCGCGGTCGCGGTACGCGGCGTCCTGCCCGACACGACCGCGATCCTGGTCATGATGCCCACGGCCGGGGACGCCGAGCAGACACCTGTGATGCCCCGACGCAAGAAGATCCTCTCCTCGATGGACGCGCGCATCCTCGAAGGCGTCGCCGCCGGCGTCTCCACCATCCCCTTGGCGGCAAGCCTCTACCTCAGCCGGCAGGGCGTCGAGTACCACGTGACCTGCCTGCTGCGGAAGCTGAAGGTGCCCAACCGCGCCGCGCTGGTCTCCCGTGCCTACTCACTGGGCGTACTCAAGGTCGGCACCTGGCCGCCCCAGGTCGTGGACGACTTCGTGAAGTGAGCGGGCACGGGGCCCGCGCCGGGCGCCCGCGCGCGGGTGGCCGGCGCGGCGTTCGCCCGGGCCGGACACAGGGTCGCCGGACTCGCCGTTCACCCGGTATCCGGCAAGCACCTGGGGGAGCGGCTCGCGTGCGTGCACGCGCGGTGGACGAGCACCTCACCGGCGCCCACCACAGGCTCCGGGCCGCCGGACGGCCCGAACCGGCCGCGTCCTGCCCTCTGCCGCCCGGTCCGGCGGACGCCTGAAGACATGCGTGAACTCTGCCCGCGCCCGGGAGCGGGCCGTACCGTGACGCCCTCTTCCGCGCCCCGGGCAACCGAAGAGCCGTGCCTGGCCTTCACCGGGTCGGCCCGCGTCCGATCCGGACGTCGCCGACGGCCTTTGCGCGATCTCCACTCGGTCCGTTCCGCCCCGGACCGCCACTCCGGTCGGCGTTCCGATTCACCTTTCCCCCCAAGTTCAGGAGCCACAGCGTGATTGCCCACCAGCCTCTGTCCCGCCGCCGCATGCTCGGCCTGGCGGTCCTGGGTGCCGCCGCACTCGGGGGGCAGACCACGATCACCGCCGCCCCCCGGGCGGCCGCTGCCACCGCAACCAGTGGTTCCGGCGGCACGTTCGTCCCTGCCGTCGTGGTCGGCACCGGTTACGGCGCGGCCGTCTCCGCCCTGCGCCTCGGCGAGGCAGGGGTTCCCACCCTGATGCTGGAGATGGGCCGACTGTGGAACCAGCCCGGTCCGGACGGCAGCGTGTTCTCCGGAATGCTCAAGCCCGACAAGCGCTCCAGCTGGTTCAAGACCCGCACCGAGGCGCCGCTCGGCTCCTTCCTGTGGCTCGACCTCGCCAACCGGGACATCGAGCCCTACGCGGGCGTACTGGACCGGGTCAACTTCGACCAGATGTCCGTATACGTGGGACGCGGGGTCGGTGGCGGTTCGCTCGTCAACGGCGGCATGGCGGTCACGCCCCGGCGCTCGTACTTCGAGGAGGTGCTGCCCCAGGTCGACGCCGAGGAGATGTACACCAAGTACTTCCCCCGCGCGAACTCCACCCTCCGGGTCAACAACATCGACAAGAGCTGGTTCGAGCGGACCGACTGGTACTCGTTCGCGCGTGTCTCGCGCCGGCAGGCCTCGAACGCGGGCCTGAGCACCACCTTCGTGCCCAACGTCTACGACTGGGACTACATGCGCCGTGAGGCGGACGGTGCGGTGCCCAAGTCCGCGCTGGCCGCCGAGGTGATCTACGGCAACAACCACGGCAAGGTCTCACTCGACAAGAGCTACCTGGCGGCCGCCCTGGGCACCGGCAATGTCACCATCGAGACCTTGCACGAGGTCAGGACGATCCGTCAGCAGAACGACGGCACATATGCGCTGACCGTCGAGCAGAGGGACGCCGACGGCAAGCTGCTCGCGACGAAGGAGATCTCCTGCCGCCACCTCTTCCTCGGCGCAGGCAGCCTCGGCTCGACCGAGTTGCTGCTGCGTGCCCGGGAGACCGGCACTCTCCCGAACCTCAGCCCTGAGATCGGCGGAGGCTGGGGCCCCAACGGCAACATCATGACCGCCCGCGCCAACCACGTGTGGAACCCCACGGGCACCAAGCAGTCGTCGATCCCCGCCCTCGGCATCGACGACTGGGACAACCCGGACACCCCCGTCTTCGCCGAGATCGCCCCCCTGCCGGCGGGAGTCGAGACCTGGGCCAGCCTCTATCTGGCCATCACCAAGAACCCGGAGCGCGGCACCTTCGTCTACGACGCCGCCAAGGACCGGGCGGACCTGCGCTGGACCCGGGACCAGAACGCACCCGCGGTCGCGGCCGCGAAATCGCTGTTCGACCGCATCAACAAGGCCAACACCACCGTCTATCGGTACGACCTCTTCGGCAAGCAGATCAAAGCCTTCGCCGACGACTTCTGCTACCACCCGCTCGGCGGCTGCGTCCTCGGCAAGGCCACCGACAACTACGGCCGCGTCGCCGGATACAAGAACCTCTACGTGACCGACGGCTCACTCGTCCCCGGCAGTATCGGCGTCAACCCGTTCGTGACCATCACGGCACTGGCGGAGCGGAACGTCGAGCGCATCATCAAGCAGGACGTCACGGATTCCTGACCAGCGGTACGCGCGGCCCGACCGAGCCCCACCCCTTCTCCTCCCGGCGAACGCCCCGCCACGGCAGGCGGTCGAACCGAAACCGAAAAGGAACGACTCCGTGAACTCCCCGCTCACCGAGAACAACAGCCTCTGGATCCGCAGGTTCCACCCGCGCCCCGACAGCCGCGTCCGGCTGGTCTGCCTGCCCCACGCGGGCGGCTCCGCCAGCTTCTACTTCCCCGTGTCCCGGTCCATGCCCGACAGCGTCGACGTGCTGTGCGTGCAGTACCCCGGCCGCCAGGACCGCCGCACCGAACCTCTCCTGGACTCCGTACCGGCGCTCGCCGACAAGGTCTACGAGGCCCTCCTGCCCTGGACCGACCGGCCCATCGCCCTGTTCGGCCACAGCATGGGCGCCTCCCTCGCCTACGAGATCGCCCGACGGCTGGAGCAGGAGCGGGGCGTCATGCCCGCCGCCCTCATCGCCTCCGGCCGCCGCGCCCCGTCCACGCACCGTGACGAGGCACTCCACCTGCGCGACGACGACGGCCTCGTCGCCGAGATGCGCGGCCTCAGCGGCACCAACCCCCAGCTGCTGGGCGACGAGGAAGTCCTGCGCATGATCCTCCCGGCCATCCGGGCGGACTACCGCGCAGCCGAGACCTACGTCTGGGAACCCGGGCCGCCCCTGCGCTGCCCCGTGACCTGCCTCGTCGGCGACGACGACCCGAAGGTCACCGTGGAGGAGGCCGCCGCCTGGTCCGGGCACACCGACGGCCCCTTCATGCTGAAGGTCTTCCCCGGCGGTCACTTCTTCCTGGCCCAGCACCAGACGGAGATCGTCCGCCTCATGACCACCCAGCTGGAGGCGTCCGACCGGGCATGAGGACCGGCCTGCCCGTCGCGCCGTGAGACCTCCGCACGGCGCGACGATCCTGCTGCAGCACGTTGCCATGGCCTGCCGGCAGCAGGTCGTCCTGCAGGGCCCCCGACGGAGCGCTCCGTCACCCGCTCTTCCCGCACGTGCGGCGCGAGCTGACCGACGCGTACGTCAGGCTCGTCGGCATGAAGTCGTTCAGCGACCGCGCTGTCGACTGCTTCCGCTCCGCCGGGCCCGACGACCGCCGCTACCCGCTCTTCAGCCCTACGACGAAGATGAAGGTGAGTACGGAGGGCGAGAAGGCGCTTGGTCCTGGAACACGGACTCCGACCCCACAGTCCCTCGATGCGAACAGTGCTGAGTTCTTCGCACTGGCCAGGACTCTCCATGCCTGCGATTCGACATCAACTCCGGGCAGTGACATCCGGAATTCGGCCAGTGGCCACCCAGGATCTGATGACCGGCTCCGCGGGCGATCCGAAGACGCCCGCCAGCAGGACGTGTACCAGGAGTTTGACGGCCGTTGTGAACAACGCGGGGGAGGACTCCTGGTTGAAGCCCGCCCGGTCGATCACCAGGTGGCCGGCTGGTAGGGCACCGGCGTTGAGGTCTGCCCACAGGCCCATCGCCGCAGCGTCATCCAGCCTTGCGGGCAGACCCGGCAGCAGTGCACCGGGCAGCAGCCCCTGCTGTGGAGTAGGCCGGGCCGTCTCCCAGCACCTGACCCGCCAGGCAATCCGGTCGCCCTCTCCCGGCACGAACTCGCCACCCACCAGAGCCCTGAACTGCAGACGGCCATAGTTCTGTTGCAGTTCCAGGAGCGCGCGGGATCGGACGCCCGTGGTGGCCGGGCGTGCGAGGTCCAGCCCGCTGAACTGTCTCCTCCCCAGGAGTTTGAACTCAGGGCGGTCGTCGTCGACTGCCGCGCTTCGGCCGGACGTCCTCACCACAAACACGCAGTACTCCCCCTGTTTCACGCAAGACCGGAACCAGCGACGCGAGCGCGCGATGAACGGACCCAGCTACCGGCCGGACAAGCGACCCAAGAACCTCGGTGAGAAGCCGGCGAAAAGCTAAGCCGCTTCCTCGGATCACGGCTCATCTTCCCCTGCCGTCCCGATGACGTCAGGCTCGTCCCCAGCCGGGCGGAAGCAGGTCCCAGGAGTCACGACCGAGCCATTCGCCGAAGGTCACAGGCCGGGCGCCGCCAGTATGGTCGAGGGACAGCGGGATGATCAGGTCGCTTGTCGCCCGTCCGTCCCACCAAAGCGTCCCGGCGAACGGGCCCGTGATCACCAAAAGCGTGGCGAATCCGCAACCGTGCTCCTTCGCGACGAAAGACCCCGTTGTCTTCCGCTCGTTGAAGTCCCAATGCTCGGTGTTCCAGCCACTCATGGACTCCGAGAACGCGTCCTCATCCGCATGGTCCTCAGCCCGAGGCGGGCGCCGATAGGCTCCCATCCCGTCTGCCGTCGACCCACACACCGTGGAGCGGGCGTGGTTCCTGGCGTCCAGGTGGAGCGCGCCACTGTACGAACGACTGTGAGGCTTGGTTGCGGCATCGCTCGGGGGTCTGACCCACCGAACGATTGACGCTTCGGGCTGTCCTCCCCTGCAGTCTGCCGCGCCTCACCTCCATGCCGGTAAGGCTCAATTCTGGTTGGCCTCCCGCGGTCTGGCAGGTCTCGAAGGTGGGAGCAGACTCGGCGGCCGCCGAGACGACCGGCTGTGGTCGCAGTGCGGGTGCTGCTGCCGGTGGGACTCTCCTCGGCCTGACCACCTTGCCCTAGGACATCGCAGGAGCGAAGAAATTGCGCCCAGGGGACGTCGAGCCGTGAGAAGTGAGCCGCACTCGGCCCGGATCGAGCCGCAACCGTTCGGCTCGTACGCCGAGGCTGCCGCGCCGTCCCGGTCATCAACGTCCCTTCCAGCAGAGTTACATACCCCACTTTTCAGCCTGCGGGTGAGCACTCATTCGAGGCGCCCCGTTGAACCCAGTAACCGGTGACCCACCTCTAGACCGGTAAGTGAGGTTTGTACATGTCAAAGATCGGTCCCAAACAAACCAAGCGGCGTCTCCCCACCGCTGACTGCTGCCCGGGTTGGGTGCACCTTTGCTCCCGTCAACTCAAGGACTGAGGACGGTCGCTTCATGGACTACTGCATCCCGTGCAGCCGCACGCTCAACGGCGCCGTTACCTGCCCAGAGTGTGGGGCATACGACCCCGGCATGGCACAGCTGAGCGATCAGAGAGGCGGTGCTCCGGCCGTCGAGGCCGCGATGCCGGAGGTCCGCTCGAGTCGGGGACCGAGGTCCTCCGGGTCGCCCCTTCCCGGGTCACCGACTGCCCTGCAAGACCTGTCGGCTGACCGGTACGACCGTCCGGCGCGGCTGAAGAAGTATGCCGTCCGGTCTCTTGCCGCAGCCGCCTTCACCCTGCTCGGAGGCCTGGCCACCGCATCGGTGTTTCCCCAGTCGACGGCCCCACGAGCAGCCTCGATCCCGGAACAGCCGTCCCCCGAAGAGCCCGGGGTCCGCGTTCCCGATTCACAGGCTTCACCGGAGCGTGTGACCACGCACCCGGCCCGAAAGGGCGTCCATGACCGAAACGGTGACGGGATCTGGCGTCCTCTGCCAACGGCGACTCGCAGCACGTCACCGGTCTCTCGGCCTCCCGCCACCACCAGTGCATCGCCACCGGTGAAGGCGAAGCCGACCCCCCGAGCCTCCAGCGGCCGCCGCCCCAGCTCGCCCTCGCAGTCGGCAACCCCTTCCGCGAGGCCCTCCGCCAGTTCCTCCGCCAGTTCTTCCGTCAGTCCTTCCGTCAGCATCAGCGCCTCTTCTACCAGTTAGTGGCTCACCGAGCAGCAAAGGGGAAGCCGGTGGCTGAAACATGGGCAGGGCTCCCCAGCACAGAAACCTCCAGCTGGTCCGAGCACGGCATCCGTCTGATCGGCGGCGGGCTCGCCGGCGCCAACAGAGGCCACAACCACGCACCCGTCTGCCGTCAACGACGTGCGGCTGGTGGACTGAGGTGGGTCTCGCGCTTCCAGTGGTCATGGGGTTGCGGCGGTCGCCCAGCGCGCGGCACACCAGGTTGGCAGGGCGGCTTGGTGGCAGGTGGTGCAGACGCCGGTTCAGCACCTCGGAACGTCCTGGAGCGTGTCGAGGACTTGGTAGAGGGTGAGACCGGTCCGGGTGCTTTTGGGGCGAGGCGCTGTTCGGTGAGGAAGACGTGGGCGGCGGTCACGAGGGTGACGTGGTGGTGCCGGCCGGCCAGGATCGGCTTTCGAAGTGGTCCGGGCCCAGGCCGTGTTGAGTTCGCGGTAGTCGTGCTCGACGCGCCGGCGGACCTTGGCTGGACAGACCAGGTAGTGACGGGACTGCTTGTGGGAGCCGTTCATTTCTGTCCGTCGTCCCTCTGAGCCGCATCCCACGCACTGGGCACCGACGAGTAGCCGGCACCGACGATTCGGTGCTGGGAACGTGCGATCGCCCACAGTTATGTTGTGCACAATTAAATTGCGTACTAGCGTCTGTGCGCAGTACCCCACGAGAGGGAGGCGGCACAATGAATCCTGTTCGCTACGAGGACTACCGGCCCATCGAACGCCCGTCCTACCAGGAGGAGATGGAAGCAGTCATCGCCCAGGTGGCGCGTCGTACTCGCGCCTCGGTCGAGCGCGAGACCGTCGGCCGCGCTGTCCGCACGGCCCACGGCAAGACCTACGGCCTCCTCAAGGCCACGGTCACGGTTGGTGACAATCCAGGCTTCTACCGGCAGGGAATCTTCGCACGGCCGACCGCGTACGATGCCGTCGTCCGCTACTCGAACGGCTTGGGCCACGACCGCCCCGACCACCAGCTGGGCGCGGCTTGCGGAATGGGCATCAAGCTGTTCGGAGTTGCCGGCCCCTCGCTGCTGGACGACGAACGAGACAGCGGCACCTTCGACCTCAACCTGATCAACAACGATGTCTTCTTCGCGAACACGGCCTACGACTACATGGTGATCGAGGATTTGTTCGCCGAATTGCCCGAGGCTCTCGTGGACCCAGCCCGCCGCAAGACCTGGATGGCGGAGTTCCTGACCCGCCGGCTGACGCTCACCGATCCCGACAGCTGGCTGTGGGACGAACTGCTCGCCATGCTGTCGTTCACCGGTGTCCCGCGCAGGAACCTGCTGTCGTATACCTACAACAGCATGGGCGCCTTCCGTTACGGCGAACACATCGCCAAGCTCCGTACCGTGCCGACCGCCGCGTCCCTGGCCTCCATCACGCAGCAGATCGTGGACGTGCGCGCGGACAATGAGGCATTCCGCCGCACCCTGGTGGCCGAGGCCGCGGAGCGAGACCACTCCTTCGAGCTCCAGGTCCAGCTCAACACCGATCTGGCCCGTATGCAGGTGGACAACACGTCCGTCAAGTGGCCCGAGGACCTGTCCCCCTGGGTGACGGTCGCCCGGGTGGATCTCCCGCGCCAGGCTATCGGCGGGGACGACAACCTGGCGGCCGCCGACGTCACGTCGATCACGCCGTGGCGTTCACGTGAGGACCACCGGCCCATCGGCGAGATTCAGCGGGTGCGGCAGGAGGTGTACCGGCGCTCGTCCATCGAACGGCACCGCATCAACGGGCAAGAGCGGCGCGAGCCGGCCGGAAGCGCTGAGCTGCTGGGCTGACTGCCTCGGTCGCGCCCGCTGTCGCGCAGGTTATGTGGGCACGGCACCGCCGTCCACCGGCCCGCTGGACACCCAGGGGCGCGGCAGCCAGGTGGTGGCCGGCGGATCGGATGGCCAGCAGGTGTGTGGTGCCCCGGAGGCCGGCGGCGACTCCCGTGGCTCGGACCGGTTGAACCCGTGCACGAACCGCTCGTGCCCAGCATCCAGTTCACTCGCCCACAAGCTGACGTCAGCAAGGTCCCCATCCATATCCACGCACGTCATCTGCAAGCACCTGCGACTTCAAGATCCTGGGCGTCGACTTCGCAGGGCCGCCTGTCTTCGACCGGATCGGGCCCGGCCAGTCGAATCTGACCCAACTGGTAAGGGACCAGGAAGGCCGCAGGCGGGTGCTGCGGTGCCCACTGCTGGGTCGCCTGCTGGCGTCGGCGCACGACGTGGCCCGCGAGGCGCGGATTCTGACCGCGCTGGAGGGCGCTGCCGTCTCAACCCCGTGGATGCTCGGGCCGACCGACGGTGTCTGTGGGCGAGCAGCTCGTCGGCGCCACCCGCCTGTACGCCGTGTACGACCCGGTCTCCCTCCGCCGCCCCCACCAGCACGGTTGAGCTCCGGTGCTGGGTGCGCGCTGACTTCAAGGCCACCCATGAGGTAAAACCGCAGGTCCTAGCTCCGATCGGATGAGTTGTCGTACCACTCGATGGTGGTGCCGATGAGACTGGCGGCGACGATGCGCTTGAGACTGGCGGGGGGTGGGGGAGTGGTGGTTCCGGAGGCCATGTGCGCCACTTCCTCGTGTGCGGTGGGGGCGGGTACGTGTCGGCACACGGTAGGAAGAGGCATGTCAGGGGCACATGTGGTGGGGCAACATAGTTCGAGGGTTGGCTATGCGCGCGGCCACCATGCCGACTCACGGAAGCGGGGTGCGGGGGCTCGAAGTTCGACGCCCACGGCCAGGCGGACCTGGCATCCGGACTGAGCTCGCGCGAGGCGGCGGAACGGCACTACGACGGAGAGTTCGCCAGGTTCGAGAGCCCGCGCGCATGGTGGCGCATCGCTGAACTGCCCGACGGCGGCGGCCCGGTGGGCTTCGTGATCCCGGCCCGCAACAGCTACCACCCGATCATCGCGTACATCGGCGTCCTGCCCGCCCACCGCGGCAACGGCTACATCGACGAGATCCTCGCCGAGGGCACCCTCATCCTGGCCGCGGAGGGCGTCGACCGGATCAGGGCGTCCACGGACCTCGGCAACGTCCCCATGGCACGAGCCTTCGCCCGTGCCGGATACGTCGACTTCGAACGCTCCCTCAACCTGGTCTGGGACTGACCCCCTTCGCCGCGCCTCCGGATCTCTCCCCGAACGACCTTCGCCCCGCGCAGCCGGATGATCTCCTCTCGCGGGGCGGCGATACGGGCCAAGGGCCGGAGCGTCACCGCCCCGGCCCCCTTTCCGTTCGGCGCGCTTTACGGCTCGGTGCCCCAGACGAGGGTGCCCGACACGTACACGGTCACCTTCGCCGCGTCGGCGTAGGAGGTGCCGGCGCCGCGGCTGTAGTCGTTCGACTCGTCGAAGGCCGACCAGTCCGACTTGGCCAGGCGCAACTGGAGATCACCGCTGTCGGCTCCGACGGCCAGCGAACCGGAGGTGAAGCCCACCTCCAGGTAGTGGTCCGCGCCCGTGCGGCTCGGGGAGACGGCGCTCACCGAAGTCTTCACCGTGGAGCAGCCGAGCTGCGCCCAGTCGCAGAAGGTCTGGTAGCCGGCGGAGGAGGACTCCCCGGTGAACCAGTAGCGGATGGTCACCTTGGACAGATCGACGGCGCCGGAACCGCCGTTGACGAGCTTGAGGCCGGGCCTGATCCCGTTGTCACTGGTGGAGGAGTCGTTGTTCTTGTACTGCGCCTTGAGGCCCGACGTGCCTCCGCCTCCGCCCGAGGCCTTGGTGGTGGCGGACACCGCCGTGGACGAGGCCGAGACGTTGCCGGCCGCGTCCTTGGCCTTGACGGTGTACGTGTAGGTGGTGGAGGCGGCGAGCCCGCTGTCGGTGTAGGACGTCGTGGTGGCGCTGCCCACCTTCGTGCCGTCGCGATAGACGTCGTATCCGGTGACCGCGGTGTTGTCCGTGGACGCGCTCCAGCTCAGGGTGGCGCTGTTGCTCGTCGTGGAGCTGACCGCGAGACCGCCGGGAACGGTCGGGGCCTGCGTGTCACCGCCGCCGCCACCCGATCCGCTCAGGGGCGGGTTGGCGTTGGCGAGCAGCTGACGGAACTGGGCGGAGAACCAGTGCCCGGCGAGCGGGGAGTTGGCCAGCGCTCCGGTGAGGTTGTTCCCGTTGCGCCCGTTCCCGGTGTACGTGGGGTCGCACATCCGGTCGAAGCCCTTGCCCTCGTCGTTGTCGACGGCCTGGCTGGCCCCGTCGGACTCGCCCGGCGGCTTGGCCCACACGTAGGCGTCGATCCCGGTGTCGGGTGCGGTCGCCGGGCGCTCACCCAGGCCGGCCCCGCTCTGGTTGCACCAGTTTCCGGCGTGGATGCGCCGGTCGATGCGACCGCCGTCCACGTAGGCGTCGACACTGGTCGTCGGGCCGGGACCGGTCGGCCGGGCCGAACCGCCCCAGCCGTTGCGCGAGGTGTCGATGAGCATGCCGATGCCGGCGTCGAAGCCCTGCGCGACGAGCGCGGTGCGCAGACCCTGTGCGTACGAGCTCTCGTCGTCGTACTGGTTCCAGTCGATCCACTTCGACTGGCGCACCGTCTGCCCGTTCACCGTGTCCGTCACCTTGACGTACGGCTCTTTGGTGGCGGAGTAGTTGGCGGTGTTGACGATGAAGCCCGTCACATCGTTCACGGTGGCGCCGTTGGTGGTGGCGGCCTTCTTGAACTCCTGGGCCGACGGCGTGAGGTTGCTGTCCCAGCCGAGCCAGCCGTGGTGGCCGGCGTCGATGTAGTTGTAGGCGTTGGGCAGAGCGCCGAGCTTGTGGAGGGCGTAACCGACGCCCTTCTCGTAGTTGCCGTTCGCCTTCATGGTGGCGCACTGGGTCGTGGAACCGGCCGTGCCGCCCGCGTTGGTCACGAGGTTGGGCAGCGAGTCGGGCTCGATGAGGTTGACGATCCGCAGGCTCGCGTAGGCCGGGTCGGCGAGGATCGCCGCGATCGGGTCGATGTAGTCGCTCTGGTAGGTGGCCAGGTCGTCGGGACCGAGTTCGCCGTTGGAGGCGAGTGCCGCGCAGTCCCGGCCCGGCAGGTCGTAGATGACCAACTGGACGAGGTTGGCGCCCTGCGCCTTGGCCGCGTCGAGGTGCGCCTTGAGGCCACGGGCGTCGGCGGTGCCCTGGATCGCGGCCATCCGGTCCAGCCAGACGAACGTCGGCTGGTCGGAGATGGCCGAACCGCCCGGCTCGGCCGCCGCCTTGGCCGACCAGTCGGGATTCACGTAGGCCTTCGCGCCGACGTAGGGATTGTCGAGTTTGGCGGCCGCGTTCGCGGTGGTCGGAAGGGCGGTGACAGACAGGGCTCCGAGGAGGGCGCCAACGGCCAGAGCGGCGGTCCGCTTCGGTCCGCTTCGGCGCACGGTGGAGTCGGGTCTACGGGAAGGCATCAGCCATCTCCTGGGGAGTGCATGCGGGTACGGTCGGCGTGCGGGGTCGCCGGCGGCGCCCCGGTGTGCCGCGGCTCGGGCACACCGGACGGAGCTCCGCCGGACGGGCGTTGCGTGCGGGCATGACGAAGGTGCGATCGCGTGCGTTGCGCAAGCTGGAGCTGGAGGGCCGCCGGACACGAGCGCGCCACGGCGTCGTCCGGACGGGCGCCCGACATCTTGGCGGCGCGCGTGGACGGTGCCCGGTCACGGATGTGACGGCGGGGACAGGGACTGCGGGTGGGAGCGCTCCCAAGGTGCGACGTTCGACCTTCGGATGTCAACACTCGTGCAAAAGATGGGTTGCTGACGCTCCGTCACTCATTGAGCCCGTGGCGTGCTCGCTCGCGGGCCGCGCGGTCGCGGGCCGGGTCCCGGCGGGCGTGAGGGCGTGGGGGATACGGGGAGCTTCCCGCGGAGAATCCGGAAGGCGGGGGCGCCTCCGTGGCCGCGGCGGCGCGGGCGTGGCCCGAACGCGGCGTTCTCACGGTCGACGGTCCCGCGGAGGGGCAATCACCGCGTGAGGTATTGACGCGAACACGCTTAGTGGCTTCCATGTGCGCAGTCCGGCTTCGATGAGCCGGCCGTCGGGAGCGGGACACTCCTGCCGGTCCGCGGGAGCCGTCATGCCGGATGCCCATCCGCCTGCCCGCCCGGAAACGCGCGCCCAAGAATGGGAGCGCTCCCACCCGGAGAGGACCCCCCCCACCATGCGTCACCCACCCTCACTTCGCGTCCGGCGCACCCTGGTCGCGCTCCTCACCGCGGCCCTCGCGGCCCTCGTCCCGCTCGCGGTGGCGGTGCCCGCGCAGGCGGTCGCCGCCTCGTCCCCGGCGCCCGCGGCAGCCGCGTCGGGCGCCGGATACTGGCACACGGAGGGCCGCCGGATCCTTGACGCGCAGAACCAGCCGGTGCGCATGGCGGGCATCAACTGGTTCGGGTTCGAGACGTCCAACTACGTTGCGCACGGCCTCTGGTCGCGTGACTACAAGTCGATGATCGACCAGATGAAGACCCTGGGCTACAACACCATCCGTCTGCCCTACAGCGACGACATCTTCAAGGGCACCCAGCCCAACGGCATCACCTACGCCAACGGTCTGAACTCCGACCTGCAAGGCCTCAACTCGCTCCAGGTGATGGACAAGATCGTCGGCTACGCGGGCTCGATCGGCCTCAAGGTCGTACTCGACCGTCACCGGCCCGACTCCTCGGCCCAGTCGGCGCTCTGGTACACCTCCGCCGTACCCGAGGCGACCTGGATCGCCGACCTCAAGGCCCTGGCGACGCGGTACCAGGGCAACGCCGCCGTGATCGGTATCGACCTGCACAACGAGCCGCACGATCCCGCCTGTTGGGGATGCGGGGACACGAGTACCGACTGGCGGCTCGCGGCGGAGCGGGCCGGCAACGCGGTCCTGTCCGTCAACCCCAGCCTGCTGATCTTCGTCGAGGGCGTCCAGACGGTGAACGGTCAGAGCACCTGGTGGGGCGGCAATCTCGCCGGGGTCGCCGCCGCGCCGGTGCGGCTGAGTGTCGCCAACCGCCTGGTCTACTCGGCCCACGACTACGCCACCAGCGTCGCGCAGCAACCGTGGTTCAGCGACCCGTCGTTCCCGGCGAACATGCCGGCCGTCTGGGACAAGTACTGGGGCTACATCTTCAAACAGAACATCGCCCCCGTCTGGCTCGGCGAGTTCGGCACCACCCTTCAGTCGACGGTCGACCAGAAGTGGCTGGCGGCGCTCGTCGACTACCTGCGTCCCACCAGCACATACGGGGCCGACAGCTTCAACTGGACCTTCTGGTCGTGGAATCCGAACTCCGGCGACACGGGAGGCATCCTCAAGGACGACTGGCAGACCGTGGACACCGTGAAGGACGGCTACCTGGCATCCGTCAAGGCCCCGGGCTTCACCGGAGGCGGGACGGGCGGAGACTCGACCGCGCCCTCGACGCCGACGGGACTGGCCGTGACCGGTAGCACCGCGTCGAGTGTGTCCCTGTCGTGGAAAGCCTCCACGGACGACACCGGGGTGGCCGGTTACGACGTCTACCGTGGTACCGCCAAGGCGGGTGAGGCCACCGGCACCTCCTTCACCGACACGGGCCTCACCGCGGGGACCCGCTACGACTACACCGTGCGGGCTCGCGACGCGGCCGGCAACACCTCCGCGGCCTCCGCGTCGGTCAGCGCGACGACCACCGGCACCGGGGGCGGCTCCAGCGGATGCACCGCCACCTACAAGGTGAGCAGCGACTGGGGCGGTGGCTTCAACGCCGACGTCACGGTCACCAACACGGGCACCTCGACGACCAGGTCGTGGCAGGTCACGTGGGAGTGGCCGGGCAGCCAGACCATCTCCGCGATGTGGAACGCCTCCTACAGTCAGGTGGGCAAGACGGTGACCGCGAACAACGCCGACCACAACGGCGCCATCGCGGCCGGTGCCTCCACCGCCTTCGGGTTCGGCGCGGCACCAGGAGGCGCCGGTACGCCGGTCCTGAGCTGCCGAGCCGGATAGCGAGACTGCCCGGGCGCCTGTCTCGGCCGTACCGCGACCGCTGCCGCACGGTGCGGCAGACGACATGGTGAGCCTCTCCGTGCGGCGGCACGCGGACGAAGCCGGACACGGCGTCCTTCCCGTCTTCGGGACGGGCCGTACCGTCTCGCATCCGCCGCACGGAGAGGGAACCCAGCCCTCCACACCATCGAACGACCCGTCGGAATGCGGGGTGGGTCAACCCCGGACGGGCCCGCGATGCGAATCCCGTGCCGGCGCGAGGTTCTGTCCTGGACGGGGCAAGAGGGGGCTTCCGCCGGCGGCGGTGAGCCCCCTCCCTCTCATGCCAGGGCGAACTTCTGGGCGCCGGAGCTGTTGCAGTCCCAGATCTGGAGGCGTGTGCCGTTCGCGGTGGCGCCGGACGGTGAGTCGATGCACCGGCCGGTGGCCGGGTTGGACATCGAGCCATCGGCGTTGGTGACCCAGTTCTGGTAGGCACCGCCGTTGCAGCCGGCCAACTGGAGCTTTGTGCCTGCCGCGTTGACACCGCCCGCGATGTCCAGGCACTTGCCCAGCGTGCGCAGGGTCTGACCGTTCCAGGTCCACTTCTGGTCGAGGGAGGTCGCCTGCTGGCAGTCCCACAGCTGGACCGCGGTGCCGTCGCCGCCGATGTCGTCACCCGCCACGTCCACGCACTTGCCGCCCGGTCCGTAGATCGGGGTACCGATGGCGAAGTTCTGGGCGCCGGAGCTGTTGCAGTCCCAGATCTGGAGGCGTGTGCCGTTCGCGGTGGCGCCCGACGGCGAGTCGACGCACCGGCCGCTGGCCGGGTTCCTCAGCGAGCCGTCGGTCTGCCGCACCCATGCCTGGTAGCCGCCGCTGTTGCACGTGGCGAGCTGCAACTTCGTCCCCGCCGCGCTGGTGCCACCGGCGATGTCCAGGCACTTGCCGAGGGTCTGGAGAGTCTGGCCGCTCCAGGTCCAGTGCTGGTCCTTGGCCGCCGACTGGCAGTCCCACAGCTGCACCGCGGTACCGTCGCCGCCGGTGTCGTCACCCGCCACATCGACACACTTGCCGCCCGGTCCGGTGATCGTCTGGCCGGTCGACGAACCGCCGCCGCCACCCCCGGAGCCAGGCCCCTTGTTGTAGACGGCCACGGAGTCGACGACCAGCTTGCCGCCGGAGACCGTCGACGCGTCCGGGCCCCCGCCGAAGGCGTCAGGGAAGCCTCCGCCGATCGCCAGGTCGTAGATGATGAAGAAGGGGTGGTCGACCGCGTCGGCCCAGGTCGTCGCGTCCACCTGGTTGGCGTTGACGGTGAAGAAGTTGTTCCCGTCGAGGTAGAACCTGATCTGCTCCGGTGACACCGAACGGTCGATCTCCGCCGCGTAGTCGTGGAAGCCGGTCTGGCAGCCGCCACAGGCGCGTTCACCCGAACCGATGCCGGTCGACTCGTTGCACGGACCGCCCGGATTCACGCCGCAGTGCAGGGTGCTGAAGACGGAGCTGCGGCCGTTGATGTCCTCCATGATGTCGATCTCGCCGGACTTCGGCCAGGTCACCCCATCACGCAGCGGCGCGCCGAGCATCCAGAACGCCGGCCAGTAGCCGGCGCCGTTGGCGGTGCTGACGTTGGGCTGCTGGAGGACGGACTCGATACGCACGACTCCGCCGGCCGGGGCGCCGAAGGACGCCGACTGGGTCTCCACGCGCCCGGAGGTCCATCCGCCTCGCGGGTCGGAACCGGAATGCAGCGCTTGGAGCACCAGATGACCCTGACCGTCGTAGTAGACGTTCGAGGTGCTGTTGGTCATGGTCTCGATCTCGCCGGTGCCGAAGTTGCTGCCCGGCCCGGTGTCGTACTTCCACAGACTCTGGTCGATGCCGGTCCCGGACGCACCGTTGAAGTCGTCGCTCCACGTGAGCGTGAAACCCGACGGCGTCGGAGGCACGGCCGCTTCGGCGTTCAGCGTCCCGGTGACGGTGGCCGCCACCGTCACCACGACGACGGGAATCAGGGTCAGCGCTCGCTTCCATCCACGGCGCCGTGGTCTCGCAGAGGATAATTGCATGGGTCGGACCTCCGAGGAAAAGGCGCGATCGTGTCTGTCCGCCACGCCGCCCCGGTGATCTCCACCAACGGCGCGCAGGGCACGCGCACGTGAGGATCCGGAGGACGACGAACAGGCGAGGACCGGCACCTTGGCTGCCGTGGACAGGCAGTCCCAGCGGGCGGCCGGGCTCCCGTCCCTGGCCGGCGGACACACCATCAGCGCAGGTGACGGCTGGCGGGTGTTGAGCCGTGTGGAGTTCTGTGCGGGGGCGACGCTATTGGACCGGACCAATGCCGTCAAGGCTGTGCGACGGACCTCGTTTCTGGAGGGATCGATCTCTGTGGCTCTGTCCTGAGGGGGCGGTTCATGCGCCCTTGAGCTGCTCTCTGATCGCCTGATGCTGTGTGCGGCTTGGCAGTTGGGTGCCGCGTTCGCTCGAAGTCGCGGAAATGGGCCGGGCATCGCCGTCCGGATCCCAGGATCGCGGTACGTCGGTCTGGGGAGCCGCTCGACGGGTGCCGCCTGAACGAGCTGTCCTGGCGCTTGAAGTCCCTTCGTACGTAGCTGAGTTGGCGGGGGGCCACGGCAGACCGTGGCACACCGCTCGCTAACATCTCTTCGCATGATGAGGCGGGGGTGGCGGCTGGGTGCCGTCGTGGTGCTGGCGGCGGTCTGTGTCTCCGGTCCAGGAGGGCCGAAGGTCATCCGTACGGCGTCGGACCTCGGCCCCCTGCCTGCCGACCGCTACGACTACACGCCTCAGGACTATCAACGTTCGCAGCGGGCATCGGCGTTGCTGGTCCGGCAGTGCATGGCGGAGCGTGGCCACCCGGACTTCCCGCTCGACCCCCGCTACCCCAGCGACCCCATAGTCGTCACCGCGGTCAGCACCGACTACGGCGCCCTGGATCTGGCCGCCGCCCGCCGGTGGGGTTACGGCTGGGACCCGGCGAAGACCCTGTCCCGGCGGCCGATGGGCCGCCGGATGACCAACGCCGAGTATGCGGACCTCCCCGCCTGCAACCTCGACGCGAACCGGCGGCTGATGCGCGGCATCGACCTCAAGCGGGACTGGCTCTACGCGAGCACACGGGCGATCGAGGTCGACAAGGCGGTCAAGCGCGATCCGCGTCTCCGCGCGGCTTGGGATGCCTGGTCCCGCTGTGTGGCCGACCAAGGATTCCCGCGCTATCGAGACCCCGTCGCGGCGTACAGGGACACCGCCTGGCGGCGGAACGCTGACGGCAACACCCGGCATACGCGGCGGGAGCGGTCCACCGCCGTCGCGGACGTCACCTGCAAGCGCCGCCACCACACGGCCGAGCTCTGGCACACCGTACGGGCGCGGGAGCAGGCCGTGGACATCACCCGCCACCGCGACCGCTACGCCGCCGGCCTGCGGGCGCTGCGGACGTACCGGACCACCATCGCCGAGGTGCTGCGAAAGCTCGGCTAGTGCGGTCACCGCGTACGTTCGCCGGGTTGGGTTCAGGCCACCCTGTGACTCACAGCCAAAGGGGCACTCCCTAACCGGCGTCGAGCGATGAGTTCCGATACGAAGAGAAGTCTTCTTGGGCGAACGTGCTCATGAGGTGCCGCTGGAGGCGCCGCCCAGGCCTCGGACCGTGGGCACGTACGAACGTGACCAAGCTCGACGACCGGTGAGGAGACTCCAGCGTGAGCGACATCGTGGTCCAGAAGATCGTCCGGCCTCAGCGCCTGGTATCGGGCCCGTGGCTGGAGGTGATCGCCTCGAATCTCGACTACCACCGAGCGACCTTCCTGTGGAAGTGCGAGGGCCTCTCGGATGAACAACTGCGGCTGCGTCCCGTGCGGTCGTCGGCGTTGACCCTGCTGGGTCTCATGCGCCATCTGCAGGGGGTTGAGCGTGCCTGGTTCCAGCGGACGTTGGCCGGCACGACGCCTCGCTTCTTTCCCTATCGGACCTACGTCACCGCTGATGGCGGCGAGTGGTACGACGAGTCGGACGCCACGTCGGGCAGGGACGTCTACGAGGACTACCTCACGGCGTGCGAGGAGTCGCGGCGGATCTTCGAGAAGGTGACCGTCGACATCGCGCGCATCGTGCCGAACGCGGAATTCGGTGACACCGATGTGCGGTTCGTCCTGGAGCACGTGATCGAGGAGTACGCCCGCCACGTCGGCCATGCGGATCTTCTTCGCGAGGCCATCGACGGGGTCACCGGCGAGTAGCCGACCGCTGCGCGCGGCCGGCGCGTTCCAGCCTCACATCCGGGATCTCAGCACGTCGACCTCGCAGCCCGGCGCGAACGGGTCGAAGCCGTGCTCGGTCAGCCAGCGAACCACCAGCAGGCTGCGCAACGACCACCACGCGTGGATCACGTCGAGGTCGACGGCGGTGCCGTATCCGGCGACGACGTCGTCGAGGTGCTCCTCGTGTCCGAGTGTGAAGGTGGCGAGGTCGAACAGGGCATCACCCTGGCCCGCCTCGGACCAGTCGATGATGCCGGTGACCTCGTCGCCGTCGAGGAACACGTGTGCGATCTGCAAGTCACCGTGCGTGAACGCCGGGGTCCACGGTCTGAGCGCGGCCTCGGCGACCTGGCGATTGCGGGTGACCACGTCGGCGGGCAGGACGCCGCTCGACACGAGCGACTCGCACTCGTCGTCGAGTTCCGCCGCCAGCGCGACGACGCTCCGGCCGGCCCTGCCCGACCGGGCCGGCAGCGGCGCGTCATGCAGCTTCCGGATGGCGGCGCCCGCCGCGGCCCACGCCGCCGGCGACCCGGTCGACGGCCCGCCGAGGCGCCCCAGCGTCGTCCCCGGGAGCGCGGCCATCGCGAGCACGGGCGGCTTACGCCACAGGACCTCCGGGGTCGGGACCGGCGCCAGTGCCATCGCCTCGACCTCGACGTCGATGCGCGTCTGATCGGCGTCCACCTTCAAGAACACGTCGCCGACGCGCAGAGTCGCGCGCTCGGAATGGGCGACGACGACTTCGACCTCATCCATGGGCGACGAGTATCCCGGGGATGACCGTCCGCGTCGCCGGGTTCATCGCGTGCGATTGCAGAGCCGACCGCGTCCCGCTGCTCGGCAGTGTCCGCGCGGCCCGTCGGACCGCCGACTGGGATCGACGACACGAGCGTGGCGTGCTTGACCGGCCATGCCGCCCCCTGCAGAGTCGGATTGCGCCACCCCAGCACGGTGCCGCCCGACACCACCGACCGTCCCGCTTGTCAACAGACGGCAGACAGCCCTCATCCAGGAGCGACTGATCCGATGGTCCTCGACCTGCTCGTGATCGGTACGGCCATCACCCTGGGGCCCCTGCACAACAGCGCCTTCATCCTGCTGCTCTCCTCCCGGCGCGGCGTTCGCCAGGGTCTGGCGTTCCTGTTGTCGTGGCTGGCCAACCTGATCGCGGTGATCGCCTGTGTGGTGCTGCTGACCGGCGGTCAGCCCCCAGCCCGTCACAGCGTGCCCTCGACCGCCACGATCGCTGTGAAACTCGCCATCGGCCTGGGGCTGGTGCTGTACGGCGCGCACCGGCGCCGCAGACCGCCCCGCCCGCACGGCCCACCACGCTGGACCGCCCGGATCGACAACGCCTCCCCGGCCACGGCAGCGGGCTTGGCCTGGCTGCTGCAGCCCTGGGCCATGGTCGGCGCCGGAGCCGCGACCGCCGTCGACGCGAACCTCTCCACCCTCACCGACTGGCTCGCCCTGACCGGCTACTGTCTGCTGGCCACGCTCAGCCTCATCGTCATGGAGATGTACACGGTCTGGGCGCCCACGGCCGCCAACGCCCGCTTGAACGGCCTGCGCAGCTGGCTGGAACAACACCAGGAACAGCTGATCGTCACGCTCTCCCTGCTCGTCGGCCTGTGGCTGATGGCCCGGAGCATCTACGAGCTGGTCACCTGACACGGACGGTCCCGGCAGAGGTCTTCCCCCAACCCGCATCACGCGCGTCTCCGCGGTACAGCAGCCAAGCGCGGCAACCCTGTTGACCAGCGCCGGCCGACCTCGCCCCGAACGGGGTGGGGTGCCAGGCCGGGAGACCTCACAACCATCGTGCCCATGGTTCGCATGGAGGGATCGAGCGGTGGCGGCCGACTTCGGTCGCGTTACGATGCGCGGTCTGGAGGGGATCATGACTCGCACTGTTCCGCCAGCCCCGTTCGACATCGCTGACGCATTTCCAGAACTCGTGCCGTATGCGCGGGCGACCACCCTGCTGTACCCGCGCGCCGGCAGCCCTGGACGGGATGAGAGCTCGCTGGGCGGGCCGCTCCTTTGGCCCGCCGATGAGTCCTGGCCGGAGTGTGCGGCTCCCGATCACTACAACCCCACCCGCGGTTGTGCGGTGGTCGGCCCGGCCCCTGTCTCCATGGTGCCCGTCCTGCAGCTCATCGCTCGCGACGTTCCGGCATTGGTGTTCCCGGCCGGCACCGATCTACTTCAAGTGCTCTGGTGCCCGCTGATCCACTCCGAGCACGACCAGCACTCGCCGGTGCCGGTGCTGCGGTGGCGATCCGTCGCCGACCTGGCAGATCGTCCCCTGCTGGATGAGGCGCCACGCCCCCACGAGTTCGAGGACGAGTTCGTTCCACGGCCCTGCGTGATACACCCCACTGAGGCCGTGGAGTACCCCAACTGGGACATGCCTGCGGAGTTGTCCGAGCGCGTGGGCAAGTGGAGCGAGGAAGTGGAGGAGTCCTGTGGCATCTCCTACTACGACGCCTTCACCACCCAGCAGAGCAAGATCGGCGGATACCCCGGCTGGACACAGCCCCCGAACTGGCCGTACTGCGCCTGTGGTTCCCGGATGGAACACTTGCTGACCATCTCGGCGAGCGAATCCTGTGGCCGCTGGCTCCCGGTCGAGGAGCGCACCAGCCCCGGCTGCGCCGGGGAAGTCTCCGACAACCCCGAGCCGCAGCGTGACAGCCACGACATGGACATGGGCGACAGTGGAGGCATCTACGTCTTCGTCTGCCGCACCTGCCCCACCTGGCCCACGGTTCACCGCTACGACTGCTAGTGGTGCCGTGGTCCGTCGATATGGATGCCGGTATGTCGCGTTGGCTGGTCAGGGGGCTTATATTGCGCAGACTCCCGGATCTTGGACCCCCTGGTCCGAACGGCCGGGTCCGGCACTTGAGCGAGCGGAACGACAGCCATGGCACGCAGCAGGATGACCCGACGTCATGGGTGGGCGACGGTGGCGCTGCTGTGCGCGGTGGTGTCGTCGGCAGCCGCGTGTACGGCAGCGACCGGGAAGCCGGCGGCGACCGAGGCCAAGGCGAAGGCCACCGCGTCCGCGCCGTCCTGCGCGGGCGGGGCCGTCCGGTGGACCTCGGTGCACCGGGAGCGGCGGCTCACCGAGGTCTCGCCGGTCGTGAACGTCCGCGAGAGCGACGGCGGGGTCACGTTTCACCCGGGGCTCGTGCGCAACATCGTGGCCCAGGTCAGCACGAGCGACGACCGCGTATCAGCGCACCAGGTCCTCGCCGCGCTCACCAAGCGCCTCAAGCGGTGGGACGTCGATCAGCTGGCCGCTCCGGGGAAGGAGTCCGCCGATCGTCGGCGCAACCCCGTCAAGGTCGACTTCCTCGGACACGCGGGGCGTTTCGTCGAGGCCGAGGCAGTCCAGGCCGTCGAAGCGAGCTTCACTGTGACCTGCCCCGGCGGTGACATCTACGGCAGCGTGACCACCTGGTTCGGCAGTTCAGGTGCATCCCTGGCCTGCGGCGTGAACCCCCACACCAAGGAGCCCTGGGTCCAGGAGGCCTACCGGCTGACCTGCGGTCCGCTCAGACTCTGAGGAGCGGACCCGGCGGGCGGCCTGAAGTGCGCCCGCCAGATCCCGGACGATGTCACGCCGTCCCTCGACGACTGGCCGGCGAGTGCTTTCGAGCTCGCGACCGCTGCCTCGTGCGGCTTACGGACGACGTTGCCGATCAGGCGGACTTGTGGCGGGCGCCGCCCTCGATGTGGATCGTCTCGCCGGAGACGAAGCCCGCACGCAGGAGCCACATCACCGTGTCGACGACGTCGTCGGCCTCGCCGTGGCGGCCGACGAAGGTCCCGGCCGCGCTCTTGCTCAACAAGCCGGTCTTCTTCTCACCAAGGCGATCCCATGCGCCCGAGTCCACGACACCGGGCGAGACGGCATTGACCCGTACCGGCGCAAGATCCGCCGCCAGGTGGCGCGCGGCGTACTCGACCGCACCGTTCGTGACGCCCTTGACGAGTGATCCCGGCCCAGGGCGCCAGCCGACCACACCGGAGAACAGCACCATCGACCCGGTCGGCCGCAGGACCGGCGCGAAGTGCTTGGCCACCAGCATCGGGCCGACCACCTTCGCCGTGAACGCGGCCAGCAACTTGTCGCGGTCCAACTCGGTCGCGCGAACGTCGTGCGGCGCCGAACCAGTCGTCACGATGTGGTCGATTCCGTCCTTCAGCCGTTCCGCCGCGGCCGCGAGCGTCGACTCGTCCTGCAGATCGACCCGCACGGCGGTGGCGCCGATCTCGCGCGCCAGCACGTCGGCCGCAGCCAGGTCGCGGGCACCGACAACGACCTCGTACCCGTCCTTCGCCGCACGCCTCGCGACGGCCGCGCCGAGCGCCCGTGCACCACCGATGACCAGGATCCGTTCCATGTGTCTCGACTCCCTTTCGTAGGATCGAGCACCACGGTATGAATTTGATACCGGTATCTTCAACGAAACTGGGAGCGGCGATGGGCAAGGCGTACGACGTGATGGCAGCGACCTGCCCGAGCCGCACGGTGCTGCACCGTATCGGCGCCCGCTGGACCGTGTTCGTCGTCAACGCCCTGGACGACGGACCTCGCCGCTTCAGCGAACTGAAGGGGCATATCCGGGGCATCACCCCGAAGACCCTCACCGAGACCCTGCGCTCCCTGGAAGCCGACGGTCTGGTCAGCCGCCACGCGTACGACGAGAACCCGCCCCGCGTCGAGTACACCCTGACGCCGCTGGGCCGCTCTCTGCTCATCCCGCTCCGCGCCGTACGGCTCTGGGCCGAAGAGCATGTCCCGGACATCGAGGCGGCCCGAGCACGCCGGCCGATTCTCTGACCCGTGCGTCGGCTGCCGACACGCACCTCGGTCGCGGCCGGCGGCCAGGGCCCCGGCGAGTTCCTCACGGGCAATCACCCGGCGCTCCAACACACCTTCCGCGTGGGCGGAGCCGCAGCAGTGACTGCCCACGGTCAGGGGCTCGGCGCGCCCCTTCCGGCGACACGAACTGCCGTCCACGCCTCACCGAAACGGAGCGCCCGTCCTTATCGCGGCGGTGAGGGGGCGAAACCCCGAACGAGCGCCACGGCCGCCCTGTGCCGCGCTACGTGCGGCGGCCGGCCAGCCACAGCACCGTGACGCCCGCGGCGGCGACCAGCAGCACGGTGCGGTTGTCCCGGGCCAGCCGCGCAGACCGGGCTGCCGTCTGCCGCAGAGGCACGGGGGCCCTCTCCTCCCACATCCGTCCGGCCTGCCCTGCCGTGACGCGGACCCGCCCGGACGCCTGGGCGGCCTTGTCCTTGACAGAGCCGGGCAGCTTGTCCCCGGCTCGGGAGGTGACCGTCGCGGCCCGAGCCTTGACCTCGTCGGCTATGACGACGGCCCGTTCCTTCAAGTGCCCGGCCTTCCGCTGGGCGCGGACCTTGACGTCGGTCTTGTCAGCGAGGGCCTGGACGGTCTGTCCGAGGGCATGGCGGGTCTGCTCGACCTGTTCGCGGAGCTGGTCGGGGGTGGGAGTGCTCTGCTGGTCGGCGGGCGTGTGGGTCATCGGTGGGCGCTCCTCTTGATCTCGGCCACGTCGGCCTTGACGTTCTCGATCGTGCTCTGGGGCGTCGGCGGGGCGGCCCTGCCGATCTGCTTCTTCCCGCTCAGGGCGAGAGCGGCAGCGAGCACACCGAGAGCGCCGGTGACGATGAGGGCCGAGGCCCACACGGGCAGCAGCAGGGCCAGGGCCGCGATGACGGTGGCCACCAGTGCCTGCAGCATCAGGAATCCGGCCAGTGAGGCACCGCCGAAGAGCCCCCCGCTCTTGCCGTAACGCTTGCCCTTCTCCCGCATCTCCGCCTGTGCCAGCCTCATCTCGCCGCGCACCAGTTCGGTCAGCTGCTGCGACGCCTGCCGCACCAGCTCGCCCACCGGCTCGTGCTCCACGCCGTTCGCAGGCTTGCCCGAGGCGGGGCTGTGCGGTTGTGTACTTGACACGCGATCACCTTCTGCTCCGTCGATCCTGTCGGCCGGACCGTGCTCACCGGGGGACCCGGCCGTCCGGTGAGTGCGCGAGTACCCCGAAACGGCGAGTTCAGGAGAAGGCGATCTGCCGCGAACAGGGACGCGCCCGGGTCCTCCGCGTCGGCGAGAAGAGCGGTGCCGCTCCAGGCCGGCCGGGCGCGCGCCCGCTTCCGGCACGCCGCGCATGCTTCAGCGTCCGTGACCTGGGCACTCCGATCTACACAGGGCACCGCACGTGCAGCCCGCGGAATCCGGGGAACGGTCTTTGGAACGATGCCGTCTCGTCTCAAGGAGTGGCCGTGAACGCGTCCATCGGGGTGGAAGAGGAGTTCCACATCGTCGATGTGGAGACAGGGATATGGGCGCCGCGTGCCGAAGCCGTGCTCGAGGGGCTCCCCGGGGAAGTCTTCACCACCGAGTTGAAGCAGTCCGTGGTCGAGACGAACAGTGCGGTGCATTCTTCTTTGAGTGACCTGCACACAGACCTGCTCGGCAGTCGGCGGCGGTTGGATGCCGCCGCCTCCGCCAAGGGTCTCGCGGTGGTGGCGGCGGGGACAGTACCGCTGGCCCGCCGTTCGTCGTCGGTGCCGCCGACTCCCAGCGCTCGCTACCGGCACATGGTGGACGAATACCGTGCGGTCGCCGACGAGCAACTGATCTGCGGTGCCCAGGTCCATGTGGGCGTAGCCGACCGGGACATGGCCGTGCGGATCATGTGCGAGGTTTCGCCGTGGCTTGCGGCGCTGCTGGCCCTGTCCGCGAGTTCCCCGTTCTGGCAGGGCGCCGACACGGGTTACGCGAGCTGGCGCACGATGCTGTGGCAGCGCTGGCCCACCGCCGGCCCCGTGGGCTGTTTCGCGGACGGGAGCGAGTACGACGCGGCCGTACGGGAGCTCGTCGGCTCGGGCGTCATCAGTGATCCGGGAATGATCTACTACGATGTCCGGCCCTCCGCCCACCTGCCGACGCTGGAGATGCGGATCTGCGACGCCTGCCCGCGCGTGGAGACGGTGGTGCTCATCGCGGGCCTGTTCCGCGCCCTGGTGACGCATGCACGTGAGCAACTGGCGGCACGCGGCGCTCCAGCCTGCCAGATGCGCCATGAGTGGCTGCGAGCCGCATCCTGGCGGGCCGCCCGGTCCGGTCTCGAAGGGGACTTGATCCATCCGGACACCCGCCGCGAGGCGCCGGCGCCGCAGGTGATCCGCGGCCTGCTGAAGCGGGTGCGTCCCCAGCTCGAAGCCGCCGGGGACTGGGAGACCGTGGTGGCGCTGACCGAGGAAGTTCTGGCGCGGGGCAGCGCCGCCCACCGCATGCGCTGCGTCGCCGACCAGGAGGACCTGCTGGCCTGCGTCGACCTCACGGTCGCCGAAACCCGCGGGGAACGCAGGCGGCCCCGGTCGGCATCCGCCACCGCACGCCGGCCGATCGCGCCCCTGACGTCATCGCCCGGCGACGACGACGCCAAGGGCCCCGACACGGCGCAGGTCGCCGGCCCCTGACACAGGTGCCGCCCCCGTTCATCCTGTCTGGCCGAGCGGCCGACTCCACGGTGCACCCCTACGCGGAGCGTCCTGACCGAGGAGCCCACCGCGTCCGGGATGAGGGCACCGTGCCCGACTCCGCCGCGCAGGTGGGCAAGAACCCCTTTGGTGATCACGTCGCCAGGTACCACCGCAGGCACCCCCGCGGGGCCCGGGCTGATCGTCTCGGCGTTGACGGGCCCTGCCGGGAGCCGCCCGGTTCCCGGTCGCGTGATGGTGAGGGCTGATTTGTACCGATCACTGCCGTGGGACTCGCCGGAGGACGTGAGCCGAGCAGACTGGGAGTCGCGGGTGCCTGCGTGCGGTCGTCCGAGCAGCGTGGGAGAACAGGGAGATCGGCTCGTCCTCACCGGCCTTCCCGGGATGCGCGGGAGAGTCATCCCGGGCTCCAACCGGCCGGTGAGGACGGCAGGCGGGTTGGAGTCGGGTAGTCGGTGGCCTGGCTCCAGCCCGCCCTCGGTGGTGTCCGGCCGGAGCCGGCGAGGTGTACCGAGCGCCGGCGCGGACACGGAGCTTGGGTCCAACTCCCTTGTACGGGACAAGGGTAGAACCTGCGGTCCCGTGATCGGAAGCCAAGAATCCGACCGCCGCCCGCACGGCAGACCCTCCCTCGGCGGGAGACGTGCGACTGGAACGCCGGGATACGGCTCACATCCTCACGGTCACCACGTCCGGGGGCGGGCACAGAAGCGGAGTTGACGGACTGTCACCGGCACATGAGAAGTGGGGGCGGCCGAAGCTGCTCCGGCCGTCCCCACTCCCGGGGTGGTGCTGAGAGGTCAGGCACGCGGGTTCTGGTAGTAGCCGCCGACCTGCTCGTGATAGCCGACGTCCCCGATGTGCTTGTCCTTGTCGAACTCGGGGGACTCCTTGATCTGGTCCTTGGTGAGGGCGACGTAGATCTTCCGCTCGTCCTGGTCGACCCGCTCGACGGTTCCGGCCGGCAGCAGAACGTGCTTGCCGAAGATCCATACGCCGGTGTCGACGACGAGGTACGCGGAGCCCACGTCGTCCGAGTGCTTGTCGACCTTTCCGATACCGCCGTCGATCGCCTCGACCTTGAACCCGGTCAGATCGGTGCCCGCGATGTGGCCGGTGGTCGGCTGGTAGCCCCAGATGCTGTCACTCATGAATCGGCTCCCTCATCGAGATTCATCGTTACTCCACGGTCGGACCATGGAGTCTCTTCAGGTGTCATCGAATTCGGTGACCTTCCCTCAGAACGCCGAGTGCCCTTCCTGCCGGAGCTCACACACGCGCTCCATCCGTGATGCGCGACGGATCCGCCAGGCCCCCGGCGAGTGGCGTCGAGTCCAGACAGCGAACTGCCGTGAGCTCGCCTCGTCGGGTCGTCGACGCGTGGCCGCCGCCCGCACCCGCGGTGCGCGGGCGCGGCGCCGTTCCGCCGTCGTCGGTGAGTTCCGGCAGGCGTGGCAGGCCAGGGACGTGGATGCCCTGGTGCGACTCCTCGACCCCTCGGTCGTCGCCGTCGCCGCCGCCGTCGTCGCCGACGGTGGCGGTCGCGCGATGGCCTCGCCGGAGCCGGTCCAAGGCCCCCTTCGGGTCGCGGAGTTCCTGGTTCACCTGGCGGGTCTTGCCGGCCGGCTCGACCTCCTTGAACGGACCGTCAACGGCCAGCCGGGACTCGTCGCGGTGAACGGCGGTCAGGTGATGACGGTGTACGCGTTCGACATCGACGAGTCCCGCATCCGGTGCATCTGGGCGATGCGCAACCCGGACAAGCCGCGGTCATGGAGCAGTTGAGGGGCGCGTCGGCCTCGGGCCTGACAACTCCCGCCCCAAGGCCGTCGATCGGTCGGGCCGTCGGCGCGTTTGATGCCGTGCTCGAACCGGCCGGACCAAGATCTCGGAAGGGAAGCACCGATGTCGTTCAACTCCCACACCCTGCACCTGACCACTCGCGGTACGCACGAGGCATCCGCCTGGTACCAACGGGCCTTCGGTGCCGCAGAGTTCACCAGGCTGGTGGTACCCGGCGGCCGGCTGATCCACGTCCAGATCCGCATCGGGACGCTCACCCTGATGCCGGCCGACGAGTTCCCTGAGATGGAGTCCTTCGGGCCGGGGCACTTCGGCGGCACCTATGGTGCCATCTACCTGCATGTCGACGACGTCGATGACACTTGGCAGCGGGCCGTCGGTGCCGGCGCCACCGTGATTCGCTCCTTGAACGACACCTTCTGGGGCGAGCGAGAAGGCCGACTGCTCGACCCCTTCGGCCATCCGTGGAGGCTCACGCAGCACCTGCGTGACGTCACGCTCGCCGAGCTCCAGGAGCTCATGACCGAAGCATTCTCCGGCCTCACCGCGGGCTGAACACTGTGGCGCCCCACCACACCTCGCTCACCGGCATCGCCCCGGCGCCGCAGGTCCCCTCCACCAGGCGGGCTCCTCAACGGAGGAGACGTAGCAATCGCGGGCCAGTTCGATGCCGGGCGGTTGCCGCGCGGCTCGCCGCGGGTCGCGGACCAGGGCGCGGGGGCGCACGCCGTGGCACTGTGCGGCGCGTAGCGGGAGCAGACCGATGGTGCCGGTCGCACCGACGCTGAGGACATCCGTGATGTGCTGATTCTGGGACATGCGACATGCCTGGTCCGTGAGGCGGGTCCGCCCAGCCCGCCCGTGCTTACGCATGACGTACTGGTCAGCGGTCCGCTGGAAGAAGGGGTGCGCCTCGACCTGGTTCACCGTGGGGACCACCTCGTTGTTGCTGATGAGGTCGACGAGCCGGTCGGGGTAGAAGTTCGCGACACCGATGGCCTTGATGTGTCCCTCGTGGTGCGGCGCCTCCATGGCCCGCCACTGCCCGTACACGTCGGCGAACGGCTGGTGCATCAGGTACAGGTCGAGATGGTCCAGCCCCAGCTCGCGCAGCGAGGTCTCGAAGGCGCGCCTGGTGTTCTCCTCGTCCGCCTGCTCACTCTCAGCGGCCAGAGCATGCACCTGGAGGGCACACCCTGCCTGCGCCTCGGCGTCTACACCGCCGAACCGGACTCCCCGGACCACGACGCCGTGCTCCTGCTCGACATGACGGCGCCCGGCCGGCGATGGACCCAGGGCAGGAGGCCGACCCTTTCCGGCACCCTCATTCCTGACAGCCCTGTCCCGCCGGCCGCTTCGACCGGCGATCGGGATCGGTCGCTGATGAGGCTCATGAGGCTGATGGGAGACTGGAGGTATGGACATTCGTCGCAGGAACAACGTCTCCGTCACCGGCCGTGCCGATGGACCGGTCGTGCTGTTGGCGCACGGGTTCGGCTGCGACCAGAACATGTGGCGGCTGGTGGTACCCGCGCTGGCCAGGGACCACCGGGTGGTGGTGTTCGACTACGTCGGCTCCGGAAACGCGGACTCCTCGGGCTGGACCGAACAGCGCTACAGCTCGCTGGAGGGCTACGCCGCGGATGTGCTGGAAGTCTGCGACGAGCTGGACCTGCGCGATGTGATCTTCGTGGGGCATTCGGTGAGTGCCATGGTCGGCGTACTCGCGGCGGCGAAGGCGCCGCAGCGCTTCTCCAGCCTGGTGATGGTGGCTCCCTCACCTCGCTACATCGACGAGGACGGCTACCGCGGTGGTTTCAGCGCGGACGACATCGACGAGCTGCTCGACTCGCTCGACTCGAACTATCTGGGCTGGTCCGCCGCGATGGCCCCGGTCATCATGGGCAATCCGGAGCGGCCGGAACTCGGTGACGAGCTGGCCACGTCGTTCTGCGCGACCGACCCCGCGATGGCCCGCGTCTTCGCCCGTACGACGTTCCTGTCCGACAGCCGCGCGGATCTCGGCTCGGTCACCGTGCCGACGCTGATACTGGAATGCAGGCAGGACGTGATCGCCCCGCGGGAGGTCGGCGCCTACGTCCACCAGGCGATTCCCGGCAGCCGGCTGGTCACGTTGGAGGCGACCGGGCACTGCCCGCAGCTGAGTGCCTCACAGGCCACCGCCGCGGCGATCACCGAGTTCATCGGCACCGGCGGATGATGGGTTCCGCCGGCCCGGATCAGGACCCCGAGGCGGAGAGCGAGGTGGGTGCCACGGACGCGACGTTCACGTCACTGCTGGAGGACAGTGCGGAGGAGCTGTACGAGCAGGCGCCGTGCGGCTATCTGTCGACGCTGATGGACGGCACCATCGCGAAGATCAACACCACCCTGCTGGACTGGCTGGGCCTGTCCCGTTCCCAGGTGGTGGGCCGGATGCGGTTCGCCGACCTGCTCACGGTCGGTGGCAAGCTCTACCACGAGACCCACTTCGCCCCGATGCTGCAGATGAAGGGCGAGGTCAGCGGCATCGCCCTGGACCTCAGAATCGCGGCGAAGAAGCGTATGCCGGTGCTCGTCACCTCCAAGGTCAAGACCAGCGACGACGGCGAGCCGTTGCTGATCCGCACCACCGTCTTCGACGCCCGCGAACGACGAGCCTACGAGACCGAGCTGCTGCGCGGACGCCGGGCGGCCGAGGAAGCGCATCGTCAGGCGGAGGCCGACCGCAAACGCCTCCAAGAGGCTCTCGCCGTACTCCAGCAGAGCCTTCTGCCCGCCGCGCTGCCCGAGGTTCCCGGCCTGGAGGCAGCCTCGTACTACCACACCGCCTCCCCGGACCTGCTCGGCGGAGACTTCTACGATCTCTTCCCCCTCGGCGACGGCCGGTGGGCCTTCTTCCTCGGCGACGTGTGCGGCAAGGGCCCCCAGGCGGCCGCTGTCACGTCACTGACGCGCTACACCCTGCGGGCCGCGGCCCTGCACGACCCTGACCCGGTCACCGTGCTCAGCACCCTGAACACCGTCCTGCACGAGCAGTACACCAGCGGCGAGCCACGCTACTGCACCGCCATATTCGGCTTCCTCCACCCGGCCGCCGACAAGGCCCACGTTCACTGGGCCTCCGGCGGCCACCCCTCCGCCCTGGTCCAGCACGCGGACGGCACAGCCGGATACCTGCCCACCCCCGGTGGCATGCTCGTCGGTATCCTGCCCAACGCGCCGTTCGTCACCGCCAGCACCCAACTCCTCCCCGGCGACACGCTGTTGCTCTACACCGACGGCCTGACCGAAGCCCGCCCCGGACCGAAGCGCGAACTGTACGGGGAGGACGCGCTGCGCGCCTTCACCGCAGCCCAGCCGCCCGTCGGCCCCAAGGCCCTGATCAGTGCTCTGACCGGGCTCCTCGCCGGCTTCGGCGAAGGGCTCGACGACGACACCGCTCTCCTCGCCCTCGGCGTACCCGCCCCGCTTCCCACTCCCGCGAACGATGACCTGACATGAGACGACTGACGATCACCACCCGCAACGCCGCCGTCGGCCCCATCGTGGAGATCACTGGTGACCTCGACTACGACAGCGCCCCGGACCTCCGTGAGACCGTGAAGGATCTCCCGCTGACCAGCGGCCAACTGCTCGTCCTGGACCTCGCCGGCCTCGAACACTGCGACTCCAGCGGGCTCACGGTCCTCTTGGCCGCCCGCAATCTCGCCACCGAACAAGGCGCCGACCTGGCTCTGGCCGCGATCCCCGACAACACGGCCCGCATCCTGTCCATCACCGGCCTGGACCGCGTCTTCACCATCCACCCCGACGCGTCGACGGCCGACACCAGCCGTTCCACGGCGAACTGACCCGTTCTCCGTGCCTGCGCCGGGTATGCGTACAGGCGGAATCTCGGGCGGCCGGAGGGATGTTGTCGCACTCGCCGGAAAACGGCGTGTTGGTCCTGACCGTGGATGACCATCCAGGGCCCGCGCGGTCAGGCGATCAGGCTCAGCGCGGAGGCCGTCGGCGGCCCGCAGCCGCAGGAGCGCTGGGCCAGGGTCTTTCGCTCGGTGGGGGTGTGCTCAGTGGCTGGTGAGCTCGCCGCTGAGTCTGCCGTGGAGGTCGGCGCTGTTCTCGTTCAGTCCGATGATTTCGACGGTCTTGCCGCGCTGCTTGTACTTGGTCTCGATGGTGTCGAGGGCGGCGACGGAGCATGCGTCCCAGATGTGGGCGGAGGTCAGGTCGATGATGACCTTGTCGGGGTCGTCCGCGAAGTTGAAGTGGCCGACGAGGTCGTTGGAGGAGGCGAAGAACAGTTCGCCGGTCACCGTGTACACGATGCTGGAGGCGCCGGGGTCGGTGACGGCGGTGACACGGGCGAGGTGGGCGACGCGCTTGGCGAAGACGGCCATGGCGGTGAGGGAGCCGACGACGACGCCAATGGCGAGGTTGGAGGTGGCGACCACCACGATCACGGTGATGACCATGACGCTGATCTCGCCCGCGGGCATCCGCTTGAGCGTCTTGGGCGCGATGGAGTGCCAGTCGAACGTCGCGAAGGACACCATGACCATGACGGCGACCAGGGCGGCCATCGGGATGTCGGAGACGACGGGGCCGAAGACGATGCACAGCACCATCAGGAACGAGCCCGCCAGGAAGGTGGACAGGCGAGTGCGCGCGCCCGAGACCTTCACGTTGATCATCGTCTGGCCGATCATCGCGCAGCCGCCCATGCCGCCGAAGAACCCGGTGACGATGTTGGCGACGCCCTGGCCGATGGACTCGCGGGTCTTGGAGGAGTGCGTGTCCGTGATGTCGTCGACCAGCTTCGCCGTCATCAGCGACTCCATCAGGCCGACCAGCGCCATCGCGAGCGCGTACGGGGCGATGGTGGTCAGCGTGTCCATGGTGAAGGGCACGTCCGGGAGGCCCGGTACCGGCAGCGATGAGGGGAGTGCGCCCTTGTCGCCCACGGTCGGCACGGCGATCCCGGCCGCGAGGGTGATGACGGTCAGGATGACGATGGAGACCAGCGGCGCCGGAATCACCTTCGTGACCTTCGGGAAGAACACCATCAGCGCGAGACCGGCGATGATCAGCGGATACACGGCCCACGGCACGTCGTGCATTTCCGGGACCTGCGCCATGAAGATCAAGATGGCGAGGGCGTTGACGAAGCCGACCATCACCGACCGGGGGACGAAGCGCATCAGCTTCGCGACGCCCAGCGCGCCGAGCGCGATCTGGATGACGCCGGCCAGGATGACGGTGGCGACCAGGTAGCCGAAGCCGTGCTCACGGTTGAGAGGCGCGATCACCAGGGCGACCGCGCCCGTCGCGGCGGAGATCATCGCCCGGCGGCCGCCGACGATCGAGATGGTCACGGCCATGGTGAACGAGGCGAACAAGCCGACCGCGGGATCGACACCGGCGATGATCGAGAACGAGATCGCTTCGGGGATCAGGGCCAGGGCGACGACCAGACCGGCCAGCACCTCGGTACGCCAGACCTTCGGGTCGCCCAGCCAGTCCGGGCGCAGGCCGCGCAGGCGCGCCGCGGAAGTCGATGCGGAAGATGACAAGGAGATGCGTACCTGTCGTGCTCAGGCACACCCCGCCGGCAGGCAGGGATGTGCGGGAGAACGCGGAGGAACCGGGCCGGCACCCCGCGGAACGGCCCCCAGAGTGCGGGCCGGAAGTCGAAAGGGAGACGGAGCCGGGGCGCGCGAAGGCGCGGCCGCTCGGCTCACATCGCGGGACGAAGAGTCACGGCGGGCAGGCGCCGACGATGGGCGTCATGGGCTCGCGCACGCTCTCTCCCGCAAGAATCGGTCTTTGCCGGGGGCACCATCGGCCCCGGATCGGCGGTAACGGGGCAGACGGCTCGCCCTTGGCACCGGCAACTCTACCCTAACGTTAGGGTAGAGATCGGCGCGGCCGCACGGGACGTGGCCCGTACGACGAGAAGGGCCAGGGCTACCGGCGTGGTCGACAAGCACATGCAGATCGGTGAAGTCGCCGCGCGGACGGAGCTGTCCCTGCGCACCATCCGGCACTACGAGGAGACGGGGCTGGTCGTCCCCTCCGCCCGTTCCCAGGGAGGCTTCCGTCTCTATACCGAGACGGATGTCGCCCGGCTCATGGTCATCCGCCGCATGAAGCCCCTCGGTTTCACCCTTGAGCAGATGCGCGACCTCTTGGAGGCCACCGATCGTCTGGACGGCGGCGAGGTACTGAGCGTCGAGGAGCGCGAGTCCTTGCTGGACCGGGTCCGCGGCTACGAGAGGGCCGCCACCGAGCAGGTGGAAAAGCTGCGCGTCCAACTCGCCCGTGCCGAGGACTTCGCCGCCACCCTGGGTACGCGCCTGGAGCGGAACGACCCGGCCACGTCCTGAACTCGCGCCGGCGGCCGCCCGGGGGCTTCGCCGTGATGCTTCCGAGTCCGTCAGGACGGCCAGGCCGTGCGGGCGGGTCTGCACACCGCTGTCACCAGCGGCTACACGCTGCGCCCCGCTCACCTGACGCGGCGGGGAGATCGCGTCCTGGGGTCAGTGCTGGGCGGCGAACATGGCTTCGACCGCCTTGAGCACGACGTCGGGGCGTTCCGTCGGCACCTCGTGGGAGGTGCCCTCGGCGGTGACGAGCGTTCGGTTGGGGGCCTCCTGGGCGAACGAGGCGGCAGCGTCGCGCCAGCGCCGGGCATCCTCGGGAGACCCGGCGAACGGGGTCTTCTCCGAGACCAGAACCGTTGCCGGCACCGAGTCCGGCCACGTCACCTCGTGGAATGCCTCGTGCGCCGCGGCGAAGCCCTCCGCGGTGGAGATGAGCTGGCGGTTCTCCGGCTTCTCGGGGGCCTTCTTCGCCGCGTCGACCTCCGGCTGGGTCGCGGCCACAAGACGGGGAATCTCCTCGTCCGTGAAGAACTGGGGAAGGTTGGCGTCGACCAGGACCGCACCGGAGAGCATCTCCGGGTCGTCCTTGGCGAGGTAGTTCGCGATCTCGCCGGCCTGGGAGTGGGACACCAGGGTCACGTCCTTGGTGATACCCAGCTGCTTGAGCCCGGCCGTGAGGTCGCTGACGGCACTCTCGGCCTTCCACGGGCCGGGTACCACGTCGCTCTTGCCGAGGCCGGCCCGGTCGTAGGTGATGACCGTGGCGCCGGTGGCGGCGTGGAGTTTGGGGGCTATGTCCTTCCACTGCGTGGAGTACTCGCCGCCGCCCGAGTCCAGGACGATGGTGGAGCCGCTTCCCCGGGTGACGTAGAAGGCCAGACGGTGACCGCCGTTGTCGACTATGCGCAGCTTCGCTTCGGCCGCCTTGCCGGCTCCCGGAGAGGCGGACGAGGTGGCGGACGACGACGCCGGGTGGTTGGAGGCGGAGTCGTTGTCGCCGCAGGCCGTGACGGCGCCGGCGGCCAAGGTCAGCAAGGCGAGAGACGACAGAGCACGGTACGTGGACCGACGCATGCGGGGGGTGCGGGACATGGGTGATCCTTCGGCGACTGAGGGTGCTGTTGTGCCGGTCCCATCATTCGGGGACCCGGTTGCTCACAGAATCCTGCTGGCACGCCTGTTGGTGGTGACGCTGATGCCCCTGGGCACGGTGGGGTCAGCCCCCGCATACGACACCTGCGCGGTGGGCGTCGTTCAGCTGCTGGTCACCTGGACACCGCCGCGGTTCGCTCACTCCCACCGCTTCTACGGCGAGGCGGACGTCCGCCTCCTCGCCGTCCCGCTCGACCTGTGCGCGGGGCTCGTGGACCACCCCAGCGTCTTCGCGGTGAGTCCCCTTTTGCGTGAGGCGCTCCTTGCGCTCACCGACAGGCCGGAGAGACGGCCCGGCGCGCACAGGCGACTGCTCACCGTGGTCGTCGACGAGCTCTCCGGCACCGCCGAGCAATCACTGCACCTGCCGGAATCCGGCGATGACCGGCTTCGCGCCGCCACCGCTCTTCTGCACGAGGATCCCGCCCGACCCGCCACCCTGGCCGAACTGGGTCGGACGGTCGGGGCGAGCGAGCGCACTCTGAGCCGCTTGTGCCACACAGAACTCGGCATGAGCTTCCACCGCTGGCGCACGACCCTGCGCATCCATCACGCCCTGGCTCATCTCACCGACGGCATGTCCGTCACCGACACCGCCATGGCGTGCGGCTGGTCCAACCCTTCCAGCTTCATCGACGCCTTCACCGAGGTCGTCGGCCAGACCCCCGGCCGCTACCAGGCAGACCTGCGCAACGACAAGAAGTAGCCGTTGCGCGTCTGCCGTTTCCTGCCTCCATTAGGTTGGCGGCTTTCCGGCATCCCCTGTCCCATCACCGGTGGTTCGCGGGCCCCAGCGGGTTCCACAGTGGTCTCCGTACGCCGCACCACCGGGCGGCGCCGTCGTTCGCGCCGCCGGGATGATCGGCCACCGCATCGAGCACGGAGGCTCGCACACACATGACTGAGACACGCGAAAACACGGCCGTCGTCATCGTCGGGGCCGGCGTCGCCGGCCTGACGCTCGGCAACTTCCTGCTGCGCAACGGCATCGACTGCGTCGTGCTGGAGAAGCACTCCCGCGCCTACGTCGAGCAGCGTCAGCGCGCCGGGACCATCGACACCTTCGGAGTGCGCATGTTCCGCGAGTGGGGCCTCGAAGAAGTGCTGGCCGGTGATCCCATCCCGCACAGTGAGGGCGGCTTCTACGTCGACGGAGAAGCAATGCCGATCGACGTGGACGACGACGACCACGAGAGCCTCTACTGCCCCCAGCAGGTCCTGGTCCGCAACCTCACGGACGTCTTCCTGCGTGACGGCGGTGACCTCCGCCACGAAGCCGCCGACGTGGTCCTGGACGACATCACCGGCGATCGCCCCCTTGTCCGTTACCGGGACGCCGACGGCGCGGCCAGGGTCGTCGACTGCGGCCTCATCGCCGGCTGCGACGGCTTTCACGGAGTGAGTCGGCGCAGCATCCCGGCCTCCGCGCTGACCGAGTACTCCCACGAGTACGGGTGACGCCGAGATCTTCGCCCGCGCCGTCATCCGCCAGGTCAAGGAGGGCGACCGAAGCCTCCTCGATGGCTACTCCGAGACCTGCCTTCCCCACATCTGGAACTACCAGGCGTTCGCGACCTGGATCACCGACACCATGCACAACGCCGGCTACACCGGCTATGAAGGAGAGTTCCGCAAGCAGATCGCCCGAGCCGAACTCCAGCGCCAGTTCACCTCAGACGCCGCGAACAAGCTCTTCAGCGAACTCACCGCCGGAACCAACTAGCCCACGCTCCAACAGCCACGCATCCGGCGGGCACGGTCAGGAAGCGGTCAACCCTGTGTTGCACCAAAGGGTCCAGGCCGGTCAACTTCGAGACGATCAGGCGAAGTTCCCGGCCGAGTTCGGGAAACGCGGTCCAGGCTGCCGAGTCCCTGGTGAGAACCGCCGACAGCAGATCGCCTTCGTACATGTGCCCCTCTGCCATCGGGTTCCGCCGCAGTACCTCCAGCGCCAGTGGCAGGAGGTAGGGCAGGCCTATGTCCTGCCCGATCAGCAAGCGCATGTCTTCGACGGTCAGCTCGCCGATCGGCCGACGCCGCAGGGCGAGCGCGGTAGCGACAAGACGGGTGTCGTCGGCTGACGGCGCGGGCCGGCGGTCGCCTTCAAGCTCTTCAAGGGAGCGGTCACGATGCAAGGGGAACGTCACCGATCGATTGTCCTACGACCGCCCGCGTCACCGCCTGAGCGCGGTCCGGCCCGGCCCGCCGGCCAGGGGGACGGGAGGCCTGGGCGCGGTCGGTGCGGACCGCGTCCAGGCGCGCGGTGTTCCCGACGAGGTGGTCCCACCTGCTGACTCAGGTGAGTACGGGATCCAGGAACGTGAGTACGCCCGCGTCGGCGTCGAGCCTGGCCCGGGTGCCGATGGGGAACGTCTGCTGCGGCACGCCATGGCCGATGTCCGCGCCGACGAGGACCGGGATGCCGAGGTCGCCGAGGCGGTCGTGCAGGAGTTCCTCGACGCGCTCGCGTGTGCCGCAGTCGGTGAAGGTGCCGCAGACGATGCCCGCCGCGCCGTCGAAGTATCCGGCGCGGCGCAGCTGGGTGAGGAACCGGTCGAGCCGGAAGGTCTCCTCGTCCACGTCCTCCAGCAGGAGGATGCCGCCGCGCGCGGGCAGCGAGGTGTCGGTGCCCAGGGAGCAGGCCAGCAGGGTGACCGTGCCTCCCAGGGTGACGCCCTCCGCGGTGCCGCCGACCAAGGGGCGGGAGCCGGGGAAGCGCAGCTCCTTGACGGACGCCGGGTCGGTCAGCAGCGCGGCGAGCCCGTCGAAGTCGGCGCGGCCGGGGTGGAATCCGCGGATGGCGGGCATCGGTCCGAACAGGCCCGTCCAGCCCAGCTTCACCGCCACCGCCTCCAACAGCGCGGTGACGTCGGAGAATCCGATGAGGGTGCGCGGGGTGGGGGTGCCGATGGCGTCCCAGTCGACCAGTTCCAGCGTGCGCTGGGCGCCGTATCCGCCGTTCGCGCAGAAGACGGCCGTGAACGCGGGATCGGTGAGGGCGGCTGTCAGGTCGCGGGCGCGCAGCGCGTCGTCTCCGGCGAGGTATTCGCCGGTAGCCCGCGCGGAGGCGAACACCTCGGGCTGGAGGCCGAGCCCGCGCAGCGACTCCAGGCCGGTCTCCAGGTTCTCCTGGTTGGTCGGTCCGCTGGCGGCGATGACGGCGACACGGTCACCGGGCTTGGGTGCGGCGGGGCGGATGAGCCCCTCGGAGGGCAGGGTGGGCATGTGGATCCTTGGGGAGTGAGGATGGGCGATGGCTGAGGCAAGGTCAGTGGGTTTCCAGGAACGCGGCGATGAGCGCCGCCCGTTCCAGCAGGGAGGACAGCGAGGCGTGTTCGTCCTCGCCGTGGGCGCCGGCGCCCGCAGGGCCGAGGCCGTCGACCGTCGGGATGCCGAGCGCGCCGGTGAGGTTGGTGTCGCCCGCGCCGCCGGAGGAACCGAGGGGCAGGGCCAGGCCCAGGGTGGCGGCGAGCGTGGTGAGTTCGGCCGCCAGGGGGTTGGCCGGGTCCATCGCCCAGGCCGGGCGGTGGGACAGGGTCTCGGCGGACAGGGTGGCCCGCTGTCGCACCGGCGTCGGTTCCAACAGGGCGGACAGCAGGGCCCGTTCGGTCTCGGCGGTGGCATAGCGCAGGCCGATCTCCGCCTCGGCGTGGTCGGCGACCACGTTGGCGCGGGTACCGCCGGTGATCGTGCCGACGTTCAGTGCGGCGTCGGGGAGTGCGGCGGCCGTCGCCCGCAACCCGGCCAGCTGGTCCACGAGTTCGTCGATCGCGGAGACGCCGAGCGCCGCGTCGAGGCCGGCGTGGGCGCTGACCCCGCGCACGCTCAGCCGTACCCGGGCCACCCCGCGCCGTCCGATCTTCAACGCGCCGCCGGGCAGGGGCGGTTCGAGGCCGAGCACCGCGTGGGCGCCCTCGGCGTGCCGGGCCACGAGGCGGCCGCCGTCGGGGCTGCCGATCTCCTCGTCGTTGACCACGACGAGACGTACGGGACGTCTGGGCGTGGTGCCCGTACGGGACAGCAGGTCCATGGCCAGTTCGACGGCGACCAGGGAGCCCTTCATGTCGAAGACCCCGGGGCCGGTGACCGTGTCGCCGTCCTCGGCGAGCGTGAAGGGGCGCCGGGCGATCGTCCCGGCCGGGAAGACGGTGTCGCTGTGGGCCACGAGCAGCGTATGTCCGGCGCCGGGGCCGTCGTCCGCCGTCCCGCGCCCGTTCCAGTACGCCACCAGGTGGTCGCCGCCCGGTCCCGGAGGCCGTTCGACGCGGTCGGCGGTGGGGGCGAGGCCCGCGGCGAGTTCCTCGCCGAACACGGCCGCACGGTCCGCGTCGCCGGACGGGGTTTCCAACGTGACCAGGTGTTCCCAGCGTTCCAGCACCGTGTCGCCGAACGTGCGCGCCAGGGTGAGGAGTTCGGCGGGCTCAGCCATAGCAGTTCTCCACGGCCGAGGTGACGACCCGGGTCAGGGCGCGGAAGCAGCGGATCGCCTCGTACATGGTCGGCAGGGTGAACCGCACGGTCAGCGGGTCGGTCTGGACGACGCCGGGGATGTAGCTTGCGGCGGGCGCCAGTTGAGCGGCGTCGAAGGACACCTCGTAGGTGTAGCCCTCGGTGGGCGGGGTCGCGGGCCGGGAGGAGGCGGGCAGGGCCGCGAGGCCTTCGCGGGCGGCCTCGGTGATCCGGGCGGCGCTCACCTCGGGCGGCAGGCAGATCGCGGAGTAGCGGTCCACGCAGGTCTTGACCACGGCGTGGGCGGCGTGCGGCGCCCATCCGCGGGCGTCCTCGCAGCACAGGTCGTCGCCGGTGACCAGGACCACCGGGACGCCGTACTCGTCGGCGAGCAGCGCGTTCATCCGGCCCTCGGAGGCCGGCTCGCCGTTGATCCGCACCGCGGTGATGGTGTTGGGCAGATAGGTGTGGGCGAGCACGCCCGGCTGACCGGCGCCGGTGTGGTAACCGACGAAGGCGACCGCGTCGGGGGAGCGGTCGACGCCCTCCATCATGCCGAGCGGCTTGTGCGTGCCGATCAGCAGCGTGGCCCGCTTGTCGAGCCGGTCGAGGAGCAGGTTGCGCTGGTCGGCGTGGGCCTCGTTGACGAGGATCTCGGTGGCGCCGGCCGCGGCGAAACCGGCGATCGCGGCGTTGACGTCGGCGGTGAGGAACTGCCGGTTGTACTCCCAGCGGGCGTGGCCGGGCTCGCAGTCGTCGGGGAAGGTGACGCCGGTGACGCCCTCCATGTCGGCGGAGATCAGGACTTTCATGCTGCTTTCCCCTCAGGGGTGGTGAACTGGGCGCGGGGACGGATGGTCCAGGTGCGCATGGTGTGGCGGCCGAGTTGGTCGAGGTCCACGTCGAGGCCGATGCCGGGCCGGGAGCGCGGCACGGCGACCATGCCGTCCACGGCGCGGATCGGCGGCGTGACGATGTCCCGCCGGTAGTACTTGTCGGAGCCGGAGACGTCCGAGGGCAGGGTGAAGCCGGGAAGCCCGGCGAGGGCCAGGTTGGCGGCCCGGCCGATGCCGAACTCGTGCATCCCGCCGCACCACACCGGCACCCCGGCGTCCAGGCACAGGTCGTGCACCGTCTTCGACGGGCCGAGGCCGCCGAGCCGGGACACCTTGATGTTGACGACGTCGGCCGCGCCCAGGTGCAGCGCGGTGCGCAGCACGTCCGGGGTGGTGACCGACTCGTCCAGGCACACCGGGGTGTCCAGACGGGCGGCGAGCCGGGCGTGGGAGAGCAGGTCGGAGGCGGCGTACGGCTGCTCGATCATCAGCAGGCCGCGGCCGTCCAACTCCGCGAGCACGGACTCCTGTTCGGGCCGGTAGGCGGTGTTGGCGTCCACCTGGAGGGCGACGCCGGGGAAGGCGTCCTGGACGGCGCGGACCGGTTCGAGGTCCCAGCCGGGGCGGATCTTCAGTTTGACGCGGCGGTAGCCGTCGGCGACGTGCCGGGAGACCTGCGCGAGCAGCGCGTCGATCGTCGGCTCGATGCCGAGGCTGACCCCGGCGGGCACCGCGTCGGCGGCGGCGCCGAGCAGGTCGGCCAGGGGCTCGCCGCGCCGCTGCCCGTACAGGTCCCAGCAGGCCATGTCGAGGCCGGCGCGGGCGAAGTGGTTGCCGCTCACCTTGGCGGTGAGCCGGGCCGCGTCCTCGGGGTGGTCCCAGGGCCGGCCGAGCAGCATCGGGGCGAGGTACTCGCCCAGTACCTGCCAGCAGCTCCAGGTGGACTCGTCGCAGTAGTACGGGTCGGTCGGCGAGGCGCACTCGCCCCAGCCGACGCTGCCGTCCTCGGCGGTCGCGCGGACGACGATGTGTTCCAGGTACGACTTGCGGTGCGAACTGGTCTCGAAGGAGTGGACGAGTTCGAGCCGGACCAGCGCCAGCTCGATCTCGGCAAGGGTGACGGTCATGTGGGGTCGTCCTACGGTGCGGGGCCCCGGTCAGGGGCGAGGGGCCGTGCCGGGTGCGGCGGCACGGGGGATGAAGCGGTACGCGGCGAGCCCGCCCGGCAGCCGTACGCAGGAGACGGCCGTGCGGTCGGCGAGCAGCCGGGCGAAGGTGTGGGTGAGGCGGCCGCGCAGCCGGGCGGCGTGCTCCGGACCGGCCTGGGCGCGCAGCCGGTGCCAGTCGTCGGGCAGCACCACGATCCGGTCTTCGCCGTCGTCGTCCACCTGGCCGACGCTCCAGCCGCCCGGCGGCGGACCGGGAGCGGTTGCGGCGGGCCGCGCCGGGGCGTCCAGGTGCCAGGAGACGATGAAGCGGTCGGTGGACTCGCCGGTGGCGGCGCCGAAGCCCGAGGCGCCGTACATCGCGGGCTTGAACGCGTCCACCACCGCGCCGAGCACGTCCAGGTTGAAGTGGGCGTTGCGGGTCTGCATCGGGTCGTACGCCCAGCGGATCAGCGTCGTCCCCTCCGCGAGGCAGCGATCGCGCTGGCCGAGCTTGAGCAGCCGTCCGATGCCGAGGCCCTGGCGTTCGTGCGCCACCACGGCCAGCTGCGAGTACTGGTAGAGGCGAGGACCCTGCCCGTCGGCGCCCCGCTCGCGGGCGAGGAAGCTGTAGGTGAATCCCACCAGCGCCTCGCCGAGATAGGCGCCGACGACCAGGCCGCTGTTGTCCTGAAGGGCGGTCAGCAGGCGCGGGTTGAGGCTGCCGTCGCCGGGGCGCAGGCCCATGACCCGGTCGTACAGCGCGACGCAGTCGGCCATCTCCAGCGGGCCGTCCACGTCCCGTACGACCAGCGCCGGAGCGGGCCGGGTACCGGCCGCGCACCTCGGTGTCGCCGTCGCGTTCACGAGGCGCTCGCGAGGTGACACGCGGCCCGGCCGCCCGCCGGCGCCTGTGCCGGCAGGACCGGCAGCGTCCGCCGGTCGCAGCCCGCCTCCGCGCGGCCCGCCGCGTCGAGGCTGGCCCACAGCGGGCAGCGCGGATGGAACCGGCAGCCCCCGGGCACGTCCGTCGGGTCCGGCGGCTCGCCCTGGAGCAGCTGGGGCCGCCGCTCACCGCGCCCGCCCTCCGCGGACACCACCGACAGCAGCGCCTTGGTGTACGGGTGCTTCGGCGCGAGCAGGACCTCCTCCACCGTGCCGACCTCGACGATCCGGCCCAGGTACATCACCGCCACCCGGTCGGCGATGTTCCAGGCAAGGCCCAGGTCATGACTGACCACCAGGGAGGACAGGCCGAGGTCGCGGCGCAGGTCGAGGACGAGCTTGAGGATCTCGCCGCGTACGGAGGCGTCCAGCGAGGCCACCGGTTCGTCGGCGACGATCACCGAGGGCTCCAGTGCCAGCGCGCCCGCGATCACCACGCGCTGCTGCTGCCCGCCGGACATCTCGTGCGGGAAGCGAGTGAGGAACTGCTCCGGAGGGCGCAGACCGGCCTTGGACAGGGCGGTGTGCACGCGCTGTTCGAGGCCGTCCTTCATGCGGTGCAGCCGGGGGCCCTCGGCGACCGCGTCGAACACGTTCTGCCGCGGGTTCAGGGCGCCGCCGGGGTCCTGGAGGACGAACTGGACCTGGCGGCGGTGCGCCTTCAGCGCGGCGCTCGTGTAGCGCAGCGGCACGCCGTCGCACAGGACCTCGCCCGACGTGGGCTTGACCAGCCCGGTCAGGGCGCGCGCCAAGGTGGACTTGCCGCAGCCGGACTCGCCGATCAGGGCGAGGATCTCGCCGCGGCCCAGCTGGAGGTCGACGCCGTCCACCGCGCGGGCGGGGCCGCGGCCCGCCCGGGGCGGGTAGGTGATGTGCAGGTCGCGGACCTCCAGCGCGGGCGCCGTGGCCGCGTCGGGTCCGGTGACCGTGCCCGTGGTGGTGACGGTCATGAGCGGGCTCCTTCCGCGGACGGTTCGGGCACGGGCGGGGCCGTGGCGAGATTCGGGAAACCGGGCAGCACCCGCAGGCACGCCGACTGCCGTCCGGGACCGGCCGGCCACAGCTCGACGGGGGTGCTCCCGCAGACCTCGTGCGCGTCGGGGCAGCGGGCCGCGAAGGGGCAGCCCGCGCCCAGCGACGCCGGGTCGGGCGGGTCGCCCGGCAGGCCGGCCGGCGCCCTGCGGGAGGCGGGGTCGCCGATGGTGGGGAAGGCGCGGGACAGCGCCCGGGTGTAGGGGTGCTCCGGCTCGTCCAGGAGCTGCCGGGAGGGGCCGGACTCCACCAGCTCGCCGGCGTACATCACCGCCAGCCGGTCGCACATCTGGCCGAGGACGGACAGATCGTGGCTGATCATGATGACGCCGATGCCCTCGTCGCGCACCAGGTCCGACAGCAGGTCCAGGATCTGGGCCTGCACCATCACGTCCAGCGCCGTGGTGGGCTCGTCCGCGATGATCAGGTTCGGGCGGCAGGCCAGCGCCATCGCGATCATGACGCGCTGGCGCTGCCCGCCGGAGAACTCGTGCGGATAACTGCGCATCCGCCGCGCCGGGACGCCCACCGACTCCAGCAGCTCGGCCGCGCGGGCGCGGGCCTGCTTCTCGGTGATCCGGCCGCCCTCCTCGCCGGCCCTGCGGCCGTGCAGCAGGATCGGCTCGACGATCTGGTCGCCGATGGTGTGCACCGGGTTGAGGGCGGTCATCGCACCCTGGAAGACCACGGAGGCCTCCGCCCAGCGCACCGCGCGCATCCGGCTCCAGTTGGCGGTGAGCAGGTCCTCGCCCTGGTAGAGCACCTGTCCTGTGACCTCGGCGGCGGCCGGCAGCAGCCGCAGCAGGCTCATCGCCAGGGTGGACTTGCCCGAGCCGGACTCGCCGGCCAGGCCGAGCGTCTGCCCGGCGTCCAGGGTGAGGTCCACCCCGCGCACGGCGGGCACCGTGCGCCCGCCACTGCGATACGTGACCTTGAGGTCCTTGACCTCCAGCATCGCGTTCAACGTGTCTTCACCGACCTCGGGTTGAGAAGGGTCTCCACGGCGCGGCCGGTCAGGGTGAAGCCGAGGACGACGATCAGGATGGCGATGCCCGGCGGGTACAGGTACCACCAGGCGCCGGCGGTGACGGCGCCGCCGCTCAGCGCCGAGTTGAGCATCGCGCCCCAGGAGATGCCGGTCGGGTCGCCGAGACCGAGGAAGGTCAGGGTCGCCTCGGACAGGATCGCCGAGGCCACCGTCAGGGTGGAGGAGACCAGGATCAGCGGGGTGACGTTCGGCAGGACGTGCCGCAGCATCACCTGCGGTCCGCCGGCGCCCAGCGCCCTGGCCCGCTCGATGAACGGCTTGGCCTCCACCGCGAGGGTCTGTGCCCGTACCAGCCGGGCCGTGGACGACCAGCTGGTCACCGCGATGGCGATGGTGATGGAGGCGGTGCCCTGCCCGATCACCGCCGACAGCGAGATGGCCAGCGGCAGGCTGGGCAGCGCGATGAACCAGTCGGTGAGGTGCATCAGCGCCTTGCCGATCCAGCCGCCGTAGTGCCCGGCGACCAGGCCGACGGCGCTGCCGAGCACCACCGTCAGCACCGTCGCCATCAGACCGATGGACAGCGAGGAGCGGGCTCCCCAGATGACCAGGAGGAGGATGGAGCGTCCCTCCTGGTCGGTGCCGAGCGGATAGCCGTCGGTGGGGGAGTGCAGCGAGGGGCCGTCCACCTTGATGACGTCGAGGTCGTCGCCGGAGATGAACAGCGGCGCGCACAGGGCGAGCAGGCCGAACACGACCAGGATGCCGAGGCCCGCCACGCCGGAGCGGATGCGGACGAAGGACCGGACGAAGCCGGCGAATCCGTTGCGGCGCGGTGTCGGTGCGACCGTCGCGACCGGCGGCGCGGGGTCGGCCCCCGCCTGCGGCGGGGAGACGGCTTCGGTGAGGGGTTCGTGGTGGGTCACTGGGCACGCACCCGGGGGTCGAGGAAGCGGTAGATCACGTCGGCGAGGAGGTTCATGAGGATCACCGACGCGCTGAAGACGATGAACGTGCCCTGCAGCAGCGGCAGATCGGGCACCTTCAGGGCCTGGTAGCTGAGCTGGCCCAGGCCCGGCCAGGAGTACACGGTCTCCACGGTGATGGCACCGCCGAGCACCGTGCCCAGGTGCATGAAGATCATCGTGACCGAGGGCAGCAGCGCGTTGGGCACCGCGTGCCTGCGCCGTACGACGTCGTCACGCAGCCCCTTGGCCCGCGCGGTGAGCAGGTACGGGCTGCCCAGCTCGTCGATGATCGACGAGCGCATGACGGCGACGTACTGGGCGAAGATCACCAGGACCATGGTCAGACAGGGCAGGACGAGGTGTTCGGCCACGTCGAGGACGTGGTCCAGGCCGCCGGTGATCGCCGGGTCGCTCATCCCGCCCGCGGGCAGGAAGCCGGGGATCGGGCCGATGCCGACGCTGAAGGTGATCAGCAGGATCATGCCCAGCCAGAAGGTCGGTACCGACCACAGCGTCAGGGAGGCGCCGGTGGCGATGCGGTCGAGCCAACTCCCGTGCCGCCAGCCGGATCTGACGCCGAGCCAGAGTCCGAGCACCACCGAGATGACGGTGGCCGTGCCCATCAGCAGCAGGGTCGGCCACAGCCGGTCGCCGATGAGGGAGCTGACCGGCTGCTGGAACTCCCAGGAGTCTCCCAGGTGACCGGTCAGGGTGTCGGTGACGAAGTGGAAGAAGCGTTCGGGCACCGACTGGTCCAGGCCGAGCTGCTGGCGCAGCTGGGCCATCTGCGCGTCGCTGGTCGGCCGGCCGCGGGTGATGGACTGCACCGGGTCGGCCGGCATCAGGCTGAACAGCACGAAGCCGATGACGAGGGTGGCCAGGAAGCTGACGGCCGCGGCCACCAGCTTCGTGACCAGGTAGCGTGCGAGTCCGGAGCCGGGCCGGCGCCCGCCGCTCGGGGCGGCGGGCGCGGCCGTGACGCCGGTGGCGTCGATGGTGTCGGCCACGGTCTACTCGCGGTCGTCGGAGGAGGAGCGGCGGCGTGCGATGAGCACTCCGCCCGCGGCCAGGACGACCACCCCGGCCGCCGAAGCGCCGATGAGCGTGCCGGAGTTGCCGCCCGAGGAGGAGGACGAGGCCTTGGCGGGGGTCGCGTTCAGGTACTGGTGGAAGGAGTCCTGCGCGGGGTAGGCGCCGGCGGAGTTCGCCTTGCCGGCCACGATGCCGCTCACGCGGTCGGTGCGGTACGCGGCGAGACCACTGGCGTTGTAGATCATGATGTTCTCGTTGGCCTTGTACAGGATGGCCTGCATCTGCCGCAGCAGATCCGCCCGCTCCGTGTCGTCGAAGGCGCTCTGCTGACGCAGGAACAGGTCGTCGTAGTTCTTGTCGCAGAAGAACGAGTCCGTGCTGCCGCCCTCGCCCTTGCTGTCGGGCAGCGCCGAGCAGGTCTGGATGCCCAGCAGGTACGTCGGGTCGGGACCGGTCGACCAGGAGTCCATCAGGATGTCCCAGTCGCCCTTGGCCAGGTCGGCGTTGAGCTTGGCGGAACTCATCGACTGGATGTCGACCTTGACGCCGATCTCCTTGAACCAGCCCGTGAGGTACGTGGACACCTTGGCGTCGCCGTCGTCGTCGGAGTGGATGCCCAGGCGGAACTCCAGCTTGCGCTTCGACTTCGGGTCGACGCGGATCCCGTCCGAGCCCTTCTTGTAACCCGCCTCGTCCAGCACGGAGTTGGCCTTGGCCGGGTCGAAGCCGAACTTCTCCGCGTCGGAGGGCTGCCACGCGTACTGCGGCAGCGACTGCGGCAGATAGCTGCCACCGACCTCCGCCAGGCCGTTGCGGACCTTCTTCACGATGGTCGCCCGGTCGATGGCGCGTGCCAGCGCCTCGCGCACCTTGACGTCGCCGAGCGCCGGGTGACCGGTGCCGATCTTCTTGCCGTCACGGGTACGGGCGCCGCCGTTGACCTCGATGCCGCTCCAGCGGTTGCCGACCTGCTCGTAGGCCTTGATGCCGGACTGGCCCTTGAGCGCCTGGTACTGGGTGGGGTTGAGACCGCTGACGTAGTCCAACTGCCCTGAGCGCAGGGCCGCCACCGCGGCGTCCGTGTTCTTGAACGACTGCTCGATCATGTGGTCGTACCGGGGCGCGCCGAGCACGAAGTCCTTGTTCGCGTCGAACTTGGCGTACTGCTCGGGCTTGTAGTCCGTCAGCGTCCACGGGCCGTAACCGACGATCGGGAAGCTGTCGTTCTTGTAGGTCTTCAGGTCTTTGACGTGGGATTCCCAGATGTGCTTCGGCACGATCGGGATGCCCGACACCGGGATGCTGACCGACAGCATGGTGGCCTGCGGCTTCTTGGTCTTCACGACCAGGGTGGCGTCGTCCGGCGCGGTGACCGACGCGAAGTTGCTCACCAGGGAGCCGTTGGCGGTGGCCGCCGTGGAGTTGCTCATGATCAGGTTGAACGTCCAGGCGGCGTCCTCGGCCGTGATCGGCTTGCCGTCGCTCCACTTCAGACCCTTGTGGATCTTGAAGGTCCAGGTGAGCTTGTCGCTGGAGGTCGTCCAGGAGTCCGCCAGATACGGCTTGACGGTGCCGTCCTGCTCCACCCTGTCCAGCGCCGGGTAGATGCCGGCGAACACGTCCAGGCTGCCCGCGAAGTAGGCCAGGAACGGGTTCAGGGAGTCGATGCCGATGCCGGTGATCGGCATCCGCAGCGTGCTGCCGCCGTCGTCGGCCACGGCGGCCGGCGCGAGGGCGAGGCCCGCGGCGGCGGTACCGAGCAGCAGTGACGTGGCCAGCGCGGCGGCCTTGCGGCCGATTCTGTGTACGGGGGCGGGCGTGGTCATCGTGAGCTTCTCCTGGAGGTGCCGGCGGCACGGGGCCGCGAAGGGACGGGAGGTGGGACGGGGCCGCTGCGCCGCGGACCCGGGGACGGGCCGTACGGCGCGACGATAAATGCATGCTGCACCTATTGGTCCATGCAGTGGTGTGTGCATTGGTTCATGCATTGGTGCATGCATGCATGTGAACGTGCGTGCGGTGGGACGGTGGGGCTCTGGTGGGTGGGGGAGGGGCCGGTCCGCGGCGCCGTTGCCGGCCCGCGCGGGGTTCAGCGGAGGTGCGCGGCGGTCATCGCTCCGCGGTCCGGGGGCCGGTGCCGGTGCGCAGGAAGTCCTCCAGCACCCGTACGCCGAACTCCAGGCTGCTGACGAGGACCTGCTCGTCGACGCCGTGCACATACCGCCACGCGTCGAAGCCGGGCGGGGTCAGGCCGGGGCCGAAGCCGTAGCACTGGATGCCCAGTCGGGCGAACGCCTTGGCGTCCGTGCCGCCCGACATGATGAACGGCAGCACCAGAGCCTGGGGATCGGCGCGGCGCAGCGCCGCCGCCATCTCCGCGAACTCGGCCGAGGTGTGGTCCGCGAAGACCGGCGCCGCGAAACTGTGGAAGGACCGCGAGACCTTCTCGCCGAGCAGGGCGTCCACGGTCGCGAAGAAGTCCTCCTCCGCGCCCGGCAGGATCCGGCCGTCCACGCCGGCCGTCGCCTCGCTCGGAATGACGTTGTGCTTGTAACCCGCCTTCATCATGGTCGGGTTGAGCGTGTTGGCGACGGTGGCCTCGACCAGCTTGGCCGCCTCGCCCAGCTGTGCGAGGGACGCGGGGTCCGCCGGGTCGATGGTGACGCCCAGACGGGCGGAGAGTCCCTCCAGCAGCGCGGCCACCGCCGGCACGATCCGCACCGGCCAGCGGTGCGCGGCCAGCGCCGTGAGGGTGGCCGCCAGGGTGGCGACGGCGTTGTCCGTGCCGGGCCGGGAGCCGTGGCCCGCCGCGCCGCGCGCCGTCAGGTCCATCCAGGCGCTGCCGCGCTCGCCGACGGCGATCGGGTAGAGCCGGGAGTCGTCCGGCAGATGGACCGAGTAGCCGCCGGACTCGCCGATCGCGGTGGTGACGCCCTCGAAGAGGTCCGCGTGCCGGTCGACGAGGAAGCCCGCCCCCAGCTCGCCGGTGTCCTCCTCGTCCGCGACGAACGCCATCACGATGTCGCGCGCCGGCCTCACCCCGCGGCGCGCCCAGGACCGGGCGGCCGCGAGCATCATCGCGTCCATGTCCTTCATGTCCAGCGCCCCGCGACCGAGGATCGTGCCGTCGCGTATCTCCCCGCAGAACGGGTCGAAGCTCCAGTCGGCGGGTTCGGCCGGAACCACGTCGAGGTGGCCGTGGACCAGCAGGGCCGGGGCGTCGCGGTCCTCGCCGGGGATACGGACCACCGTGCTGGCCCGGCCCGGCGCCGATTCCAGCACGACCGGCTCGTAGCCGGACTCGGCGAGCAGTCCGGCGGTCCACTCGGCCGCCTCCCGCTCACCGCGGGAGTCGCCACCGCCGTAGTTGCTGGTGTCGAAACGGATCAACTTGGCGCACAGCTCGGTGACTTCGGAGGTCAGTGCGGCGTCCTCGGCGGGGGAGAGAGTGCCGCCGTCCTGGTAGAGGGAGGGGTTGTTCATGGAGAGGAACCACGTGCTTTCCCGGCGGCAGGACGCGAGGACGAGGCCTCTGCCGTCGATGGCTCAGCGAGACAGGCTCGCGGAAACGGGGAACAGGCGGGACGGGGAAGGGATGGGGCGGTCACCGCGCGGGCGGGGACTCGTCCTCGGGTACGGCGGGTAAGCCGGACGGGTCCGTGGCGCGGGCGCCGGGAAGCCCGGCGGCGGGCTCCGGGAGATCCGGCGCGCCCCCCGCCTCGCCCGCGTCAGCGACCGACGGCGTCTGGCCCAGGCCGTAGCTGCCCAGGGAGCGGAAGAGCTCCGCCCGGCGTCGGGTGCGGCGGGCCGCCCCCTTGGCGCCCGCGGCGGCCAGAGCCGCCAGCACATGGGCGGCCGCCGCCACCGCCGTCGGCGAGTGGTGCGGCGACTCGCTGCGGGTGTCCACCGCCAGGACGTGCGTGGCGAAGGAACACACCGGACTGGTGTAGCTGTCGGTCAACGCGATCACCGAGGCGCCCAGCGCGTGGAACTCCCGGGCCACGTCCACCGTCAGCCGGCTGTAGTTGCGGAAGCTGAACACGACCAGGACGTCGTCCGCGTGCGCGTCGCTGATCGCGTTGACCGCCGCGCCCGTCGCCGGCGGCACGAGGAACACGTCCCGCATGCTGCTGGTGAGGTCGCTGGTCAGCAGCGACGCGTACCCGGCCGACTTCAGGTCGCCGAGCACCCACCGCCGCCGCGCCCGCAACAGGGCCGCGGCCGCCAGTTCCAGAGCGCCGTTGGCCTGGAGATCGGCCAGTGTGCGTCGGAGGTTGCCCTCCTCCGCGGTGATCATCCGGCGCAGTGCCGACCGCTCCCGCGGCTCGGACTCCGGATCGCGGCTGGTGAACCGCAGATCCGGCTCGGCCAGGCGCAGGCCGCTCTCCCGGGCCGCCAGCAGACGCAGGTCGTCCGTGGAGGCGACCCCGGCCGCGGCCAGCAGTCCGTCCAGATCCGCGGCGCTCGCGTCGGCCGCGCGCAACAACTGACCGGGACGGCGCTCCAGCGAGGCCGGATAGTCCTCCGCCAGCACCTCGAACAGGCGCTGCGCGGTGGGACCGCACAGCTCGGCCGCGGCACGCAGCAGTTCGAGGGTCGGCGTAGGCGCCAGAGGACCGGTCACTGCTCACCCCTCCCACTCAGGACAGCCCACACCCGGGAATCCGGGTCCTGAACTGCATCTCTGCTGACAGTTAAACGGCGGCGTCAGATTGCTTGATCTAAGCGATGCGTGAGTCTTACTGTCGCCGCATGACCTCGTCAAGAGCCACCGGCGCGGAAAACTCCTCGGCCGATCCCCCCGCCTCGCGGCAGAACTCGCGTCGCGCCGCGGACGGTTCCGTACAGCCCGACGACGAATCGGGCGGCAGGGCCGGAAAGACCGACCCCACGGACACCGGCCGAGGCGCGCCGCCCGACAGCGCGGACACCGGTCCTGGCGCCCCGCCCGACCGGGCGGACACCGGCGACGTGCTCGCCGCCTCCGTCGCCAGGGTCCGCCGCGCCGCCGGGCTCACGCTGAGCGCGGTGGCGACCCGGGCCGGCGTCTCACCGGCCTACGTCTCGCAGATGGAGTCCGGCGCCGCCAACCCCACGGTCCGCACCCTCTGCCAGATCGCCGACGCCCTCGGCTCCACCCCCGCCGAACTCCTCGGCGGAACCGGCCCGGTCACCGCCGCGGCCGCCCCGGCCTTCCCGCCGCGCTTCGCCCCGGCACCGCTGCTCGCCCAGGCCGACGGGCACCACGGCATCTGGGACCTCACGGCCCCCGGCGCGAGCCGGATCGGAGCCCGGCTGCTGCACGCAGACCTCGGCGACCACGACCACCCGACAGCCCACTCCGGCGAGGAGTTCGCGCTCGTCATCGCCGGCTCCTGCCGGGTGTCGGTGGGCGGCGTCGTACGGCTGCTGCGCCGCGCCGACAGCTGCCACTTCGCCGCCACCGACGAACACCACTTCACCGACCCCAGCGACGACCTGCTGATGCTGGTCGTCCTCACCGAGGAGTAGCCCCGTGTCCACCGCTCCCTCCCTGCCCGCACCACGCGCGGGGACCCCGCTGCCCGACGGACTGGCCGCGGCCGCCTCACCCGAGACGGCCCCCGAGGTGTGGCCGCTGACCGCCCGCACCGTCGAGGGCCGGCTGCACGTGGGCGGGGTCGCCCTGGACGACCTGGCCGACGCCTGCGGCACCGCGCTGTACGTGGTGGACGAGGCCGATTTCCGCCACCGGGCCCGGCTGTGGCGCGAGTCCGGCGCGGACCGGGTGCACTACGCCTCCAAGGCGTTCCTGTGCGCCGAGATGGTCCGCTGGGTCGACTCCGAGGGGCTGCACCTGGACGTGTGCAGCGGCGGCGAACTCCGGCTCGCCGTGGACACCGGCTTCGACGCCGCCCGGATCGTCTTCCACGGCAACAACAAGTCCGTGGCCGAACTGGAGGCCGCCGTCGCCCACGGTGTCGGCGTGGTGGTCGTCGACTGCCTGGAGGAGATCGACCGGCTCGCCGACGCCGCCGCGGCGGCCGACCGGGTCCAAGAGGTGTACGTCCGGATCGCCCCCGGCGTCGCCGCCGAGACCCACGACTACATGGCCACCGGTGGCGACGACGTCAAGTTCGGCTTCCCGGTCCGCGGCGGCCACGCCGAGCGGGCCGTGCTCGCCGTCGCGGCGCGCCCCTCGCTGCGGCTCGCGGGGGTGCACTCCCACATCGGCTCGCAGATCACCGCCACCGAGGGGCTGACGCTCGCCGCCGAACGGGTCGCCGCCTTCGTCGCCCTGCTCGCCGAGCGGCACGGCATCACGGTCGCGGAGATCGACCTCGGCGGCGGTGCAGGCATCCCCTATCTGCCGGGCCAACCCCGCCTGGACCCGGCCGCGTTCACGGCCGCCCTGCGCGATGGCCTGGAACGGGTGCTGCCCGGCTCGCCGATACGGCTCGCCGTCGAGCCCGGCCGGTCGATGATCGGCACCGCCGGGGTGACGCTCTACCGCGTCGGTGCCGTCAAGGACGGGCTGCGCCGCCGGTTCGTCTCCGTCGACGGCGGCATGAGCGACGCCCTGCGCCCCTCCCTCTACCTCGCCCGTTACACCGCGTGGACCGCCAACCGCCCCGCCGAGGGCGAGCCGGTGCACGCCGTGGTCGTCGGCCGCCACTGCGAGAGCGGGGACATGGTCGTGCCCGACATCGCCCTGCCGGAAGACATCGCCGCCGGGGACCTCCTCGCCGTCCCCGCCACCGGCGCCTACCACCACGCCATGGCCAGCAACTACAACGCCCAGCCCCGGCCCGCCGTCGTCGCCGTACGCGACGGCCGCGCCCGCCTCATGGTCCGCCGGGAGACCCCGGAGGACCTGCGCCGCCGCGACGCCCATGGCGAGCCGGTGCAGTTGACCGCCGGGTGACCCCGGCGGCGCTCGCGTCCGCCTGACCCCGGCCGCCCTCCGCCGGATCAGGCGCACCTGACGCTCACGCGGCGCGCGTACGCGGCTTACGCGGGCGCCGCCGAGCGTCACGCCGGACCAGGGGTCGTCTCCCGGGGGCGGGCGAGCCGTCACGCCGCCCCCGGGACCCTCCCCCAGTCCGGTGACCGGCACCCGCAGGCCCCGCTCACGGCGGCCCGCCGCCGGCACCTCCACCCAACTCCCCGTCCTCTCGTACGCCGCCGAGCCGCCCGGGGACCTTCCCCCGGGCCACCGGCCCTCTGGGACCTTCCCCAGCGGGCCGGTGACCGGCACCCCCAGTCCCCGCCCACGCCCACGGCGGCCCACCGCCCGCATCGCCGCCCAACTCCCCCTCCTCCCGTACTCGGAGTCACCCCATGTCCACCGCGCCCCACCTGCCCTACGGCACCTGGCCGTCCCCGATCACCGCCGAAGCGGTCGCCGAGGCCTCCGGATCCTCCTCCTGGCCTTCCGGGGCCGGCGAAGAGAACTGGTGGTGCGCCTCCGACCCGGCCACCGCGACCGTACGGCTGCTGCGCAACGCCCCGGGCCACGAGGACCCCGTCCCGGTGCTCGCCCCCGGCGTCTCCGTGCGCAACCGCTCCCTCGGCTACGGCGGCAAGCCGTACTGGGTACGCGCCGCGGCCCCGGCCACAGACAGCCATCTGCTGGTCTTCACCGACCACCGCGACCAGCGGCTCTACCGCGCCGAGGTGCCCCGCCTCCGGGTCGGCGAGGACAACGCGTTCCCGGTGCCCGTGCCGCTCACCCCGGCCGACCCGCCCGACCGGGAGACCTGCTGGGCCGACCCGGTGACCGGCCCGGACGGGACCGAGGTGTGGTGCGTGCGGGAGACCACCCGCGCCGCCACCGGACCGCACGACGCCGACCCGGCCCTCCGCACCGTGCGCGAGATCGTCGCCGTACCGCTGTCCGGTGCCGCCGCCGACGACCCCGAGGCGCTGCGCGTGGTGGCCCGCTCGCACCACTTCCTCTGCGGGCACCGGCTCTCCCCGGACGGCGGGCGGCTCGCCTGGATCGGCTGGGACCACCCGCATATGCCGTGGGACAGCTCGGAGTTGATGGTCGCCGAGCTGCACGACGGCGTCGCGGGCGAGCCCGTCCGGCTCCTCGGCGGCAGCCACGACGGCACCGAGGTCTCCGTCTCCCAGGCCGCGTGGGCGGGCCCCGACACCCTCTACGCCATGGCGGACCCGGACGGCTGGTGGAACCTGCACCGCGTCGAACTGGCCACCGGCCGGCCGAGGCCATCCGCGATCACCAACGTCCTTCCCCTCCGGGAGGATTGCGCCGGCCCCATCTGGCGCGTTGGCGCGAGCTGGTTCGCCGTGACGCCGTACGGCGTGGTGCTGCCGCACGGCAACGGCGCGCAACGGCTGTCCCGTTGGTCGCCCGAGGACGGCGAACTGACCGAACTCGCCGACGGCTGGAGCAGCTTCCAGGGCGACCTCTGGTCGGACGGCGAACGGATCCTGGTCCGGGCCGCCGACCCGGCCCTCGGCTCCGCCCTGCTGTCGGTGTCCGTGGCCCCCGGCTCCGGCCCGGCCCGGCGCACAAGGCCCAAGTCCCAGGACCCGCTGGGCCCTTGGCAGCCCCGGCCCGAACGCCGCACCGTCCACGACGCGCAGGGCCGCCCGGTCCACTTCGTGCTGCACCGGCCCACCCACCCCACCGCCTCCGCACCCGAGGGCGAACTGCCGCCCCTGCTGGTGCAGGTCCACGGCGGCCCGACGAATTCCACCGGCGTCACGGCCGACCTGGAGTACTCCTTCTTCACCAGCCGCGGCTTCACCGTCGCGGACGTCGACTACGGCGGCTCCACCGGCTACGGCAGGGCCTACCGCGACCGACTGCGCGGCGAGTGGGGAGTGGTGGACGTCGACGACAGTGTCACCGTCGCCCGCGCCCTGGCCGCCGAGGGCCTGGCGGATCCCGCCCGTACGGCGGTACGCGGTGGCTCGGCGGGCGGCTGGACCACGCTGGCCTGTCTGGTCCACACCGACGTCTTCTGCGCGGGCACGGTCCTCTACCCGATCAGCGACCCGGCACGATGGCGGTCCGAGCAGACCCACGACTTCGAGTCCCGCTACGTGGACACCCTCGTCGGCGTCCTCCCGCAGGACGGGGCTCGCTTCGACAAGATCTCACCCGCCGCGAACGCCGACCGCATCACCGCGCCACTGGTGATGCTCCAGGGCGCGGACGATTTCATCTGCCGCCCCGATCAGGCCACGTGCATCGTGGACAACCTGGCCGAACGCGGAGTGTGGCACCGCTTCCTGCTCTTCGAGGGCGAGGGACACGGCTTCCGCCGCGCCGACAGCGTTCGCCGCTCCCTGCTGGCCGAAGTCGCCCTCTACCGCGAGGTTCTCGGCGCCCACATCGCCCCCGACGTCCCCTTGGACGCCGACGCCCTGTGATCCGGCACGGCCGGGTGACACCCTGTGTGTCCCCGGCCGTAGGAGTGGCCGATGGTCTCCCGGCGGGGTGTGCGAGCCCCGGCCGCACCGGCCCGCGCCGAAGGGCCAGGCGCTCAGCGCTCCGGTCCGGACGGCGTCGACCGCCGGGCGGCGGACAGCCGGGACTCGGCGGTGGTGCGGATGCGGCGGGTGCGGCCGCTCGTGGTCAGAACGTCCAGAACGGACGTGACTGAGCACGTTTCGGCGGTGCGGAGCTGTAGCCAGTTGGAGGCCATGAGGAGGTTCTCGGCGTCCCACGGCTCGTTCAAGGTCATCGCCCGGAGCAAAGTCCACTCATCGAGGCGCCGTGTGGAGAAGTCGTCCATTTCAACGGCGCCAGTCATCTCCAGGCGCCAGGCAGGATAGCCGGGACCCGTGAGCAATTCAGCGGCTCGTCGGTCGAGGTACTCACAGACGGCGCTGTTCGCCATCCCCTTATCCGGATCGGTGAGCACTCGGGCGATGAGGGAAGCCGCATCCGCCGGGGCCACCTCGTCGAACGCTCTCCGGTAACGAGCAAGCCGCACATGTTCGTCCGGGTCCCCGCCAGGATCGTCCGCCGACACGGCGCCGCTCGACACCACCGTCACCCCTCTCAGCTGGTTGGGGAGGGAACCCTGCCACACCCCGATGCCTACCGGTGCCGCATCATGCAACGTCCGCTGCGGGGGTGGTCGGCGACTTCAGCCACGAGGGCCTGCGCATCCTGCTCCGCGAGGAAGGCGTCTCCTTTCAACGCCTGGAGACCTGGAAGGTCTCCCGCACGGATACCTCTCGCCTGCGGATACTGCTCAAGGGGGCCGGGATCAGCGGTCTGAACCCCAAGGCGCTCCTCCTGTACTTCTCACCGTTCCCGCAGTTCATCGACCCTGCCACGGGCTGGCCGGTCGCCGCGCAGACCGGGCTGCTCAGCATGGTGCACCTGACCGCGTGCGCCGTCGCCTACCTCGCCGTCGGCGTCCTGGCCCGCACCTTCTTGAGTACCCGGCCTTCGGCCGCCCGGGCCGTCACCTGTATCAGCGGTGCCATGATGATCGCCATCGGCGTCTTCCTACGGGTGGAACGCCGGGTCGGCTGAGGAACCCGACCCGCCCCGCCCGGCACGGAGCCGACGGAGAGCACGCAGGTGGAAGACCGGATGCAGCAGGAACAGGCGAGCCCCGCGGTGCAAAAGCGTGTCCAGGACAGCTTCGACCTTCAGGGCCTGATGTCCCACCTCGGCGCGCGACTCGCTCACATCGGCCCCGGCCGCGTCCACATCGTGCTCCCGGACCGCCCCGAGGTGACCCAGCAGCACGGCTACGTCCACGCCGGTGCCACCAGTGCCATCGCCGACAGCGCCGGCGGTTACGCCGCGCTCACCCTGTTCGACGCGGACTCCGAGGTCCTCACCGTCGAGTACAAGATCAACCTCCTCGCTCCCGCAGCCGGCGATCACCTCGAAGCGATCGGCACCGTTCTCAAGCCCGGACGCACCCTGACCGTCTGCCTGCTGGAGGTCTACGGAGTCCAGGCCGACGGCGCTCGGAAGCTCGTCGCGAACGGTCAGCAGACCCTGATCCGTGTCAATAAGCGCACCGAATGAGCCCACTACCCGTCTACTTCAGACCAGGTGCCCTGGCTGAAGCGCCGGCAACACCCTGACCGCTACTCCGTGCCGCGCGGCCTGGCCACCCACTACGAGATGACCGCCACGGTCTACCGCGCGAGCGTCCTCATTGCGGGCATCTTCCTCTGGTTCACTCACTGACCGAACAGGTAGCGCGCTCGCGGCCAACAGCGAGGGATGGCCATGTGACGGTGACCTCGCAGCAGCCGTCTACGCTCTGGGCATGCAGCGCAGCGATGTCACGCGGGGCGACGGTACGTGGGTGGGCCTTTCCCTGGACGTGCAGGACCGCCGTCGGCCGGGGTTGGGCGTGTTCACTGCCGGTGCGCGACTGCTGGTCTTCCAGATGTCGCAGACTGTGTTGCTCGCCGTCGTCGACAAGCAGCACGACGGCGTGGACTTCTGGCGCACCGACGGATACCGCTCCTTCGTCCCGCCGTTGCGTGCCGATGCGGGTCGCGCCCTGGCGGGCAGCCCGCGACGGTGGGCCCACCGCTTTGCGCAACACATCATCGACTCGCCGGGCAGCCCGTTGCATGACGGCCGGTGGCTGCTCTCGTGCGAGAGCCCGCTCCGACGCTGGCGCCACGCCGACACCTCGCACGCCGAGTACTGGGGCTCGATGCTTGTCGACGGCCATCCAAACGGATACATCGACTGGTTCCTCCATGGTCATTCGTGGGAGGTCCTGCCGCTGCGGCCGATGCCGGATGCCGACGACAGCCGGGTCAAGGCGTACCGCAAGCAAGCCCGTGAAGGGACGCTCCCGCCGGTCCTGTTGTGGTGGGTCAGTGGCCTGGACTGCCACCTGATCCTGGACGGTCACGCGCGGTTCGCCGCGGCAGTCGCCGAATCCGTCGAGCCTCCGCTGCTGCAGCTGCACCGTACGGTCCCGCGTGATGACCTGGCCATGCGCACCGAGGAAGCTGTGGGCTTCTACGAGGACGAACTGGCACGCTTCGCCGAACTCCGCGCCATCCACGGCCCCGCCGTCCCGGACGGCGCTGCCACCGCCGGCCCACAACTCGTCCGCCTCCTTCACGACCTGAACACCTCGGAACAGCCGACCTGGGCCTGGCCCCTGCCCGGCGGGGAAGAGCAGTGGCGTCGCATCGCCCGCGAGGTGACAGACAGCCAGAACTGGCCCTGCGCCTGACTCCTGCCGATCCTCCCGCCAACGAGTGCCACGACAGCCGCAGGCCGCCGGTCTCTGTCCACTCGCTTGCCCACCCCTCCCGCGATGTCCGGTCGAAGTGCCACCGGGGCACCCGCCAGATGATCGCCGGGACAGGGCTAAGGTTCGTTCCCGCGGATCAAGGCGTCATGGGCTCCAGCGCATGCACAGCACCTTGACGGAGCACGCCCGGTGCCTCTACGGAGACGAGTTCGCGCCGACGCCTGAGTGCGACCTCGACCACCAGGAGCACTACTTCGTCGAGGAACTGACCTTCGCCGACGCGGACTCGATCCTCGCCATGCTCCGCGAGCTCTGCCCGCATGTGGTCGACGGTCGTTTGCCGGTCTGGGTTCGCAACCTCTCCTACCGGTTGGTGCTCCTGCAGCGACCTGATGAGCCGGCGCTGATGCGCGAGGCTGCAGAGAACCTGTGGCTGCACGGTCCGGACTGGGATCGCGTCGCTGCGGACCTGACGACGCGGGCAGACGCCCTGGAGGCCGGCTGAGGTGGGACGCGGTGTTCATGGCGCGAGCCCGAGACTGATCAACGCCGGCCACCAGGCAGGAGTTGGCGGCGCGACGCGCCGTCCGAACGCTCCCCGTCATGTCTCCAGCGTCTGGCAGATGGGTCTTCCCATCGCTACTGGCCGCAAATCTACGACCGTGCGGGTTGGTTGGCGATCAGCAGGGTGACGTCGGCGGGGCGGAAGCCCAGGCGGCGGTAGATACGAGCGACGCTGTCCTCCGCATAGGCGAGAAAGACCGTGTGTACTCCGTGTTCGCGGGCGTGGGTGGCCAGGGCGGCCGTGACAGCTGCCGCCAGCCCTTGGCGGCGAGCGGTGGGGAGGGTACCAACGCCACCGATCTCGGTGGTGCCATCGGCCGGGTGGTAGTGGCCGACGGCGAGCGGCGTGCCGTCCGACGCGAGGGCCGCCATAAGTGTCTTGTGTCCGGCCCGGATGGTCGGGCGGACACTCTCGACTGTGCCGTCCGCGGTCGCTTCCTCAGCCGCCGCCGACAGTTCCGTACGGCCTGCGGAGCCCACAGAGGTTCCCTCCGCGGCGAATGCCAGTCGAGGCAGAGCAAGGACGGCAGGGAGTGCGGGGTCGTCGGCCGTCAGCTCTCGGATCGTGACGCCGTCCGGCAATGGCTGCGGGGGGACAAGGAAGTGCGCGTCGAGGGCCATCAGCGGGCGTTCTGCCACCGGCAGGCCGACGGCTGCCATACGGGCTCGCAGAGCCGGGGCTGCCTCGGCGAGCCACTCGAAGGCTTCCGGCACGCCGAGTTCGCGCTGCCGAGCACGCACCCGCGCGATGTCCGTTGCGGTGACGCTCCCGGCGCTCTCTGCGGTGGGTTGAGCGTGGCTCGGGCCGCCGTAGTACGGGCTTCCCGGCTCCTTTCGTACGAACAACCGTAGCGGTCCGAACTCTTCGGCGTCGGCGAACAGCAGGGGCACGGTGGCGTAGTACTGCTCGATACAAGCACGCAGCGGGTTGCTCATGTGGCGCATCCCACCATGGAGCAGGGGAACACCGCATCCGACGAGACCAGTTCTGGGATCCGGCGCGCGCGTTCAGTAGCATCGCGGCGCCTGGATGAGGTTTCCGTGCGGCGAATCGAGTGAGCCCATGCGTGACGATGTCCTCTCTGTCATTCCGACCGACCCTCACTGGCAGTCCGGGCAGGCGGACGCTGACCGTGCTGCGTCGATCGTGGAGGACCTGACCGCCAGCGGGGACGTGCTCGGACATCAAGCGCAGCAAGTCAGGGCCCACATCTGACGCACATCACCCGGCGAGGAACCCGACATCACGAACTCAAGCTCAGTGGCCTCCCGTTGTGGGCTTGCCGCGCCGACTGATTCATTCGAACCCCGCGGCGGCCGCGAGGACAAAATGTTCGTTCAGCAGATCCCCTCGGAATCAGGCTTGGGCTACCGTGTGGCACCTGACAGAAGGCCCATGTCGGGGGGTTCGAGCTGTGGGCGCAACGATCGACCATGCCGCGAACGAACCGTCCGGCTACGCCATGTCGCTCGCCGACGGTTCCTACGGCTGGTACCGGATGGCAGCGATCAAGGCTCGACGGTTCCATCGTGGCACGGAGACCTTGAACCTGCTGATCTCTTCCGCAGTGCCGGTCAGCGCGGTCGTGGAACCCGGTGACGCCAAGATTCCAGCAGTGCTGGGTGGCTTGGTAGTCGTTCTCACCGGGTTGCGGGCAATGTTCCACTGGCACGACGACTACATCCGTTTCAGCCAGGCACGTGAGGCGGTGGAGACGGAACGTCGGCTCTACCGGACAGGCGCGGAGCCGTATGACGATCCGGACCGTCGTGACCGGATCCTTGCCTCTGCCGTCACCCGCATAGAGCAGCAGGAAATGGGGACATGGGTTCAGCTGGCCGGAACGCGCAGAGAATCCACTGCCTCCACGACATCCGAGCAACCGCGACCAGTGGAATGAATATAACGGCCTTGGGTGGCAACGCAGGCAAACTGTGGAGGCGTTGAGCGCACGATGCACTTACTGGTCGACGGTGTCATCGGGATCGTGGACCTCGCTCTGTTGTTGAAGACCGTCGCATTCTTTCCTGACAACCTCTGGCTCTGGAGGAACGGGCCAGGAATTCTCGCCCACTTGCGACATGAGCAGACCTTCGACGTAGACCGAGTTGAAGCCCACGGTGTTAGATGCGATTTCTGCAAGGTGCGGATCTCGCCCAGACCGCGCACCTCTCTCCGCTACAGCCGCCGCGATATGCCGACCCGTGATTCATCCGGTATCCTGCGTCGTCGGCTGCGCAGCCTCGTGACCCTGATCTTCTGGACTCCGCTGCTCATCGCCTTCTCAGGATCCGCCCTGATCCTGCTGTCAGGTGCTGCTGCGCCATTGTTGCTCGCTCTGGGCACCGCCGAGATCGGAATGCTGGGCTTTCTCACTCTGCTGGCGTCGCTCGTCATCCGATACTCATTGGGTACTTATGATATCTACTATTCCGACATGGGGCGGTACTTAGGCTTCTTCTCCCGTCGTGCGCTCGCGCACGGATCCGCCGCTCAGGCGCACTCGGTCTATCTTGCTGCACTCCTGCTTTTGTCGGTTTCCTGTTATGCGGTCACTTACCATGGAATGTATGCGCTTCGGCCCGGTCTGTTCGCTGGATATTCGGCTGCCGGCTTCCCTACGTGGCTCTATTTCAGCGCCCTGACGGCTTCCACTACGGGCGACAGCGGGATTTACGCCGTCGGAACCTTGAGTCGACTTGTGGTGACGGCACAGACTTCGACGGGGCTGATAGTGCTTTGTTGGGCGATCGGAGTGTTGGCTTCCATCCGTCGCGCTCGCTGAGCACCTTCCCGTCTCCGGTGGGCGCGTGGCGGCGGAGGCGGCGTCCCGTAGTGAACGGAAGCGTTGGGAAGCGCCTCCCAGTGACGGAAGGCCGAAGTTTGGTACACCCGTCCAGGCATCGGTCACATCCGATATCCGCAGATGGCCAGTCCTCGCAGGGCGTAGCAGATCAGTCGAGTGGTGCTCCACCTACTACGGCCGGCCGCACGGGGCTGCCAGTCGTAGTCCACGTAGGCCGCCTCGAGCGCCAGACTTGAGAAGAGGCCGCGGAGATAGCCATGCTGGGCAGAACGGTCCAGGGCGATGGTGGCGACACGGCGTGACACGAGCCGGAAGTCGCCAGTTCCTTCCACCAGATCCACGTTGCAAAGGGTGCGAGCCAACAGGTGGAAGGTTTGGCTGCCGACCCGGCGCACAAGAGCGTCCGACCGCTTGGACCGCCGTCGTGCCACCACTTGTTCGTAGCCGCGAGTGTGGAGTTCGACCATCGGGCCGAGCAGTGTGGTCGGGTGCTGCAGGTCGGCGTCGACGAATACAGCGCAGTCGCCGGTGGACCGGCGAAGTCCTGCCACCATGGCCGCGTCCTTGCCTCGACGGCGATCGAACGACACGCAGATGACGCGAGGGTCGGTCGTTGCGAAGGCACGCAGTGCTTCCAGGGTGCTGTCACGGCTGCCGTCGTCGACATACACCAACTCCCAGTCCAACCCACTGGTACGCAGATCAGACAGGAGCGTGGCGTGGAATGCGGGCAAGACCGCGGCTTCGTCACGGCAGGCAACCACCACCGAGACACGCGGCTGGTGCCGAGTGGTTGGCTGAGGACCGGATGGTGCCGTCACCAAGCCGCTGACCGAATTGCCCCATGGGACCGATGGGGGCGCAGCAGCTTCTGGTGCCGAGGCGCACGCCGGGATCGAGGTCGAGCTGGTCATGTGGAGATGGCGCACAGGGTGCCGTTCTGGCCGCCGACGTAGACGGTCCGACCTGATGTCGTGGGACGGGTGAGAACAGCGCTGCCGGTGTCGAACCGCCAGCGAACACGGCCCGTCGCTGCGTCGAGAGCGCACAGACAGTGATCGTCGCTACCGACGTAAACGGTCGAACTGGCAACTGCGGGCGATGACTGCGCCCACTCGCCTGTGCGTGTTCGCCACCGCTCGCGTCCGGTCCGTGCGTCCAGGGCGTACAGATGGCCGTCGTGCGAACCGACGTAGACCGTGTCTTTGTCAGCGGCGGGTGATGAGCGGACGCGGTCTCCGGTGCGATAGCGCCATAGTTCCTGTCCTGTTGGCGCATCAATCGCATAGAGGCAGGAGTCGTCGCTGCCCACGTAAACCGTCTGGTTGTGCACCGTGGGAGAGGAACGGACGGCGCCGCCCGTACGCAACCGCCACAGCTCATGGCCGGATACGGTGTCGACCGCCCTGAGACACCGATCATCTGAGCCTACGAACACTGTGCCGTTGTGCACCGTGGGAGAGGAGTCCACATCACCGGTGGTGCGGAAACGCCAGCGCTCATGACCGTTGGCCGCACCGAGGGCATACAGGTGATGATCCCGGCTACCCACGTAGACGGTGCCGTCGGCGACCGTGGGTGAAGACCAGATGGCCCCTCCGGTGGTGATCCTCCAGCGCTCCTGGCCCTTGCTTGCGTCGAGAGCGTAGACGTTACGGTCCTGGCTCCCCACATAGACGGTGTGGTCGGCAACCGCGGGTGCGGACCACACTGCGCCTCCGGTTCGGAATGACCACTGCTCGGAGCCTGTCGCGGTGTCAAGCGCCCGCACGTGGCCGTCGCCGCTACCGAAGTAGACCATCTTGCCGAGTACGTGCGGCGAGGACTGCACCAGACCATCAGTCGTCGCCCGCCAGATCTCTTGACCCGGGATCGCGGTCCGTACTCTTACGGACGACGGAAGAGCTGTTGCTTCGTGGGCCTGGGGAGTTGCCGAGACCGGCTCAGGCGACCGCAGTCGCAGCTTTTCCAAGACCAGTTCCGCGAGCTGATCCGGCGTGGTGACGCTTGCGTCGATGTACCCGATGGTCGGGCGGAGCCCGGGCAGTGCAGTGTCGTCGAAACGGACCGGCAGCAGGTAGCCCTCTGGGTCAGCCAACGCCCGGGCCAGCGCACTGCGTCGCTCATGGGTGGTCCACCTCTTGACGGCATATGCTGCCGATACGAACAGCAAACAGAAGAGAGCGGATCTTTCGTAGATTTCATCGAGGTGTTCAGTTAGTTCTTTGCCCCACAGTGATGCTTCGACATTGTTTGCATAGTAATAACGCACCCTGAGGTTCTCCAGGGCGTGGGCAACCTGATCGACGTAGTCCCGCTGTTCGCTGGCGAAGGAAAGGCAGACGTCGTAGCGATAATCGTGCTTGGCTGTGGTGGCGCTCACAGGACCGATGATAGGGGCGATCGCGCCCGTGGATTTCCGGCACCTGGTGTTGCCGGCGCTTTGGTCAACTTCCCAGTTCGTCCTGGACACATCAGGACCATGGTGAAGATCGATCTCCAACAAGTAATAGGCCGGGGGTAGCCAGAGCCTGATCTCGGGTGCGCGATGGACTGGGTCCTCATGCCGGGCGCGGCGGCTTCGCGGTGGCGTCGGGGCAGGTTGTGGCTGGTCCGGCGCGGGTGGTGAGACGTGGGAACCCGCCGGCGGCGAGTCGCGGCGTTGACATCTTTGCGGGCGGTCGCTTTACTCCCGGACAACACCGGAGCCGTGCTCCGGTCCAGAGACACGCCCAGCCGGTATGCAGGCCTCGCGCCCGAGCCCGGCCCAAGTCGCCAGGACGTTCTTACGCGTCCGAGGCGGGGACGTGCCCTCTCCCCCCTTGGAGCTCATTCACATGGGCCGTTTCACCACTCCCTCCCGCAAACTCATGGGCACCGTCATCGGCGCGGCAGCGCTGGTCGGTGCTCTGGTCGTCCCGGCGACCACCGCGCAGGCCGCGTCCGTGCCCCTGCCGCCCCCACACGTCGGCTTCGACTATCAGATCGGCGGCGCCTACACCCCGCCGGCCGGAGTGAAGGTCGTCTCCCGGGACAACGCTGCCTCCCCGGCGGCAGGCCTGTACAACATCTGCTACATCAACGCCTTCCAGGCGCAGCCGGGTGCCGAGAACGAATGGGACTCCGACCTGCTGCTGCGCGACGCGTCCGGGAAGGTCGTGTACGACGAGGACTGGGGCGAGGCCTTCCTCGACATCGGCACCGACGGCAAGCGGCAGCGGATCGCCGGCAAGATCGGAAGCCTGATCGACGGCTGCAGGACCAAGGGCTTCCAGGCGATCGAGCCCGACAACTACGACAGTTACACCCGTTCCGGGAACCGGCTGACGGCAGCCAACGCGCAGGCGTTCATCAAGCTGCTCTCCGCCCGCGCCCACGCGGACAACCTGGCCATCGGCCAGAAGAACACTCCCGAGCTGGCGGGCAACCACACCGCCAACGGGCTGGACTTCGCCGTGGCCGAGGAGTGCGGCCAGTACGACGAGTGCGGCGACTACACCAGCGCCTTCGGAAACAACGTGATCGTGATCGAGTACACCAACTCCGGCAGGTCGAAGGCCTGCAACGGATGGGGCAGCAAGCTGAGCATCGTCCAGCGCGACGTGGACGTCAAACCCGCGGGCAGCAGCGGCTACGTGCGCAAGACCTGCTAGGCCGTGTCCGCAAAGTCGCGCCTGCCCGGCGGCGTCTGGCACGCTCCCCCAAGCTCTTCGAGCAGGGGGCACCCCCCGCCGCACCGGGCGAAGACCCTAGTACGTCCAGTACGAGGGCCTGCGCCCGGCACGCCGAGAGCACGCTCCCCCGAGCTCTCGGCTTCGCTCGAGCAGGGGGGACCCCCATGACGCCGCCGGACCCGCCCTCCGGGCGAACGACGCGACTTTGCGGACACGACCTAGAGCTGCTGGACCGCGGGCCGAGTCGAATCGGCTGTCGGCCTGCGGCGGCTGGGCGCCGTCGTAGGCCGGCAAGGCTCCGCTCCGGGGCTGCCCGGATCGTCCAGTGCTGTCCCGTCGGCGGGACACGTCACGCCGACGCCGGAACACCCTGCGGTCCCTCCGGGATCCTCCCGTCGCAGTGGGGGATCGGTAAGTCAACTCACCTGGCCCTGCGGCCAGTTCACCGAGTCGACCGACAGCTGAAGGGCCGTACGGACTTCGTTTTCCCTCCCGCCCTGGGCATCCTCGGTTGGTCACCCCGCTGGTCGGCCGCATGCGCAACGAGTCCGACGGATCGATGAATCGGCCAGGTCGAACCGACTCCAGCTGCGACAGACGAACGTTGAGGAGTAGCCGATGATCCCGTTGTCCTTCGCTCAGCGCCGGCTGTGGTTCCTGCACCGGCTGGAGGGGCCGTCCGCGACCTACAACATCCCCTTCGCGCTGCGCCTGGAGGGGGAGTTGGACACGGCGGCCCTGGCCGCGGCGGTGGCGGACGTCGTCACCCGGCACGAGAGCCTGCGCACCCTGCTCGTCGAGAACGAGGACGGCATCCCCGAGCAGCGGATCCTGCCCGTCGAGGAGGCGGCGTCGCCGTTCCGGGTCGTCGAGGTGGCCGCGGACGCGGTGGACGACGCGATGCGTGAGACCGCGGCCGAGGGATTCGAGCTGGACAGGGACCTGCCCCTGCGGACCACCGTGCTCCGTGTCTCGCGGCTGGAACACGTGGTGGTGTTCGTGTTCCACCATGTCGCGGCGGACGGGGCGTCGATGGCGCCCTTCGTGCGGGATCTGTTGTCGGCGTACGCGGCTCGCGGGCAGGGCGACGCGCCGGACTGGACTCCGCTGCCGGTGCAGTACCGCGACTACACGGTGTGGCAGCGGCGGATGCTCGGCGACGAGGACGACCCGGACAGTGTGGCCGCGGAGCAACTGGAGCACTGGCGCCGCGAGTTGTCCGGAGTACCGCAGCCGATGCAGTTGCCGCTGGACCGGCCGCGGCCCAGTTCGGCCGGTCACCGCGGCGCGGAGGTCATGTTCGAGTTGGAACCCGAGCTGCTGTCCGGGGTGCGGAAGCTGGCGGCCGAGCACGGCGCTACGGCGCCGATGGTCGCGCAGGCCGCGCTCGCGGTGCTGCTGCACCACCTCGGCGCCGGCAACGACCTCACCATCGGCAGCCCCATCGAAGGGCGCCCCGACGAGCAGCTGGAAGACCTGATCGGGTTCTTCGCCAACACCTGGGTGCTGCGCGTCGACCTGTCGCACAACCCGTCGTTCGGTGATCTGCTGGAGCAGGTGCGGGAGCGGGCCCTCGCCGCCTACGACAACCAGGACGTTCCCTTCGAGCACCTCGTGGAGCTTCTCGACCCGGAGCGCACCACCGCCTACCAGCCGCTGTTCCAGGTGATGCTGGCCTGGCAGTTCGTGTGGCCGGAGATCGAGATGCCGGGGCTGCGGGGCACCCTTGTCTGGCCCGGCACCGAGACCGCGAAGTTCGACCTGTTCCTCAACATCGTCCCGGACCCCTCCGGGCGAGCGTACGGGCGCCTGGAGTACGCGACGGAACTGTTCGACCACTCCACGGCCGAGAGCCTCGTCGACCGCTATGTACGCGTGCTGCGGCAGGTGGTCACCGCTCCCGGGACACGCCTCGGCGGGGTGGACGTGCTCACCGAGGCCGAGCGGGACCGGTTGGCCCGGCTGAACGAGACGAGCGTTCCGGTTCCGGCGGCGACGGTGCCGGAGCTGGTCGCCGCCCAGGCGGCGCGGGCCCCGCACACCACCGCCGTCGTGTCCGGACGTACATCGCTGTCGTACGGACTGCTGGAGGCCCGCGCGGGCCGGCTGGCCGCGGTGCTACGTGAACACGGCGTGGGACCCGACGTGCTGGTGGCCGTGGCGCTGCCCCGCTCGGCCGACCTGGTGGTCGCCCTGTCAGCTGTCCTCAAGGCCGGCGGCGCCTGCCTGCCGGTCGACCCCGCCTTCCCCTCCGCACGCGTCGGCCTTCTGCTGGACACCGCCCGCCCGGCCCTGGTGCTCACCGACCATGACACCGCGCACACCGTGGCCGGCTGCCGTACCCCGCTGCTGCACCTCGACGACCTGGACCTCGACCTGGATCTGGACGGCCCCGTCGTCGACGCCTCCACGGCCGGTATCGGGCCCGACCACCTGGCGTACGTGATGTTCACGTCCGGGTCGACCGGCACCCCCAAGGGCGTCGCGATGACCCACTCCGGTGTCGTCAACGGTGTGCGGGACCTGGCCCGGCGCACCGGGGTCGAGGCGGGCTCGCGGATGCTCGCGGCGACCTCGGTGAACTTCGACGTCTCCGTGTTCGAGATCTTCACCGCGCTGACCTGCGGCGCGAGCGTCGAGATCGTCCGCGACGTCCTCGAACTCGCCGAACGCGACGCCTGGTCGGGCACCACCATCAGCGCCGTGCCTACGGTGTTCTCCGCCCTGCTGGACCAGATTGCCACCGACGGCGGCCCTGGCCTGCGCCTCGACGTCGAAACCGTCGTGTTCGCCGGTGAGGCGCTCGCCGGGGACCTGGTCCACCGAGTGCGGCAGGCCCTGCCCGGCAGCCGCGTCGTCAACGCCTACGGCCAGACCGAGAGCTTCTACGCCTCCGCCTTCACGGTCCCGCAGGAGTGGGCCGGGAGCGGTGCGATCCCCGTCGGCACTCCGCTGGCCAACATGCGCGCCCACGTCCTGGGGCCCGAACTCGCTCCGGTCGCACCGGGCGTGATCGGTGAGCTGTATGTGGCGGGCCCGGTCGCCCGCGGCTACCACCGCAACGGCGCCACCACCGCGGAGCGCTTCGTGGCCTGCCCCTTCGGCCCGCCCGGTGCGCGGATGTACCGGACCGGCGACCTGGCCCGGTGGGACGCCGAGGGCCGGCTCAGGTACGCCGGACGCGCCGACGACCAGGTCAAGGTGAACGGCATCCGTATCGAGCCGACGGAGATCGAGACCGTCCTGGCCCAGCACCCCACCGTCGCCCGGGCCGTGGTCACCGTGTGCGAGGACCCCTCCGGCAGGAGGCGGCTCGTCGGCTACGTGGTGCCGGTGGACGGTGGTGCCGGGGACGGCGACTTCGCCCTGGACGCCGGCGTCTCGGTGGCGGATCTGCGGCGGTTCGTGGCCAAGCGGCTGCCCGACTACATGGTCCCCGCCCAACTGGCGGTCCTCGACCGGCTGCCGCTGACCGCCAACGGCAAACTGGACCGGGCCGCCCTGCCCGAGCCGCAGTTCACCGGTGCCAAGTACCAGGCACCGCGCGGCGAGACGGAGCGGGTACTGGCGGAGGTGTACGCCGATGTGCTGGGCTCGGGGCCCGGGCAGGTGGGTGTCGACGACGACTTCTTCGCCGGTGGTGGGGACAGCATCCGGTCCATCCAGGTCGTGGCGCGTGCCAAGGCGCGTGGTGTCGTCGTCAGTACGCGGGAGATCTTCGAGCACCGTACGGTCGCCCGGCTCGCCGAGCTCGTCGAGGACCGGGCCGACGAGGAGCGCGTGACGCTGGCCGAGTTGGAGGGCGAGGGCGTCGGCTGGGCACCGCTGCCGCCGACGGCGGCGCACGTGCTCGCGTTGGGCGGGGGCATCGGCCGGTTCTGCATGTCCGCGCTGCTGACCCTGCCCGAGGGCATCGACCGTCCGGGACTGATCGCGACCCTGCAAGCCGTCCTGGACAGGCACGACGTGCTGCGTTCTCGACTCGACCGGGAGCGGCCGGGTCTGCGGATGCGGCCGAGGGGCAGCGTGGATGCCGGCGCGTTGGTACGGGAGCTCGCCTTGTCCGGCGCTGATGTGCGGGCCGAGCTGGACGCGGCGGCCGGTCGCCTCGACCCGGACGCGGGCATCATGGCGCAGTTCGTGTTGCTCACCGCCGACGCCGACGCCGACGCCGACGCCGACGCCGACGCCGACGCCGACGCCGACGCCGACACCGACGCCAGCACCGGCACCGGCATGACCATCGACACCGATACCGGTAGCGACGGTGACTCGTACCTGGGCACGGGCAGGCTGCTGATCGTGCTGCACCACCTGGTCGTCGACGGTGTGTCGTGGCGGATCCTGCTGCCCGACCTCGTGGCCGCCTGGCAGCAGGTCGAGGGCGGGCGCCGCCCCGAACAGGCAGGCGTCGACACCTCCCTGCGCCGCTGGACGCACGCCCTGGCCGAGGAGGCCGTCCGCCCTGAGCGGGTCGCCGAGCTGGCCCTGTGGCAGCGGATGCTGGACGGTGACGAACCGACTCTGGGTGTAAGGGAGTTGGATGGCGTACTCGATGTCGCCGCCACCGTGGACACGGTGCGCGTCCGTGTCCCGGCCGATGTCACCAAGACCCTGCTTGACACGGTGCCCGCAGTCTTCCGCGGCGGAGTCGACGACGGCCTCCTGGCCGGACTCGCCCTGGCCCTGGCGCGCTGGCGTCAGGCACGCGGCACCTCCGCGTCCTCGGCGGTGGTGCGGCTGGAGGGGCATGGCCGTGAGGAGCAACTGGTGCCCGGGGCGGACCTGTCCGGCACGCTCGGCTGGTTCACCGCCATGTATCCGGTCCGTCTGGACGTCGTCGGTATCGACCTGGACGAGGCGTTCGCGGGCGGCGCGGCCGCCGGGCAGGCGGTCAAGGCCGTCAAGGAACAGCTGCGGGCGGTACCGGACGCCGGCCTGGGCTACGGACTGCTGGCCCACCTCAACCCCGACACGGCCGCCGTACTGGCCACCGCACGCCGACCGCAGATCGGATTCAACTACCTGGGGAAGGCCTCTCGTTCGGACCTTCCCGAGGAACTGCGAGGCTTGGGCTGGGCCCCGGACACCACGCACGCCGACCTGATCGCCGCACCCGACGCGGACATGGAGGTGCTGTCGGCGCTGGAGATCAACGCGGTGGCCACCGACACCGGCGACGGCGAGGAACTGACCGCCTACTTCGGCTTTCCCACCGGCGTCCTCACTCGCGAGGAGGTCGGCGAACTGGCGGCCCTGTGGGTCCAGGCGCTGACCGCGCTGGCCCGGCACGCCACCACCGACGGCGCGGGCGGACTGACCCCCAGCGACGCACCCCTGGTCACCGTGGCCCAACACGAGATCGACACCTGGGAGGCCCGCTTCGGCAAACTGGCCCGGATATGGCCGGCCACCCCCGCACAGTCCGGGCTGCTGTTCCACGCGATGCTGGCCGGATCCTCCTTCGACGCCTACCACATGCAGTTGGTGTTCCACCTGTCCGGCGAGGTCGACCCGGAACGGATGCGCCGGGCCGGACAAGCACTCCTGGACCGCCACCCCGCCCTGCGCGCGGCGTTCGTCGACCGGACCGACGGCGACCTCGTCCAGGTCGTACCGGAATCGGTGACGCTGCCGTGGCAGCACCTCGACCTGACCGCGACCGACGAGCCGGAGCGCACCGAGGAGTTCGAGCGGTTCCTCGACCGTGACCGGACCACCTACTTCGACGCGGACACCCCACCGCTGATCCGGCTGGCCCTGGCCGTTCTGGAACCCGGCCGCGCCGAACTCGTACTGACCGCCCATCACGTGTTGTTCGACGGCTGGTCCACGCCTCTGCTCATGCGCGACCTGCTGCTGCTCTACGCGGCCGACGGCGATCCGGCCGCGCTCGCCCCCACCAGCGACTACGGCGACTTCCTGACCTGGCTCACCCGGCACGACCACGAGGAATCCGCAGGCGCCTGGGCGGCCGAACTCGACGGTGTGCAGGAACCCACCCTGCTCGTGCCGCGCGCGGGAACTCGGCACGACTCCGCGGGCATCGGCACCATCGAAGTGGTATTCGAGGGCAAGCAGGGCCTGTCCCGACGGGCCGCGGAGCTCGGCGTCACGCTCAACACCCTCGTGCAGGGTGCCTGGGCCGTTCTCCTCGCCCATCTCACCGGGCACTCCGACATCGTCTTCGGAGCCACCGTGTCCGGGCGCCCGCCCGCGGTGAAGGACGTCGACGACATGGTCGGGCTGTTCATCAACACCATTCCCGTCCGGGTGCGTTGTGAGGGGCAGGACTCCTTCGCCGACCTGGTCACCGCGTTGCAGGACCGGCAGGCGGTCCTGCTCGACCATCACCAGCACAGCCTGGCGGAGATCCAGCAGGCGACCGGGCTGAGCGCACTGTTCGACACGATGGTCGTGTTCGAGTCGTATCCCATCGACCGGGAAGCCATCGGCGAGGCCAACTCCTCAGCCGGTGTCGCCATCACCGGGCTGCGCCCGTTCGCGGGCTCGCACTACCCGGTCATCCTGGCCGCCGCTGCCGATCCGCAGCTTCAACTGGTCCTGCAGTATCAGAAGGACCTGTTGGACCATGAGGCCGCAGCGGACGTCGTCGCGCGGTTCGTGCGGGTCCTTGAGCAGGTGGCCGCCGCGCCCGGGGCCCCGCTCAGCTCGATCGAGGTGCTGGGGGAGGAGGAGCGGGACCGCCTGGTAAGGCGGATCAACGACACCGGCCACCCGGTGACAGGGACCACTCTGCCCGACGCGTTCGAGGCCCAGGTCGCCCGCACCCCCGACCGCGTCGCGGTGGTCGGCGAACACGAGAGCCTGACCTACGCCGAGTTCAACCGGCGCGCCAACCAGCTCGCGCACTGGCTCATCGAGCAGGGCGCCGGCCCCGAGCAGCTGATCGCGGTAAAGATCCCCCGCTCGGTGGACCTGCTCGTCGCGGTGTACGGGGTGGTCAAGGCGGGTGCCGCGTATGTGCCGCTGGACACCGAGCTGCCCGCCGAACGCGTACGCCATGTCCTGGCGAGCGCCAAGCCGCTGCTCCTTCTTGAGGACACGCTGCCCGACGTCTCCGCTTGCCCCGGCACGGACCCCGTGCGGGACCTGTCGCCGGACAACGCCGCCTACGTCATCTTCACCTCCGGTTCCACCGGTGGCCCCAAGGGCGTGCCGGTGGCGCACCGTTCGATCACCAACCGGATCGAGTGGGGGCTGGAGCACTTCGGGGTCACGGTCGAGGACCGGATCCTGATGAGCACCTCCGCCAGCTTCGACGCCTCGGTGCCGGAGATGTTCTCCAACCTGCAGATGGGCGCCAGCGTTGTCGTGGCCAGCGCGGAGGGCCGCCGCGACCCCGCCTACCTCGCCGAGCTGATCCGGCGCGAGCAGGTGACCGCCGCGTTCTTCGTGCCCTCGCTGCTGTCCGCGTTCGTCACCGAACCCGCCGCGGCGAACTGCACCAGCCTGCGCTGGATCGAGGTCGCCGCCGAGGCCTTCCCGCCCGCGCTGGCCAACCGCTTCACCGACCTGCTGCCCGGCTGCACCGCCAACAACCTCTACGGCCCCACCGAGGCCACCGTCGAGGTCACCGGCTGGCAGCACGTCCCCGGCACCGACCGCGTCCCCATCGGCACCCCCATCTGGAACAACCAGGTCTACATCCTCGACGCGGCGCTGCGCCCGGTCGCCCCCGGCGTCGCCGGCGAGCTCTATCTCGCCGGGACCTGCCTGGCCCGCGGCTACCTCGGCCAGACCGGACTGACCTCGGAACGCTTCGTGGCCTGCCCGTTCGGACCGGCCGGCGCGCGGATGTACCGCACCGGCGACCTGGTGAAGTGGAACAGGGACGGCCAGGTCGAATACCTCGGACGCACCGACTCCCAGGTCAAGGTCCGCGGGTTCCGTATCGAACTCGGCGAGATCGACCACGTCCTGAGCGGACACCCCTCGGTCGCACAGGCCGCGGTCGTGGTCCGCGAGGACCAGAAGGGCGACCAGCGCCTGGTCGCCTACATCGAACCCGATCCCGACGCCGCCGTCCCCGACACCACCGCCCAGATCGAGGAATGGCGCCACGTCTATGACGACACCTATACCGCCTCAGCCGACGGGACGTGGGGAGAGGACTTCCAGGGCTGGAACTCCAGCTACACCGGCGAGCCGATCCCGCTCGAACAGATGCGACGGTGGCGGGACGCGGCGGTGGCCCAGGTACTGCGGTACGCGCCGCGCCGGGTGCTGGAGATCGGTGTGGGTTCCGGTCTGCTGCTGGCGAAGATCGTCGGCGAGGTCGACGCGTACTGGGCCACCGACATCTCGCCGACGGTCGTCGACCGCGTCCGCGCTCAGGCGGCGGAAGCCGGCCACGGCGACCGGGTCCACCTCGCGGCCCAGGCGGCCGATGACCTCTCGGGGCTGCCTCAGGGCACCTTCGACACCGTGATCATCAACTCGGTGACGCAGTACTTCCCGAGCGCGGCCTACCTGGACCGGGTGCTGAGCCAGTCGATGCGGCTCCTCGCTCCGGGCGGCCGGATCATCGTCGGCGACGTCCGCAACGCCACCACCCTCAGACTCCTGGCCACCGCGGTGCAGGGCGCGGCGCACCCCCACGCGTCCGCGAGCGAGGTGCGGACGCTCGTGGAGCAGGCGCTGCTCGCCGAGCGGGAACTGGTGGTCGCTCCGGAGTGGTTCGCCGAGTGGGCGCGCGAGCATGCCGGTGCTGTGGACATCCGGCTGAAGGCGGGGCAGGCGCACAACGAGCTGACCCGGCACCGCTACGAGGTCGTTCTGCACAAGGAGCCGGCCGACGTCCTCGATCTTTCCGGTGTGCCCGCGGTCGCGTGGGGCCGGGAGGTGTCCGGCCTGGCCGGTTTGGGAGGCCGTGTGGAGAGGGCGGGCGGGGGCCCGGTGAGGGTGACCGGGATACCCAACGCCCGGCTGACCGAAGAGGCCGCCGCGGCGACCTCCATCGGTGCCCGGGGGACCGTCGCTCCTGCCGGCGTTCCGCTCGATCCGGAGGACGTCGTCGTCTGGGCAGGCACGCAGGGGCTGGACGCGGTCCTCACCTGGTCGGGCGAGGCGGTCCACACCTTCGACGCGATCCTCCTGCCCGAACGGGAGGACGGGCGGCGGGCCCTGTCCGGAGGGTTCGTTCCCAGTGGCGCCGCCGACCGTGTCCGGGTGAACACCCCGGCGCTGGCCAAGGCGATCGGCCCGTTGCTGGCCGAGCTGCCCGCGTACCTGCGCGAACGCCTTCCCGACTACATGGTTCCGGCCGCCTTCGTACCGCTCTCGCGGCTCCCGCTCAACCCGGCCGGAAAGATCGACCGGCGGGCACTGCCCGCGAAGCACACGACCACCGTCAGCAGCGGGCGACCGCGCAACGCCCATGAAGAGAAACTGTGCGGCCTCTTCAGCGAGTTGCTCGGTCTGGAGAGGGTCGGTATCGACGACGACTTCTTCGCCCTCGGCGGGCACTCGCTCCTGGCCACCAGGCTGATCAATCGCGCCCGCGCCGAGATGGGGATCGAGATTCCGATCCGTACGATCTTCGACCTGCCGACGGTGGCCGCGTTCGCCGAGTGGTCCCGGAAGGCGGCCGCTCCCCGCCGCCTCCGGTTCGAGCCGCGTGATCGCACAGAGGTGGACGCCGGGACCGTGCTGTCCTTCGCGCAACGCCGTATGTGGATCCTGCACCAACTGGATCGTGGCGCGGCGACCTACAACATCTCCCCGACCTTCAGGCTCACGGGGCCACTGGACGAGGCTGCGCTGGTCGCCGCGATCGGAGACGTGGTCGGGCGGCACGAGATTCTGCGCACCACGTATGTGACGGACGGCGATGGCGAGCCTCAGCCGAGAGTCCTGTCGGCGGCACAGGCGACGGTGCGGGTGCCCGTGATCGAGGTGGCGCCCGAGGACGAGTCCCGCGCGATCGACGAGGCGGCCGGTCACGGCTTCGACCTGGCGGCCGAAATCCCTATGCGGGCCACCCTGTTGCGACGCTCCGCTCACCAGCACGTCCTGGTTCTGGTCATCCACCACATCGCCACGGACGGCAGTTCCGGAGCGCCGCTGGCACGCGACCTGGCCGAGGCCTACGTCGCGCGCCTGGAGGGCCGGGCGCCGCGGTGGGAGCCGTTGGCCGCGCAGTACGAGGACTACGCGCTGTGGCAACGTGAGTTGCTCGGCGACGTGGCGGACCCGGAGAGTCTGGCTGCCGCGCAGACCGCGTACTGGCGCGAGGAACTGGCGGGGGTGCCACAGCCGTTGAACCTGCCGTTGGACCGCCCGAGGCCCAGGGTGAGGAGCTCGGAGGGCGACATGGTCGACCTCGTCGTCGAACCGGACCTGGTGGCCGGGCTGCGGAGACTCGCCGACGAACGGGGGATGACCATGGCGATGGTCGTCCAGGCCGCGCTGGGCGTGCTGCTGGGCAGGCTGGGCGGCGGCGAGGACGTGCCGATCGGCAACCCGATCGCCGGCCGCACCGACGAGGGGCTGGCCGACATGGTCGGGTTCTTCGTCAACACCCAGGTGCTGAGGGTGGACCTCTCCGGCGACCCGTCGTTCGCGGACCTGCTCACGCGGGTGCGGGACAAGGCGCTGGCGGCCTACGAGCACCAGGACCTGCCGTTCGAGATGCTGGTCGAGGCCCTCGGCCTCGACCGCTCGGCCGCGTACCAGCCGCTCTTCCAGGTGATGTTCGCCTGGCAGAACTTCGAAAAGCGGGCACTCGAACTCCAGGGCCTCAAGGTGGAGTTCGAGCAGCACCTCACGTCCACCGCCCAGGCCGACCTGATGTTCACCCTGGCCGAGGACGGTTCGGGGGCACTGCGAGGCGAACTCATCTACGCGACCACCTTGTTCGACAGGGGAACGGCCGACGCCATCGCCGCCGGGTTCGTGTCGGTGCTGGGCCAGTTGGCCGCCGCCCCGCAGTCGCCGATCAGCGCGATCGAGGTGCCGGAGGACCGACGAGTACGGTCCACGCGGCCCACGGCCACCGAGAGCAGCCCTGGTCCGCGCAAGTCCCCTGAGGGGAACCCGAGCAGCCGTGGTTCGCGCAACTCCCATGAGGAGAACCCGAACGGCCGGGGGCCGAGCAACGCGCACGAGGAGAAACTGTGCGCCCTCTTCGGCGAGTTGCTCCGCCTGGACGAGGTCGGCGTCGACGACGACTTCTTCGGGCTCGGCGGGAACGCGGACCTGGCCACCCGCCTCGGCGCCCGCATCCGCGAGGAGTTCGGCATCGACCTGCCCCTCAGGACGATCACCGACCATCCCACGGTGGCCGAGCTGGGCGGTCTGGTGATCGTCGGCGGTACACCGGACGACGAGAGCGATTCGTACGGGGTCGTGCTGCCGCTGAACAGAGATCCCGGTACGGGCAAGCCGCCGCTGTGGTTCTTCCACGGAGGCGGCGGCCTGGGCTGGGCGTTCTTCACCTTCGCGCCGTACGTGAAGGACCGGCCCGCGTACTCCTTGCAGTCCCGCGGCTCCAACGGCATGGACCCGCTGGCCGGTTCGGTGGAGGAGATGATCGACGACTACCTCACCCAGATCCTCGCCGTCCAGCCGGAAGGCCCGTACCACCTGATCGGCTGGTCCTTCGGCGGCCCGGTCGTGCACGCCGCCGCCGCGGAGCTGGACCGGCGCGGCCACCGCGTCGGCCTCGTCGCCGTCCTGGACGCCCCACCGGCGACGACCGCCCCCGACAGCCCGTTCAAGCAGGTGGCCGGCAGGACCGCGGCGATGTACCGGGGGGATGTCGAGGAGGTCTTCGGCCAGTACATGAACACCGACAACCTGGACGGTTTCCTGGAGGACATGTCGAAGGTGGGTGCCAACAACCTCAACGCGATGGCCGTCTTCGCCTCGCCGGTCTACCGCGGCGACCTGCTGTACTTCAACGCGAAGTCGGACAAGACCGGCGGTCTGTCGTCGTACGGGCCCGGATGGCGGGCGTACGTCCTCGGTACCGTCGAGGAGTACGACGTGGACGCCTCGCACCACGACCTGCACATGCCCCAACCCGCGGGTCAGATCATGGAGGTGATCGCCCGCAAGCTGGCACAGTGACCGGGGAGACTCAGTGCTCGCAGAGCGAGAACTCTCGTTCGTAGAGCTGCTCGTTGTGTTCGTCGACGAAGAACTTGCGTTCCTGCATGAGCTGTTCGCGGTAGCCCTTGGCCTCGTCGAGCGTCATGGTCGAGGTGTCGGACCATGGTTGCTGCGGTGGCACATCGGAGGTCGAGGCGATCTCTTCCGACGGGTCGACCAGGAAGAAGGCGAGAATTTTGCGATGTCCCGGGCGGGTGTCGTCCATGAGCCGGAATGAACCGACGCGGTGTTGCAGGATGTTCGGGAACGCCAGGCAGCGCCCCGCCGGGGTCGATGCCGATCCCAGCACCTGGTTCAGTGCGTCCTCGTCCTCCAGGCCGTAGACCTCACGCACCCCGTTGTCGTCACTCTGTTCGTAGTTCGGGTCGTCGAGTGCCGTCCGGAAGCTCAGCCGGCTCTCGGTGATGTTCTCGCTGTCCCAGTAGTAGATGCCGGTCGAGACGATCCGCTCGTTCAGCATTCCCTCGACATGCCAGGAACCGCCGGGGTACTCGGGCTTGTCCGGCGTGAGATGAATGGTGGCGAGCTTGACGATGACCTGGAGACGGCGACCGCGCAGGTCGACTCGGGCGGATTCGTCAGGTGACTCGGGCGCGGTGAAGGCCGGGGCGTCCGGGATGGTCGGGCGGCGCGTCTCCCACCAGAGGTCATGGGCCTCGCTCCACACACGGACGGCTTCTTCGTAGGCCTCACCATCGCTGTAGGAGGACTTGTCCGGATACTCCGGCTCCCGCGTCTCGTACCACCCGTAAGGATCGGCCTCGATACGCAAGGGCCGCGGATGACGCAGATCGGTGAGCACGTTCTCCAGCAGCGGTCGCATGCGGGCGAACAAGTCCGGTAGGACGGAGGCCAGTTCGCGATGCGTTTCTGGGTTGACGTTGTTGACGTACGAATGGAAGGTGGCATCGCCGTCGTCACTCACGTCGACGTTCGTGGGCAGCCACTGGAATTTCTCCGAGAACTCGTACTTCGAGTAGCGGTTCGTCGGGTTCTGCCAAGCCTGATCGGGTCCGCCACTCACCCCTTTCACCAGGCAGAACAGCGAGGGATGAACCAGATCCAGTACCTGGCCGTCGGATCCGGGATGCCAGTCCTTCTCCGCTTCGGGGACCTGTTCCAGAACCTGAACCGCTTCGCGCAGTCGGGCTCCGAGCTTGTCGTCGACCAGCGTGTCCGACTGCCACACCCCGTCGACGGCGGACACCTCGACGCCCGTGCGTCCGTCCCGCAGCGCGGCGTAATGCGCGAGTTCGGCAAGCACGTACGCGACTTGCGCTTCGGTGAGGCCCTGGGCGACCGCCTCCTGCGTCCACCGGGCCACGATGTCGGCGTCATTCATCTTGTCGAACCACGCCGGCTTCGCCCGAATGTGGGCGCTGCACTGAATTATCTGCAGTTCCCGCAGCGTTCGCGGTGTCGCGAACGACAGGGAACGGGAAGCGTGAAAGGGCAGTGGGAAAGCGGTCAGGCCGGTCAATTCTCTCGATCCTCCCAGGTGGTGTGTGGTGGCGGGAAGGATACTTCAGCGGACTGACACCGCGGCCGTGGAGGAATCGGGTCGCAGGGTGCGATGGTGCGCTGTGCCGGCGTTCCGTCGAATTTGGGGGAGCCGGGCTGGAGCGGTAGGGGCGACAGGTCAGCCCCAGAGAATGATGAGCGAGGCCAACAGGTGGGTGAGGGCGGCACCGGTTGCGGCAGCGCCCGGGACGCGTAACTATCGGTCATCGGCGGATGGTTCTGGATCGTAGGGCTCGAATTCGATGTACTCGAAGGGGTCCTCGTCGCGGCGTCCGAGCGGGGGCAGGCCCTCCGTCGCGAACCGGCCGCGCAGCCACTCCAGCAGGGTTCCGGTGAGGTCGGTGTGGAGCGGTGGGCCCTGGTCGGCATGGCGCGGTACAACGATCAACGGCCAGTCGTCCGGGTGGGCACCTTCGGTCAGCCAGCACAGTTGGTCGCCGTCGATGGAGTCGGCGAAGGGCAGGAATCCCCCGGGCTCGGGATGGACAGCCAGGGGGTGATACTCAGGGAATTCGGCTCGCAGTTCCTGGTAGGTCTCCGCGTACCACTCGGCCCACGGTGCTAGCGCGTACTGGTCCTCGCCGAAGGGGATGTTGAAGCGCAGCCAGCCGCACCAGGAGCCGGTTCCGTACCGCTCCATCAGTCGTACGTACTCGCCGGGCAGGCGGGTGCCCAGCCGTTCGAACAGCCAGTCCCAGTCGTGCTTACCGAGTACGGGTGTCTCCGGCGGCGGGACGAGCGTGATCAGAGTCTCCAGCCCGCTTCCTGTGGTGAGCGCCGCTCGCTGATGAGCGGTTGGCTCCGGTCGCCGGGGCGGCGGTGTCCACGGGGTGTGCTCCAGGTCGGATTGCATGCCGCTCCGGGCGGCCACCGGGCGCATGCCGTCGGCCACGAGCTGGGCCAGCGTCGGCACGAGAGGGGTCGCGAAGCGCCGCCAGGGGTCGCGGCCCGCGTTCTCGTCGTCCTGACAGTGCATGACGACCGGCCACTTGTCGGGGTCGTCGGATGCTGTGGTGTCCCAGTAGAAGGTGTCGGCGGTACGGGTGGCGCCGAAGGGAAGGACGCCGGGGGCGCGACGCCGGGTCTGCTGTACCCAAGCCCCATAGTCGAACCAACCGCGGTGGACGCAGGGGACGTGAAGCCAGAGCCGGGCGCCGACGTCGAGTGGGCCGTACGCGGTGGCGATGGCCTTGTAGTCGGGGGGAAGGCTCGTCCCCAACCAGGCCTCGACCGCCGCCCAGTCGACAGGGACGGCGAAGTCGGCCGGCGGATCACCGAAGATCTCGGCGAAGGCGTTGACGTGCGGGTCTGAAGCGTTCACGGGTCTCTGGACCTTTACCGGGAGCGAACGGATGCTGACGGGAGGGCGGGAAAGCACAAGAGCGCCCTCCAACCTGCCTCAAGAACAGGGTGGTTGGCGGATCATGCGCGTCGGCCAAGGCGGTTGGGGAACCGGGGGGAACTGCGCCGCCGTATCGCTGGGCTGACGCCGACTCAGTTCCCCAGCGACGACAGGGCTGCCGCCACCCGTTCGGCAGCCTCCGGCGGGGTCGAGGCGTGCGGGGACAGCCGGAGCGAGTCGGCGCGCACGGTCGGGGTGACGCCCTCGGCGTGCAGAGCCTTCGCGACCACGGACGGATCGTGGTCCGGCACGGTGAAGGAGAGGATGCCAGCGCGCCGTGCCGGGTCGGCGGGGGAGAGGACGCGGCCGCCGTGTTCCCTGATGAGTTCGGTGAGTTCGGTGATCCGCTCGGCGACGGCGGCCTCGATCGCCGCGACGGTGTGCCGCTCGACGAGGTCCAGAGCGGCCGCGAACGCGGCGGCCGTCACCGGGCTGAGGTTGGTGATCGACCAGCGCCGCGCGTCCGCCGCGGGCGGGTGTTCCGCTCCGTCGAACAAGCCGACGTCCTCGACGCCCGTCCAGCCGGTGAGGACCGGTTCCAGGGACTCCAGCGCGCGGTCGGACAGGGTCGCGAAACCGGTCGCCCACCCCGCCCGCAGCCATTTCTGACCACCCGCCACCACCACGTCGGCCGCGCTCCAGTCCATCGCGGCCACACCGAACGCCTGGATGGCGTCCACGATCAGCAGCCGGTCCGGTCCGATGGCCTCACGCAGCGCCGCGAGGTCCGTGCGGAATCCGGTGCGGAAGTCGACCGCGCTGACGGAGACCGCGACGACCTCGTCGGTCAGTGCCGCGCGGACCAGCTCCGGGGTGACTCCGCCACCGGGCGCCGGATCGAGCCAGCGGGGCGTGGCCCGGCCCAGGTCGGCGGCGCGGCGCCACGGATAGTGGTTGGCGGGGAAGTCGGAGCGTGGGGTGAGGACCACGCCTGTGCGGATGCCGAGGGCGGCGTGGAACAGTCCGGTGGAGGCGTTGGGGAGCAGCACGGTGTGCCGGCTGTCGGTGCCCGCCAGACGCGCGGCCGTGTCCCGTGCGAGCGCCTCCGCGCGCATCAGCCCGTCCACGGTGGTGTGATCGGCGCGGGCGGACTCCTCCATGGCTCGCGCGGTGGCGGCCACGGCGTCCCGCGACGGCGGGCCGAACCGGGCGAAGTCGAGATACCCGGCGGGTGTGTCGAAGTGGGCTGCGTACGACGTGAGCACGGGGCTCGTTCCTCCGAGACGGTTCGGGACGGTGCGGCATGGATGCGGGGCAGTTTCAGGACGGCGCGCGTCGGTCGGGCGTTACGGCGGGTCCGCCGGGTGAGCGGTGCCGTGGCGTGACGCGCCCGGATCGCCGATCCTCGCTGTCCCGGGCGCGTTTCCACCCGCCTGCACGGTACGCGTCGCGCTCCGCACGGACCGGCCCGGGGGTCGCCCCCGGGTGTCGGCTGGGGGGTCGGCCCAGGGTGTCGACCCCACAGGGAAACGGGACGGTCGGGCACCCCCTGGGGAGTGCCCGACCGTCCCGTTCACCGCAGCCGCAGCCGCAGCCGCAGCCGCAGCCGCAGCCAAAGCCGAAATCGAAGCCGAAACCGAAGCCGCTGACGAAGGCCGAGGCCGAAGCCCGAGCCGTTCACCGCAGCCGAAGCCATGGCCGAAGCCGTTCACCGAACCCGAAGCCGTTCACCGATGCCGCCTCCGATGGCGGCGCGCACGGCCTCGGCTCAGTGTCCGGCGGAGTCCTCGGGGCGCGCGTGGCGCGGCAGGAGGAACGCGAGCAGGAACGTCAGCGCCAGCATGCCGTCGACGATCCAGAGCACCGTCTGCATGACGGAGCCGAAACCGCTCCGGAAGGCCGATGACGCGGTGGCCTGCAACGCGGCGGGTATCCGGGCGCCGTCCTCGGGCGAGGTGACGGCGGACCGGGTGTCCTTCTCCAGGCGCGCGCAGGAGGCCGGGGTTTCGGCGGGATCCTTGGCCGTGGCACGGTCCGAGGTGCAGGTGCGCAGGCCGGACACGATGCGTTCCTGGTCCGCGGGCGCGACATGCGCGGCGGTCAGCTGTCCCCGCAGGCCGTCCGAGCGGTGGTCGACGGCGGTGGCGATCCCGCCGCCCAGCAGACCGAAGAACGCCGTGCCGAGGATGGCCACGCCGAAGGCGCCGCCGAGCTGCTGGACCGCGGTCATCGTGCCGGACGCCGACCCCGTCTCGTGCTGTTCCACGCTGGCGAGCACGATGTCGAAGAACGGAGCCATGAGCAGGCCCATCCCGATGCCCGTGACGAGCAGTGAGGGCAGGAGCTGCCAGGGGCCGACGCCGGACCCCACCTGGTCGAGGGTCAGCCACACGCCGAACACACCGAGCGCCATGACCAGCGCGCCCGCCTGGAGCACGGTCCGGCCGAACCGGACGACACCCTGGGCGATACCGAAGCCGACGATCATGCCGCCCGACCAGGGCACCATGACCAGGCCCGCCTTGAGCGGGGAGTAGCCGAGGCCGATCTGGGTGTAGAGGTTGAAGACGAGCATGAAGCCCTGCATGGTCGAGAAGAAGACCAGCCCGAGGATCATGCCGCCGCTGAAGCCGCGCTTGCGGAAGAGGCTGGGGACGACCAGCGGGTCCAGGCCGGCCTTGCTGCGTCGCGACTCGTACACGGCGAAGGCGACGAAGACGACGACGGAGGCGGCCATCATCACGAACGTCCACGCGGGCCAGTCGTACTCACGCCCCTGGACCAGCGGGAAGATGATGAGCAGCGCGGCCAGGGAGATCAGGATCATGCCGGGTATGTCGAGGCGCGGCTTGCTGTCGGACCGGCCCTTCGGCAGGTAGCGCACGGCACCGAGGATCGCCGCGGCGCCCAGCGGCAGGTTGATGATGAAGATCATGCGCCAGCCGGTACCGAAGTAGTCGGCGTCGACCAGCCAGCCCGCCAGGATCGGCCCGCACACCGCGGACAGGCCCATGACCGGGCCGAACATGCCGAAGGCCTTCTGCGATTCCTTCGGCGGGAACATCTCCTTGATCATGCCGAGGCCCTGCGGCAGCATCACGGCGCCGAACAGTCCCTGGACGACCCGCGCGCCGATCAGCATCCCGGGGGAGACGGACACCGCGCACAGCAGTGAACCCGCCGTGAAGCCGGCGGCTCCGACCAGGAACATCGTGCGGCGCCCGTGAATGTCCCCGAGCCGTCCTCCGGTGACGAGCCCGACGGCCATCGAGAGGGTGTAGGCGGCGGCGAGCCACTGGAGTGTCGAGGCACCGCCGCCGAGGTCGGCCCGCATGGAGGGACCGGCGATGTTCGTGACGACGGCGTCGAGGAGATCCATCACCTCGGCCGCGAGGATCACGAACAGCGCAGCCCAGCGCCACCGGTAGGGCGCTGGTGAGTCGATGGGCGTCTCGGCGGACGCGACACCGGTGGTGGACATCGCAAACTCCTCGCGAAGAGGCCGCGCCGGGGTAGGGCCGGGGCGCGGTGGGGCGGATGGTGTGGCTGCCCGGCTCGCCGTCACGAGGAGAAGCAGGGGACGAGACGCCGGTGAACGCTGTTCACCCTAACAGAACAGTGCTCTTCAGGAGAACGGCGTTCATTAAGATATAGCGCAACTCGGCGGCGAGGACAAGATATATCGCGTTGTGCGGTGGTGAACGCCGCTCTCCAGGGGAGAACGCTGATCTCCGGCGCCTAGACTGGCGTCATGAGCGACGCGGCCGCCGGCACCCCCGAATCACCCCCGCCGTCCCCCTGGGAGCGCGAGCGCCCCGCCCGCGCCCGCGTCGCCCCGGCGCGCGCGCCGCTGTCGCGCGAACGCATCGTTGGGGCCGCCTTCGTCGTGCTGGACCGCTCCGGACTCGACAAGCTGTCGATGCGTCAGGTGGCGGCCGAGCTGGAGGTCGCGGTCTCCGCCCTCTATGCCTACGTCCGCTCCAAGGACGACCTCCTGGAGCTGATGTACACCCGGCTCTTCGCCAGCTTCGAGCTGCCCGAACCCGACCCCGAGCGGTGGCAGGAGCAGGTGCGGGACTACGCGCGCTCCTGGCGGTGGCGTCTGCTGTCCCATCGCGACATGGCCAGGATCTCCATGGCGCACGTCCCCTTCACCGCCGAACTGCTGCCGTACGTCGAGTCGTTGCTCGCCATCTTCCGGACCGCGGGGCTGCCCGACCGCATCGCGGCGGAGGCCGGTGACCTCATCTCCACCTACATCGACGGGTTCGTCCTGGAGGAGGGCATGTGGCAGGACCGCGCCGCCCAGCAGACCGGCGGCGGCTCCCTGGCCCGTCCCGACTGGCGTGAGATGGCCGACGAGATGCAGAACTACTTCGCGTCCCTGCCCGAAGAGGACTTCCCCCATCTGCGGGCGCTGTCGGGGACGATGGTGACGGACTCCTCCGACGAGAGGTTCGACATCGGTCTGGAGATCATCCTGCGTGGCCTGGCGAGCTACCTCCCGGACCGCGAGGCCTGAGCCCGGGGCGGGCCGCCGTGGACCGGCACCGCCCCTCCCGGCTCAGTTGTTCCAGCTCTCGTCGTACGGATCGTGCGGCGTCGGGACCGGCTTCGCCGAGCTGACGTCGAGGTACGGGATGAGGCCGCCGTTGACCGGGTCCTTCGTGCGCTCGGGCGTGTAGCGGCCGGTGACTTCGAGCCAGGTGTCGGGCCGCAGGACGGGCGGAATCCGTCCGGACAGGCCGATCTTGACCGGCTGGGCGTCGGCGGCACAGCAGTTGAGGGCCATGCGGACGAGATAGGGAGCGCCGGCACGGTCGAGCGCGACGAAGCCGGTGATCTTGACCTGCCGGCCGCCGAGCGAGCGGCCGTGGCCGTACGCCGCCCTGCTCGCGTAGTCGACCAGCCCGAGGGGGACCGGGTCGCCGGCGGGCAGCTTGGCGTAGCCGAAGGGTGCCTGGAGCGCCGTACCGGTGCGCATCGCGCTGTAGGAGCCGAGGGCGGGCGGGGCGACCAGGATGAGCGCGAGCAGCGGGAGGACGAGGAGCCACGAGATCCGCGGCTCCCGATGCGCGTGTCCGTGTTCGTGCCCCGGTTCCTGTCCTTCTTCCTGTCCGACTCGCTGTCCCGGTTCCCGCCCCGGTTCCCGCCCGGGCCCGTGCTCGTCGTCGTGTCCGTCGCCGGACCGGTCGGCGGAGGCCTTGCGGTGCTCGCGTACCTCGTACCAGACCGTGGCGAGGGCCGTGACGATGAGCACCGCACCGGCCGCGAGCAGCAGGGGCCGCAGCCCGGCCTTGACGTACCGCAGATAGAGATCCGTGACGCTCGCGTGCAGCACCGCCGCGCCGACGAGGAAGAGCACGGCCGCCTGGGCCTGCCGGTTCACAGGAGCACCGCCCCGATCAGTACGGACATGAGGATCGCCAGGGCGAAGGTGGTGGGCGCGAACCGTGCCGCGAATCCGCGGCCGAACGTGCCGACCTGCATGGCGAAGAGCTTCAGGTCGATCATCGGGCCGACGACGAGGAACGCCAGCCGGGCGGTGAGCGAGAACTGGGTCAGCGAGGCGACCACGAAGGCATCGGCCTCGGAGCAGATCGACAGGAGCACGGCCAGGATCGCCAGGGCCAGGACGGACACCACCGGGTTCCCGGCAGCGGCGTGCAGCCAGCTCGCCGGCACGACGGACTTGAGCGTGGCGGCGGCCATCGCGCCCAGCACGAGGAACCCGCCCGCGTGCATGACGTCGTGCCGCACCGAGTCCCAGAACGCGGCCCCCTTGCCGCGGCCCTCGTGCGCGGGGCGGGCCGGTGGCCGCAGCCAGTCGGTGCGGCCGAGACGCTGCCAAAGCCAGCCCATCGCGCAGGCCACGAGGAGGCTGGCCACGAAGCGGGCGAGCACCATCTCGGGGTTGCGGGGGAAGGCGACGGCCGTCGCGGTCAGCACGATCGGGTTGATCGCCGGGGCGGACAGCAGGAACGCCAGGGCCGCGGCCGGAGTGACCCCACGGCGCACCAGCGCCCCGGCGACCGGTACGGAGGCGCACTCGCAGCCGGGCAGGATCGCCCCGGCCATCCCCGCGACCGGTACCGCGAGCGCCGGCCGCTTCGGCAGCGCGCGGGCGAAGAACGACGGCGGGACGAACACCGCGATGACCGCGGACAGCAGGACGCCGAGGACGAGGAAGGGCAGGGCCTGGACCACCACCGCGACGAACACGGTCATCCAGCTCTGCATCACCGGCGCGGACAGGGCTCCGCGGATCGGCCCCTGCGACGCGACGACCAGCAGCAGGAGCATGGTCAGGGCGAGCGGGGAGTTGAGGTGCCAGCCCTGCCGGCCCGGTTCGTCCGCGTCCTGCCGCCGGACCGGCGGCGGGGCTTCCTTGGTGACGGTCATGCTCGCGGTACCTCCGGTCGGGGAAGGGCGCGGCTGAGGATGCCCTCCCGCCCTGAATACGCCGGTCCGGCCACAGCTTCTCACCGCGTGACGAGGGGATTGCCCGCGCCCGGGGGTTTCTTGACCTTCACCGGACCGGCGGTGCCGGTGCGCGCCCCGCGTCGCGGTCGTTGTCACAAGTCTTTACGTGGCTGTCATGGACCTGTAGCTTCCGGGCCGCAAACCCTTTCAGGAACTTGCCGGTTCTTCTTGCAAGGCAACTCCCCTTCCCCACACCCGCATTGGAGCCGCACCCATGAGCCGCAGACGCCAACGCCCGCCATGGAGAGTGCTCATGGCGCTCCTGGCGGTGACCGGACTGTTCGGACCGACCCCGCCGGACACGGGGGCCGTCCCGATGCAGAGCACGGCCGCCACCTCCACGACGGCGACCGTCTTCTACTACACGAAGACCAAGAACTGGCCGGCCACCTACCTGCACTACGCCCCGGACGGCGGTTCCTGGACCACCGTGCCGGGAACGCAGATGGAGGCGGCCTGCACGGACTGGGTGAAGAAGACCGTCGACCTCGGCTCGGCCGCCGGGCTCCAGGCCACCTTCAACAACGGAAGCGGCACCTGGGACAACAACGGCGGCAACAACTACGCGCTGGGCACCGGCACCATCACCGTCAAGGACGGTGTGATCGCCCACAGCGACCCGTGCGCCGACACCGGTACGGGCAGCGGCAACCAGGCCGCCGTGTACTACTCGACCGCCACCTCCGGCTGGACCACGGCCAACATCCACTACGCGCCCACCGGCGGCTCCTGGACCACGGCCCCCGGCGTCGGTATGGAGAGCGCCTGCACCGGCTGGTGGAAGAAGACCCTCGACATCGGCACGGCGACCTCGCTCAAGGCGGCCTTCAACAACGGCAACGGCGTCTGGGACAACAACAACGGCACCGACTACGCGATCCAGGCCGGGACCACGACCGTGAAGGACCGGACCGTCACCGCCGGCGCCAAGGACCCGTGCGCCGTCGTGGAACCCGACACCGAGGCACCGACCACGCCCACGAAGGTCACGGCGACCGCCACCAACACCTCGGTGGTCGTCGGCTGGGACCCGGCGACCGACGACACCGCCGTGACGAAGTACCAGCTCACGCGCACGGGCGGCACCAAGGGAACCGTCGTCACCGACGTCGGCTCGACGGTGTACTCCGACACGGGACTCGAGGAAAAGACCCCGTACACGTACACGGTGAAGGCTCTCGACGCGGCCGGAAACACCTCGCCCGCCTCCGCCGCGGCCACCGTCACGACCGGGGAGAAGGCTCCCGCACCGGCCTCGGGGACGCCACTCGGCACCGACCCGCGCAAGGACCCGATCTACTTCGTCCTCACCGCCCGCTTCTACGACGGTGACAGCTCCAACAACCGCGGCGGCAGCCAGGACGTCAAGTCGGGCAACGCGGCCAACAACGACCCCATGTTCCGCGGGGACTTCAAGGGTCTCGTCGGCAAACTCGACTACATCAAGGCGCTCGGATTCTCGGCCGTCTGGATCACCCCGGTCGTCCTCAACCGCTCCGACTACGACTACCACGGCTATCACGGCTACGACTTCTACAAGGTCGACCCGCGGCTGGAGTCCGCCGGAGCCTCCTACCAGGACCTGATCAACGCTGCCCATGCCAAGGGCATGAAGATCTACCAGGACGTCGTCTACAACCACAGCTCCCGCTGGGGCGCCAAGGGCCTGTTCACCCCGACGGTGTACGGCGTGCGGGACACCCAGTGGAGCTGGTACTACGACGAGAAGAACGAGGGCTTCGAGTACGACGGTCTGAGCGTCGAGCCCAAGTCCGGGAAGTCGTACTACAACGGCGACCTGTGGTCGACCGCCGAACCCTCCGGCAACACCTGTCTCAACTGGGGCAAGCCCACCGGGGGCAAGAGCGCCGAAGGCTACACCGTATACAACTGCCAGTGGCCCAGCCCCACTTCGGGCATGTTCCCGAAGGCGTACTACCACCAGTGCTGGATCGGCAACTGGGAGGGCGAGGACTCCCGTTCGTGCTGGCTGCACGAGGATCTCGCCGACTTCAACACCGAGAACGCCACCGTCCAGAACTATTTGATCGGCGCGTACGACAAGTACATCGACATGGGCGTCGACGGATTCCGCGTCGACACGGCCGTCCACATCCCGCGTGTCACCTGGAACCGCCGCTTCCTGCCCGCCATCTACGACCGGGTAACCCAGCGGTTCGGCACGGACGCGGCGAAGAACTTCTTCGTCTTCGGAGAGGTCGGCGCCTTCGTCAACGACAAGTGGAACCGCGGCTCGGTGAACCACTCCGCGCAGTTCTTCACCTGGAAGGAACGCAAGGACTACAGCGCCGACGACGCGACGGCCGCCATCGAGCAGTACAACTACGAGGAGCAGCTCGGCACCGGCAACCAGCCGACCTCGGCCAACGCCTTCCTGAGCGGGAACAGCTACCACACCCCGGACCGCAGCCAGTTCTCCGGCATGAACATCATCGACATGCGCATGCACATGAACTTCGGCGACGCGCAGAACGCCTACAGCAACGGCAAGGACTCCGACGACTCCGTCAACGACGCCACGTACAACGTCGTCTACGTCGACAGCCACGACTACGGACCGAACAAGTCGAGCACGCGCTACAGCGGCGGCACCGACGCCTGGGCCGAGAACATGGCACTGATGTGGACCTTCCGCGGCATCCCCACGCTCTACTACGGATCGGAGATCGAGTTCCAGGCGGGCAAGCAGATCGACTGCGGGCCGACCTGCCCCCTGGCGACCACCGGGCGCGCCTACTACGGCGACCATCTCGCGGGGAGCGTCACGGCCTCCGATTTCGGCAAGGCCGACTCCGCGAGCGGTGAGGTCGCGACGACCCTCGCACAGCCGCTGGTCAAGCACCTTCAGCGGCTCAACCAGATCCGCCGGGCGATCCCGGCCCTCCAGTCGGGGCAGTACTCGACGGACGGCATCAGCGGCTCGATGGCCTTCAAGCGCCGCTACACCAGCGGGTCGACCGACAGCTTCGCCCTCGTCACGGTCACCGGCGACGCGACGTTCACCGGCATCCCGAACGGCACCTACACCGACGCCGTCACCGGCACGGTGAAAACCGTCACCGGCGGCACGCTCTCGGTGGCCGCGCCCGGGAAGGGAAACCTGCGGGTCTACGTGCTGAACGGGCCCGGGAAGATCGGAACGGACGGCCCCTACCTGAAGTAACCCGCGACCGGCGGACACGTACGGAGGCGGCGGTCACTCCGGTCCCGCCCGGGCGCCCCACGCCCGGGCGGGACGGCCCGACCGCCGCCACCGAGGACGGAGGGGAGCCAGGATGAATGGCGTGCGGAGCGTTGGGTACGCGACCGTCGACACGCTCGGGAGCCAGACCGGCCCGGGTGGCCGCCCGCCCGCCACGATCCGGGGATCTGCCATGGACACGCCCTTGAACAACAACCACCCCACCGCACCCGCGTCGACGCCCGCCCAGGAGGCGCTGGACACCCTCGCCGTGGACACCGACGACACCGCCGCGCTGGACACCCTCGCCGGCAGCGACGTCCTGGTGCCCGTGCCGGACGACGCCTCGGACGAGGACATCGCCGACCCCCACGCCGTGGCACTGCCCGTCCTGGACGATCCGGAAGGCGGGCAGGTGGTTCCGGTGTTCACCTCGGAGCTGGAGCTGGCCGAACTCCTGCCCTCCGTCTCCCGCTACCGCCTCGTGCCGCTCTCGGCGCTCGCCTCCCAGTGGCCCTCGGGCGATCTGGACCTCGTCATCGACGCCGCCTCACCGCACGGACTGACGCTCACCTCCGAGGGCGTACGCACGCTGCTGGCGCGATAGCGCAGGACGGCGGCCCGGTGACGCCGGCCTGCGAAAGGGCCCGCACCATCCGGGCCCACGGGCCGTGCGCACCCACCTCGACTGCGCGAACCCGCCGCTCGACCCGGCTACGGACGCCCCGGCCCTGCAGGCCGGGGCCGGCAGGCTGCCCGGCGGAGCGGAACGCGCGCCGTGGCGAGTGCGTGGGTGAGCCGCGCGGAAGGGCGGGGCGGGCGGATCAGCCGTTCAGCATGCGGGCGAGCGCGGACCGCTGAAGGGGGAGGACCTCGGCGTGCAGCTCACGGCCCTTCGGGGTGAGGGCGACCCACACTCCGCGGCGGTCCTCCTGGCAGATGGTGCGTTCCACCAGACCGTCCTTCTCCAGCCGGCCGATGAGCCGGGACAGCGCGCTCTGGCTCAGATGGACCCGGTCCGCGATGTTCTGTACCCGGCAGTGCTCGCCGGGCTCGGTGACCGTCTCCGAGACGAGGATGTCCAGGACCTCGAAGTCACTGGCTCCCAGGCCGTGCGGATGCAGCACCCGGTCGATCTCGCACATCGTGCGGGCGTGCACCGAGAGGATGTCCCGCCACTGGTCCTCCAGCCGGGAACCGGGCGTCTTCGTTGCCATAACTGAACGGTAACAGAGATCGGGCCACTAGTTGAGTGTGCAATTAGTGTGCCTGCATCCAGTTCCGCGACACCCCTGACGCCCGTACCACCCGCGCCGCCCGTGCCCCCTCTCAGGTGGTGGGGTCCTCGATGAGCCCGTACTGGTTGCCCTCCGCGTCCTTCACCGACGCGACCAGCCTGCCGTTGCCCACGTCCTGGACCTCCTGGAGCGTCTCGGCGCCCGCTTCGAGCAGGGCCGCCAGGGTCGTCTTGATGTCGTCGACATGCCAGAAGGGGACCGGGCCGGTCAGGCCCTTGGAGTGGCCGTTCGGGTCGAGGCCGACATCCTGGCCCGCGTCCTTGAAACCGACGTAGTACGGCTCGTCCACATAGGGCTCCACCCCGAGCAGCAGGGTGAACAGGGCCTTCGCCTTCGCGATGTCCTTGACGGGGTAGATGATGGTCTTGACTCCGGCGGTCATCTCGACTCCTGTGCGGTGCGTGGCGGCCGTGTCGGCCGGCTCCGGTGCCGTCGGTGATCCGGCGGCCCCTTCACGCTAAGCCGGGGCGGGCGGGTACGGCTTCTCGAATCCTGACCGGTGCGGTCCTCAGGTGGACTCGCGGCGCACCAGCTCCGTCGGAAGGATCACCGCCGCGGGATCCTCGCCGCCGATCTGGGCGAGGAGGACCCGGACCATCTCGGAGCTGATGCGGTCCCAGGGCTGCCGGATGGTCGTGAGCGCCGGGGTGGCCGCCGTCGCGGCGGGGGAGTCGTCGAAGCCGCCGACCGCGACGTCCTCCGGGACCCGGCGGCCCGCCTTGCGCAGCGCGGCCAGCACGCCCTGGGCCATGAGGTCCGAGGCGACGAACACGGCGTCCATGTCCGGGGCACGGTCGAGGAGCCGCTCGGCGCCCGCCTCCCCGCTGGCGCGGCTGTAGTCGCCGGAGGCGATGAGACGGTCGTCGGCCTCGACGCCCGCCTCGGCGAGCACCTCCCGGTAGCCGGCCAGCCGCTCGACACCGCCGGGGGTGTCCAGCGGGCCGGTGACCATGCCGATCCGGCGCCGCCCGAGGGAGAGCAGGTGCGTGACCATGTCCCGGGCGCCGTCGCGGTCGTCGGCGGCCACGTAACTCACCTTGGAACCGAGGCCGATGGGCTTGCCGCAGGCGACGAGCGGCACGCCCGCCTCGCGCAGTTCCTCGGCGACCGGATCGCCGGAGTGGCTGGAGACCAGCAGCACCCCGTCGACATGTCCGGCCGTGATGTACCGCGTGATGCGCCGCCGCTCGTCCTGGGTGCCGGCGAGCATCAGCAGGAGGGGCACGTCGTGCGCGGCGAGTGCCTGGGTGCAGCCGCGCAGCAGGACGTTGAAGTTCGGGTCCTCGAAGAACCGCTCCTGCGGCTCGGTCAGCAGGAAGCCGACCGAGTCGGACCGTCCGGTGATCAGTGAGCGGGCGTGCCGGTTCACGACGTAGCCCGTCCTGCGGATGGCCGCGTTGACCGCCTCCTGTGCCGAGGGGCTGACGTAGTGCCCGCCGTTGAGCACGCGGGAGACGGTGCCCCGCGAGACACCCGCCTCACGCGCGACGTCGTGGATCGTCGGCGGCCTGCGCCTGCCCCCCGTGTTGCCCATGGTCACGACTTTACGGCCCCGGACAGCAGGTCCAGGCTCCAGAAGCGCTGGATCACCAGGAACAGCGCGACCAGCGGGATGATCGCGAGCAGGGCGCCGGTGATGACCAGGGTGTACAGGGCCGGGGTGTTGGAGCCCTGTTCGAGAAGCGTGAACAGGCCGAGGGTGATCGGGAACTTCTCGTCGTCGCTGAGCATGATGTAGGGGAGCAGGAAGTTGTTCCACACGGCGACGAACTGGAACAGGAACACCGTCACCAGGCCGGGCACCATCATCGGCAGCGCGACCCGGGTGAAGATCCGCCACTCGCCCGCGCCGTCCATCCGGCCGGCCTCGACCACGTCACCGGGGACGGCCGCGGCGGCGTAGATCCGGGCGAGGTAGACGCCGTACGGCGAGAGGACGAGCGGCAGGAGCACGGAGGCGTACGAATCCGTCAGGTCCGCCTTGGCGAGGAGCAGGTACTGCGGGATCGCGAGGATCACCGGTGGCATCAGCACGCCCGCCATGAGCACGCTGAAGATGGTCTCGCGGCCCCGGAAACGGTAGATCGCCAGGGCGTAGCCGCTGATCGCCGAGACGCCCGTCGACAGCAGGGCGCCGAGACCGGCGTAGAGCGCGGAGTTGCCCATCCACGTCCAGTAGATGCCGTCGCGGTAGGCGTTGAGGTCCGTGACGTTCTGGGTGAACCCGGTGCCCGGCAGGAACGTGAACGTCGAGAACAGCTCGCGGCCCGACTTGGTGGCCGCGATCACCACCCAGGCCACGGGCAGGAGACAGTAGAGCGCGCCGAGCAGCAGGGTGAGGGTCGGGACCAGGGCGATCCCGGCGCGCGGGGGCGGGCCCTGGGCGGTACCGGGGGTCGTGCCCGCGGCCGGAGCGGCCTTGCGGACGGCAAGAGAACTCATCGTGCTTCCTCCTGCTTGGTACGGGAGTTCGCGGCGCGCAGGAAACCGAAGGACAGGACCAGCGTGGCCACGGCGATGATCACTGCCTCGGCGGCGGCCGCGTAGATGTCACCGGTGTTGAACGCGTCCCGGTAGACCTTCATCAGCGGACTCCAGGTCGTGGAGACGGAGTTGGTGAGGGGCTTGAGGGTGGTCGGCTCGCTGAACACCTGGAGCGTGGCGATGATCGAGAAGAAGAAGGTGAGCACCAGGGAGGGTGCCACCATCGGGATCTTGATCCGCAGCGCGGTCTGCAACGGGGTGGCGCCGTCCAGCTTCGCCGCCTCGCGCACCTCGGCCGGGATGGCCTGGAGCGAGGTGTAGATGACGATCATGTTGAAGCCGGTGCCGCCCCAGACCGCGATGTTCGACAGCGCGAGGTACAGAGGGCCGCCGTCCAGCAGGTCCGGCTGCGGCAGGCCCAGTCTGTCGAGGACGAAGTAGAAGGGGCTGACGTCCGGGAGGTAGAGGAACCCCCACAGCAGGGCGGCCACGACGCCGGGGATGGCGTACGGCAGGAAGATCGCGAGCCGGGTGAAGGGGGCCAGGCGTACCTTCTCCGCGTCGAGCATGAGCGCGAAGACCAGCGCGAGGCCGAGCATCACCGGCACCACGATGGCGCCGTAGCCGGCCACGCGCAGGGCGCCGTCGACGAGCTCGCTGTCGGTCAGAGCGTCGGTGTAGTTCCCGATGCCCGCCCAGACTTCTTTGCGGGCACCGGCGCCGAGGCCGAGGCCCTTGACCTGGACCTTGTGCAGGCTCAGCCAGATCGCGTAGCCGATGGGCAGCGCGAAGAAGAGGACGAAGAGGATCGTCGCGGGGAGGAGGAAACCGTACGGGGCCCCCTTGACCCCGTACGGCTTCCGGCGTGCGATGGTCACTGGGCGACCCCGAAGCCCTGCTTCTTGAGGTCGGCGACGGTCGCGTCCTGCATGGTCTTCAGGGCGGCACCGAAGTCCGACTTGTTCTTGGCCGCGGCGCCGAACGCGTCGTTGAAGGTCGTGTAGGCGACGTTCACGTTCGGGCCCCACGCGGACGGGGCGGTGGTCTTCGCGATCTCCGAGGCCTTGGTGTAGAAGTCCGGCTGGTTGGAGAAGAAGGCCGGCGGCTGCGCGAACGCGTCACTGGTCTGCGCGCTCGTGGACGCCGGGTAGATGCCGCTCTCCTTCGCCAGCGCGGCCACCGCCTGCGGGTCGGTGTTCAGCCAGGCGGCGAACTTCGCGGCGGCCGCCTTGTGCGGGGAGTCGGTGGTGACGGCCGTCGAGGAACCGCCCCAGCTGCCGGTGACGTTCTCGCCGGCCGACCACTGCGGCAGCGGGGCCATCGCCCACTTGCCCTTGGTCTGCGGGGCCGCCGTGGTCAGGGTGCCGGGTGCCCACACCGCGCTGACCCAGGCGATCTCCTTGCCGGTGTTCAACGCCTTGTTCCAGGCCGGCTGGTACATCGGCTGGTTGTCGATGGCGCCCTCCTTGACGAGACCGCCCCAGAAGTCGGCGACCTTCTGGGTGGCCGCGTCATCGATGCCGACCTTCCACTTGTCGCCGGAGGCGGTCCACCACTTGGCGCCGGCCTGCTGGGCCAGACCCGCGAAGAGACCGGAGTCGTTGGCGGAGAAGGTGGTGAGCGCCTTGTCCGGCGCCTTCTTCTTCAGCGCGCGGGCGGTCTCGGCGAACTGCTCCCAGGTCGTGGGAACGGTCAGGCCGTACTTCTTGAACAGGTCCGCGCGGTAGTAGAACATCATCGGGCCGATGTCCTGCGGGATCGCGTAGACCGCGTCCGTCCCCAGCGTCGTCTGCTGCCAGACGCCGTCGGCGAACTTGGTCTTCGCGTCCTTGGACTCGGCGGCTATGTCGGCGAGCGCGTCATTGCTGACCAGCGTGGGCAGCGCCTGGTACTCGGCCTGGACCAGGTCCGGTCCCTTCTTCGCCTTGTGCGCGGTGAGGATCTTGGTGATGAGCGAGTCGCCCGAGGCCTGCTTCTTCACCTCGACGGTGATCTGCTGCTTCTTCCCCGGCCCCTTGTTCCAGAGGTCGACGACCTTGTCCATGCCCGGCGCCCAGGTCCAGAACGTCAGTGTCGCGGGACCGGACTGGGATTCGCTCTTGTCGTCGTCGGACGAGCCGCAGGCGACGAGTGAGGTGGCGCCGAGGACGACGGCGATGGTGCTGGCCACGAGGCGGTTGTGCTTCGTGTTGGGCATGGAACGTTCTCCCCTGACCTGGGCCTCCGCCTGCTGCGGAGGCCTGCCCTGTTCTTGCGCGGTTCGCTTGCGGGGGTGCGCCGGCCGGTACCGGTGACCGCGGGCGCACGCCGGGCTTTGAGGCCCTCACGCGCTCGCTTCCGACACCTGAGCGCCCCTTCGGCTCACTCGCGGTGCTTCTGTGAGCGTTCACAGTAGAGAAACATCCCGGACACTTGTCAATGGTTGTTGCTGTGCGGTTATGTTGGACTCACGCCGCTGGCGTTGTGTGTGCACGTTCCCAAATGATCGATTACATGGGAGAGATCCATGCCGGAGACCAACCCCAAGGGCCTCACCGGGCTCGCCTTCGGTGGGGACTACAACCCCGAGCAGTGGCCGGAACGGATCTGGCCCGAGGACGTCCGCCTGATGCGGGAGGCGGGCGTCACGATGGTGAGCGTCGGGATCTTCTCCTGGGCCCTGCTCGAACCGGCCCGGGGCACCTACGAGTTCGGCTGGCTGGACCGCGTCCTCGACCTGCTCCACGAGAACGGCATCCGCGCGGACCTGGGCACCCCGACCGTCGCACCGCCCGCCTGGTTCTACCGCGAACACCCCGAGGCGCTCCCCGTGGCCGCCGACGGCACCCGCTACGCCTTCGGATCACGCGGCGCCATCTGCCACAGCAACAGCGACTACCGGGCGGCCGCCGCCTCCATCACCACACGGCTCGCGACCCGGTACGCCGACCACCCCGCCCTCGCCCTGTGGCACGTCCACAACGAGTACGGCGTCCCCGTCTCGGCCTGCTACTGCGACTCCTGCGCGGCGCACTTCCGCCGGTGGCTGACCGGCACCTACGGGAGCGTCGACGAGCTCAACGAGGCCTGGGGGACGGCCTTCTGGGGACAGCGGTACGCCGACCTCGACCAGGTCGACCCGCCGCGCGTGACCCCGACCGTCGGCAATCCGGCCCAGGCGCTGGACTACAAGCGGTTCGCCGACGCCACCATGCGCGAGAACTTCGTGGCCGAACGGGACATCCTCCACCGCCTCGCGCCGGGCATCCCCGTCACCACCAACTTCATGACGGCCCTCAGCCAGTGCGACTCGGTCGACTACTGGGCCTGGGGCCGCGAGGTCGATCTCGTCACCAACGACCACTATCTGATGACCGACGGCCGGCGCACCCACGTCAACCTCGCGATGGCCGCCGACCTCACCCGCTCGGTCGCCGGCGGCGCACCCTGGCTGCTCCTCGAACACTCCACCTCGGGCGTGAACTGGCAGCCCCGCAACCCCGCCAAGGCGCCCGGCCAGATGGCCCGCAACTCGCTGTCCCACGTGGCCCGCGGCTCCGAGGGCGCCCTGTTCTTCCAGTGGCGGCAGTCCCGCAGCGGCGCCGAGAAGTTCCACTCCTCGATGCTGCCGCACTCCGGCACCGACTCGCGCGTGTGGCGCGAGGTCGTCGAACTCGGCGCGTCCGTCGACTCGTTGGCCTCCGTCAAGGGCACCCGCACCGTCGCCGACGTGGCCGTCCTGTGGGACTGGCAGTCCTGGTGGGCGCAGAGCCTGCAATGGCGCCCGAGCGAGGACCACGACGCCCGCGAGCGCGCCGACGCCTTCTACGAGGCCCTCTACGACCGTCACCTCACCGTCGACTTCGCCCACCCCGAAGCCGACTTGTCGGCCTATCCCCTTGTCGTCGTACCCGCCCTCTATCTCATGACCGAGGCCGCGGCGGACAACCTCAGGGAGTACGTCGACAGCGGCGGCACCCTCCTCGTCTCCTACTTCTCCGGCATCGTCGACGAGCACGACGCCCTGCACGAAGGCCCCCATCCCGGCGCCCTGCGGGACGTGCTCGGCCTGACCGTCGAGGAGTTCTCCCCGCTGCTCCAGGGGGAACTCGTACGGATCACCGGGCCCGACGGCTCCGAACTCACCGGTGACGTGTGGACCGAGTTCGTGGTGCCGCGCGGTGCCGAGACCGTGTGGACGTACGCCGACGGGCTCACCGCCGGGCATCCGGCGGTCACCCGGCACCGGAGCGGCGCGGGATCGGCCTGGTACGTGTCCACGCGCCTGGCGGCCGAGGGACTGGACGCCCTGATCGGCTGGGTGTCCGACGACGCGCGCATCGCGCCACGCGCCGATCTGCCCCGCGATGTCGAAGTGGTGCGCCGTACCGGTGAGTCCGGCACCTACGTCTTCGCCGTCAACCACACCGGGTCCGACGCCAAGGTGCCGCTGGACGCGCACGGCACCGAGCTCCTCACGGGCGAACGTGCCGCCGGCCGGCTCGCGGTCCCGGCGGGCGCGGTACGGGTCGTACGCCTCGACGGCTGACCGGGGCACCGGCCGCGGGGTTCGTTCTCCCCGCGGCCGGGCCCGACCGGCTCGCTTCACACGAACCTTGACCGGGCTCCCGCGCAACGGGGGAGGGTTCGGGCCTCACATCCCGGGCCCAGGGGCGACCGGCCGCTCGGGGTACGGGCCTACCCCGGGGATCGGATCAACCGGCCTTCGCCGCACGGGACATGCCCGGGCTCGGGCCGCACGGCCCGCCGGTCGCTTCAACCGCCGCCCGTGTCACGGCACTCGGCGGCGCACCGACCCCCCTCCGTCCGTGTGAGCCGTGAAGCCGCGGGCGGAGGGGTTCGCCCCGGGATCCACCCCCGGATCCGCCGGGGCACCTCTCCCCACCACGTCGAAGGGACGACGGACGATGATGTTCCATCCCAGACGCACACTCAGGGCCCTGCTGCTGCCGCTGGCGGCCGGGCTCGCCCTTGCCGCGCTTCCCGCGCAGACCGCGCAGGCGGCGAGCACCCTGACCAACGCCGGGTTCGAGGCCGACGGGGCAGGCGTCGCCGTGCCCGCCGGCTGGTCGGAGTCCGGCACCACCGCCGCCTCGTACGTCGAGGCCGGTGGCCACGGCGGGAGTTACCGCCTCAGCCACTACTCCGCCTCGGCCTACAAGGTGGAGACCTACCAGACCCTCACCGGGCTGACCAACGGGAACTACAAGCTCACCGCGTGGGTGCGCTCGGGCGGCGGGCAGAACTCCGCCTACCTCGCCCTGAAGAACTGCGGCGGCACCGCCCAGCGCACCGATCTGCCGGTCTCGGCCGCCGGGTGGATCCATCTGGTCGTGCCCGTCTCCGTGACGGGCAACCAGTGCACGGTCAGCGTCTACTCCGACGCCAACGCCGGAAACTGGATCAACGTCGACGATCTGACGTTCACCTCCGGCACCACCGGACTGGCCGTCAAGGGCTCCGACATCTCCTCCCTCGCCAAGAGCGAGGCCTACGGCGGGGTCTACAAGACCAGTTCCGGTACCACCGGTGACGCGCTCGCCATCCTGAAGTCCTCCGGGATGAACTACGCGCGCCTGAAGGTCTGGGTGAACCCGGCCGACGGCTACAACAACAAGGCCCGCGTCCTCGCGATGGCCAAGCGCGTCAAGGCGCAGGGCATGAAACTCCTGGTCGACTTCCACTACTCGGACACCTGGGCCGACCCCGGCACCCAGACCAAGCCGGCCGCCTGGGCCGGACACTCGTACAGCCAGCTGAAGACGGACGTCTACAACCACACGTACGACGTCCTGAACGCCCTGAAGGCGCAGGGCACCACGGCCGACATGGTGCAGATCGGCAACGAGATCAACGGCGGCATGCTCTGGTCCGAGGGCTCCACGGACAACTTCGCGCAGCTCGCGGGACTGCTCAACTCCGGCTACGACGCGGCCAAGGCGGTCAGCTCCTCGACCGTCGTGGCCCTGCACCTCGCCAAGGGTGGCGATCTCACCGGTACCCGCTGGTGGTTCGACACCGCTCTCGCCAACGGCGTGAAGTTCGACGCCATCGGCCTGTCCTACTACGGCTACTGGCACGGCTCGCTCTACGACTTCCAGACCACCCTGGACGACGCGGCCGCCCGCTACGGCAAGCCGGTCTTCCTCGCCGAGACGGCCTACCCCTTCCGCCTCGACAGCGACGACGCGCTCACCAACCAGATCGACACGACCGCCGAACTGGTCTCCGGCTACGCGGCCACGACCACCGGGCAGTCCAACTGGCTGCGTGACGTCATGAACGTCGTGGAGGCCGTGCCGAACGGCCGCGGTCTCGGCGTCTTCTACTGGGAGGCCACCTGGACGGCGGTCACCGGCAACGGCTGGGACCCGGCCGACGCGACCTCCGGCAACGGATGGGAGAACCAGGCCCTGTTCGGCTTCGACGACAAGGCGCTTCCGGCCATGTCCCTGTTCAGTCACCGCTGAGCGGCGACGGGGCCCGGCCGCCGGTGCGGCCGGGCCCCGTGCGTCTTCCGGGCCGTCCGGCTCCGGCCAGGGTCGCGGGAAGCCCGTGCGTGCCACCGCCGGCTGCGGGACAGTGGCGGGAGACCGTCACGACGGAGGGGGACGAGATGCTCAAGGGGCCCGCCGGCGGCCAAAGACTGGACATCCTGGAGTGGTTGCGCGACCCCGTGGCGCACTTCCCGCACCGGCGCCGCGCTCACCTCGTCGAGGACGGCGTCAGCCCCGAGGCCCTCGCCGTCAAACTCGGAGTGAGCCGGGCCGTGGCACGCACCCATCTCGACCTCCTCACCGGAGTCGGTCTGCTTCGGGCCAAGAAGGTGGGGCGACGGACCTACTACCGCCCTGACGAGTACCGTATCGCCGAGGTGAGCCACTACTTCGAGAAGGGCTGGTAGGCGCGTGGGAGACGGGTCCGGCACGGCGGCGGTCACTGCCCTTTCGCCCCGGCGCGCGGTGGCGCTCGGCGGCCGCGGCCCCGAGGACGTGGTGGCCGACTCCCGGGGCGGGGTGCTGACCGGTCTGGAGGACGGCCGCATCGTACGCGTCGAAGGCCTCGGCGACCCCGACCGCACCGGTGTCCGCGTCGTCGCCGAGACGGGCGGCAGGCCGCTGGGCCTCGAACTCCTCCCGGACAACGCTCTGTTGGTGTGCGATGCCGAACGCGGACTGCTGCGGGTCGGGCTGGAGGACGGAGTGGTCCGCGTCCTCGCCGACCGGGTCGCCGGGGTACCCCTGCGCTTCTGCAGCAATGTCGTCGCCCTCTCGGACGGCACCGTGTACTTCACGGTCTCCAGCCGGAGTTACCCCCTGAAGCAGTGGATCGGCGATCTCGTCGAACACACCGGATCCGGCCGTCTGCTGCGCCTCGCGCCGGGCGAGACGGAACCCGAAGTGCTCCTGGAGGGGCTGCAGTTCGCCAACGGTCTGGCCGCCTCGGCCGACGAGTCGTTCCTCGTCGTCGCGGAGACCGGTGCGTTCCGGCTCGTCCGCTACTGGCTCACCGGGCCGCGAGCGGGGCGGTCCGAGACCTTCGCCGACGACCTCCCCGGCCAGCCGGACAACCTCTGGCGCGCCCCGGACGGCCCGATCTGGGTGGCCCTGGCGGGCCCCCGCGTCGGCGCCCTGGAATACCTGCACCGCCGGGGCCCGGCCGTCCGGCGCGCCGCGGCCCGGATCGCCGTGCGCGCGCCCTTCAGGCCCCCGGGCACCACGGGTGTCCTCGCGGTCGACGACGACGGCACCGTCGTGCACCACCTGGAGAGCCGCCGGGCACGGTTCCGGATGGTGACCAGCGTCTGTGAGTCCGAGGGCCGGCTGATCCTCGGGAGCATCTGGGAACGGGGCCTCGCGGTCTGTGACCTTCCGGGCGCCACCGGCTGAGCGGAGCGCCCGGGGCCGGTCGGAGCGAGGGCCAGGCGTGCGCGGCCCGCGTGCCCGGCGTTACCCTGGTCACCGGCCGCGATCTTGCAGCGCGGCGCGGCGGTGGGGCCCGCCGTACCCGAACCGCGGCACGGATGCCGCCAACGGTCCCTGCTTGCGATGCCGTGCGCCCGCACCGGCCCGGCGAGTAGGAGCCCGGAAACCATGACAGTCCCGCATCCCGAGCGCGTCGGCGAGTCCGGCACCCCCGCACGCGCGCCCGCGCGCACGGCGTCCCCCTGGCACGGCCAGGGCCCGGTCGTCGCGGCGGTCTCCCTGGGCGGCGCCATCGGCGCCTCGGCCCGCTACGGCGCCGGACTGCTGTGGCCCACGCCGGACGGCGCCTTCCCCTGGACCACGTTCACGGTCAACGTCGTGGGCTGCGCCGTCATCGGCGCGTTCATGGTGCTGATCACCGACGTGCGGGCGGTGCACCGCCTCGCGCGTCCCTTCTTCGGCACCGGGGTCCTCGGCGGCTTCACCACCTTCTCCACGTACGCCGTCGACATCCGGAGGCTGGTCGGCACCGGCCACCCGGGCACCGGGCTCGGCTATCTCGCCGCGACCCTGTGCGCGGCGCTCGCGGCGGTGTGGCTCGGGACGACGACGGCCCGCCGCGCCCTGGCATGGAGGCGGCGATGACCAGGCTGACCGGCGCCGCCCTGAGGCTGACGGTTCTCATCGGCGAGAACGACACCTGGCACCGCAAACCGCTCTACGCGGAGATCGTGCACCGCGCCCACGCCGCGGGCCTCGCGGGTGCCAGCGTCTTCCGGGGCATCGAGGGCTTCGGCGCCTCCTCCCTCGTCCACACCTCGCGGCTGCTCTCGCTGAGCGAGGACCTGCCGGTCGCCGTGATCGTCGTGGACACCGAGGAGCGGGTCCGGGCGTTCCTGCCGGAGCTCGACGAACTCGTCACCGAGGGTCTGGTGGTCCTCGACCCCTGTGAGGTCATCCGCTACACGGGCCGCGGCGCGGCACCCGACGACGTCCCCGGCATGACCGGCGGCGACCCGTCCGGGGAAGGCGGGACGCCGCGGTGAACTGGCTGCTGGTGATCATCGGCGCCGCGGTCGGCGCACCCCTGCGGTACCTGACCGACCGGGCGGTACAGCGGAAGCACGATACGGTCTTCCCCTGGGGCACCCTCGTCGTGAACGTGACAGGGTGCCTGATCCTCGGTCTGCTGACCGGTGCCGTCTCGGCGGGGCAGGTGTCCGGACACCTGCAACTGCTGATCGGGACCGGTCTGTGCGGGGCGCTCACCACGTACTCGACGTTCTCGTACGAGACCCTGCGGCTGACCGAGACAGGGGCGGCGTTCTACGCTGCCGCCAACGTGATCGTGAGCGTGACGGCGGGCCTGGGCGCGGCGTTCGCCGGGGTCTCGTTTGCACAAGCTTTGTGGACCTAGGTGTCGGGCGTCCTCGTGGATACGTAACACTGTCTCCTGCACCGTCTACAGCACTGTCGACCAACTTTCAGAACTGGATCCCATGAGCGTCATCAACGTCGGTCAGGCCGTCGTCCTCGGAGTCGTCGAGGGGGTGACCGAATTCCTTCCCGTCTCCTCGACCGGCCACCTCAAGATCACTGAGGGCCTGATGGGAATCCCCGTCGACGACGACGCCGTCGTCGGCTTCTCCGCGGTCATCCAGGTCGGCGCGATCGCCGCCGTGCTCGTGTACTTCTTCAAGGACATCGTGCGGATCGTCTCGGCCTGGGGCCGTGGCCTGCGCGACAAGAACGAGCGCCAGAGCCACGACTACAAGTTCGCCTGGTGGGTCATCTACGCGACGATCCCGATCGTGGCCGTGGGCCTCGCGGCCAAGCCGCTCATCGAGGGTCCGCTGGCCTCCCTGTGGGTGGTCGCGGGCTCGTTGATCGCGGGCAGTGCCGTGATGTGGGCGGCCGACCAGATGGGCCGCCACAAGCGCGGTGAGGACGACGTCTCGTTCAAGGACGCGATGCTGGTCGGCAGCTCCCAGATCCTCGCCCTGCTCTTCCCCGGCTTCTCGCGTTCCGGCGCCACCATGTCCACGGGTCTCATCCTCGACCTGGACCGCGTCGCCGCCACCCGGCTCTCCTTCTTCCTCGGCATCCCGGCGCTCACGGGCGCGGGCATCTACGAGCTGAAGGACGCCCTGGGCACCGGTGTGGGCGCCGCTCCGCTGATCGCCGGCACCGTGGTGTCCTTCGTGGTCGCCTACGGCTCGATCGCCTGGCTGCTGAAGTTCGTCGCCAAGCACTCCTTCAACGCCTTCGTGATCTACCGGATCGTCATCGGCCTGCTGCTCTTCGGGCTGCTGGGCACGGGGGTCCTCGAGAGCTGACACCGCCCGCGGCGCCGGTACGAACCGGCTCCGGGCACGAACGGTCCGTTCACAGGGGGCGCGAAGCCGGATTCCGGCTCCGCGCCCCCTGTGCTGTTCCCCGCGCCCCGTCCGACCGGGACACCGGGCCCCGTCCGACCGGGACACCGCGCCCCGTCCGACCGGGACACCGGACCGCATCCGACCAGGACACCGGGCCGCTGGACGGGGCGGGCGGCACAATGGCGATCATGCCCGGGAAATCGCCGTACCCGTCCTCCCAGACCTTCCAGCCGATCCTGGAGCGCATCGCCACCGAGATCGCGCAGACCCCGGGACGCGGCAGGCCGGCCGACTACATCCCGGCGCTGGCCGCCTGCGATCCACGCCGCTTCGGCATGGCCGTCGCGGAGCTCGACGGCACCGTGTACGGCGTGGGGGACTGGCGGCAGCCGTTCTCCACGCAGTCCATCACCAAGGTCTTCACCCTCGCCCTGGACCTGGCCCGCGAGGGCGACGCCCTGTGGGAGCACGTCGGGCGGGAGCCCTCCGGCAACCCGTTCAACTCCCTGATCCAGCTCGAATACGAGAACGGCATCCCGCGCAACCCGTTCATCAACGCCGGAGCCCTCGTCGTCACCGACCGGCTGCAGACCAGGACCGGCGACGCGGCCGGCGTCCTGCTGGAGTTCCTGCGGGCCGAGAGCGGCAACGCGGAACTCACCTTCGACAGGGACATCGCCGCCTCCGAGACCGCGAACGGCGACCGCAACGCGGCACTCGGCCACTTCATGGCGTCGTACGGCAACATCGACAACCCGGTGCCGGTCCTGCTCGACCAGTACTTCCTGCAGTGCTCGATCGCCGCCTCCTGCGCCGATCTCGCCCTCGCCACCGGATTCCTGGCCCGGCACGGCATCCGGGCCGACGGCGGCCGGCTGCTCTCCCGGAGCCAGGCCAAGCAGATCAACGCGATCATGCTGACCTGTGGGACCTACGACGCCGCGGGCGACTTCGCCTACCGGGTCGGCCTCCCCGGCAAGAGCGGGGTGGGCGGCGGCATCATCGCCGTCGTGCCCGGCCGGTGCACCCTGTGCGTCTGGAGCCCGGGTCTCGACGAACGCGGCAACTCGGTCGCGGGTGTGGCGGCCCTGGACCGCTTCACGACCCTCACCGGCCTGTCGGTGTTCTGAGGCGCGCCCCACCATACGGAGGTCACGCACCCACCGGCCAGAGGTCACGCGCCCCACCACATGGAGGTCACGCTCCTGACCCCGCCCGGAGAGCGCCACGTCGCCTTCCGGCCACCCGGCGTCGACACACTTGCGGAGTGTCGGCCATGGCTTTCCCCGTCGATCTCCGCCGCTGCCAGGCTCTGGGCCTGGCGGGAACCGCGGTCCTCGCGCTGGGCGGCGAGACCGCGGGGGCCCTGCCCGCGCGGGATCTCCTCGCCCCCGGCTCCGGACGGGCCGTACTGGGCCTGGTCGGGGTGTACTTCGGCGTCGTCCTGCTGATAGCCGCCTGGGTGCTGCTGGGCACCGTCGTGCGCGGGCCCGAACCGCCGGCCCCGCGCTCCCTGCTGCTCGTTCTGGCCACCTGGGCGGCACCGCTGCTCCTCGCGCCCCCGCTGTTCAGCCGGGACGTCTACAGCTATCTCGCGCAGGGCGCCATGGTCGACGCCCACATCGACGTCTACTCCTACGGTCCCGCGCGGCTCGGCGGCCCGCTCGCCGACGAGGTGGCGCCCGTGTGGCGGTCGACGACGACCCCGTACGGCCCGGTCTTCCTCGCCGTCGCCCGCGGACTGTCGTCGCTGACCCGCGGGGAGCTACCGGCCGGACTCCTCGGCATGCGCGTGGTCGCCCTGCTCGGTGTGGCCCTGATGGCGGCGGCCCTGCCCCGCCTCGCCCGGCACAGCGGCGCCGATCCGGCCGCCGCGCTGTGGCTGGGCGCGCTGAACCCCCTGGTCCTGCTGCACCTGGTGGCCGGCGCGCACAACGACGCCATCATGCTCGGGCTCCTCGGTGTCGGCCTGGTGGCCGCGCGCGGCCGGTGGCCCCTCGCGGGCATCGTCCTGGTCACCCTCGCGGCCCTCGTCAAGGCGCCCGCCGCGCTCGGCCTGGTGGCGGTGATCGCGCTGCGCGGGCGCGGCCGGGGGCACCGGGGCATCGCGCGTGCCACGGCCACCACCGTCGTGGTCGCTCTCGCCACGACGGCGGCCGCGACGGCGGTGGCCGGTACGGGCTACGGCTGGATAGCCGCCCTGAAGACCCCCGTCTCACCGCACAACTGGTCACCCACCAGCGTCCTCGGTCGCGCCACCGGTGCCCTGCTCCACCAGCTCGGCAGCGGCCTCGCGCCGCTCGCGATGCCCGTCTGGCACGCCCTGGGACTCGCGGCGACCGTGGGGCTGCTGCTGTTCATATGGCTGCGGCTGCGCCCGCACCCGGTCTACGCGCTGGGCCTGAGCCTGGCCGCGGTGGCGGTGTTCGGTCCGGCGATCCGGCCGTGGTACGCGCTGTGGGGCCTGTTCCTCATCGCGGCGGCGGCGCCCACGGGTTCGGTGCGCGACCGGGTCGCGGCCGCCAGCGCGGTGCTCGCGCTCGCGGTGCTGCCCAGCGGGTCCCCCGCGGACGCCGGACAGGCGATCCTCGCCGTCTCCGGGGGCCTGCTCGCCCTCGTCGTGCTCTGGCAGGCCCACCAGGCGGCGCAGCCGCAGGCACCGGGACGGGAGCGGACGGCATGACCGACGACGCGGAGCACGGAACGCCCCCGGGCGGGACGAGAGATACGGGGGAGGCGAGCAGGACAGGGGAGACGAGCGGGGCGATCAGGACGAGGGCGATGAGCACGGGGAGCGCGAGGAGTACGAGGAGCACGGCGTCGGGCACGTCGGGTACATCGGGTACGTCGAGTAGGTCGGGTGCGCCGGGTGCGTCGAGAGCGAGAACGCCGGGCGCCGGGCGGGTTTCCGGTGGCATGGCGGCGCTGCTCGGCACAGACCGCCGGCGGCTCCTCCTCGTCCTCGCACTGGCCGTCGTCGTCGGCGTGTTCACGGCCACCGTGCCCCTGCTGCGCGACTGGTTCGACCTGCGCGTGTACTACGGGGCGGTCGACACCTGGGTCCACCACGGCGGCGGCATCTACGACTACCGGGTGCCGGGAACGCCGTACGGCTTCACCTACCCGCCGTTCGCGGCTCTCGGCATGCTGCCGATGGCCCTGATGGGGCTGCGCACGGCGATCGTCGTCGCCCTGCTGCTCAACCTCGCCGCCCTCACCCTGGTCACGGGCATCCTGGTCGGGCCCGAACTGCGCCGCTACCGCTGGTTCGGCTGTGCTCTGGCGGCCTGTCTGCTGGCCCTGTTCGAACCGGTCCGGGACACCTTCAGCTTCGGCCAGGTCAACCTGGTGCTGCTCGCCCTCGTCCTGAGCGACGCCTGGCTGCTGTCGCACGGGCGGGGCCGCTGGGCGGGCGTCGGGATCGGTCTGGCCGCGGCGGTCAAGCTCACCCCGGCGCTGTTCATCCTGATGCTGCTGCTCGGCCGCCGCCGGCGGGCCGCCGGTGTCGCCACGGCCGTCGCCGCGGCGGCCACCGCACTGGCGGCCTGGGCGGCGCCGGACGCCTCGCGCTTCTACTGGACCGACGCGCTGTGGGACACGACCCGCATCGGGCGTCTGGACTACGTCTCCAACCAGTCGCTTCAGGGGATGCTGGCACGGCTCGTGGCACCGCAGGAGCCGAGCAGGGCGCTGTGGGCGACGCTGGCCCTGCTGGTCCTGTGCCTCTGGGCGCGGCGGACCGCGCGTGCCCTCGCCGACGAGGACTGGACCGCCGCGTTCGCCCTGACCGGGCCGGCCGCCTGTCTCGTCAGCCCGATCACCTGGGTGCACCACCTCGTCTGGCTGCTGCCGTCCTTCGCCGTGCTGCTGCGGCGGCGCAGGCCGCGGGTCGCGGCGGCCCTGTACGCGGTCCTGTGCAGCAGCGTCGTGTGGCTGTGGTTCGACGACGCTTCGGGCCTCGACGGCTTCCTCGGCAGCAACACCTATACGTGGATCACGCTGGGGCTGCTGCTGTGGCTTCCGGTGGGTCAGCCGCGCCCTGCCCGGCCCGCCTTGAGCCGCAGGCCCAGCGCGACGCCCGCCGCTCCCAGCACGGCGGCACCGGCGATCGCGGCCGCGCCGGACCAGCCGAGTCCCTCGTCCTCGGGGGGCGCGGCGGCCATCGGCCGTGCGCTGTTCACGGGCCGGGCGGCGCCGGGCAGGGCGGTGGCCGCGGGCCGGGCCGCGCGACCGGGGCGCGCGGCGGACCCGGCGGGGGCGGAGGGTCCGGCCGCGGGGACGGCGCGTGTGTCGAGCAGCGTTCCGACGGGATCGACCCGGCCGGCCGCCGCGAAGCCCCAGTCGAGCAGCGAGCGCGCCTCCTCGTACACGGCCAGTCCGCCGCCCGCCTGAGGGTTCATCACCGTGACGACGAGGGTGCGGGTGCCGTGCTTGGCGGCGGCGACCAGGGTGTTGCCCGCGTTGGTGGTGTAGCCGTTCTTGACACCGATCAGACCGGGGTACCGTTCCACCCCGTTCGCGCCGGTGAGCAGCCGGTTGGTGTTCTGGATCCCGTACGTGGAGCTGCCCTCGCCGGGGAACATCGCCTCGGCGGTGGAGCAGTACCGGGCGAAGTCGGGGTTGCGCAGTCCGGCGCGTCCGAACACCGCCAGGTCGTACGCCGACGAGACCTGCCCGGGTGTGTCGTACCCGTCGGGCGAGATGACGTGCGTGTCGTTCGCGCCGAGGGAGCGGGCCTTGGCCTGCATCTGGGCGGCGGTGCTGGTCCAGCCGCCGTTCATCGAGGCGAGCACGTGCACGGCGTCGTTGCCGGAGTTGAGGAAGACACCGCGCCACAGGTCCGCCACGCGGTACGTGATGCCCTCCGCCACGCCGACCATGCTGCTGCCCGCGCCGATGCCCTCCAGTTCCCGCTCCCTGACGGTGTGCAGGGTGGTGCCGGGCAGCGTCGGCAGGACGGTGAGGGCGAACAGGGTCTTGAGGGTGCTCGCGGGCGGCAGCCGGCGGTGGGCGTTGTGCGCGCCGAGGACGTCGCCGGTGCGGGCGTCGGCCACCACCCAGGACAGCGCGGAGATGTCGGGGACCTCTGGTGCGTCGGCCCGGGGCCGTACCTGTGTGCCTTGCTGATAGAGCGTCGAAGGCGGCGGCGCGGCGGGGCGCGGCGCCCCGGGGCCCGCGTCGGTGAGCGCTGCGGCCGGGCTCTGCGCCGCTGCCAGCAGGCCGGCCGCGCAGACGGCGGAACAGGTCAGGGCGGCACGCGCGACCGCGGAGCGCGAAGCGACGGTCCGGAATGAGAATCCGATGGTCATACCGCAAACGTAGGAACGGACGTGAGACACGCCGGGGTGGCAGGGCCGAGTGGCGCCGTCGAGCACCCGGATGCCGCAGGCGTCGCGGGTCAGGACAGCAGCGTGGGCTGGATGCGGCGCAGGAAGGTCGCGTTGTCCGGTGTGGCGCGCAGCCGCTCCAGGAGCGTTTCCAGGCCGGTCTGCCCGTCCCGTGTCAGCAGGGCCCGGCGCAGCCCTCGTACGGCGGTCGACTCGGCCGCGGACAGCAGGAGTTCCTCGCGGCGGGTGCCGGAGGAGGTGATGTCGGCCGCGGGGAAGACCCGCCGGGCGGCCAGGGTCCGGTCCAGCCGGAACTCCATGTTGCCGGTGCCCTTGAGCTCCTCGAAGAAGAAGTCGTCGGCCCGGGAACCGGTCTCCACCAGGGCGGTGGCGAGGATGGTGAGCGAGCCGCCCTCCTCGGCGAGGCGCGCCGCGCCGAAGAGCCGCTTGGGGCCCTGGAGGGCGGCGGCGTCGACTCCGCCGCTGAGGGTGCGGCCGCCGGCGGCGGCCGCGTTGTTGTGAGCCCGGCACAGCCGGGTGAGCGAGTCGAGCAGGATCACGACGTCCTGGCCCGCTTCGACGAGCCGCTTGGCCCGCTCGACGACGAGTTCGGCGAGCGCGATGTGCTGCCTGGGCGTCTGGTCGAAGGTGGAGGCGTAGACCTCGCCGCGCACGGAGCGCCGCATGTCGGTGACTTCCTCGGGGCGTTCGTCGAGCAGCACCACCATCAGCCGGCACTCGGGGTGGTTGCCGGCCACGGCCGCGGCGATCTGCTGGAGCAGTACCGTCTTGCCGGTCTTGGGCGGGGCGACGATCAGCCCGCGCTGGCCCTTGCCGACGGGCGCGACCAGGTCCATGAGGCGTCCGGCCGGTCCGCTCGCCGGGTGTTCGAGCCGGAGGCGGTCACGCGGGTGCAGCGGGGTGAGGTCGCCGAAGTGCGGGCGGCGGCGCAGCTCTTCAAGTGTGCGGCCGTTGATGCGCTCGACCTCGGTGAGGGTCCGGGACCCGCCGCGGACACCGTCCACGGTGTCGCCCTTGCGCAGGCCGTGACGGCGGATCAGCGCGGGGGAGACCTGGAGATCGTCGGGTGCCGGAAGGAGGTTCGGGGAGCGCAGGTGCCCCTTCCCGTTGCCGTCGATGTCGAGGACACCGGTGGCGGTCCGGGTCTGGGGCCGCTGCTGTACCGGGGGGTGTTCGAGTGTGGTGGTCATGGGGTGTCCTCTCGGGGACGGGATCGCATGGGCATGCGTGAGAAAGGGGGGAGGCCGCGAAGGGAGGGCGCGGGGCGCGCCTCGGTGCGGCGGGAACATCACCTCGGACACGACGGGAGGGATCCCCGGGTCTGTGCGGGAGGCGGTGCGAGAAGCCGGTCCGCCCGTCGGAACCGACGGCGTCACAGCGAGAGAAAGGAACTGGCACCGGAGCCTGAAGACTGAGGCGTACACGAGTGCTGTTGGCAGACTACCACTGGTTGGATTGGTTCGGATGTGATCCGCGTCTCAGGGGGTCGCGGGTCGCGTGCGCGGCCGCCGCTGGGCCGGACCGGCGTTCCCGTGCTGGGGCCACCGCGGCCTGACCCACCCCCAGGGCTTCGCCGAGCTGCTGCGCACGGTGATCTGAGCAGGCACAATCGATCGTCGTACGACGCCGACGGGGTCGTACGACCGTCAACTCGGCCCAGCAGCAAGGAGAACACGGTGGACACCTCGTCCGGCACGCCGCACCGTCTGGACCCCGCGGGCGGCTGCCCGCACGCCGACAACCAGCGGCTGCTCGCCCGGGGAGCCGTCGCGACGGTGGAGCTGCCCGGCGCGGTGGAAGGCGCGGCCGTGCTCGGGCACGAGGCGCTGAAGGAGTTCCTCGCCCACCCGGACGTGGCCAAGGGCGCCCGGCACTTCACGGCCCTGGGCGAGGGACGGATAGCCGCCGGCTGGCCGCTCATGACCTTCGCCACCGTGCAGGGCATGACGACCGCCGACGGCGACGACCACCGGCGGCTGCGCTCCCTCGTCAGCAAGGCCTTCACCGTGCGACGGGTCGAGCAACTCCGCCCCCGCATCGAAGAGTTGACCGCAGGACTGCTCGACGGTCTGCACGCGGCGGCCGAGGAGGGCGGGGGAGTGGCCGACCTGCGCGAGCACTTCGCGCTCCCGCTGCCGATGGGCGTCATCGGTGAACTCCTCGGAGTCGACGCCGAGTACCTCGACCGGCTCCACCACCTGTCGAACCAGGTCGTCGCCACCGACATCGGCCCCGAGAAGGCCGTCGCCGCCAACCGCGAACTGGTGGCCGTGCTGAGCGCCGTCGCCGCCGCCCGCGCGGAGAACCCCGGCGACGACCTCACCAGCGCGCTGATCGCCGCCCGGGACGAGGAGGGCGACCGGCTCAGCCAGCAGGAACTCATCGGCACCCTGGTCCTCATGATCATCGCCGGGCACGAGACCACCCTGAACCTCATCACCAACGCCGTACGGGCGCTGTGCGGGCACCGGGACCAGCTCGCGTCCGTCCAAAGGGGCGAAGCGAGCTGGGGGGACGTCGTCGAGGAGACCCTGCGCTGGGACGCCCCCGTCAGCTACTTCCCCTTCCGCTACCCGGTGCGGGACCTGACCGTCGACGGGACCGTCATTCCCCGGGGCACGCCCGTCCTCGCCGGCTACTCGGCCGCGGGACGCGACCGGGCCGCCCACGGAGCGGACGCCGACCGCTTCGACATCACCCGCTCCCGGCGGCCCGGCGCCGTCCGCCACCTCTCCCTCGGGCACGGCGCCCATTACTGCCTCGGCGCCCCGCTCGCCCGGATGGAGGCCACCATCGCCCTGGAACGGCTGTTCACCCGCTTCCCCGACCTGGACCTCGCCGTGTCCGAGGCGGAGCTCACCCGGCACGCCAGCTTCGTCGGCAACAGCGTCCGGACCCTCCCCGTGCGGCCGGGAGCCTCCCGCGTCTGACGGCGCGCGCGAAATTATCTCGCCGCCTGTCGATTCGCCGGAGCGCCGTTCGTCGGTGGGGTGTAGGAAGCTCATGAGTACCAGGAGGAACCATGAAGTACATGCTGCTGGTCTGCGGCGACGACACCGCCGACGCCTCCGGGATGGCACCCGTCGAACCGTGGGTCGAGGAACTCGCCGAGCGCGGAGTCCGGCTGCACGGACACCGGCTCCGGCTGCCCGCCGACGCGGTCACCGTCCGGGTGCGCGACGGCGAAGTGCTGCGCACCGACGGGCCGTTCGCCGAGACGAAGGAGTACGTCGCCGGCTTCGACATCCTCGACTGCGCCGACATGGAGGAGGCGATCGAGGCCGCCGCGAAGCACCCCGTCGCGACGATCGGCGCCATGGAGATCCGCCCGTTCTGGGACGACGAGGACGCCGAAGGAGAGATCCGCCGCCTCGACGGACAGCTCACCGAGGCCCTGCGCGAACGTGACATCGACCGGGCGATGGCCTGCTACGCCCCCGACGTCGAGGTGTTCCACCCCGTGAGCGGCATGGAACAGAGCGGCGCCGACGCCCTGCGCAAGGCGGAGGAACAGTGGTTCGCGACGCTTGCCGGCCCCGCCGACCGCGAGGTGCTCGACTTCCGGCTGCGGATCGACGAGAGCGTCGCCTTCAGCCACGCCCTGGTGCGTCTGCGCGCCCCGCTCGTCGACGGCACCACACTCGACACCACCGCACGCGTCACCACGGGCTACCGCGCGGCCGGCGACCGCTGGCGGATCGTCCACCAGCACACGTCCGTGCCGTCCGCCGCGGGCCGCCCGCCGGCCGGGGAGACGCGGTCATGAAGTACGCCCTGTTCATCTGCACGCCGGTCGACGGCGAGGAACTCGGCCCCGAGGAGCTCGCCGACGACCCCCGGTTCACCTCGTACATCCAGGAGGTGCGCGAGCGCGGCATCGTGACCGGCGGCGCCCGGCTGAGGCCGGCCGCCGACGCCACCACCGTCCGCGTCCAGGGCGACGAAGTCCTGCTCAGCGACGGACCGTTCGTGGAATCGAAGGAGTACGTCGCGGGCATCGACATCATCGAGGTCGCCGACCTCGACGAGGCCATCGCCCTCGCGTCCCGGCATCCGGCGGCGCTGGGCGGCGGTTCGGTGGAGGTGCGGCCGCTCTGGGAGTGAACGACGGAGTCGAGGAGGCGGTCGCGGCCGCGTTCCGCGAGGAGTGGGGCCAGGTCGTCGCCACCCTGATCAGGGTGACCGGCGACTGGGACCTCGCCGAGGAGTGCGCCCAGGACGCCTTCGCCCAGGCGCTCGACCGGTGGCGGCGCGACGGAGTACCGCGCCGCCCCGGTGCCTGGCTGACCACGACCGCGCGCAACCGCGCCCTGGACGTGCTGCGCCGCGAGGCGGTCGGCGCGCAGAAGCTGCGGGAGGTGGCGGTGTCATCACGCGACGAAGGGACGTACGACCCGTACAACGCGTACAACCTGTACGAACCGGACTCCGACGACGGGAGCGAGGTCGGCGACGACCGGCTGCGGCTGATCTTCACCTGCTGCCATCCGGCGCTGGCCATCGAGGCCAGGGTGGCGCTCACCCTGCGCACCCTGGCCGGGCTGACCACGCCGGAGATCGCGCGCGCCTTCCTCGTCCCCGAGGCGACGATGGCGCAGCGGCTGGTGCGCGCCAAACGGAAGATCCGCAACGCGGGCATCCCCTACCGCGTACCGCCCGCGCACCTCCTTCCCGAACGCACCACCGGTGTCCTCGGCGTGCTCTATCTGCTCTTCAACGAGGGGTACGCCGCCTCGGCCGGGGCCGATCTCGTGCGCACGAACCTCTCCGCCGAGGCGATCCGGCTCGCCCGCGTCCTGGCCCGCCTGATGCCCGACGAGCCCGAAGTCCTCGGACTGCTCGCGCTGTTGCTGCTCCACGACGCCCGGAGCGGCACCCGGGTCGACGCCTGTGGCGACCTGGTCACGCTGGAGGACCAGGACCGTACCGCCTGGGACACGGCCGAGGCGGACGAGGGCGCCGCACTCCTGGAGACCGCCCTGCGCCGCGGGCGCCCCGGCCCCTACCAGATCCAGGGCGCGATCGCCGCCTGCCACACCACCGCCGCGACGGCCGGGGAGACCGACTGGGCCGACATCGCCGCCCTGTACGGCGAGCTCCGGCGCTTCGTGCCCTCCGCCGTGGTCCGGCTCAACCGGGCGGTCGCCGTGGGCATGTCCGAAGGCTCCGACGCCGGGCTCGCCCTGGTGGCCGAACTGGAGAAGGAAGGCGAACTGGACGCGTACCACCTGCTGCCCGCCACCCGCGCGGACCTGCTGCGCCGCGCCGGACGCACGGTGGAGGCCGCCGAGGCGTACGAAAGGGCCCTCGCACTGGTGGGGAACGCGGCCGAGCGGAGATTTCTGGAGAAGCGGCTCGCGGAGTGCCGATCGGCGTAGGGGCCCTGCGGTGGAGGTGCTTTCGTGCGGCGCTTCAGCCGGAAGCCCGCCCGGCTGGACCGCAGCCCCGGACCGAGGCACGGATCAGATCCGGACGCCGAACTGGAAGGGCATGTTGGCCATCGACTCGTTGCGGACGAACGCGCCGGTGTGCGGGGCGTGCAGCACCTGGCCGTTGCCCGCGTAGAGGCCGACGTGGTGCTGGTCGCCGTAGAAGATGACCAGGTCGCCGACCTGTAGATCACTCTGCGAGTAGATGCGGGTGCCCGCGTTGGCCTGGGCCTGCGAGGTGCGGGGTATGGTCACGTCGGCCTGGGCGTACGCCCAGGAGGTGAGGCCCGAGCAGTCGAAGGTGCTGGGGCCGGAGTGGGCGTACGCGTACGGTGATCCGATCACGCTCTGGGCGGCGGCGAACGCGGCGGCGGCGCGTCCCGAGGCGGCCTTGGTGGTGCCGAGGCCGACCCGCTCGTCGGCGCGGGTGGCCCGCTGCCGGTCCTGGGTGGCCAGTGCCGCCTTCTCCTGCGCCGTCAGCGTGTTCAGGAGCTTCTGCGCCGCGCCCAGCTTGCTCTGGACTTCCTTCTTCTTGCTCGCGAGCTCGGTCCGGGTGTCGGCGAGGTCCTTGAGCTTCACGGAGGCCTCGGCACGCTGCTGGGCGAGCGAACGCTGCTTCTCCTGGACCTTCTTGAGCGACTCGGCCTGCTGAGCGGTCAGTTGGTCCATGGCCGAGGCCTTGTCCAGGAAGTCGTCCGGGTTCGAGGAGAGGAAGAGCGCCACGGAGGGGTCGATCCCGCCGGTGCGGTACTGGGCACTGGCCATCGAGCCGAGGCCGTCGCGGAGCTGATTGAGCGCGTCCTGGCCGCGGGCGACGTTGTCCTGGAGAGCGCTGATCTGCTTCTGCAGCTTCTGCTGCTTCTCCTTGGCGCCGTCGAGCTTCTCCGTGGCCTGCTCAGCCTCTTCGTAGAGCTTGTCGACCTTGGTCTTGACCTCGTCCTTGTCGGGCTTCTCGGACGGCGCGGCATTGGCGACGTTGGCACTGAGGGCAACGGCGGCAGCGGCGGCTGTGGTGAGCACGGTGACACGGGTGCGGCTCGGCTGCTTGGGCCGACGGTGGGACGCCACGAAAGCGAGCTCCTTCTTTTTCGGCCGCCTGCCGAATACGCCGACGAGCGGTGATCCTTCACTGTCACCCCAGCGGGTGAACAACCGGGCAAAGGTTCGGGTGGCGACTGTAGTGACTCAGTCTTCAATAGAGCAAGTGGCGTTTTAATGCCGGATGTTGAGCGACAGAGACGAGTGACAGCTCCCTTCATGGTGTTGCCGGTGAGGTGGCAGGTGTTGATTTGGATTCGACCGGTCAAAGCGACCCTCTCGGCTGATGTGCGAAATCCCGGGCACTCGCGCCGCCGGTTGTTGAGCTTCGTCACGATGGCGTCGAGCTCGTCCTGGCTGAACGTCGACAGGTTTGTTCCTTTGAGCAGATACCGCCGGAGCAGCTTCTCGATCGGTCGGGCGTCGGTGATCTGTGAACGCCGCCGGCCTTTCACCGTGTGGCGCTTGTTCTTCCGGATCGGGCGGCCGGTTCGAACGCGCCTGCACAGTTCGCGGGGGACCACCTTCCAGAGGGTGGTGTGGATCGTCCGGTGGATCGTCTCGTGGGGATCTGCGTCCGCGGGGCGTCCCCGTGACGCAGACGCGGGTGCCCGGCGATCTGTACGGGCGACCACCCCTCCGGCAGCAGGGGCAGCTCCGTCTGCCTCCAACCGGCACCGTCGCTCCGGCCGGTTGGATCCGAGTCCGTCAAAGAGGATCTGGTTCAGCGGGAACCTTCGGCCGGTTGCCGGACACGTATAGGGCATGGAACTGAATGACGCTGGTCCCGCCGTACCGGTCGGAGGGATATCTGATCGAGAACTGTGGGCGAGGGCCGTCGACGGCGACCGGGAGGCGTTCGGTCGGATCTTCGACCGTCATGGGAAGACCGTCTACAACCACCTGTTCCGGCGGACGGCCGACTGGTCCGAGGCCGAAGACCTCACGTCGACCGTGTTCCTGCATGCCTGGCGTCGGCGATCGGAGACGGTGCTGGACCGCGACTCGGCCCTGCCGTGGTTGCTGGGCATCGCCGACCGCCTGCTGTCGAACACCAGGCGGCGGCTGAGGCGGGCCGAGGCGCTGCTGCGCCGGCTCGTCTCGCACGACGAGTCGGTGGGCGACCACGCGGACCGTGTCGCCGTCCTGGTCGACGACGAGCGTCGTATGTCGGAGATCCACCGGGCGCTGGCTCGGCTGCCGCGCCACGAACGCGAGGTCGTCGAGCTCTGCGTGTGGTCCGGCCTGGATCAGCAGGCGGCTGCGGCAGCGCTGGAGGTGGCGGTCGGGACCGTGAAGTCCAGACTGCACCGGGCGCGGCGGAGGCTGGGGGCCGACCTCGTCGGCAGATCCACGGTTCCGGCGTCATTCAGTTCGAGGAGTCCCGTCAACGCGGAAGAGGTCGCACGATGAATGACATGCCGGGCATTCCCGCGGCTCCTTCCGATCGTGATCTGCCGAACCACCGGCGGACCCGAGAGGAGCTACTGATGAAGATCGATCCAGAGGACAACCGTGCTTCGCTGCGACGCAGGTGGGCAGTGCCGCTGGGTGTTGCCACCGGCGTCACGGCGGTGAGCGTCGCGGCCGTGGCCGTCCTCAGCGGGGTAGGGGATGCCAAGCCGCTTCTCGCCGATCCCGCCGGAAACCCGACGGGTGTCGCCGCGCCATCGAGTCCGATCACGACGCGTGGCTCCACGTCGGCCGGAGCCGGGTCGGCGCCGTCATCGACTCGCACGACTTCCACCCCGGACGCGTTCGCCGTCACCAGCGTGACGACGACCCCGATCGACGCGGGGACCGTCGCCAGGATCCTGGCCTCCTGCCTGGGCTCGGATGCCTCGCGTTACCACGCGGTGGTCGCGGCCCGGGCTCCCGTCGCCTCGCGGGACGGGGACGGTGTGGTCATCGCCGTCAACTCCGCCGATCAATACGTGCAATGCGAGTCAAAGGGCGACAAGGGAAACAGCCTGGATTCCCCGCCCACGTTCATCAACAATCGCCTGTGGGGCACCGGTCGTACGATCGAGTATTTCGACTCCATTCGCGCATCCGTCGGCAAGGGGCGATATCTCATGTTGGGCGCCGGGCACTACACATCCGACGTTGCCAAGATAGCCATCAGCTACGGCGATAATCCGAAACAGTACCCGGCGGTCATGGCAGGCGGCGCGTTCGTCTACGCGGCGGCTCTCTCCGTCGACAATCCCGGCTCGCACTATGCGGGCCCGAGTCCCTACGTCCATGCCTACAACGCATCCGGTGAGGAGATCTACAACCAGGAGAAGGACCCGCAGTTCACCGGTAACCAGTAAATCGGCCGTTCGGTCGACCTTATCGCCGCCCGGCGAAGCCGAAGGACTACGCGCCGGTCTCGCCGGCGCTGAGGATGAGCTCGCCCAGATCGGCAGGCGTTCCCGCTCCTCAGCACCGTCCTGGGAGGTGTGGACAAGTGACAGGATCGAACAGTTGTGCCAGGCGGGCTGGTCAGTAGCCGCCGCTCTGGGACGACGACTGCTTGGTGATCTGCTTGCCATCGGTACCCAGCACATACCACTTGGCGCCGAAGGCGTCGATCCCCTGGCCGTTGGTCTGGCCGGCCTTCGTGTCGTCGGCGAACGTGTAGAGCGGGTGACCGTTGTACGTCACCTGCTTCGAGCCGTCGCTGCGCGTGATAGCCGAGAGAAGTTTGCTGTTGACGCCGCCCTTGGCGATCGTCTTTCCGTTCGCCTTCAACGGCGGCCAGGCCTTGGCGCAGTCCCCGTTGCACGTGGACTTGTTCTTCTGGTCGGACTGGAAGAGGTAGAGGGTGTGTCCCTTGCCGTTGACCAGGATCTTGCCGAGCGGTGTGGACTTGGTGGACACCGTCGCGGAGGACGACGTGCTCACGGCCGACGCCGCTGCGTGTGCACCGCTTGCCGGACTGTGGCTGTTGCCTTGGGCGTACGCGACGGTCGTCGCGGACAGGAGAAGCGCCGATCCAGTGGCGGCGATGAATCCTCTGGTGTGTCTGTTCACGAGAATCGCCTCGGAGAGTGTATTGCGGCCTCCGCTCGTGGGCGCGCGCCGCACATCTCCCAGTACACCCCGAAGCCGACGAGCTGGCCACAGCGTCGATGCGGGCAGACGCGGCTTCCCGGACCGGGGGAGGCGGGTTGCCTCCCTGACCCCTCTACCGTGCCGACGCCGTGAGGCCGGGCGACATGCGCCGCCGCGTGCGGGTCTTTCCGTGAGAGGCTCACCTCAAGGGGCCATGCAGCCAGCCGTGCGGTGTCAGTGGTTCTCCCGGCCCGGTGCGAAGAAACGGGCCCCGCTGAAGCTGGTGTCTCCGGCTCGGGTGGCTCGCACGGACATGTTGAGCTCCTCCGGTCCCGGACTACCGTCGCACTGGACCAGCCGGCCCAGGCCGTGCTCCTCGATGTGCCGGATCACCTCTGCGTCGACGGCCGAAGGCGGTCGGCCCCATGCGGACCGTCTCGCCTCCGTAGGAGGCCGTCCCCGGCATCCCGGACGTCTGGCCGGCCGGCCTTCGCCTGGGTGGCTGACCCGGCCCCGCCCGGCCGGGCGGGCTGGGCCGGGCGTCGGCTCAGCCGACGGCGCGCGGGGCCGGAACGGCGGGTCGGTCAGGATCCGCGCCGTGCGTCGGTGAGCTCGAACACGCCGTAGCCGAATCCCCGGGCGCTCACCGTGCCGGCGTCGATCCCGACGCCGTCCGCTTCCAGGGAGCGGAGGCCGGTGACCCACTCGACGGTACAACTCGCCTGTTCCCGGCGCGGGTTGACCACGACGAGATACCGGCCGCCCCGCACGTAGACGAACGGATAACCGGCGTGCACCACCTCGACCGAGCCGGCCGGCCCCAGCTCCGGTGTGCCGGTGCGCAACGCGACCAGGCGGCGTACGAGATGCAGGAGCGAGGTGTCGTCGGCCCGTTGGGCGGCGACCGTCGGGCGGTCCGGGGACGGGTCGAGAGGGAGGTAGAGGCGGTCGGAAGGGGCCGTGGAGAAACCGGCGTTGGGGCCCTCGTCCCACTGCATCGGCGTACGCGAGCCCGCGCGGTTGTAGCGCGGGCCCAGCACACTGCCCTCCTTCTCGGGCAGCCCCGGAACGTAGCGCATGCCGATCTCGTCGCCGTAGTAGATCGCCGGGAGGGTCGGCCAGGTGAGCTGGAAGACGAAGGCGACGGGCAGCTGACCGGCCGTGCGGGGGCCGCAGTTGAGCCGGGAGAAGTCGTGGTTGGCGGTCGGCAGCGCGATGAACCCCTGCTCGCCCAGCGCGCCGTCCGCATCGCGCCAGGCCTCCAGGAAGGGGCGCGGTGAGCCGCGGCCCTCGGCGTCGAAGAAGCAGTCGAGCGGGTCCCAGGCCTCGTTGACGGTGCCCTCGCCGTTGCTCCACAGCGAACGCAGGGCGAGACCGTCGGTGGGGCCGCCGAACTGGAGGAAGAAGTCCGCGTGGAATCCCGCCGGGACGGACACCTCGGGTTCTCCCCACTCCGAGAGCAGCACGGCCTGCGGGTGCGCGCCGTCCAGCCAGTGCCGCAACTCCGTCCAGACCGCGGCGGTCTCCCGCCTCTCCGGGTCGTCCTTCACGAGCGAGGCGGCCATGTCCACCCGGAAGCCGGCCAGTCCGAGGCCCAGCCAGTGGTCCATCACCGTGCGCAGCGCGGCGCGGTTGGCGCGCGGACCCGGTGCGTCGACCGGCAGGCGCCAGGGCTCGTCCGGACGGGCCCGCCCGTAGCCGAAGTTGAGGGCGGGCTGGAACGCGAAGAAGTTCGGCAGGTACGCCCCCGGGCGGGTTCCGGGGGAGGCGACGAATCCGTCCGGGAGACGGCCCTCGGGTGCCCAGATGTACCGGTCGTCGGCCGGATCGTCGATCGCGGCCCGGAACCAGGGGTGCTGGTCGGAGGTGTGGCCCGCCACGAGGTCGAGCAGGACGCGGATGCCGCGGCGGCCCGCTTCGTCGACGAGGCGGGCGAGGTCGTCGTGGGAGCCGTAGCGGGGTGCGACGCGCAGGTAGTCGGCGACGTCGTACCCGGCGTCGCCGAACGGGGACACGAAACAGGGGTTGAGCCAGACGGTGTTGACGCCCAGCCACGCGAGGTGGTCGAGGCGCTCGGTGATTCCGGCGAAGTCGCCGATGCCGTCACCGTTGGAGTCGGCGAACGACTGCGGATAGATCTGATAGAAGACGGCGTCGGCCAGCCAGGCGGGGGCGGGGCGGAACGAGGTCATGCCGGTGACGATAGATCAGCGCACGGGGCGTCCGCTGCCCCACGACCCGCCGTTCGGCCGCGGGTCGCTTGCCGCCAGGGATGCGGGGGTGCCTTGCTCTGGGCCGGGTGCTTCTCGGCCCCGGACCGGTGTGCCCCGGCCCTGGACGGGGTGTCTCACCCTGGGCCGGGTGAGCCCCAGGCCTGGAGGGGGGTGCCTTGCCCTGGCGGGGTGTTCCTCGGCCCCGGACCGCGTATGTCCCGGCCCCTGGACGGGGGTGCCTTGCTCTGGGCCGGGTGTGACCCAGGCCTGGAGGGGGGGGTGCCTTGCCCTGCCCGCGTGTACCCCGGCCCCAGGACGGGGTGCCTTGCTCTGGGCCGGGTGTGTCCCGGCCCAGGACCGGTGTGTCCCGGCCCAGGACGAGGGGCGCCTCGCCCTGGACGGTGTGCCCCGAACCCCAGACCGGGTGTGCCCCAGCCCCGGGGCCGGGGTGCCTCAGCCCCGGACGGGGGTGCACCGGTCGGGGGAGGGTGTCGTGGGTGCCGGGCGACTCGGCCGGCGATGACGTCATGGGTGACGGTGGCGGCACCGCGAGCGCGGGCGCCCCGCCCCCGCCCCCGCAGCCCCTAAGCTCGGCGAGATGTTCTCCCCGCAAGGTCCCACGCTCCGCGAACTGAGTGTGCAGGCGCTCTCGTCGATCGAGCACGGTTACGACCTGCTCGCGCCCAAGTTCGACCACACGCCGTTCCGGACCCCGGACGCGATCCTCGAAGCCGTGGGAAACGCCCTCGCGCCGATGGGGCCCTTCACCGCGGGACTCGACCTCTGCTGCGGCACCGGCGCGGGCGTGGATGTCCTGCGCGAGCTGTGCCGGGAGAGCGTCACCGGGGTCGACATCAGCACGGGCATGCTGGCGGTCGGGCGCTCGCGGCTCGGGGCCGGTGATCCGCCGTCCCCGGTGGCCGGTGATCCACCGTCGACGGCGGGCGGTGATCCACCGTCAACGGTGGGCGAGGGCCGGGGGCCGACGGTCGCCCTCGTGCGTGCCGACGCCCGCGCCCTGCCCTTCGGGCCCGCCTTCGACCTCGTCGTGAGCTTCGGCGCCTTCGGGCACTTTCTGCCGCACGAGTTGCCCGGCCTGTTCGCCGGCGTCCACCGCGTCCTCCGTCCGGGCGGACGTTTCGCCTTCCCGATCATGGCTCCGCCGCGGCCCGGCTCGCTCTGGTACTGGGTCATGCTGGGCTTCGACACGGTGATGCGGGTGCGCAACGCCGTCCGGCGTCCGACCTTCGTCATGTACTACCGCACCTTCCGGCTGGCCGACGTGAAGCGGGAGTTGGCGCGGGCCGGATTCCGGACGGAGCTTCACGCACTGGACGAGTTCGGCCGGCGACGGGACGGCAGCCCGCGGGCCCGGATGGTCGTGGCCACACGTGAGGACACCCCGGGAGGGCCCGCCGGCGCCGCGTGACACGGTGCGCCGACCCTCAGGTTCACGTGGCCGCGGGCAACGTGAACTCGTAGACCAGGGCGTCCTGTTGGGCGTCCACGGTCAGGTCGGTGATCTCCAGGGGGCGGTCGTACTGGTCGTGCACGCGCCGGGTGACCCGTACCGACTGCGGGAGCGTGGTGATCGCGTCCCGGTGATGCAGGGTCAGACCCGCCTTGCGCATCCAGTCGTAGGCGCGTGACAGCTGAGCCGAGGAGTGGCCGTTCGCGCGGTCGCGGTAGCGGGCGAGCTCCTCCACCTCGGTCACCGCGATGGCGGAAAACGATGTCACGGCCGAGCGCAGTCCGCTGCCGTCGGCCGCGGCGGACTCGTAGCGATGGACCAACGTGGCTCGCAGCGGGGCGAGTCCGAGGGCTTCGGCGTGGTCGGGTGAGGGAGTCTCCCAGGTCACGGTGGTCCGCCGGCACCCGTCGGGTTCGCCGGTGTGCGCGCCGACGGGGAAGTCGAGGGACGGGACGTGCTCGGCGCCGGTGCCGGACAGCGTGGCATGGCTGCCGCGCCGGTCGGTGGAGACCTGACCGTCGCGCCGCAACCTGTGCAGCGCCTGTCGTACGGTCTCCCGGCTGACGCCGAACCGGTTGGCCAACTCGCGTTCGCCCGGCAGTCGTTCCCCGGGCGGAATGATTCCGTCGCGCAGCTCGCCGAGCAGTTGTGCGGCGATCCGCGCGTACAGCGGTTCGTGGTCGGACGGATGGGTGGTGCGGGCCATGTCCGCGCCTCCTGCGTGGTGACAAATTGTAGCCGTGTGAGCTCGGTGCGCCACCACATCTAGCATTGGTCTAAACCATGAGGAAAGGGCGTCCGGGGACTTCGGCCGATTCCAGCCCGCGCCCCCGGTCGGCCCGGGCGGCGTTCCCGGCGCGCCGCCTTCGGCGCCGACGAGTGCCGACTGCCTTGGAACGACTGAGCCGTGCGGGCCCGCGCGGCCCCTGGGGCACCTCGGCGGGACACCGATTCCGGCACGGTGAGATCGCGAGACCCACCGAACCCGCCGTGTCCGAAAGTCCCCGGACCGAATGTCTCTCCGGGCCGTCTGGTCTGTCCGGGCCGTCTGGTCTGTCCGGTCTCTGCAGGTCCAACGGCCGGGCGCTGACGGTTCGTTCCCGGATCGAGTGTGACGATTCACCCCGCTCATCCCCCTGTCGGCGCACCCCTGGGCCGCCTCATACTCCAGGCTCCGGACCGGGCGGTGAGACGACTGTCCGTCGAGACGAGGGAGACGGTGCATGGTGAACGCGGGGCCGGCGGGGGCTGCGGGGACATGGGAACTGGGCGACCGGAAGGTCAACCGGGTCGGTTACGGGGCGATGCGGCTGACGGGCAACGGCATGGCCGGGAACTCGGACGGCCCGCCGATCGACCGCGACCTCGCGGTCCGCCTGCTGCGCCGGGCGGTCGACCAGGGCGTCAACCACATCGACACGGCCTCCTTCTACTTCTCCCCGCTGCGCTCGGCCAACGAGCTCATCAACCGCGCGCTGTCCTCCCGCCGGGACGACGTGGTCGTCGTCACCAAGGTCGGTCCGGGCCGTGACCCCTCCGGCGCGTGGCACGCCATGGTCCGCCCCGACCAACTGCGCGGTCAGGTGGAGGAGAACCTGCGGCAGCTGGGCCGGGACCATCTCGACGTGGTGAACCTGCGCAGGAACGGTCGTGACATGAACTCCGTGGCCGAGCACTTCGGGGCGCTCACCGAACTGCGCGAGGCGGGCCTGATCCGGCACCTGGGCCTCTCGAACGTGGGCCCCGAGCACGTCGCCGAGGCCCGGTCCATCGCCCCGGTCGTCTGCGTGCAGAACTCCTACGGGCTCGACGCGCGCGGCGCCGACGAGAGCGGTCTGGTGGATCTCTGCGGCGAGCTCGGCATCGCCTTCGTCCCCTTCTTCGCGGTCGCCGGGCTGCGTCGCGAGGGGGCCGCCGGGGAGGAGCGGGACGACCGGGTCCGGGAAGTCGCCCGCGCCCACGGCGCGACACCGGCTCAGGTGCGACTCGCCTGGACCCTCCACCGCGGGCCACACGTGCTGGCCATCCCCGGGACGGCCGATCCGGCCCACCTGGACGAGAACATCGCGGCGGCCACCCTGCGGCTGACCCCGGAGGAACAGGAAGTCCTGGGAGCACCGGCCGCCGACGGCTCGTGATCCCATGAGGCGCGGAGGCGCGGAGGCGCGGAGGCGCTGGGGTATTGGGGTGACGGCGTGCCGGGGTGCTGTCGTCGGGCCGTCCGAACAGTCCGGTGGCGAGAGAGCGTTGTCAGTGGTCCCCCCTACGGTCACGGAGACAGGGTTGGTTCGGGTGGATGCGGGGCGGCATGAGTTTTGATCTCGCGGTGTGGTTCGAGTCCGAGCGGATCTCGGTCTCCAGGGCCGCCGTCACGTACGAGCGGCTGTGCGGCGGCGACCTCGCGGGGGCGGGAGTCGTCGCGAGCGAGGCCGTGCCCGCGTTCCATCGGGAACTGACCGGGCGATTCCCCGAGCTGTCGGCCGGCGCGGCCGACGGTCCGGGGCCTGCGGGGTCGCCATGGACGGCGCGCCTCGACGTCTCCGCTGCCCATGTGATCATGCCCATGTCCTGGGGCCGGGCCGACGTGACGGCCCCCGAGGTGGTCACCCTCGCGGCCCGGCACGGACTCGTCTGCTTCGACCCGCAGGCGGACGTGCTGCACCTTCCGCCCGCGCTGCGCGGGACGGACGGACTGAGTCTTCAGCCCTGCGTCGGTCTGAAGGTGGAGGACGCAGACCTCGACGTGATCGAACGTGCCGTGCACCGGCTGTCCGAGGAGAACTGGTTCCTGATCCTGGAGAGGCGGAGTGGCCATTTCCTCCAGGTCGGTCACGGCCCGAACGCGGGCCTGGCCACGGGCGGGTTCGCCGTCGAACACCGGGACGGCGCCCCGGAACGCCACTACCGCTGTGTGCTGGACGAGAAGGACCAGGTGGCCACGCTCTTCGCCGACTACGCGTCGGGTGCGAGCGGGTGGAGCGTGGACGCGCGGTGGGACCGCCTCTTCTGACACGACCGTCCGACGGCCCCGGCTCCCACCGGTCCGTGGCCGTCCGTCTCGGTTCGTCGTCGCCTGTCCTCCCCCTGTCCTCCCCTGTCTCGACACTCCCGGCCCTGCCCTCTGTTTCGTGCCCCTGCCCCTCTGCCTCGATGTCCCGTCCCGCCCCGACGCGTCAGCGCCTATGGCGCTCGCCAGGGGAGTGCGGGTACCGACCCCGGGGTGCTGTGCCAGTAGTCCCGTGTCTCCACCGCGAGTCCCGCGGCGTCGAAGCGGACGAACACACAGCCCGCGAGGGTCGTGGGACGGCCGTCCTCCTGCGCGAGGACGTGGAACTCCGCGACCGCACGGCCGTCCTGGCCGACCAGCGGGTCGGAGAAGCGAACGTCGGTCGTGCTCTCGGACGCGAAGGACCAGCGCAGGTACGCGGCGAGCTCGTCCCGGCCGCGGTGGGGCTCCCGGAACGGCATGGACCGGTGGACGCATTCCTCCGCGTACAACTCCAGAATCGCGTCGACGTCATGGGCCGCCCAGGCCCGCTCCCACACCCGCACGAAACGCCGGGACGCGGTGATCGTGTCCATCACGGGCCTCAGACGCGCGCGGACAGCCAGCGCAACTGCGCGGCCTGCTGGTAAGGGCCGCCGCCCTCATGGTCGTTGAAGTCGTACACCTCGATCTCCTTCTCCTCGTTCGCCCAGGCGTTGAAGGCCGCGAAGACCGTCGACGGCGGGCAGGTCTGGTCCTCCAGGGCCACGGAGAACAGGGCGGGTGCCCGGCCCCGCGCGGCGAAGTGCACCCCGTCGAAGTAGGAGAGGGTGCGCTGCACCTGTTCCGTGCGGCCGCGATGGGTCTTGAGGTAGTTGCCGATCTCCCGGTACGGGGCACGGTCCGTGAGAACCGTGGCGCGCGGGAAGTCGCACAGGAACGGCACGTCGGGGGCGACCGCCGTCAGATCGGGCAGCAGACCGCCGACCGCGATGCTGATGCCGCCGCCCTGGCTTCCGCCCAGCACCGCGACGCGCGCCGCGTCGACGAGCGGGTGCGAGCGGGCCGCCTCCACCGCGCGCACCGCGTCCGTGAACAGCCGCCGGTAGTAGTAGGTCTCCGGGTCCTCGATCCCCCGTGTCATGAACCCCGGGAACGCGGGCGCGCTGCCCACCGGGTCCGGGGTGTCGCCCCCGCCCCACGCGCTCGCCTGGCCGCGGGTGTCCATCACGAAGTGCGCGAAGCCGGCCGACGCCCACAGCAGATGCGTGTGCGCGAGCCCGCGTCCGCCGCCGTACCCGATGAACTCGACGACCGTGGGCAGCGGGGAGTCCGCCTCCGCCGGAACGGTCAGCCAGCCCTTGATCGGATGCCCGCCGAACCCCGAGAACGTGACGTCGTGGACCGTGACGGTCCTCAGCCCGGTGTCGACCGGTTCGAAGCGGGCGGCGAGGTCGTGCGCGTGGGCTTCCTGGAGCGTCTTGGCCCAGAAGGAGTCGAAGTCCGCGGGCTCGGCCGACGCACTGCGATAGGTGCGAAGTTCGTCGAGCGGGAGGTCGAACAGGGCCATCAGGGACCACCTTTCGGCACACGGGCGCGGATGATCACACCGTACGTCCGCCCCCGGAGCCCCGCTACGACCGCGCCGGGAACGGAGGAGACTCCCCGCCGTCGGCCCGTCGGCCCGTCGGCCCGTCGGCCCGTCGACCCGTCAGGCCGTGCGCCGGGTCCAGTCCGGTTCCGTCCGCGCCCAGTCCTGCTCCCACTGGGCCAGCCGACGGCGTGCCAGAGCCCCGCGCACGCAGAGGTGCGCGACGAAGAGGACGGAGACGGTGCCCGCGGACGTGAAGACGCCCATGGCCAGGGCTTGTTGCAGGATCATCGAGGAACTCGGCGCCGGACGCACGATCCGTCCCCGCGCGTCGGTCCACACGTCGACGGGCGTACCGCGCCGCAGGCCCGGGGGCACACCCACCAGCCGGGTTTGCCGCGTCCCGTCCGGCTCCGTCCAGCGAACCCGCGCGGACGACGAACGCGGTCTGGCGCCCGGCCTCGACGGCATCGCCGTCGGCACGTCCTCCACCAGTACGGCACGGACGTGGTGCTGGGCGGCGCGCCGGGCCGCCGCGTGTGCCTGCGTACCGTCGTACGTCCACCACGCGGCCCCCGCCCCCACGAGCGGCGCGCCGACGAACAGCAGAACACAGACGGCAAGCGCCCACCACGCCTCGACGACGTCGGAACGGCGCCGCAGCGGATTGCGGCGCCAGCGCCAGCCGCGCACCCGGGTTCGCATGTCCCCTCCTCACTGCCGCGCGCCGCGCCGACGCCCGGACGATGCGGCACCCCGGCGTCTCGCGGCCCCGGCGTCGAACAGCCCGCCGACCGCGGCCGGTTCACCGCACCTGACACATCGCACCTGACGGACAGCACCTGACAGACAGCACCTGACACATCGCACCCGGCACTTCACACCTGACACACAGCACCCGGCACTTCGCACCTGACATACAGCACCCGGAACACGGCACCCGGAGGCGGCCGGTCCGGCGGTGGCCGGCGAGGTCCCGCAAGGCGTGCGTACGACTGATCCCCGCCCGCCGTGGAACCCGTACACGACCGCGTCGGCGAACAGGAGCCCCGATGGCGAGACAGGCCGTCCCCGCCCGCGACACCGGGCGCACACTCGACTTCCCCGCCCCCGGCCGGATACACCCGTCGGCCCGGATTCCCGGTGATGCCGGGCGCGAAAGGCTTCCCGGCACCCGCCGTCCACACCCCGAAAGGCATCGGTCATGAACACCGGCACCACCATCACCGCAGGAATCGACGGTTCGCGCGCCAGCCTGGACGCCGCCGACTGGGCGGCCCGCGAGGCCGAACGCCGCCGCCTCCCGCTGCGCCTGGTGCACGCGGGCACACCGCGGCGCGCCGTCGCGCGTGTTCCGGACGTCGACGTGCCCGCGGGTTGCGCCAGGTCGGCGCTCGACCGGGCGGCGATCCAACTGTCTTACGCGCACCCGGCGTTGGACATCCTCGCGCGCCACACCGAGGCGCCCGCCGTGCCCGCGCTGCTCGCCGCGGCCGCCGAGTCGCAGACTCTGGTCGTCGGCTCCCGCGGTCACACCGGCCACCCCGCTCCGGCAGGCTTCCTGGCAGGCTCCGTCGCCCTGGCCGTCGCGGCCGCCGCGGAGCGCCCCGTCGTTCTCGTCCGGGAGGGTGAACTCCCGCAGGACGAGAGGGCGTTCACCTCCGCCGACGTACCTCCGGGCACCGTGCCCTACCGTCCCGTGGTGCTCGGCCTCGATCTGGAGGACCCCGCCGACCAACTGGTCGCCCACGCGTTCGAGACCGCCGCCGTCCGCTCGGCACCGCTCCTCGTGGTGCACGCCTGGACCCCGGCCCCGGACGGCGATCCGGCCCCGGGCGAGCCGTCGGCCACCGTCGCGCCGCCCGGCGGCGCGCACGACCGGGAGACGGTCCGACGACGCGCCCTGAGCGACACGCTCCGGCCCTGGCGCGCCAGGTTCCCCGGCACCCCGGTCTCGGAAGAGGTCGTCCACGGCCATCCCGCGGACAGGCTGCTGAGGGCGTCCACCGGCTCGGGCCTGCTGATCGTCGGCCGCCGAGCGGGCGAGAGCCTGGGCCGCGCGGCACGCACCGTCATCCGCCAGGTGACCTGCCCGGTCGTCGTGGTGCCGCACGCCTGACGCCGTTCACGCGGCTTCCCGGACGTCCAAGGCCGAGAGCCGGAACCCGGACCGCTCGGGCCCGCGCCGGGCAGTGTCCGGCTCCCCGTAATGGTCCGGAGACGAGGCCGCCGGGAGGAACGGGTGACGGCCGATGAGTTTCTCCGTGATCCGCAGTCAGAGATCATGGCTGGTGCGCCTGGCCCGCGAGGGCGGCGAAGCGCGCACCGACCGAAACCGCCGAGAACCGGACACGAGACACCGAGGAACCTTCGATGCGTACCCTGATCAGCACCGCTTTCATCTCGCTCGACGGCGTCGTGGAGGCCCCGGGCGGCGAGCCCGGTTACCGGAACTCCGGGTGGACCTTCAAGGACATCGAGTTCCTCCCCGAGGCGTTCGAGATCAAGGGCCGGGAACAGCAGGAAGCCACCGCCATGCTGATGGGCCGGACCAGCTACGAGGTGTTCAGCCCCGTGTGGCCCGGCATGGAGGACTTCGCCGGCTACAAGGTGATGCCGAAGTACGTCGTCTCCACCACCCTCACCGAGGACGACCTGGTGTCCAACTGGGGCAGGACGACGATCCTGCGCTCGCTCGACGACGTCGCCGCGCTGAAGGAGACCGAGGGCGGCCCGATCATCGTCCACGGCAGCGCCTCCCTGAACCAGGCACTTTCGGACGCCGGCCTGATCGACCGTTACCACCTGCTGGTCTTTCCGCTCCTGCTCGGGGCGGGCAAGCGGCTCTTCAGCGCCACGGACAAGGACACCCAGAAGCTGAAGCTCGTCGAGCACGAGGTCTACGCCAACGGTCTGCAGAAGAACGTCTTCGACGTCGTCCGCTGACGAGGTTCCCGCACGCGCGTCCCCGAACGTGTCACTCGCCGGAGGGACCCGCTCCGTGGGCGTCGGGTTACCGCGTGACCGCAGGAAGACGTCGGCGACCCCTAGCCGAACCGCTCGATCCGAATCCGGTCCACCGGCTGCCCGGCCTCCACCAGCAGGCGCGAGGCGTGCTCGGCGAATCCGTTGGAGCCGCAGATATAGGCCTCCCACCCACCGTGCGGCTGTTCGGCCAGGAGGGGCGCCATATGTGCGGCGGTCATACGTCCGACGGGCACACCGTCCGGGGCCGCGCGGGTGAACACGGCCGTGGTCTCGTCGCCGTACTCCCGTGCGTAGATGAGTTCCTCGGGGCTGCGCGCGGAGACCAGGAGACGCAGCGGTACGTCGAGCCCCAGCGCGCGCTGGTGCCGCAGCATCGACATCAGCGGCACGACGCCGGAACCGGCGCCGACGAGGAGCGCCGGCCGGTCTCCGGGCCAGGCGAAGAAGCCGCTGAGCGGACCGCGTACCTCGATGGAGTCGCCGGGCCGGGCCACGGTGTGGAACCAGCCGGACACCTCGCCGCCCTCGACATGGTCCAGCGTCAGTTCGATGTGACCGGTGTCGTCGGGTGAGGACGCGATGGAGTAGTGGCGCTGCGCCACATACCCGTCCCCGGCGGTGAGCCGCAGCATCAGATGCTGGCCGGGCAGATGCCCCTCCCACGCGGGCACGGCGAACCGGAACGTCGCCGCGTGCGCGGTCTCGCGGCGGACCTCGGTGAGCGTGGCGGTCTGCCAGGTGGTGGCCGTGCTCGTGTTCACGGCGATGCGTCCGGGCACGGCGAACCGTGTCGGCGGTACGAAGGCCGTCGGCGGTACGAAGGTCGTGGTCTCAGTCACCGGAGTAACGCTGCTCTTCCCAGGGGTTGCCGCGGGCGTGGTAGCCGTTCTGTTCCCAGAATCCCGGCTCGTCGTGGTCGAGGATCCGAATCCCCGCGATCCACTTGGTGCTCTTCCAGAAGTACAGATGGGGCACGATCAGCCGGGCGGGTCCGCCGTGTTCGGCGGGAAGCGGCCGGCCGTCGTAGTCCCACACGATCCACGCGCGACCACCGGTGAGGTCGGCCAGCGGGAGGTTCGCGGTGTACCCGGTGTGCGCGTACGCGACCGCGTGGGTGGCGGCCGGGTCCGGTCGTACGGCGTCCAGGAGGGTGTCCAGGGACACGCCGCCGAAGCGCACCCCGAACTTCGACCAGCTCGTCACGCAGTGGATGTCGCCCTCGTACGACGAGGCGGGCAGTGCGTGCGCCTGCTCCCAGTCCCAGGTCCGCGGCTCGGCCACCAGGCCGTCGATCCGCAGGGTCCAGTCGGCGGGTGCCAGGTCCGGGGTCACCTCGGCGGACAGCACGGGCCAGTCGTCGCCGGCGTCGTACTGGCCGGGCGGCAGTCCGGCGTTGTGGACCCGCGGGCGGCCGGTGAAGCCTCGCGTGACGTTCATACGGGTGGTGCCTCCAGGACCGCAGGGACGACGGCCCGCCGATCCGGCGTGGCCGACGGGCGGCGGCCCCCGGATCGAGGGTGACGGGTGCAGGTACGGGCACGGGCGCGGACCGCTGGCCCGTGCACGCACCGCTTCTTGACCATTCAACGGTACGCGCCCATGGATCGTGCTTCGAGCCGGTACCCGGGCGCTGATCATTGCGTACGTATGAACTCTTCCGGAGCCCGGGAATAGCCGCGCCCCGATCCTCCTTGCTCCTGAAGCCGACTCCGGTGGTTCGTACACGCACCATGGGGGAGCGGTGTCACGGTGTGACCGGTGACCACAGCGAAGGAGAGTGAGGGAGCACATGACCGAGGCGTACGTCTCCACACGGTTCGAGGGCACGGAGACGCAGGAGACCCCCGGCGGCCGTCACCCTCTCGACAACCCGGCACTCGGTGCCCTCACCGGGCCTCACGCGCACTTCGCCGAACGGCGTGGACGTGTGCTGCGCTACCCCCTGGACGTGTCTCCGTGGCTGGCGCTGCCCGATGATCCCGGCGCCGCCGACTGGGCGGACCTGGCGGCCCTGGTGGGTCCCGGGGGCGACGCTCCGCTGGCCGGTTTCGACGGGCGGACCCCGGACGGCTGGGAGGTCGTCTTCAGCCTCGACGGAGTCCAGCTCGTGGACGACGGGCTGGACGCGGCGCCCGACGCCGAGGCGGTACGGCTCGGCCCGGCCGACGTGCCGGAGATGCTGGACCTGGTGGAACGGACCCAGCCGGGCCCCTTCGAGGCGCGCACGGTCGAGCTGGGGACGTACCTCGGGATCCGCCGCGACGGCGCCCTGGTCGCCATGGCCGGCGAGCGGCTCCACCCGCCGGGCTGGACCGAGATCAGCGCGGTCTGCACGGACCCGGGTCACCGCGGCGAGGGTCTGGCCACCCGTCTGATCCTGGCCGTCGCCCACGGCATCCGCGAGCGCGGGGAGACCCCGTTCCTGCACACCGCCGCGAGCAACACCGGCGCCATCCGCCTCTACGAGTCGCTGGGATTCCGGCTGCGCCGCAGGGTCCGCTTCATGGCCGCACGGGTGCCCGAACACCTGGGTGACGGCCGGACCGCGGGAGTGGGCTGACACCACAGGACGCCGGGTCAGCCGCTCCGCGGCCCTGATTCCGGCTTCCCCGTGCCGAGGACAGGGGCCGCGGCGTTGTAGCGCAGCAGATACATCGCGAAGCGGGCCAGGTCCTCCTCGGGCCAGCCCGCGAGCCGCTCGCGGAACGCCGTCCGGCGGCTGCGGGTCACCTGGGCGAGGATCTCCGTGCCCGCGGCGGTCGGATACAGCACCTGGACGCGGTGATCCCCGGGGTCCGTGCGCCGCCCGACCAGTCCGGCCCGCTCCAGCGCCGCCACCTGACGGCTCACCGTCGACTTGTCCAGCGCGTAGTGCGCGGCGAGGTCCGTGGCCCGGCAGCCGCCGACCTCCTCCAGATGGCCGAGCAGGGTGTACGAGACCAGGGACAGCTCGGGATGCATGCGCCCCGCCGAGGCACGGGCCCTGCGGGCGAAGACGGTCATCTCCCGCTGGATGATCTCCACCGCCGCCTCCGCGGCCACGCCGTCGCTCGCCGTCCCGGTGGTGACGGCGTCCTCGCCATACCCTTCGGATGCCATGACGGGACCTCCCTGAACTGCCCTGGTTGCATAGTACAACTTGGGACAGGAGGGGCGAGAGTCGCACATGCCGGCCCGAGCGGATCCCGTGGCGGACGACCGGTGGACGACCGGTGGACGACCGCCGCCTGGCGCCGTCCGTCAGCTGATCGTTCCTGTAGGGTGACCGTCCCGGCCGAGGACCGTCTCGGCCGACGCGTGGCAAAGGAGGTGAGACCCATTACCGCTGTGTCAGGTCGGGTGCTCTCGTCTCCAGGCAACGCGGTCGCCGTCTGACGGTGGCCGTGGGAGCGCCCTTCGGTTCGTCGAAAGGCCCTCGGCTTCATGCCTCCTCTCTCTCCTGACGTTCCCGACGCGGCAGACCCGATGGTCGCCGCGCTCCGCTCCGCCGGCTGTGTCTTCGCCGAGGACGAGGCGGAGCTGATCCGCTCCGCCGCCCGCACCCCGGACGAGGCCTCCGCGATGGTGGACCGGCGCGTCGCGGGACTGCCTCTCGAACACGTCCTCGGCTGGGCCGAGTTCCACGGTCTGCGCATCAGCCTCGATCAGGGCGTCTTCGTGCCGCGCCGCCGTACCGAGTTCCTCGTCGAGCAGGCCGTCGAGCTCGCGCGCGGCGCGTCCGTCGTGGTGGACCTGTGCTGCGGCTCGGGCGCGGTGGGCGCCGCGCTGGCTGTGTCCCTCGGCGGTCCCGAGCTGCACGCCGCCGACATCGACCCGGCGGCGGTGCGCTGCGCCCGACGCAATGTCGCGCCGTTCGCGGGCCGGGTCCACGAGGGGGACCTCTTCACGGCACTGCCCGCCACCCTGCGCGGCCGGGTCGACGTCCTGGCCGCCAACGTGCCGTACGTCCCGACCGACGAGGTCGGCCTGCTGCCCTCGGAGGCCCGGGACCACGAACCCCTGGTCGCCCTCGACGGCGGGGCCGACGGACTCGACCTCGCGCGCCGCGTCGCCGCCGAGGCGCCGCGCTGGCTCGCCCGCGGCGGCTGCGTCCTCGTCGAGACGAGCGAGCGCCAGGCGCCCACGGCCGTCGAGGCCTTCGCCCGCGCCGGACTGATCGCGCGCCTGGCCGTCTCCGAGGAGCGGTACGCCAACGTGGTGATCGGCGTGAAGCCCTGACCGGGCGGGCCGGACTCGGCGACATGCCGCGTTCGGCCCTCGGTCGGCCGATCGCGCCGCTTCGCGCGCCACACTCCGGCTGACGGCATGCATCAGAGGGAGGCCCGGACATGAGCAGCACCCCCCGGACGTTCGACACATGGGACATCAAGGAGTCGGGGCCCGCGGACGCGGGCACCCGGGTGCTGCTGCTGCCCGGCGGGATGTGCAGCACGGCGTTCTACGACGATCTGATGGCCGCACCGGCGCTCGCCTCCGCGCCGGTGCGGCTGGTGGCCGCGACCCTGCCGGGGCACGCGGGCACCACGCCGCCGCACGATCTCTCCATGGAGAACTACGCGGCGCTGGCGGGCGCCCTGGCCGCGGAGCGGGGCTGCGACGTCGTGGTCGGCCACAGCATCGGCGCCAACGTCGCCCTGGAGATGGCGGCCGGCGGGCTGTTCACCGGTCCCGTCGTCCTGCTCTCCCCGACGTTCTCGGCCTCCGACGAGGACAAGGCGCTCGCGATCGCCAACAGCCTCGGGCGGGTGCCCGGCATCGGGGCGCTGACCTGGTCCGGTCTGGTCAAACTGACGCCCCGCGTCATGGTGAGCCAACTGCCCACGGCCCGGCGTGAGGCGCTGACCGCCGAGTTCGAGAAGAACGACCCGGCGTTCTGCCGCCAGGTGATCCGGCACTATTTCGACTATCTGGACCGGTACCCGGACCTGGTGTCGCGGCTTCGCGACTCGGGTGTGCCCGCCTGGGTCGTGCGCGGCGACCGCGACGACGTCGGCCTGTCGGAGGACGAGCGCGCCGGGCTGGAAGCGGCCCCCGGCGTGACCCTGGTCTCGGTTCCCGACGCGGGCCACCTGGTGATGGTCGAGCAGCCGGACACGGTCGCCGAACTCGTGGCCCGGGTCGCCCTCGGCTGACCCCGCCTCGGGCACGCGCGGCGCGTTCCCTCGGCCCGCGCCCCCTTGTTCCTTCGGCCCGTGGCCTGCGCTCCCCGGCCCGCGCCCCGTGTTCTTGAGCCCGCGCCGCGTGCTCCTTCGGTGCGGGCCGGGGCTTCCCCGGACTTCCGCCGAGTGACCCTCCTCATTGTGCAACTAGTTGCATAACCTGCGGCCCGTCGTCTACAACAGACGTACGACACCGCGCACGGAGGGCCCGATGAGCCGTTACCCGCATCTGCTGAACCCGCTCGACCTGGGCTTCACCACCCTGCCCAACCGCGTGCTCATGGGCTCCATGCACGTGGGCCTGGAAGAGGCCGAGCGCGGCTTCGAGCGCATGGCGGAGTTCTACGCCGCCCGCGCGCGAGGCGGCGTGGGCCTGATCGTCACCGGCGGCATCGCGCCCAACGACGCCGGACGGCCCTACGAGGGCGGCGCCAAGCTGACCACCGAGGCCGAAGCCGAGAAGCATGCCGGGATCACCGCCGCGGTGCACCGCGAGGGCGGGAAGATCGCGATGCAGATCCTGCACTTCGGGCGGTACGCCTACCACAAGGACCTCGTCGCCCCCAGCGCGCTCCAGGCCCCGATCAGCCCGTTCGTGCCGAACGAGCTCAGCGACGCCGAGATCGAGCAGACCATCGACGACTACGCCCGCGCCGCCCGGCTCGCCCGGCAGGCCGGCTACGACGGCGTCGAGATCATGGGCTCCGAGGGCTACCTCATCAACGAGTTCATCGCCCTCCAGGCCAACCGGCGCGACGACCGCTGGGGCGGCTCGTACGAGAACCGGATGCGCTTCCCCGTCGAGATCGTCCGCCGGGTGCGCGAGGCCGTGGGCGACGACTTCATCGTCATCTACCGTCTGTCGATGCTCGACCTGGTGCCCGGCGGCTCGTCGCTGGACGAGGTCATCACGCTCGCGCGGGCCGTCGAGGCCGCCGGAGCGACGATCATCAACACCGGCATCGGCTGGCACGAGGCCCGTATCCCCACCATCGCGACCTCGGTGCCGCGCGGTGCGTACGCCTGGGTGACCAAGAAGGTCATGGGCTCCGTCTCGATCCCGCTGGTGACCACCAACCGCATCAACACCCCAGAGATCGCCGAGCAGTTGCTCGCCGACGGCCACGCCGACATGGTCTCGCTCGCCCGGCCCATGCTCGCCGACCCCGACTTCGTCGCCAAGGCCGAAGCGGGACGCCCGGAAGCCATCAACACCTGCATCGGGTGCAACCAGGCCTGCCTCGACCACACCTTCAGCGGCAAGATCACCTCTTGTCTGGTCAACCCGCGCGCCTGCCACGAGACGGAGCTCGTCCTCGCGCCGACCCGGCTGCGCAAGACCGTCGCCGTCGTGGGCGCCGGGCCCGCCGGACTCGCCTGCGCCGTCAGCGCCGCCGAACGCGGCCACGACGTCACGCTGTTCGACGCCGCGGCCGACATCGGCGGCCAGCTCAACGTGGCCCGCAAGGTCCCCGGCAAGCAGGAGTTCGACGAGACGATCCGCTACTTCCGCACGCAGCTCGAACTGCACGGTGTGGACGTCCGGTTGAACACGCCGGCCGCCGTGGAGACGCTGGAGACGTACGACGAGGTCGTCGTCGCCACCGGCGTCAGCCCGCGCACCCCGGAGATCCCGGGCGTCGACCACCCGAGCGTCGTCGGCTACCTCGACGTCCTGCGCGACGGAGCCCCCGTCGGCGACCGCGTCGCCGTCCTCGGCGCCGGCGGCATCGGGTTCGACGTCGCCGAGTTCCTCACCGACAGCGGCGACAAGGCGAGCGAGGACCCGGCGACGTACTTCCGCGGCTGGGGCGTCGACATGGACTACCGGACCCCCGGCGGTCTCGGCGCCCCCGAACGGCCCACCCCGCCGCGCACCGTGCACCTCCTCCAGCGCAAGGCCTCCAAGGTCGGCGCCGGACTCGGCAAGACGACCGGCTGGATCCACCGCACCGAACTCAAGCACCGGGGCGTCACCATGGTTCCGGGCGTCCAGTACGACCGGATCGACGACGCCGGACTGCACGTCACCGTCGACGGACACAGCCAGGTCCTGGAGGTCGACACCATCGTGCTGTGCACCGGACAGGAGCCCCGCCGCGACCTGTACGACGCGCTGCGCGCCACGGGCCGCGGTGTCCACCTCATCGGCGGCGCCGACGTGGCCGCCGAACTGGACGCCAAGCGGGCCATCAAGCAGGGCACGGAGCTGGCGGCGGCGCTCTGAGGTCCCCCCCCGCAAAGGGACTCGCCCGGGGGGCGCCCGGGCGAGTCCTCACCTGGTCGACGGCGGCGCCGGGCGGCCCGCGCGGCCGGGGTCCGTCCACCGGACGGGCCCCGGCCGCGCGATTTTCGCGGAGAAGCACAACCGTTTTGGTGTGTCGCGGGTCACATCAGGCAGGAGCAAACGTCTCCAAAGATCGCAAGGGGGAAATATGCGATTCAACCGTTCCGCCCTGATGGCCGGTGCCTTCGCCGCCCTGATGGTGGGGGCCACCACCGCCATGGCGGCGCCCGCCTCGGCCGCGGCCAACACCACGCCGCAGAAGGTCTGCGGCAGCGCCTACAAGACGGTGAACTCGGCGCCCGTCGGCTCTCTGGGCACCGTGTACCTGACGTACAACTCCTCGAACGGCAAGAACTGCGTCACCACCATCCGCAACAGCCCGGGTACCGCCGTGGAAATGGCCGCATGGGTCTACGTCTCCGACACCGGCCTGGGCGACGACGACTACGGGCTGTACACGTCGTACGCGGGACCGACGTACGTGTACGGCAAGGGCCACTGCGTCGACTGGGGCGGCCAGATCAAGAACGTGTACACCCAGGTGTCCGGCTCCAACTGCGGCGCCTTCAAGGAGCAGCGCGTCACCTTCACCCGCTGACCGGCCGCTCCACCCGGCCACCGGGCGCCACCCGGTGGCCGTACGGGGACGCCTGAGCCGACTCGCCCCGGCGGGACTCACCGAGTCCCGCCGGGGCGAGTGCTGTGCCGTGGGTCCGGCGGAGCGCGGCCGGCCACCGGGCGGCGCCCCGGACGCTCCCTAGGATGACCTCATGTCACTCCCGCACGCGATCCTCACCGCCCTGCTCGAGAAGCCCTCGTCCGGCCTCGAACTGACCCGGCGGTTCGACAAGTCGATCGGCTACTTCTGGTCGGCGACGCATCAGCAGATCTATCGCGAGCTGGGAAAACTGGAAGCCGAGGGGTACATCAGGGAGCTTCCCCCCGAGCAGCACGCCCGGGGCCAGAAGAAGAGCTACGAGGTCCTGCCCGCGGGCCGCGCCGAACTCGCCCGCTGGACCGCCGCCTCGCAGGACCCGAAGCCGCTGCGCGACACGATGCTGCTGCGCCTGCGCGCCGCGGCCGTCGTCGGCACCGAGGGCCTCGAAGCCGATCTACGCCGCCATCTCGCCCTGCACCGAAGCCAGTTGGCCGAGTACGAGCAGATCCAGGACCGGGACTTCCCGCCGGAGAAGAGCACGCCCGAGGACCGGCTGCGCCATCTCGTCCTGAGAGCCGGTATCGACCTGGAGACCTTCTGGACCCAGTGGCTGACCCACGCCCTGACCGAGTTCGAGAGCATGCGGGCAAGCGACTGAGCGCCGCCCGGATGCCCGGCCACGGCCGGCCCCCGGCACGGGGCGGTTGAACCGAGCTCGGAGTCGGCCGAACCCGGCACAGGGCGGTTGAACCGAGGCCCGCGACGGCCGAACCCGGTCAAGGCGGTTGAACAGAGGCCCGAGGCGGCCGAATCCGACCCGCGACGGCCGAACCCGGCTCAAGGCGGCCGTCCGTGACCGGAGTCGGTGGTACGGCCGCCCGTCGCGACGGGCCCCGGATCAGAGCCGGTGCGGCTTGGAGCGGCGGCGCAGGAACCAGCCCGCCGCCAACGTGCCGGCCACGACCAGGGCCCCGCCGCCGACGACCGTGGCCGTGCCGTAGTCCTTCACGGCCCCGCCGAGTCCGCCCATGACGCCGCGCGACGGCGACGGGGAGACCGTCGTCGAGATCGTGGGCGTCGCGGGTGCCGCGCTGGCCGCGACGACGATCGCCTGGGTCCCCGCCGTCGTGCCGTCCTGGCAGACGACGATCACCGTGAACGTTCCGGGGCTCACACCCGTCCAGGCGGCCGACTGATTGCTGCTCGTCCCGGTGAGCGGCATCTGGCGCCCCTGGGCGAAGTTCGTCTGCCCGCTGGAGAGCAGCGAGGCGTTGCCGAAGCTGCTTCCGTTGCTGGGGCAGGCGCTGGTGGTGACCGAGACCGAGGTGCCACTGGTGCTCACGGAGATCCCGGAACCCCATGCGACGGCCGCCGGGGCGGCCAGGGTGAGCGGAAGCGCAGCGGTGGCGGCCACGGTCAGGCCGGAGCGGAGAAGTCTCTGAGTGGTACGCATAGGAACTGCCCTCCAGCGGCACGGTTGGCGGTACATCCCATGCGCCGCCGAGGATTGGAAAGGCCCGTGCTGCCTCGGTGCGAGCCAATGCGCCCCGGCCGGGGCGCGCATGCGGACGGGGACCGGGCAGGTGACGAATTCCATCGTCCGGCGGACTATCGGCGCCTCCGGCGGCCCGCTTCCTCCGCGGGTTCACCGTCTCCGTCCCGGCCTGCGTCACCAGGTGCGGGAACGGGTGCGGGAACGGGCGGCGGTGCGAGGGGTACGTGTGGCTTCGTCGGAACGTACGGCGGTGCGGAACCGTACGGCGGTGCGGAACCGTACGGCGTCGCGGGTACGCCCGCGAGACCACCACCTCAGCACCGGCCGGCCGGTGCTGAGGTGGTGGTCAGCGGCCCGTCGTCACGGAGCGCTCCGCGGACAGCGCGCCCCACGTGCCGTCGGGCAGCTTCGCCCGGATCCGTACCCGGTGCGTCACGTCCGTCTCCCGGCCGATGTAGAAGCTGTGGGTGCAGGTGCCGCGGGGCGGGCTGCCGCCCCAGACGAGCGAGGTCACCTCACGCCCGTCGAGCTGGATCCGGTACTCCGTGACCACCCCGTCGACCTCGGGCGCCGTCCACGCCAGGTCGATGTAGTACGCCCCGTCGTGCCGGTGGGTCGTCGCCCGGAAGCCGGCCGGTGCCGTGCTCCGGTCGTCCGCGGGACCCGGCGCGGTGGTGATCCTCACGGAGTCGCTCGGCGCCGAGACGTTGTCCGCTGCGTCCCGGGCCCGCACGGTGAAGACGTAGGCCGTGCCCGGCCGCAGCCCGGTGACGACGGCGGCCGTCTGTGCGCCGCCCACACTGTGGATCTTCGAGGTGCCCTGGTAGATGTTGTACGACGCCACGCCCCGTGCGTCGGAGGACCTGGTCCAGGACAGCTGGACCGCCCGGCCGCCCACGGCCCTCCCGTGCGGGCCGCCGGGGCGGGTGGGCGCGGTGCGGTCGGCCGCGACCGCCGCCGGGGTGGTGGCCGAGACCGGCCGGCTGAGCGGGCCCGGGACCCCGTCCGCGTTCCGGGCCCGGACCCTGAAGACGTACACGGTGGACGGTTTGAGCCGGGTGATGTCCACCATGTGCTCCGAACCGGGCACTTCCTTGACCTTGGTGGTGCCGCGATACACCTCGTAGCGGGTGATCCTCGGGTCCTCGGTGGTCAGGTTCCACATGACGTGCACGCTGGTCGAGCTGCCCGCGGCGGCGGTCACGCCCGTCGCCGCGGCGGGCAGCCGTTCGCCCTGGCCGGACGTCGGGGCGCCCCATCCGCAGGAGGTGAGCGCGAGCAGTGCTCCGCACACCAGGGCGCGCGGGGCGGTGAGGGGAACGCGTCGCACGGGTCTGCCCTCCCTCGACGGGATTGGTCTGTACCTATAAGACACGGGTGACGCGGCCACATCAAGAGGGTGGACGTCGTTGACCGGACCGTCGCGGGGGTACGTATGCTGATCCCGACGCGGTGCGAACTCGCCCTACTGTCAGGGGAGTTCCTGCCCACGGCGCGGAACGCTGTCGTCGCTGATCCCGCGCCGACGCGCACGGCCGAGCGGCCGGAGCCGGGTCCGGCTCGCGCCGCTCGGCCGTGCGGCGCCCGCGCAGGCGGCCGTGCACCGTCCGGCCCCCTCCCGGTGGACGCGCTCTCGGAGGCCCACCAGATTGGGGCAGATGAGCGTCCATGTCCCCCAGGAGAGGGTCTCCCATCGTGCGTGTCCAGTCGCTGACGCTGGCCGCGGCCGCGGCGGCCGCCCTGCTCGCCGCGGCCCCGGCGGTGCTGTCCACGGCCCCCACCACGGGCCGCCCCGGAAGCACCGCCGCACCCGCCCGGGAGGGCTCCGTCCGAGCCGCCGACCTGCTGGCGAAACTCGGCGGCTGCACCCCCGTCTCGCACGGGCGATACCGCAGCGACGACGGTACCCGGGCCGACATCCCGGTCTGCGGCGTCCCGGGTGCGGTCTTCTGGACGGCCGACATGGACATCGACTGCGACGGCAGACCGGGGCCTCTGTGCAACAGCGACACCGACCCGCTCTTCTCCGAGTCCACGGCCTTCCAGCAGTCCGACGGCCGATATCTGAGCGCCGAGACGCTGCCCTACGTCGTCGTCCCCGCACCGAGCGACATCTGGAACTTCCGGGACCACGGCATCGGGCCCGGCTCGGTGGCGGTCGTGATCTACCGGGACCGCGTCCAGTACGCCGTCGTCGGTGACACCGGCCCGCAGGACATCATCGGCGAGGCCTCGTACGCGACGGCCGCGGGCCTCGGAATCCGCGCCGATCCCCGCGGCGGCGGTACTCCTGCCGGGGTCACCTACCTCGTGTTCAAGAAGGCCCGGGTGTCGCCCATCCAGGATCACGCCGCGGCGGTGGCGACGGGGGAGCGGCTGGCCCGGAGGCTCCTGGGCGACGGCTGAGAACGGCTCCGCCGTCGGACGGCCGCCCAGCCGTTGCCGATGGGCGGGATCACGCCGTTGACGTCGCTCACCGCGTCAGAGGCGAGCGACACGATCAAGGCGGCCCCCGTTCCACCGCCGCCCCGTCCTCACACGACCCGTCCTCACCCCGGCCGGTCCTCACAGCCGCTCGTCCTCACCCCGGCCGGTCCTCACGCCGGCCGCTCCTCACACCTTCCGGTCCTCACACCTTCCGGTAGGTGTACGCCTCCGCCGCCGCGGCCTCCACCGCCGCGAGGTCGGCGCCCGCCGAGGCCGTGACGACCGCGGCCACCGCCCCCTCGACGAAGGGGGCGTCCACCAGCCGTGTGCCGTCCGGGAGTTCGTCGCCCTCGGCGAGCAACGCCTTGACGGTGAGCACGGCGCTGCCCAGGTCGGTGAGCACGGCGACGCCGGCACCGCGGTCCACGGAGGCCGCGGCGGCGGCGATGACGTCCGCGCTGGTGCCGAGCCCCCCGTCCAGGGTGCCGCCCGCCGGCGCGACCGGAGCGAGCGTCCCGCCGCCGGCCAGGCCCGTCGCCAGCTCGGCGACGGACGCGGCGACGGCGGCGCTGTGCGAGACCAGCACGATGCCGACGCGTCGTTCCTCGGTGTCACTCACCTGCCGCCTCCACGAGTGCCGCGATCAGCAGGGCCGAGGACGTGGCACCCGGGTCCTGGTGCCCGATGCTCCGCGCGCCCAGATAACTCGCCCTGCCCTTGCGGGCCTGCAACGGTGTCGTCGCCAGGGCACCCTCCTCGGCGGCGGACTTCGCCGCGGCGAACGACTCGGCGAGCGCGTCGACCGCGGGCACCAGAGCGTCGATCATGGTCTTGTCGCCGGGCGCGGCTCCGCCCAGCGCCATGACCGCGTCGACGCCCGCACGCAGCGCCTCGGCGAACCGCTCGTCGGTGACCTCGGCGTCGTCCCCGAGCGCCTTGCCGGTCCGGCGCAGCAGCGTGCCGTACAGCGGCCCGGACGCGCCGCCGACCGTCGAGATCAACTGCCTCCCGGCGAGCGTGAGAACGGCACCGGGGGTGTCCGGGGCCTCCTTCTCCAGCGTGGCGGTCACGGCGGCGAATCCGCGCTGAAGATTGCTGCCGTGGTCGGCGTCACCGATGGGCGAGTCCAGGTCCGTGAGCCGCTCCGCCTCGCGGTCCACCGAGGCTGCGGTCGCCGTCATCCAACGGCGGAAGAAATCGGTGTCGAGCACAGAATCTCCTTGCGTGGTACGGAAGTCGAGCTGGTGGCCGGTCGCGGGCCCATGGGCCGGACGCCGTTCCCCGCACCGGGCCCAAGAGCCCGGTGCCGTTCCCGGCACGACGGCCGCTGTCACACGCCCCAGCGCAGCCCCGGTGTCTTCACGGGCGCGTCCCACAGCCGCAGCAGGTCCTCGTCCACCTCGCACAGGGTCACCGAGGCACCCGCCATGTCGAGGGAGGTGACGTAGTTGCCGACCAGGGTGCGCACCACGGGGATGCCGCGCTCGGCCAGCACCCTTTGCACCTCCGCGTTGAACCCGTACAGCTCCAGCAGCGGGGTGGCGCCCATGCCGTTGACGAGGAGCAGCACCGGATTGCGCGGCGCGAGATCGTCCAGAATGGCGTGCACCGAGAAGTCGGCGATCTCGCGCGAGGTCATCATCGCGCGCCGCTCCCGGCCCGGCTCGCCGTGGATGCCGACACCGAGTTCGAGCTCCCCGGCCGGCAGATCGAACGTCGGACTGCCCTTGGCCGGAGTCGTGCAGGCGCTGAGCGCGACACCGAAACTTCGGGAGTTCTCGTTGACCCGCCGGGCCAGCGCCTCGACCGCCTCCAGGGGCGCGCCCTCCTCGGCGGCGGCACCCGCGATCTTCTCCACGAACAGCGTCGCGCCCGTTCCGCGCCGCCCGGCCGTGTACAGACTGTCGGTGACGGCCACGTCGTCGTTGACGAGGACCTTGGCGATCCGGATGCCCTCGTCCTCGGCCAGCTCCGCCGCCATGTCGAAGTTGAGGACGTCGCCGGTGTAGTTCTTCACGATGAACAGCACGCCCGCGCCGCTGTCCACGGCCGCGGCGGCCCGCACCATCTGGTCGGGAACAGGCGACGTGAAGACCTCACCGGGGCACGCCGCCGACAGCATGCCGGGGCCCACGAATCCGCCGTGCAGCGGCTCGTGCCCGGACCCGCCGCCCGAGACGAGACCCACCCTTCCCGCGACCGGGGCGTCCCTGCGGACGATCACGCGGTTGTCGACGTCCACCGTCAGCTCCGGGTGGGCCGCCGCCATGCCCCGCAGCGCGTCCGCCACCACCGTCTCCGCCACGTTGATGAGCATCTTCATGGGAACCTCCTGGCGAGATCGACAAACGAGTTTTTGATCTGCGTTTTCCCTGGTCAAACCTGGTGTTGATCGGTCCTGTTCATGACGGTCCGGCAGTTCTGCGGGGACGGTCGGACGCGGGTCGGAGGGAGTGCTGTCATGTGCAGTATTGACCTTGCGGCAGCGAAGGTCACGCGCGCGGGCCGCCACGAGGCGACAGCGGCCGTCCTCGTAGCGGCGCGGCTGTCGACGAAGGGCTTTGACCGCTAGGCCTGCGACCGCCGTGCGCCATGCCTGTGACCGCCAGGGCTGTGACCACTCACAGGGCACGTTCCATGCAGACCAGGTCGTCCCGCTCGTCCCACGACTCGGTGACGGTGAATCCGAGCCGCTCGTAGAGGGCGATCGCGCCCGCGCGCCACTTCCACACCGACAGCCGCACCGCGCCGACGCCGCTTTCCGCTGCCTGCGCGAGCGCGGCGCCGACCAGGCTGGACGCGATGCCCGACCCCCGGAACTCCGGGTCCGTCCAAAGCCTCTTGACCTCGGACCGTCCGTCGGCGGGGGCGGTCACCACCAGGCAGCCCACCGCGCTGTCCCCGCTCAGCGCCAGGAGCACGACATCGTCGGCGAAGGCGGTCTGCGGATCCGCGACCTCCACCCGATAGCGGTCCGGCAAATCCTCCACACCGGCCACGGCCTCACCTTTCTCGGCCTGCGTCGTCAGATGGTAGGCCGCCAGCAGCTCGGCCGGCCCCGCCTCGGCGGAAGGGGTCTGGCCCGGCCAGCGGACGACGGCGACCTCGCGTTGATCAGACATGACGCGAGCATCGCACGAGGTCAGGACCCTGTGCCTCGGACTTCGGACCGCAAGGCGCACACCCTGCGGGGCTTCGGACCGTATTCACATCATCGGACAGCAAGCGCAGCGAGGACCAGGCCCGCCCGCGCTGGAGCTCGGAATCACGTGGCTCCTTCGGCAGCGGTGGCCCGGGCAGCACATGAGCCCGGCCGGGCATCGGTCATTCGTCAGGGCCGAGCGTCGTTCGTTCGTCAGGGCCGAGCGGAATCCGCAGCGCGCTGCGTCCCTGCCGCCACGCGGTCAACAGGTGGGCCGCCAGCCGGTCTTCGAGGAAGCCGGTGACCCGGACGCCGAAGGCGACGTCGGGCTCGAGTTCGGGTTCGCTCGCCAGCAGACCGCCGATGACGTCCCGGCGTACCACCTGCTCGTGGACGGCGTCGGCCTCGACGTGCTCGTCGTAGAAGCGCTGCGCCGCCTTGCCCGCCCCGACCCTGCGCAGGGCGGCGGCCAGGCGTCTGGACCCCGGTGAGGAGGTGACCTCCACCGCGGCGAAGTGTCCGACCAGAGCGCCCCGAAGGGCTCGGTGCAGGCCCAGCAGGGACATGAGATTGACCGTGGTGACCGCCTCCGTGGGGGCGGCGTCGACGTAGTGGCCGTAGTCCGTGCACAGGTCGAGGTCGGCCATCAGGTCCGCGAAGAGCCGGGCATGGATGTCCTCCTCGCGTCCGGCACCGAACTCGTCGAACTCGACCGCCACCATGGCCGCCTTGGCGCGGCCGTACAGGCGTGGGACGACCCAGACGTGGGGGTCGGCCTCCTTGAGGTGGTACAGGGAGCGCAGGGCGGCGTACTCCCGCAGCTGCCACAGTGCGCCGTCGCGTTCGAGGAAGTGACTGACACTGGCCTCGTCGTGTCCGACCGGTTCGAGCAGCAGGGCTTCGAGGGCGTCGTCGGCATGGGGATCAGCGGTCACCTCGTCGCGCAGGGCCTTCAGGAAACGCAGTTCCAGCGACCGGCGCAGGGCCAGCAGGCCGGGGTCCCACTCTCGTTCGTCGCTCACCTCGGCGAAGCCCCGGTAGTGGAGTTCGTACAGCGTGTAGAGCGCGAGCTGGACATCGTCTCCGTACGGATCGGCATCCTCCAGGCCGTGCGGGAGCGCGGGCAGCGGGGTGCCGTAGCGCAGCGTGGAGGCCAGAGACCGCGATATCTCGCCGCGTGGTGCCGGAAGGAGGGGGCCTCTCACGTCGTTTCCCGCTTCGTCCGACGGCGGTGGCTGGTGTCGCACCAGGGATAGGTCCGGCTGCGTCGGCAGGTGCAGATCGCCGCCCGGAAACGGCGGGAAGCCACGACCGTGCCGTCCTCCAGCACCACCTCGACCGGTCCCTCGACGAGAAGAGGGCCCTCACGGTCCACGGTGACGCGGCGCGGTCGCTCAGGATTGCCAGGCACGGATGACCACCAGCTCTTCACGGTCGTCGTTCTCGTCGGTGAGCAGGCCCTGGCGTCGCAGCCAGGTCCGGCGTGAGCTCAGCACAGGGCCGAAGGGGACGAAGGCGCGGTCGGTGACCGTCGCCTCGAACCCCGCGCGGGCGAGCCGCCGCAGCGTCGGCCGGGTTCCGCACAGGGCGGAGTGGACGAGCAGCAGTACGCCGCCCGCGCGCAGAGCGGTGGGCGCCTCGTCACAGACGCGGTTCACGAAGACCCGCCCGTCCGGCCCGGCGTCCCAGGCACGCTCCGGGGACCGGGACGGCAGCCGGAGCGCGGGGGAGGGGACGTAGGGCGGATTGCTCACCACCAGGTCGTACGTCCGTCCGTGTACGGCCTCTGTGAGGTCGCCGTGGCGAACGATGACGCGACGCCGTGCGAGGAGCGCGTTGAGGCGCGTGGTGAGAACGGCGCGCCAGTCGATGTCGACGGCCGTCACCCGCGCCCCCAGTCTCGCGGCCCGCAGGGCGAGGGCCCCGCTGCCGGTTCCCAGGTCGAGCACGTCGGTGGAGGGGCCCACGCGCTCCCGCGCCAGGGCGTGCATCAGGAGCTCGGTGTCCTGCTGAGGCGCGTACACGCCGGGCGGTGTGATGAGCGGGATCTCGCCGGACATCCCCATGAAGCACCTCCACATCTCGGCGTGTCTGATTCATGCCTATATGTGCGACTCTGTGGTCTGGGTGCCCCTCGAACGGAGGCCTACACGCGATCTTCGGAGCCGTCTTCGCGGGCGACCGGGCTCGTGTCCTCAGTCCAGTGGGCGCCGAGGCTTTCTCACCGCCCGGGGCGGGCCGGACTGGGGAGGGAGGAGGATCAGCGCCGTGGCGGGGAGGGCATCGCGCCGAGCGGTCGCCGTTCCACCATCAGGATGGTGTTCAGCCGGCGGCCGGGGGTCCCGGCAGGTCCTGGTTGTAGCGGCGGGCGGCCCGGTCGTTGAGCACGCTGCCCCAACCGCGCACCTTCTCCGTCACCGTACGGGCAGGACGGTCGATGCCGTGACCCTGCACCATGCCGCCGGCAGCGCCGTCGCCGGCCGGTGCTTTCGGGAGCAGCCGGGCGGCGAGCCCGCTCAGACGGGTGACCGTCGCGGGCGCCACACCGTGCGCCACCGACGCGGCGCGCGCCGCGGGCGTGAGGACCAGGCGGGTCCTGCGCCGTTCCAGAGCCCGCAGAACGCGCTCGGCCGCGCGCTCGGCGTCCATCGAGACGACGGGGGCGCCGGCCAGCGCGGAGAACCACGCGAACTCCTTGGAGGCGCGACCGCCGAATTCGGCCTGGAGGTGCGATCCGGTGCGCATCAGCCCGGGGTGAACCGTGGTCACGCTGACGTTCATGCCGGCCGTCTCGGCCCGCAATCCCTCACCCAGAGCGCCTACGGCGGCCTTGGCGCACGAGTAGGGCAGCAGGTGCGGGACGGCCAGCAGACCGCCGACCGAGCCGATGAGGCACAGACGGCCACCGGCGTCGCTGCGGCACAGCGGAGGCAGCGCGGCCATCGCCGTGTTCACCGTGCCGCCGAAGACGGCCGACATGGCGTCCTCGAAGGCCCCGCTGTCGATCGACGCCACCGGAGCGACCTGGATCACCCCCGCGTTGGCGATGACGACGTCCAGGCCGCCCTGCCGGCTGTCCGCCTGCTCGACCATGGCGCCGACCGCGGCCCGGTCGCGTACGTCGCACACGGCGGTGGACACCGTCGCGCCGGTCCGTTCCTCGACCCACGCGGCACCGCGCCGCAGCTCGTCCGCGTCCCGTGCCGCCATGGTCACCCGGCAGCCGCGCCGGGCCAGCCGCGCGGACAGCAACAGCCCCAGCCCCCGCGATCCACCCGTGACCAGGGCGGACAGGCCATGGAGATCCGACTGATGTGCGGTCGTTGCCATTTTCGTCCCCTCGCTCGTGGAAGGCGTTCCGAGTACCCGTGACGGGCACCGGCAGACAGACGACCGTGACGAGAGGCGGCGGCCGGCGTCCCGCCGGGCTCGCGGCGTCGTCCACGCCGGTCACGCCGGTCACGCCGTGAGGATTCACCCCGTGAGGATGCCGGGCAGCCCGAGAACGCCGGGGAGGGCGGTGCCGGCCAGGAGCCACTCCGTCACCGCTGACCAGCACCGGGGCGGTCCGGCGGGCATCGGCATCATCGTCGGCGAGAGGGGTACTTGCGCCTCACGCCACGCCCCCGAGCGAGGAAGCGAGAACGTCGTGAACGAGCGCCACCCGGATGGCCCTGGGGCCTGCGGCGGGCCGATACCGAAGCCCATACCGAGGGATCTGCCCGACCAGCAGGCCACACCCGACGAAGACCCGTGGGACGCCGTCGGCGTACCGAAGCAGTGGACCGCGGACGAGGGCCCCGAGGCGGAGAGATCCGGTGCGCGGGCCTCCGGGGACGAGACCCCGGACTCGGAGACTCCAGACTCGGAGACTCCAGACTCGGAGACTCCGGACTCGGAGACCCCCGACACGGAGACCCCCGACACGGACGAGGCCGGGACCGGGCGCAGAGGTGCCCCGCACTCCGGCAGCGTCCGCCCGGAACATCCCGTGCCCGACGAGCCGTCCGACTGACGCGTCGACGCGCCGTGGAAGCCCGGCCGGGTGACGCTGGGACAGCCCCTGACCGCAGCAAGAGCCCGGCCGTCCGAAAGGACCTGTGATGGGCGTGCGCACGTGGGCCGGCGAACGGCCCGTCCACCGTCAGCTGCCGCGGTCCTCGCCGCCGACACCGCGGTTCCCGCCTGGCACGGCGCCCACCGGGAACTTCCCTATCTGTTCACGGCGTCCGCGACGGCCGCCGCCTCGGGAATGGCGCTGCTCGTCGCGCCACCGCGCGAGAACGGCCCGGCCCGTTCTCGCGGGCGTCCTCGCGGCCGCGGCGGAGAGCGCGACGGCCGCGGCGGCCGAGCTACGCCTGGGCATGGTGGCCGGGACCTGGCCCGAAGGACGCGCGGGCACGTTCCTGCGGATCGCCCGGGTCCTGACCCTGAGCGGTGCCGCGAGCGCGGCCCTGGCCGGCGGACGCAGCCGACCGGCCGCCGTGCCGGGCGGGCTCGCGCTGCTCACGGGGTCGGCCCGCACCCGCTTCGAGGCCTTCGCGGCGGGCATCGCCTGCGCGAACGACCCGAAGTACACCGTCGTACCCCAGCGAAAAGGAGAGTGACCCGATGGTCACCGTGTCCCTCACCGGAGTGTCCAAGGAGGACGCCGCGACCGTGTTCGGCGTCCTGCGGACGGCGTTCCCGACCGACCGCCCCGCCGACGGCGTTCCTCAAGAGCAGCCGGGCGACCGTCCTCCCGTGTGGAGCGCGGACTTCGATCCGACCGAGGAACGCATCCCGACCGGTCCCACCCCTCTGGAGGGGTCGGTCAGCGCCACCTTGCAGGGCGGCTACGTCGCCGTGGACCGGCTGCGTGAGGCCCTGAGCGGCTCGTTCGCCGTGGAGGAACAGGGCACGGCGTCGGGAGACCAGGAGAAGGAGGTCGACCTGCGACTCCGGACGAAGGGATAGAGCGACAGGCGGCGGCGTCGGCGAGGCGCGAGAAGGCGCGGTGCCGCCACGGGGTTCCCCCGCAGAACGGGCCGGGGGATTCCTGGCCACCCCAGCGGCGCTCGGCGACGAGGAGGAGAGCGACATGGTGCAGATCGGGTACACGATGATGACGGAACAGGCCGGCCCACGTGAGCTCGTCGCTCATGTGGCCGGGGCCGAGCGCGCCGGCTTCGACTTCTCCGTCACGTCCGACCACTACTTCCCCTGGCTGGACTCCCAGGGACACGCCCCGTACGCGTGGAGCGTCCTCGGTGCCGCCGCGCAGGCCACCGAACGCATCCCCCTGATGACGTACGTGACGTGCCCGACGACCCGCTACCACCCCGCGGTCGTCGCGCAGAAGGCCGCCACCGTGCAACTCCTGTCCCAGGGACGCTTCCGCCTGGGTCTCGGCTCCGGCGAGAACCTCAACGAGCATGTGGTCGGCGGCGGATGGCCGGCCGCACACGTCCGACTGGAGATGCTCGAAGAGGCCGTGGAGATCATCCGCTCGCTCCTCGCGGGCGAGAACGTCAACCACCACGGAGCCCACTTCGACGTGGAGAACGCCAGACTGTGGGATCTGCCCGACCCGCCCCCACCGATCGGGGTCGCCGTCTCCGGTGGGCGCTCGTGCGAAGTCGCCGGACACCTCGCCGACTTGCTGATCGCCACCGAACCGAAGGCCGACCTGATCTCCGAGTTCGACCGGCACGGCGGCGCCGGCAAGCCCAAGGTGGGCCAGCTGCCCCTCTGTTACGACACGGACCGGGACGCGGCCGTCGCCCGCGCGCACGACCAGTTCCGCTGGTTCGGCGGCGGCTGGCCGGTCAACTCCGAACTGCCCGGCCCCGAAGGATTCGCCGGCGCGACCCAGTTCGTACGGCCCGAGGACGTGGCCGGGTCCATTCCCTGCGGGGACGACGTGGACTCCGTCGTCGACGCCGTACGGCCCTTCGTCGAAGCGGGGTTCACCGAGGTCGCGCTCGTCCAGATCGGCGGTGACCACCAGGAGCCGTACCTGCAATGGGCCGAGCGGAAGCTGCTTCCCGCCCTGCGTGACCTGTGAGAGGGAGAGGACACCAGCGATGACCACGAAACGCGCCGCCGTCTTCGATGTCGACGGAACACTCGTCGACACCAACCACCTGCATGTCGTCACCTGGTGGGAGGCGTTCCGCCAGGCCGGCCACCGCGTCCCCATGCGGGACATCCACCGGGCCGTGGGTCTGGGCAGCGGTGACCTGATCGAGCACCTGCTCGGCAAGGACCGCGACCCCGAGGACGACGAACAATGCGTCGCGGCCCACCACGCGCTCTACGCGACGTACTTCGACCGGTTGCCGGCGCTGGAGGCGGCCGGCGACCTGCTGCGCGCCCTAGCCGGCCGGGGCTGGGAGATCGTCCTCGCCACCTCGGCGAGCGGCGCGGAACTCTCCGCGCTCCGCCGCGCCATCGACGCGGACGACGTCATTCTCGGGGCGGCCAGCGCGGACGACGTCGACGAAGGCAAACCCGCACCCGACCCGGTCGAGCAGGCCAGAGAGCTCGCCGGAGTACCGAGCGAACGAGCGGTGTTCGTCGGCGACACGGTCTGGGACATGAAGGCCGCGGCGCGGGACGGGGTCACGGCCCTGGCGGTCCTGTCCGGCGGCATCCCGCGGGCGGACCTGGAGTCGGCCGGAGCTCACGCGGTGTACCGCGACCCCGCCGACCTCCTCGACCACCTGGACACCAGCGTCTTCGCGGACCGGGAATGACGGGGGCGAACGTACTCCGAGCCCGGCCCGCGCTCAGGCGGCCGCCCGGTCGAACGCGTGGATCAGGGCCTTGCGGAACGCCTTCAGGTCGTCCGGATTCCGGCTGGTGACAAGGGTGTTGGGGCCGGCGTCGCAGACCTTGACCTGCTCGTCCCCCAGTTCCCGCCAGCGTTGCGGATGTCGGAACGCCTGTACCTGGCTCGACTGCGTGGACACGAGTACCGCCGCTAGCGATCGGACGCGGAAGGCGCGGTCCGTTCCCCGGGCGGGGCTTCGGGGGAGGTCTCGTGCTGGTCCAGAGCCGCCAGGAGGTCGGCCACCGTCAGGCCCGAGTCGGCCGGGTGCCGCAGGCTGGTTCCGGGCTGGATGTGGTACAGGTTCGTGCGCCCTCGACGGGTGTGGTCCAGATAACCGTCCTGCTCCAGATCGGCAATGATCTTCTGGACGGCCCGCTCGGTGAGCCGGCACCGCGCGGCGATGTCGCGGATGCGCGTGCCTTGCGCCCCAGAGGCGATCGCGGCGAGGACTCGTGCGTGGTTGGTCAGAAAGGTCCAGCCGCTGTGACCCTCGGGTACTTCAGTCATCTCCCCAGAGTAGGGCCTTTCATTCACGCATTCAAAAGGGCGAAAGAAAGTTCATGTATCCCTTGACGTGTAACCGGGGCGAGGGTGAACCTGTATGCCATGCGAGACCATCCGCTTTCTCCCCCTGAGGGAAGCGGGGACGCAGTCGTCCACGGTGAACTGGCCCGCGGCGCCAGGGTGGGAGGCGCGTCACCCTTCCTCGAGACCGCCGTCTGTCCCGCTGGCTCACGGACGCTGGTCGCCGTCACCGGTGAGATCGACATCGACACCGCCCAGAGGCTGCGGGACAGCCTGAGCGCCGCCCTGGTGCGGTCTCGCGAGGGACTGGACCTCGACCTGGTGCGGGTCGACTTCTGCGACTGTTCCGGCCTCCGGGTCCTGTTGCGCCTTCGGAGTCTCGCTCTCGCCGAGGGCAAGACGGTCCGTATCGGCGCGGCTGGACACGCGGTCGGGCGGCTGCTCATGCTCACCGGTACGGCACCGCTGTTCGCGCCCTCCAACGGCGCCGGTCCGCACCCGGACGGGAAGAGTGAGAAGGATCTGCGCGCCGAGGTCATCGACCTGAAACGGGCGATGTGGAGCCGTCCGGTCATCGACCTCGCCCGCGGAGTCCTGATGGCCTCGTTCGGAGTGAATGACGAAGACGCCTGGAGCGTCCTGGTCGAGGTGTCCCAGCGCAGCAACACCAAACTTCGCCTGGTCGCCGAGAAGCTGGTCGCGGCGGTGACCGGCGATCCGCTGCCCGGCCCTCTGCGGCAGCAGATCTCCGAGGCGATCGCCAGGACGTCCGCCGATCCGCAGGGATCCGGTCACCACCGGCGCCGCGACTGGGTTCCCCCCGCCGTCAGAGCCGCCTCACTGGAGGGCCGCAAGTCGTCGGCGTGACCGCTCTCCGGTGAGTGCGGATGCCGCACTCACCGGTCTCCGTTCGGCGGGGCCCGCTACTTCCCCGCGCCGCGCACCCGCAGGCTGCCGCGGTCGCTCTCCTTCAGGCCACGCCCGATGATCAGGCGCTGGATCTGGTTGGTGCCCTCGAAGATCTGCATGACCTTGGCCTCGCGCATGTAGCGCTCGACCGGGAAGTCACGGGTGTACCCGGCGCCGCCCAGCACCTGGACCGCGTCGGTGGTGACCTTCATGGCGTTGTCGGTGGAGATCAGCTTGGCGATCGACGCCTCGGACTGGAACGGAAGTCCCTCGTCCTTGAGCCGGGCGGCGGCGAGCGTGGTGGCCCGGGAGACCTGTACCGCCGCGGCCATGTCGGCGAGGACGAAGGCCAGACCCTGGTGCTCGATGATGGGCCGGCCGAACGTCTCCCGCTCCCGGGAGTAGCGCAGCGCGTGGTCCAGCGCACCCTGGGCGAGGCCGGTGGCGACCGCCGCGATACCGAGCCGTCCGCAGTCCAGTCCGGCGAACGCGATCCTGAGCCCCTCGCCTTCCTCGCCGAGCCGGCGGCTCGCGGAGACCCGCACGTTCTCCAGGCGAACCGTGGCGGTGGCGGACCCGGTCAGGCCCATCTTCTGCTCCGGGGGATCGGCCACCACGCCGGGTGCGTCGGCCGGGACGAGGAAGCAGGAGATCGCGTGCGAGCCCTCGTCGGACGTACGGGCCATGACCGTGTAGAAGTCCGCGTACCCACCGTGGGTGGTCCAGGCCTTCGCGCCGTTGAGCACGTAGTCGTCGCCGTCCCGTACCGCCCGCGTGCGCATCGCGCTGGGGTCGGAACCGGCATGGGCCTCGGACAGACAGTAGGCGCCGAGCAGCTCGCCGCCGAGCATGCCCGGGAGCCACTCCTTCTTCTGGTCCTCGGTGCCGAACTCGGCGAGGGCGAAGCACGACAGCGCGTGCACCGAGACGCCCACCGCCACGCTCGCCCACACGGCGGCGATCTCCTCCAGCGCCTGGAGGTAGACCTCGTAGGGCTGCTCGCCCCCGCCGAACGCCTCGGGGTAGGGCAGGCTGAGCAGCCCGGCCCGTCCGAGGGTGCGGAAGACCTCCCGGGGAAAGCGTCCCTCGGCCTCGGCCTCGGCGACGCGCGGGGCGAGCTCCTTCTCGGCGAGCTCGCGGGTCAGAGCGATCAGGTCGACGGCTTCCGGCGTGGGGAGGGTGCGGGTCGCGGGCATGGCATGTCCTCGGTGGTGGCGGTTCGCTGGACGATATTGATACGCCAGGCGATACAACAGTATCGTTTTTGGTACCACCAGGCCATGTGGACCACTGACGGATCCACCGGTCGCCGGCCGGAGCGCGTGACGGGATGTGATGGGTGGGGGCCGGACCGCCGTGGCCTCCGCGGCGCACCGCTCGGCCTGGGGCTGACCGCGGTGAGGAATCCGGGCGTCAGGTGGTGCCCCGGACGCCGGGCTCAGGCCGACCGCCCCGGTGAGCCGGGAGCGGGCAGGGCCTGGGTCTGGGGCTCGGTCACGGCGAGGGCGATGGCGACGGTGCCGCGGAGGCGGGGAAAGGCCGCGCGGCCCGGCCCGGCGTTGATGCGGGCGCTCCCCGCGACGTCGCGGGGAGCGAAGCTGCGGGGAGGGAGGCCGTGGGCAGGGGTGCTGCTGGCAGGGAGGTCGTGGTAGCGGGGGTCAGGGCGAGACGGCGTGCACGATGAGCGAGGCCAGCTCGGCGTAGGCCTCGGCGTCGTTCAGTCCGGTGCGCGCGGCGACCTCGCCGCGCTGGATCTCCTGCATGGTCGCGGCCACGACCTCGCCCACGAACGCGGCATGCACGTCACGGAACGCCCCGGCGGCCACGCCGTCCGCGATCAGGTGCCGGATCCTTCCCGCGGCGAGGCGCGTGTTGGCCTCGTACACCTCGCGGGCCGGCTCGAACTGGGCCATGTCGTCGAGGAACTGCCGGGACAGCGGCCGCAGCTGCTCGGCGACCGCGTTCAGGTAGGCCACCACGCGCTCGGAGGGCGCGGAGGTGTCGGCCACCTGCTTCTCGACGGCCTGGGCGGCCTCGCGGAAGTAGTGCTTCACCGCCTCCCGGACCAACTCCTGCTTGCTGCCGGCGAGTTGGTACAGGGTCGTCTTCGAGCAGTGCAGCCGGTCGGTCAGCTCGTCGAGCGTGAACGCCGCGAAGCCCTCCGCCACCAGCAACGCGACCAGCCGTTCGAGCAGGTCGGTCTGGCGCGCGGTACGACGTGTGGACGGCATGATCTCAGCGTAACCGTTCCTCCATCACCGTGACCGTCCCCCCTCCCGGGGCGTGATCACAGGCCGGAAGGCCCGCCGTACTGGGTCGACGGCTTGCCCGGGGAGGCCCGGTGACGCCCGCCCGCCCGCCTGCTCGCCGTCCCGGCCGGGGGGGGGGGGGGGGGGGGGGGGGGGGGGGGGCGCGGGCCGCCCCCCCGGGGGGGGGGGGGGCGGCCCGGGGGGGGGGGGGGGGGGGGGGGGGGGGGGGGCGGGGGGGGGGGGGCGGC
>NZ_JBIBSY010000017.1:80543-201657 GCF_043078065.1 Streptomyces sp. NPDC015532 | reverse complement strand
GGGCGCGGGCAGGCTCTGGGCCAAGCTGCCCTTCGTCCGCGACCACAGCTGGCTGCGCTGAGCACCGACGGCGCGGTGGGCCCGTCATCCGGCCCACCGCACCGAGCCGCGCAGGGAGCCGGACGGCCCGAGGCAGGGACCAGTGGCCCCTGCACGAGGAACCGCTCGAAGACAACTCTGGAACCCGAACCCTCGCCCCAGGAGGTGGAGATCATGCTCCGCACCATCACCGTAGGTCTCGACGGCTCGCAGGAGAGCCGTGCCGCCGCAGAATGGGCGGCTCGCGAGGCGGAGTTGCGTGGCCTGCCGCTGAAGATCGTGCACGTGTGGGAGCCGGTGCCGGAGCCCATGGCCCAGGCACCGCTCCTGGGCGCCGAGACCCAGCAGCACTGGACCGAGCGGATTCCCCGGGAGGCGGCCGAGGGGATCCGGCTGCGCCACCCCGGCGTCGAGGTGTGCACGGAGCAGCTCTCCGGCCACCCGGGTGACGCACTGGCCAAGGCGGCGAAGGAGGCCGAACTGCTCGTCCTGGGCTCGCGCGGCCTCGGCGGGATCGGCGGGTTCATGGTCGGCTCGGTCGGCCTGTCCGCCGTCGCGCACACGGACAGCCCGGTCGTCCTGGTCCGCGCGCTGGAGACAGCCGCCGACGAGCACGAGCCGGACCCGGCGGGTGTTCCGTCGGCCGCGACGCCGTTCCGGCCCGTGGTCCTCGGACTCGACGTCGAGCACCCCGACGAGACGCTGATCGCGTTCGCCTTCGCCGCCGCCGAGCTCCGTGCGACGTCCCTGCGGGTCGTCCACGGCTGGACCCCGCCGCCCTACTACGCGTACGGCACGCCCGCCAACCCGGCGCTGCACGAGGCACTTGCCCTGAGCGCGTCCCAGGCCGTGACCGAGGTGCTGCTCCCCTGGCGGAAGAAGTTCCCGGACGTGGAGGTCGTCGAGGTGTCCCGTTACGGCAGCGCGGCCGTCCTCGTCGTGGACGCCTCGCGCGAGGCCTCGCTCGTCGTCGTGGGCCGGCGCGTCCGGCGCAGCCCCCTCGGCGCCCACATCGGGCACGTCACCCACTCCGTCCTGCACCACTCCACGGCACCTGTCGCCGTAGTCCCGCACAGCTGACCCACCCTGAGGAGAAGAGACCATGACCCTCCCGATCGTCGTCGGCGTGGACGGCTCCGAACCCAGCCTGCGAGCCGTCGACTGGGCGGCCGACGAGGCCGCCCTGCGCGGGGCGCCGCTCCGGCTGGTGTACGCCTCCTTGTGGGAGCGCTACGAGGGCGCCACTCCCGGACAGGACCTCGGCCGGCCGTCCGAGGAGGTCACGGCCTGGGACATCGTGCGGACCGCCGCACAGCGAGCCCGGCTGCGCCAGGGCGGGTTGGAGATCTCCACCGACGTGCTGCCGGAGGAGCCCGAGTACGCGCTGGTCCGCGAGGGACGCGAGGCCGTCGCGCTGGTGCTCGGCACGCGCGGTCGCGGCGGCTTCGTCGAGATGCTGCTCGGTTCGGTCAGCCTGACTGTCGCCGCCCGAGCGGACTGCCCGGTGATCGTGCTGCGCGGCAGCCACGACAACCAGGTCCGCACCGGCGCGCGCGGCAGGGTCGTCGTGGGCGTCGGCGAGAAGGCGGCGGACTCCGCCGCACTGCGCTTCGCCGTACAGGAGGCGAAGCTGCGCCACGCGACCCTGGACGCCGTGCGGGCCTGGCGGTGTCCGGCGCACGAGACCACCGACCACCCCCTGCTCGCCGGTGAACCGGCGCGTCTGCACGAGCAGCATGCCATCGAGGTCCTGGACACGGCGCTGGAGCACGCACCCGCGGATGTGGACCTGAACCGGCGCACGGTCGAGGGCCCCGCCCGCAGGGTCCTGCTGGACGCCTCGTACGAGGCCGATCTGCTGGTGGTCGGTGCGCGGCGCAACCCGGGACACCTGGGGCTCCAGCTGGGGCGCGTCGCCCACACGGCGCTGCACCACGCCGCCTGCGCCGTCGCGGTCGTCCCCGAGCCGGCGTGAGAGAGACGGGCGGCTGCTCAGCGGCTCGATCCACGAGGGTGGCCGCCCTCGGCCGCTCGCTCTCCCCCGCGTACGGCACCGCGCTCGACAACCCACCCGGACCTGCTGGTCGCCCTGCGGCAGCAGACGGCCGACGCGCGTACCCGACACCAGGCCTGGATCCGCGCGCACTGAGGCGACCTGCCCGAGGTCGCCGACCGGACCCGGAACAACTGACCCGCCTCTCACTCCCGGAAGGACGTCACCGTCATGACCGTACGCGTCGGTATCAACGGCTTCGGCCGCATCGGTCGCACCTACCTCCGCGCCGCGCTCGACCGTGCCGAGGAAGGCACCCAGGACGTCGAGGTGGTCGCCGTCAACGACATCACCTCACCCGCCACCCTGGCCCACCTGCTGGAGTACGACTCGACGTTCGGACACATCGGGCGCGATGTCCGGCACGACGACAGCTCCATCACGGTCGACGGACGGCGCATCGCCGTCACCGCCGAACGGGACCCGGCCGCCCTGCATTGGTCCGACTACGGCGCCGGCGTCGTGATCGAGTCCACCGGGCGTTTCCGTGACCGGGACTCCGCGGCCCTGCATCTGAAGGGCGGGGCCCACACCGTGCTGCTGTCGGCCCCGGGCAAGGGCGTGGACGCCACCATCGTGATGGGCGTCAACGACCGTGCCTACGACCGGAACCGCGACCGGATCGTCTCCGCCGCCTCCTGCACCACCAACTGTGTCGCCCCGATGGTGAAGGTGCTCGACGACGCCTTCGGCGTCGAGCGTGGTGTGATGACCACCATCCATGGCTACACCAACGACCAGTCGCTGCTGGACGGCCCGCACAAGGACCTGCGCCGGGCCCGCTCCGCGGCCCTCAGCATCATTCCCACCAGCACCGGTGCCGCCCGTGCCGTGGGACTGGTGGTGCCGGAGCTGGCGGGCGCACTGGACGGGATCGCGGTCCGTGTGCCCGTGGAGGACGGCTCGCTCACCGACCTCGCCGTGGTCCTCGCCCGGGAGGCGACCGTGGACGAGATCAACGCCGCGTTCGAGGCTGCCGCGGATGGCCCGTTGAACGGCATCCTGCGTGTCACGAAGGCCCCGATCGTCTCCCGCGACGTGATCGGTGACCCCTCGTCCTGCGTCTTCGATCCCGCCCTGACCCAGGCCAACGGAACGCTGGCCAAGATCTTCGGCTGGTACGACAACGAATGGGGCTACACCAACCGCCTCCTGGACCTGACGGCTCTTGTGGCGGACGACTGACCGGCTGAAAAGGGCACTTCAGCCCAGGGGGCGCGAGACCCCCTGGAGCCCTGCTCAGGATGTGCCCCCTCTTCATCACTGGACTCACCGCGAGGGCCGTTCGGCGAGCGACAGGGCCGTATGGCCCAAGCGGACCAGGTCATTACTGGGCAATATCGATATATCGGGCCATATCGACCTGGCGAGAGGACGTGACGAGCCGTGACCGACCGGACACAGGTGAACGGGACGACGGGTCTGCCCTCGGGTGATCTGGGCCGCCGACTCGCCGCACGCCGCGCCCTGCTCGGACTGACGACGGAGGAGACGGCCGCCCGAGCGGGCATGGCCCCCAGCTACGTGAAGCACCTGGAACAACACCCCGGCGCCGCGCCCGGCCGAGGCGCACTGCTCACGCTGGCGGCGGCACTGCGGACGACGGTCTCGGAGCTCACCGGCGGCGATGCCGATGTGCCCTCCGGTCGTGAACAGGCCGGGCGCGATCCCGAATTCACCGAGCTGAGCAGGGCCGAGTGCGCTGAGCTGCTGTCGACGCACGGTGTGGGAAGGGTCGCGGTGTCCACGGCGTCCGGGCCGGTGATCGTTCCTGTCAACTACAGCGTCGTGGATGACGCGATCGTCTTCAGAACCGCCCGCGGCGCCACACCGTCGCTGGCGTCCGGCTGCCTGGTCGCGTTCGAGGTCGATCGCGTCGACGACACCTTCAGCCAGGGCTGGAGCGTGCTGGCGCGCGGGTACGCGCGCGAGGTGACGGACAGCGATGAAGAGCGTCGGCTCGCGCAGCGGGCGTACAGCGCGCCGTGGTCCGGTGGCAGGCGCGACACGTGGGTGCGCATCGAACCGCATGCCCTCACAGGACGCCGCATCGTGGCCTGAACGGGTTTCTCCCGGGAACCCAGGGTCCCTGGCCGAGGGGGTCCTCACCGCTTGAGGACGGGCCGGCTCGGTACCGCTTTGTCAGTGAGAGACGAGAAGGCAGATGTACGCCGACGACGGATTTCGCGAACTCGACCGGCAGGACTGCCTGGCCATGCTGGCCGCGGTGCCTGTGGGGCGGGTCGTGTACACACGGCTGGCGTTGCCGGCCGTCCTGCCGGTCAGCTTCTGCCTTGACCATGACGGCGCGGTACTGGTGTGCACCCCGGCCTCTTCGGACCTGGTGACGGCGATCGACGGAGCCGTGGTGGCCTTCGAGGCCGATGAGCTCGATGCCGTCCTCCACTCCGGATGGAGTGTCGTGATCGTGGGGTCCGCCCACCTCGTGACCGACCCGGGCGAGCACGCACGGCTGCTGAGGACCGGGCCGCGTTCCTGGGCGCCGGCACCGCAGGAGGTCTACCTGCGCATCACCTCGGCGCTCGTCACCGGACGCCGACTTGTCGGGGGACGCCCCCTGTACGACATGCAGACCCCTTCCTGAATCCCCGTCACCGCGTCTTTCAGGGCCTCATCGTTCCTCCTGTTCCGGGCCGAACGGCCCTCGAACCGTCCTGCCGGCGGTGCATGGTCTCCAGAGCCGCCGCCAGTACGTGGGGGTCGTGATGGCCCTTGTAGACCTGCGGCGGATGCCTGTCCAGCTTCAGAAGCCGCGCGACCGCCGTCCAAGCGGTGCGTACGGAGTACTCGACGGTGAAGACGACATCGTCGGGCACCTCGGCGAACTGCCCGATGAAGGCGAGGTTGACCGACCCCTTCGGGACCACTCGGGGCCGGTCGTCACGGCGGCGGGCCAGGAACTGGCTGGTGATGTACGGCATCACACAGGGCACGACGGTGGAGGTCTCCCGGACCCGGGCCGCCGTCCGCTCGTCGAACGGAAGGTGGTGCAGGACCTCTTCGAGGATCTCGCGGCCCGTGCACATGGTCATCGGCTTGGGCGTCTGGTTGCCCGCGCGGCCGGGGAACAGGCCGTAGCCCCACAAGACCCCCACGTCCTCCGGCTGGTCGCGGTAGACGGGCTGGCGGTTGGCGACGATGGTGAGCAGCCAGTTGGACCCGGTGAAGGTCATCAGTCCCCCCTTGCCGGTCGGCCGGCCGCTGAACTCCTCGAGTGCCTTCAGGAACGCGGGGTCTTTGGTGGTGACCGTGAACGACTCCCAGCGGGACTGCTTGACGTTCTTGTCGAAGGCGTCGGGGTTGCCGAAGTCGTCGCGGCCGCGGGCCAGCCGGTGCCACAGCAGCCAGGCGTCCGAGCGGTGCGGAGCCGGCGGAGGCGCGGAGGTGTGGGAGCCGAGACTGGAGGCGTCGGTCATGGATCCGTTGGTGACGAGGACCAGGTCCTCGGGCGCGACGGTGACCTTTTCGTCGTGGCCGCGTCGGTTCAGGTGGATGGTCTCGACCGTGCCGCTCCTGATGCCCGGGGTGAAGCCGAGGTCGGTGACGTGACAGCCGGTGTGCGCCGTGACACCGCGCTCCCGGAGCCAGGCGGTCAGGGGCCGGACGATGGAGTCGTACTGGTTGTAGCGGGTCCGGTGGATGCCCGACATGGAGGCGAACTCGGAGAACAGGTGGACGAAACGCCTCAGATAGCGGCGGAACTCGATCGCGCTGTGCCAGGGCTGGAAGGCGAACGTGGTGCACCACATGAACCAGAAGGCGCTGGTGAAGAAGTGCTCGCCGAAGCAGTCGGTGATCCGCTTGCCGTCCAGGTGTGCTTCGGGGGTGGCCAGGCAGCGGACCAGCTCCAGCCGGTCACGTTCGGAGAATCCCATGGAGGTCGTGTCGACGATCTTGCCGTCCCCGTCGACGAGCCGGGCGATGTCGTCCCAGGCGAAGTCCTCGTGTCCGGCCAGGATCTCCTCGGTCACCGAGACGCCGGGGTCGTCGAGGCTGGGGATGCCGGACAGCAGGTCGTAGGTGCAGCGGAACTCGGCTTCGAACATGCGCCCGCCGCGCATGGTGTAGCCGGCCTCCGGAGTGCCGCCCGCGTCGAGGCTGCCGCCGAGCGACCGTTGTTCCTCGAAGAGGTGAATGTCGCGGCCTTCGAAGCCGCCGTCGCGGATCAGGAACGTCGCCGCGGCCAGGGCCGCGATCCCGCCGCCCACCAGATATGCCTTCGCCATCACACAACTCCTCGTTCTCACTGGTCGATCGGGGTACCGCGCCTCCACGGTTTCCTGCCGCCAGGTCTTGTGTCTGTGGGCCGTTGGTCACCTCGCCGGTCCGGACGGCCCTCGGGTCCTTCCGCCGGGCGCCGGAAGAGGTGATGGGTTCAGTCCGTGGTGCCGGGCAGCCACACGTCGGGTCCGAAGACCTCGTAGCGGATGCGTCGCGCGGGAACCCCGGCGCCGAGCAGCTGTCCGCGTACGTCTCGCATGAAGGGCAGTGGACCGCACAGGAACACCGTGGCGTTGTGGGGGAGTTCGGTGTCGCTCAGGTCCATCAGGCCGGTGCGGGCGTCCGGTTCCTCCGGTCCGGGGCGCTCGTACCAGAAGACGGCCCGGGCGCCGTGCAGTTGACCGACGAGATCGTGTGTCTCTGCACGCAGGGGGTGGTCGGCGGGGGAGCGGTCGGCGTGCAGGACCAGTACCGGGCGGATCGAGCGGAGGGCGGCCAGACGGGCCAGGATGCCGGTCATGGGGGTGCAGCCGATGCCGGCCGAGACGAGCACGACGGGGGTGGTGGTATCCACCGGGTCGTCGAGGAAGACATCGCCGAACGGTGCGGACAGCAGCAGTTCGTCCCCCTCATGGACGCGGTCGTGCAGCAGGGTGGAGACCTCGCCGTCCTGCCCGTCGGCGTCATCCGTCACCCGCTTCACCGTGATGCGCCTCAGCTTTCCCCCCGGGTCCGAGGACAGGCTGTACTGGCGCAGTTGGTGCACGCCGTCGGCCATGCGCACGCGAACGCTCACGTACTGGCCCGCGTGGGCCCGCGGCACGCGTCCGCCATCGGCCGGGCGGAGCAGGAAGGACACGACGTCGGGGGTCTCGGCGCGGCGTTCGACGACCGTCCAGGGCCGCCAGATCCCGCCGGGCTGTACGTTCGCGTCCTGGTAGAGGAGGGCCTCCCGGGCGATCAGGGCTCCGGCCATCAGCCAGTAGACCTCGTCCCAGGCGGCCGCCACCTCCGGGGTGACCGCGTCGCCGAGGACCTCCGCCATCGCGCCGAACAGGTACTTGTGCACGATCGTGTACTGGTCGTCGGTGACGCCGACAGCGGCGTGCTTGTGGGCGATCCGGGACAGCAGCGCGTCCGGCCGCGAGTCGGGGTTCTCCAGCAGCGCGCCGGCGAATCCGGCGATCGATCCGGCCAGGGCCCGGCGTTGGACGCCGCCGGCCTGGTTGCCCCGGTTGAACATGCCGTCGAGGAGTTCCGGCCGGTCGTGGAACATCGTGGCGTAGAAACGGGCGGTGATCTCGTCGAGTGCTCCGGCCACGGCGGGCAGGGTGGCCCGTACGAGGGCGGCGGATTCCGCGGACAGCATGGATCCTCCTGAGAGAGCGGCGGGCGAAGAGGGCGGGCTCGGTCCGTTCGTCTCAGTGCGTCGTGGCGATGCCGTCCTTCTTCGTGCCATGGCCGTAGTAGGCCGCACGCATCAGCTCCGCCATGTCGTCGAGCATCGGCATCCGGGGGTTGGCGGGCGCGCACTGGTCCTCGTAGGCGTTGAGGGCCTGCTGGGGCAGGGCGTCGAGGAAGGCGTGCTCGTCGACGCCGAGGGACTGGAAGGTCGGTTCGATGCCCACCGCGTCGCGGAGCCGCTCCACCGCCGAGGCGAGCGCTTCGACACCCTCGGCCGGGGTGACGGCGGGCAGACCGAGGGCGCGGGCGATGTCCTGGAAGCGTTCGGGGGCGCGGTAGCTCTCGTACTTGGGCCAGCCGGTGAGCTTCGTGGGAATGCTCCCGTTGTAGCGGATGACGTGCGGCAGCAGTACGGCGTTGGTGCGGCCGTGCGCGACGTGGAAGGTGGCGCCGAGCGTGTGGGACATCGCGTGGACGATGCCGAGGAAGGCGTTGCCGAACGCCATGCCGGCGATGGTTCCGGCGTTGTGCATCTTCTCCTGGGCCTCCGGCCGGGCCGCGCGGTCGTTCACCGCGGCCTCGATGTTGTCGAAGATCATCCGGATCGCGTGCAGGGCGAGGCCGTCGGTGAAGTCGTTGGCGTAGACGGAGACATAGGACTCGATGGCGTGGGTGAGGGCGTCGAAACCGCTGTCGGCGGCCAGCGCCCGGGGCAGCGCGGTGGTGAGGAGCGGGTCGATGACGGCCACGCTGGGGGTGAGCGCGTAGTCGGCCAGCGGGTACTTCTTGCCGGTGGCGGGGTCGGAGATGACGGCGAACGGGGTCACTTCGGCGCCGGTGCCGGAGGTGGTGGGGACGCACACCAGGCGGGCGAGCTTGCCGAGGACGGGGAAGCGGAAGGCGCGCTTGCGGATGTCGGAGAACTTGTGCCGCATGTCGGCGAAGTCGACGTCCTTGCCCTCGGCCTGCTGCTCGTACAGCAGCCACATCACCTTGGCCGCGTCCATGGGGGAGCCGCCGCCTAGGGCGATGATGGTGTCCGGGCGGAAGTCGCCCATGAGGCGGGCGCCGCGCCGGACGGAGTCGATGCTCGGCTCGGGTTCGACGTTGTCGATGATCTGGATGGTGACCGGCTCGCGGCGTCGCCGCAGCACGCGCTCGACCCGGTCGACGAGGCCGAGGCGGGTCATGGTCGCGTCGGTGACGACGGTGACGCGGTGGACGTCCGGCATGGAGGCGAGGTAGCGGATGGCCCCCGGCTCGAAGTAGATCTTCGGCGGGACCTTGAACCACTGAAGGTTGTTGCGGCGCGCCGAGACGCGCTTGATGTTCAGCAACTGGGCGGCGGAGACGTTGTTGGACACCGACGTACTGCCCCAGGAACCGCAGCCCAGCGTCAGCGACGGCAGCAGGCTGTTGTAGATGCCGCCGATGGCACCTTGCGAGGACGGGGCGTTGACGATGATCCGTACGGTCTTCATGCGGCGGCCGTACGCCTCGGCGAGGCCGGGGTCGCCGGTGTGGATGACGGCGCTGTGACCCTGGCCGTGGAACGCGACCATGTCGGCGGCCAGGTCGAATCCCTGCTGCTCGGAGTCGGCGCGCAGGACGGCGAGGACGGGGCAGAGCTTCTCGCGGGTGAGGGGCTCGCCGGGGCCGACCCGGGCCGCCTCGACCAGGATGAGGGAGGTGTCGGCGGGCACGGTGAAGCCCGCTTGCCCGGCGATCCACGCCGGACTCTGCCCGACGGCGGCGGAGTTCACCTTGGGCTCGCAGCCGGCGCCCGCGGCACCGACGGGGAACAGGAAGGTCTCCAGCTTCGCCTTCTCCTCGGCGGTGGCCAAGTGGGCGTGCAGGAAGCGGAATTCGGCGAGGACCGCGTCGTAGATCTCCTCGTCCAGGATGACGGCCTGTTCGGAGGCGCAGATCATGCCGTTGTCGAACGACTTGGACAGCACCAGGTCGTTGACGGCCCGCCGCAGATCCGCGCTCCGGTGGACGTAGGCGGGGACATTGCCGGCGCCCACGCCGAGAGCGGGCTTGCCGGCCGAGTAGGCGGCCTTGACCATGGCGTTGCCGCCGGTGGCGAGGATCAGCGACACACCCGGGTGCCGCATCAGCGTGCCGGTCGCCTCCACGGACGGGGTCTCGATCCACTGCACACAGCCCTCCGGCGCGCCCGCGGCGACCGCCGCGTCGCGCACGACGCGAGCCGCCTCGGCGCTGCAGCGCTGGGCGGAGGGATGGAACGCGAACACGATCGGGTTGCGCGTCTTCAGCGCCATCAGCGCCTTGAAGACGGTCGTGGAGGTCGGGTTGGTGACAGGGGTGATCGCACACACGACGCCGACCGGCTCGGCCACCTCGGTCATGTCGTCGATGTCGTCGCGGGCGATGACGCCGACGGTCTTCATCGGGCCCATGCTGTGCGTGACGTACTCGCAGGCGAACATGTTCTTGGCCGCCTTGTCCTCGAAGACGCCACGCCCGGTCTCCTCCACCGCCAGCCGCGCGAGCCTCGTGTGCTGGTCCAGCGCGGCGACCGAGGCCTTCTTCACGATGTGGTCGACCTGTTCCTGATCAAGCGCCTCGTAGTCGGAGAGGGCCTTGAGCCCGTTCGTCACCAGGCGGTCAACCGCGATGGCGATGTCGGACGGCGCGACGGCGGGGCCGGTGGTCGCGATGCGGTCGTGGTGGCGGGTCATGGGGGCGAGCCTCCGTCGTCGAAAGGGCGCGGCACCGCACGGTCGGCGGTGCGGGGAGGGAGCGGCACCGCGGGGATGATGGCCGGTACCGCTCACACCGGCAGCGTCTCTCGTCAGCGGTGTTCCGCCCCAGGCCCCGATGGTCCCTTCGCGGGGCCGACCGGCCCCGAAAGGACGCGGACACCCGGCCCGTTGACGATCCATCACACCGACGTCTTCAGGGCGCTCACCGGTCACCTGCTGTCGCTTGCTCCCGGCTCGGGGAGCGCGGCCCGTCCGGCCTCCAGCCGTGCGACCGGTACGCGGAACGGCGAACAGGAGACGTAGTCCAGGCCGGTCGCGTGGAAGAAGTGCACGGAGTCGGGGTCCCCGCCGTGCTCGCCGCACACGCCGATCTTCAGGTCGGGTCGCGCGGCGCGGCCCTCGTCGACGGCGATCCGGACCAGCCGGCCCACACCGTCGCGGTCGAGGGTCTCGAAGGGCGAGGTGGCGAAGATGCCCTTGTCGAGATAGGCGGAGAAGAAGGCCGCCTCGACGTCGTCGCGGGAGAAGCCCCAGGTGGTCTGGGTGAGATCGTTGGTGCCGAAGGAGAAGAACTCGGCTTCCTCGGCGATCCGGCCGGCGGTGAGTGCGGCCCGGGGCAGTTCGATCATGGTGCCGACCGGGCAGTGCACGGGGATGCCCGACTCCTCGGAGACCTCGGCCAGGACGCGTTCCACCTCGGCCCGCTCGATGCGCAGTTCCTCGACCGCGCCGACCAGCGGGACCATGATCTCCGCCTGAGGGGAGCCCCCGGCCCTGGTCCGTTCCACGACCGCCTCGGCGATGGCCCGCACCTGCATGGCGACCAGTCCCGGGACGACCAGACCCAGACGGACACCACGCAGCCCGAGCATCGGGTTCTCCTCGTGCATGCGGTTGACCGCGTCGAGGAGTTCGGTGTCGTGCCGGGCGGGCGCGGTGCCCTGGGCCTCGGCGGTGGCGATGCGCACGGCGAGGTCGGTGCGGTCGGGCAGGAACTCGTGCAGGGGCGGGTCGATGAGCCGGATGGTGACCGGCAGGCCGTCCATCGCCTTCAGGATGCCGATGAAGTCCTGCCGCTGGAGCGGCAGCAACGCGCCCAGTGCCTTCTCGCGCGCGCTCTCGTCGCCCGCCAGGATCATCGCCTCGACCAGCTTGCGGCGTTCGCCGAGGAACATGTGCTCGGTGCGGCACAGCCCGACGCCCTGTGCGCCGAACCGGCGGGCGCGCGCGGCGTCCTCCGGGGTGTCGGCGTTCGCCCGCACCTCCAGCCGCCGGAGGCCGTCGGCCCGTTCCATGGCGCGGGCCACGGCCTCGACCCGGCCGTCGGACCGCTCGCCCGTCTCGAAGTAGCGCATCACGACGGAGTCGACGAGAGGAGCGGCACCCAGGTACACGGCGCCCTCGGAGCCGTCGACGGACACGACCGTGCCCTCCTCGACGACGGTGTCGCCCACGGTGAAGCGACGTCCCGCGGAGTCGACGGTGAGTTCCTCGGCACCGCACACGCACACCGTGCCCATGCCACGGGCGACCACGGCCGCGTGGCTGGTCTTGCCGCCGCGGCTGGTCAGCACAGCCTGAGCGGCGATCATGCCCGGCAGGTCGTCGGGGGTGGTCTCCTGACGCACGAGGACGACCTTCTCGCCCGAGGCGGCCCGGCGGACCGCTTCGGCCGAGTCGAACACCGCCGCGCCCACCGCCGCACCCGGTGAGGCGGGCAGTCCGTGCGCGAGCGCCTCGCCGACGGCCGAGATGTCGAACCGGGGGAACATCAGCCGGGCCAGACCGTCCCCGTCGACGCGGGCCAGGCCCTCGTCAGGGGTGATCAGCTTCTCGTCGACCAGTTCGGCCGCGATGGCGAACGCGGCCTCGGCGGTGCGCTTGCCCACCCGGGTCTGCAACATCCACAGCCGGCCCCGCTCGATGGTGAACTCGATGTCGCACAGATCCCGGTAATGCGTTTCCAGAGTTTCCATGTGACCGCGCAGTTGCCCGTACGAGACCGGGTCCAGTTCCTCGAGAGCGGTCAGCGGTACGGTGTTGCGGATGCCGGCGACGACATCCTCGCCCTGCGCGTTCGCCAGGTAGTCGCCGTACAGTCCCGGCCGTCCCGTGGCCGGGTCGCGGGTGAAGGCGACGCCGCTGCCGGAGTCGGAACCGAGATTGCCGAAGACCATGGTCTGCACATTGACCGCGGTGCCCAGATCGTCGGGGATGTGCTCGCGGCGGCGGTACAGCCGGGCGCGCTCGCCCGTCCATGACGCGAAGACGGCGGGCACCGCGCGGCGCAACTGTTCGGCCGGGGACTGCGGGAAGTCCTCGCCGGTCTCCCCGCAGATCAGGTCCTTGTACGTCCTGACCAGCCCGGCCAGGTCCGCGGCGTTCAGCCCCAGGTCGTTCGCCGCCCCGCGCGAGCGCTTGAGGCCGGTCATGGCGTTCTCGAACAGAGAGCTGTCGACGCCCATGACGGTGCTGCCGAACATCTGCACCAGGCGGCGGTAGGAGTCCCAGGCGAAGCGTTCGTTCCCGGAGACCTTCGCCAAGCCGATCACGGAGGCGTCGTTGAGGCCGACGTCGAGGATCGTCTCCATCATGCCGGGCATGGAGAAGCGCCCCCCGGAGCGGACGGACAGCAGCAGCGGGTCGTCCGGCCGGCCCAGCTGTCGTCCCGCGGTCTGTTCCAGGGTGGCGAGGTGTTCGGAGATCTCGTCGGCCAGGGTGTCCGGCGCGGTGCCGGCCGCGAGGAAGGCTCGGCAAGCCTCGGTGGTCACGGTGAAGCCCGGCGGGACCGGCAGCCTCAGCCGGGTCATCTCGGCCAGGTTCGCGCCCTTGCCACCGAGCAGATCGGCGAGCTCACGGCTGCCCTCCGCGAAGTCGTACACGTAACGGACCATGACGCCGGTCTCCTTCGATGGGCGCGGGACTGGGTACATCTCCAGGGTCCGACCGTGCGGAGCGGAGCGGCAGGTGCTGTCGGTCCCCTCCCCTGGGCCGATCGGCCCAGGGGAGGCCCGGAAGCGAGCCCGAAGCCGTCCGTCGTGAGCTGGTGTGGCGCGTGGGGCATGAACCGGGCCGGCCGCGCCGTCCCGGCGAGACGTGCCATCTCCCTCTTCCGGACCTGCGACGCCCTTCGCACAAAAGGGCCGGACGGCCCCCGGAGGGGCCCGGGCAGCCTCTGTCCCCGTATGGGCCGCGGCGTGACGCTGGTACCGGACGGCAGACCGAGTTCTGGAGGTGCCGACATGCTTTCGCCCGTGGTCGTAGGAGTCGACGGATCCGCCGAGAGTCTGGCCGCCGCCGTATGGGCGGCCCGCGAGGCCGAGCGGCGGGACCGACCGCTGCACCTGGTGCACGCCCGGGACTGGCACCCCCGCCGGCAGGAAGGCGAGATCGCCGGTGCCGCCCAGCGGCATCTGGCCCGGAGTTCGCTGCGTCGGGCGCAGGAACGCGTCCGCGCCGAGTGCCCCGACGTCCGCCTGACCGACGAGCAGACGGAAGGCCCCGCCACCGCCGCTCTGCTGAAGGCGGCGGACGAGGCCGACCTGATGGTCCTGGGTTCACGGGGACTGAGCGGATTCACCGGGTTCCTCGTGGGTTCCGTGGCACTCGGCGTGGTCGCGAAGGCGACGCGCCCCGTCGTCCTCGTCCGGGCGGACGAGCAGGCGGCCGACGAACACCTGCCGGCACGCGACGGAAGCCCCTCGACGGATACCGGCCACCGGGACGTCGTGCTGGCCGCGGACCTCGATGATGCCTGTGACGAGGTCATCGAGTTCGCCTTCGAGGCCGCCCGGCTCCGGCACGCGCGCCTTCGGGCTGTGCACGCCTGGCACGCCGCCGGCCCGGTCGGCATGGGATCCGGTGACATCGCCCTGGTCGAGGAGTCCTGGCAGGGCGAGGAGTGGCTGGGTTTCCTCAAGGCCGTGCTCCAGGTGTGGCACGACAAGTACCCCGACGTCGAGGTCCTGGAGACGGTGGTGGACGACAAGCCTTCGACGGCGCTCGTGAGGGCCGCGACCGGAGCGAGTCTTCTCGTCGTCGGCCACCGCCTCGCCGAACGCCCGCTCGGCCCCCGCACCGGACCCGTCACCCATGCCGCGATCCACCACGTCGGCTGTCCCGTCGCCGTCGTACCCCATTTCTAGAGGAGCACCCGAGAGCGCGGGCCCGTTCTCCACGGGCTCGCGACAGCGCCGACGGACGAAGGAGGCGACGGTCATGACAAGGCCAGTCGTAGCCGGCCTGGACGATTCGAGGGAGAGCCTCGCCGCAGCCGACTGGGCGGCCAGGGAAGCCCTGCGCCGCGGACTGCCGCTTCGTCTTGTACACGCCTGGGAGGGCTTGCCCGACGGCGGCACCACCGCGGACCTGCCCGAGATCCGGGCACCGCAGTACCACGCGCGGCGGATGCTGCGCGGGGCCGTCGGTGTCCTGCACGAGCGCTATCCGGGGCTGTACATCGCCGCCGAGCAGCTGCGCAGCCGGCCAGGTCCCGCGCTCCTCGCCGAGGCGGAGAACGCTGAGCTGCTGGTCATCGGAAGCCAGGGGACGAGCGGCGTCGGGGGGTTCCTCTCGGGGTCGGTCGCCATGGCCACCGTCGCCCACGCCGACCGGCCGGTGGTCCTCGTACGGGCGGGCGAGACGGCGGCGGACGAACACCTCCCCGACGCTTCTGGAAAAGCGTCGGCCGACACCCCTTACCGGGACGTGGCCGTCGCCGTCGACGCAGGCGCGCCCTGCGACGCCGTCCTCGACCACGCGTTCCGCGCGGCCGAACTCCGTGCGGCGCCGCTGCGCGCCGCGTACGCCTGGCACGTGCCGCTCACCAGAGGCGTCCCGGGTGTCGAGGAGCGTGCGCGGATCCGTGAGGCGGCGGAGCGCGCGCTCGCGGAACTGCTCGAACCCTGGCGCGCGAAGTACCCCGGCGTGGTCGTCCACGCGAACCTCCACGAGGGCCGTGCCGCTCACGTCCTCGTACGCGCGGCAGGCGGGGCCGGACTCCTGGTGGTGGGCCGTCGTCGGCGGCGTACCGCTGTCGGCGCCCACACCGGTCCCGTGGCGCACGCCTTGCTCCACCACATGCCCCAGCCGGTCGTGCTGGTCCCGCACGACTGACAGCCGCGCCACGCGAACGGCCGGAGCGCGCCTCGGCGCGTCGTGGGGGGTGCGGTGAAGCAGGGCAGAGAAGATCTGGTCATGACCGACGCGACGAAAGCAGTTCTTGAGGGTGGCCCTGACGATCTTCCTGAGCGGATCGTTTCGGTTCCGGTGCCCGACCTCGACATCAAAGTGGCGTTCCGTGGTGGGTACGAGCACTTCCGGGCCACGGCGCGTCAGCAGGAGACCGAGCAGGGCTCGTTGCCCGTCTACGAGTGGTGGGAGCGCACGGAGCTCCCGGGGTAGCCGGCCGCACGGAGCATGTGACCGGACGGGCGGTTGTCAGGCGTCGAAGTGCCCTGATCGAAGTCGGCAGGCGTCTGCTCCACGGTGCCGCACACCGTGTCGCCGACCCCCGGAGCAGACCACGGTCACGCCGAGGAAGTGAGGCGTGTCGGGTCAGCCCCGCGGGGCCCGCTCGTCCTGTCCCGAAGCCCGGACTGTTCGATCTTGTGGCAAGATCGCGGGATGCTACGACTCACCGACTTCATCATCGATTGCCCGGACACGATGAAGCTGGCGGCCTTCTACTCCGAGGTGATGGGGCTCCCGGTCAAGAAGGGCAGTAACGAGAACTGGGCGGGTATCCAGTTCGGCGAGATCGAACTGGCCTTCATCCAGGTGGAGGACTACCGGGCCCCGCAGTGGCCCGACAGTGAGCACCCCAAGCAGTTCCACCTGGACTTCGAAGTCGACGACATCGAGGCCGAACAGCGCCGCGTCCTGGCCCTCGGCGCGACCCTTCAGCGGGACTGCGCCGGCCCCGACGGCTACGGCTTCCGCGTCTACGCCGACCCCATCGGCCACCCCTTCTGCCTCTGCCGCAACAAGGGTGTCGTCTGGACCGATCAGGGCCTCGTCTGGCCCTAGCCGACCGTCCACTTCTGGTTGGCGCCGCCCGTGCAGGTCCAGATCTGCAATCGGGTGCTGTTGGCCGAGTTGTTGCCCGTGACATCCAGGCATTTGTTCGCCTGCGGGTTCACGATGTCGTGGGCCGCGGTGACCGTCCACTTCTGGTTGGCGCCGCCGCCGCAGTCCCAGAGCTGGACCGTCGAGCCGTCCGCCGTACCGTTGCCGGTGACGTCCAGGCACTTGCCGAGCGCGCGGATCGTGCCGTCCGGGGACACGGTCCACTGCTGGGCGGCCGTCCCGTTGCAGTCGTAGAGCTGTACGGGTGTTCCGTTGGCCGAGTTGGCGGCGGCCACGTCCACGCACTTGCCCGCGAGGCCCTTGATCGGACCGCTGGTGCCGCCCGAGCTGTCGCTCGTGGTCACCTTCACCTCGTCGACGACGAGTTGCTGCGGGAAGGAGGTGGAGCCGTCCGGGTCTCCGGGCCAGTATCCGCCGACCGCGAGGTTCAGGATCAGGAAGAACGGCTTGTTGAACACCCAGGTGTTGCCGCCCAGGTCGGCGGGTGTGCGCCGCTGGTATACGGTCCCGTCCACCGACCAGGTGATCGAGTTCGGTGCCCAGTCGACCGCGAAGGTGTGGAAGGCGTCCGCGAAGGCCTGGCCGTTCGGGAGGGAATAGCCGGCGCCGATGCCCGCGGATCCGGAGTACCCGGGGCCGTGGATCGTGCCGTGCACGGTGGACGGCTCGAAGCCGACGTTCTCCATGACGTCGATCTCACCGGAGTTCGGCCAGCCGACCTGCCCGATGTCGCTGCCGAGCATCCAGAACGCCGGCCACATGCCCTGCCCGCGCGGGATCTTCATCCGGGCCTCGACATGACCGTAGGCCGTGGTGAACTTCCCGGAGGTATTCATCCGGGCCGAGGTGTACTGGCATGTGCCGTACCAGCACTGGTAGTTGGCCGGGTTCTCCTTGCGGGCGGTGATCACCAGATGACCCTGGCCGTCCAGCGCGGCGTTCTTGTTGCCCGACGTGTAGAACTGCCGCTCATGGTTGTTGACGTTGTCGCCGGTCTCCAGTTGCCACTTGGAGGAGTCGACGGCCGAACCGGCCGGACCGTCGAACGTGTCCTGGAACGTGACCGCCGCGGTGGCCGCCGCCGGGCCCGCGTGTGCGGGGGCGACGACGGCCGAGGCGGAGGCGACGAGCGCGGCGGACAGCGCGGCGAAGAGGCATCTGCGCAGCAGGCGTGGGGAGTTCATGGCTCTCGTTTCCGTACGGTCACCCAGGGGGAGGGTGCGCCGACTGAGGTGGGGGGTCCATGCTTCGCCTCTTGATTTAAGGAGTGAGGTAACGGGGTGTCAATACTGTGGTCCGTACCAATAGTTGGAGTGAGGCTGAGGTGACGCCTCAGGCGCGAAGGCGCTTCCTCGGGTGCACCGCCCGGCCGAGCCTTCGGCCCAGAAGGAGGTAACCCACCAGCGCCCCGGTTGTGTTGAGGATGACGTCGTCGATGTCGAAGGAGCGTCCGGTGATGAGGGCTCCCTGAACGAGCTCGACCAGGAGCATGACCACCGCGGTGAGGGCGAGGACGCGCAGGATCCCGCGGACCCTCGGGAACACCACCGGAAGCAGCACTCCGAAGGGCACCCCGAGCAGGAGGTTCCCGCCGATCTGCTTGACGGCGTCTCGCAGCTCCGGCTGGTCGAGATAGGCCCGCAGGGAGCGCCCGGGGTGAAGATTGTCGTGGATCAGCGCCGTGGACGCCGGTGAGGGCTCCAGCGTGAGTCTGGCCAGCACGACGGCGAACGCCACCATGGCCGCGAACGCGACCAGCATGGCCAGGAGCCGGAAGGGCAGCGCCAGAGTCCGGGTCTCCGGCGCGGGCGCGGGCGTCGGCCTCTTTCGGCCGAGGAGCGACCACGACCTCTCCGGCTTCCCCCGCTCGGCCTTCGAGGCTTTGTCGCCCCGCTCGGCCCTGGACGCCGACCTGCCCCGTTCGGCCTTCGGCGCCGGCTTTCCCCGGTCCGATCCCGACTTCGGCACCGGTTTCCGCCGGCCGGCCACGGCCTTGGCGGCACGAGCGCGCAACGCGGTACGGACCATGAGACCCTCCCCTTTTCAACTGCCCTCTGGTGGAGCCCGCTTACCCCCGGAAGCGCCGACAATGCCCGGGATCTCGAAGCAGGGGAGGACTTTGCGACAAGAGAGGGCCTGCGGTACCGGCCCGGGACCCGTATCGGTCACAGGTGACGCGCATCGGTCTCGGGCCCGCGCCGGCCCGGGGTCCGCATCGGCCCGGGACCCGTATCGGTCACGGGCTCCTTCGTGGCGCACGTCGGTGCCGGGTGCGGCTGTGTGCTCGCCGCCCCGGCGCCGACGGGTCCGTCCGGACTCAGGTCCCGTAGGTGACCGTCACGTCCGTGAAGCCGAGAGAGCGCAGCAGCCCCTCCAGCATGCTGGTGGTGTTCTCCTCGGCCCGTGCGGTGAGGCGGCTGTCCTTCGCGGCCTTGCCGATGTGCTGGGCCGCGAGCCGCTGGACGGCGCGCTCGTCGTTCGGGTTGTCCGAGAAGACGTCCCCGAGCCGGTCGAGGAGACCGCGCTGTTTCGAGACGGCGTAGGAGTGGTCGGGGTCGAGGGCGGGTTTGCCCAGTGCGGCGTGCGGCAGACGGAGTGTGGCCGACGTGCGGTCGTCGTTGACCGTCACGTCCTTGCCGTCGATGCGCCCGAGATCGACATAGGCGTCGACGGTGCCGGCCCCCACGTACAGCGTGCGGGTGCCTCGGACCGCGTCGGGCAGGTACTTCGCGTCCTTCTCCAGGTCCACGACCACCTGGAAGTTGCCCGATGCCGCGTCGTAACGGCTCATGTCCTGGATGGACTTGAGCAGTGTGGGGCCCGAATTGTCGTGGGTCTCCGTGCCGAACACATCGCGCAGTCCCGGCAGAACGGCCAGCCGCAGCCCGGCGAAGAGCACCACGAGCACCAGCACGAAGGCGGAGACCACCTTCGCCCAACCGGGCATGCGTTTGATGGACGTCGTCATGTCGACGGTCCTCCTTTCAACGGTCCGGGTACCCCCCAAGCCCCGTCGCAGGCCGCCGGGTTGGCGTGCGGATCCCGCCGCCGGGAGCCAAGGGGGAGAGGGGGGAGGTGCAGTCGGGGCGCCCGGCCCAGGTCGCCTGCCCGACGTGCCGGGGTGCCGGGGTGCGACGTGCCAGGGTGCACGCCGTCCGGGGCGTGGCGACCAGGCACGGCCCGCCGCGGGTACGCCCGGGACCTGCCCGGCACCCCGCGGTCCCGCTCGCAACCGGCCCGCCGCCGGTGCGCCCGGGATTGGCCCGTCGCCCCGCGGCCCCGTCCGCAACCGGAAATCCCCGGTCGTAGGCCCGAAAGGTGCCCAGTAGCATGAGGTACGCACTCCGGGCCGATCTTGGCGCCCGGCGACGCAACCCGGTTCGATCATGCGAGGAGCGGTCGTGCGTGACATCGCCGTGTTCAGCGGTAGTGCCCATCCGGAGCTCGCCGACGAGCTCTGCGCACACCTCGGTGTGCCCCTCAGTCCGACCCGCGTCAGCCGGTTCGCCAACGACTGTCTGGAGGTCCAGCTCCAGGCCAACTGCCGCGAGCGTGATGTCTTCCTGGTGCAGCCCCTCGTCACTCCGGTGCAGGAGCACCTGGTCGAACTGCTGATGATGTGCGACGCCGCGCGCGGTGCCTCCGCCGGGCGGATCACCGTGGTCATGCCCCACTATTCGTACGCACGTTCGGACAAGAAGGACATGCCCCGGATCTCCCTGGGTGGCCGGCTCGTGGCGGATCTGATGGTGGCGGCCGGTGCGAGCCGGGTCCTCGCCATGACCCTGCACTCTCCGCAGGTGCACGGCTTCTTCTCGGTGCCGGTCGACCATCTGCACGCCCTGCGTGAGCTGGCGGCGCACTTCCGGGCCAACGACCTGTCGCGTACGACGGTGGTCTCGCCCGATCTCGGCAACGCGAAGGAGGCCGCCGCGTTCGCCCGGCTGATAGGCGCCCAGGTGGCCGCCGGTGCCAAGCAGCGGTTCGCCGACGACCGGGTGAGCATCAGCTCCGTCATCGGTGAGATCGCCGAGCGCGATGTCATCGTGCTGGACGACGAGATAGCCAAGGGCAGTACGGTCCTCGAACTCCTCGACAGGCTGCGTGAGTTGGGCCCGCGATCGATCCGCGTCGCCTGCACCCACGGGCTGTTCGCGGCGGGCGCGCTCAAACGGCTCAGCGAGCAGCCCGACGTGCTGGAGATCGTCTGCACGAACACGGTGCCGATACCGGACGAGGAGTACACGGAGAAGCTGACGGTCCTGTCCATCGCCCCGGCGCTCGCCGAGGCGGTACGGCGCATTCACAACGGTGAGTCCGTCAGCGCTCTGTTCGACGCGCCGCGGGACCAATAGACACCGCGGATTCACGCAAGCGTCAGCCGCATTCGGTGGCGTTCGGTGACGATTTCCCGGAGCGCCGGGTTCCCCGAATCCCGGATGTCACACATTCGTAGCGAGGGAATACCCGGTACCTATTCGCCGGCCCGCGTTCCCGCGACGAAACGCGGGTGGGCCCCGACGCCTTGACGTCGGGGCCCACCCGGAGTGGTGAGTTGTGCCGCGCATGCCTACCAGCGGTACCAGCGGCCCCGCTTGCCGCCGCTTGCGGCGGGCCGGATCACGAAGCCGAGCACCCAAACGATCAGCACGATGACGGCGATCCACCACAGGGCCTTGAGTGCGAAACCGGCACCGAAGAGGATCAGGGCGAGCAGGAGAACGAGAAGAATAGGAACCATAGTTATCAACCTCCGAGCCATCGTGTGCCCTGACCGACGATCTCCATTCTCCGGAGCTTAGGTATTTTTTACGGAACGCAGAGTGACGGCGGTTCTGTGGTCGCGTTCCGAGTTTGAGGGGCGGGGCACTCGACTGGCCCACTCAAGGTGCGGCGAAGCCGATACGGGCCAGACTTGAACACATGGCAGAAGAGCGTCGGCCGCGTCCCAGGAAGTCCTCGACGACCACCGCTCGACGCACACGGTCCGTGCGTGGAGCGGAACATGCTGCACGGGCTGCCTGCCAGGCCCTGGAGGGTCTGATCGGCCATCCCACGGAGGGTGTGTCGGCGGTGGGGCGTGAGGAAGACGGCTGGTGTGTCGTCGTGGACGTCCTTGAACTGCCGCGGATTCCGGACACGACGAGCCTTCTCGCTTCGTACGAGGTGCGGATCGACCAGGACGGCGAACTCATGGGGTATCGCAGGGTCCGCCGTTATCGGCGGGGGTCCGCCGATGAGTGACATGTGACTCAGGTTTGCCCGACGACCGGAAGGATCCCCCATGCCCGCGACCACCTATTCCGATGAGGTAGTGGCGTGCCCACCGCGCGCCGGCACGTTGTACGACGTGCTCGAACTCATCCTTGACCGGGGCATGGTGATCGACGTGTTCGTCCGGGTGTCGCTGGTCGGCATCGAGATCCTCAAGATAGACGCGCGCATCGTGGTGGCGAGTGTCGACACCTACCTGCGCTTCGCGGAAGCGTGCAACCGGCTGGACCTGGAGCGTGACTCCGGCAGCACCACCGTTCCCGAGCTGATCGGCGGCGGTGCCGCCAAGTCCATCGGCAAACGCAAGGTTCGCAAGGCCGCGGAAACCGTGGGGGACACCGTTCGCAAGGCGGTCGGGGGCGGTCATGACGACGACGACTCCGAGGACGAGGAAGAGCAGCAGGAACGGCCGAGGAAGCGGCGTGCTCCGGCCCGGAGCGGTAGCAGCCGACGACGATCCGTGGAGGCGTGAGCCGTGACCGGCGAAGGTGTGTACGTCTACGCGATCATCCGGGCGGGAGAGCCGCTGCCGGTGGACGCGACGGGTGTGGGTGACCCGGCTGCCGAACTGCGGGTGATTCGGCAGGGGCGGCTCGCCGCTGTCGTCAGTGAGGCTCCGTCCAAGCTCCGCGCCCGACGACGCGATCTGCTCGCTCACCAGGATCTGCTGCTGCGCCTGTCGGAACAGGGGTCGGCCCTGCCGATGAGGTTCGGTGTGGTCGCACCCGACGAGGACGCGGTGCGCGGTCAGTTGAAGGCCCGCGAACCGGAGCACCTGGCCGCCCTGGAACACCTCGCCGACGGGGTCGAGGTCAACGTCAAGGCACTCCCGGCCAAGGACGCGCTGGCCAGTCTCCTGACGCAGGACACGAACGTCCGCCGGCTGCGGGACGAAGTACGGCGACGGCCCGGATACGAAGCCAGTCTGCGGCTGGGCGAGGCCGTCTCGGCCGCTCTGGAAGGCAGGGCCGCCGAGGCCGGGCGGCGGATTCTGCGCGAACTGACGCCCAGGGCCCGTGCGGTGGCCTCGGGTCCCGAAGTCCAGGGATGTGTGCTCAACGCGTCGTTCCTCGTGGGTCGCGGCGACAGTGACGCGTTCCGAAGCGTGGCGGAGCGTTTCGGCCACACGCATCGCGACCTGGTGGATCTGCGGCTCACGGGGCCGCTGCCCTGTTACAGCTTCGTCTCCGCCGAAGGCACTCCCGCCCGAACCGCTGGAGTCTGAGATGGGGCTGATCACCGGACTGCTCACCCTCCCCATCGCGCCGGTCCGCGGCGTGGTCTGGGTGGCGGAGAAGCTCAACGACGCAGCCGAGCGGGAGTTGCACGACCCTGCTGTGCTCCGTGCCCAACTGGCCCTGCTGAACCAGGAGCTTGAGGACGGGGACATCAGCCTGGAGGAGTTCGAACGAGAAGAGGAACGGCTGCTGGACCGGCTGCACGCCGCGCAGACCTGTTCCACGTCGAGCGATCGAAGGTGACGAGATCATGGATGACAAGGACAAGGTGGCTCTCGCGGCCGCGGTAGTGGGCGGCTATGTGCTGGGCCGTACCAAGAAGGGCCGGATGGCCTTGTCCATTGCGACCTATATCGCGGGGCGTCGCTTCGGACTGGAACCTCGCCAGCTTGCCGCTGAAGGGATGCGCAGGCTGGGGGAGATCCCACAGGTCGCCGAGTTGCAGGAGCAGTTGCGAGGAGAAGTGCTGGAGGCGGGCCGCAAGGCGATGACCGCCGCTGCCGACCGGGGCATGAGCACGCTCGCGGGCAGCCTCAGCGAACGTACGGCCCGACTTCTGGAGAAGCCGGACGAAGAGGAGGAGTACGAGGAGGACTACGCGCCGGAGGACGCGGAGCCCGAGGACGAGGAGGAGCCCGAGGACGAGGAGGAGCCCGAGGACGAGGAGGAGCCCGAGGGCGAGTACGAAGAGGACCAGCCTGAGGAAGAGGAGGAAGAGGAAGAGCCGGAGGCCGAGTACGAGGACGAGGAAGAGGAGGAGGAAGAAGAGGAGGAACCGGAGGAGGAAGCGGAAGAAGAGCCGGAAGAAGAGCCCGAGGAAGAGCAGGAAGAGGAAGAGCCGGAGGCCAAGCCGCGGAGGCGCCGCGCTTCACGACCGGACCGCTCCCGCAAGGAACCCGCACCCGCCGCGCGTAAGAAGGCCGCCCCCGAAGGCGGACAGAAGCCCCCGGCGGCGAAGAAGACCGCGCCGGCAAAGAAGGCCACGCCCAGCAAGACGGCGAAGAAGACGGCGGCGAAGAAGAGCGCTCCGGCCAAGAAGACCGCGGCGAAGAAGACGGCGGCGAAGAAGAGCGCTCCGGCCAAGAAGACGGCGGCGAAGAAGAGCGCTCCGGCCAAGAAGACCGCTCCGGCCAAGAAGACCGCGGCGAAGAAGTCCGCAGCGAAGAAGAGCGCTCCGGCCAAGAAGTCCGCTGCCTCGAAGACGACGTCATCGAAGCGAGCAGCGTCCAAGCGCGCCGGTCGTGGGAGGTAGGCGGCCATGGCCGAGAAGGAAACGGACGAGTCGGCAGAGGGTACGTCGGGCATGGACAAGCTCCGTGAGGAGCTGTCCAAGTTCGTGTCCGCGCAGGTGGAGAATCTTGCGGAGAAGGCCGGCGACAAGCTGACGGACGTCGCAGGGCAGCTCAGCGACTCGGCCGAGAGCGGCTCGCTTCCCGCCATCGGGTCCCGCATCCTCCAGGGCGACTCACCGCTGAAGGCCTTCGTCTCTGAGAAGGCCAAGGGTGTCAAGGACAACGTCGTGGAGAAGGCCAAGAGCGCTTTCGGGGGCGGCAAAGGGAAGCGGAAGGCCAGCGGCGGCAAGGTCATGAACATCATCGAGGTTCTCGATGTGGGAGTGCCGCTCCGGGACACCTATGACTACTGGACTCAGTACGACAAGTTCAGCAGCTTCGCCAAGGGCGTTCGCGACGTTTCCAAGGACGATGAGGGCGGGAGCGACTGGAAGGTCAAAGTCGGCCCTTCGTCGCGCAGCTTCAAAGCGACCGTCCAGGAACAGATTCCTGACGACCGCATCGTGTGGACCTCCGAAGGAGCCAAGGGCACCACCCGAGGCGCGGTCAGCTTCCATGAGCTGGCGCCCACCCTGACGCGCATCGTCCTGGTCGTGGAGTACTACCCGTCGGGCTTCTTCGAGAAGACGGGCAACCTCTGGCGGGCGCAAGGGCGCCGTATGCGACTGGACTTCAAGAACTTCCAGCGGTACGTGACCCTCACCAACGAGGAACCAGAGGGCTGGCGCGGCGAAATCCGTGACGGAGAGGTCGTCGTGTCCCACGATGACGCCGTCGAACAGGAAGAGGCCGAGCAGGAGGAGCCGGAGGGCGAGGAGTCCGAGGGCGAGGAGCCGGACAGCGAGGCCGAGGAGGGCGCCGACTCCGCAGGCGACGGCGAGGGGGCGGAGGACGCGTACGAGGACGAGGACGAGGACGACGTCTACGAAGACGAGGCCGACGACGGGGCCGAGGACGGATACGAGGACGAGGACGAGGACGAGGATGAGGAGGGAGTGGAGGACGAAGAGGGGGCGGAGGACGAGGACGAGCCGGAGGACGAGGTAGAGGAAGAGGAGGAGGCTCCCAAGAAGAGGAGAGGACAGAGGCGACGCCGTGAGTGACGTAGACGTCCGGCAGGGCTCGTACCCCGTGTCCGGCCCTCAGACCACCAACCTCGCCGACATCCTCGAACGCGTTCTGGACAAGGGCATCGTGATCGCCGGGGACATCAAGATCGATCTTCTCGACATCGAACTGCTCACCATTCGGCTCCGCTTGTTCGTGGCGTCCGTGGACACCGCGAAGAAGGCCGGAATCGACTGGTGGGAGAACGATCCCGCGCTCAGTTCGCGAGCTTCACGCGATGCCTTGCGGGACGAGAACCGTGAACTGCGCGAACGACTGAAAGAACTCGAATCCGAGACGTCGGAGAAGTAGCTCGAATCCGGGACCGCGGAGACACAGCCTGAGAGAAGGTCTGCGGCAACGCCCCGAGTCGGCGAGGAACAAGGAGAACCGAGGCACATGACGGAGCGCGGGCCTGAGCTTTCGGGCGACACCATCTACGTGTTCGCCGTCTGCCGGAAACCGGACCCTTCGGTCGTGGCCGGGCTGCCGGGTGTCACCGACGAGGCGCCCGTGCGTGCACTGCCGCTCGGAGCACTGACGGCCATCGTCCAGTCCGTCCGGGCAAGCGACTTCACGGACGAGGTCTGGCAGGCGCGTCTGTCCGATCAGCGGGAACTCGAACGCTACGCGCGCGCCCACCACGACGTCGTCGCCGCCGTCGCGGCCCGCTGCCCGACGGTTCCCCTGCCGATGGCCACGCTGTACCACGGTGAGGACAGGGCGCGGGAGGCACTCGCCAAAGAGGCGGATCGGTTCGATGCCGCGCTCAAGCGCATCGCACGCCATGCCGAATGGGGTGTGAAGGTCTACGCGCCGCCCTGCCCACGCGATGACACGGTGCGGACGGCGCCCCGGAGTGTGACGCCGACGGAGCGGTCGCGTCCGGCACCCGGGGCCGGTCTCGCCTACCTGAACCGAAAACGAGGCGCCCAGGAGCGCCGCGAGCGGAGCCAGGACGAGGCGCTGAGGACCGCGGAAGAGGTGGACACCGAAGTGCGGGGTCTCGCCACCGCCTCCCGTACGCTGCGACCGCACGTCCAGCCCTCCGGGGACCACCGGGTCCAGGTCCTCAACGCGACCTACCTGGTGGCCGAACACCGCGCCGACGAACTGGCCCTGCTGACACAGACGCTGCGGGAACGCACCGGTGCGGAGATCGAGCTGTCCGGACCATGGGTGCCCTACTCATTCGTCGGTGAGGTGTAGACCGTGACGCACGACGTGGTGCCCTGGGACACCCCCGGCCCCCTGAGCGGCCCGATCGGCGTTCCGCTCGTGGATCTGCTGGACCGTGTCCTGGCGACCGGCGTGGTGATCAGCGGGGATCTGGTCATCGCCATCGCCGACGTCCCCCTGGTGCGGCTGTCCCTCCATGCCCTGCTGTCGTCCGTCAACGAGCGTGTCCCGGCTCCCTGGGCGGACGGCGGCCCCCTGTGACCGGCTCCCGGCTCGACCTGGACTCCGATCAGATGGGGCGCGACCTGGTCGCCCTGGTACTCACCGTGGTCGAACTCCTCAGACAGCTGATGGAGCGGCAGGCGATTCGCCGTGTCGAGCAGGGAGACCTCAGCGATGAGCAGGTCGACGAGATCGGGACCACGCTCATGCTGCTCGACCAGCGGATGACGGAACTCTGTGAGCAGCACGGAGTGCGCCCGGAGGATCTCAATCTCGACCTCGGCCCGCTCGGATCCCTCCTGCCCAGGAGCTGAAGCCGTCGATCCGACCGGTCGCCCGGACGGCCTCTGGCGGGAGGAGAACGCGACGCACCGCAGGTCGATCACGACCTGCGGTGCGGGTCCGAGGCCGCCCCGTCCAGGAGCGGGGAGATCTCCGTGTGCGCGGCGAGTCGGCCTGCCGCGCTCGGCCGCCTGGCTGCCGTCCGCGGCCCGACCGCTCGCCGGCGCGGTCGCGTGACCGTCAGCCGACCGCTCGCCCGCGCGGTCGCGTGGCCGTCAGTCGACCACCAGGACCAGCTTCCCCGTGGTCCGGCCCGTGTCGCCCAGGGCGTGTGCCTTGGCGGCGTCGGCGAGCGGGAAGGTCTCGGCGACCGTGGCGCGCAGCGCGCCCTTCTCGACGAGATCCGCGACCGCCCTCATGCCCGTCTGGTCGGCGTCGACGAGCATCCGCACCGCCCGGACCCCGAGCCGTTCGGCCTCCTCGTAGAACGCGTCGGACCCGACCGGCAGGATGGAGACGACGACGCCTCCGGGGCGCAGGACGCGCAGCGAGCGCAGCCCCGTCTCGCCGCCGATGGTGTCCAGGACGACATCGACGTCGCGCACGGTCTCGGAGAAGTCGACGCTGGTGTAGTCGACCGGCTCGTCGACGCCGATGGACCGCAGGAAATCGTGCTTGCCCGCGCTCGCGGTGCCGATCACGTGCGCGCCGAGGGACTTCGCGATCTGGACGGCCACATGGCCGACCCCGCCGGCCGCCGCGTGGATCAGCACCCGCTGCCCGGGCCGCACGCCGGCCCGCTCGGTCAGTGCCTGCCACGCGGTCAGGGAGACCAGCGGGAGGGCCGCGGCCTGCGTGTGGTCGATCACCGACGGCTTACGGGTGAAGGCGCGGGCCGGGCCGGTCACGTACTCGGCGTGCGAGCCGTGGCCGAAGGGGTAGGGCAGCATGCCGAAGACCTCGTCCCCGGGCTGGAAGAGGGCGACGCCGATCCCGGTCGCCTCGACCACGCCGGAGACGTCCCAGCCGAGGACGAAGGGGGGCTCGCCGAGGAAGCCTCCGTTCGCGCGGTGCTTCCAGTCGGTCGGGTTGAGTCCCGCGGCCCGTACCCGGACCAGGATCTCGTTCGGTCGCGGCGAGGGCCGCTCCAGGGTCACTTCCTCAAGAACCTCGGGGCCGCCGAGGACGGTCTGGCTGATGGCTCGCATGGTGTTCACAGTGCTCATGGTGAACCAGCCTGCCCGGGTGTGCCGCGACAGAAAATGGCACGATTGCCAATCTTCGATAAGATCGTGCCATGCGTACGACGGTGCAGAAGGCGGAGCGGTCAGAGCGGGCGGGGTGCGGGGAGCGAGGGGAGCCGGTGGAGCGCGTGGAGCGTGTCGTGGTCCTGGCGCTCGACGGGGTCTACCCCTTCGAGCTGGGGATGCCCAGCCGTATCCTCGGCGCGGCGGAGGGCCGCTACGAGGTGGTGACCTGCACCGTCGACGGAGGTCCGGTCCGTACGGACGCCGACTTCTCCATCACCGTCGAGCACGGTCCCGAGGTCCTGCGGACGGCGGACACGGTGGTGATCGCCGCCGTCACCCCCGCCGCCCTCCCCGTCGGCCGTTCCGACGAGGTCGCCGCCGCACTGGCGTGCATCCGTCCGGGCACGCGCATCGTCTCCATCTGCACGGGCGCGTTCGTGCTGGCCGCCGCCGGTCTGCTGGACGGGCGGCCGGCGACCACGCACTGGCATGTGGCCGACGAGTTCCGGCGCCTGTTCCCGCGGGTCGACCTGGACCCGGACGTCCTCTTCGTGGACGACGGCGACATCCTCACCTCGGCCGGAGCGGCGTCCGGCATCGACATCTGCCTGCACATCGTCCGCCGCGACCACGGCAGCGAACTGGCCAACAGGGTGGCCCGCCGCTGTGTGGTCCCACCGCTGCGCGAGGGCGGCCAGGCCCAGTTCATCGAACAGCCCGTCCCGGAGCCCTCGACGGCGAGCACCGCCGCCACCCGTGACTGGGCACTCGCGCGCCTCGGCGACCCGCTGACCCTGACCGACCTCGCCGCCCACGCCGGAATGAGCCTGCGCACCTTCGCCCGCCGCTTCAACGACGAGGTGGGTCTCAGTCCCGGCCGCTGGCTCATCCAGCAGCGCCTCTCCCGGGCCCGCCATCTGCTGGAGGCCAGCGATCTCCCGGTGGACCGGATCGCGGGCGAGGTCGGCTTCGCGACGGGGGCCTCGCTGCGCCAGCATCTCCAGGCGACGATCGGGGTCTCGCCCCAGACCTACCGCCGGACCTTCCAGACCGCGCGCTGACCCCCGCGCGAGGCCATGTGCCGTCGCTCGCGCGACGGTCCGCGCGAGGCCGTGTACGTCCCCCGGACGACCGCCCGCGCCGGGCCGCGCCGCCGGCGAACGAACGTCCGGACCCGTGCGTCGTAGGAGCACGGACGACGGGCGGAGGAACAGTGGTGAGGACGCGCAGCGGGATCGTGGCCGCGGTGGTGCTGGTGGGGCTCGCGGCGGCGGGGTGCGGCGGGGACGGGCACGACCCGCTGGTGGTGACCGGTAAGGTCCCCGCCACCCCGTACACCGGACCGCTGGACCTTCCGTACACGGCGGAGGACGACGGGGACGCGCAGCAGAGTTCGGGCGCGGCGGGCCGGGCGCTGGAGTGCGAGGGCGCGATCCGGGCGGGCGACGCGGGCGACGCGTGGAGCAAGGGCGACGGCGGCTCGACCCCCGAGGAGGGCCTGGAGGCGTACTTCGACATCTACCAGCCCGAACTGCCCGAGCGGGGCTACCGGGTGGAGCGTACCGAAGGGGACCGCGTCCTGTTCTCGTACGACGTCGCGGGCCGCACCAAGGTCGCCGTCGTCGTCGCCAAGGACCAGCCGCGGCGCCCGGGTTGGGGCCCGGAGACCAGCGCGTCCTGCGATCCTTCCGAGTTCCCGGCGAGCTGGACGAAGGCGCGGGGGTACGAGATCTGGACGGACCGGGACGGCCACCGGGTGCCGACCACCGAGGTGTCCAGCACGGCGGGCGCCGAGCACTGCGACTGGCAGAGCGCGCACTTCCTCGACCTGGGCCGGTACGGCCGTCAGTACGCGCGCGATCCGCACGGGGTCCTCCCGGCCGAGGCCCTCACCGCCGCCTACGACCCGGACGTCCGCATGCCCGCCGACGCGCGTGACACCGGTTACCGCTACGGCGACCGGAGGCTCTGGCTGACGCCGGACAGGGCCACGGCGTACGTCAGGACCTCGGACGGGGTGGAGGCGTGGCCGGCGACGACGTCGCGCTTCGGCTGCCGGTGAGCCGCCGGGCGGGCCGCCGCCCGGTCCGGCGCCTCATCTGCTCGTGTGCAGCGTGACGAGGAGTTGCCAGACCTCGTCCGCGACGGAGTCAGGGGTGCCCTCCAGCAGGCCGTGCAGCCAGTCCGCGAGGACGCCCGCGAAGGTGGCGGCCACCGCGGAGGCGACCAGGGGGGCGTCCGGCGCGCCGGCGAGGGTGCGCTCGGCCAGGCTGCGGGCCCGCAGGTCGCGGTGGAGCACGAGGCCCAGCGGGCCGCCGCCGCCCGGACTCAGCAGCGCGCGGTAGAGACCGGCGTGCGGGGCGAGTCCGGTGAAGAAGGCCCGCAGCGCGGGGGGCGCGGACACCGGGTCGGGCCGGCCGCGCCAGGCGTGCAGCGCTTCCACGGCCTCCCGTACGACATCGGCGCACGCGTCGACCGCGAGGGCCTCCAGATCGGCGTAGTGCACGTAGAAGGTGGCCCGGCCGACCCCGGCCCGCCGCACCAGCGCGGCGACGCCGGTCTCCTCCAGCGGGTGTTCGGCGCACTCCGCCAGCAGGGCCTGCCGCAGCTTCGCGCGGGTCCGGGCGGCGCGCGGGTCGTCGGGTGTCATCCGGCGAGCAGGACGGCGGCCAGGGCCAGCGCCCCCGGCAGCGCCTGGGCGAAGAGGATGCGGCGGTTCGCGGTGACCGATCCGTACACACCCGCGACCACGACGCAGCACAGGAAGAAGACCTGCGCGTCATGGCCGGTCGGGTCCGCCGCGATCAGCCCCCACACCAGACCCGCGGCCAGGAATCCGTTGTACAGGCCCTGGTTCGCGGCGAGCGGCGCGGTCGCCCGTGCCATCGGCGCGTCGAACCCGTGGAGCCCCCGCCCCGGCCTCTTCTCCCACAGGAACATCTCCAGCACCAGGATGTACGCGTGCAGCGCGGCCACCAGGCCCACCAGCACGCTCGCGGCCGTTTCCATCGTCGGCGGGCTCCGATCCGTCTCGCATTTCTTGGACAGGTGTCCACTATAGCGGGACACCTGTCCAAGAAGTAGTCCGTCAACGGCTCAGGCGTCCGGCCCGGAGTACACGCGCTCCCCTCCGACGTAGGTGAGCGCGACTCCGGTCTCCTGGATCGCCTCCGGCGGTCCCGCGAACGGGTCCCGGTCCAGGACGACGAGATCCGCGAGGGCGCCCGCCCGTACGCTCCCGGTGTCGTCGAGGTGGTTCACGTACGCCGTTCCCGCGGTGTACGCCGTCAACGCGGCGGTCAGATCGACGCGTTCGCCCGGCAGGAACACCGGCCCCGGCTCGTCCGGGCTCACCCGGTTGACCGCGACATGGATGCCCTGGAGCGGATCGGGGCTGCTGACCGGCCAGTCGCTGCCCGCCGCCAGCCGCGCGCCGGAGCGCAGCAGCGACCCGAACGGGTACTGCCAGGAGGCCCGTTCGGGCCCGAGGAAGGGGATCGTCAGCTCGTCCATCTGCGGTTCGTGGGCGGCCCACAGCGGCTGGATGTTCGCCGTCGCGCCGAGCGCCGCGAAGCGCGGAACGTCGTCGGGGTGCACTACCTGGAGGTGCGCCAGGTGCGGACGGGTGTCGCTCGGCCCGTTCGCCTCGCGCGCCGCCGCCACGGCGTCCAGGGCATGGCGTACGGCGCCGTCGCCGAGCGCGTGGAAGTGGCACTGGAACCCGAGCGCGTCCAACTCGGTGACGTAGGCGGGCAGATGGGCGGGGTCGATGAAGCTCTTGCCCCGATTCGCGGTGGCGCAGCCGCACTTGTCGAGGTAGGGGTCGAGCAGCGCGGCGGTGCCGTTCTCGGCGACCCCGTCCAGCATCAGCTTGACGCTGGTGGCCCGGAACCTGCCGTGCCGCAACGCGGCCCGGCGCTCCACGAGTTCGGGGATCTGCTCGGCGCCGCGCTCCCGGTCCCACCACAGGGCGCCGACCACCCGCGCGGTCAGCGAACCGTCGCGGGCCGCCGTCATGTACGCCTCCGACGGGTCCTCCATGCCGAGGAAGGTGCCGACGATCGCGTCCTGCCAGGCGGTGATGCCCAGGGAGTGCAGACGGCGCTGGGCGTGCAGCAGCGCGGAGAGCCGGTCCGCCGAGGTGGCCGGAGGGGTGAGCCGGCCGACGGATTGCATGGCCCCTTCCTGGAGCATGCCGGTGGGCTCACCCGACGCGTCCCGCTCGAAGCGTCCGTCGGCGGGGTCGGGTGTGTCCCGGGTGATTCCCGCGAGTGCGAGGGCGCGGCTGTTGACCCAGGCGCCGTGATGGTCCCGGTTCGGCAGATACACCGGCCGGTCGGGTACGACCGCGTCCAGGAGCTCCTTCGTGGGCGTACCCCCCGCGAAGGCCTCCATGGACCAGCCGCCCCCCGTGATCCACTCCCGTTCGGGGTGGGCCTCGGCGTAGGCGCGGACGGTGGCCACGGTGTCCTGGGCCGTCCTCGTGCCGGTGAGATCGCACTGGGCGAGTTCCAGGCCCGCCGGGACCGGGTGGACGTGCGCGTCCTGGAACCCGGGCAGCAGCAGCCGCCCGGCCAGGTCGACGACCTCGGTGTCCGGGCCGGCCAGGTCATGGACCTCGGCGTTCCCGACGGCGGTGATCCGTTCGCCGGTGACGGCCACCGCGGTCGCGGTGCGGCCCTCGGGAGTGAACACCGGGCCGCCGGTGAAGAGCAGGTCAGCGTGCATCGTTCCGTTTCCTTGTTCCGTTTCCTTCTTCGGGTCGCCGGAAGCTCAGTCGGTGGTGGCCAGGAGCAGGGGCGCGTCGGCGTCGGTTCCCCGCCCGGTGGTGAAGTACGCGGACTTGCGGACCCACTTGGCCCAGCCCCCGGCCACGAAGCCCGAGACGATCATCAGGGTCGGGGTGAGCAGCAGGAACCAGCCGTTGTCCGCGCTGACCTCGAAATGGTCGGCCGAGTCGTAGAAGGACCAGGCGAGATAGCCGCCGAGGCCGAGCAGCGCCACGGCGCTCAGCGCGGGCAGGACGACCGCGCGTATCCCGTCCCAGAGGTTCTCGCGCAGCAGCCCGCGGAACCGGGCGGCCGCCGCGAGGGCGATGAGCGCGTACGACAGCGCCACGACGATCCCGACGGCGTTGACCGTCGCCATGATCATGTCGGCCAGGCGGGGAATCACCAGCGAGAGCGTCGCCACCGCCACGGCCATCGCGCCGATGAGCAGCGTGCCGGTCGCCGGAGTCCCGTACCGGGCGCTGACCCTGGACCACACGGGCCCGAGCGTACGGTCCCGGCTCATCGCGAACATCCCGCGCGCCGTGGGGATCACCCCGGCCTGCAACGAGGCGACCGCGGAGAACATCAGCGCCACCAGGGGCAGCGCGGCCAGCGGCTGGTCGGCGAGCCGGTTCCCGAGGAAGGCCAGCCCCTCGGCACCGTGCCCGGCCAGTTCGTCCTCGGACAGCACCCGCTGGAAGGCCACCGAGCCGAGCAGGAACAGCCCCAGCATCGTCACCAGCGTGATGGTCCCGGCCCGCGAGGCGTCGCGCGGATCGCGCACCTCCTCGTTCACGGTGAACGCCGCCTCGAAGCCCCAGTAACAGAACACCGACAGCAGCAGGCCCTGCGCCAGCGCCGTCGCCGACGGGATCTGGAACGGGTCGAACCAGCTCAGGCTGAAGGGGTGCGGACCGCTCACGATGCCGTATCCGCAAAAGCCCAGCAGGACGACGTACTCGAAGACCAGCAGCCCGGCCTGGAGCCGCGCCGCCGTTCTGACACCGGTCACCGCGGTGAGCGTGACCGCGACCAGGACCAGCACGCCCACGGCCGTCGTCTGGGCGGTCGAACCCGGATCCAGCACCAGACCCCCCACCGTGTGCAGGCCCGCCTGGCCGGCGAGCTGGATCATCGCCGAACCGGTCACCGCCGTGGTGTACGCGAGGAACGCCACCGTGGCCACGATGCTCACCCAGCCGACCAGGAAACCCAGCCAGGGACTGAGCGAACGGCCCACCCACACATAGCCGTTGCCCGCGTTCGGCTCGACCCGGTTCAGCCGGGAGAAGGCGCCCGCGATCCCGAGGATCGGGACGAAGGCCAACAGCATGATCGCGGGCAGATGCAGCCCGACCACGCCCGCCGTCACGCCGAGGCCGATCCCGATGCTGGTGGTGGCCGCCGTGCTGGAGGCGGCGATGGCGACCCCGTCCAGCAGGCCGAGGGTCTTGCGCAAGGACGGGGGATCCACACCGTAAGGCTTCTGCGTCATGGCCTGCTCCGATCGCACCCGGGGCCTGATTGCGGCCCGATGACCGCAAATGAAACTGCCCGGGGCCTTAACAGGTCAACGGCGTTGTCATAAGGTGCCGGCATCAAAGGCCCGCACCGGAGGGAGACCCATGACGTCCACGAACGACCGCGTCGTCCCGCCCGCCGCCCGGCGGCGCAGACGCCCCACCAAGACCGGCGTCGTCCTCTCCGAGGAGCTGATCGTCGAAACCGCCCTGCGGCTGCTCAAGGAGCACGGCGCCGACGCGCTCACCGTCCGCCGCCTCGGCCTCGCCCTCGGCGCCGACCCCAGCGCCCTGTACCGGTACTTCCGCGACACCGACGACCTGCTGCTCGCCATCGCCGACGAGCTCATCGGCCGCACGCTGCGCGCCTGGCACCCCACGGGGGAGTGGCGGGCCGACCTCAGGGAACTCGGCCTGCGCGTGCACGCCGGGTCCCTCGCCCATCCGCAGGCCGCCGTGCTCAGCTCCTACCGGGTGACCGGCCGCGCCCACGAGATCCAGGCGGTGGAGACGATCCTCGGGGTGCTCCGCGGCGCCGGATTCCCCGACCCCGAGGCCGTACGGATCTACCACGCCTTCGTCGACCAGGCCCTCGCGTTCGCGGCCCTGGACGCCGCGAGCCTCGCCCTTCCCCCGGCCACCCGCGAGGCCGAGGCCGCCGTATGGCGGGCGACGTACGCCCGGCTGCCCGCCGACAGCCACCCGAACATCGCGGCGACGGCCCGCCATCTCGTGCACGACATGCGGCGCAGTGCCTATCCGACGGCGCTCGACCTGCTGCTCGCCGCCGCCGCGGCCCGGCTCGCGGAGATCACCGCGGGCGGGTCCGCGCCAGGACCCGCGCCGAACCGGCCCGGCCCGTCACACTGAGGCCCGCTCCACCGTCATCCGTGCGGAGGTACCTGCCCGCCCCGGGCGGGTGCGCCGCCCGTACGCCGTCGACCAGGAGGCCGTCCGCAGATGAACCCGCCCGTCCGCACCCGCAAGCAGCGCACACAGGACACGCTCGACCGGCTGGAGACCGACGTCGACGTCTGGGTGTCCACCGCCGACAGTGCCGGGGGAGCGCCGTATCTGGTGCCGCTGTCCTACCTCTGGGACGGGACGACCGTCCTGCTGGCCACCCCCGCCGCCAGTCCCACGGGCCGCAACCTGCGGGCGACCGGTACGGTCCGGCTCGGCCTCGGTCCGACACGCGACGTGGTGATGATCGAAGGCACCGTCCGGACCCTGGAGGCCGGCGAGCTGCCGGAGGGGACCGGCGACGCGTTCGCGGCCCGCACCGGCTTCGACCCGCGCGGACTCGGCACCCACTACCTGTACTTCAGCGTCACCCCGGTACGGGTGCAGGCCTGGCGCGAGGCCGACGAACTCTCCGGCCGCGACCTCATGCGGGACGGCGCCTGGCTGGTGGCCGACTGACAGCCCGAGGCGGGCGGGCGGGACGGCCCCCCGCCGTCCCGTCCCGCCCGCCCCGGGCCCGCCCTGTGACGCGTCCGTGCCTCAGTCGCGGCCGCTCCCGTCGCGGGAGGGCCACACGCCCGTGGACCGTTCGATGGCCTTGGCGCCCGAGCGGTCCACCGCGCTGCGGACGACGGCGAAGATCGCGCCCTGAAGGGCGGCGGCGAGCAGGACCTCACCCCAGCCGCGGTCCCGGTCCAGGGCGTCGGGAGCGTCCTCCTCGTGACGTATCGCCATCCAGGTCTTCTGGAAGGCGAGTCCCGCCAGGGAACCTCCTGCCCAGCTCAGCACGAAGCCGACCGGCTTGTACGCCAGGGACAGTTTGCGCTTCTTCTGTTTCTTCGACACCGAGGCTCCTTCTCCGCTTCCGAGGCCGCGGACCCGTGCCGGCCTCCTCCCACCGGGTACGGGTGCCCCATGTGCCGCCCTCCTACCCGTCGGTCCGATTCTTCCGGCCGCCCCCGTGTGAGGCGGAACCCCGAGGGAAACCGGCCGGTGTGAGTGGTGAAGAGACGACGAAACCGGCGGAGGGCGCGGATCGCGCCCCGGCGACGCGGCAGCGACAGAAGGAGGAGGGCTCGGACAGCAGAACCAGGATCACCGTTTTCGTGGCGCTGGGCGCCAACCTGGTGATCGCCGTGGCCAAGGCGGTGGGCGGTCTGGTCTCGGGATCGCCCGCGCTCCTCTCGGAGGCCGCGCACTCCGTGGCGGACAGCCTGAACGAGGTGTTTTTGCTGGCGGCGCTGCGCCGCAGCAAGCGGCCCGCCGACCGGAAGCATCCGTTCGGCTACGGCAAGGAGCGGTTCTTCTGGTCACTGCTCGCGGCCGTCGGCATCTTCGTCATGGGCGGCTGTTTCTCCTTCTTCCAGGGCTTCGAGGCGCTCCGCAACGGCGCGGAGGAGTCCTTCAGGGGCTATATGACGGGGATCGCGGTGCTCGTCGTGGCCCTGCTCGCGGAAGGGGCCTCGTTGCTGCGGGCGCTCGTCCAGACGCGCGGTGCGTCGGGCGACGGCCTGCGCGACCCGGCCCTGCGGACGGTCGTCGCCGAGGACGGCACCGCGGTCCTGGGGGTGAGCTTCGCGATCATCGGCATGGTGCTCCACATGATCACGGGCCAGGTCGTGTGGGAGGCCTCCGCCTCCTTCGCCATCGGCCTGCTGCTCGTGTGCATCGCCTTCTGGCTCGGCAGCGACGCCCGGGAGCAGCTCATCGGACGGGCGGTCGACGAGGAGCAGAGCGGCCGGATCCGTGAACTGCTCAAGGCACAGCCCGAGATCGACAGCGTCGAGGCGCTGCTGACCATGGAACTCGGCCTCGACTCGACCCTGGTGGCCGCCAGGATCGACCTGGTCCCCGGGCTCGACAGCGAGGAGGTCGAGGAGGTCGCCGTCCGGATCAAGAGCTCGGTCGCCCACGCCTTCCCCGAGGCCGACCAGATCTTCCTCGACGTGACCGACGCCGGAGCGGCGCGAGCGGCCGAGCACCGCGGCGAGGGCGGGGCGAGTGAGGGGGTCCCCGCGCGAGACGCGCCGGCGGGAAGCCCCGCCGCCACGTGAGACCCCCAGGAAGGGAAGCCCCGCCACGACGAGAAGCCCCGCCGCGACGGGGGAGCGCGGCGGGGCCTGACGTTCGGGTGCCCGACGTCCTTCGGTTCATGCGCGCCGGCACCGCGGAAATCCTGGTGCTCCGTCGCGGGTCCCCGCGGAGCGCCGGACAGGGGCCCGCCGGCGGGCCGGCCGGTACGGGCTCCCGGCGGGGTGCCGGAGTCAGGCGACCGGCTCCAGCACGAACATGGGGATCACCCGGTCGGTCTTCTTTTGGTAGTCGGCGTACGGGGGATACGCGGCGACCGCGCGCTCCCACCACTGGTCCTTCTCCTCGCCGGTGATCTCCCGGGCCCTGAACTCCTTGCGCTCGGGCCCGTCCTGGAGCTCGACGCGGGGGTCGGAGGTGACGTTGTGGTACCAGACCGGGTGCTTGGGAGCGCCGCCGAGCGAGGCGACCACGGCGTACCGTCCATCGTGCTCGACGCGCATCAGCGGGGTCTTGCGGATCTTGCCGCTCTTGGCACCGCGTGTCGTGAGGATGATGACGGGCATGCCGGTGTCCATCAGGGTCGTTCCCTTGGTCCCACCGGAACTCTCGTACAACTCCACCTGGTCCCGGACCCACTGCGTGGGGCTGGGCTCGTACTCGCCCTCAAGTGGCATGACTTCCGTCCCATCGTCGCGTCGGACTGGTCGTGTCTCGGCACGATTCAACACCAGTACGGACGCGAATCTTCCGCACCGCGGCCCGCGTGGCTCGCCGTGCCGGGCCGATCCCCCGGTGGGGTGTACGGGGCGCACACCGGCCGGGGGCCCGGACCCTCATGACGGTGCCACCAGGACGCGTACGGCGAGCAGCGCGATCACACAGCTCGACGCGAGTCCCGTCACCAGTCGTCCCCGGTGGCCCGTCAGTGTCCGGCCGAGCAGGGCGCCGCCCCCGGCGATCAGGAGCTGCCAGCTCGCGGACGCGGCGAACGCGGCGAGCACGAACACGCCCTGCTCCAGCGGACGTACCGCCTCGGCCGGCCGGCTGCCGAGCACCAGGGCGGCGAAGTAGACGACGGTGGTGGGGTTGAGCAGGGTGATCCCCAGCAGGGACAGGTAGGCGCGGGCGGGGTGCGGGGGATCCTGCCCGGTCCGCTCGGCGAGCCGGCGCTCGCGGTACCGGCGGACCGAGCCGATCGCGCCATGGACGGCCAGCGCGGCGAGGACCACCGCGGAGGCGCGGCTGAGCGGGAGCATCACCGGCTGGAGGGCGGCGGCGAGCGCCGTACCCCCGAGTGCGGCGACGAGGGCGTAGAGCCCGTCGGCCGTCGCGACGCCCAGCGCGGCCGAGGCGCCGATCCGCAGGGACGTACGAGCGGTGAGGGAGACGAGGTAGGTCGCGACCGCTCCGACGGGCATGGCGATGCCGTAGCCCGCGAGAAGCCCCGCGACGAGTGCGGCGGTCACGACCGGGGAAGCTCGGGCCTCCGCGGTCGGCCGGGCTGCTGCTGGACCCGCACCGGACGGACGGTGGCGGAGGTCGGCGGCAGGAAGGCTTCGTTCGTGGACATGGGCAGATGTTCGGGCCGCCGGACGGGACGGCGCAACCGGTTTTCGGAAGGGACGTGCGGGGCCGGGGTCTCCGCCCGACGACGTGCCGATCGAGGAGGGGGAGCGCCGGATCCCCGGCCCGCCCGGAGTCCGGACCGAGGAGTGGGAGCGGCGGACCCTCGGCCCGCCCGCAGTCCGGACGCGGACGGACGTCTCCGCTCCGGCAGGGGGATTTCCCCGGCCGGGGAGGCACTGTCCGCTCCGCCCGGGCGACGCCCCCCGCCGCCGACGGTCCCGATCTTCACTAGGGTGCGAACGTGAGCGAACCCAGCGAGAAACCCTTCCTCTACGTGGTCGTGTGCGCGGCGGGCGTCGCCGAGGGCGTCGGTACGTTGATCACCGCGGCGCGGGAGCGGGGCTGGGAGGTCGGTGTCATCGCCACGCCCCAGGGCCTCGGCTTCCTCGACGCGGCGGCCGTCGAGGAACGGACCGGCCGCCCGATCCGCTCCGCCTGGCGGGCCCCGGGCGACCCGCGCCCCTTCCCCGCCCCGGACGCGGTGGCCCTCGCGCCGGCCACCTTCAACACCGTCAACAAGTGGGCGGCCGGCATATCCGACACCCTCGCCCTCGGAACCCTGTGCGAGGCCTACGGACTTGGCGTCCCGATCGCCGTACTGCCCTGTGTGAACGAGGCGTTGGCGGCACACCCCGCCTACCGGGCCAGCGTCGAGCGTCTGCGCGGAATGGGCGTCCGCTTCGGCGACCCGTACACCGGCGAGGGCCAACAGGACGGCGGGCGAGGGGATTTCCCCTGGGAACGGGTGCTGGACCTGCTGACGCCCGGGGCGTGAGTCCGCTCCGGGCCCGCTCCGGTTCCGAGCCGTGGCCGACGGGAACCGGCGCCATCGCCGATCCGCCCCGTCAGGCGTTTCCCTCGCAGTCGGCGGTGATCCGAAGTTCGTGCACGGGCTCGCCCTCGATGACGAGACCCGGTCCGCCGGTGCGGGTGACGAAGACCGACCAGGTGCCCCGGGTGAGCCGGCTCTCGTCGGTGCCCCCTGCCTGGACCTGCTTCCAGCCACGCGCCCGCAACGCCGTGGTCACGTTCTCACGGGAACGGGGAGCGCTCTTCGTCGGCACGAAGTCGTCGAGAGAGATCATGCAGAGTTCGCCTGACGGAGTCTCCTCGCCCTGGCCTGCCATGCCGCCGGGCACTTTCGCCTCCGTCACCGCTTGCAGCAGTTCCGTACGCGTCGCCTCGTACTCCGTGCGACGCTGCCCCGCCGAGGGGTCGGCGCTCGCCGTCGGCCGGGTGGGGGCAGGCTGGGATGTCCGGGAGGTTCCGGCGCAGCCCGCGAGCAGTCCGATCAGCGGCAGAACACAGGCGAGGCGGGGTAGGGCATGACGCATGCCCGAGATCATAGGCGCTGGTCAGCGGGCTGGTCCGCGCGGACCCCGCAGCCCGCTCGGTTCGGTGTGCTCCGCGCTGTGCACGGACTCTGTCGACCCCAGGCGGTGTGTAGCCCGGTGAAGGAGTTGAACATGTTCAAATCTGCTGGCAGGATGGCGGCGCGTGATCGACGCCCGGTCGGACCGCTGTCGTTCGTGGTGCCTCGGAGGCCCGGATGGTGAAGACCTACCCGCCCGCCCCGGTACGGCGCGTCGTGGCCCTCCTCGCCGGGCTGCTCGTCCTCGTGGGATGCAGTCCGCGCATGTACGACGAGGTGCCCGCGGTGCGTGACGCGAAGCGGGCGGAGATCGTGGATTCGTGGCGCTCCGCCGACAGCACGGAGGTCACTCTCCGCGCCGACGGAACGGCCGTCATCCGCCTCCTGGACGGGCAGGAGTTCGACTTCGACGACAGCTGGCGGGTGTCGGGGACGGGGCGGTGGAAGCTGACGGACGAGCGCACCGGGTGGAACGACGGTCAGCATGTCCGGCTGACGCTCACCTCGCGTACGGCGTCGGCCACGCGCACTCCCGGTCCCGGTGAGCTCGAACCGTCGGCCGGGCCCGAGCCGGCACCGGAGACCTATACCTGGACCTTCGAGTTGCAGCGCAACGACAAGAAGCGGTTGCTGCTGTACTTCTTCTTCGGCGACCCCGACTCCCGCAGTGCCTACGTCCTGGAGCGGGCGCAGGCGAGCTCGACGGCCGTCGGTCATCCCGCGGCGGGGGTGCTCCGGCCGCTGTCCCGGCCCGGTGAACGGCAGCCGGTCACGGCCTCCGGAACACGGTGATCGAGTGGCCGATCTCCTCGACTCGTCTGCTGGGGGCCAGCAGCGCCTTCAGACGGGCGTCGGCCTTGTCGATCGCGGTGTCGGAGACGACGAGCAGTCCGTGCACCCGGGCGGCGGGCACCGTGCGGGGGTCGGTCGCGTCGATGCCGTAGGCGGACGGCACCCCGGCGCCCTTGTAGACGAGCCACACCTTCTCGTGGGGGTGGTTCGCCTTCAGCCGGTCGGCGAGGCGGCCGAGGTCCTGGCCCCAGTCGACGTTCGAGTCGTGCAGACGCAGATAGGTCTTCCCCGGGCCGCCGAACGCCTCGTTCGAGTACGGCAGGTAGTACGGGTACGTCAGCAGCGAACTGACGGCGACGAACAGCACCAGCGCCGCCGTCACCGTCCGCGGCCGGCCCGGCCCGGGCCGCCGCAGGATCCCCGCCCACTTCGGCCGCCGCTCCTCGGCTTCCGCCCACTTCGGCCGCCGCTCCTCGGCTTCCGCCCGTTCCGGCCGGCGCCCGCGCGGGACCACGGCGCAGCCCGCCGCGACCGCGAGGAACACCGGTACGAACAGGGCGTAGCGCACGCCGAGATCGCGGGAGCCGGTCATCGCCGAGGCCAGCAGCAGCGCCGGGGGGATCAGGAGGTAGGGGGCCGCGGGGCGCAGCCGGCGTACGGTCAGCAGCGCGAGCGAACCGGCCGCCCAGAGCGCCATCATGCCGAGCGGGGTCTTCACCAGCAGCGCGGCCGGCAGGTAGTACCAGAGAGACCCCTGGTAGAGCCGGCCGAAGAGGAAGCCCTGCCAGGTCGCGTTCTCGAAGCCGAACTGGACCCGCATTCCGTCCCGGTAGGGCCGCGGCACGGGCAGGTGGCCGACGAGCAGCGCTCGCAGTCCGTGCACGGACGGGAGATCCGCGGGCGCCGTCCAGCGCAGCCGGGGATCGACGGCCAGATACGTCACCCACACCACGGCGACGGCCACCACGGCCATCCCGGCGGCGGCCGCGGCGGCGCGTCCGAGCAGCCGGGCCTTCGCCCGTGGGTCGCCGGCCGGTGCCGCGTCCCGGCCGCGGGCGCCCGCGTGCCACACGGACAGGACCGCGAGGAGCAGCACCAGCGGGACGGCCGGCAGCATGCTCATCTTGGTCGCCACCGTCGCGCCGAGCGCCACGGCCGAGAGCGGCAGGTACAGGAACGGCCGTCTCCTGGCCCGCCACACCAGCCACACCGAGGTCAGCAGGAAACCCGACGCCGGAACGTCGAGCGTGGCCAGCGAGCCGTGCGCGATCACGTCGGGCGAGAAGGCGTAGAGCGCGAGGGCCGCCAACGCGCCCGTCCGGCCGCCGAGTTCACGGGCGAACGCGAGGACGACCAGGCCGAACAGCAGCGTCAGGACGATCACCGGCAGCCGCGCCCACAGCATCACCCGCCAGGGATCGTTGCCGGACTCGTACAGCACATGCCGTCCGAGCTCGGTCTGGTCGCCCTGGAACGCGGGGTCGAGGTGCGGGTGCGCGAACAGCAGACCGGTTCCGATGATCAGCTTGCCCAGCGGCGGATGCTCGGGGTTGTACCGCAGGTCGTGCTGCTGGACGTAGACCGTCGCGGTGCCCACGTACACGGGCTCGTCGATCGTCGGGGTCTGCTCGACGGCCGTACTGACCATGGCGACGGCCATCTGGACCAGCAGCAGGGCCACCGCGACGACGAACACGGCCCGTTCATGACGCCGCAGCCGCCCGAGGAGCGTGCGCGGCGCCGGCGCGCCGTTCACCGGCACGCGCCCGTCGTGCCTGCTGGCCAGAGATGTCGGCATGCCCTTTGATACGTCCGCTCCGTACGAGCCTGCTCATCGGGCGGCCCACGAATTCGGGTACGCGTCGAGGCGCCGGCCGGGTGATCCGGCCGGCGCCCGCAGGGGAGTCACGAGTATGCCCGGCCCTCCGCACAACTCAAGGGGTCGCGGGCGGCGGTGTGCCCGAACGACGGACCCTGGGCCTCGTCCGTTCCGGCCTCTCCTCAGTACGGGGAGGCCGGGTCACGCGGCCCGGCGGAGACCGCCCGGCGCAGCGCGGCCCGCCAGGCGAACGCCACGGCCAGTTCGACCAGACCGATCAGCACCATCCACAGACCGAGCAGCCGGGTCAGGGCGCGGGCCGACTCCGTCGGCAGGGCCAGGACCACGATGCCGGCGATGATGCCGATCGCCGCCGCGCACAGGACGAAGCCACGGTGTGGCAGATCCCTGGCCGCGAGGGCGGTGTACGCGGTCAGCACGCCGGACACGAGCCAGACGATGCCGAGGATCAGGGAGAGCGCGGCGATGGTCTGCAGCGGGTTCCGCAGACACAGGACGCCGGCCAGGACGTAGAGCACCGAGACCAGCAGCGTGGCGAACCGGTTGCCCTGTTCCTGGTGGCCGAAGACGGACACGAACCGGAACAGGCCGATCACCAGCAGGTAGAGGCCCAGGAGAACCGCGAGGACGTGCAGGGTCTCGTCCGGCCAGACCAGGATCAGGACGCCGGGGATCAGCGTCGCCACGGCCGAGCCGAGGAGCCAGGTCCAGGAGGCGCCTACGCGGTCCAGCATCACCGCGGGGTCGGCCGGGGGCGCGTAGGTCTGGCCCCCGGGCCCGGGCCCGGGTTCGGGTCCGGTGTGCGGTGCCGAACCATGCGATTCCGTCATGGTTCCTCCTCACGCGGTCGAGCGGACCGGTTCCGGGCCGCCGACGGGACGGTGGGTGGATTCCCGGCATCCACGCTCCCGTGCGCCGGGTTCCGGCGGCTCACCCCCGGCGGGTGATCCTCGCGGTCACCCGGGCAGTTGGCGCATCTCCACGACGCGCAGGCCGAGCGACCGGCAGCGGGCCAGCAGGCCGTACAGGTGTGCCTCGTCGACGACCGGGCCGAACAGGATGGTCTGGCCCGAGATCAGCACGTGGTCCATCTCCGGGAACGCCGCGGAAAGCGTCTCCGACAGATGTCCCTCGACACGGATCTCGTACTGCATACGGGGCTCTCCCCGGCGGGCGGCCTGGGGTGGACGGACGGCACCCTTCCCCACGATCATCCGGCACCACGCCCCGCCCGCCCTCACCCGCAGCAGGTGAACCTGGGGCACCGAGGAGCCGCATCGCGCACGCTCACGCGGGTTCGAGCCGCGCGCGCCCGCGCCGCTTCGCGCGTCGCGGTTCACGCCCTTTCGTGCGGCCCGGGCTCACACCGGTCCGAGTCCCGCGCCTTCACGCGGGTTCGGCCCTCGGGTCCTCACGCCGGTTCGGCGGGGGCGGCCGGGCTGCCCGTGCCGGGTTGCTTCCCGCGGCCGGTCCGTCCGGTCGGCAGGTGCGTCGTGACCAGGAAACTCGCGAGCGTGATGCCACCGGCCGCCAGGATCGCCGCCTTCAGCCCGTTGAGCTGCGCCGTCGCGTACGAGTCCGTGACGGCGTCGACCTCGGCCGGCGGCAGCCCGGCCTGTTCGGCCGCCGAACGCACCTGGTCGGTGGGGACGAAGCTGATGCCGGCCTCCAGCGCGACGCTCGTCTGACTGCGTGCCTCCTCCGACACCGCCGGGTTCTTCGCCACCTGGGTGGTGAAGGCCTGCGCCAGGGCGCCGACGAGGATCGATCCGATCAGCGCGGTACCGAGCGCGGAGCCCAGATTCTGGGCGGTGAACTGGAGCCCGCCGACCTCGCTGCGCTCCTCCTCGTCGGCGCTGGACTGCACGACGTTGCCGAGCTGTGAGGCGAGCAGGCCCATGCCGACGCCCAGCAGGGCCATGGCGCCGGCGAACTGGGCGTCGTCGATGTCCGGTTCGATGGTGGCCAGCAGCCACGTGATGGCTCCGAGCAGGGTCAGCAGGGCCAGTCGCACCACACGGCGCGGCCCCATCACCCGCCCCAGCCTGGAGGCCAGTACGGACGCCAGCAGCATCGTGACGGACACCGGGAGCAGCCGCAGTCCGGTCTGGAACGCGTCGAACCCCTGCACCACCTGGAGGTACAGCGGGATGGCGAAGAACAGCCCCAGCAGGATGAGGTTCTGGCTGACCAGCGTCAGCAGACCGGAGCGCAGGGGCAGCCGGTGCAGCAGGGACAGATGGATCAGCGGGTCGGTGCCGTGCGCCTCCCTGCGGCGCTCCCACTTGGCGAAGACGGCCAGGACGAGTACCCCGGCGGCGACGACGAACAGGGTCGGGGCGAAGCCGAGGACGGTGAAGGGCGGGTTGCGGGGCTGCACCCACCCCCAGGTGCCGCTCTGGAGGACGCCCAGCACGCCCAGTCCCAGTCCGGCCGCCGACAGGAAGGCGCCCACGCCGTCCAGCCGGGGGCGGGGCCCGGTCCGGGGTCTGTCGGGGATCGCCCGGCGGAAGCAGAGCATCGCGACGACGACCACGACCTCGCCCGCGAAGACCAGACGCCAGGTGAGGTACGTCGTCACCCAGCCGCCCAGCAGCGGTCCGACCGCGATGCCCGCACCGGCGAGCCCGCCGATGACACCGTAGGCGACGGCCCGGTCCTTTCCGGTGTAGGACTCCGCCACGAGGGCCGCCATGGCCGGCAGCACCAGAGCGGCTCCGAGCCCCTCGATGACCGACCAGCCGAGCGCGAGCATCCACAGGGTGGGAGCCACCGCGGTCAGGGCCGAGCCCACGCCGTAGACGACGAGTCCGACGAGGAAGAGCCGGCGGCGGCCGAGGATGTCGCCGAGCCGCCCGCCGGTGGCCATGAACGCGGCCATGACCAGCGCGTAGAGCGTGATGACGGCCTGGATGGCGGTGACGTCGGTGTCGAAGTCCTCCACGAGCTGGCTGATGGACACGTTCATGACGGAGGTGTCCAGGACCATCAGGAACTGGGCCGTCCCGAGCACGGCAAGAGCGCGCCAGTGTTTCACCGGTGACCACCTCATCGATTCGGCCCGCGACGCCGCCGCCCGGACAGGGGCGTCCGGCCCGGCCGCACATCCACGGCACCTCCATGGCACCCGCAGCTCCGCCTTCGCGCCATCCGGGGAATCCGATCCCATGGCACGCGGGACGGGGGACCCGCACCTCACCCGCGGCGGGGGACCGGAGCCTGCCTTGCGACATTCGGGACAGCGGGTGACGATCAGTGTGCGGGGGTTACACCGGGGAGGGAGCCGTGGACCCGGACCACATCGGATCGGACGCGTCGCCGCTGCCGAGACATCGCGGAGGCAGGACACCATGGCCGGGCTGCTGACCCCGGGCGGTGACCCTCTGCTCGCCGTCCGGTTCACCGTCCCCGACCTGACGGAGACCTTCGTCCGCAGGCCGCGGCTGGTCGGACGCCTCGCCGAGGGTGTGCGAGGCCCCCTCACCCTGGTCAACGGACCCGCGGGCGCGGGCAAGACGCTCCTGGTCGCCCACTGGATCTCCACGATGGACCGTCCGGACGACGTGGCCTGGCTGACCGTGGAGCCCGAGGACACCGGCCCCGGCATCTTCTGGACGTACGTCCTGGAATCCCTGCGGCGGCACGGAGCGGAGGTTCCGGACGACATCGGCAGCCCGTCGAGCCCCGGCGACGTGGACCACTCCCTGCTGACCCGGCTGGCGGCCTGGCTGAGCGAACGCGCCGATCCCGTGATCCTGGTGCTCGACGAGTTCGACCGGGTGGGTGCCTCGGCCGAGGTCGCCGACGAGCTCCAGTTCGTCCTGCGCCACGCGGGCGGTGGCCTGCGCCTGGTCGTCGTCAGCCGTACGGAGCCGCAGCTTCCGCTGCACCGCTACCGCGCCGCCGGCGAGGTCGCCGAGGTCAGGGGCGCCGACCTCGCCTTCGTCCCGGGAGAGACGGCCGCGCTGCTGAACCGTCACGACATCCGGCTGTCGGACGAAGGCGCGCGCTCGCTGACGGAGTGGACCGGAGGCTGGGCGGCCGGACTGCGCCTGTGCATCCTCGCGGCCCAGCACGTCGACGACCCGGACACGTTCATCAAGAACTTCGAGGCGGGCCAGAGCACGCTCGCGGACTTCCTGCTGGCCGAGGTCCTCGAAGCGCAGACGCAGGAGACACAGGACCTGCTCCTGCGTTCGAGCATCCTCGATCAGATCCACCCGGACCTCGCCAACGCCCTGACGGGCCGGGACGACGCGGATCCCATCCTGGCCGGGCTCCAGCACGCCAACGCCTTCGTCGAGGCCATCGGCCACTCGTGGTACCGGCTGCACCCCTTGTTCGCGGAGATCCTGCGCGTCCATCTGCGGGTCAGACTTCCGGGCACGGAGCCGGAGCTGCACCGCCGGGCCGCCCGCTGGCTGAGCGAGTCGGGTCTGCTGGCGGAGGCCCTGCCGCACGCGGCGGGGGCGGGTGAATGGGAGCTCGCGGCCGACCGCTTCGTCGACGAGCTGGCCATCGGCGAACTGCTGACGGGACTCGACGCCGAGCGCCTCGACGGGCTGTTCGCCGCCATGCCCCCGGACGCGGCCGGCCCGGCCGCGTGTCTGGTGCGCGCGGCCCGCGAACTCGTCCGCCACGACGTCGACCGGGGCCTCGACTACCTGCGCCGGGCAGGGGAGAACCTGACCGGCGACGACGCCGGCACCGCGGCCCTGCGGCTGAGCCACGCGCTGCTGCGGGTGTTCGCGGCCCGGCTGACCGGCTCGGCCGAGGGGGCGCAGGCGGCGGCCGAGGACATGACAGCGGCGGAGCAGTCCGTTCCGGCCGAGCGGCTGGAACGGCACCCGGAACTGCCCGCCCTGATGCTCACCGACCTGGGTTCGGCGCAGCTCTGGGCGGGGCGGCTCGACGCGGCCCGGCTCTCACTGTCCGCCGCCGTCCAGGTCGACGACGGGCCGTCCACCGCGTATCCCCGGCACGAATCCCTCAGCAGGCTCGCCCTGATCGACCTCCTGTGCGGCCGGCCGGGCCGCGCGGAGTCGCACGCGCGGGCGGCGGTCGCCGAGGCGGAGCGCTCCGGCCTGCCGCCCGCCGACCGGACGGGCGTCGCCCAGCTCGTGCTGGCGGCGGTCGCCGTGGAGCGGGACGATCTGGCGGCGGCGCAGACCCATCTGGACCAGGCGACCGCCTCCGGTACGGCCTCGCACGATCCCGTCGCGACGGCGGGCCTGGCGCTGCTGCGCTCCCGGATACTGCTGGCCAAGGGGCATCCGAAGGAGGCGCTGCGCGTCCTGGAGGAGCTCAGGCGCCCGCCGGACGGGGTCGAGCCCTCGCCGTGGGTCAGTGACCGGGCCGCTCTGGACATGTCCACCGCGTACCTGGCGCTCGGCGAACCGCTCGCCGCGGCGGAGGTGCTCGTGGAGGAGCGGGCGACCGGGCCGGAGGCCACGGTGGCCGCCGCCCGTGCCCGGCTCGCCACCGGTGACCGCGAGGCGGCACGCGCCCTGCTCGACGCGCTCTCCGCCGAGGTGGACGACGGACCGGGCATCGCCGTCCGGGTGCTGCTCGCGCGGGCGCAGACCGCGGACGCGCTGGGCGACGACTCCACCGCCCAGCGGCTGATGGCACGGGCCCTGCGGACGGCCAGGCCGGAGCGCCTGAGACGGCCGTTCCTGGAGGCCGGCCCCTGGCTGCGGACCTTCGTGCGGCACCGGCCCGCGCTGGCCCAGGGGCATGAGTGGCTTCCGGAGACGGCCGGGGTACGGGGCACCGGGCCGGGCCCGCGGACGGGCGAGGAATCCGTGATCGAACCGGTGATCGAATCGCTCAGCGAGCGCGAACAGGAGGTGCTGGAACGGCTGGCGCAGATGATGTCGAGGGACGAGATCGCGGCCGATCTGCATCTGTCGGTCAACACGGTCAAGACCCATCTCAAGAGCGTCTACCGCAAGCTCGCCGCGACCCGCCGGGGCGAGGCCGTACGACGGGCCCGCGACCTGCACATCCTGTGAGCCGCGGGCCTGTCGTGCCGGGAGCCGGTCCGGCCCGGTCAGGCTTGCTCCGGTCCGGTCCGGTTCCGGCGTCGCCGTCGGGCTAGACGGTGTCCGTGTCCGGCCGTGCCACGCAGAGCGCCCAGATGACGAATCCGTACAGGGCGATCAGCGTCAGCGACCAGACGGGGTAGTACGGGATGTCGAGGAAGTTGGCGATGATCAGCAGTGCGGCGATGCCCACGCCGATCACCCGTGCCCAGGTGGCCGCCATGAACAGGCCGATGCTCACGACCACGGCGACCGCGCCGAGCGCCAGGTGGATCCAGCCCCAGCTCGTCAGGTCGAACTTGAAGACGTAGTTCTGGCTGGTGACGAAGACGTCGTCCTCGGCGATGGCCATGACGCCCCGCAGGATGTCCAGGACTCCGGAGACGAACAGCATCACCGAAGCGAAGATCATCAGGCCGCCGGCCGCCGTCAGCGCGGTCTTGGAGTGCGTGTGATGCTGGGTGGTTGCCATGGAGAGACCTCCGTTGCAGGGGCTGCGACCGCAGCCACTCACCACCGAGCCTGCGGCACCGGGGCCGCACCGGCCTCACCCCCTAGGGGTGACGATGCGCTTCAGGGGCGGCGACGAGCGGGGTGAACGGGCGTCCGCCCCGCTCAGTGGCCCAGCAGCGCCCTCAGCCCGGGCTGGAGCAGATCTCCATGAGCCCGTACGAGGTCGTCGCACAGGTCCCAGATGCGCTCTACGGGGAGAGCGGCGGCCGTCGCGGGGTCGGCCATCGCGGCGTGCCGGATGTGCCGCGGCTCGTCATCGGTGGCGGCGCGGACCACCAGGTCGGTGACGGAGACGTACGCGCTGTTCAGCGCGGCGCACTGCGGGGGCAGCGCCCCGACCCGGGTCGGCCGCACCCCCAACGCGTCCGTCAGGCAGGGGACTTCGACCACGCAGTCCGCCGGGAGGTTGTCGATCAGACCGCGGTTGGGCACATTGCCGTAGATCGTGCGGGGGGTGCCGGTGAGCGTGCTGTGGATGATCTGCGGGGCGTACTCCAGGGTGCCCTCGACGGGGAGGGGCACCCCGCGGTCCAGGGCGTCGCGGGTGCGCCGGTAGCTCGCGGCGTTCTCCTCGATGATGTCCAGATAGGCGCCCACCGGCAGCCTGAGCCGCTCGATCTCGCTGTCGTGGTGGAGGTACCACGGCACGTACTCCGAGGAGTGCTCGCTCGTCTCGGTGGGGTAGTGGCCGAGGCGGCGGTACATGTCCACGCGGACCCGGCGCAGCAGCCCGGGGTCCTTGGCGATGGCCTCGTCCAGGAGCGGGTGGAGGTCCTGGCCCGCGCGCTCGAAACGCAGCACCCACGCCTGGTGGTTGACCCCGGCGGCCAGATGGGTCACCTCCTCGAAGGGAACCCCGACGAGCTGGGCGAGGTCGTGCATCGTCCAGTGCACCGAGTGGCACAGGCCGGTGACGCGCAGCTTCGGCGCGATCCGGCTCAGGTAGAGGACGTTCATCGCCATGGGATTGGTGTAGTTCAACAGCATTGCGTCCGGGCAGAGTTCGGCCATGTCGGAGGCGAGCCCGCGGAGCACGGGGAACGTGCGCAGGGCCCGGAAGATGCCTCCGATGCCGAGGGTGTCGCCGATGGTCTGGCGCAGTCCGTAGCGGGCGGGCACGGTGAAGTCGGTGCGGGTCGCGCGGTCCATGCCGACCTGGACGATGTTGATGACGAAGTCGGCGTCCTCCAGGGCCGCCCGGCGGTCGGGATGCGCGGTGATGGCGGGCTCGGCGCCGCGTACGCCGGCGATGTACCGGGCGGCGCCCTCGGCGGTGTCGAGCCGCTCCGGGTCGATGTCGTGCAACGCGATGCGCGCGTGGGCGAGTTCGGGGAACCGGAAGAGGTCGGCCAGCAGTCCCTGGGTGAACACCACGCTCCCGGCTCCGATGAAGGCGATCTTCGGGGCGGTGACGTCGTTCATGAACGGCTCCTGGTCTCGCGGATGCGGGTGCGGGGGTGCGGGGGTGTGGGGGTGTGGGAGTGCGGGGGGCTTCGCGGGGACGGCCGGGTGCCCGGCGGTTTCGGGGGCGCTCGCGCTCAGCGGCCCGTTCGGGACGGCGGGGGGTCCGGCAGAGCTGGGAAGTCCGGGAGGTGCGGCAGGTCCGGGAGGTGCGCGCGGGCCGCGGCGAGGGCCTCGTCCCAGGTGGGCTGTGCCGCCGTGCCGCCGTGTGCTCGTGTCGAGAGCGAACCGCAGGCCGCGGCCACCGTGAGCGCGGAGCGCAGGCCGAGGCCGCGCAGGGTCGCGGCGATGAACCCGGCGTCGAAGCTGTCGCCCGCGCCGACGGTGTCCACGGGGTCGACGGCCACGGCCGGTGCGTGGGTGAGCCGCGTCCCGGTGTGGGCGAGGGCGCCGTTCGCGCCGTCCTTGACCACGACCGTCGGCCCCCGGCCGGCCAGGGCGGCGGCAGCGGCGACCGGTTCGGCTTCCCCGGACAGCGCCGACGCCTCGGCCGCGTTGGGCAGCAGGAAATCGGTGAACTTCCATACTGGGTCGAGGAGTTGACGGTCCCAGAGTCCGGCAGGGTCGTCATTGGTGTCGAGCGACGTCGTCGTGCCCGTCTCCCGTGCCAGGCCGAACACCGAGGCCAGGGAACGGGCCAGACGGGGCATCAGGAAGAACGAGGCCACGTGCACATGCCGGGAGGCCGCCATCAGGTCCCGCGGCACGTCCTCGGGACCGGTCCGGGTGAGACAGCCCGGCGCCGTCAGGATGGCCCGGTCCCCGTCCCCGGCCATGACGACGGCCGTGAGCGGTGTGGGCCGGACCGGGTCGGTGACCAGGAAGCCCACGTCGACACCGCGCCCGGCGAGCGCCTCGCGCACGAAGGCGCCCGCGGGATCGTCACCCACCCGGCCCGCGAACGCGACGCGCAGCCCGAGCCGCGCGGCCCCGCACGCCATGATCGCCGCGGAGCCGCCGAGCACCAACCCGGCGTGCTCGACGAGCTGTTCGCGCTGCCCGAACACCAGGGGGCCGCGCAACGGGCCGAGGACGACATCCGGATTGGCGTCGCCGACGACCAGCAGATCGAAGGAAGTCATGGTGGCCTAGCCCTTCAGACCGCTCGACGTGAGCGACTGGACGAAGGTCTTCTGCGCGAGCAGGAACGCGACCAGGACGGGCAGCACGGTGATCACGTTGCCCGCCATCACCGCCGACCACCGTGTGTGGTGCTGTCCCTGGAACGTCGTCAGACCGAGCTGCAAGGTGTACCGCGTGTCGTGGTTGATCGCGATGAGCGGCCAGGACAGGTCGTTCCAGGTGCTCAGGAAGGTGAGCACCGCGACCGTGGCCAGCGCGGGCCGGGCCAGCGGCAGCACGATCGAGAACAGCACCCGCAGCCGCGAACACCCGTCGATCCAGGCCGCCTCCTCCATCTCCCTGGGCAGCGCCAGGAAGAACTGCCGGAACAGGAAGACCGCGAACGGGGTGACGAGCGAGGGCACGATCAGCGCGCCGAGCGTGTCGATGAGACCCAGTTCCTTCATCACCAGGAAGGTCGGGATCATCGTGAGCTGGAAGGGGATCACCATCGTCGCGAGCATCAGCCCGAGCAGAGTCCGTGATCCGGTGAACCGCATCCGCGCGAAGGCGTAGCCGCCGAGCGCTCCCAGCAGCAGGTTCGACAGGACGGCCGCGACCGCGACGATCAGCGAATTGGCGAACCAGCGGGGGAACATCGCGTTCCCGAGCACATACCGGTAGCCGCCCAGGTCGATCCCCTTCGGCCACAGCGCGGGCGGGAACCGGTTGATCTCCGCGTCGGACATCACCGAGCTGAGCACCAGCCACACCAGCGGCAGTGCGAAGCACAGGGTCAGCGGCGCCAGCAGCAGATGCCAGGGGCCCGGCCTGCGGGAGGTGGCGGGTGAACTCATCGGACCGCTCCTTCGGTACGTTCCTGCCGGCGCCGCAGAAGACGCAGCACCCCGCCGGCCACCAGCAGGGCGACCGCGAGGACGTAGGCCGCGGCGGCCCCGTAGCCCGCCGTGAACGTCTGGAACGCCTGCTGCCAGACGAAGTAGACGACCACGTCGGTCGAGCCGAGGGGGCCGCCCTTCGTCGTCACGTAGATCAGGTCGAAGACCTGGAGTGCCGTGATCAGCTGCCACAGCAGCAGGAACACGGTGACCGGGGTGAGGGTCGGCAGGACGATGTGGCGCAGCACCCGCCCGCGGCCCGCCCCGTCGATCCGCGCGGCTTCCACGAGTTCGGGCGGCACGTCCTGGAGCGCGGCCAGATAGACGACGACGCAGAATCCGACCCCGCTCCACAGCGAGATCAGCACCAGCAGAAAGATCGCCTGGTCGGGGTCGGTGAGAAAGCCCTGCGGGGACAGCCCGAGCTGGTGCAGCAGGGAGTTCGCGACACCGAACTCGGGATCGAGGATGAACGAGAACAGCACGCCCTGCGCGGTCGCCGAGACCACGAACGGAACGAAGACGAGCGTGCGGTAGAGGCCGATCAACCGGATACGGCGGTTCAGGGCCAGAGCGAGCATCAGCCCGCCGAACAGGCTGAGCGGCACGTAGAGGGCGGTGTACAGCAGTGTATTGCCCACGGCTGTACGGAAGTTGGGGTCCTGGGCCAGGGCCCGGTAGTTGTCGAGGCCGACCCAGCGGCCCGGGGTGACCAGGTCGTCGGCCCGGAAGGAGAGCAGCAGCGACCAGACGACGGGCACGATGCTCAGACCGAGGATCACGACGACCGCCGGGCTGATGAAGGCCCAGGCGGTGGCCGTCTCCCGACGGCCGCGGCGGCGGGCGGCACGCCGTGCGGCGGCCGGGGTCACCGCGGGGCCCGGAACGATGGTGATGGCGCGGGGTAAGGCGGACATGACGGCCTCCTTCAGCCGGAATTCGGCTGGGAACGTCTGACGTCGAGGTCAGCGGGGGACGAGCCGAGGTCACCGGGGGATGAGCAGGGCCGCGTCGGCGGTGTCGGCGCACCGGCGGAGGGCGTGGGCGGGGGAGTCCTCGCCGAGCAGGACCGAGACGATCGCCTCGCCGAGGGCCTGGGAGATCTGCGGATAGGCCGCGTGCACGGGCCGGACCCGGGCGGAGTTCAGCGTGTCGGTGAACACGCCGAGTCCGGTGGTCGTCCCCGCGTGCTCGCGCCACTGCGGCCGCCGGGCGGTGGCCGAGCCGAGCGGGAGACTGCCCGCCGCGATGTCCCAGCGCGCGTCCTGGGCCGGCCGGATCATCCAGCGTACGAACTCGACGGCGGCCCGGGAACGGGCGGAACCGTTGTCGAAGACGGTCCAGGTGTCCGGCCCGGAGATGGTGACGGGCCTGCCGCTGTACGTCGGGAGCGGGACGACGCCGTAGTCGACCTTGGCGGTGATGACGTCCGGAAGCTGCCAGGGCCCCGTCGCCACCATCGCCATCCGGCCGCTCAGGAACACCTGGTACATCTGCTCGCTGCCGGGCTTCGGGTCGACGTACACGCTTTTGTCGTGGGCCAGTCGGGCGAGTGTCGTGAGGGCCTGGGTGCCCTGCTCGGCGAAGCCGATCCTCTTGCCGTCGGCGGCGATCACCTCGCCGCCGAGGTCCCAGATCATCGGCCACAGCCGCCAGACCGTGTCCTCGTCACCCGTGCCCGGCCAGCCCGTGCCGAACGTTCCGTGTCCGGAGTCGGTGAGCCTGCGCGCGGTGTCGGTGAACTCGTCCCAGCTCCAGCCCGCCTTCGGGAAGGGGACCCCGGCCCGACGGAACAGCTTCTTGTTGTAGACGACGGCCAGCGAGTCGAGCACCGCCGGGGCGGCGCGCACCCTGCCGTTGACGGTGACCGCGTCGCGTACCGGCGCCCAGAAGGACGTCCACGGCGGGGTGCCCTCGTGCAGCGCGGAGGTGAGGTCGACGACCCGGGGGCTGCGGGCGACGCTCGCCAGGTCCGAGCCGAAGATGTAGGCGATGTCGGGGTACGAGCCGGCGGCGAGCGCGGCCGTCACCTTCTGCAGCATGGCGTCGGCCACCACCCCGCCGCCCGAACTGTCCACGCGGATGCGTGGATGGGTGCGGTTGAACTCGGCCACCAGCGACTCCAAGGCCTTCCTGGCCGTGTCGTTCTGACCGTGCCACAGCTCGACGGTCACTCTGCCGTCGGTGCCTACGCCGTCCGAGGGGCCGCCGCAGCCTGCCAGTGTCCCGGCGGCGGCCGCTCCCAGAAGCAGCCGGCGCCGCGCGATCACGCGTGTCATCCCGGCCTCCGTCAGCGCGTTTCGCGGACGTAGTCCGCGCTGCCGGGTGTCGAGACCTTCACGTCCCGGCGCACGATGCTCAGCCGGTCGCCGAAGGCCGAACGGGCCTTGCGCAGACCGCTGTCGGTGTACTCGACGACCACCACCCGATCGTGGAAGGCCTTCGCGTACTCACCGCACTCGTCGTACTCGCCGCACTCCTCCGCCACCGCGAAGTCGAGTCCGGTCCGCGATCTGAGGCCCGCCAGTTCGACGGTGTTCTTCTGCCCGATCGCCAGATGCCGGGTGTGCGCGTGCCGCGAGAGCAGGGTGATGAACGCGGTGGCGTCGTCCGCGCTCAGCAGTTCGTGCGAGCGGGTGTAGCTGTCGTAGTTGTCGGGCTCGACGGCCTCGAATCCCTTGTCGGCGCAGTCGTCGATCCATTTCTCGACCCGCGCGGCCACCCGGCGGCGCTTGTCCGGCGTCCGGATGTCCAGCAGCGCCTCGTTCCAGTCCTGGTCGACGACGACCTTGCCGTGCGCGTCCCGCAGCAGCAGGTCGGCGGGCCACTGCCCGCGTTCCTCGGGCTGGGCCTGGAAGGCGTTGACGTAGCAGATGTTGTACAGGCCGCGGGCGGGGGAGGAGGAGCGGTCGCGGCTGACGATGCGGACGTCGGCGGCCGGGGGGTAGGCGCCGCCGATCTGGTAGTCGAACCCCGTGTGGAGCGGGGGGAGTTCGACGGAGGTCGCGGTCCGGCCGGGGCGGGGCGTCGGTTTCGCGGAGGCGCTCGTGTCCGCGTCGCAGCCCGCGAGCGTCAGAAGACCGGCGAGGGCCGTGACCGGAATTCCGGCACGAAGAACACGTTTGACGGGGGGCATGTCCGCTCCATCAATCGCGAGTGCGTCCCCGCCTCGGACGCTTCGAGCGATCCTGGCGACTTTGTCCGGACTTGAACCTGGTCCGTTACCGGCTGGGCGCACCTCTGCGTGCCGGGTCGCACCACGGCACGCAGAGGATCAAATCGCGCATGCCCGACTTCGTCAAGTGGCGGGCTCGGCCAACGGCGTTCTTTCGGCTCGTCCGGACGGAACAGGCCCGTCGACGGACGCCCGGCACGACCTCCGGGACGCCACCGGGCGTCCGCCGGGCGGGTGTTCTCAGGAACGCGGAGGATGCGGAGGATGCGGGGGAGGCGGGTCGTGCGGCGGATGCGGGGGCGCAGGCGGCAACGTCGTGACGTCCGGCGCCGGTTCGGGCCACACGAGCAGCACCGGGCAGGGGGCGTGGTCGACGACGAAGCGTCCGGCCGGGCCCAGGCTGTGCGGGCCGAGCCGGCTGCGGTCGCCGTCCCGAGCCAGGATGAGCAGTCCGGCGTCCTCGGCCGCCGCCACGACTTCCCGCTCCACCCGGCCGGTGCGCTCCAGGCGGGTCGCCGGGCCCCCGAGCCGCTGGGCCGCCGCGTCGAGAAGCTCGGCCCCGGAGGCCGTGCCGAGGGTCTCCAGGAGGTCGCCGGGATCGGGCTCGGCGCGTCCGCGTCCGAGGAGCCCCGCGAAGGCGCCGTGTGCGAGACCGGGCACGGCGGGGTCCGCGACATGCAGCAGCACCACGTCCGTGGCACCGGGGGCGTGCGTGCGCACGGCGTCCACACACGCGGGCCATGTTCCCTCGACCAGCCAGACGACCACCCGCATGTCCATCAGCCTCCGATGACGTGGAGCGAGACCCACAGCGCCAGGACGGCGGGCACCAGTGCCGCGGGTACGGCGATCAGGCCCAGCCGGGTGAACTCCTTGAGGTCGACGCCGTGTTCGTGTTCATGCACGATACGTCGCCACAGCAGCGTCGCCAGGGAACCCGCGTACGTCAGATTGGGCCCGATGTTGACGCCGAGCAGGACGGCCAGCACCGCGCCCGCGCCCGAGCCGGCGGCCAGCGGCAGCAGTACGAGGACCGCGGGCAGGTTGTTGATCAGGTTGGCCAGGACGGCGGCGATCGCCGCGATGCCGAGCAGCGCCGGCAGCGATCCGCCCTTCGGGAGGAGGTCGTCGAGGGCGTCGGCCAGACCGTTGTCGACGACCGCGCGGACGACGATGCCGAGCGCGAGGACGAAGGCGAGGAAGGACGGCGCGGCGGCGCGCACCACGGTCAGCGCGGTGGTGCGGCGGCGGAGGAGGGCCCGGCCGGCCAGGACGAGTGCTCCCGCGGCGGCCGACCAGGCCGGATCGACGCCGACGGCCGAGGCGACGACGAAACCGGCCAGGGTGCAGCCCACGGTGATCAGCGCGAACAGCGGCACCTCCGGCGGCTCCTCGGCGCGCGGGGAGGGCGCGCCCGCCGCGAGGTCACGGGCGAAGAAGCGCCGGAAGACCACGTACTCCGCGCCGATCGCGACCAGCCAGGGCAGCACCATCAGCGCGGCGAACCGGGTGAAGCTCAGACCGCTGGCCGTGAAGGCGAGCAGGTTGGTGAGGTTGGAGACCGGAAGGAGCAGCGACGCGGTGTTCGACAGGTGGGTGCACGCGTACACATGCGGTTTGGGGCGGGCCCCCATCCGCGCCGCCGTCGCGAACACGACGGGGGTCAGCAGCACGATGGTGGCGTCCAGGCTGAGCACCGCCGTGATCGCCGAGGCGAGCACGAACACCGCGGTCAGCAGCCGGCCCGGCTCCCCCGCGGCCCAGCGGGCCATCCAGGCTCCGCAGGCATGGAAGAGCCCTTCGTCGTCACAGAACTTGGCCAGCACGAGGACCGCCGCCAGGAAGCCGATCACCGGACCCAGATGGGCGGCCTCCGCGCGGACGTGGTCCCAGGAGATCGCCCCGGTGGCCAGGACCAGCCCCGCGGCCGGCACGGCCACGACCGCCTCCGGCCAGTTGAACGGCCGTACGACCGCGCAGACGAGGACGGCCGCGAGCAGGACGACGGACAGCGCCTCGGCGAGCGGGGTGCCGAGAGCGGCGGCCAGCGGCGCGGCGACAGGGGTGGCGGTGCCGCCGAGGTGCGGCGTGATGACGGGGGTGCCCCGGCCGGCGGAGAACGCCTCGACGAGACGGGTGCCGGAACCGGCGGAGAACGCTTCGGCGAACCTGGTGCCGGCCGCACCGGGGACGCCTTGGACGAGCGGGCTGTACAGGATGGTGTCCTCCGGGCGGTGATGGCGGCACCCTCCATCACATCAGACGCGGGGACCGCGGCCCGTGAAGGCCCTCCCTCGTGCCGCGGCCCTGCTCCGCCTCCGTCCCGGTGGAGCCCTCACTCCTCGCCGAGGAGGGACAGCTCCGCCCAGATGGTCTTGCCCTCCTCGGTGTGCCGGCTGCCCCAGCGCTGGGTGAGCTGGGCGACCAGGAGCAGCCCGCGTCCACCCTCGTCGAAGGTCTTCGCCCGGCGCAGATGCGGCGCGGTGTGGCTGCTGTCCGAGACCTCGCAGATCAGGGTCTCGGCGTCGTGGATGAGCCGCAGCCGAATGGGCGGTTCGCCGTAGCGGATGGCGTTGGTGACCAGTTCGCTGACCACCAGCTCGGCCGTGAAGGTGGCCACGATCAGGCCCCAGATCTCCAGCTGGTCGGCGACCTGCTTGCGGATCGGCGCGACGAGGGCGGGGTCGGCGGGGATGTCCCAGGTCGCCACGGCGGACGCGGCGAGGCCCTGGGTACGGGCGAGCAGCAGCGCCACGTCGTCCGGCGCGCCGCCCGGGGGCAGCAGGGCCTGGAGGATCGCTTGGGCCGCCCCCTCCAGATGCCGCGACGACTCCTCCAGGGCCCGGCAGAACAGCCGCAGACCGGCGTCGACGTCCCGGTCGCGGCTCTCCAGCAGACCGTCGGTGTACAGCGCGAGCACCGTGCCCTCGGGCAGGTCGAGCTCGACCGACTCGAAGGGCAGCCCGCCCAGGCCGAGCGCCGGACCGGGCGGCACCTCGATCTCCCGGGGCGGTCCGTCCGGCGGCAGGACGAGGGGCGGCGGATGGCCCGCGCTGGCGAGCGTGCAGCGCCGCGAGACCGGGTCGTACACTGCGTAGACACAGGTGGCGCCCACCTCGCCGGTGGTCTCCTCGGCCCCGGCCTCGGAGGACAGCCGTACGACGAGGTCGTCGAGGTGGGTGAGCAGCTCGTCCGGGGCCAGATCGATGTCGGCGAGCGTGCGGACGGCGGTGCGCAGCCGGCCCATGGTCGCCGAGGCCTGGATGCCGTTGCCGATGACATCGCCGACGACCATGGCGACCCGCATCCCGGACAGCGGGATCACGTCGAACCAGTCGCCGCCGACCCCGGCCCGTGCCGCGGGCAGATAGCGCGAGGCCATCTCCAGGGCCGCTGTCCGGGGGAGGGACTGGGGCAGCAGGCTGCGCTGGAGGGCCAGCGCGGTCTGCCGCTCGCGGGAGAAGCGGCGGGCGTTGTCGATGCAGACGGCGGCCCTGGCCGTGACCTCCTCGGCGAGCAGCACGTCGTCGGCGGTGAAGGGGTCGCGCCGCCGGAACCGGCTGAGGACGACGACCCCGAGGGTCCGGCCCCGGGCCCGGACGGGCACCGACATGGTGGCGTGGACGCCGTACTCCCGGACGTGTCTGCCGCGCGGTCCGTCCGTGCTCAGCCATTCCTCCAGCGTCCCGGTCGCGTTCGGCGCGACGAGGGGCCGGCCCGCGATCAGCGAGTCGGCCTGCGGCGAGGACGCGGGATAGACGTCGACGTCGCCGGGTTCGAGGACGGCCTCGGGGCTGCCCTCGTTCACCGACCGGTGGGCGGCGCGGCGGAGCGTGACCGGGGCGGCCGGCGGCTCGACGTCGTACTCGCCCCCGTTCTCCGGGGGGTCCAGCAGATCGACGCTGACGAAGTCGGCGAGGGCGGGTACGCAGACGTCGGCCAGTTCCTGGGCCGTCCGGGAGACGTCGAGAGTGGTGCCGACGCGCACGCTCGCCTCGTTGACCAGCTGGAGCCGCTCGCGGGCCTGGTACTGCTCGGTGAAGTCGTGCGCGGCCACGGACACGCCGATCACGCGGCCATGGGTGTCGGTGAGCGGGGCGATCCGCGCGAGCCAGTGGTGCGCCCGGTCCTCGCCGTCGGCGCGCGCGTACGTCGCCACGGCGCGCGGGAGGCCGGAGGCCAGGACCTCGGCCATCTCGCGCTCCAGTTGCTCACCGGCCCGCCGGGAGCCGATCTCGGAGACCCGCAGGCCCCTGATGCGTTCCTCCGGCAGGCCGAGCACCTCGGACATCGCGTCGTTCAGGCCGTACAGCCGCAGCCGTTCGTCGTAGACGGCGATGGCACAGGGAGCCTGTGCGAGGACGGCGCGGACGAGCGGGTCCTCCAGGGCGCGGGGCTCCCGGGCCTCCAGCGGGGTGAGCACGAGCCAGTCCCCGTCCCGCTCCAGGCGGTGGGCGAGCAGCCACACGGACAGGACCCGGCCGTCGCGGTGGCGCAGGGCGAGCACTCCGTACCGGCGGTCGCCGCCGGTCTCCGGGAGCGGACCCGCGCTCCCGGGAGCCAGGAGATCCGCGGCCGGGCGGCCCTCGACCTCCTCGGGGGAGTAGCCGAGGAGCCGGCGGGCGCCCTCGCTCCAGTGGATCAGGGTGCCGTTCCCGTCGATGACCGCCCGTGCGGTGGCGGCCTCGTCGAGAGGGTGGACCGGGCTCATCGTCGCCACTTTCCCTTGTGCGCACACTCACAGTGAACAAGCGCGTCGTCCGGGTTCCAGACTAGTGGCTGGGCGTCTCGCGCACCCTCGAACGCGGAGGGTCCGGACAGCCATTCGTAGCGGACGGCCCGCGCGCGGCGCCTTCTCGGCCGGTGCGGCGCGCGGGACGGAAGGGAACGCCGGACCGGCGACGGCCGGATCGGTGAGCCCGTACCCCTCCGTCAGAATCCGTGCGTTCATGGGCTTTTGCTCCGGGACAGCACGAATGTGAGGGCTCCGCCATGGCCCCGGGGCCGCCGACCGAGGACGGGAGGATCGGGGTCGGCGGCCGGTTTCGCGGGGGAGCGCCCGCCGTCCCGCGCGGGGCCTTCGGAAAGGGCCGGTCCCAGTGGACTGCGGAGTCGTGCGCGCGGGGAGCGTGCGTGAGAGGCCGGCGCGTGCGCACGGTTCACACGGGGGCGCGTGAAATGCCGAAAGCCGGACGGCCCGCCGGGTCACCGATCGCTTTTGACATGTTTTCAATAAGGCTGATCTGGCTCGTGCGCCTTGTTGGTGACGAGTGTGTTGTGCGAGGGTGAGCCTCCCGCGCTTGGTCAAGGGCCGGGTCTGAATCGCTGTTCGCCATTCCCGACTGTCGAGGAGCTCGAGAAGCTCCCTGCGTGACGGTCGCCGCACGGCCTTCGTCCCCGGCCGTTCTCCCGGCGCTCCGTCAAAAGGTCCACACCAATCGGGACTCCTTTTCGACGGGCAAGCACGTCCTGTGTGCCACCTTGCACCTCGGAAGGAACCCGCTCCCGTGCGCACCCCCCACCCGCCGCCGCCCGACCGTCCGCCCGGCGGATACTTCGGCGAGTCCGACGAGGATCTCGCCGCTGCGCTGAGAAGCGGGGAGGAGGCCGACACCACCCGTGCCGTCGCCCTGCTGACAGCCCGGCACTGGCGGCCGGCGTACGACTACGCGGTGATCTGCCTCGCCACGTCCTCGCAGGTCGCCTCCATGGTCACCGAGGCGTCCTTCCGGTACGTCCTCGACGGCCTCGGGGAGGGCGGGCAGGCCCACGCGCTGCGGCCCCAACTCCTCGTGACGGTGCGGGACACGGTCCGGACCTGGGCCGCGGACGACCGGATGTCGGAAGCCCTGCCGGCTTTGCGGAAACCCGCGGGGGGCCGCGGAATGCGCGCCGCGAAGTCCATGACGGCGGAGAACCGCAAGCTCGCCGAACACGCTTTCCTCGCTCTTCCCGGCGTCGCCCGCTGCCTGCTGTGGCACACCGAGGTGGAGGCCGAGTCGCTGTCCGTGCCGGCCGGTCTTCTGGGCATGGGGGAGCCCATAGCGGTCGCCGCCTGGGAACAGGCCCGCGAGCAATTCCGCCAGGCCTGTCTGCGGGCGCATCTGGAATTCGCCCCGACCAGGGAATGCGGTTTCCACAACCGGCTCCTCGACGCGCCGCTCCGGCGCGGCGGAGCTCTGCTGCCGGATGTCCAGGAGCATCTGTCGGAGTGCTCCTACTGCCGGTACGCGGCGGCACAACTCAGCCATTTCGAGGGAGAACTCGGGGTTCTGATCGCCGAGTCCGTACTCGGCTGGGGCGCCCGTCGCTACTTCGACTCCCGCCGGGCGCGCGGGCGGCAGGGCCTGCGTCCGCGGGGTGTCTCCCCGTTCCGGGGCAAGCGGCAGCGAGGCGGTGAGACCTCCGGGAAGAGCGGCCGTCTCCTCGGTGGCGGACGCCCGGACAGCGGCGAGCGGCCCGCGAAGGACGCGCGCTCCGGGGACGACGTGCGCGCGGTGAGCGGCGAGACCCCTGCGGGCCGTGGGCCGGCCGGAACGGACGGGCGCCGTGGAGGGGAGGGCCGCGCCGAAGGCGGTGCGAGCCCGGCGGGCGGCAGGAGCCCCGGAGCGGACGGGCGCCGTCGTCCGCAGCCCTTGTTCGCGTCGACGGGGCGCCGGGCCGCCAGGTCGGCCGAGGGGTCCCAGCAGGCCCTGGTCACCGGGGCCGGTCTGTCGGCCGCGCTGCTGGCGACCGTCCTCGCGGTCAGCCTGTGGCCGAACGAGGAGGGCGGCACCGACTCCGCCGCCGCCATCGGGGCGAGCAGCAGCCGGACGCTGTCACCGGCCCACGGCTCCCAGGTCCCGCCCGTGATGTCCACGCCGTCCACCGCGGCCGAGGTCGCGGCCAAGGGTGAGCGGACGCGGCTGCGCAACGTGGACGCCGACCTGTGTCTCGGCCTGCGGGACGCCAGGGCCGTGGAGGGCGCCGAGGCCACGCTGGACGTGTGCTCCTCCGCCTGGACCCAGCAATGGGTGCTGGAGCGGGACGGACTGCTGCGCAGCGTCGCGAGCGCCGGGCTCTGCCTCGACGCACGCGCCGACGACGGTGTCCTCCTTCTCGGCCGCTGTGCCGAAGAGGAGGAGCAGCGGCGCGAGGACATGCGCTACGACCTCACCGCTGAGGGCGAGTTGCTGTCGCACGGCCGCGACGGACTGGCCGTCGCACCCGCGTCCACGGACCCCGGTGCCGACATCGTGGTCAAGGTCCGCGACTACTCGGACATCCAGCGCTGGCGGCCCGAACGGCCCTGAGTACGGTCGGGTGGCGGCTGCCGTGAAAACCCCGTGCCCGGCGGCGGTCGTGCGGCTACGGTAGGCGCGTCCAGGTGCGCAGGTACCGGTTACTTCGACTTTGACGTGCTCCCTGGCCTAAAGTCCAGGGATTCCGGCCTGGGTCGTCTGACCCTTCCGGGGGCTTCCTGCTTCAACGCGCTGTGCGGGCACGTGTGCCCGTCTTACCGGCACTCCACAGGCGTTTAGCGTCTCCACCCGTCCGGCGGCGACGATGCGGCGTCCTTCGAACAGGACATTACGTGCTGCGTTGTGGTCGCGGTCGTGGACGGCGTGGCACTCGCCGCACGTCCACGACCGGACGTGCAGGGGCTTGGGGCCGTCCCGGAATCCGCAGGCCGAGCAGACTTGAGAGGACGGGAAGGCCCGGTCCACCCTGGCGAAGGTGCGGCCGTGCTTGGCCGCCTTGTACTCCAGCATGCCGACGAACGCGGACCATCCCGCGTCGTGCACGGACTTGGCGAGCCGGGTACGCCCCAGGCCAAACACCGCGAGGTCCTCCACGAACACCGCTTGGTTGTCGCGAATGATCTGTGTGGATGCCTTGTGGTGCCAGTCCCGGCGCCGGTCCGCCACCCTGGCGTGCTGGCGTGCGACCTTGATCCGGGCCCTGGCCCGGTTTTTTGATCCCCTGGTCTTGCGGGACAGCTCCCGCTGAAGGCGCTTGAGTTTCTTCTCGGCCCGGCGCAGGAAGCGGGGACTGTCGATCTTGCTGCCGTCGGACAGGACGGCGAAGGCGGACAGGCCGAGGTCGAGACCGGTGTCGGCCTCCAGCCCGGGCAGGATGTCCGGCTCGGTGTCCACGACGAAGCTGAGGAAGTAGCGGCCGGAGCTGTCTTTGGTGACGGTCAGCGACGTGGGTGGGGCCGGGAGCCGGCGGGACCACTTGACCTTGAGGTTGCCGACCTTGGCCACGTAGACCGTGCCGTCGTCCTGGAGGCAGAAGGCGTTGGTGTTGAGACGGATCGACTGCCGTGTGTCCTTCTTCGATTTGTAGCGGGGAGGGCCGACCTTGCGGCTCTGCCCTCTGCCCTTGATCGAGTCGAAGAAGTTCTTGTAGGCGGTGTCCAGGTCCCGAAGGGACTGTTGCAGGACGACCGCGGACACCTCGGCGAGCCAGGCACGTTCCTCGGTGCGCTTGGCCAACGTGATGCGAAGACGGGACAACTCGGCCGACTTCACATACGGCAGTCCTGCCGCGTGCGCCTGCTTCCGGTCGCGCAGGCAGTCGTTCCACACCACGCGGGCACACCCGAACGCACTCGCCAGCGCACGACGCTGCGGGTCATCCGGGTAGGCCCGGTAGTTGTAGCGAAGCTGCACACCCCGATCCTACGAGGGTTGATCTCATGGAGGGTCAGAACGACTACAGGCGTGGCAGACATCTCGTGTCGGCGATGGAAGCTCACTTGGGTCTTTGGGACGAAGTACCGGCGCGGAGTGTGCAACAACGAGATGCTGACACGCTTCGAAGAGAGACCATGCGCAAGGGTCTGCCGCACGAATGGGTGACATCTTGACCTGACCTGCATCAGACCCCAAGGTCTGTTCGGGCTTCCGCCCAAGGTCGCAGTCTCGAAGCTGGTCAACAGCCTCAAGGGCGTCTCCGCTCGCCGGATAGGCAGGAGTTCACCGGCCAGATCAACCGCGCCATCATGCACGGGCACCTATGGTCGCCCTCGTATTTCTCCGCATCGTACGGCGGAGCACTTTGGGCAATCGTCCGCCAGTACACCGAGCAGCAACAACGCCCCCTCTAAAGTGCATGTCAGAGCAGCCTTGAGACGCATTCATCCCCGACGTGAATACCGGGGCTTCCTGCAAGAGCCCCGGTAAATCGGGAGACGCGGGTTCGAATCCCGCCGTCAGCTTCGACGGTGTATCTCAGCGGCCAAGAGCGCTATGTACCGGCACCGAACTTGATCTCTGGACACCAGACACGGGCCGCCCGCCACGGGGGAGTTGCGGGCGGCTCTGCTGTGTCAGATCCTCCGGGCGGCGCCCTCCGGCCAGACGACATCGACAGGCAGACCGGCCGCACGGGCCTCAAGGACGGTGTCTGCCGTACCTCCGCCGTTGCCACTCGGCGGTTCGCCGCTCCAGACGGCAACGAGATGATCCGCGCGCTCGAGGAGCGTGCGGTTCGCGTCCTCGTATGCGGCCCTGTTGGCCGTGTCATGGTCGAGGACGTCGACCTGGTCGGCGGCCGCAGTGAGCCGGTCGAAGGTCTCGACGTGGTCGGGCTTCACCTTGTTCTCGCGGTAGTCCGCGGACGGGACGACCACAGCCAGGCTGCCGCCGAGCTCCAGGACGACCTCGGCGAAGATTGAATCGGCGCCCTTTGCGATACACGAGAGGCCGACCAAGCCGCCGGACGCCGCGTGCGGCTTCAGCACTTCTCGCAGAGCGTCCCGCACCAGAGGCACGCTGTCCTCGGTGAGATCCATGTGCCCGGTCACGGCGATCGTGGCCACTGCGTTCCCTTCAGATGGAGAGGACTTCGCGGAGTCTGGCCCGCGCTTCGCCGACCGTACTTGAGGTCGATCGACCCACTGTGTACGGGTAGAGCTGGCTGAGTTGCATGCGGACCCGGCCCGACCGGGTGTCTGCCGCCGCGTCGACGGCTCTGTGGGTCTGCTCCACTGCCCCGGTCACGTCGCCCACCAGGAAGTGGCACTCAGCCAGCCCGATGAGGTCCAGGGCGTGACTGAGGCCTGCTTCCGCGCCGCGGGTTGTGAGAGCGTTGCGGATGCTCGTGGCGGCAGCCTCAGCGTGCTCGTGGGGGTTGTGCCGGGCCATGTCGAGGAGCCTGCCGCCGGTGACTCCGGCGAGCTCCGCCTCGTTGAAGTAGGCGATCCAGTACGGCTCTTCGGCGCCCGACGATTCAGCGAGGACTTCGGCTGCCTCCTGGGTCGCCCGTTCGAAGGCGGCGGCTCGGCCCATGGCTGCATAGGCCCACGCCTCGCGGGTGTGCAGCATGGCCCGGACGCGGGGACTGGCCGAGGCGCGTGCACACCCTTCTGTGCCAGGCGGATGAGTTCGAGAGCGTCCTGTGGCCTGTCGGTGTACAGCATTTGCCGGGCCATTCCTGCCAGCAGGTTGGCGCCGAAGCCATGCGTCACCGCCCGCGTGCGCGGCGCGGAGCGCGAGCAGATAGTAGTTCTGGTCCTGCTTGTGGAGTCCGGAATCCCAGGCCATGGTGGCCGCGACGCCGCCGAGCTGCGCCATCACCCGGAACAGGGCCTGCTCGACAGGGGGCGTCTGGTGTTCGTCGAGGTGGCCTGCCACCTCGTTCAGCTGGCCGACGACGGCCTTCCGGCGCAGACCGCCACCGTACTTGTGGTCCCAGGCGCGGAACGCCCGTGCCGTGGCTTCGAGTTCCTGGACCTCTCGGCGTCCGATCCTGCCGCGCCGGACGGTTGGGTCCGCGGCTGGGAGGGTTGGAGCCAGGCTTCCAGGCGCCACCGGCGACACCTGGCTCCAGGCCACCCGGCCCACCAGTGATCGCGACAGCGCCGAGCAGACCCTCGCAACCCGTCAAGACCGCGACCCCGAAAGCGAGTTCACCTCCGGGGCGCTTGGAGGAGCCTTGTAACCGTCACGCGGACGTGTCTGGTTGGGGATCGGCCGCAGGGTCTGGCGCAGGGGTCGGTTCTGGGTCGGGGGTGCTTGGACCTGTCCGCCGTCGGTGATCCCTGTTCAGTGAAATCGTGTGCCCGAGGGTGGCGAACGCTGCGAAGCCAGCCAGCAGGCTCCCGATGGCGGACACCATTGCTGCCAGGCCTGACCAGTCGTCGCCACCACTGCCACCGCCCGCGACCAGAACGGTCCGCGTCACGACTGGAACTGGCCGCGTGTCAGTGACTCGACGGGCTGGACCATTGTTGGAGTCGCGGGATCCGCCCACCGACGGCTCGTCTGTCGGGGCTGTAGCTTCCTCCGAGGGCCCGGTGGGCCAGGCCGACCGAGGCCTGTCGCGCGAGCTCGTGTCCGGGGTAAACAGTCGAGTTGAGATGTGTGGTCGCGGTGTTCCCGCAACGTCTCGGGACGACAGCCCCAAAGACAGCGACGCAAGGCCAAGACTGACAGCGAACAAGGCGCAAGTGCCTGCGATCCAGTAAGCAGGTTGTGCGCGCCGGTGGTGGTTCTTCCCCATCTGATCCCCCCGGAGCCAGCGTAGGGGCGGGGCGGGAAAGCGGAGACGGATTCACTGAATCGCCTGGTTTGTTTCAGCTTGGGTGGGCGGTCAATCGCTTGCCCCCGCACCGCGGGTGGGCGCCGCCGGCGCTCGACGCCGGCGGCCGGTCCCCAGCGGCGGAACTTCTCGGGGTCGTAGCCGGTGAGGCGGGCGAGGTCGCCGACGGTGGCGCCGTTCTCGCCCATCTCCCGGACGGCCATGTCGTGCAGCGGGCCGCTTAGCGCTCGCAGGGCGTCGTGCGCGGCCTTGACCTTGGCGAACAGTTCGGCTGCGCCCTCGGGGGGTTCGTAGCTGCTGCGGCTCAGACCTGGCAGCCTGACACCTACCTCAAGGGCACCTTCGAGAACATGGTCCGCCTGCTCGGGCAGGCCGCGGCCATCACGAAGCTCATCAGCCTCCTCGGCGCCAACGTCGACACGGCCACGGTCGTCGCGGCCGTGACGGCCGTGGACGACGTGGTCGCCAACGCGGTCGTCCGGGTGTCGGTCGACGTGACCGGCCCCGCGAAGGAGGGCTGACCCGTGAAGCTGCCCCGCTACGCCAAGGCCATCGTCGCCGCGGTGGTCGCTGGCTCCGGCACGCTGGCCGCCGCCCTGAACGACGGGACCGTGACCGCGACCGAGGCCTTCACGGTGGACCTGGCCGTGCTCGGCGCTCCCGGCATCACGCTGGCCTTGCCCAACCGGCAGGTACCCCCGTCCTCCGGCGGCCCCTCGACGGAGGCCTGACCCTGCCCGATGCGCGCGCCCTGGAGGTGGCATGGACGCCGCCATGGTTACGGCCGTAGCCGCGCTGATCGCGGGGCCCGTGGCCGCGGCGGCCGCATGTACGGGCAGCGGGGCGCGAGCCGGGCGGCCCGGGAGGCCTCCGCGATGACGGGCTACGACAATCTGACGCAGCGCCTGGTGACCGAGCGGGACAAGGCCGAGCTCGACGAGCGGGCGGCCGAGGCGGGGGCCACCGCGGCGGAAGCCAGAGTTGCCGCAATGGAGGCCGAGATCGCGCGCCTGCGGCCGCTGGTGACGACGCTTGGGGGCACGCCGTGACGCGCACCGAGCGGATGCTGTACCGGACCTGTATCTGCTCTAGGTCACGGCCGCCCTGCTGATCCTGGGCGGCGGTGTCGCGCTGTCTCTGCTGCTCATCCACCGCGAGACGGACGCCCGCGAGCAGGTCGCCCGGGAGGCGGACCTGCGGGGCACCACGGTGAGCACCCTTGCCGGCGACGTCCGGGCGCTGCGCGAGCAGGTGAAGGCCGCAGGGAAGACACCGGTCGCCCCGGACCCGACGCGGGCCGTGGACAACCTGCCCGCGCGGACCGAGGTACCGGTGCCGATCCCGGGGCCGGCAGGAGCACCGGGCCGGACCGGATCGCCCGGACCGTCGGGGGCGCCGGGCCTCAATGGCGCGGACGGATCCAGCGGAGCGGACGGCTCTGAGGGCCGGCAGGTCCGCCGGGCCCGTCCGGTGCTCCTGGCGCCGCGGGTCCTCCGGGCCCTGCCGGACAGGACGGCAAGGACGGCGCCGACGGGGCGGCCGGAGCCGACGGTCCGGACGGCCAGACCTGCCCGGACGGCTACAGCCTCCAGGCCCCGTCGAACGACCCGGACGCACTGGTGTGCCGCAAGGACGGCGCCCCCGGCCCGGCCCCCACGGGCACGACACCCCCGGCCCTCGCACTCGACCCGCAGCGCCGCCAGTACGCCTGACCTAGGAGAGCCCCCGCCGCCTTCGGGCGGCGGGGGCTTATTCGCATTCCCAGCGCCGGTCCGGCAGAGGGAGCTGGCCACGCAGCCTGGGCCTACTCGTCGGCAGCCTCGTGCCCCGACGGTTCCACTGCGATCCCGCGAACCCGACGAAGCCAGCACGCCAGGCCGTACAGCGACGCTCCCGCGACCGCGCACGGCTCCCACACGTCCGTCACGAGAGCACCCAACCCCTGATGGCCGACGATATAGATCGCCTGGGCGCCGACCACTGCGGTGATGACCCCGCTCGTGCGTGACGCCTTCTTCAGCAGCCAGTCAAGGGGCCGCCAAGCCGGACGTGCCACGTCGTGCAGTCGCATTCGAATCGACGCGACGAGGAATCCAAGAACCATCAACCGCTGAGCCGTCAGGGACGGCGTCCAGCCGTCCTCAGGGCAGCCGATCAACAGGGTGAGCCACTCGTTTCGAAGATGTGCCCGGGTGGGTCCGGCCACGCGCACGGCGATACCCATCGCGGAACGTGCCCCCCTGGGGGGTTTTGGTAGTTCCGGCGGAAGCTGCTCGATAGACATGATCCGCACCAGTCCCAGCTGAGGGAACGGAACTACGGTGAGCACCAGGCGGGTGGTTGCGCCGACCGTGGCGGGGTCGGTGGCGTCGATGACCTCTTGCTTGCACATGATGCGCAAGGACTTGCCGGAGAATCCTGCGACAACCTTGGACTCCGGAAGCCCTCTGAGTACCGAGCGTGCTGCTGATAGTCCGTCGGGATCCAGTTCCTTGTAGCTCCTGAGCGCTGACTCGGACCACGTGATCTCGAGCGGTGGCAACTTGTTCTTCACGATGCCCCACCGGCCAGTCCAAGGCCGAAGCGGCGGGCCTGGCGTGCCCGTAGGGCCTCGGATGCCATCAGGCGGCCAGTGCCTGTGAGTTCGTAGAAGCGGCGCGCGGGTCGACCGGGGTGAGGGCCGGTCTCTTCCTGGCTTGTGACCCAGCCGCGTTCGGTGAGGCGGTCGAGGATCGGGTACACGGTGCCGGGGCCGAGGTCGGCGTCGCGGCAGATGCTGAGGCCCCAGGCCGGCGCATCGGCCGTCGCGGAAAGCAGTGCTTCCAGGACGGCTATGGTCGGCTTGGTGAGCCGGAGGTTCGCCATGACCTCATTGCAGCATGTATCGAGTACGAGCATCAAGCGTATATCGAGATAGATACACGCGAGGGTGTCGGGGCAACGAAAACCTGATGCCCAGGGCCGATTGCGCGGCTACCGTTGTCATGTCCAGGTGCGAAGGCAACGGCTACTTCTCCTGTAAAGAGGGAGACGCGGGTTCGAATCCCGCTGCTGGCCTCGGCCAGTGTCGTCTAGCGGCCCAAGACGCCTTGTCGCCGTCGCCGAACTTGATCTCTGGACATCAGGCCTGAGGCGTCCGCCACGGGGGAGCAGCGGGCGGCTCGCAGGTCATCCCAGGGGCACGGCCGCGTAGGACTCCCACTCGTACATCTGGTTGTCGCGGTTCAGGACGATCAGCTCAGCACTGGAGATCCGGGCGTGAGCCGGGGCCAGGGCGAGGCTGTCGAGGACCCGGGCCACCGGTGCGGCCGGTCCGTCGCCCCCCGGGGCGACCCCGCTCGCCGATGACGGATGAGCGGGGTCCTCCTGCGTCTGGGGCGGGTCGGCTAGTCCACGAGCACAGAGACGCGTTGGTCCAGGACTGCGGCGATCCGCAGGAGGTCGCTGGAGCGGGGGTCGCTGGTGCCAGCCTTGATGCGCTGGAGGGTGCGGCGGTCGATGCCGGTCGCCTCGGCGAAGGACTCCTGCGTGTGGTTGGCCTCAAGCCTCAGGTGCCGAACGCGGTCGCCTAAATCGCGACTTCGGTCGGTGATCCATTGGTCCAGGTCGCGAGGCACCAGACGTTGGACACCTCATGATCGCATGTCAGCGTCAAGCCTGTCGTTTTTTATGATCATGGACACTAGTCGTGATGCGGCACCCGAAAGCCCTCGGCCCGCTGGCATCCCGGAGGACACCGGCGGACCGTACGCCCTTGAGCGGGGCCCCGATCAGGCAGGGCTCCGGTCTGCTGTTGCCGGTTGCCCGTCGCCTATCGCCCCGGCTACGAGACGACGTCCTGGGGTGGCTTGCCCGCCACGTAGTCCGCGGCGTTCTGAACCGCGGCCAGGGCGATCCGTACGAGGGTCTCGCGGGTGACGCCGGCGACGTGCGGGGAGAGCACGACGTTCGGGGCCTTGAGCAACCGCAGGTCCGGGGTGGGCGGTTCGGGGTCGAAGACGTCGAGACCCGCTCCGGCGAGGGCGCCCGCGTGCAGCGCGTCCGCGAGGGCGTCCTGGTCGATCAGGGCGCCCCGCGAGGTGTTGACGACGAACGCGGTCGGCTTGAGCAGCGCGAGCCGTTCGGCGTTCAGGAGATGTCGGGTCGCGTCGGTGAGCGGAGCGTGCAGGCTGACGTAGTCCGACACGCGCAGCAGTTCCTCCAGTTCGACATGGCGGGCGCCGAGCCGGGCCTCCGTCTCGGCGGACGCGCGCGTGGGCCCGGCGTACACGACGTTCATGTCGAACGCGACCGCCCGCCGCGCGACCTCCTCGCCGATGTGGCCGAGTCCCACGATCCCGAGCGTCTTGCCGGACAGCTCCGTGATCGACTGCTGGAGCCGGGGCAGCGCCCAGTCCGCCTCGGTCAACGCGGTGTGGGCGGGAACGAGTTGCTTGGCCAGGGCGAGCATGAGGGCGAAGGTCTGCTCGGCCACGTTCTGCTTCTCGGCGCCGCTGGAACCGATGTTGCACACGGGTATGCCGCGCTCGCGCGCCGCGTCCAGATCGACGTAGTCGAAGCCGTGGCTCGCGCACTGGATCAGCTCCAGGTCCGGTGCGGCGGCGATGTGTTCGGCGGTCACCGGGCCGAGGCCGGTGACGACGACCTGTGCCTCGCGCAGCGCGGCGGGGTCCTCGTCCGTGCTCTCCACGACGGTGACCCGGACCTGCCCCGGGAAGAGGGTGGCGAGCGCCGCTCCCGCCGTACGGCCGCCCACATGCGCGGAGACGACGGCGAGCACGTTCTTGGTGACGGTCATGCGGTCTCCTCGATGAGGTCCTCGGGGCCGAGGGAGGCGGGGCGGGCGTGTCCGGACAGGGCGAGGGTGAGGTCGAACTCGGCGAGCAGACAGCGGACGACGTGCTCGACGCCCGGCTGTCCGTCGAGGCCGAGGCCGTAGGCGTACGGACGTCCGACGAGCACCGCCCGCGCCCCGAGGGCGAGCGCCTTGAAGATGTCGTCGCCGGTGCGGATGCCGCTGTCGAAGAGCACGGTGAGCCGGTCGCCCACCGCCGCCGCCACGCGGGGCAGCGCGTCGGCGGCCGCGACGGAGCCCGCCACCTGCCGGCCGCCGTGGTTGGAGACCACCACGCCGTCCATGCCGGCCTCGGCGGCGTGCCGGGCGTCGTCCGGGTGCAGGATGCCCTTGAGGACGATCGGCCCGTCCCAGTTCTCCCGCAGGAACGCCAGGTCCGGCCAGGTCTTGCCGGGGTCGGCGAACATGCTGACGAAGTGCATGACGGCCGCGTTCGGGTCCTCGTGCACCGGCTTGGCCAGACCGGCCAGGAACGCCGGATCGGAGAAGTAGTTGGCGGTGCCCACGCCGTGCAGGAACGGCAGGTACGCCTGGTCCAGGTCGCGCGGGCGCCATGCCAGCAGCGGGGTGTCGAGCGTGACGAACAGCGCGGTGAACCCGGCCGCCTTCGCCCGGTCCAGGAAGCTGCGGGTGACCTCGCGGTCCTTCGCCCAGTAGAGCTGGAACCAGCGCTCGCCGTCGCCCATCGCCTCGGCGACCTGCTCCATCGGCGTGCTGGAGGCGGAGGACAGGATGTAGGGCACGCCCTGCGCGGCGGCGGCCCGTGCGGCGGCGCACTCGGCGTCCGGATGCATGATCGACAGCACGCCGATCGGCGCGAGCGCGAGCGGCGCGGGCAACGGGCGCCCCAGCACCTCGACGGACAGGTCGCGTTCGTGGACGTCACGCAGCATGCGCGGCACGATCCGGCGCCGGCCGAGCGCCTCACGATTGGCGCGCGCCGTGCTGCCGTCGCCCGCGCTTCCCGCCACATAGCCGACAGGACCGGGGCCGAGCCGCTGCTCGGTCAGTTCCTCCAGCCGTGTCAGATCGGTGGGCAGCCGCGGTACGGCCCCCGTCATCCCGTTCAGGTAGATCTCGTACTGGAAGTCGGCCCAGTGCTTCGCCATCCGTACGTCCCGCCTCTCGTCCCCAAGACCGCGCTGTACGAGGTCGATCCTGGCGAGGGTGACAAGTCCCGTCCACCGTGGTGCGCACAACGTGCGGCTGGAATCATCACTCTGTGACAAAGAAGCCCTCCGAGGACCGGGAACGCGTCCGGCAGGAAATGGTCGCCGACCCGCGTGTCGTGGAGGCGATCGTCGCCGCCGTCCACGAACAGGTCCCGGTGTACGCGGCGCTCGACGACAGCCGGCTGCCCGAGGTACGGGCCATCGCGGCCTGGGGCCTGGAGCGGCTGCTCCATCTGTGGGTCACCGACGGCACGCTGGGACCGGCCGACCTCCGGCGTTTCCGGGGCATCGCGGCGGCCCGCGCGGCGGACGGGCGCCCGGTGCGGGCGGTGCTGCGCGCCTACCGGGTCGCGGGCACCGTCCTCACGGACGAGGTCGCCGCCCGCGCGCCCCGGCTCGGCGCCGCCGACGCGTTCGCGCTGGCCCGCATGCTCCTGGTCAGCCTCGACACCCTCTCCGAGGAGATGGCCACCGCCTACGCCGCCACCAGCGAGGACCTGGCCGGGGACCGGAGCCGGGCGCTGCGGCTGCTGTTCGACGACCTCATCGCCGGACGGCACGCCTCGGTGGGCGCGCTCTCCGACCGCGCCGCCCGGCTGGGCATCCAGCTCCCGGATCCGTACTGCCTGCTGGCGGCGGAGCCGGTCGCCGCGGACCGGCCGGATCTCGCCCACGAGACGGCGGCGGCACTCCTGGACGCGCTGGCCCCTCCCGGGGGCGAGGTGACGTCCCTGGCGACCGTACGGGGCTCACGCGCCGTCCTGCTGCTGCCGCTCGCGGCGTCCGGGCGGGTCGGGGAGGTGATGGGCGAGCGGTCCTGGCGCGGGTGCGTCATCACCGGCGAGAGCCTGGACCGGATCGCCCTGGCGCACCGGCTCGCCGCCGACGCGCTCGACACCGCCCCGGCCCACGCCCACCGGTCCGGGCAGGTGCTGAACGACGCCGACGCGCAGGTGCTCGCCCTGCTCGCCGGGCGCCCGGCCGCCGCGCCCGACCACATCGCGCGGCTGGTGCTCGGGCCGCTCGCCGAAGCCACCCGGCGGCATCTGCTGGACGCCCTCACGGCGTACATCGACTCGGGCTCGGCGAACGCGGCCGCGCGGGCCCTGCACCTTCATCCGCAGTCCCTGCGCTACCGCCTGCGCCGGGTGCACGAGCTGACCGGCCGGGACCCCCGCGACCCCTGGCACCGGCTCACCCTGGACATCGCCCGGACGATCCGCGACTGAGGCTTCGGGGCGGGGCGGACCCGGAGGGCACCGGCCGCGACCGCGGCGCACCTCCGGGAAGTGGCGTCCGAGGCGGCGGCCCGGCTCTCACCCCTCGTCGCCCGCTCTCACTCCTCGTCGCCGGGGAGGTCCTGTGATCCGGCGTCCGGGCCCTGTGAGCGGATCCGTTGCACCTGCTCCAGCGAACCGCGCAGTTCGCCCAGCCAGTCGTCGGTGTGCCGCTGCACGAGGCGGACGCACCAGGCGAGGGCGTCACTGCGGCTGCGGGCGACGCCGGCCGCGACGAGGGTGTCGAGGACCTCGCGTTCGGGCTGGCGCAGCCGGGTCATGACGGGGGCGGCGACGTGGGTGAACAGGGCGCGCTCGGTGCCGCACTCCACACCCCACGAGACCTTTTTGCGGAACCGGTGCTCCGCGTCCCGGGCCACCTCGACGCGGTCCTCGCGGGTGCGCTCGCGGAATTCCTGGATACGGGCCCGCAGCGCCGCCTCCTTCTCGGCGTCCGAGGCGCCTTCGGCGAGCCGCGGTTCGGGGATGCGGCCGACGACGGTGATCTCCTCACGGTCGGCCGTCACCTCTGTGAGGCTCTCGAAGAGATCGTCGGGCAGGCGGCCGGCGAACCAGCCGCGCAGCTTCTCGCGTTGCTCCGATGTAATCATGTAATTACGATTACTCGATCGCGACCGATGTGCAAGGGCGGCCGGAGAAGTCCGCCGACAGCTGAAGTCGAGGCGGCATGCCGGTTCAAGTGGAATGTTTCAGGCCTATTGCTGAGCCGTGTCTTTCCGGCCAGGTGGCTGTCGGCGGTTGTCGTCGGGCGCGCAGTTCCGGGCTTCATCCGTTCGAATTCTGTAACTTCGCGCCACTGATTCAATACTCAAAGTTACTGAAACGTGTGGGGTCGATGTGTGTTTCCTGTGCGAACTCGGCAGACTCGCGCTCGCCGAACCGGCACCGACCGAGCCGGTATCGCATTCGATCGAGCGGAAGGATGCACACAATGCCGAACACCGCGCGTTGGGCAGCGACTCTCACCCTGACGGCCACCGCCGTCTGCGGCCCCCTCGTCGGGTCCGCCCACGCAGCCCCGTCCGGGCTCTACGCCCCCTCCGCCCTGGTGCTCACCACGGGCCATGGCCAGACCGCCTCCGTCGCGACGCCGGAGCGCGCGGTCACTCTCAACTGCGCCCCGACGGCCTCCGGGACCCATCCCGCCGCGGCCGACGCCTGCGCCGAACTACGGGGGGTCAAGGGTGATCTCGACGCGTTGACGCCGAGGAACGATGTCTTCTGTACCAGGCAGTACGACCCCGTGGTCGTCACGGTGGCCGGCGTCTGGCAGGGCAAGCGCGTCGCCTACGAGCACACCTTCGCCAACGAGTGCGTGAAGAGCTCCTACGGGATGACGGTCTTCGCGTTCTGAGAGACCGGGATCGCGTGGCCGTCGTGGACATGGACCGGGATCCGTAGCTGGGGAGTGCGGGCACCGTCACGAGGCGCCATGTGATTTCGCACCGAGGGCCGGTCAGACGGAGTGGGGCCGTCGACCGGCCTTCGGCATGTCCGCGTTCCGCCGCGTCACCACGGCACGGGCGTCATCCCCCTGGGGGGTGCCGCGGCGGACGCGGACCGTTCCCGGGCCCGAGCCGTACCCGGGACCGTGTCGTACCCCGGGGCTGTTCCCGGGCCCCAGCCGTACCCAGTACCACGCCGGAGCGGTCCGTGCGCCCAACGGCCCACGCCCTTCACCGTTTTGGGTCACCCGGGATGCGGGCGCGGCCGAGGGGGCGTAGCGGTGGAGCATGGGTGCACTCCTCGAATGGGACCAGCGGCTGTTCACACGGGTGGCCACCGCGCGGGTGCCCGGAGCCGATCCGGCGCTGCGGCGGCTCAGCCACGCCGCCAACCACGGCCGCCTGTGGCTCGGCACGGCCGCCGGGATCGGCCTCGTCGGGGGTCCGGCCGGGCGCCGGGCGGCACTGCGCGGCCTCGGCTCGCTGGCGCTGGCCTCGTTCACCGTCAACACGCTGGTGAAGTGGAGCGCCCGCCGCCCCCGCCCGCTGCTGGAGGGCGTCCCCGCGATCCGGCACCTGACGCGTCAGCCGCACACCACGTCCTTCCCGTCGGGACACTCCGCCTCCGCCGCCGCCTTCGCCACCGCCGTCGCCCTGGAGTCCACCCGTTACGGCCTCCTGGTCGCGCCCGTGGCCGCCGCCGTCGCCTTCTCGCGCGTCTACGTAGGGGTCCATTACCCGGGAGACGTCCTCGCCGGCGTGGCCATCGGCGCGGGCGCGGCCGCCCTCACCTGCCGCTGGTGGCCGCCGCGCCCCGTCGTACCGGAGCGGGAACGGCCCGCCGCGCGGGCGCCCGCCCTGCCGCTCGGCAAGGGACTGGTCGTCATCGTCGACGACCCGGCCGGTTCCGGAGCGCCCAGAGCGCCCGGAGCGCCGCTGCCGTACGCACGGCGGCTGCGCGCCCTGCTGCCCGAGGCCGAGGTGATCGAGCGAGGCCCCGACGACGACCTCGCGGAGGTCCTCGTCATGGCGGCCGACCGGGCGGTGGAGACCGGCGGAGCGCTCGGTGTCTGCGGCGGCGACGCCGACGCCGCCGTCGCCGCCCGCGCGGCGGCCGAACGGGGGCTGGCACTGGCCGTGTTCCCCGGTGCCACCGCCGACCGCTTCGCGCTGGACGTGGGGGTCCGGGACCTGGAGGACACCGCCGTCGCGGTCGCCCGCGGCGAGGGGGTGTCGGTGGACATCGGCGTCGCCCGTTCGGGGACGGGGGACACCTGGTTCCTCAACGAGTTCAGCATCGGCCCGTACCCCGAACTCGCGCGGCTGCGCGCGTGGTGGGAGCGGCGCGGGCCCGCCGCGCCGACGGCGGCGCTCGCCCTGGCCCGGGTGCTCGCCGCCGCCCGCCCGGTCGAGCTGAACGTCAACGGCCGGCCCCGTCGCCTGTGGCTGCTCCTCGCGGGCAACGGCCGTTACGTGCCGGAGGGACTCGTCCCCGCCTTCCGGCCGCGTCTGGACGACGATCTGCTCGATGTGCGCCTGGTCGACGCGGGGCGCCGGCTCGCCCGCACCCGTACCGTCGCCGCCGCGGTCCTCGGCACCCTGGAGCACTCACGGGTCTACGAGGCCGAGCGCGTTCCCTGGCTGGAGCTGGACGGCATCACCGGCGGGGACACCGTGGCGTTCGACGGTGAACCGCGTCCGGGAGCCACCGGGTTGAGGCTGGAGAAGGAGTACCGGGCGCTGACCGTGTACCGGCCCGTCCGGGGGAGGGGCGAGCCGGAGAAGGCGGAACCGCCGGCATGGTGATGCGATGTCCTTCCGGGAAGAGCCGTCGCCGGCCGGCCGAAGGCGGCCGAACGGCACGGCACCGCTGGGCCGAACGGCGCGGCACCGCCACGGGAAGCCTCCTCACCGAAGGAGCGAGACACCATGGCGGCCGAAGCCACCGCACGCACCGGGACCTGTCTCACCCTGGACGACGGCCGTGGTCGTAGGTGCGGCTGAAGCGGACGGCGGGGCCCCGGTGCCCGGTGCCGGGGGCGGACTGACCGCTCAGGCCAGCTGCCGCCGCACCAGCTCGTGCAGCCGCCCGCCCGTGTCCGCCAGCAACTGCGCGGGCGGGCCCTGCTGGGCGACCCGGCCGTTCTCCATCACGATGACCCGGTCCGCGTCCAGGACCGTCGACAGCCGGTGGGCGATCACCACCCGGGTGGCGTTGAGCGCCTTGGTGCTCTCGATCACCGTGCGCTGCGTCGCGTTGTCCAGCGCGCTGGTCGCCTCGTCGAAGTAGAGGATGCGCGGCCGTCGTATCAACGCCTGGGCGATCATGAGACGTTGGCGCTGCCCGCCCGAGATCGCGCCGCTGCCCGAGACGAGCGTGTGCAGTCCCATCGGCATCCGCGCGATGTCCTCGGCCAGACCCGCCATCTCGGCCGCCTCCATCGCCTCCTCCGGCGTGTACGCCTCGGTGCCGCAGATGCAGTCCAGGATCGACCCCGTGAAGGGCTGCGCGTGCTGGAGCACGACACCGCACTGACGGCGTACGGCGGACTGGTCGAGGGCCCCCAGATCCTGGCCGTCGTACAGCACACTGCCCGACACCGGCCGGTCGAAGCCGATCAGCAGCCGCAGCAGTGTGGACTTGCCGCAGCCGCTCGGGCCGACGATCGCCACGAACTCGCCCGGCCGGACGGAGAACGACACGTCGTCCAGGACGAGCGGACCGTCGTCGGCGTAGCGGAACGACAGCCGCCGCGCCTCGACCGAGCCGGACAGGACACCGGGACGCGTGCTCGCCCCGCGCACCTCGGGCGTCGCGTCGAGCACCGGCCTGATCTCCTCGAACATCGGCAGCGCGGCCGCCGCGGAGACCAGCGCCCCGGTGATCTGGGTGACCGAGGTCAGCAGCATCGTCACCGAGGTGTTGAAGGTGAGGAAGGCCGCGGCCGACAGCGAGCCCCGCGCCGGGCCCGCCAGGAGCATGAACATCAGCAGGGAGCACAACGGCAGATACACCGCGCCCATCACCGTCGTCAGGTTCTTGACGCGGCCCACCCGCTGCTGGAGTTCACGGCTGCGCGCGAACTCGCCCGCCCAGGCCGCGTACGCGTAGTTCTCGGCCCCCGCGACCCGCAGCTTGGGCAGCCCGCGCAGGGTCTGGAACGCCTGGTTGTTGAGCTTGTTGCCCAGGACCACAAGACGGCGCTGCCCGCGCACCTGCCACAGACCGAGACCGAGGAACACGGCCGCGACGACCACGAGCATGCCGATCGCGGCCAGCGCCATCGGCACGCTGTACCAGAGCAGCAGACCCAGGTTCATCGCGCCGACCGTGCCCGCCTGCGCGAGCGTGGGGCCGACACCCGCGAGCAGCCGGCGGATCGCGCTCACGCCTAGGGCGGCACTCGCGAGCTCACCGGTCGAGCGGGCGGCGAAGAACGACGTGGGCAGCCTCAGCAGCCGGTCCCACACGGCCGGTTGGAGACTCGCCTCGATCCGGCCCTCCATCCGCAGCAGCGTGAGGTTCTGCAACAGCGTGAACGCCGCCGAGACGACGCTGGTGACCATGAGCGCGAGACAGACCTGCGCGATCAGGCCGTGCTCGGCCCTCGGGACGTACTCGCCGAGCACCCGGCCGGTCGCGATCGGCACCAGCGCGCCGATCGCCACGGTCACCAGAGCGCTGATCGCGAGGTTGCGCAGATCCCCGCCCGTGCCCGCCAGACAGAACCGCAGCAGCCGCAGCGGGCCGAGCCCGCGCTCGGGCAGCGGGCGGTAGAACATCACGGCCCGCGGCTCGAACTCCGAGGCGTTGGCCTTCTCGACCGGCGTCTTCCGCCCGGACGACGGCTGCACGGCGACGTAGCCGCCGCGCCGCCACAGCAGCGCCACCGGCGCACCGGACACCGCCCGGCTGCCGACCAGCGGGCCGATGTCGTCACGCCACCAGCGCCCGTCCAGACGCACGGAACGGGCGCGGAGCCGGGAGGCGAGCGCGATCCGTTCGACGGGATCGAGCCGCTCGCTCTCCGCGCCGCCGCCCGCCCGTTCGGCGAGGGTGATCCCGGCCGCGCGGGCGACCAGCTCGCAGGCCGCGTAGGTGGCGTCCGTCTCGGCCGCCGTCGGGCGCTTCCCCGAGGGTCTGCCGATCGAGGCGAGCAGGGTGCGGTCGGCCCGGTCGCGGACGTCCTCACCGGCCTTGATGCCCGCCGCCGCGCGGTCCTCGTGACCGGCCTCCAGTTCCTCGATCCAGCGGTCGAGCGTGGACAGCAGCCGGTACTGCTGGTCGACCATGCTCTGCCAGACACCGGAGTCCATCAGCAGATCGGCCGCCGCCTCGGCCCCGTACAACGAGCCGTACTGCACACTCCCCGGCGGGACCCGCATCCAGAACACGTCGTCGTCGGTGGGGGCGGCGGCGTTCTCCGCGGCCGTCGGCGCCTGGAAGAGAATGGAGAGACCGCGTCCGACGCCGAGCGCGAGGGCGTGCTCCAGCGGGCTCGACGTCGGCGGCACGAACTGCGGGTTGCCGTACGCGTCGTAGGACCAGGTCGCCGTGTCGGCCGGCCGATGCAGCTCGCGCAACCCGATCCGGCGCAGCTCGCAGCCGCGCAACGGCCGTCCCACCAGGGTGTGCTGAGGGCCCGTCACCGGGCCGAGCAGCAGGGAGCCCGCTTCGAGCCGGCCGAGGTGATGCCAGTGGCCCTGCTGCGCCGCGTCGACCGCGAACAGGTCCAAGGCGCCCGCGACCACCAGCCACAGGACCTGCGGACCCTCCAGATCGAGACGGCTCACTCCCGCGCAGCCGACCGGGGTGCCCATGCCGCCGAGCGCGCCGAGCACCATGTCCTGCTCGTGGACGCCTTCGTGGACCGTGCTCATCTCAACGCTCCCTGACCAGACCGGCGTACGGGCCCTCGGCCGCCACCAGTGCCTCGTGCCGCCCGCGTTCCACGATCGAGCCGTGTTCCAGCACGACGATCTCGTCGCTGTCCCGCACGGTGCTGAGCCGGTGGGCGATCACCACGCAGGCACAGCCGCGCCGGCGCAGGTTGTCCATGACGGTCTGCTCCGTCTCCGCGTCCAGGGCGCTGGTCACCTCGTCGAGCACCAGGATGCTGGGCCTGCGCACCAACGCCCGCGCGATCTCCAGGCGTTGGCGCTGACCGCCGGAGAAGTTCCGTCCGTCCTGCTCGACGCGGCTGTGGATCCCGCCGGGACGGCGGGTGACGACGTCGTACAGCGCCGCGTCCTTCAGGGCCGCGGTCACCGCGTCGTCGGGGACCGACGGATCCCACAGCGCCACGTTGTCACGGACCGTTCCCTCGAAGAGGAACACGTCCTGGTCGACGAAGGACACGGACGACGCGAGCGCTCCGCGCGGGATGTCCTCCAGGCGCCGGCCGTCGATGCGAATCGTGCCCTCCCACGGCGTGTACAGGCCCGAGATCAGCCGGGACACCGTCGACTTGCCGCTGCCCGAACCCCCGACCAGGGCGACCTGCTGACCCGGCCCGACCGTCAGCGAGAATCCGGTGAGCAGCGGCGCGTCGAGCGGGCTGTAGCCGAACGTGATGTTCTCCAGCTCCACATGACCCCGCAGACGCCGGGTGGACCCGGCGGTGCCCGAGCGGGCGTAGAGCGGGTCGGCGCGGAAGTTCTCCACGTCCTTGAGCCGGGCCACGTCGGCCGCGAAGTCCTGGATCCGGCCGGCGACACCGTTGAGCCGGGTGATCGGTGCGGTGAAGCGGGTGACCAGCGCCTGGAAGGCGACCAGCAGACCCACGGAGACCTGTCCCTCGACCGCCCGCAGGCCGCCGATCCACAGGATCAGCGCGCTGTTGAGCATCGCCAGCGTGGGGGCGACCACCCCCAGCCACGCGCTCGGCACCCCGAGTCGCTGCTGCTCCTCCAGCGTGGTGGCGTGCTGTCCCGCCCACTTGCGGAAGTAGCCGTCCTCGCCACCGGTGGCCTTCATCGTCTCGATCAACTGGAGCCCGGTGTAAGAGGTGTTGGTCAGCCGGGCGGTGTCGGCGCGGAGCTTGGCGGTGCGGGTCGCGCGCAGCCGGATCACCACCCGCATCGCCACCACGTTGAGCAGGGCGACACCGATACCGACAGCCGTCAGCTGCGGGTCGTAGGTGTAGAGCAGCACGGCGTACAGGACGACGACGACCGCGTCCACGCCCGCCGCGGCGAGATCGCGCGCCAGGGTCTCGGCCACCGTGTCGTTGGACTGGAGCCGCTGCACCAGATCGGCCGGGCTGCGCTGGGAGAAGAAGGTGACCGGCAGCCGCAGCAGATGGCGCAGGAACCGGGCGCTGGAGAGCGTCGAGGAGATGATGCGCCCGCGCAGCAGATTCGCCTGCTGAAGCCAGGTCAGCACCACGGTCAGCAGCACCGAGGCGCCCATGGACGCGAACAGCACCGCAAGCAGCGAACTCTGACCGCCGATCAGGTACTGGTCGATGAACGTCCGGCTGAGCGCCGGCACGGCCGCGCCGACCGCCACCAGGAGCAGACTCGCCAGCACTGCGACGGGCATCGTGCCCGAAGTGCCGCGCAGCCGGGCCGGCATGGCGCCCAGGACCCCCGGCCTGCGACCACCCCTGCGGAACCCGGGGCCCGGCTCCATGACCAGGACGACTCCGGTGAAGCTGGTGTCGAAGTCCTCCATCGGCACGAAACGACGGCCCTTGCCCGGGTCGTTGATGTGCACACCCCGGCGTCCGAGACGGCGGCCCATGCCGTCGTACACGACATAGTGGTTGAACTCCCAGAACAGGATCGCGGGCCCCCGCACCTCGGCGAGAGCGGCCGTGTCCATCTGCATGCCCTTGGCCGTCAGACCGTAAGTCCGGGCCGCTTTCAACAGGTTGCTCGCGCGCGAACCGTCCCGCGAGACACCGCACGCGATACGCAGCTCTTCGAGCGGAACGTGCCGGCCGTGGTGGCCGAGCACCATGGCGAGGGACGCGGCACCGCACTCCACGGCCTCCATCTGGAGGACGGTGGGGGTACGGACGCTTCTGACCCGGGTCCTGGGCACGCTGCGCCGGGGCGGGGCGGCGCGCCGTCTGCCGCGCGTGTCCGGTGCGCCGCTCACGGCAGGAGCCAGTCGACGGGGCGCTGACCGGCCAGCCGGACCGAGGCCGTGGCCAGGGTCATGGAGGTGAGCGCGTAGGGCGGCCCGTCCGCGGACGACCACTTCAGGCCGCTGCGGGTGTCGGACGACCGGTCGAGGCGGACCAGCACGGCGACCGGCCTGCCCTTCTCGCTGAACTGCTCGCCCAGTTGGGCGTCGCCCAGGTAGGCGGCGATCTGCTGCCGGGTCTGCGCGTCGCGGCCCACCGCCTTCACATGACCGCGCAGCACTCCGTAGCGCTGGGCGGGCACCGACTGGACGGTGAGGTCGACGGCGGCGCCCGCGGGAATGGCGGCCGCGCTCGCGGCGGAGACGTACACCGTCGCGTACAGGAGGTCGTCGGCGTGGGCGACCTTCTCCACGGCGGCGACGTTCGCGCCGGTCGAGATGATCGCGCCGATGGTGGCGGCCAGGGCGGTGACGCGGCCCGCGGCGACCGCGCGGACGACGGCCGTCTCCCCTCGCGCCGTACGCACCTTGAGCACGGGGGCGTTCGCGGGGAGCCGTTCGCCCTCCTTCGCGAGGACCGCGGTGACCTGCCCGGCGACCGGGCTCTGCAGGAGGTAACTGCCCTCGGCGTGGGTGAGGACGGCGGGCGCCGCGACGGTGGAGGTGACGGTGCCGGTCACGGCCCAGACGGAGGCGGCGGCCATGGCGAGGACCGTCACGGACAGGGCGAGCCGGCCCTGGGGGCGGGCGAAGCGCACCGGAAGGTCGAGCTCTTCGGGGGAGCGCAGCTTGGCGAGGGCCTGTTGGCGGAACTGCACGGGACTCTTCTCACCTGTTCGAGAGGCTCACGGCACCCGAGAGTCCCGGAACCGGTGGGGCGGTTCCGGGACTCGGCGGCGTGAAACGCGATCAGAGACCGGCGACCAGGCCGGTGACCGGGGCGGTGTTCAGGCCGGTCACACCCTCGACGGTGCCGATGGCCGTGCCGACGATGCCGGAAACCGGGGCAACGCCGTCCACCAGGCCGGTGACGGTGCCGACGGCGTTCAGCGCGAGGCCACCGGAGACGTTGTCGAGGTCGGCGTCGGAGATCTCGGCGGTCTCGACACGGGGGGTGGAGTTCATGATGGAACTTCCCTTCATATGGATATTCACAAGGGGGAGAGCGGCCCCCTCTGGGGGACAGATGACGGCCGCCACCGCAGGGGTGCGGCTCCCGTTGCCGGGAGCAGTGCTGCGACCTCCGCGGTGCAACGGATCAAAGCACGGCCGCGGGGCGCGCTTCCAATCAACCGGGGCTCTCACCTGCGAACTTGTGCTCCATGAGCGGTGAACCGTGCACGGGTGCACACGCCTCTGCGGCCACTTCTTCACATGCTGCGCGGCATCGATCCACCCTGACCCTTGCCACTCCCGCGCCGAATCGGACAGTCCCGGCCCATCCGCGCGCGGGGGGCGCGCGACTGTGCAGATCCCCGGTCCGCGGTGACCCCGGTGAGCATGGGCTGTGCAGATTCCCTGAATCCGGGATTCCGCCGCCACTCGTCGACGGAGCGTCGTCGGCCGGTCGCTTTCCGTGCCAACGGAGGGGGTGCGGCCGTCGTTCAGCCGAGGATCGCGTACACCGTGCTCGCTCGCGCGGCGATCTCGGCCGACCCCTCCGCGGTCATCGTGATGTCCGCGAAGGCCATGCGGCGGCCCAGTTTGGTGAGGACCGCCTCGATCAGTACGTCCGCGTCCGTCACCGCCCGCTGGAAACTCGTGGACTGCTGAACCGTCGTCATGGGGACGAAGGCGCCGCGGGCCGCGGAGACCGCGATCACCGTCGCCGTGTCCGCGGCGGCCATCAGGGCCTGGCCCGACAGGGAGCCGCCCTCCCGGGCCAGCCGCGCGGACCACGGCAGCCGCAGGACCGCGCGACGGTCGTCCAGTTCGGCCACGGACAGGCCGAGGTCGAGCACCCAGGGGGCGAAGTTGTCGGCGAGGATCTTGTCGGCTTCGACGAGAGTCAGTGTCATAGGGCGCATTGTTCCCTTCCGGCAGGTGAATCCCCCTGTACGGCCCGGGGTCCGCCCCGGATGCGCGGCCACCCTCGGATGCGGCCGTCCCCTCGGGCGCGGCGCGGGGGAGGAAATGCCCTGGTTGCCTCCGCAATCGACGCCTTTGGTGAAGCCAACTCCCGCAATTTGCAATGGCAGTTGAACACCCCGGGCGGCACACGCGTATCAACGGGCAAGCAGGCGCCCCCTAGTCAGCTGCCGGACGCGGCATCGACCCCGTCCCCAGGAGGTCAAGAGTTGAGTCACAAACGGATACCCAAGCGCAAGGCCGCCATCGCGGTTGGCGGCGTCGCGGCGCTCGGAGCAGCGGCTCTGCTGCTGCCCAACGCCAACGCGTCGCAGTCGAACGGGGACGCCGCCACTCCCAGAACCTTCGCGGCGAAGGACGTCTCGGACGTCGCCTCCATGCTGGCCTCCCAACTGGGCGACACGTTCGCCGGCTCGTACTACGACGCTTCCCAGAAGCAGCTCGTCATCAATGTGGTCGGTAACAACAGCAACGTCGTCAACCAGATCGAGAAGGCCGGCGCCGTGGCCCACCAGGTGCAGAACAGCACCGCTGATCTGCGGGCCGCCGCCCAGACGCTCAAGGCCGACGCGACGGTCCCGGGCACGGCGTGGTCCGTCGACCCGAAGACCAACGAGATCCGCGTGAGCGCGGACTCCACCGTCACGGGCGACAAGTGGAACACGGTCGAGTCGACCGTCAAGAACCTCGGTTCCGGGGTGGCGACCCTCACGAAGTCCGCCGGGACCCTCAAGACCTTCGTCGACGGCGGCGACGCCATCTTCGGCGGCAACGCGCGCTGTTCGCTGGGCTTCAACGTCACCGCGGGCGACGGCACCCCCGCCTTCCTCACCGCGGGCCACTGCGGTGTCGCCGCCGCCGAGTGGTCGGACGCGCAGGGCGGTGCTCCCATCGCGACCGTCGACCAGGCCACCTTCCCCGGCGCCGGTGACTTCTCCCTCGTCAAGTACGACGACCCGGCCACGCAGGCGAACAGCGCCGTCAACGTCGGCAACGGGCAGAGCGTCCAGATCAACCAGGCCGTCGAGGCCGCGGTGGGCCAGCAGGTCTTCCGGATGGGCAGCACCACGGGTCTGCACGACGGCAACGTGACCGGTCTCAACGCCACCGTGAACTACCCCGAGGGCACCGTCACGGGCCTCATCCAGACCGATGTGTGCGCCGAGCCGGGCGACAGCGGCGGCTCCCTGTTCACCCAGGACGGCGGCGCGGTCGGCCTGACCTCCGGCGGCAGCGGCGACTGCACGGCCGGCGGCGAGACGTTCTTCCAGCCCGTCACCACCGCGCTCGAAGCGGTCGGCGCGACGCTGGGCGCCGGTGACGCGGGCGCGGGCGCGGGTGACGCGGGCGCCGGCGGCGCGGTGGACCCGAGCGCCGGTGCGGTCGACCCCGGCGCCGGTGACGCGGTGGACCCGAGCGCGGGCGCCGTGGACCCGGGTACCGGTGAGGCGGTGGACCCCAGCGCGAGCGCCAGTGACGCGGCGGGCGCGGGTACCGCCCAGAACGGGACGCACCACCGGTCCCGCAAGCACCACTCGTCCGGCGCCTCCCAGTAGTCGGCCACCGGTGACGGCCCGGGCCTCGTGCCCGGCCCCGAAACCGGTGCCTCCGGCGATCAAGAACCACTGACCGGCCAACGGAACAGGGAATTCCGGTCGACAGTGGACAGGTCCGGCCCTCCGGCGGGAGGGTCGGACCGCTCCTCATAAGGCGCCGGTCCCCCCACGCGGCCGTACCCGCAGCAGAAGCAGCGCCACGTCGTCGGGCCGCTCCCGCGCGCTCCCCTCGCCCTGCTGGAGCAGCGTGTCGGCCAGCTCGTCCAGGGGCTGGTGCCCGCTCGCGGCGAGCCGTCGCGCGAGGTCGGCGAGCGCGTCCTCGATGTCGACACCCGGGGACTCGATCAGACCGTCGGTGTACAGGGCGAGCACCGACCCCGGGACGAGCGGCACCGCGGTCGTCGGATAGACGGCGTGCGGGTCGATCCCCAGCAGCGGCCCGCCTGCCAGGTCGAGCACCTTCACCTTGCCGTCCGGACGGAGCAGCAGCGGCGGCGGATGCCCCGCCCTGGCCATCACGGCGACCCCGCGCGCCGGGTCCAGGCGCAGATACAGACAACTGGCGAACAGTTCGGTGCCCAGGTCGATGAGCAGCCGGTTGGTGCTGCCCATCACCTCCTCCGGGGCCTGGCCGACCGCCGTGTACGCGCGGACCGCGGTACGGATCTGCCCCATCAGCCCCGCCGCCGTCACGTTGTGCCCCTGCACGTCCCCGATCACCGCCGCCGCCCGGCCGTGCGAGGACACCAGGTCGTAGAAGTCCCCGCCGATGTCCATGCCCTGGGTCGCCGGCAGATAGCGTGCCGCCGCCTCGACCGAGGCCAGCGGCGGGAGCGAGGCCGGCAGCAGCGCGGCCTGGAGGCCCTGCGCGAGCTGGAGTTTCGCGTCGTAGAGCAGGGCACGCTCCAGCGCCTGGGCGATGAGACCGCTCAGACTGGTCAGCACCGCCCGCTCGTCGGGCGCGAAGTGGTGGGACTGCGCGTACCCGAGGACGCAGGTGCCCACCGGCCGTCCGGAGGCCACCAGCGGCAGATACGCCCACGCCCCCATGCCGTCGGGCGTGGCGTTCCGCGACGGATACAGCCGCTCCAGCTGCTCGCGCGAGTCGAAGAACGCGGGCACACCGGTGTTCAGCGCCTGGGTGCCCGGGGTCTGCTCGCTCAGCGGCAATCCGTTGAAGCGCTCCACGATGTGCGCGTCCGCGTAACCGCGATGCCCGAGGACGTGCATGCGCCCGGCCCGGCTGGCGAGGACCACCAGGGACTGGCTGCCGACGGCGGGCGAGATCTCGTCCGCCACCAGCTGCACCACGTCCTGCACGCCCGCCGCCTCCGTCAGCGCGCTCGCCAGACTCAGCACATGGGAGATCGTCACCAGGCGGGGGCTGCCGTCGCGCCGCTGCGGTCCCGCCCGTGTCATCTCGGACACCGGGCGGGCCCGCGAGATCCGCACGCTCAGCCCGCTCGTACTGGGATACAGGCGGAAGGAGAGCCATTCGCCCGGCGGGCGCAGCGCCACGAAGGAGGTCACGTGCTGGCTGATCAGTGCCGCCCGGTAGCGGTCCTCGTAGACCGGGTCGTTCAGCCAGGGCACGGCCGCCCACAGCTGGGTGCCCAGGAGACGGCTGACGGGCACCCCGAGCAGCTCGGCCGTAGCCGCGTTCGCGAAGCCGACCCGCCCGTGCAGATCGAGCGAGCACAGCCCGTACGGCAGGCGCCCCACCATCCGCGTGGCCTCCAGCGAGCCGAGCGTGCCGCCGGGCGCCGCCGCGGACGGCGTGAGCAGGTCCGGCTCGGGACGCAGCGGCCGGTTCTCCGCGGCGGCGCGCTCCAGACGCAGCGCCAGCCGGTCGCAGGCCGCGGTGAGGCGATCGCGTTCCCGGTCGGAGAGGTCGGGCGGATGCGAGCCGGGCCAGGTCACGTAGACGGCGCCGTACACCGTGGTGGCCGTCGCCACCGGGAGTGCGACGAGCGCGAAGGGATACGGGAGCACCACCGCGATCCGGGGATACCTGCGGGCCATGTCGTGCTCGCCGCCCACCCAGATCAGCCGCCGCTCCCGTACCGCCTCGGCGACCGGGATCGGCGCGTTCAGCCCCACGCGTTCCCATGGCGCGGCGAAGGCCCGTGGCAGTCCGGCGGAGACCGCCATCTCCAGCACCGGCTCGTCGGAGGACAGCAGGTAGACGGCTCCCGAGTGGGCGTCGACGTCGTCCAGCATCGCGGCCAGCGTCAGCGACAGCAGCGGACGTCCCACGGGGGCCTGGCGGCCGGCCGGCGCCTGCGCGGCCTCCTGTCCGTCGGACACGGCGACCACCTCCTCGCGGGGCCGTCCACGACTCCGCACCTCCAGGGGTCAAGGCTCCTCCCTGGAGGACGATCCCGCACGGCGAGCCGACCCGCCCCTCCGGCCCCGAGCCCCGCTGTCCCGGCCGGCCGCGACCCGAGCCGTCACCCCCGGCAGGGGGGCACGGTGTGAACGACACGCGTCGCGACGGATTCCCTTTCGCCCGATCGGTTGTCCCGCATGGCTTCCGCCGCAGGCCCGGCGCGTTCGGAACGGTCACAGGGGCTGCGCCCGAGCCCGGGAAGCGCTGTAATGACGGCGTGGTCAGTGAGGGTGCTGCGGAACGCGGAACGAGAACGTCGCGTGCCGAACTTGCCCTGAAGACGCTCACCGCGGATCTCGACCCACGCGAACGGCTGCACCGCCTGCTGGAACTGGCGCTCGTCTTCACCGGTGCGACCGTGGCCGCCGTGTACTCACCGAGTGTGAGCGGCGGTGAACTGCACCTGGCCGAGTCCGCGGGGGTGCCCAGGACGTTGTACGGGCTCCGCGACAGCTACCCCCTGTCCGGCGGCTCCCCGGCCGCCGAGGCCCTGCGCTCGGGACAGCCGCGCTGGCTCGGACCCGAGGAGCTCGCGCGCTGCGCCGACGCCCGCAGGCTGGCCTCCCAGGACTTCTCGCTGGCCGTGCTGCCCCTGGGCGGCAACGGCTGCCTGGTCGCCGTCAGCGAGCGCCCCGACGGCTTCGGCCCCGAGGACCGTGCCTGCCTCGGGCTGCTCGCCGATGCCGTGGTCTGCCCGCCCGCGCCGCCGCCGGACAACGCGGCGGACCTGCCCGCCAGCGCCTTCAGCCTCGCCATGGACACCGGGCACGTCGAGGTCGACCGCGAGGTGCTCGACCTGTTCGGACTGTCCTCCACCACCTTCGACGGCAAGGTCGAGACCCTGCTGTCGATGGCCGTGCCGGAGGACCTCCCGGCCCTCATGTCAGCGGTCGAACCGGACCACATGTCGATCGGTGAACGCGAGCTGGAGTTCCGAATCCTCCAGCCGTCCGGCGGCCACAAGTGGCTCCGGCTGCGCGCCCGGCTGCTGCCCTCCGCCGAGGGCCGCCCCGCACGGCTCGTGGGCACCGTCTCCGACGCCTCCAAGCTGCGTTCCGGCCTGAGCGACGTGGGCCGCGTCCAGCGGCTCGCCGCCGCGCTGGCCACCGCCGGCACCGTCCGCGACGTGGGCCAGGCCGTCGTCGCCGCCCTGCGCAAGCCCCTCCAGGCCGACCGGATCGCCGTCGCCGAACTGGAGGGCGACCGTCTCGTCGTCACGCTCCTGGACCCGCCTCAGCCGGAGTTCTGGCCGGAGCTGTGGCGCAGTGAATGGCGCTCGGAGTGGCCCGACGCGCCCGTGCGGGCCATGCCCACGCTCGCCGCGGCCCTCAACGAGGGGCGGCCCGCCATCTGGCCCGCGGGCGCGGACCTGGAATCCGCGCTCGCCGAGGTCGGCCCCGGCGGCCTCGCCGTCCTGCCGCTGCCCGCGGGCGGCCGCATGGCGGGCGCCTGCCTGATCGGCTGGGACGCCCCGCACGAGTTCGGCCCCGAGGAGCGAGCCCTGCTCACCGCGTCCGCGGGTCTCGCCGGGCAGGCCCTGGTACGCGCCCACGCCTTCGACGCCGAGCACGAACTGATCGGCATGCTCCAGCGGACCCTGCTCCCGCGACGGCTGCCCCGGCTGCCCGGCGCGGTCGCCGTCGCCCGCTATCTGCCGACCACCTCCGGCCTGGACGTCGGCGGCGACTGGTACGACGTCATCCCGCTGCCCGACAACCACGTCGCCCTGGTCATCGGTGACGTCCAGGGACACAACGCCTCGGCCGCGACCCTCATGGGCCAGATGCGCACCGCCCTGCGCGCCTACGCCGTCGAGGGCCACCCGCCGGACGTGGTGGTCTCGCACGCCAACCGGCTCCTGCTCGATCTGGAGACCGACCTCTTCGCCACCTGCTGCTATGTCGACGTCGACATGGAGGAGGGGTCCGCCTGGTATGTGCGCGCCGGACACATCCCGCCCGTGCTGCGTCACCCGAACGGCCGTACCGAGGTGCCCGAGTCGGAGACGGGACCGCCGCTCGGTGTCATCCGCCAGACCGACTTCCCCATGAGTCCGCTGCGGCTCCAGCCCGGCACCATCGTCGCGCTGACCACCGACGGTCTGGTCGAGTCCGTCGAGGTCGACATCGAGGACGGCCTCGAACGTCTCGCCGAGGGTCTGGCCGCCTCCGACCCCGCCCACCTCGGTCTCGTCGCCGACGAACTGCTCACGGGCGCCAACCGCAGCGACGACGTGGCCCTCCTGCTCATGCGGTACGACGGCATGGAGGTCCTGCCGCTCCGCGAGAGCTGGACCGTCTGGCGGGTCCCCGAGGCGGTCCGGCACGCCCGCCGCTACACCCGGCGCGCCCTGCGGACCTGGGGCGTCGGCGCGTACACGGACGCCGCCCTGCTGATCGTCTCGGAGCTCGTCACCAACGCCCTGGTGCACACCGACGGCCAGGTCAGGCTCGACCTGACCCTCGTCAACCACCGCCTGCGCATCGCGGTCGCCGACAACTCGCCCCGTACGCCGATCAAGCCCACCAGCATCGGCTGGGAGGCCACCGGAGGCCGTGGCATCCTGCTCGTCGAGGCGATGTCGGCGACCTGGGGCACGGTGCCGGTCAGCGGCGGGAAGCAGGTCTGGAGCGAGATCTCGCTCGACTGACGAGGTGAAGCCGTGCGTCTGCTGCTCATGTCCGACACCCACCTTCCGAAGCGGGCCCGGGAACTGCCCGCCGCGCTGCTCGCCGAGCTCCCCTCGGCCGATGTCGTGATCCACGCGGGTGACTGGGTGGACACCGCGACCCTCGACCTGCTGGAGGCCCGTTCCCGGCGGGTCGTCGGCGTGTACGGCAACAACGACGGCCCCGGTTTGCGGGCCCGCCTCCCCGAGATCGCCCGCGCCGAGCTGGGCGGCCTGCGCTTCGGTGTCGTCCACGAGACCGGACCCGCGCGACAGCGCGAACAGCGCTGCGCAGGGCGTTTCCCCGACCTCGACGTGCTGGTCTTCGGGCACAGCCACATCCCCTGGGACACCACCGCGCCCACCGGCCTGCGCCTGCTCAACCCCGGCTCACCGACCGACCGCCGCCGCGAGCCGTACTGCACGTACATGACCGCGACGGTGACCGACGACGGCCGGCTCACCGAGGTGACCCTGCACCGGCTGCCGCCGCGCACCGGCTGATCCCACGGTCACGGGCCGCTGGACGCGGGTCCCGGCGCGGTCGGAAAAGCCCCGGGCTCACCGCGGATGGATCACCCCGCCCCTGGCTGTCAGGGGCAGTCCGCTGCCGCCCCAGCGCAGCGCGATGATCTCCGCGGCGACGGACACGGCCACCTCCTCCGGTGTACGGGCGCCGAGGTCCAGGCCGACGGGGGAGCGCAGCCGGGACAGCTCGTGCTCCGGCACGCCGGCCGCGCGCAGCCGTTCCAGGCGGTCGTCGTGGGTGCGGCGGCTGCCCATCGCGCCGATGTACGCGGCCGGGCGGCGCAGCGCCTCCTCCAGCAGGGGCACGTCGAACTTGGGGTCGTGGGTCAGGACGCAGATCACCGTGCGCTCGTCGGTCGTCGTGCCGCTCAGGTAGTGGTGCGGCCAGTCCACGACGACCTCCACACCCGCCGGGAAGCGCTCGGGCGTGGCGAACGCCGGACGGGCGTCGCACACCGTGACGCGGTAGCCGAGGAAGGCTCCGATGCGGGCCACGGCGGACGCGTAGTCGATAGCGCCGAAGACCAGCATGCGCGGAGGCGGTGCGAAGGAGTGCAGGAAGACGGTGACGGCGTCCTCGCGCCGCTCACCGTGCGGCCCGTAGTGCCGACGCCCCGTCGCCCCCTGGGCCAGTTCCCCCCGCGCGTCGGCGGCGACGGCGGCGTCCAGCCCCCCGGACCCGAGCGACCCGACCGTCCCGGCGTCCGGGTCCGTGGGCCCGGGTGGAGCGGAGGCGGCGCCGTCCGGGCCCGCCGAGCCGGGCGCGCCGTCCGGGCCGGTGGAGGCCGTCGAGCCGGGGGTCGCGCTCCCGGCCGGGGTCCCGTCAGGCCGGACGGCCAGCGTCGCCCCGCGTGGCGCGGGGCCGTCGAGCACCGTGGCCAGCGTCACCGGGCGGCCCGCCGCCACCGACTCGGCCACCGCCGCGAAGGCCGGATCGCCGGCGGCCGACACCCGCCGGACCAGCAGGGTGATCTCTCCGCCGCAGGTGAGTCCCACGGCGAAGGCGTCCTCGTCGCTGTACCCGAACGTCTCCAGGCGGGCCTCGCCCGAGGCGATCACCTCCCGGGCCAGCTCGAAGACCGCGCCCTCGACACAGCCGCCGGACACACTGCCCACGACCTCGTCGCCCGGGCCCACCGCCATGGCCGCGCCCGGGTCGCGGGGCGCGCTGCGGTCGACCGCCACCACCGTGGCCAGCCCGAAGGGCGATCCGGCCGCGTACCACGCGGACAGCGTGGGGAGGAGGTCACGCATCGTCCGCTCCTCTCGCCGCGGGGCGGGGCCGTCCCGGGGATCCGGTCACCTCGAAGGACCAGGATCCGGTCACCTCCAAGGATCCGCCCCGCGACGAGATTTCGTTGAGCGTTAATGCGTTGCCGTCGCGGGTGGCCACCTGCTGCACTGACGGGACCGCGTTCACCGGGACCGAAGAGGAGCAGCTCATGCGCGCACCGTTCATGTCCGCCCAGGAAGGAATCACTCTCATCTCAAAGGACATGACACCCGGTGCATATGCTCAACCTGGGAATCCTGGCGCACGTAGACGCCGGTAAGACAAGCCTGACCGAGCGGCTGCTGCACACGGTCGGGGTCATCGACGAGATCGGCAGCGTCGACGACGGCAACACCCGGACCGACTTCCTCGCGCTGGAGCGGCAGCGCGGCATCACGATCAAATCCGCCGTCGTCTCCTTCGCGATCGACGACCTCACCGTCAACCTGATCGACACCCCCGGTCACCCGGACTTCATCGCCGAGGTGGAACGGGTGCTCGGCGTGCTCGACGGCGTCGTCCTCGTCGTCTCGGCCGTGGAGGGCGTGCAGGCGCAGACACGCGTGCTGATGCGGACGCTCCAGCGGCTGCGCATTCCCACGCTGATCTTCGTGAACAAGATCGACCGCCGCGGTGCCCGGTGCGAGGAGATCCTGGACAAGATCTCCGAGCGCCTCACCCCGGCGATCGTCCCGATGGGCGAGCCCGGCGAACTGGGCACGCGGGCCGCGTACTTCGCTCCCTACGCCGCCGACCGGCTGCGGCCGCGTCTCCTGGACCCGCTGGCCGGGCACGACGATGAGCTGCTGGCCGCGTACGTCGAGGACGGCGTGTCGGACGCGTGTCTGCGCGCGGCGCTCGTCCGGCAGACCGGGCAGGCCCTGGTGCACCCGGTGTTCTTCGGGTCGGCCATGACAGGCGCGGGCGTCACCGAACTGATCGGCGGGATCCGGGAGCTGCTGCCCACGGCGAAGGCGGACGCCGAGGGGCCGCTGTCGGGCACCGTCTTCAAGGTCGAGCGGGGAGCGGCCGGGGAGAAGATCGCGTACGCGCGGATGTTCTCGGGCACCCTGCGGACCCGTGACCGCCTGCTCCTGCGCGACGGCGAGGAGGGCAAGGTCACCGCGATCAGCGTCTTCGACCAGGGGTCGGCGATCCGTGAGGCGAGTGTGACCGCGGGACGCATCGGCAAGCTGTGGGGGCTCGGCGCGGTCCGGATCGGCGACACCATCGGTGAACCGCGACTCTCGACGGCGGGCGGACACCATTTCGCTCCGCCGACCCTGGAGACCGTCGTCTCGCCCGGCCGACCGGCCGACAGGGGTGCGCTGCACACGGCGCTCACCCAACTCGCCGAACAGGACCCGCTGATCGGTCTCCGGCACGACGAACTGCGCGGGGAGATCTCGGTATCGCTCTACGGCGAGGTCCAGAAGGAGGTCCTCCAGGCGACCCTGGCCGACGAGTACGGCATCGACGTCCTGTTCCGCGAGACGACCCCGCTGTGTGTCGAACGGCCCCTGGGCACCGGCGCGTCGGTCGAGTTCAACAAGAGGGACCCGAATCCCTTCCTCGCGACCGTGGGACTGCGGGTCGACCCGGCGCCGATCGGATCCGGTGTGGCGTTCCGGCTGGAGGTCGAGCTCGGATCGATGCCGTACGCGTTCTTCAAAGCGGTCGAGGACACCGTCCAGGAGACGCTGGGACAGGGACTGCACGGCTGGCAGGTCACCGACTGCGCCGTCACGATGACGCACTCGGGCTACTCGCCGCGCCAGAGCCATGCCCACCAGGGATTCGACAAGAGCATGTCCAGCACGGGTGCCGACTTCAGGGGCCTGACCCCGCTGGTGCTGACGGCCGCACTGCGCGCGGCCGGGACCCAGGTGTACGAGCCGATGAACGCGTTCCGTCTGGAGGCGCCCGCGGACACGCTCGGCGCCGTGCTGCCCCTGCTGGCCCGGCAGCGGGCGGTGCCGCGGACCACCCGGATCGAGGGGTCCTCGTGTGTGCTGGAGGGGGTCCTCCCGGTGGTGCGGGCGCATGAGCTGGAGCAGCGGCTCCCGGGGCCGACGCGCGGAGAGGGTGAGCTGGAATGCTCCTTCGACCACTACGCGCCGGTGGCGCGGGACGCGATCCCGGACCGTCCCCGGACCGATCTGAACCCGCTGGACCGCAAGGAGTATCTGCTGAACCTGACCCGCAGGCTCGGAGGGTGAGCCGGCCGGCCGTGCTGTCGACCCTGTGCGCGGAGGCGGGTGAAACGAGAAACTTACTCATGAGTCAGAGGTGTTGACGGCTCCTGATGCCGGCGGGACTGTTGTGGACATGACGAAGTTACGTGCGCGTCTGCTCGGCGTCCTCGTACTCCTCACCGGTCTCCTCGCGGCGGCGGGCACCCGGCCCGCCGCCGCGGACGGACTCCCCGACTCCCTCTGGTTCGACCAGCCGGCCGCCGCCGCTCTCACGGTCGTGAACGGCCGCTTCACCGACGGCCTCGGCCGCGAGGTCGTCCTGCGCGGCTACAACGTCTCCGGCGAGACCAAGCTGGAGGAGAACGGCGGACTGCCCTTCGCCTCGGTCGCCGACGCGGCGAAGTCCGCGTCGGCGCTGCGCGCCCTCGGCGGCGGCAACTCCGTGCGCTTCCTGCTCTCCTGGGCGCACGCCGAACCGGCCCGCGGCCAGGTCGACAACGCCTACCTCGCCGCGGTCACCGACCAGATGCGAGCCTTCCTCGACGCGGGAATCCGTGTCTTCCCCGACTTCCACCAGGACCTCTCCTCCCGCTACCTCTTCAACCCGGGAAGCTGGTACTCGGGTGACGGCGCCCCCAAGTGGGCCGTGACCGCGGGCGGTTACCCGCAGGAGTCCTGCGGCATCTGCCTCTTCTGGGGTCAGAACATCACCCAGAACAACGCCGTGAAGGCCGCGCAGTACGACTTCTGGCACAACTCCTACGGACTCCAGGACGCCTTCCTCACCACGGCCCAGGCCGCCATGACGTACGTCCGGCAGCACCTCACCACCGCCGAGTTCGCGGGCGTAGCCGGCTTCGACCCGTACAACGAGCCCTACGCGGGCAGTTACGACTCGGGCCAGACCAGCCGCACCTGGGAACGCGACCTGCTCTGGCCGTTCTACGGAAAGTTCCGGGCCCGCATGGACGCGGCCGGCTGGCAGGACAAGCCGGCCTTCGTGGAACCCAACCTCTTCTGGAACGCCAACATCGCCTCCCAGAAACAGGAGGGCGGACTGCTCGACGCGGGCACCCTCGGCCCGCGCTATGTGCTCAACACCCACTTCTACGACCAGAAGGCCATCTCGGGCATCCTCATGTGGGGCAAGGCGGGAGACGGCCAGTACACCGGCGACTTCGGCACGGTACGGAACCGGGCCGGCGCCGCCGGGACGGCGGCCGTCGTCTCCGAGTTCGGCCACCCGCTCTCCGGAACCGTCTCGGACAAGGCGCCGACCGTCGACAAGGCGATGTACCAGGCCCTCGACTCCCGGCTCCCCGGGTCCGGCTGGTGGTCGGGAGCGGCCTCGTCCGGACCGGTCCTGTCGGGTACCCAGTGGCAGTGGGACATCTACAGCGGCCGTCACCACGAGCTGATGAACGACAACCCCCGCAAAGTCCTGACCTCGGGCGACGCCTGGAACGACGAGGACCTCTCCGCCGTGCGCCTCGACGACTCGGGCACGGCCGTGCTGCGCCAGGACGCCCGGCTCCTCGACCGCCTCTACCCCGGTGCCACCACGGGCACCACCCTCGCCTTCACCTACGAGGACCGCTCCCGCGACGGCTCCACCACCCTGACCTGGAACCCGGTCCCCTCGACCCTCCCGCAGGTCTCCCAGCTCGTCGGAACGGGCCAGTACGGCCTGCTCGTCTGGCGCTCCGACGGCGGCTCCGCCCCGACGGAACTCCATCTGCCGGCCTCGTTCCCCACCGGGGCCACGACGGTGGTGTCCGACCTCGGAGCGCTGGTCTCCCCTCCCGCCTACACTCCGGCCACGCCCGTCGCCGTGGCTCCCGAGCCGGGCGGCACCGGAAGCCGCCGCCTCCTGCTCACCGCGTCCGGCTCGGGAAGCGTGCACTACGCGCTGGTCACGAACGGGGCGAGCACCCCGTCCGCCGCCCTGCTGAACGGAGCCCGGACCGAACTGGCCGCCTGGGCGGCGGCCAGGTTCGGCTGAGTACCGCCCACGGACCGGGGCGGGGTGCGCGGCCCGTGACCCGCGGCTTCACCGGAGAAAAAGGAGGACACTCAAGGAACAAGCCATGGCACGAAGTTGCTCTAGCTCGCCATCATGACGAATGATCGAATCGGTGCTCGAACAATTCGGTGGTGGGGGTGGGCGGCGTGCGGGCGAAGTCGTACTTGGATCTGCATCGGGAGATGTCCGCGGACATCGAGGCGGAGCGCTCGTCCGCGCTCGGCATGCTGGGTCCGTCGGCCGGGTCCGTCCGGGCGGCGGTCGCCGAACTCCTGGAACACCGGACCTTCGCCTACCCGTTGTCCGTGCTGCCGGTGATCGTCCACGCCGTGGAGACGGGGGCGCCCGGACCGGCCGTTCCGCTGGCCGTCGTCCACGAACTGTGGTGGACCTCCGCGTGCTACCTGGACGACCTCGCCGACGGCCAGGCCGTCTTCGCCGCCGGCGCTCTCGGCGAGAGCGAGGCGCTGCTCGCCACGGTCATCAGCGGAATTCCGCTTCCCCTGCTCGTCGTTCAGTCGCCGCGGATCCCCGAGAAGGCGCGCGGCCCGCTGTCGGCCGAGGTCGTGAGGTGCTGGATCACCGCGACCGAGGGGCAGTTGAGGGATCTGCGCGCGGACGTCGGGGCGGCCACCCGTGACGCCGTGGTCACGGCCTACCTCGGCAAGTCCGGCGCCCCGTTCAGCATGGTCACCGCCATGGCCGCGCTGCTGGCCGACCGCTCGGACGAACGAGTCGAGCTGTGGCGGGAGTTCGGCAACGTCCTCGGCATCCTGTGGCAGCTCTTCAACGATCAGCAGGACATCCTGACCGGCCGCAACGAGGACCTCGCGAACGGCACGGTGACCTATCTGCTGGCCTGCGCGGTGGAGAGCGCCGGCCGGGATTCCGCGGGCCACGTCCTGGAACTGCACGCCGCCGCACGCCACTCGCCCGACGCCGGGGCGGCGCTCACCGGCATCCTTCTCGCACCGGAGGTGCTGCGCCGCTACGAGGAGGACATCGCCGTCTTCCGCGACCGGGCCCATCGCCTCCTGTACGAACTCGGGGGCGACGCGGCCTATTCGGCCGTCCTGCACGACCTCGTGGACCGGGCCTCCCCGATGCTTCTGCGGGCGGCGGAGCCCGTCGCCCGAGAGGTCGCGCCCCAGCTCTGACGGCGACCTCGCCCCGCTCGAAGCCGGCACGAGCCGGCCGGGCGGCACTCACCGGGGCCGGATGCGAAGCCTTCGGGGGGTGCGGGCCACCGGGGGGCGCGGACGCGAACGCGCGGTCCGCAGCACCGAGTCCAGCAGGGAGGCGGACACCCGCAGACCCGCCGCGGAGAGCGCGTGCCGCCGTCGAGGCCGGTCCGGGCGGGAACTGCCCATCGCCGCGCCCGCGGAGAAGGTCCAGGTCAGACGAGACGTGACCTGGACCTTCGGCCAGTTCCTCCCTACTCGTCCCATGCCTGTACCAGCGTCTGCTCGATGATCTTGCCGTCGCGCAGCGACATCATCGACGTGCTCATCACCCGGACCCCGTCCGCGTAGACGCAGGTCTCGGTGTAGGCGACGTGGTCGCCCTGGACGACGCACTGGTCCATCTTGTGCGTCATGTCCCGGCTGTAGACGTCGTCGAGCATCTCGGCGATCTCGGCGCGACCGTGTTTGACCATCGGGTGGCTCGGCTGGGTGTTGCGGTCGACGATGCGCAGTTCCGCGTCGTCCGCGTAGAGCGACAGCAGATCTGCCGCACTGTGTCCTTCAATGCCCCGGCGCAGCGCCTCGGTGTCGAAGGCGGGGGCTGCCGCTGTGCCCATGGGTGACCTCCTCAGGAAGGCGCGGACCGACAACGAGCCGGCCGCGAAGCGCCTCAGTATCGAGCGTCCTCCGCCTGGGGGCCCACGGCAAACGCAAGGTGCCCGATGCGCCTCTCGGGTGAGCGCGGACCCCGGGCCGTGTCCGCTCGGGGGCCCACGCCGTTGCTGATTGCATGATCTCAACACGACGTATCGTCGCCGCCGTTGGTCTCGCCGTCGGCGTCACGGGGCTTGTCGCGCCGATGGCGGCGGCCGCGGGTTCCGACGCTCACGACGCCGGGAAGCTGAACCCCATGACCACGCTCGACTCGCTCGCGGCGAACGACATCCCCGCCGAGCAGCAGGCCGGGCTCCCACGGCCCTCCGCCCAGCTCGCGGGCCTGAACCGGCTGAACGATCTGAACCAGCTGCACCAGGTCACCGACCTGGCCGCGCCCGTCACCGGACTGCTCCCGGGCATCGAGGGCTAGGGCCCGGCAGGCCGGCGGGCGGCGGCAGCGGCGGCATCCCCTTCGTTCCGTGCCGAGGGGATGCCCGTGCCCCGTTCGCGTACCGCCGTGCGGAACGCGATGGGCGCCTGCCCGGCACGCTGGTGGAAGTACTTGGCGAAGTTCGTGGCGCTGGAGAAGCCGAGCTGCGCGGCGATGCGGGCCGCGGCCAGGTCGGTGTGGGCGAGCAGCCGCTTGGCCTCCAGGATCACCCGGCGGTCGATGAACTCCTTGGCGCCGATCCCCGCCGATTCGAGGGCGGCCCGGGACAGCGTGCGGGCCGAGTAGCCGAGGGTGAGGGCGTAGTCGTCCACCCGCCGGGTGCGCGCGAAGTCCCGCTCGACGGTCGCGCGGAAGCGAAGAAAGGTTTCGCCGGGTCCGGCCGGAGGGGGGTCCGATCCCTCCGGATGGGACAGGCGCAGGATCAGTACGTCCAGCAGATGACGCAGTACGGCGCCTCGCGCGTCGCGCGGCAGCCGTCCGGGTGCCCGGAACTCGTGCTCCAGATGGTCGGTCGCCACGCGCAACGAGGTGGCGACCTCGGCCTCGGGGGTGCGCAGCACGGGGGCGTGCGGGTCGTCGAGCCGGGCCGCGCGGACGGTGGCCGCGCACGGGAAGTCCCGCTCGAAGGCGATCAGTGTCCCCTCGGCCCCCGAGAGATCCCCCCACTGCACGACCTGCCCGGGGCGCGTCCACAGCCAGGAGTCCCGCTCGACGTCATGGGCGGTGAAGTCCACGCGCTGGCGCAGGGTGCCCGAGGCCAGCGTGAGTACCTGGTGGAACGCGGGACGCTGCGGCGCGCCGAGATCGGTGCCGTGGGCACGGGTGCGGGCGCGCAACGCCGCGAGGGAGATCACTTCCAGGCCGGCGGGTGGGCCGACGGGGGCCGCGAAGATGATCCCGGGGACGGCCTGCTCGGCCGGGTGTCGGTTGTTGACCATGATCAGTCGCCTGCGTATCCGGGTGGGACGTGCCTCGCCGCCCGGTCGGGGGTGGCGGCGTGCGGACGACCGCCCCGGGGCGGAAGGAAGGCATCACCATAGAGGAGAGCGGGGCCGTCGCCAAGGAACCGACGCGGGCTTCTTCGCCGGGCGTGGTGGAGGGAGGCGGTCCGGATGCCGGGGCGCGGTCATCGTGCGGGGGTCGTTCCGCGGCTCGGTGCCGGGGTGGGTCGCCGTGCCGGGGCGTTTGCGTGGGGCCCGTGCCGGGGTGTGGTCGCCGTGCCGGTGGCGTTGCGTGGGGCTGTTTCGGGGTGTGGTCGCCGTGCCGGGGGCGTTCCGCGGCACGGTGTCGGGGTGCGGTCGCCGTGCGGGGGTCGTTCCGCCTCGCGGTGTCGGGTTGCGGTCGCTGTGCCGGGGCTCGCGGGGCGTGGGGTCGGGGTGTGGTCACCGGCCGGGATCACCCCGCGGCGCGGTGCCCGGGGTCACCCCGTGGTCGCGAGGAACTGGGTGGCGGCCAGCTCGGCGTAGAGCTGATCCTCCGCGACGAGGTCGCGGTGGGTGCCCACGGCGCGGACGCGGCCCGCGTCCATCACGACGATGCGGTCGGCCGTCGTGACCGTGGACAGCCGGTGCGCGACCACGAGAACCGTGGTCGTACGGGCCACATCGGCGACCGTGTCGCGCAGCGCGGCCTCGTTGACCGCGTCGAGCTGCGAGGTGGCCTCGTCGAGGAGCAGCAGCCGGGGGCGGCGCAGCAGGGCCCGCGCGATGGCGACGCGCTGACGCTCGCCGCCGGACAGCTTGGTGCCGCGATGCCCGACCAGGGTGTCCAGACCGTTCGGCAGCCGGGACACGAGTCCGTCGAGGCGGGTCGTCCTCAGCACCCGCGTCAGTTCGCCCTCCTCGGCCTCCGGATTTCCGAGCAGGAGATTGTCGCGGAGCGATCCGGACAGCACCGGCGCGTCCTGCTCGACGTAGCCGATGGCGGACCGGAGCCGGGGCAGCTCCCACTCCTCCAGCGCGCGGCCGTCCACACGGATGAGGCCCGCCTCGGGCTCGTAGAACCGCTCGATGAGCGAGAACACGGTGGTCTTGCCGGCTCCGGAAGGGCCGACGAACGCGGTCAGGCCCCGGGCCGGGACGGTGAACGTCACACCGTGGTGGACGTACGGCAGGTCGTCGCTGTACCGGAAGCGGACGTCCTCGAAGGCGAGCGTCGCCGGCTCCGCGCCCGGCGTCGGCAGGGGCGCGGGCGGGGCGGCGGGTTCGGCGGGCAGCCGCAGGGCCTCCTGGATACGGGCGAGCGCGGCGGCCCCCGTCTGGTACTGCGTGACCGCGCCGACCACCTGCTGGATCGGTGACATCAGGTAGAAGACGTACAGCAGGAAGGCGACCAGGGTGCCGACGTCGATGGCGCCGGTCGCGACCCGGGCGCCGCCCACCGCGAGGACCGTGATGAAGGCGACCTGCATCGCCAGACCGGCCGTGTTGCCGGCGGCCGCCGACCATCCGGCCGCCCGCACGCTCTGCCGCCAGGACTCCTCGGCGGCCTCGTGGACGCTCCGCTCCTCGCGGTGCTCGGCGCCCGACGCCTTGATCGTCCGCAGCGCGCCGAGGGTCCGCTCCAGCGACGCCCCCATCACCCCGACGGCGTCCTGCGCCTGCCTGCTCGCCCGGTTGATGCGCGGCACGATCAGGGCGAGCACCGAACCCGCGCACAGCACCACGCCCAGCGTGACGCCGAGGAGCACCACGTCGACCAGGCCCATCATCACCACCGTCGCGACGAGGGTGAGGCCGCCGGTGCCGACGCCGACCAGCGAATCCGTCGTGACCTCGCGCAGCAGGGTCGTGTCGGAGGTGATGCGCGCCATCAGGTCGCCGGGCTCGCTGCGGTCCACGGCGGGTATGCGCAGCCGCAGCAGATACGACGACAGGGCGCGGCGCGCGCCGAGGACCACCGACTCCGCGGTGCGCCGCAGAACGTACGAACCCAGCGCTCCCACCGCCGCGTTGGTCACCACGAGGGCCGCCATGCCGAACAGGGCCCGTCCGATCGGTCGGTCGTGCGACAGATCGTCGATGAGCCCGCGCGCCACCAGCGGCAGCAGCAGACCGGTGGCCCCGGTCGCGAGTGCCAGGAGCGCGCCCCCGAACAGCGCCCGGCGGTGGGGTCGTACATACCCGGACAACAGGCGCCACGCGGGCAGCTCGGGTTCGGCCTCGGTCAGGCTCACGGCGCTCCTCGCGGACTGGGGACAGGGCACTCAGGCTACGTGGGCGGCATCGGCGGACCGGCCCCGACTGCCCCGGATCCGGGCGGACTTCAGGACACGCGCCTAGCGAGTGCCGCGAGGGTGGCGTCGAGGTCCGCCGGGCGGGGCCGGTTGTGCGGGAGCCGCGAGAGCAGCGCGGCCATGCCGCAGGTGTTCGTGAGCGCCGAGAAGACCAGACCGCCCGCGACGCCGGCGGAGAGCAACTGCCAGGCGGGGTGCAGGAGTCCGAGGGCCAGACCGGCGAGGACGATGCCGCCGGCGGTGAACCGGACCTGGCGTTCCATGGACCAGTTGGCCCGCGTCGCGGTGGCCGGGCGGTGCAGTTCGTGGCCGCGCTCCGTCCAGGCGCCGGTGCCGCCGGTGAGTGAGGCCGCGGGCACGCCGTGCTCGGCCAGCAGGGCGCGGGCGGTCGCCGAGCGGTTGCCGGAGGCGCAGACCACGAGCAGTTCGCTCCGGGCGTTCCCGAGCACGGGCAGCGCACGGCGGAGCCGGTCCAGCGGCACGTTCAGGGCGCCCGGCAGATGGCCGGAGGCGTATTCGCCCGGGGTGCGGACGTCGATGACGGTCAGCTCGCCGAGGCGGCCATGGGCCTGGTCGACGTCGAGGGAATCGGGGGTGTTCACGCGGAGTATCATCCTTGCTCTTCGGTGGTGCCCCACAGGGCGGAGTACCATACCCCTAGGGGTATAGACGGAGGAGTGTTCGTGGAACTGGAACTCGCTGGTGACGAACTGAAGTCGGTGCTGAACCGGCTGCGACGGGCGCAGGGGCAGATCTCCGGAGTGATCCGGATGATCGAGGAGGGGCGTGACTGCGAGGACGTGGTCACCCAGCTCGCCGCCGCCTCGCGTGCCCTGGACCGGGCCGGCTTCGCGATCATCGCCACCGGGCTCCAGCAGTGTCTGACCGACGTCGAGAAGGGCGCGAGGAACGGCGAGGACAGTGATCGGATGAGGGCCCGGCTGGAGAAGCTCTTCCTGTCCCTGGCCTGAGCCTCACAGCGTCCCCGGCCTGAGCCTCACAGCACGACGTCCACGAGCATCAGCACCGCCACGGCCAGCAGGGCCCAGGCGAAGATCCGCTGAAGCGTGCCGCCGGACACCCGGGCCGCGAGTCGCTTCCCGTCCCACGCGCCGAGGACGGCGGCCCCGGCGAACGGCGCGACGACCGCCCAGTCGAGGCTCTGCGCCGTGCCCGCGCGGGCGACCAGTGCCGCGAGTGAGTTCGCCGTGATCACCAGCAGGCTGGTGCCGACGGCGGCCCGCATCCGCAGACCCACGACGTTCACGAGGGCCGGTACGGCGAGAAAGCCGCCGCCCACCCCCAGCACCCCGGTCACCGCGCCGAGGCCGGCGCCCGTCCCGGTGATCCGGCCGGTCCCCGCGGGCGCGGCCCCCGCCCCACCGGCAGCCGGGGGACGGAGCATCCGCCATGCCGCGAGGCCCGCGATCAGCGAGAACGCGCCGGTCAGCACGGCCGGAGGAAGCCGTCCGGAGAGCGCCCCGCCCAGTGCCGCGGGGATCAGCCCGGCCGCCGCGAACAGCGCTCCGGCGCGCCAGCGGACGGTGCCCTCCCGGGCGTGCGCCGACAGCGCGGTCACCGAGGTGAGGGTGACGATGACCAGACTCGCGGTGGTGGCCGCCGAGGGAGTGAATCCGAGCAGGTAGATCAGGGCGGGCACGGTCAGCACACTGCCACCGCCGCCCAGTGCGCCGAGCGCGAGCCCGGTCACGGCTCCGGCGACGAGGGCGAGGATCAGGACGCTCACGCCGCGGGGCCCTCGGACTCGCGGTCGGCCGCGCCGGGGGCAGAGGGGGCAGTGGGGACGGAGAGGGCGCCGGGGGTGCCAGGGACGCCGGGGGCAGAGGGTATGGCAGGGGCACCGGGGACGGAGGAGATGAAAGGGGTGCCAGGGAGGGCAGGGGTGGAGGGGGCGCCGGGGGTGGAGGGGGTGCTCGGCGTCATGGGCAGACCGGAGGCGGCCGCTGCGGCGAAGGAGTCGTCGACGGCCACGACGTCCCGGTCCGCCGCGTCGAGCAGGGAGGCGGCGACGGCGGCCCGCATGCCTCCGGCGCAGTGCACCCAGACGGTTCCGGGGGGTATCTCCGCGAGCCGGTCGCGTACCTGGTGCACCGGGATGTGCACCGACCCCGCTATATGGCCCCCGGCGCGTTCGGAGTCGCGCCGGACGTCCAGGATCACGGGCCGTCCGGGGGAGGCGTACTCCCCGGCCAGTTCGGCGAAGCCGGCGCGCCGGAAGGCGCGCGGTCGTTCCCCCTCACGCAGCCAGTCGGCCGGCGAGCCGATCGCCGCGGCGGCCGGACGGTCCACGCCGACCTGCGTCAACTCGCGCTGTGCGTGGGCGAGTTGTTCCGGAGATTCGGCGAGCAGCGTGACCGGCCTGCCCCAGGGCAGCAGCCAGGCCAGATAGACGGCGAGCTGCCCGTCCGCCTCGAAGTTGACCGCTCCGGCGACATGCCCCGCGGCGAACGCGAGCCGCCCGCGCAGGTCCACGACCCATTCGCCGGCCGCGAGCCGCGCGGCGATCTCCGCGGCGTCCGCACGCGCGGGCGGGGTCAGATCGATGGCGCCCGGACCCCCGGCGTTGGCGGGGCCCATGTGGGCGTAGTACGCGGGCACGTCGTCGAGTCCGGCGAGCAGGTCCGCGACGAAGGAGTCGACATCCTTGACCAGGGCATCGTTTCCGGCGCGCTCGCGTCCGATCGTGGTCGCGTCGCCCTCGGCGGTTCCGGCGGAACAGAAGCTGCCGAAGCCGTGGGTGGGCAGGACGGCGGTCCCGTCGGGCAGCTCGGCCGCGAGCCGGTGCGCCGAGGCGTGCTGGGCGCGGGCCAGCTCCCCGGTCAGCCGGGGCTCCACCAGATCGGGCCGGCCGACCGTGCCGATGAGGAGCGATCCGCCGGTGAAGGCCGCGACGGCCTGCCCGTTCTCCCGGAGCACGTACGAGGTGTGGTGCGGGGTGTGTCCGGGCGTGGCCAGCGCCTCCAGTGTCAGTCCGGTGTCCACCGGGACGGTGTCCCCGTCCGACACGGGGACCCGCTCGAACGCGACCCGGGCACCGGCCGGGACCAGGTAGGCGGCCCCGGTGAGCCGGGCCAGTTCCAGGCCGCCGCTCACGTAGTCGTTGTGCAGGTGCGTCTCGACGACGTGGGTGATCCGCACGCCCCGCCGGGCCGCCGCCGTGATCACCCGCTCGATGCCCCTGGGCGGATCGACGGCGACGGCGGCGCGCGGGCCACCGGCCAGATAGCTCCGGTTGCCCAGGCCCGCCACCTCGATGGTGTCGACGAAGAACACGGCAGCACTCCTTTCCCGCGGGAAGCCCGACAGGCTTCGCGGCTCTGCGAAAATTACCCCCGGGGGTATGCGTCCACGGTAGCAGAGGTACCCCCGGGGGTATCTGGAAGCCGCTGGTGACGCGCCTCTCCCCGCCCTCGTCCGTGGTCCGGGCCGTGGCGTCTGCCTCCGGCCGGGCGGGGTGCGCGGCGCCACCGTCCGCCACGGGTCGGCCGTTCGCGGCACCGGGACCGTGGCCGCGGCGGCCACCTGGCCTTCTACCGGCCCGTCACCCCGTAGGGTCGGTTGACGGAACGTCGACTCAGGGAAGGGCTTACTCACATGGCGCAGGAAGTGCGGGGCGTGATCGCACCGGGCAAGAACGAGCCGGTGCGCGTCGAGACCATCGTCGTGCCGGATCCGGGGCCGGGCGAGGCCGTGGTGAAGATCCAGGCCTGCGGGGTCTGCCACACGGACCTGCACTACAAGCAGGGCGGAATCAACGACGACTTCCCGTTCCTGCTCGGCCACGAGGCGGCCGGCATCGTGGAGTCGGTCGGCGACGGCGTCACGGACGTCGCGCCCGGCGACTTCGTCATCCTCAACTGGCGCGCGGTGTGCGGACAATGCCGCGCGTGTCTGCGTGGACGTCCCTGGTACTGCTTCGACACCCACAACGCGAAGCAGAAGATGACGCTGACGGACGGCACCGAGCTGTCCCCGGCCCTCGGTATCGGCGCCTTCGCCGAGAAGACGCTGGTCGCGGCCGGACAGTGCACCAAGGTCGACCCCGCCGTCTCCCCGGCGGTGGCCGGACTGCTCGGCTGCGGAGTGATGGCCGGCATCGGGGCCGCCATCAACACGGGCAACGTCGGACGGGGCGACACCGTCGCCGTGATCGGCTGCGGCGGCGTCGGCGACGCGGCGATCGCGGGAGCCCGGCTCGCGGGCGCGGCGAAGATCATCGCCGTGGACATCGACGACCGCAAGCTCACGACCGCCGAGAAGCTCGGCGCGACGCACACCGTCAACTCCCGGTCGACCGACCCCGTCGAGGCGATCCGCGAACTCACCGGCGGGTTCGGCGCCGACGTCGTCATCGACGCGGTGGGCCGCCCCGAGACGTACCGGCAGGCCTTCTACGCCCGCGACCTCGCCGGCACGGTCGTCCTCGTCGGTGTGCCCACCCCCGACATGAAGCTCGAACTCCCCCTGATCGACGTCTTCGGCCGCGGCGGCGCGCTCAAGTCGTCCTGGTACGGCGACTGTCTGCCCTCCCGCGACTTCCCGATGCTGATCGACCTCCACCTCCAAGGACGCCTGGATCTCGGCGCGTTCGTGAGCGAGACGATCGCCCTGGACGACATCGAGGCGGCCTTCGAGCGGATGCACCACGGCGACGTGCTGCGCTCGGTGGTGATCCTCTGATGGCCGCGCGCATCGAACACCTCGTCACCTCGGGCACGTTCGAGCTCGACGGCGGCACCTGGGAGGTCGACAACAACGTCTGGATCGTGGGCGACGACCACGAGGCCGTCGTGATCGACGCCGCCCACGACGCCGACGCCATCGCCGAGGCGGTGGGCGACCGCCGCCTGCGCGGGATCGTGTGCACCCACGCCCACAACGACCACATCGACGCCGCTCCCGCCCTGGCGGAGCGCACCGGAGCCACCATCTGGCTCCACCCCGACGACCTGCCGCTGTGGAAGCTCACCCACCCGGACCGGCTGCCCGACGCCTGGCTCCAGGACGGGCAGGTGATCGAGGCCGCGGGCACCGATCTGACCGTGCTGCACACCCCGGGCCACGCCCCCGGCGCGGTCTGCCTCTACGACCCGGGCCTTCGCACGCTGTTCTCCGGCGACACCCTCTTCCAGGGTGGCCCGGGGGCGACCGGCCGGTCCTACTCCCACTTCCCGACGATCGTCGCGTCCATCCGCGACCGGCTGCTCACCCTGCCCGCCGACACGGTCGTACGGACGGGCCACGGCGAGACGACCACGATCGGGGCGGAGGCTCCGCACCTTCAGGACTGGATCGCACGCGGCCACTGACATCCGGCCACCGTGCCGGGCGGACGTCCGTCTCCGCCGCGCGGCGACACGGTGAAGCCGCCATGCGGATACCTGACAGAAGATGTCCGGCTTCCGAGAGAGGCTCGTAGGGACACGCGGGCGAGCGCCCGTGGACGCCACGAGCACGGAGGTCGGACATGTCAGGGCCGTCGGAAGGCACACTGCGGGACAGGGTCGCGCTGGTGGCGGGCGCGACCCGGGGCGCGGGACGCGGAATCGCCGTCGAACTGGGCGCGGCCGGCGCCACCGTCTACGTGACCGGCCGCAGCACACGGGAACGGCGCTCGGAGTACGACCGCCCGGAGACCATCGAGGACACCGCGGACCTGGTCACCGCGGCGGGCGGACGCGGCATCGCGGTCCCCACCGACCACCTCGTCCCGGCCGAGGTGGCCGAACTCGTCGCCCGGATCGCGGACGAACAGGGCCGTCTCGACCTCCTCGTCAACGACATCTGGGGCGGCGAGAAGCTCTTCGAGTGGGACGCGCCCGTCTGGGAGCACGACCTCGACAACGGACGCCGGATGCTCCGGCTCGCCATCGAGACCCACGCGATCACCAGCCACCACGCGCTGCCCCTGCTGCTGCGCACCCCCGGCGGCCTGGTCGTCGAGATGACCGACGGCACCGCGGAGTACAACCGGGACACCTACCGGGTCTCCTTCTTCTACGACATCGCCAAGTCCGCCGTCCTGCGCATGGCGTTCGCCCTCGGGCACGAACTGGGCCCGCGCGGGGCCACCGCCGTGGCGCTGACCCCCGGCTGGCTGCGCTCGGAGATGATGCTCGAAGCCTTCGGCGTGACCGAGGAGAACTGGCACGACGCCGAGGCGAACGTGCCGCACTTCGCCATCTCCGAGACGCCGTTCTACGTGGGGCGCGCGGTCGCCGCGCTGGCCGCCGATCCCGAACGAGCGCGCTGGAACGGGCAGTCCCTCTCCAGCGGGCAGCTCGCCCAGGTGTACGGCTTCACCGACCGGGACGGCAGCCAGCCGGACGCCTGGCGCTACATGGTCGAGGTGCAGGACAAGGGGAAGCCGGCGGACGCGACGGGGTACCGCTGACGGACGGCGGGTCCGGGCCGTCCCCTGTCGCTGTCACGATCATGGAGGTACCTTCCCAGCCATGACTGCGATGAGGCGCTTCGAGGGACACGGGGTTCTGATCACGGGCGCGGCCCGCGGCATCGGCGCGGCGACCGCCCACCGCCTGGCCGCGGAGGGCGCTCAGGTCCTCGTCACCGACGTGGACCCGGACGAGGCCGGGAAGACCGCCGCCGCAGTGCGTGAACTGGGCTCGCGGGCCGAGGCGTTCACCTGCGACGTGGGGCGCCGGGACCAGGTCGAGGCGGCCGTGGCGTACGCCGTGGACACCTTCGGCTCGCTCGACGTCCTGGTCAACAACGCCTACCGGTGCAGCCCCGACGCCCCGCTCTTCGAGGACGAGAGCGACGAGTCATGGGCCCGTGATCTCGACATCACCCTCACCGGCGCCTACCGCTGCGCCCGCGCCGCGCTCCCGCACCTGGTCGCCTCCGGCCGCGGGGCCATCGTCACCATCGGCTCCGTCAACGGCATCCAGGACTTCGGCAACCATGCCTACAGCGCGGCCAAGGCGGGACTGATGTCACTCACCCGCACCCTGGCCGGTCACGCCGCCGATCGGGGTGTCCGAGTCAACCTGGTGGCGCCGGGAACGGTCCGTACCACGGCCTGGGAGGGCCGCGAGGACGATCTGGCCTCGGCGGCCCGGCAGTTGTACCCGCTCGGCCGGGTCGGTGAACCAGAGGACATCGCGGCCGCCGTCGCCTTCCTCGCCTCCCGCGACGCGTCCTGGATCACCGGGACGACCCTGTGTGTCGACGGCGGCCTGCTGGGCGTCAACAAGAGGTTCCGGCAGGCGATCGGGGGCGAGGGCGAAGAGGCAAGCTGAAGCAGGCTCCAGGTGTGGTGCCGGTCCGTCCGGCGCCCCTGCTGACAGGATGGCCCCCATGGAACGTGTGCTTGGAATCGGCGGATACTTCATGCGCGCCGCCGACCCGGCGGCCCTGAGCGCGTGGTACCGCGACTGCCTGGGCCTGGACGCCGACGAGAACGGTCTGTGGCGCCCGGAAGCCGGGCCGACCGTGTTCGCGACCTTCGAGTCCGGAACCGACTACTTCGGGTCCCCCGCCCAGCGGACCATGCTCAACTTCCGCGTGCGCGACCTGGACGCGATGCTCGCGCAACTGCGCGCCCGGGGAGCCGACGTGGCGGAGGAGACCCAGGACATGGACGGCGTCGGCCGGTTCGGCTGGGTCACCGACCCGGAAGGGAACCGCGTCGAGCTGTGGCAGCCCGCCTGACGCGAGGACCGACGACCGCCCCGTGACCCATGCGCCGCCGGCCGTCACATGCGCGGCTCCGTGCGGTGACGCGCGACGGCCGCGAACACCCGGTCCGTGTCCGCCTCGGACGTACGCCAGTTGCTGAAAGCGGCCCTCAGCCCGTGGGTGCCGTCGTAGCACGTCGGCGTCACGAACGCCTCGCCCGAGGCGGCCACGGTGTCGGCCAGCGCGCGCACCCGCCGCTCGGTCGGGTCGTCGGCGAGGGTGAAGCACACGACGTTCAGCCGCACCGGCGCGAGCAGCCGCAGTCCCGGGGTACGGCCGATCCGCTCGCCCAGCCGCCGGGCGAGCGCGATGTTCCGCTCGACGATCTCGCGATGCCCCTCGCGCCCGTAGGCCGCCAGTGAGAACCAGGCCGGGAGCGCGCGCAGCCGGCGCGAGTTCTCCGGCGTCAGGTGCAGGAAGTCGGGGTCGGCGCCGGGAAGGCCCAGATAGGGCGAGGCGTTGTGGAAGACCCGGACCTGGAGGTCCTGACGACGGGTGAACTGCACGGCCGCGTCGTAGGGGACGTTGAGCCACTTGTGCAGGTCGACACAGACGGAGTCGGCGGCGTCCAGGCCCGCCACCAGTGAGGAGTACGCGGGCGACAGCGCGGCGAATCCGCCGAACGCCGCGTCGACGTGCAGCCAGAAGTCATGGCGTTCCCTGAGCGCGGCGATGGCCCGCAGATCGTCGAAGTCGACCGTGTCGACGGTCCCGGCGTTCGCCACGACGACGGCCGGACGCCCGTTCAGCGCGGTGAGCGCGGCGTCGAGGCGCTCGACGTCCACGGCCTCGCGGTTGCCGGGCAGCACCGGCACCCGAAGCAGGCTGTTCCGGCCGAGGCCGAGGATCGACAGGGCTTTGGTGATGCTCGAATGGGGGCGGCCCGACAGCACCTCCACCGGACCGAGCGCGCCGGCTCCGTCGTCCGCGACCGACACGCCCCGGCGTTCGCCGAGCCATTCCCGCGCGATCGCGAGCCCGACCGTGTTCGAGACCGTCGCGCCGCTCACGAACGCTCCGTGGTGCTCCTCGCCGAGCCCGAACAGCTCACGCAGCCAGCCCAGTGTCTCGTGCTCCAGCGCGCTCGCGAAGGATCCGGTGGCGCCCGAGACGTTCTGGTCGTAGGCGCTGGTCAGCCAGTCCCCGGTGAGCGAGGCGGGCGTCGCGCCGCCGGTGACGAACCCGAGGTAGCGCGGGCCCGCGGAGCCGGAGAACCCGGGTGCCCAGCGTCCGGCGAACCGGGCCAGGGCGCCCTCGGCACCGGCGCCCCGGCCCGGAAGCGGATCGGGGACGGGCGCCTTGCCGAGCCGGGCGACGGGACGGCCGTCGAGGCCGCTCACCTCCTGGACGGCGAAGTCCCGGGCGGCCTGGAGGATTTCAGGGAGACGGCCGAGGTCGTCGGAGAGCGCGGGATGCATGACGGCAGCCTAGAAGGAACGCCCGTCGAACAAGCGGTCCACTTCGCGGAAAGCGGACCGGTTCGGAGCGGATGCGCAGCCGGGTCCCGCCGGTTCGGCCGGTCCGGCGGGACCGGGGTGATGGCGCGCCGCCGGGGGACCGGTGCCGTCACAGCGAGGAATGTCACTGTTTCGTGCCTGTCTGACTAGCCGTACAACGCAATACCCTCTAGGACGGTCTAGCAGGCAGACAACACGATGGACACAACAGGAAGGTCCGCCATGGGGGACATACGCAGGCGGGGAGCTGTCGCGCTCGGACTCACCGGACTGGTGGCACCGCTCACCCTCGCGCTGGGCGCGACGCCCGCCCAGGCCGCGAGCTGCACGACGGCCGCCGGCCCGTACCAGAAGCAGGTGGAGAAGTTCCTCGGCCGGCCCGTCGACGGCCGGCAGTCGACCACCGACTGCAAGGCGATCCAGGCCTTCCAGAACAAGCACGGCATCACCCCGAACATCGGGTACGCGGGCCCTGTCACCTGGGGCGTGATGGACCTCATGAACAAGCAGAAGGCCGTGGGGACCAACCCCAACCGGGACGGCAAGTGTCCGGTGAACAAGGGCCGTATCGCCTGCGTCAACCTCACGCTCCAGCTCAGCTGGATCCAGGACGGCAGCCGCCTGGTCTACGGACCGGTGCCGGTCCGCACGGGCAGGGACGGCTACGAGACCCGCACCGGCCTGAAGAAGGTCTACTGGCGTGACATCGACCACGTGTCGAGCATCTACAACGTGGCGATGCCCTACAGCCAGTTCTTCGACGGCGGGCAGGCCTTCCACTCGGTGGGCCTCAGCATGTGGAATCCGCCCGGCTCGCACGGCTGCGTCAACATGACCTCGACGACGGCCAAGAAGTACTGGTCGCTGCTCAAGAACGGCGACGACGTCTCCGTGTACGGCCGCAAGCCCGGCACGTGAGTGACGAGCTTCACGGTCCGGTATGTCGCTCCGTGGGCCTTTACTCACATCATCTTCACGTCAAGGGCCGTATGCTTCACGCCATGTGCACCACTCTTGACAACGACACTCAGCGATCCGCTGCCGAAGTCAACGAGGAGATCCGGGCTCTCTGGTTCCGGGCAGGTGGGTCGCTGAACATGGACGAGCGGCGTGAGTACCAGCGCCTCGTCCTGGAGTGGGCGAAAGCCGCCCCGTCGTCCTCGGCGACCCAGGCCGCCTGACTCTCCGCCTCCGGCAGGGCTCCCCGTTCCCGGGGAGCCCTCGCCTCGCGTCCCGGCACCGACCTCCGGTGGCCCGCTCAGCCCCAGCTCTGTGAATACTGCCGCCGGTAGGCGTTGCGGTCCTGCTCGGTGCGGATGAAGCGGGTCGCCATCAGCGCGATGACGCTTCCCCCGATGACCAGCAGGCCGGGGCCGACGTTCTGCGGGTCGGTGAGCTCGGAGATGAGCGTCTGGGCCGTCCCCGTCTCACCCACCGCCTCGACCGCGCCCGGAGCCGCCGAACCAGGCGACCCTCCCTGCGAGGCCATCGCCGACGCGGACGGGGCGACGGACGGCTGGGCCGCACCGCCGGCGCCCTGCGCGGGCAGACCCGCGAGCGTCACCCCCAGCGCCGTCAGCGCCTTCGTGACGGGCTGGAAGAACGTCGTACCACCGCTCTTGCAGTCCCCGTTGCCGCCCGAGGTCACCCCCAGCGCGATGCCTTCGGAGAACAACGGGCCGCCGCTGTCGCCGGGTTCGGCGCACACCGTCGTCTCGACCAGCCCGGTGACCGTGCCCTCGGGGTAGTTGACCGTCGCGTTGAGCGCGGTCACCTTGCCGTCGCGCAGCCCGCTGGTGCTGCCGCTGCGGAAGACCCGCTGGCCCACCGCCGGATCGGCGGCGCCGGTGATCCGTACGCCGTTGCCGCCGCCGATGGAGACGACGTTGCTCCCGGCCGAGGTCTGCTGCCCGTTGTCGTACTGGATCAGCGAGAAGTCACTGCCGGGGAACGCCGTGGTGACCGTGCGGCCCACCTGCTGCTTGCCGGTGTTGTCGGAGAACCAGACCGATCCGGCGGGGCCGCAGTGTCCGGCCGTGAGGATGAACTCGCTCTGGCCGTTGGTCACGTTGAACCCGGCCGAGCAGCGCCCGCCCGTCGAGAAGATCGCCTGTGCGCCGTTCACCCGCGTGGTGAACGTGCCCTGGGTCCGCTGCATCCGCACCGAGTCGCCGATGCCGTGGGCCAGTTTCGTCATGCTCGACCAGTCGGTGGCGGAGACCGTGCTGTCGGCCTGTACCACCACCTCGTTCTTCGTGTAGTCCACCGCCCACGCCGTGCCCGGCACGCGGGGTGCCGAACTGAGCGTCTGTGTCGCGGACTTGAGGTCCTGCAAGCTGTGGCTCACGACCTTCGGGCGAGCACCCGCCCGCTTCACCGCGTCCGCGGCGTCCGCGTCGGTGACCGCGACGACGGGACGTCCGTCGGCGGCTATCCAACTGCCGGCCGTGCGCGAGGTACCCAGCCGGGACACGAGTCCGGCACCCGTGTCCGCCGCGACCCGCGCCGAACTCGCCGTGGTGCCCGACGCGTCGGAGGGTTCGCTCGCCACGGCGCGCGTCACCATGAACCCCCCGCAGAGCAGCCCGCCGACGGCCGCGAGGCGCGCCCCCCGTTGGACGAACCGTCGTCGTGCGTGCCTCATGCGTGGGCTCCCGAAACCGTACGGAGCGGCGGCCCCGCCGCCGAAGGCCCCGGTCGAGGGCCCTCCCCTCATACGTGCGCCCCGGCCCCCGCGTTCACCGCCCCTCGGAGCTCTCGCACAGGTGGCCGGTTCACGTCGGGAACGGCCGGGATCAGGAGCGCGCGGGCGCTCCTGATCCCGTGAGGCCTACACGCCCGCGCCGATTCGGGCGGCCACCTCGTCCCGGGTCAGATACACATCCGTCCGTTCGAAGTCCCGCAGGGTCCCCTTGCGGTCCGCGAGGAAGCCGGTGCGGACGAAGTCGTCGCCCGCGACGGCGTTGAGCAGCCAGTTGGCACTCGTACGGAACCGGGCGGCGCCCGTGCGCAGGGCGTACAGGTGGTATCCGCGGGCCACGAGCTGCGCGGGCGCGCCCTTGAGGCCGATGCCGAGCGGCTTGGACACGGCGTCGTGGCCGCCGAGGTCGACGACCAGACCGAGGTCCTTGTGCCGGTAGGGCAGGGTGGGCCGGCCGCGCAGCTTCGCCGCCAGGACCTTGGCCGCGTGCCGGCCCTGCCGGGCCGCGTGCTGGGCGGTCGGCGGGCAGGGAGAGCCGTCGCCCTTGGCCAGATCGGGCACCGCCGCCGCGTCGCCCAGCGCGAACACCCCGTCGAGTCCCGGCACCCTGAAGTCCGGCTCGGTGACGAGCCGTCCGCGCACCGTCTCCGCGCCCAGCGAGTCGACCAGCGGACTCGCCGCGACGCCCGCGGTCCACACCAGCGTCCGCGAGGGCAGCACCCGCCCGTCGGTGAGGGTGATCTCGTCCTTGGTGACCGAGGCGACGGAGGTGCCCAGCGAGATCTGTACACCGCGGTCGCTGAGCATCCGCATCGCGCTCGCGCCCAGTTTGTCCCCCAGCTCGGGCAGCAGCTTCGGGGCGACGTCGATCAGATGCCACTTGATGAGACCGGGGTCGATGCGGGGGTGGTAGCGCCGTGCCGCCGCGGTGGTCAGGCGCTGGAGACAGGCCGCCGTCTCGGTGCCCGCGTATCCGCCGCCGACCACCACGAACTGGAGTCGAGCGGCCTGCTCGTCGGGGTCCGAGGTGGCCGCCGCCAGGTCGAGTTGGGCGATCACGTGGTCGCGCAGATACACGGCCTGGGCGAGCGTCTTCATCCCGCGCGCCTCCTCGGCCAGCCCCGGGATGTCGAAGGTGCGGGTCACGCTGCCCGGAGTGAGCACCAGGTAGTCGTAGCGCAGATCGACGAGGTCTCCGGTGATCTTCCGGACCACGCACACCTTGGCTTCCGGGTCGACACCGATCACTCCGCCCGGTACCAGCGCGGTGCGGGGCAGGATCCGGCGCAGCGAGGGCGCGACGGACTGAGGTGTGACGACACCGGCGGCGACATGGGGCAGCAGGGGCAGATAGAGCTGATAGTCGGAGGGGCTGATCAGGGTCACCCGGGCCTCGCCCGGGGTGAGCGTCCGCTCCAGGCTTCTGGCGGCCTCGACCCCGGCGAATCCAGCGCCGACGATGACGATGTTCGGTCCTTGCATCAGAGCAGCCTCTTTCCACTGGTGTCAGCCGCGAGCCCAGGCTCACACGGGTCGCGGACGCGTGCCACTGCACCGCCGCGTACCCCGAAGCGCCCGGGGCACGATCTCTACCGATCGGTAACTACCTCTTCCCCCTCCGTACACGGGCTGCCAGGATCATGTCCGCCACGGCGACGGTCACGGGCACCGTCGCCGTCGCGAGGTATGGGCTCGGCCAACTCATGCGATTCGACCGGCAGATGAGAAAAAGGGGACAGGCATGACGAGACACGGTGTGGTGCGCAGGATGGGCGTGGTGTCGGCGGTCGTGGCGCTCGGGATCGGAGGGACGGCCACGGCGGCCGGTTCCGCCGTCGCGGCCCCGGCGCGGACGGCCGCCAGTGCCTCCGCGACGGCCGGTGTCGACTACGCCACCTGGCAGAACGACGTCCAGGCCGTCATCGACCAGGCGGTGCCGTACGTCGAGCAGCGCACCGCGAACGCCGGCGGCCAGAAGCTCGCGGTCGTCTTCGACATCGACAACACCACGCTGGAGACCGACTTCCACCCCTGGTACGAGCTGCCCACCCCGGCCGTCAAGGCCTCGCTCGCCCTCGCCCGCTACGCGCACTCCCGGGGCGTGGCCGTGTTCTTCGTGACGGCTCGTCCGGGCATCATCGCCAGTGAGACGAAGTGGAACCTGAAGTGCGTCGGCTACCCGGTCGACGGACTCTACGTGCGGGATCTGCCGGACCTCTTCGGTGAGGTCGGCGCCTACAAGACCGGCAAGCGCGCGGAGATCGAGTCCCTCGGCTACACGGTCATCGCGAACATCGGCAACAACACCACCGACCTGGTCGGCGGACACGCGGAGCGCACGTTCAAGCTGCCGGACTACGACGGCGAGCTGTCCTGACCCGGACGGCTCGGGCTCCGAGGGGGCCGTGGACCGCCCGGCATACACTTCCGCCATGGACGAGGCCTCGCTGGACGCGCTGGGATCGGGCAAGTACCTGCTGATCACCAGCTATCGCAAGAACGGCACGGGGGTCGCCACACCCGTGTGGGTGGTGCGGGACGGGGCGGCGCTGGGCGCCTGGACCGTCGCGGACAGCTGGAAGGTGAAGCGCATCCGCAACCGTGCCGACGTCCTGGTCGGTCCGTGCGACGTGCGCGGCAGGCCGACGGGGGAGCCGGTCGCCGGCACGGCCGAGATCGTCGACGCGGCGGAGACGGCCCGCTATCGCAAGCTCATCGCCCGCAAGTACGGCGTGACGGGCCGTCTCACCCTGTTCGGCAGCCGTCTGCGCCGCGGCGAGAGCGGCACGGTCGGCATCCGTATCACCCTGTCCCCGTGACGTAGTCCGACGTGAGGACGGCTTTCGAGCCGTGTGCCGTATCCCGGGAGGGCGCCGAGGGCGCCCTCCCTTTCGCATGCCCGCCCCGCCTTCCGCGGCGGCCCGGGTTCGCGGCCGATACGGGAGTTGGCCGGATGAGTGCTGCCGGAAGCGTTGACTAGAAAGCGCTTACCGCCTACGTTCCCGTTCAGCAGCGTGACCCGTGTGTGACATCTCGTATACGAGACATCAGATCTCCGAGCCGCACCACCAGGGCAAGTCGTCAAATCCCGCTCGCTCCAGTTCCAAGAACGTCATGTCGCGCACGCCACGTTGTTCAGATACAGGCACAACATCCGTGTACATGTCCACAGTCCACTCTGAAGGGACACCGTCGCATGCGTACTCGCCCCCCACGCAAGCGCTCCCGCCTGGCCCTGCTGACGGCCGGGGCCGCCACCCTGGCGGTCACCACCGCGCTCGTACTGCCGCAGTCGGCCGGAGCCGCCGAGACCGCGCCGGTCGGCTTCGGCGCCGGAACCACCGGTGGCGGCGGCGCGACCGCCGTCACCGTCACGACACTCGCCGCGTTCAAGACCGCCGTCACCGGTGACACGGCCAAGGTCGTCAAGGTCAGCGGACTGATCTCGCTCAGCGGGCAGGTCGACATCGGCTCCAACACCACGGTCCTGGGCGTCGGTTCGGCTTCCGGGTTCACCGGCGGCGGACTGCGCCTGAAGAAGGTCACCAACGTCGTCGTCCGCAACCTGAACATCAGCAAGCCGGTCGCGCCCGCCGACGGGATCACCGTGCAGGCCTCGACGAAGGTGTGGATCGACCACAACGCCTTCTCGTCCGACCGCGACCACGGCAAGGACTACTACGACGGCCTGCTCGACATCACTCACGCCTCCGACTACGTCACCGTCTCCTGGAACACCTTCAAGGACCACTACAAGGGCTCACTCGTCGGCCACAGTGACAGCAACGCCAGTGAGGACACCGGGCACTTGCGGGTGACGTACCACCACAACTGGTTCAACAACGTCAACTCCCGCATCCCCAGCCTCCGTTTCGGCACCGGACACGTCTACGACAACTACGTCGTCGGCGCCGACACCGCGGTGCACTCCCGGATGGGCGCCCAGATGCTCGTGGAGAACAACGTGTTCCGGAGCACGGCGGTCGCCGTCACCACGAACCGCGACAGCGACGTGGACGGCTACGTCAACCTCACCGGCAACGATCTCGGCGGAGCCGCGACCGAGATCTCGCAGGTCGGCACGTTCACGAAGCCGCCCTACAGCTACACCGCCGAGCCGGCCTCGACCGTCGTCGCCTCGGTGACGTCCGGCGCGGGCACCGGAAAGCTCTGACGTACTCCACCACCCCCACAGGAAGAAGGCATCCGGACATGACGTCATCAGCACGTCCGCGCGCCAGGCGGCGCGCCCTCACCGGCACCCTCGCCGCACTCGGCCTCTCGGCCGCCATGGTGATGGCCGACGGCGCCCTGACACCGGCGAGCGCGGCCACCTGGCCCACCGCGACCGGCACTCAGGCCGTCTCCTCCACCATCTCGGTCTCCGGTACCAAGGACTACGGGATGAAGCGTCTCTACGGCACCGGCGACCTGGGCTCGGACAGCCAGGACGAGGACCAGGGGCCGATCCTGGAACTCGCGGCGGGCACCGTCCTGAAGAACGTCATCATCGGCGCGCCCGCGGCCGACGGCATTCACTGCCTGGGCAGTTGCACGCTCCAGAACGTCTGGTGGGAGGACGTCGGCGAGGACGCGGCGACGTTCCTCGGCTCCTCGTCGTCCAACGTCTACACCGTCAGCGGCGGTGGCGCGAAGGCGGCCAGCGACAAGGTGTTCCAGTTCAACGGCGCCGGAACGCTGAACGTGTCGAACTTCGCGGTGCAGACCTTCGGCACGTTCGTCCGGTCCTGCGGCAACTGCAAGACGCAGTACAAGCGGACGATCAATCTCAACAGCATCGAGGCGACCTACAAGGGAAGCAAGCTCGTCGGCATCAACACCAACTACGGCGACAGCGCGACCCTGAAGTCCATCAAGATCGTCGGGGACAGCAGCAAGAAGATCGTCCCCTGCCAGAAGTACATCGGCAACAACACCGGGGCGGAGCCGACCACGAACGGCAGCGGCCCCGACAGCACCTACTGCAAGTACGCGACGTCCGACATCACCTACCGCTGACGGCCGTCGCCCGGCGGCGGGGCCCCCCCCCCCCGGACCCCCGGGCGGCCACCCCCCGCCCGCCCGGCCGCCCCGGCCCCCCAGCCCCGCCCCCCGGGCCCCCCGGCC
>NZ_JBIBSY010000017.1:0-80533 GCF_043078065.1 Streptomyces sp. NPDC015532 | reverse complement strand
CCACCCCCCCCCCCCCCACAAACAACCCCATCATGCTCCCCCCCCCCCCCCCCCCCCGCGGGGCGGGGGGGGGGGCGGGGCGGCCCCCCCCCCCCCCCCGCCCGCCGGCCCCCCCCCCCCGCGTCCGGCCGGGCGGCCCTGGCCCTAGAGCCGGGACGCCGGGTCCGCCGGGCCGGTCCTGCGGACGTGCAGCACGCTGCCGTCCAGGGGCAGCGGCGTCCGGCCCACCAGGGTGAGGCCCGCGTCGGCGAAGAGCCGGGCGTAGTGGTCGGCGCGCCGTTCGCGGCCGCCGACGTTGCACATCATGTGCAGGTCCCAGGCCGTGGCCAGCGAGGCCGAGCCGTCGGCGGGCAGGACCCGTTCGACGACGAGCAGATCCGCGGTCTCGTGCATCGCGCGGGCGCAGTGGCGCAGGATCTCGCGGCAGCGGTCGTCGTCCCAGTCGTGCAGGACACGGGACAGGACGTAGACGTCGCCGCCCGCGGGCACGTCCGCGAAGTCGCCCGCCCGGAAGGCGCACCGCGCGGTGTGCCCGGCCGCGCCGAGGAGACGGCGGGCGGCCTCGACGGTGTGCGGGCGTTCCAGCAGGAGGCCGCGCAGGCGAGGGTGCGCGGAAAGGATTCGGCCGAGCAGTTCCCCGTTGCCCCCCGCGATGTCGACCACGGTGGCCCCGTCGGCCGCCGCCAGCAGGACCGGGTGGGCCGGCAACGGGTCGAACATCCGTGAACCGGCGGCCATCGACCGGTCGAAGAGGTCGGCGAGTTCGGGATCGCGGGCGAAGTGGTCGAAGTGGTTCTCGCCGAAGCGCCGCTCGAAGGCGACCTCTCCGGTGCGCACGGCGTGTCCGAGCCCGGCGAAGGACTCGTAGAACGGTCCCCCGTACATCAGCGCCAGCGGCCGCATCGACCCTTCGGCGTCCGCGCGCAGCAGCCCGCCGGTCTCCGTGAGCAGGAAACCGTCGCGGTCCTCGCGCACCACGCCCAGCATGGTGAGATAGCGCAGCAGGGTGGTCAGGTTCGGCTCGAAGGCGCCGACGTCGCGCGCCAATTCGGCCACGCCGACGCCCCGCTCCTCGCCCATCGCGTCGGCCACCTCCAGCCGGGCGAACGCGGTCAGGGCCTGCGTCGTCCACGCCCCGGTCAGCAGACGCAGCAGGGTCTCGGCGGGCCGGCGCTCGCGGCAGGCGTCGAGGTGGGAGGCGAGGACGTCGCGGTGGTCGCCGGGGACGTACAGCTCCACGCGCCGGTACCCGGCCTTGGCCTCGGCGGGCGCGCCGAAGTAGAACACCGTGCCGTTCTCGTGCGGGTTGTAGCCGCCGCCGTCGGGGGTGGCGCCGTACTGTCCGAAGGTCGCGCACAGGCCGCGCAGCACCAGCGGGTCCGGTTCCGCGACCTCGAAGGCGACATGCGCCTCGTGCTGCCACTCCCGTTCGTGCGCGGCGAGCGTTTCGAGGTCCGACCCCGGCGGCACGGTCAGGGTGAACACCTCGACCATGCGCCGGATCCCGTCCAGGCACTCCACCTCCGGGCGCAGAAGGCCGACGTCGAGCTGTGCCGCGGACCGCCGGTGCCGTTCGGCGAGACGCTCACGCACGACCACGCTCGGCCGCGGCGGCACGTCCACGACGAGCCCGCACTCCGCGAGCGCGGCGTTCAGCGCCGCCTCGTCGGACGGGAGGACGAGCAGTGCCGCGTGCGAGAAGGCGCAGCGCTCCACCAGGCTCCGCAGTTCCGGCCCGTCGAGGCCGGGGAGCAGGAGCGGGAGGAGTGTGGCGGTGTCCTGTTGCTTGACGAAGTCGACCGTCGCGCGCAGGCGGGACGTTTCGCCCGACAATGCCGTGATCACTGTGGAGGGATCCTCATTCCGGGGTTCGGATGTACGCGTACGGGTGTACGAGGGGCCGGGTGGGGGTGTGAGCGGTTAGACGCCGACGTAGTGCTCGGCGAACCAGTCCTGATGGCTGCGCGAGGTGCGCAGCGAGGCGAGCCGGGAGCGGCGCAGGGAGTTGTGGAACAGCGACTCGCCGTCCGCGCCGGCCGGGCCGTGCAGCAGCCCGATCATCCAGTGCGAGAACTCCTGCGCCCGCCAGATGTGCGTCAGACACCGGGCCGAGTAGGCGTCGAGGCCCTCGGAGTTTCCGGCGGTGAGGTCGTCGATCAGGGCGCGGGCCAGGACCGCCGCTCCGAGGACCGCGAGATTGGCGCCCTTCGCGGCGGACGGGCTGATCAGGGCGGCGGCGTCGCCCACCAGGAACAGCGCGCCGTGACGCAGCGGTTCGAGCACGTCGGACTCCAGGCCGACGACGGAACGCTGCACGACACGCCCGCGGTGCAGCGGGCCGTAGTCCCGCGCCCGCATCCGCAGCTCCAGCTCGTCCCAGATCCGCTCCTCGGACCAGGTGTCGGCCCGGGTGCCGCGCTCGCACTGCAGGTAGTAGCGGGTGACCTCGCTGGTGCGGGCCATGTGCCCGGCGAACCCGCGCTCGTGCACCGCGTACCCGACGGCGTCCAGACTGGGCGGTGCCTCGGCGAGCAGCCCGAGCCAGGTCACGCCGTGATCGCGGTGGTGGCGGACGATGCCGGCCGGCAGGGAACGCCGTGCCGCGCCGTGCCGCCCGTCGCAGCCGGCCACGTAGCGCGCCCGCCACAGTCCGGGCCGTCCGTCGGCCTCGCGTACGGCCACCTCGGGCCGTTCACCGTCGGTCCCGCGCACGGCCACGGCCTCGGTGCCGAAACGGATCTGTCCGCCGCGTTCGAGGAACCGCGCCAACAGGTCGGTCACCAGCTCCTGCTGGGGGTACACGGTGTGCCGTTCCCGCTGCCCGAGAGCGCTGTAGTCAAGACGGAACCGGCCGTCCTCGGTACGGAACTCGCAGGTGCTGTGGAGCCTGCCGCGCCGGTGCAGTCCCTCGGCGAGACCGTGCCGGTCCAGGATCCGTACGGTGTTGGCGGCCAGGAACCCGGCACGTGCCCGTGTCTCTACGTGGGCGCGCTCGGCCCGTTCCAGGACGACGCAGTCGATCCCGCGGTCCACAAGGATGTTGCCGAGCACGAGCCCGGCCGGTCCGGCCCCGAGGACGACCACATCGGTCGCACGGCCGACCGGTCGCCGCTGACTGTTCCCGTCTGTCACGGAACCAGATACTAAGGAGAGTTAAATGTTCGGTCGTACCGAAATCACCTGAATGCCAGGCTCGAACGACAAAGAGATCACCGTTGCGGACGGGCCCCGGGTCCTGCCGTCGCGAGGCGGGCGGGGACGGGGCGGCAGGGCCCGGTCCGCGGGCGGCGGCTCAGGGTGCGGTTCGTCCGCCCGCCGCCGTCCGCCGCTTCTCAACTCCAGGCGCTGTACGGGCCGTCGATGAGCTGGAAGACCGGCTGGCGGCGCACCGGGTCCTGGGCGGTGGAGAGCTGGACCCGGTCGCCGCTGTGGATGGTGGCGGGCGAGCCCATGACCCGGCCCCGGACCGTGAAGCCCTCCGCCATCTCGATGAGGGAGACGTTGCGGGCGGCCGGGGTGTTGCGGTGGATCACCGTGGAGTGGCGTACGACGCCCGTGCCCGCGCTCGCCTCCGTGCGCAGGTCGCTGCCCGCGCACACGGGACAGAGCAGGCGGTTGTACATGGCGGTGGCGCACCAGTGGCACCGCTGGAAGAGCAGCACGTCCCCGGGGCGTTCCGCCGAAGTGGTGTCGCGGCGCTCCACGGGTCCCGCGTCGAGCACGTCCGTCGAGGCGTTCAGGCCCGGGTGAAGGGCGATTCCTGGGTAGTACACGATGTCCTCTCCCTGTGCTCGGCCGGAGTCTGATGTGCGCGGATCACCGCGCTCGACCACAGGTTATGGCACTGAGTGTCACCCGTAAAGCACTCCGTACCTTTTAAATGAAACTCCGTACCTTTCGGGGAGGCGCGTGGTGGCGGCCGGTCCCTGCTCGGTCCCGCGCGGATGACGGCTCGATTTCTCGGCCAAGCGCCGCATGGGCGCTCCGCGCCGCGACCTGACGACCGGTCGGGAACCGGCGTCGAAGCCGAGATGGTGGCACTCGGTGCCCTCGTGTCGGGGGACTGGGTTCCGTATGCGGCTGTCGTGTGCTCGCAGGTGAACTCCGCCTGCGGGGAGTGAAGTTGACAGTCCATAGGCAGTGATCGACTATGTGGTCGAGCCATGGCCCACCTGACCGAGGGGTTCGGTGTCCTTCGACGGCCCGCTACCGGGCCCCGGGCGCCCGCCTCCGACCGGCCGTGTCATCACTCCCCCCCCGGATGACGCGGTGAGAAGAGCCTCGGCACTCGTTCCCGCACGAGTGCCGAGGCTCGGGGCGTTCCCGCCGGTGCCGCGGTCAGCGGTCGTTGCAGGTCGCGGAGAATATGTCGTCGCCCGCCATGTGCCCGTTCCGGTGGGCCTGCAGGGCGACGCTCACCAGGGTCAGCAGGAGGTCGATGTCCGAGTCGACTTCGAGATGGATGGTCACCCAGCGGGAACCGGGCACCATGCGGATCGCCGTCGAGGTCCTGAGCTGGTCCTCGAAGCGCCGGATGGCCCGGTCGGTGAGGTGCAGGTCGACATCGTGCTCGGAATGGAAGTGGACGATCTCGCACTGCGCCGCGCACAGTGCGCGTCCCGTGCCGCAGCTGGGCAGGGACTCCGCGAGGTCCGGCCAGCTGGCCAGTCGCGTCATGGCTCTGGAGGCCAAGGTCATGCGCCCATCATGACGAGCACACTTCCCGGCCACCAGAACTTGGCGCGGGTGTAATCCCTCGGCTGTCGAAGAATGCCCGGTTTTCGCCTGGTAATTGACGAGAGGCGGTCCCGGTCACGCCATCCAGAAGAAGACGGCGGTCATCCGTTTGTCGTCCATGGTGGTCCCGCAGTAGCCGGTGGCGCTGTGCATCAGGTTGGCGTTGTAGAGGAGCAGCCGGTTGTAGCGGTGCGGGACGCGGATGTCCTCGGCGAAGGAGTCCGGCGGGACGAACCGCGTACCGAGGGCCTCGACCAGATTGTTGTGCGGTGCGACGACGACGTTGCCGCCGAGCCGGCCGCCGGGCAGGGCCTGCCGGAAGAAGGCCGTTCCGCAGTCCTTGGGGACGTTCGGGTTCAGATAGAGCACCGCCGCGTAACGGCACAGGGCACGGGAATCCGTGTGCGGGCGGGGCTCGCCCTCGTCCTTGCCGACGACCTGGACACAGTTGTGGTTGAGCGTGGCGCCCGACGGGGTCGACTGCTGCCACAGCTTCCGGGCGCCGGTGGCCTTTCTCACCAGCCGTTCCACACAGGCCAGTTCGTCCTGCTCCAGCCCCGGCATCGTCCGCAGGCCCGGCCAGCTCTCCGAGGTGTACGGATGGCCCTTGGCCCAGTCGTCCCTTCCGACGCACCGGGCCCGTACGGCATCCGGGTCGGGCAGCACGTCGTCGAAGACCCAGTAGTCCCGGTCGCGGGTGGGTTTCCGGTACGGCAGGACCGGCAAAGCCGGTGGCAGGGGAGGTTGTGGGGGCATGCAGCCGACCTTATGGACGCGTCCGTCAGCGATCTCCAGGGAACTGGTCAACCTTCCGCCAACTCGGTTCACGGATTGTCCAAGGCGGGGAGCCCGGCGCCCGCTCGAGGAACGTCGGCGCGACCCACGACGTCAACGGCTTCCGGGAGCAGCCGAGTTCACCTCTCCGTGCCGAGGGCCGCCCGCTGATGATCACCGAGGAGCGGGGGCGGTGAACGGCCCGGCCCGTGCCCGCGTATCACTGCACAGGGACGGCGGGAGACCGCGTGGACGGAAGGAGAGCAGTGTGCCGACACGGCCCGAACGCGGGAGGTCCACCGGGCGCTCCGTGATCGAACCCACGCACATCGAGCGCAGCCGCCGCTCCGAGTCCCTGGCGGAGCTGCTCCGGCAGGTGCGCGAGAAGGAGGGGATGGCCGACGGTGACGACGACTTCGGTCCGGTCTCCGAGCCGGCGCCTCTCGTACGGCTCCTGCCCGTGCTGGTGGAGGAGGACGAGACCGAGGAACTGCCCCCGGTCCCGGGAGGCGAGGACTACACGGCCGAGACTCCGCGGGTGTACGGGGCCGACCTGGCCGAGGGCACATCTCCCGGAGACGGACGTCCGCACGAGAAGAAGCCCGGAGGCGCCCACGGCCAGGCTCGTGGCACGGGCCTGCGCCGGGCCGCGGTCACGCTGGCCATCGCGGCGGCGGGCCTGACCGGCTTCGCCCTCGCCCTTCTGGTGCCGGGCGGGGCCCGGGACGACGCGTCCGGGACGGCGGGAGACCACTCCTCGACGGCACCGGCCGACCGGGCAGCGGACGGGGCCTCCGATCCGGACGGCGCCGGCACGCTCCGGGAGGGCGACAGCGGCCCCGAGGTGACCGCGCTTCAGCAACGCCTGCTCCGCATCCCGAACGTGTACGACCACGGCAGCACGAGCGGCACCTACGACGCCGCGCTCACGGCGGCCGTCGCCCGCTTCCAGCTCTGGTACGGCATCCGGGGCGACGAGTCCGGCGTCTACGGCAACGACACGCGGGCCGACCTGGAATCCAGGACGCCGGCCCCCTGAGACGGCCGGGGCGGCCGGCTCGGTGACGTCGCTCCCTCCGCCCCGGCCCCCCCGTACCCGCCGCTTCCGGACGCCGTGTCATCCGTGGGCCGGCACCTTCGTCACCGCTCGCGCGCACACCTGCCCACCGAGGCGCTCACCGCGTGGACCGTCGATCCGGGGCGACGCGCACGGGGAGCCCGAGGCGGCGATCCGGCCTCACTGACCCGCCGACCCGCCGACAGCCGTTCCACCGGCGGTCGTTCCGACGACCGCCGGCCCGACGACGAGGTCGGCGCGGTCCCGGGTCCCGGCGACCAGCTCGGCGTTGCGCTGATCCGTTCCGAGCACCCAGGCCACCGCCGTGTCGTGGTCCTTCCCGAACTCCTCGTGGCGCGCGACCAGCCGCCGGACACGGTCGGCCTCGTCGAGTTCGCAGAACCACACCTCGTCGAGCTGGGCGCGGGCCCGCGCCCACGCGTCCTCGCGCAACAGCAGGTAGTTCCCCTCGGTGACGATCAGACGCGCGGCCCGGGGAACCGCGAGGGCTCCCGCCAGGGGCTGTTCGAGGACCCGCTCGAAACCGGGCGCGTAGACGAGGTCCTCCTCGTCCTCGCGCAGCCTGCGCAGCAGCGCCGCGTACCCCGCCGCGTCGAACGTGTCCGGAGCCCCCTTCCGGCCCCGGCGCCCCAGCCGGTCCAGCTCGGCGTCCGCGAGATGGAACCCGTCCATCGGCACGTGGGCGACACGGAAGGGCCCGCGCTCGTCGAGCCGTCCGACCAGTCGCTCGGCGAGCGTCGTCTTGCCCGCCCCGGGACTGCCGGCGATCCCGAGAAGGGCGCGCCGGCCGGGCCGTACGAGCGCGGCGGCCCGTTCCACCAGGTCGTCGAAGGACGGAACCACGTCGGTCACAGGAGCCCGGACAAGGGCGCGGGGGCAGCGATCTCCATGCCCTCCAGTATCGGCGACGCGAGGCCCGGGGGAAGTCCCGTACCGGACGGACCGAGGGCCGGGAAAGACCGGGAACGCCGGGAACGCTGAGCACGGTTTCTGAGCCAGGGCGGTGATGTGGCGCTCGCCACCCGGTGGAGGCGGCTTCCGGGGGCAGACTTCCTCGTATGACTGAGCTCGGCCTGCCGAAACAGATCCTGGCCTGCCTCTTCGACCTCGACGGGGTCATCACCAGAACCGCGGTGGTCCACGCGGCCGCCTGGAAGCGGACGTTCGACGACTTCCTGCGAGGACGAGACGGCGAGGGATTCCGTCCCTTCGACGACGCCGACTACGCCGCGTACGTGGACGGCCTGCCCCGCGCCGACGGCGTACGGTCCTTCCTCGCCTCACGTGGCGTCGAACTCCCCGACGGAACCCCCGACGACCCGCCGGACCGGGCCACCGTCCACGGACTCGGCAACCGCAAGAACGAGCTGCTGCTCGACATGATCCGCACCGACGGGGTCGAGGCCTACGACGGCACGCTGCGCTACATCGAGGCGGTCCGGGCGCACGGCCTGCGGACCGCGGTCGTCTCCTCCAGCGCCAACTGCCGGGACGTCCTGCGCTCGGTGGGGGCGGAAGCCCTCTTCGACGTACGCATCGACGGTGGCGTCGCCGCCGAACGGCGGCTCCCGGGCAAGCCGCGCCCCGACACCTTCCTGGCCGCGGCGAAGGACCTCGGTGTCGAGCCGTCCGAGGCGGCCGTGTTCGAGGACGCGCTCGCCGGTATGGACGCGGGCCGCTCGGGCCACTTCGGGTACGTCGTCGGCGTGGACCGCGTGGGCCAGAGCGCCGCCCTGCGCGCCCACGGCGCCGACATCGTCGTACAGGATCTCGACGAACTGGGGGAGCGCGCGTGATCACTCACTCCGCGTACGGAGTCGAACCCTGGTCCCTGCGCGAGAGCGAGCTGCATCTCGGACTGCTGCCGCAGAGCGAGTCGGTGTTCGCCCTCGCCAACGGCCACATCGGGTGGCGCGGCAACCTCGACGAGGGTGAACCCCACGGCCTGCCCGGCACCTACCTGGGCGGCGTCCACGAAACACACCCGCTGCCCTACGCGGAGGCGGGCTACGGCTATCCGGAGTCCGGGCAGACCGTCATCAACGTCACCAACGGCAAACTCATCCGGCTGCTCGTCGACGACGAACCGTTCGACCTGCGCTATGGACGGCTGCGCTTCCACGAGCGCGTCCTGGATCTGCGCACCGGGCTGCTCACCCGCACCTGCGAGTGGACCTCGCCGGCCGGCTCCACGGTCCGGGTGCGCTCCACCCGGCTCGTCTCCTTCGCCCAGCGGGCGATCGCGGCCGTCGCCTACGAGGTGGAGCCCGTCGACAGCCGGATCAGAGTGGTCGTCCAGTCGGAACTGGTCGCCAACGAGCAACTGCCCGGCCGCGACCGCGATCCGCGGGCGGCGATCGCCCTGAAGTCGCCGCTGGAGGCGGAGGAGCACTTCGCGGCGGAGGGCCGGCTGCGGCTCGTGCACCGCACCCGGCAGAGCGGCCTGCGGGTCGCGGCGGCCGCGGACCACGCGGTCAGCGGCCCCGAAGGCACCACCCTGAGCGGCGAGAGCAGCGACGACCTCGCCCGCCTCACGGTCACCTCCGTGCTGGAGCCGGGCCACACCCTGCGCCTGGAGAAGGTCGTCTCCTACGGCTGGTCCGGCAACCGTTCCCTGCCCGCTCTGCGCGACCAGGTCGACGCGGCCCTCGCGGCCGCCCGGCACAGCGGCTGGCGGCGGCTCGTCGACGAACAGCGCGCCTACCTCGACGACTTCTGGGCACGCGCCGACGTCGAGGTGGACGGCGACGAGGAGATCCAGCAGGCCGTCCGCTTCGCCCTCTTCCACGTGCTCCAGGCAGGCGCCCGAGCCGAACAGCGCGCCATCCCCGCCAAGGGCCTGACCGGCTCCGGATACGACGGCCACGCCTTCTGGGACACCGAGACCTTCGTCCTGCCGCTGCTCACCTACACCGCGCCGGGCTCCGTCGCCGAGGCGCTGCGCTGGCGCCAGAACACCCTCCCGGCGGCACGGGAACGGGCCGCCCAACTCGGCCTGCGGGGAGCCGCGTTCCCGTGGCGGACCATAGCGGGATCGGAGGGCTCGGCGTACTGGCCGGCGGGCACCGCCGCCTTCCATGTGAACGCCGACATCGCCGACGCCGCCGTCCGCTACACCGCCGCCACGGGCGACAGCCGCTTCGAACGCGACACCGGCGTCGAGCTGCTGACCGAGACGGCGCGGCTGTGGCGATCCCTGGGACACCACGATCACCAGGGGAGGTTCCACATCGACGGGGTGACGGGGCCCGACGAGTACAGCGCCGTCGCCGACGACAACACGTACACCAACCTGATGGCCCGCGCGAACCTGCTGGCCGCCGCCGACGCCGTCGAGCGGCACCCCCGGCGGGCCGCGGAGCTCGGCGTCGACGAGGAGGAGAGCGCGGCCTGGCGCGACGCGGCCGACGCGATGCACATCCCCTACAACGACGAACTCGGGGTCCACGAGCAGCACGCCGGATTCACCCGCTATCAGCGCTGGGACTTCACCTCCACCCGCCCCGACCAGTACCCGCTGATGCTGCACTTCCCCTACTTCGACATCTATCGCAAGCAGGTCGTCAAACAGGCAGACCTGGTGCTCGCCCTCTACAAGTGCAGCCCGTTCTTCGACGAGGAGCACAAGGCCCGCAACTTCGCCTACTACGAACCCCTCACCGTCCGCGACTCCTCCCTGTCGGCCTGCTGCCAGGCCGTGATCGCCGCCGAGACCGGTCATCCCGGCCTCGCCTACGACTATCTGGTCGAGGCCGCGCTGATGGATCTCCAGGACCTGGAGCACAACACCCGCGACGGCCTGCACATCGCCTCGCTCGCCGGGACCTGGACGGCCCTGGTCGCCGGTTTCGGCGGGCTGCGCCACCACGGGGACACCCTGGAGTTCGCGCCCCGGCTGCCGGAACGGTTCAGCCGCCTCGCCTTTTCCCTCCAGGTGCTCGGCAGCCGGCTGCGCGTGGAGATCGGGCAGGACGTCGCCACCTACACGCTCACGTCCGGCGGCCCGCTGGAGATCCGCCACCACCGTGAGACCCTCACCGTCGACGCCGACAAGCCCCGCAGCCTGCCCATCCCGGCGCCGAGGCTGCGCCCCGCCCCCGACCAGCCGCCGCACCGGCGGCCGAACTCCCGGGGGTGAGACGCGGCACGCGCCCTTCGCGGGTCAGTCGCGGCCGACGGAGGGCGCGATGTCCTCGTGCCGCTCCATGGGCGCCACGCCGGGTGCGGCGGCGGCCCGTGCGGCGGCCCTGGTCGCGGGCTTGCCGCAGAACGCGGGCTCCAGGGTGCGGTACATGGTGTTGAGGACCGTGGTGTTGTTGGAGGTGTTGGCCAGGGCGGTGAGGCTGCGCTTTCCGTCCTTCGTGGTGAAGGCGTACGTGTAGTAGCCCTGCACGGTGCCGGTGTGCCCGTAGACCGAGATCCCGCACGACAGCTCGCGGCGGCGCAGGCCGAGGCCGTAGGACGTGGTGCTGTTGACCCGGGTCCACTTCGTCATCTGGGTGAGTTGCGCGGCGGACATGAGCTTGCCGCGCAGCAGTGCGGAGAAGAAGGTGTCCAGGTCGTGCGGCGTGGAGATGACGGCGCCCGCGCTCTGTGCCCAGGAGGCCGTCTGCTTGGTGGAGTTCACCGGGGCCGCTCCGGCCGTGTCCGACGTGAGGTAGCCCTGGGCGTGCCGGCCCGGGATCGTGGTGGCGGGGTGGACGTAGAAGGTGCCGGTCAGGTTCAGCGGGGTGAAGACGCGCTTCTGGTACTCGGTGGCGACGGTGTGCCCGGTCAGCTTCTCGATCAGCATGCCCGCGACGACGAAGTTGGTGTTCGAGTACGAGTACGCGGCCCCCGGCGCGTTGGTGCGCGGTTTGGCCAGTGACAGTTTCACCAGGTCGCGGTAGCCGAACACCTTGTTGCGGACCGCTTCGAAGCCGGAGACGGACCGGGCGAACATGTCGTTGGTGTAGTCGTACAGACCGCTGCGGTGGCTCAGCACGTGCCGCACGGTGATCCTGTCGTCGGGCAGCAGGCCCGGCAGGTAGGAGTTGACCGGCTTGTCGAGCTTGAGCCTGCCCTCGTCGACGAGCTGGAGCAGCACCACGGCGGAGAAGGACTTGGTGACGCTGCCGACGCGGAACCGGTCGTTCGTGCTGATGGTCCGTCCGGTGGCGCGGTCGTCGACGCCCTCGACCAGCCGGTGCACCGTGCCGTTGTCGTCGATTCTCGCCATCGCGCCGGGTGCTCCCTGACCGCGTGCCGTCCGCAGGATCGCCCGCAGGCCCGCCTCGTCGGGCGCCGCGAGGGCGGCCACCGCGGTCCGTTCGCCGCCGGAGCGGTGCGTGTCCGCCGGCGCCACGGCCTGGGCCGGGGCCGCCAGCAGGGACACCACGACCGCGCCCAGCGCCGTCCCCGTAACCGCCGTTGCTGAGACCATCTTCTTCTCCCGAGTGCCGTCTGCCGGTCCGACGTCCCGGACCGGACCGCGCCGCGGATGCGGGCGACGGCACCATCTGTACGCGCTGACGGGGCGCGCGGGTCGCATCGCCATGGGGATGCAGCGGAAACGGGGCGGCGGAATCGGCGAATTGGCGGAAAGCAGCGCACCGGGCCCACCCGGTCCGCACGGCGGACGGGAAGTGCCGGACGAGCCCCGGGGGCTGACGCCGGTTCAGCCGCCGAAGAGCTGGGTCCAGTACGTGCCCGCCCTGCTGCCGCCGGCCAGGCCGATGCCTATGTGGGTGAAGTCCCGCTTGAGGATGTTGGCGCGATGGCCGGGACTGTCCATCCAGCCCCGGACCACCTCGGTGGGGGAGCGCTGTCCGCAGGCGATGTTCTCGCCGACGGCGCGGTGGGCGGAGCCCGCGGCGGCGGCGCGGTCCCACGGCCTGCTCCCCTCGGGGGAGGTGTGCGCGTAGAAGTCGCGGGCCACCATGTCGGCGCTGTGGGCCTGGGCCGCGGCGGTGAGCGTCGCGTCGGTGGCCAGGGGCGGCAGCCCGGCCGCGGCCCGTTCGCCGTTGGTGAGCGCGATGACCTCGCGCGTCGTCAGGTCCAGGCTCGCCGGGCTGAACGGCCGGGCCCACAGCGCCGTCCAGTACAGGTCGCCCGTGCGCGTGTCGGGGACGCGGGCCAGTCCCGCCTGCTCGAAGGCGGGATCGCCCAGGGTGCGCCGTGACGGCTCGGCGGAGAGGCAGTATTCGACGAATTCGCGCGGAGTGCGCGGGCCGGAGACCAGATGCTCGCCGATGGTCAGGTACGGGTATCCGGCCGCGAGGACGCGCTGGTAGACGGAGACGCAGTCCGGGGTCTCCGAGGCGAGGACACCGCGGGCCGCCATGGCGGCGGCGTGGCCGCGCGCGGCGGCGGTCAGCCGGGTGTCGAGGCGGACGGGCGGGGAACCGGCGGCCGCGCGCGCCGCGTTCACGGGTCCCAGGAATCCGTCGGGGTCGGGGCCGCCTCCCGGCGCCACCGGCGATCCGCCCCGGGCAGCCGCGTCCGGCCGCCGGGTGCCCGGCGCGGAGCCCCGCGCGAAGGCCGGCCCCGGACTCGGCACCCTCGGCGCCGTCAGGGGCCGTCCGCCGCGCCCGCCGTGGGGCGTGGTGTTCGCCGCCGCGCCGCCCGACGGCGCGGTGTCCTCGGTGACATCGACCCCGAAATCCCGCGCGACGCCCGCCAGCCCGTCGGCGTACCCCTGCCCGAGAGCACGGAGTTTCCAGGCCGTACCGCGCCGGTACAGCTCGGCGAGCAGGAGCACGGTCTCCCGCTGCGGCCGGGGCGGGGTGAACCGGGCGAGGACACGGCCGTCCGCCGAGGTGACCTGAATCGTGGGGGAGGGCAGCCGTCCCAGGGGAGTCGTGAGGTCGGTGGGGCTGACGACCACGGTGACGCGGGACGCTCCGCTCCTCAGCCGCGGCGGATCGACGGTGAGCCGGCCGCCGTCGAGACGGACACCGGGTGCGGTCGGCTGGTTGAAGAACACGAAGTCGCCGTCGCCGCGCACCCGGCCGCTGTCGTCGGTGATGAGCGCGGACACGTCGAAGGGGCCGGGGACCCTGAAGGCCAGGGCCCCGTCCGGCAGGGGCGTGTTGCCCCCGGGAACCAGCTCGGTCATGCCGCCGCCCGTCGGGGTCGTGATCCGTGCTTCCCGCGCCGGGGACGCGGAGCACGGGCCGTCGACCGCTCAACGGACCGCCGGTGGCCTACGGTTCCCGCGACCGGCGCGGGACTTGGCCGGGGTCGCCCTTGACGGGGGCGAGGGGCGGGCGCAGCGCCCCGGAGGGTACCGCAGCGCGCATGGAGCGCAGGGCGAGCAGCATGACGCCGATGTCGTCCAGGTAGACGGGATCGGGCAGCAGGTCGGTCGGCAGCACGAGATAGGCGACGGCACCCCAGAACACCCAGCGGGATCCGGTCGGCAGTCCGGCCCGTCGCAGGTCACGGCGGGTGCGTACGAGCCGGCGCAGGAGCACCACCGCCACCGCGAGCGCGGCGGCCGCGAGTACGGCGACGATGACGAGGACCACGGTCCACGAGGTCGAATCCATGTGTCCGTCCAGAGATGTCGTCGGGTGCGCTTCCCTTCCGTGTGCCCGCTCGTGCCCGGGCTATCGCCCCGGGCGGCGCTGTTCGGGCGAGCGTTCTCTCACGGTTGGGTGTCGCGGCGGCAGATGACGAAGTCGTCGAAGACATGCCGGCCGGGACGCGAGCCGGCGGACTCGACGGCCCTGCGGACGTCCACGAGCTGATCCGTGGTCATCTGGAGCGGTGGTTCGTCGGGCTGGTAGGTGGTGCGCACGGGGTAGTCCCGTCCCGGTTCCCGGGTCATCTCGATGTGGCAGCCCAGTACGTGGGTGACGGGGCGGCGCCCGCAGAAGTCGATCAGCCGGTCGACGGTGCGGGTGAAGGCCGGCCAGTCCTCGACGTACAGGCGTCCGGGATAGACCGTGTCGCCGGTGAGCAGGACCCCGGTCCAGGGGTCGAAGAACGTCACGGCGGCCTCGTGGTGCCCGGGGGTGGCCAGGCATTCCAGCACCCGGCCGCCGAGGTCGACACGCGCCACGGCGTCGGGATCGTCGTGGAACCCGAAGAAGTCCCAGGCGCTGTCGAGGGCCGCGTCCACGACCTCGGTGCCGGGACGGCCGGTGAACTGGCCGTCCCCGGCGATGTGGTCACCGTGCGGATGGGTGTGCAGCACGAGCAGCCCGTAGTCGTCACGGGGGTGAGCGGCCAGCCAGGAGTCCATCACCTCGTCGACGACCCGGCGCAGCGGGAAGTGGTCCGCCGAGGCCGTGGCGCCCGTGTCGATCAGGACGGCTCGCGCGGTCCCGAACAACAGGAACATGAAGGGCGCTTCGTAGTCGACCGCCATGTTCTGGCGAAGGATCACCGTGTGCTCGTCGTAGGCGTGGACCTGGATGTCGGGGTCCGTGTTGTGCTTGGCCGAGGGCGAGCCGTGGATCCACTTCACGTCGAGCGGTGCGGCCACCGCGGAATCGTCGCCTCCAGGGGCGCCGTCGGTCTGCTGCCCGGCACTGTCCACGCTGTCTCCTCGGACTCGGTCCTGCCGGGCCACGGCAGGGCCCGGGACCTCAGTTTCGCGGGTGGGTGTGGTCGACGAGCGCCTGGGACACCGCACGGATGCTCCGGGCGATGTGCTGGAGCTGCATCACCTCTGCGGCGTACATCTTGATGGAGTGCTCGATCACGCCCTCCTGGAGGCCCAGGCCGGGCAGCTCGGAGCGAGCGGTCTGCAGTGCCGTACGGGCGACCCTTATCTCCTGCTGCACCTGAAGGTGCGCGTGGCGGGCGAGCAGGACGGGGTGCTTGTGCAGGACGGGGTAGGTCGCGTAGCGGCTCGGCACCAGCTCGCGCAGCCATTTCACCGCCGATCGCTCCCAGTCGAAGCTGCCGGGGGTCTTGACCTGGCACGGCCAGTCCGAGGTGATCGGTGAATACGTCAGGGCCATGTTCATCGCTTCCGGATTACGTCGGCGGGGGACTCTGGGGGCGGCCCCGGAATAGGGGTACCGGGGCCGCCACCACGGGTCTCGTGCGCGAGACCCGCTCGAACACCCGGGGCCCGATGCGGGTAGGAGCGGAGGGCCCCCGGTGCTCATGGGTCGTGACCTGGAAGCCTCCGGGGCACGATCCGAAAGAAGTATTTATATATGCCGCCAGAAGCGCAAGGACATGAAAACATTCATGCGCGCTTTGTTGTGAATGATCCCGTGATGCCGTGGTGAGAGCGGGTACGGGAGAGGCCGCCGTGCAAGCCGGAGCGCTCCTCGCGACAGCGGGGGCTTCCTCCGCCGATGGCGATGGCGATGCCGGGCCGACACCCGGGGTCGGGGCCCGGTCCGGGCCCCGGGGTCAGTCCCGCAGGAAGAAGTGGTGCTGCTCGGCGACCTGCTCGTACTCCTCCAGGCGCGCCTGGGTGCGCTCGGGATCGGCGTCGGTCATGGCCTGGAGCAGCGCCGCGGACAGCACCACGGGGGCCGCGTAGGAGTCGAAGACGAGCCGGGAACCGGTTCCGGTGGCGAAGGTGACGTCGGCCTCGTCGGCCAGCGGGCCCAGCCCGAGGTCGGTGACCAGGGCCACCTTCAGGCCCGCGCTCCGCGCGACCCGCATGGCCGTGAGCGTCTCCTGGGCGTGCCGGGGCATCCCGAAGGCCAGGACCCACGTGCCGCCCGCCTCTCGCGACTGCAGCAGCGCGTCGTAGGCCACCGAGCCGCCGCGGGTCACCACCCGCACGTCCGGGTGGATGCGGCGGGCCGCGTAGGCGAAGTACTCGGCCAGCGAGCCGGAGATCCGCAGCCCGAGGACCGTCAGCGGCGCCGACTCCGACAGGGCCCGGCCGACGCGGATGATCTGGTCGGGATCGGTGAAGTCCCGCCGCAGGTTCTCCAGGTTTTCGATCTCGGCGTCCACCGCGGCCTGGAGCTCGTTGCTCGTGACCTCGGCGGGGGTTCCCGGTGTGCTGCTGCCCAGGGTGCTGAGCGCGATGGCCTGGAGGCTCTCGCGCAGGGCGGGGTAACCGCTGAAGCCCACGGCCGCCGCGAAGCGGGTCACGGAGGGCTGGCTCACCCCCGCGCGCTCGGCGAGGTCGGTGATCGACAGGAACGCGGCCTCGGTCAGGTGCTCGATCAGGTACTGGGCGATGCGCCGCTGGCCGGGGGAGAGCCGGGGGCCGTCGAAGAGTTCCCTGAGCTGTGACGTGGGTGCCACGCCCGCCTCGGGTGCCGTCTTTCCCGAGGTGATCGCGGATGCCTGGGCGCGTGCCTGCTGCGGCGATGGCACCGGTGCGCCTCCTTCATGTCCCACGAGAACTCAACATAGCTCACGGACCTTTCTGACCTGGGCCGGTATGGGCGCAACCAATGCGTGCGTTCCTCGTTTCGCGCCGGATCACGGGGTACTCGCATACCTGTCACGACGTGCTCATTCTCGGGCGCGCGTGCCTGTTCGCCGACGCGAGGGAGAGGGTTTTCATGAGCGTGCAACAACTGCCCGCGTCAACGGTTCACGTGATGCTCGGAGACTGTTCCGCGGCCGACGCCCAGAGCGTGCTCGGCGTCCTGTGCGGCCGCTTCGCCGCGGACCGGGAGGGGGCGGACCAGCCCCACGAGTCCGGGACCGGCAGGCCGACGGTGTGGACCGTGCTGTTCGACACCGCGGGTGAACCCAGCGGAAGAGCCGGGCCTGTCGTGGAACTTTCGGGGCAGCCGGTCGTGGAGGCACAGGGTGGCCCCCAGGCGACACAGCGTCTGCGGGAGGTCCTCGGTGCCGCCTTCTCCGTGCACGAGCTGGGCACGGAGGCCGGTGACCAGGAGGTTCAGATGAGGCTGCGACTGGATTCGAGTACGGCGCACGAGACGCGGTCCGTGTGAACGCCGGGTCGGTGGCCCGCGACGGAGAGATCGGCGCCCGCCGTGCGGCGACCGGCTCCGCGCGTGAGGGCGCGGCCCGCGCGGGGCTGACCGCCCGGGGGGTGATCTACGTCCTGGTCGGCGTGCTGGCCCTGCGTATCGCCTTCGGCGACAGCGGCGGGCGGCAGGCGGACCGGGGCGGCGCCCTTCAGGAGATCGCCACGAAGCCGTTCGGCGAGGCCCTGCTGTGGGCTCTGGGCGCCGGGCTCGTGGGTATGGCGCTGTGGCGGCTGTCCGAGGCGTTGTTCGGCGCCGCGGGACAGGACGGCGGCAAGGCGGGCAAGCGTCTGATGGCGGCCGGACGGTGCGTGTTCTACGGGTTCGTCGCGTACTCCGTGCTGGCCTTCGCGGCCGGCTCGCGCGGCAGCGGTTCGGGCGACCGGCAGTCACGGGACGTCACGGCCAAGGCACTGGGCATACCCGGTGGCCAGTGGATCGTCGGTGCCGCCGGGGTGGGGCTGGTCGTCGCGGGCGTCTGGATCGGCGTACGGGCCGTGATGCGCAAGTATCACAAGCACCTCAAGCTCGGTGAGATGTCGCGGCGGGTCCGCCGGGCGGTCGACACGACGGGAGTCGGCGGCGGGGCCGCGCGGGGTGTGGTGTTCGCGGCGGCGGGTGTCTTCGCGGTGCGGGCCGCCGTGAAGTACCAGCCCGACCAGGCCAAGGGGATGGACGGCACGCTGCGGTCCTTCGCCGGAACGCCCATGGGTCCCTGGCTGCTGGCCTGCGTCGCCGCCGGCCTCGTCCTGTTCGGGCTGTTCTCGTTCGCGATGGCACGGTGGCGCAGGGTGTGAGGCCACCACCGCCGAGCGCCGGGGCTCCGGCCCCCTGAGTCCGGGGCTCCCGGCCGTCCGGCGTCCGTACGACAGGGCCGAGGTGCGTCCGGTGCCGGTGCGACAGGGCCGCAGCGCATCCGGTGGGTGCCTCCGTCGCCGCGCGGCGGAGGCACCCCGACGTGGTCCGGTCAGGGCTGCGCGGTGAGTGCGAAGCTCTGGGCGGCCGATCCGTCACAGCCGCGCTGGGTGAGCTGCACGCTGTTCGCGGCGGACGCCGCCGCGCTCAGACACTTGCCGCTGTGCCGGGCGACGAAGTGATAGCGCCCGGTGCTCTCCCTCACCGGCTGCCACTGCTGGTTCTGGCCGCTCGACCAACTCCACAGTTGCAGGGGAGCGTTGTCGGCCGTGGAACGGCCGGTGACATCGACGACCTGCTGCGGATTCGTCCGCAGGGCGATCCGCGTGTAGCCGCTGTCCGTCGAACGGAACTGGAACTGCTGCGCCTGTGTGCCGTTGCAGGCGTACTGCTGGATCGCGGTCCCGTTCGCCGTGGCGGCCGAACGGGCGTCCACACAGGCGCCGTTGCCCGAGTTGGCCAGCGAGTACCAGGCGGTCTCCGGGATCGGGTCCGTCGGTGGCACCGACGGGTCCGCCCCGCCGAGCCACTTGAGCCCGTCCAGGAGGAACCGGTTCTGGGCGGTACTGGCGAACGTCGACGACAGCGTGGTGTTCGTCGCGTAGTCCATCGCGTTGTGGCCGAAGTTCGCGTACAGCATCCGGTACTTCGTGTTGGTCCACAGAACCGGGTAATAGCCGCTGTACCAGGTCTGGTTCGGGTCCGTGCCCAGCGGGAAGCTGCTCGGGTCGACCGAGGCGAGGACGCGGATGTCCGGGTTCTGCCGCAGGTCGTTCGACCAGCTGTACCACTCGCTGACCGACGACGTGAACGTGGCCGGCAGGTTCACGGTGGAGGGATGCGTCCGGTCCTCGACCTTCAGGACGGCGGTCGTCGGCCCCCAGGTGTTGGACGTGAAGTTCCCGCTGCCCAGGAACTGGTTGTGGTACCAGGACCAGCTCTGCGCGTCGGTGGTGAAGGCGGAGACATGGAAGCCCATCCAGCCGCCGCCCGCGCGCATGTACCGCTCGAAACCGGCGCGTTGGGCCGCGGTCTGCGGCAGGTCGTCGAGGAACAGGACGACCTGGTACGCGTTCACGCCACCGTCGGCGAGCAGGTCCCAGTTGTTGCTGGCCGTGTAGGTGAACCCGTTCGCCGCGGCCTGCTTCGGGAACCAGTCGTTGGCCTCGTGGACGAAACTGATGTGGGCCGCGTCCCAGGTGCCGTTGTAGAGGGCGAGCACCTTGAACGGGGCCGCCGTGGCGCTCGCGTGCGCCGCCGGCGGCGCGGCGAGGCCGAGCAGGGTCGCCAGCAGGACGAGGACCCGCAGGACACCGCGCGCCGGTGCGGACCGGCTGATACGCATCCGGTTCTCCTTCCCGTACGTGTCAGGGGTGGTCACGGGTAGCTGACCAGGTCGGCGACGTTGCTGGAGGAGTTCGACGGACCGCCCCGGTCGTTGACGACGTGCCGGATGGTGCCCGTACCGCCGAGGGAGACCGCCACCATGTCCTTGAACCGCACGTTCGCGTTGACGGGCGCCTCGATGGCGCGCTCCGCGGCGACGGCGGGGTTGACGTTGAAGTAGCAGTAGCTGCCGAAGCCGTACACCTCATGGCTGGTCACGGAGGGCGCGACCTTGTAGGCGGCGTAGCCCTGCGTCGAACCGTTCATCCACGCCGCCTGGCCGGGCGGGTCGTAGGGCATCTCGTTCTGGTAGAAGTACGTGCGGCCGCCGTTGCCGTTCCAGACGGTCTGGTACTTCTGGTAGTGCTCGACGAACAGGCCGTACATGGTCACGTCGTCGCCGTTCACGATCAGCCCGGTGTCGGCCGTGTTGCTGGTCCAGCCGACTCCGTTGCCGTGGTCCGCGCGCCACAGCCACAGGTGGTCGCCGATGACGTCGTCACTGTTGACGGTCAGACTGGTGGTGGCCTTGCCGACGCCCGCGCCGCCGACGCGGAAGAACACGTCGTGCAGGGAGCTCGGGTCCGCGCTGTGGTCAGCGGAGGAGCCGCTCGGTCCCATCTCCAGCAGCTGCGCGGAGTTGGTGGTGCCCGCGTCGATCAGCAGCCCGGCGAGCTGGACGCCGTTCACGTCGGCGACCGTCATGGCGGTGATGCCGTTGTCGGGGACGAGGGTGGCGAGACCGAGGCCCAGGACCACGGTGTCGGCCCTGGTGACCCTGAGCGTCTGGTCGAGGTGGTAGACGCCCGGCGTCACCAGCAGGTTCCTGCCCTGGGCCAGCGCGTCGTTCAGCTGGGCCGCGCTCGCGCCCGGCTTCACCACGAAGAAGTCGGACAGGGGCAGGGACGAGCCCGCCGGAGTGCCCGAACTCCACGTCGTGCCGGTGGAGTTGGCGCGTACGGACGGGACGAAGACCTTCCAGGCACCCGCCGCGTCGACGTACAGGAAGGGCTTCTCGCGGGAGACCGGTGTCTGGCCCACCGTCGTGTACGGAGGGTTCGGGAAACTGTTCGCGGGGGCGTTCCTCGCGCCGACGAACACCATGTTCCAGTTGGAGCCGGTCCAGTTCGACCATTCGGTGTTGCGCGACAGCCACTGCTGCTGCGAACCGGAGTTGACCTGGCCGTCGATCTTCGTGTCGGCCATGTAGCCGCCGCTGGACCAGCCGCCGTCGTCCAGCGCCAGGTTGCCGCGCAGATGCATGCGCCGGTAGGGCGCCGCCTGCGACACCGCCCAGCGGTCCGAGCCGGACGGGGGAGTCACCGACAGGTTCTCCGCCGAACGCCAGAAGTTCTGGGTCGCGTTGCCCTGGAACCAGTCCGCCTCGGCGTGCACCGCGCCGCGGATGTCGACGTCGTCGGGTGACAGGCCGAGGCCCGCCACCTGGGTGTAGAAGCCGACGTTCGCGTCGGCGCTGTAGGTGCCGGGCTTGAAGAGGAAGGCCTTGCGGGCGGTGCCGAACTGGTTGGTCTGCTGCTGGGAGAAGGCCGCGTCGAGGCTGCTCTGGATCGTCGCGGCCGGGGTCGACGGGTCGAAGACGGTGACGTTCGGGCCCAGGTCCGGTGTCCCGGGCGGCTGTTGTGTGCCGACCGCGTCGACGTAGAAGGACTGGGCCGCCGTTCCGTTGCAGGTGTACTGCTGGAGCTGCACGCTGTCGGCGGTGGAGGCGCTCGGTACGTCGAGGCACTTGCCGCTGCCCCGGTTCACGAAGTGGTAGGCGCCGCCGGCCTCCGCCACGGCCTGCCACTGCTGGTTGGTGCCGCCGCCGTACGTCCACAGCTGGACGGGCGCGCTGTCCGCGGTCGAGACGCCGGTGACGTCCCAGGCCTTGGTGCCGTCGGCCCGGTTGTCCACCTGGGAGTATCCGCCCGACGTGGTGGCGAACTGCCACTGCTGGGCCTGGCTGCTGTTGCAGGCGTACTGCTGGACCGCGGTGCCGTCGGCCGTTCCGGCGGCGCGGGCGTCGACGCACTTGCCGCTGCCCGCGTTGACGACGGTGGCCCAGCCCGCCGGCACCGCGGCCGCCTGCGCGAGCGCGTCGTTCCGGGCGGCGGCGCTCTGCGCGGTGGTCGTCAGGCCCGACATCGTCGTCGCCACGAGCGCGGTGACCGCCAGCAGCCTGGCCGTTCGACGGCGCCCGGATTCTCTTCGGGACCCGGACAGGGGGAATCTGGACATGCTGGACACTCCTGGACTGGTGGGGGGTTCATGTCCGTGAACATCGAATGCATTCATGGAGTTGTGGCGATCGGTGAACCTAAAGGTCTGCACCAAAGACGTCAAGACATGAAGCAAAGAACCCTCTCAAATGGCCGATGTGCGAACGGAGTTGAAGAGGCCTTGGACGGAGCGTCCCGGAACGCGACTCCGTGACCGTCCTGTTCACCTGCGTGATGGGGCGGCCCGCCGCCTCGCGAGGCGGTTCACTTCTTGAAGGCTCGTCACACACCGCAATCGGCAGGGTTGTTGACGGACGCCATCCGGCTGTCCGGAAGCCGTTCGCCGTGAGGGGGCCGCCGTTCCGGTGCTCCCGGGCGGCAGATCCGGGCCGGCGTTCCGGGTGTGGGGTTCCTTACAAGGTGATGACATGGTGCCGAACCACACCCACCTCACCCGCATCTCAGGGCACTCTGGTTCCGGGTCGGTGACTCCTGTCCTGGAGAGGCAAGGAAATCCGCCGGCCACCGCGCCGACCGGCACCGCCGGTTCGTGTCCCGCGGCAAGGGAAGCGGCTGCCGCGGAACAGCGCCCCGGAGCACTTCCGGGGCGCCGTGCGGGTTCCGCCAGGGAATCGGGGCCCAGGCCGGTGCCGCCCTTCGGCGGTGCGCCGGAGCCGGACGGTTGCTCCGGCCGAGGGACCCCGCTCCTCCCAACGGCCGAACGTGGCGGGTCCGCCGTCGCCGACCTCCGGCGGGAGTGATTGCCTCGGCGGGGGACCGCCGAACCCCGAGCCGGCCCGGACGGGCCCGTCCGGCGCGACCGGGGACACCGGCGCCGTCCCGAGCGGCCAGGCCCCCAGGACGGGACGACACCCTCCGGTCCCCGACGACCGGCAGGGAGACAGCTGTGACGGAGAATCAGATCCTCCAGGGCCTCGGCCTGATCGTCGTCCTGGCCGTCGGCTCCCAGCTCGTGGCGAGCCGGCTGCGGATCCCCGCCCTGATCGTCCTGCTGCCGGTCGGCTTCACCGCGGGCGCGCTGACCGACCTCGTCAACCCCGACAAACTACTCGGGGACGCCTTCTCCCCGATGGTCTCGCTCGCCGTCGCGGTGATCCTCTACGAAGCCGGGCTCGGCCTGGACATCAGCAGGCTGCACGGACACATGCACCGGGTCGTGGCGCGCCTGATCTGGATCGGCGTCCTGATCACCTGGGCGGTCACCGCAGTCCTCGCGGTGCCACTGCTGGGCATGTCGAAGAGTTCGGCGGTCATGCTCGGCGTGATCCTCGTCGTCTCGGGGCCCACCGTCGTCGGCCCGCTGCTCCATTTCGTGCGGCCGACCGAGCGGCTCCAGCGCATCCTGATCTGGGAGGGGTCGCTGATCGACCCGGTCGGCGGCATCCTCGGCGCGCTCGTGTTCCACGCCGTCGTCGCCAGCGACAGCAACGAGCTGCCCGGCAAGATCGGCCAGTTCGCCGCGAGTTCGGCCGTCGGGCTGATCGGGGGCGCGGTGGGAGCCGCCGTCCTGTGGTTCCTCCTCGGCCGGCTGCACCTGGGCGAGGTTCTGGGGACGACGGCGCAGCTCGCCGCCGCGGTCGGTGTGGCGGCCCTCTGCGACGCCATCCGGGACGACACCGGGCTCATCGCCGCGGTCGTGATGGGGATGGCCCTCGCCAATCTGCCGGGCCTCTCGCTCCCGGCGCGCCGCCCCTTCCTGGAAACCCTGGTCTCGCTGATCATCGGGCTGCTCTTCATCTCGATCTCGGCCACGGTCACCCCGGCGTCCCTGCGGCACATCGTCCTGCCCACGCTCGCTCTCGTCGCCGCTCTGGTCCTGGTGGCCAGACCCCTGGTCGCGTGGCTGTCGACGGCGCGAACGGACCTGCCGCGCGGTGAGCGAGCGTTCATCGGCTGGATGGCACCGCGCGGAATCGTCGCCGCGTCCACCGCCTCGACCTTCTCCGCCGCTCTCGTGGCCGACCACGTCGGCGGCGCCCAGAAGATCCTGCCCGCCACCTTCCTGGTGATCGTCGCCACGGTGACGCTGTACGCGCTGAGCGCGCACCCCGTCGCCCGGCGCCTCGGCGTGCTGCGCCCGGCCCGGGCCCGCCCCCTGCTCGTGGGCGGCGACCCCTGGGCGATCGACCTGGGCCGCGCACTGAGCTCCGCCGGACTGGACGTGCTGATGTGGGCCGGACGGGAGGAGCAGCGCGACCTGATCCGGGGCGCCGGACTGCGCCTCGCGCCGGGCGAGCTGCTGGCCGCGGCCACCGGCGAGGGAGCCGAGCTCGAAGGCATCACCGGCGTTCTTCTGCTCACCGAGGAGGACGACTTCAACGCGCTGGCCTCGGAGACCCTGCGCGGCTCCGTCGACGGGTTCGTCCACCGGCTGGGGCCGCCCGGCCGGAGCCATGGGGTGGTGGCCCCCTACACGACCGGTGAGACCTTGTTCGGGGCCGGTCTGAGCAGACCGGAACTGGCCCGCCGCTACGGGGACGGCGCCCGGATCGTCTCCCTTCCGGCCGGGAACGGCATCCCGGACGGACACGCGCTGCTGTTCCTCGTACGCCCCGACGGCCGGCTGGTTCCGGTCACCGACGCCCGTACCCCGCTGCCGGAGGTCCAGGACACCGCGATCCTGCTCGGTCCGGCCCGGACGCGGGGCCCGGTGCGGGTGGACTGAGGGCGCACGGCACGGGAGGGCGCGTCGGTTCGGGGACCCGCCCCGGCCCCCGCGACACCAACGGTCCAGTGCGGATTGCGGTCCGTCCCGCGGATGGATCTCATGGTTCCCATGCAGCGACAAGCTTCTGAGCCAGACGACCTCGTACCGCCGATGGAGCGTTCGCACTGGGTGGCCTTCGCCGGAATCCTGCTGATGGTCAGCGCCCTGTTCAACCTGCTCACCGGCTTCGTGGCGATCTTCAACCACGGCTACTACTCGAAGGTGTACTCCGGGGGCAACCGGTTGCTGATCCTCAACTACACGGCCTGGGGCTGGATCTTCGTCGCCGTCGGCATCGTCATGGCCGTGCTGAGTCTCGGTGTGCTCGTGGGATCCAGGGGAGCGCGGCTGGCGGGCATCTGCCTGGCCGTGTTCGGTCTGGTCGCGCAGATGATCTTCCTGCCGGTCTACCCGTGGTGGTCGCTGTTCACGATGCTCGTGTCCTTGCTGGTCATCTACGGCCTGCTGGCCGAGCCGAAGCATGTGCACGGGGCGCGGGTGTAGCGGGCCGGCCGGCCTCTCGTTCAGCCGCGTTGCCGGTCGAGTGCCTCGTCGAGCGTGGTGGCGGCCATGATCAGAGACAGATGGGTGAACGCCTGGGGGAAGTTGCCCAGTTGTTCGCCGCTGGGGCCCACCTCCTCCGCGAAGAGACCGACGTGGTTGGCGTACGTATGCATCTTCTCGAACGTGTAGCGCGCCTCGGCGAGCCTGCCGGCGCGGGCCAGCGCGTCGACGTACAGGAAGGTGCACAGACTGAAGGTGCCCTCCGAGCCGCGCAGGCCGTCCGGGGAGGCGGCGGGGTCGTAGCGGTGGACGAGGCTGTCGGAGACCAGCGTCCGGCCCATCGCGTCGAGCGTCGACAGCCAGGTCGGGTCCTTCGGGCCCAGGAAGCCGACCCGGGGGATGAGCAGGAGCGAGGCGTCCAGGACGTCGCCGTCGTAGGACTGGACGTACGCCTTCTCCCGCTCGTTCCAGCCGCGCTCCATCACCTGCTCCAGGACGGTGTCCCGCGCCCGGGTCCACCGCGCGGTGTCCGCCGGCCGGCTCCAGTCGCGGGCCAGCCGCAGACCGCGGTTGAACGCGGCCCAGCACATCACGCGGCTGTACGTGAAGTCCTTGCGCCCGCCGCGGGTCTCCCAGATGCCCTCGTCGGGGCGGTCCCAGTTGTCGGCGAGCCAGTCCAGGGCGCGGGAGACGGCCTTCCATCCCGCGTAGTCGGCCTGGACGACGAGCTCCCGCCCCTCCGAGATGCCGTAGAGGGCCTCGCCGTAGATGTCGAGCTGGAGCTGGTCGGCGGCGGCGTTGCCGACCCGTACGGGGAAGGAGCCGCGGTAGCCCTCGAAGTGCTCCAGGATCTCCTCGCCGAGCAGGGGCGTGCCGTCCACCCGGTACATGATCTGGAGGGCCTCGCCTTCCTGGTCCAGGCGTTCCACCAGCCGTTCGCGCAGCCAGTGGGTGAACGCCGTCGCCTCCTCGGTGAACCCGAGGTCGATCAGGGCGCGCAGCGACAGGGATCCGTCCCGTACCCAGGTGTAGCGGTAGTCCCAGTTGCGTTCGCCGCCGATCTGTTCCGGCAGTCCCATGGTGGCCGCCGCGACCGGGGCGCCGGTGGGCGCGTAGGTGAGGAGCTTGAGCGTGATGGCCGAGCGGTGCACCATGTCGGGCCAGCGGCCCCGGTACCGGGAGTTCCGTACCCAGTTCTGCCAGAAATCGAGGGTCCGCGCCAGGTTCTCCTCGGTCTTTGGCACCGTGGGCGGCGGTGGTGCCGTGGCGTCGGGACCGTCCACGGTGAACACGGCCGCCGCCGTCTCGCCGGCCTTCAGGGTGACCGTGCTGCGCACGTCCTGACCGTCCCGCTCCAGGGGGAAGGTGCTCTGGAGGAACGCGCTGATTCCCGGGCCGCGGAAGGCGGCGCCGCCGGGACCGACGGTGAGTTCGTGGCCGGCCCGCCCGTAGTCGAAGCGCGGACGGCACTCCAGGGCGAACTCCATCGTTCCCCGCACCGTCCGCACGGTGCGGAAGAGGCGGTGCCGGGCGGAAGCGGTCCCGGAGCGGTCGGGCGGCATCCAGTCGAGCACCTCGCCCACCCCGTCGGGTGACATGAACCGGGTCACGAGTACCGCCGTGTCCGGGTAGTAGAGCTGCTTCCAGGTGCCTTCCGCGCGGGAGGGCGCCAGCCGGAAGTAGCCGCCGCGGTCGTGGTCGAGCAGCGCGGCGAAGACGCTGGGGGAGTCGAAGCGCGGGGCGGCGAACCAGTCCACGACGCCCTTGGCGGAGACCAGGGCGCAGCACTGGAGATCCCCCACCAGGCCGTGGTCGGCGATGGGCGGATAGCGGTCCATGGTGATCCAATCTCGAGGATCCAGGCATCTTCACTATCCGACATACCGGTCAGGTGTGCTTGTTCGCCAGGGAAGAAGGGGGCGCGAGGCGCGATGCGCCCGCGGAGAACGGCCCTGCCGCCGTACGGGGACGCGCGGAGCGGGGACCTCCGGTCCGGTCCGGGGGAGGTGACAGACTGGCGCCATGGACGAGCGCGCATTCGACAGGTCTGGCCAGCATGCTTCCGTCATCGGTCTCGGCACCTGGCAACTGGGGGCCGACTGGGGCGAGGTGAGTGAGAAGGACGCCTCCGCGGTGCTGGAGACGGCGGCGGAGTCGGGGGTGACCTTCTTCGACACCGCCGATGTGTACGGCGACGGGCGGAGCGAGGAGACCATCGCCGGCTTCCTGCGCGGACGGCCGGATCTGCACGTCATGGTCGCCACCAAGATGGGCCGCCGGGTCGACCAGATCCCGGAGAACTACGTCCTCGACAACTTCCGTGCCTGGAACGACCGTTCCCGCCGCAACCTCGGGGTCGACCGCCTGGACCTGGTGCAGCTCCACTGCCCGCCGACGCCCGTGTACTCCTCGGACGCGGTGTACGACGCCCTCGACACGATGGTCGAGGAGGAGCGGATCGCGGCGTACGGCGTGAGCGTCGAGACGTGCGAGGAGGCGCTGGCCGCCATCGCCCGCCCGAACGTGGCGAGCGTCCAGATCATCCTCAACGCCTTCCGTATGAAGCCCCTGCGCCAGGTTCTGCCGGCGGCCCGGGAGGCGGGCGTCGGCATCATCGCGCGGGTCCCGCTGGCCTCCGGGCTGCTTTCCGGCAAGTACACGAAGGACACCGTCTTCGCCGCCGACGACCACCGGACGTACAACCGCCACGGTGAGGCCTTCGACCAGGGCGAGACCTTCTCCGGGGTCGACTTCGCGACGGGCGTGGAGGCGGCGGCCGAGTTCTCCGCCCTCGCCCCCGAGGGGTACACACCGGCCCAGCTGGCCCTGCGGTGGATCGTCGCGCAGCCGGGCGTGACCACCGTCATTCCTGGAGCCCGGTCACCCGAACAGGCCCGCGCCAACGCGGAGGCCGCGAGGCTGCCGGAGCTGTCCCGGGCGACGCTGGACGCCGTCGACGAGCTGTACGAGCGGCGGATCAAGGAGCAGGTGGAGAGCCGCTGGTGACACCGACGGGGGACCCGGTGCCGCACCAGCTCGCTCGAAGCACCGCGCCACCGGGTCCCGCACGGTCCCGCGCCACCGGGTCCCGCACGGTCCCGCGCCACCGGGTCCCGCACGGTCCCGCGCCACCGGGTCCCGCACGGTCCCGCGCCACCGGGGTCCCGCATCCGTTCCGTGGGCCCGGGGCCCGCTCAGCCCAGGGAGGGCCGCGCCGCCGCGAGCGCGTCGAGCTGGCGGTCGTGCACCCGGCTGAGCACCAGCACCGAGACGGTCGCGCCGATCAGGGCGCAGAACATGTCCCACTGGGTGTCCCACACATCACCCTGGGTCGCCAGGAAGGCGTCCGCGCCGTGCCCGCCGATCACCGCGGCCGCCCACTCGAACATCTCGAAGAGGGCGCTGAAGGCGAGACACGCGCACACGGTCAGGGGCGCCAGCCACCTGCTGCCGCGCAGCGGTGACGTCCTGCTGAGCAGCTCCCGCACCAGGACGGCCGGCACGAAGCCCTGCATGAGGTGTCCGAACCGGTCGTACGGATTGCGGGCGAGCCCGAACGTGTCGCGCACCCAGTCGCCCAACGGCACCTGGGCGTAGGTGTAATGGCCGCCCACCGCGAGCACCAGCGCGTGCGCCGCGAGGAGGCAGTACAGCAGGCTCGTCAGGGGGAACCGCCGCCTGCCGAGGATCACCAGCGGCAGCCCCACGAGCACCCACACGGTCTCCAGCAGCCAGGTCATCGGGTCGCGCGCATGCCACGCGGAGAGCGCCATGCCCGTCACGACCACCGCCAGCAGCGCGGCCGGCAGCGCCTTGCGCGGGGCGTGCTCGGGGCGGGCGGGGTGCGGGGCGGGCGGCGCGAGGGCTGATCCGGGCATGGCGGGCTCCTTCGTCCAGGTGGCCCCATGGTGGTGGAGCGGCGGGCAGGGTGGCATGAGTACGGGTACTCACCCGTGCTCATGTGCATGACGAACATGTCCGTGACGTGCGGATCACGCCGTCTGCTTCGGACCGGACGCGCAGCGGAGCCCGGTCGACCTGATGGACCACCACCGGGGTGAAGCCGACTGACGCAGGGATACGTCGACATGACAGCCCGTCAGGACGATCGCCGTACCCCGTGTCCTTCCGCGGTGACAGCGTGGCCGTGCGCGAACGCCCGTTCCCGCACGGCCACTTGGCCCGCTCAATCCCGCCCGGCCGCCCCGCGCAGTGCCGCGATGGCCGTACCGATCGCCTGCTGGAGTTCCTCCAGACGCTGCACCATGTCGTCCTCGTAGATGTCGTCGGCGTCGTCGAAGGTCAGTTCCTCGAACACCTTCGTGGCCTTCTGGAGGCTGCTGTAGAACTTCGTGCGGCGTTCCTGGACGCGCAGTTCGGGGTCTGCCTCCACCGTCTCGACGACGAGGCTCTTCATCGTGTCGTACGCCTCGGTGGCCCACTCGCCCGCGTCCTCGCCCTCGTCGAGCTCGTCGAGGAGGGACAGGTGCCGTTCGGCCTCGGAGCGCAGCTCCGCCGGAGCGTCCAGCGTCTGTCCGGCCGGCGTCCTGATCTGGCCCTTCTCCGCGATCTGGCGCACATAGCCGATGCGGTCGGCCGCCCTGTTCTCGGTGGCCACCGCCTTCTTCAGCTCGTCCGTGCGGGCGATGTCACGGGCCAACTCGGTCTGGAGCGCGGGGTCTTCCTTCACCCGGTCGAGGAGCGCGGCCCGTGCCGCCTTCGCCGTGGAGGGGTCGGCGAGGATCGCGGCCCGCAGCGCGGTCGGGTTCTCGGCCACCTCCAGGGCCTTGGTGGGACGGATGCCCTCGGCCTCGGCGGCCTCGGTGATGGCGGCGCCGCGCTCCGAGGCGGCACTGGAGCGGGCGGCGTAGTAGGCCGACCAGGCGTCCCCGTCCGGCAGTTCGACGTCCGCGCCGGGCGACAGGGCCTCGAACTGGGGGACCAGGCCGTCGTCGGCGGCCCTGTCCCAGGCCTTGTAGTAGCGCATCACCCGCTCGGGTGAGCAGCCGGCCAGGTCCGCGAACTCCTTCGCGGACACCTTCGGCGTGTCCTCGGCGGACTGACCGCCCGGACGGACGCTGCGTGCCACCTTCAGCGCGAAGGCCCAGCCGCCGTTTCGCGCGTAGGCGCCGAAGTCGTGCGCATCGCGCTCGATGAGGCCGGGAACCCGGGTCTGCGTGGCGTCGTCTTCGGACGAGGTGATGGCTGCGGTCACCGGGAACTCTCCTGGGGTGGTGGGGCGTTGATGTCACGGAGGATGAAGCTATGGCCTAAGGTCTGCGTGGAATCAAGGAGACACGCGGAGGCCGCGACCACAGTGGACACTCCAGTAAATCCGAAATGTGCAAGCCAGAAACGACGCGATGTGATGACCTTCACCCCGATGTGGCAGAAAGTGATGAATTCCTTACGGCCGTGTCACGTACGGGTGTGTATTGGCCATCGCGCGACCGCGGGAGGATTTTTCGTGCGACCGTTCACTCTCAACTACGCCCGGCCCTCAGGGCAGTCGGCCGCAGTACCCCCGTACCACTTCGACGTGTCCCTGCAACTGAACGTGCTGCCCGACGGCCGTCCGGCCGTCAGTGACCGCGCGCTGCTGATGGCGACCGGGACCACGACCTCGACGGCCGGTTCTCAGACGCACTTCGACGACTGACGGATGCCGCGCGCATGACGGTTCTCATACTCACGGCCGAACAGGACGTCACCGCCGACATGGTGGTGGCCAGACTGCATGAGCGGGGCGTGCCCATGGTGCGCCTCGACCCGGCCGACGTGCCCGGCAAAGCGGTGCTGTCAGCCGACTACGCCCATGGTGACTTCGACGGCTATCTGTCGGTCAACGGCCATGTGCTCAGCATGGGAGGCCTGCGTTCCGTGTGGGTGCGCAGGCCGGGCGAGCCCGCGGCCCACGCCGCGGAACCCTCCGCGTGGCTCACCGCCGAGACCAGGCAGGCCCTGTTCGGCATGCTCTACTCCGCCTCGACCCGCTGGATGAACCACCCGCGCCGTGCCGAACAGGCCCGGCACAAGCCCTGGCAGCTCAGGGTCGCGCACAGCAGCGGATTCGCCGTGCCCCCCACCGTCATCACGACCGCTCCCCGGGTGGCGCAGCAGTTCGTCGAGGAGCACGGGGACGTCGTGGTGAAATCAGCCTCGGGTCCGCCGCCGGGTGAGCCTCCGGCGGCCCTGCCCACCACGCTCGTCGGACCCGGCACGGACTTCTCCGGCGTGGCGGCCGGTCCCGCCCTGCTCCAGCGCTACATTCCCCGACGCGCCGACATCCGGCTCACCGGCATCGGCACCCGGCTGTTCGCCGCCCGCAAGGCCGCCGAGCCCGGCCAGGTCGACGGCCGGTTCGGCGAGGCGGACAACGGCTGGGAACCCACCCCGGTGCCCCACCGCATCGCCCGTGCGGTCCACGACTACCTCGCCTTCACCGGACTCGCCTACGCCGCCTTCGACTTCGCCGAGGACGCCGACGGCATCTGGTGGTTCCTGGAGTGCAACCAGGGAGGCCAGTTCGGCTTCATCGAGCTGGAGACCGGACAGCCCATCGCCGACGAGGTCGCCGTGTGGCTGGCGCAGCGAAGGCCAGGCCTCCGTATGCCCGAAGGACACTGACGTGAACGCTCGGTGACGAACCGTCACCAAGGACCGGTCCGTCACTGCGTCCCGGTCCGGAAGGAGTCGAAGAAGACCTTCAGCGCCTGCCGGTTGGCGGCGGTGTCCCAGTCGTCCGCCGGGGTCGTCCAGCGCAGCGAGAAGCCCCGGTTCCCGCCGATGAGGAAGCCGCGGCCGAGGGTGCGCACCCGTACGCCCTGGGACACGGAGTACCACTCCATGTCGGCGCCCTTCATGCCGCGATAGGTCACCGGCCGGATGGCGCCCACCCGTTCGTAGCCGGTGGACACGGCACGCAGGGACGGCTCCAGGTCGCTCCACACGGCGACCGGGTCCGGCCCGAGCCGGGTGCTGTAGGTGACGGCCAGGGTGCGCGGATCGCCGCTCGCCCCGAACGTCACCCGGTAGGCGAGATCGTCGGAGGACTGCGTCTCCACGGGCTTCCAGCCCGACGGCAGGGCGACGGCGAAGCCCTGGGGCGCCCGGTAGAGGGAGAAGCCGGACGGCAGGGTCGCACCGGCGGTCGCCGAGGGGGAGGGGGAGGGCGACGGCTTCGCGGACGCCGTGGGCGTCCCCCGGCCGGCGGGCGCGCCGGCGCCGCTGGGGGTCGCGGTCGCGGACGGAGTGCTCGTGGCGGCCCCTGACGCCGCCGGGCCGGACGCGGAGGTGTCGTCCCCGCCCGGCAGTCCGCCCATCGAGGCGAACACCAGGGCGCCGGCGACGGTGACGGCGAGGGCCGCGCCCAGCAGAACCGGCCGGCCCCCGGGCAGACCTCCCGGGGTGCGCCCCGGACGCCCCTCGTCCCCGGCCTTCGCGCGCCCATCGCGGTGGTCCCCGGGGGGATCGAGGAGATCGGGCAGCGGCTGGGGCGGCGTGACCTCCTCGAAGTTCTGCCGGAGGATGCGCGTCAGCGACTCCCGCACGACAGCCTCGGGCACCCGCTCCACGGGGTCCCAGCGCAGCAGGCCCAGGATGGCGGGAGCGAGCGGGCCCGCACTGCGCGGGGCCCTGACCGGCAGCCGGTCCACCGCCCGGAGCGTGGCCTCCGCCTCACCCCGGTCCCGCACGGCGGGCCGCCCCTCGACCAGCGCGTACATCATCGCGCCCAGTGCCCAGAGGTCGGCCGCGGGCGCGCCGCCCTCGCCGCGGGCCTGTTCGGGGGAGGCGTACGAGGGAGCGGTGACGCGGGGCGCGTCGGCGGACGCCGTCAGGCCGAACCCGGTCACGGTGACCGTGCCGTGCTCGTCGGACCACACCTGGCTCGGGCCGAGTTCGCGGTGCGTGACTCCCTCGCGGTGCGCGGCGGTGAGGACGTCGAGGACGCCGAGCCCGATTGCGGCCGCCCGCACGTGATCGACGGAACCGTGCAGGAGGAGCTCGGACAGCGGGGCACCCGGAGGCCGCTCCGTGACGGTCCACAGGAAGCCCGGCTCCTCCACCACGTCGAGGACCGCGGCCACCCCTCCGTGACAGGCCGGCCCGAGGAGCTTGGCCGTCCGCAGGATCCGGTCGGCGGCGGGCTCCGGCGTCTCCTCGCCGCCGGGTCCGGCGGCACGCGACCGGGTCAGGACGACGGGCCGCCCGAAGGCGGTGTCCTCGCCGTGCCACAGGTCCCGGCCCTCCTCGCGCAGGAAGACGTCGAGCAGCCGGTATCTCCCGGCGATCAACTCGCCCGCGGAGTCATGCGCCTTGGCCATCGTCATCCCTCGTCGTGTACCGGACACTCGTCTTGCCCAGAAGTACGGGGGATGTGACGAAGAGTGTTCAACGGGAGACGGCTGGAGATGAGTGTTTTTACCCGGACGCGCGGTCGTCGCGCGCCCGTACGAACAGTTCAGGCCCCTGTTTCCCTCCGTTCCACCGACCGGTCGCACGGTCGGGACAGCCCTCCGGAGTGCACAGCGAACGTCAACTCGGCTTTGGATATGGGTAGTTGCCGCGTGGCTTGGAACAGGAGGGTGCCGGTGCCGCCGGGACATGGACACCGGCGGGCCGCCCGGGAAAGATGCCAGATGCACACAATGCGTTTCGCTCGTCTGTCCCGTCGTCGCCCGCCGCCCGAGCCACCCGGAGGCCGTCCGTATGAGTGTCCGACCGCTGCCCCAGAGCCCGCCCGCCGAGCAGGGAGTCGACGCCTCGGGCATCACCGCGTTCCTCGACGCCGTCGAGGCCGCCCCGGACATCGAACTCCACAGCCTGATGATCATGCGGCACGGGCACCTCGTCGCCTCCGGCTGGTGGGCGCCGTACACGCCGGAACGTCTTCAGCTGCTGTACTCGCTCAGCAAGAGTTTCACCTCCACGGCCGCCGGATTCGCCGTGGCCGAGGGCCTGCTGGACCTCGACCGGCCCGTGATCTCGTACTTCCCCGAGTTCGCGGCCGACATCACCGATCCGCGCAGCCGCGCGATGCTCGTCCGGCACGTCGCGGCCATGGCCAGCGGCCATCTCGCCGAGACCTGGGCCGACGCGCTCAGGCTCGACCGGACGGAGACGGTACGCGGCTTCCTGCTGATCCCGCCGGACCGCGACCCCGGCACCGTCTTCGCGTACAACCAGTCCGCCACCTACACGCTCGCCACGATCCTCCAGCGCGTGACCGGACTGTCGCTGACCGACTATCTGCGGCCCCGCCTGTTCGACCCGCTGGGCATCGGGGAGACCGACTGGACCCGCGACCGGGCCGGCCGGGAGATCGGCTTCAGCGGACTGCACGCCGCGACCGACGCCGTCGCCCGGCTCGGCCAGCTCTGTCTGAACGAGGGCGTCTGGGAAGGGCGGCGGCTCCTGCCGGCCTCCTGGATCGCGGAGGCCACCCGCGCGCACGTCGCGACCGCGGACGGCACCCCCGAGGGCGCCCGGTCGGACTGGCAGCAGGGCTACGGACTCCAGTTCTGGCGGGGACGGCACGGATACCGCGGCGACGGGGCGTTCGGACAGTTCTGCGTCGTGCTGCCCGAACACGACGCCGTGATCGCGACGACCGCGGCGACCGACCGGATGCAGGAACTGCTGGACCTGATGTGGCGGCATCTGCTGCCCGCGTTCGGGACGGCACCGCTGCCGGTCGCGGGCGAGCGTGACGAGGCGCTGCGCCGACGGCTCGCCGGGCTCGCCCTGCCGCCGGTCGAGGCCGCGGCCGTGCCCACCGAGCCCCGGGGCGTCTGGTCGCGGGCGGGGTTCGTCCCCGCCGGCGGCGTCTGTGAGGCCCAGCGGACCCTGACGGGCGTGGCGGTCACCGAGGACGGCCGGGGCACCCGCGTCACCCTGGCCGAGGGGGACCGGCGACTCGAACTACGGCTCGACGGAACCGGCTGGAGCGTCGATCCCGGCCCGACGCCGATGGCGGTGAGCGGCGGCTGGACCGCGCCGGGCACCCTGCGCGTCGACGTGCTCTTCCTGGAGACCCCGCACCGGCTGACCGTGGAGTGCGTCCTCGCCGATCGCACCTTCACCGCCCGCTGGCACACGACCCCGCTCCACATCCGCTCCCTGGAGTCCCTCCGGGCACCGTCGCGGCAGCCGTCGACCGGACCCCGGAAAACGCCACACCTCGCCACCCCTTCCGCCACGTAGAAATATCCACCACCATGCATATGCCGAGGTCCTGACGGGCGGACGCGGGCCCTTGCGCCCGCGCCTCCCGCGGCCGGCCGAGCGGAGGGAACCGGAGCCGACTCCGGGGTGACGCATGACGAACCTGATGTGGACGCGGAGCGTGGAGTGGCTGGCGGCGGCCGCCACGAATCCGAGGGCGTGCAAACGCCAGTGGGACCAGGGGAGCGGTGGTGTGCTCCTGGAGGCCGGGCGCTACTGGGACGTGCTGAGCGTTCCCGAGCAGCTCGGCCTGCTCGCCCTCGACATCCTGTGGACCGACCCGGTCCAGGTGCCTGGACCCACGCTGGTCGACTGCGCGGCGCAGCGGGTGGGCTTCTTCCTGCCGCCGGACCCCGCGAGCCGGTGGGAGGGGTCGGGCCTCCGCCACCTCGGCAGGGGATCGTGGGTCGCCGTACCGCCGCCGTACCGTTCGGCGGGACCGCTGGAGTGGATCGTGCCACCGGACGGCACGGGCGCCCTGCACCCCGCACTCTCCCTGGAACTGGCGTTGCGCCAGGCCAACGGAACACTCGCCGTCCTGGCACCGCCGGCCGGCGAGTAGACCCGCCACCCGCGGAATCGGGAGCCCTATCCGGTCCCGTAGAAGTGCGCCTGGCCTCCGCGCCACTTCACCCACGCGGGATCGTCCAGCAGATCCTCCGCGTCCGGCAGTCCCGCCCGGCCGAGGAACTCCATGAGATCCTCGTCCGAGAACGCCACGCCGAGGTTCTCGCCCCGCGCGGTCACCTCCCGGCCACTGGTATCCAGGGCCGGATGCACAACCAAAGGAGCCCGTCCGGACATATATCCAGGATCGTCCTTCCGGCCGCGCCGCGCATCCCGGCGGACGGACACGGGCGGACACCGGTCGCCTTTGGGCGGAGAAGTGGTTGTATTCGGTACTGAGTGCGGTACCGGTTCTCTCGGTGAGGAGCTTTCGATGGGCGCGACGGACCCGATCGAAGCGGAGCGTCAGCGGATCAGGGACGCCCATCTGATGCCGGACAGGGCGCGGAGCACGGCCCGCGGCGTGCACCATGTCGCGCTGCTCTCCGCGGACGTGGAGCGGACCGTACGGTTCTACCAGGGCGTCCTGGGGTTCCCGCTCACCGAGATGATCGAGAACCGGGACTACAAGGGCTCGACCCACTTCTTCTTCGATCTCGGCAACGGCAACCTGCTCGCCTTCTTCGACTTCCCCGGCCTCGACCTCGGCCCCTACGCGGAGGTGCTCGGCGGACTGCACCACCTCGCCATCTCGGTCGACCCCGCCACCTGGCGCGAACTGCGCGACCGGCTCGACGCCGCCGGGGTGGAGTACATGGAGGAGAGCGGTACCTCGATCTACTTCCGCGACCCCGACGGCGCCCGGATCGAACTCCTCGCCGATCCGCTCGGCGAGATGTACGGCAACAAGGTCCTCTGAACCCCGGGCCAGGGACTGCGGCCCCGGGCTCAGCCGCTCAGCGCAGGGTCTCGGCCCAGTTGTCCGGAACCCGCCCGGCGGGGCCGGGCGTGGGCTGGTCGAGCGGGTGGCTCACCGGGGGAGCGAGCTCGGGACCGGACTCGTAGAGCTCCGAGGTGTCGTAGTCCCAGAACCAGTTCTCGCCCGGTTCGAAGCTCTGGATGACCGGATGCCCGGTGTCGCGCGCGTGCGCCGTGGCGTGCTTGGCCGGGGAGTCGTCGCAGCAGCCGACGTGACCGCACTGGGCGCAGCGCCGCAGATGGAGCCACCATCCCCCCGCGGCGTCGCACTCGGTGCAGCCGGTGCCGCTCGGCGGTACGGAGGGGTCGATTCCGTTCGGCGTGGTCATGACGGCTCCTCGGAGGATTCCGCGGCGGTTTCCGCGGCGGTCAGGGGCAGGCGTACCTGGAAGCGGGTGTCCCCGGGCACGGACTGCACCAGCAGACTGCCGTGGTGCTTGTTGACGACGATCCGCCAGGAGATGTCCAGACCGAGCCCGGTCCCCTCGCCCACCGGCTTGGTGGTGAAGAACGGGTCGAAGATCCGGTCACGGATCTCCTCGGGCACTCCGGGGCCCGTGTCACGGAACTCGACGAGCACATGGTCGCCGTCGAGAGCGGTGTGCACCGTCAGCGTCCCCTCGCCGGCCATCGCGGAGGCGGCGTTGTCGATGAGGTTCGTCCACACCTGGTTCAGCTCACCCGGATAGGCGGGGATCCGGGGCAGCGTCCGGTCGTACTCCTTGACGACCTTGATGCCGGAGCCCATCTTGCCGGCCAGCATCATCAGGGTGCTGTCGAGCAGATCGTGCACGTCGGCGACCTGGTAGGGCGCGCGGTCCATCTGCGAGTACTGCTTGGCCGCGTCCACGAGATGCGAGATACGGGTGGTGGAGTCCTCGATCTCGTTCATCAGCAGCTCGGTCTCGACCGTGTAGTTCAGCCACCGGACGGCGCCTTCGAGAGTCGGCCCGTCCACGGCGGCCGCGACCTGGTCCAGCCAGTCGGTGTCGAGACCCGCCTGCACGAACGTCGGTGCGAGCTGCCAGCCGCCCGCGATGTCGTGGTCGTCGAGCCAGTCGGCGAGCGCGTCCTCCCGGTCGGAGGCCTCCAGCGGGCTCAGCGGGGTGGCCTTGGCGACCTGTTCGGCGGTCCGCTCCTGGATCTCGACCAGCGTCTCCAGAGCGTCGCGCGCGTACGGCCCCGAGGCGATCATCCCCAGCTTCTGCCGCATGTGGGCCACCCGGTCACGCAGCGCCGAGGTGGCCCGTACGGCCGCCGCGGCCGGGTTGTTGAGCTCGTGCGTGAGCCCGGCCGACAGCGAGCCGAGGGCCAGCAGCCGCTCACGCTGCCCGACGGTGCGCTGGGCGTTCTGGCTGCCGAAGAACATGCCCTCCAGCAGATGGACGGCCATCGGGAACCAGTCCCGCAGGATGGCGGCGAACGTCGCCGCGGGCAGCACGAAGAACCGGGACGTCTCGGTGACCCGCATGGACCCCTTGTACTGAGCGTCGCCCGGGTCGCTGAGATAGGCCTGCATGGCCCCCGCGTACACCCCGCGCTTCGACGTGCGGCTGATCTCCACGTCGTCCGCGCCGACCCGGCGCGACATCACGACCGTGCCCTCCAGGAGCACGTAGAAGCAGGTGGCGGGATCACCCTCGGTGTACACGGGACCGGGGTCGAACTGCTCCGTCCGGCCCTCCCGGCACAGCCGGTCGAGTTGCTCGGAGTCGAGCTTCTCGAACAGGAACAGCGTGCCCAGTTCCGCCGCGTCGCACGGCACCGGCCGCCCGCTCACGACTGCTCCAGATAACGGTGGACGAGCATGACGGCCATGGCTCCCTCTCCGACCGCGGACGCGACCCGCTTCGCCGACTCGGCGCGCGCGTCCCCGGCCACGAACACGCCGGGCACATTGGTTTCCAGGTGGTACGGAGGCCGGTCGAGCTCCCAGCCGCGGGGCGGCTGCCCATCGGGTGTCATGTCCGGGCCCGCCACGATGAATCCGCGGGCGTCCCGCAGGACCGTGCCCTCCAGCCAGTCGGTGAGCGGGGCCGCGCCGATGAACACGAACATCCACTGCGCGTCGACGAGTTCGGTGTGGCCGCTCTCCACGTCGCGAAGGGTCAGCTGCTCCAGATGACCGTCGCCGTGCGCGGACTCCACGACCGTGCCGGTGCGCACCGAGATGTTCGGCGCGTCCGAGATCTGCTCGATCAGGTAGTGCGACATCGAGTTGGACAGCGAGGAGCCGCGCACCAGGATGGTGACGGACTTGGCGCCCCGGGCCAGATACATCGCCGCCTGGCCGGCCGAGTTCGCGCCGCCCACGATGTACACGTCGTGGCCCTGGCAGGCGGCGGCCTCGGTCAGCGCCGAGCCGTAGAAGACGCCGCAGCCCGTCAGCTCGGCCAGACCGGGCGCCTGGAGCTGCCGGTAGGACACACCGGTCGCGAGGATCACCGCGTGCGCGGAGATCGCGGAGCCGTCGGAGAAGCGGATGGTGCGCGAGGCCCCGGTGACCTCCAGCCCGGTCACCTCCCGCGCGGTGAGGATCTCGGCGCCGAACTTGGCCGCCTGCCGCCGCGCCCGGTCGGTGAGCTGTCCGCCGGAGACGCCGTCGGGGAAGCCTAGATAGTTCTCGATGCGTGAACTCTGGCCCGCCTGGCCGCCGGTCGCGGAGCGTTCCACGAGCACGGTACGCAGCCCCTCGGATGCCCCGTACACGGCGGCCCCGAGTCCGGCCGGGCCACCGCCGATCACGACGAGGTCGTAGAACTCCGAGGCGGGGGTCGTGGCCAGGCCCACGTGGGCCGCGATCTCGGGGTCCCCGGGCTCGACGAGCGGGGTGCCGTCCGGGGTGACCACGAGCGGCAGCCGCTCACCGTCCTGCCCGGCGGCGCTCAGCAGACGCTGTCCCTCGGGGGTGTCGGACGAGTACCACCGGTAGGGCACCTGGTTGCGGGCCAGGAACTCCCGGACGCCCGACGAGCGGGCCGACCACCGGTGCCCGACCACCTTGCAGGCACCCACGGGCCGGTAGTCGCTGACCCGCCACGCGTCCAGGAGGTCGTCGACGACCGGATAGAGCTTCTCCTCCGGCGGATCCCAGGGCTTGAGCAGGTAGTGGTCGAGGTCGATCACGTTGATCGCGTCGATGGCCGCGTTGGTGTCCGCGTACGCGGTCAGCAGCACCCGGCGCGCGCCCGGGTACACGTCGAGGGCCTGTTCCAGGAACTCGATGCCGTTCATCTGCGGCATCCGGTAGTCGGCGAGGATCACCGCCACCTGGTCACCGCGCAGCTTCAGCTCGCGCAGGGCCTCCAGCGCGGCGTCCCCGGACTCCGCGCGCACGATCCGGTACCGCTCGCCGTAGCGCCGCCGGAGGTCACGGGCGACGGCTCGCGAGACCCCGGGGTCGTCGTCGACGGTCAGAATGACGGTCCGCGCCGGACTGGCGGCCTGGGTCATACCTCTCCCACCCCGAGCAGGTCAGTTGCGTTCCGGCCGGCGGACGCCGGGGGCGCCTCGGGGCCGGTACAGAGCCAATCGTATGTACGATCGGTCACCTTTGCTCGGGAACCGGGTACGCGCCGGGCGCCTCCGGGTCGTCCGCGGGGGCGGGCAGGGGGTCACGGACCCTCGGCAGGATGTTCGTGACGTAGTCCTTCACGGCCGCGTCCAGGCCGATGTCGTGCTGGGCGCGCTCGGACAGGAACCAGCGGTGTTCGAGGAGCTCGTGGTACAGCTCGGCCGGGTCCATCGAGCCGCGCAGGTCCTGGGGCACGGCCCTGACCGCCGGCCGGAACACGTCCCGCACCCAGCGGTGGGCGAGCACCTCGGGGCGGGCGGGGTGCGGATGCCCTCCGGGCCGGGTGCCGGGGGCGGCGGAGCCCGGCGCGTAGTCGTCCTGGGTGGCCATCCAGCTCTCCAGGTCGTTCAGGAGTCTGCGGGCCTGGTTCTCCTCGGTGTCGAGTCCGGTCAGCCGCAGGAGCTGGCGCTGGTGGTGGCCCGCGTCGACGACCTTGGGCACGAAGGTGACGGTGTCGCCGTTGGAGGAGCTCGCGATCTGCATCTCGGCGACGTCGAAACCGAGGTCGTTCAGGCGCCGTATGCGGCGGTCGATGTAGTGGTACTTGCCCGCCGGGTAGACGGAGGTGCGGGTCAGCTCCTGCCACAGGCCCTGGTAGCGGGCGCAGATCTCCCGGCCGAACTCGATCGGGTCCACCGAGGGGTGCAGGGCGCCGGCCGCCTCCAGGTCGAGCAGTTCGCCGCTGATGTTCACCCGGGCGAGATCGAGGTCGTAGTCCCGCTGGCCGGTGCTGAGCTGCGGATGGAGGTCGCCGGTCTCCGCGTCCACCAGATACGCGGCGTAGGCTCCCGCGTCGCGCCGGAACAGCGTGTTGGACAGCGAGCAGTCGCCCCAGGCGAAGCCGGCCAGGTGCAGCCGCACCAGCAGGACGGCCAGCGCGTCCATCAGCCGGTGCATGGTGGCGGGGCGCATGGTCGTCTCGAACATCGACCGGTAGGGCAGCGATCCGCCCAGATGCCGGGTGATCAGCACCGGCTCCAGGGGCTCTCCGGCCGCGTCCGTGCGGCCGGTGACCACGGCGAGCGGGTCGACCGCGGGTATCCCGAGCCGGTCCAGGCCGAGCAGCAGTTCGTACTCGCGCACCGCGGGCCGTTCGGCGAGTTCCTTGACGGCCACCACCTCGTCGCCGGCGCGCGCGTAGCGCACGACGTGCCGGGAGATGCCGCGCGGCAGCGGCACGAGAACGTGCTCGGGCCACTCCTCCAGGGGGAGCTGCCACGGCAGTTCGAGCAGGAGCGCGGGATGCTCCGGGTTGGTCGCGCTGATCTGAAAAGCCATGGCCGGGCTGCCCTCACCTCACGGTCGAACGCTGTTCCGGCCCCAGCATCCACGAATGATCGGAAAGGCGGAAGACGCGCCTGGCGCCGCCCGGCAGGAACACCTCGGTGGTCTCCCCGCCCAGGCCCCGTTCGTCGGTCGGTGTCTGAGCGTTTGCTTGACGCGACCCTGGGGCGCCCGGTACCTCGTGGCTACCTGCCCGGGGTGTCGACGCTGCGGGTCCACTCGTCCACCGCGTCCACGAGCGCGGTCAGGGCCGCGGCGAGGCGCGCGAATCCCGCGCTCACCGGGCCTCCCGGCTCCTTCATGTAGGTGTCCCGCCGGATCTCCACCATCAGCGCCGTGACCCCCGGCTCGCGTTCGTAGTACCGCAGGGGGACGTACGCGCCGGAGAACGGACTGTCGATCCCGACACCGCCGAGCCCGGCGAACGCCTTCTCCGCGAGCGCGACCAGTTCCGGCGGTGTGTGGAAGGAGTCCGTCCCGAGGCACACCGCCGGCCGGGGTCCGTCACCGTGCAGTTCGTAGGGCAGCCGGGCCGTCGGATACGAGTGCACGTCGATGATCACGGCCCGCCCGGTGGCGGTCAGCCGGTCGGTCACCGCGGCCGTCATCGCCCGCGCGTAGGAGTGGAAGTAGCGGTCGACCAGCGGTCGCGGATCGACGTCCGCGGGCCGCAGCGGCGCCCGGTGCGTCGTCCGTGTGTAGACCGCGCCCATCCCGACCGTGAGCATCTCCTCCCGTTCGTCCGGGAAACGCTCGGGATCCACGACCAGCCGGGACAGCCGGTTGACGAACCGCCACGGCCTCATCCCGGCCGCCTCGGCCGCGGCCGAGGCCAGTTCGGCGGTGTGCGCGTCGGTGATGTGGTCCAACTCGCCGTCCAGCGCCGTGTCGTCCAGGAGGATGCCGGCACGGACCGGCGCGGGGATCTCCCGGGAGGAGTGCGGCACGTGCAGGATCACGGGCGAGTGGACCGCTCCGGGCAGGAGCGCGAAGGAGTCCGAGGTGTCCGCGGAAACGGGGATGTCGTTCATAAGAGATCACTGTGGCAGCCGGGTCTGACAATGGGCAGGACCCCATGACCTCGCCGTGTGTGCTCAGCCACCGGCCCCACGGCGCGCGTAGTGCTCGATGAGCGCCGTCCGGGTCGTTTCGAGACGGTGGGCCAGGATCGCGCCGATCGTCCGCGTCAGCGACAGCTCCAGCGTCGGATCCTGGTCGCACAGCGTGCGTACCTCGGAGGCGTCGAACTCGTAGGCGCGCACCGGGCTGAAGGCCTCGGCACCGAAATCCCAGGTGTGCGGGCGGAACAGCCACGACCAGCCGAGCAGGTCGCCGGGTCCGAGCTGGGCGACGGTGATCCGCCGGTCGGCGATGACGCGCTGGTACAGCGAGACCGTTCCGGAGCGGACCACCCAGAAGCGGTCGGCTGTGCCCCCTTCCTCGAAGATCGGCCCGTCCGCGGGGAAGGACACCTCGCGGGCCACGCTCATCAGCCGATCGCGGTGTTCGGGGGAGAGCGCGTGCAGGAGCCGGAGAGCAGTGGGCATCGCGGACCTCCATCGGGTCGCCGCACGACCGAGGGGGTCGGCGGCGCCTGTCGTACCGGTGGTATCCCGTCATCCTCTATTGGAGCCCGAACGGAGTAATCCGTCGCGTCGTGGGTCGGACGGGTTGGCCGGGGGACGGTCGCGTCCGCCGTGGAGCGGTCGCGAGCGCGTCGTCCGGGGCGTCATCCGGCGGTCCGGGAGGTCACCGAGAAACGGGCCCCGTCGGGGTCGATGATCAGCGCCTCCACCGAGCCGATGCCCTGCTGGTGCGCGGCACCGCCATGGGCGCGCGCCGCGCGGACACAGGCCTCCACGTCGTCGACCGCGAAGTGGATCTGCCAGTGCGGCCGCAGGCTCGGGTCGGGGGCGGCACCGAGCGCGCCGGAGTGGATCCGGGCCACCACGTCACCGAAGCTGCGCAGGACGACCTCGTTCTCCTCGTAGTCGACCTCGCAGCAGCCCGGGACGGAGGAGGCCCAGCCCAGCACCTCGCCGTAGAAGATCGCGGCGTCGAAGGCGTCACGGGTGTGCAGGCGGATGAAGGAGGGGGCCGCGTTGCGCCAGCGTTCCCAGCCGGACACCAGGTCGCCCTCCCAGATCCCGAAGACCGCGCCGTCACGGTCGGCCAGCAGCGCGGCCCTGCCCGGGGGCAGCGAGATGGGGCCCACCGCGGTCGTGCCGCCGCGCTCCTGGCTGCGCGCGACGGTCTCGTCGGCGGAGGCCACGGCGAAGAACGCGGTCCAGGCGACCGCGGTGGTCGCCACGGCGCCGATCTCGGAGATCCCCGCGACGGGAACCCCGGCGACACTGGCGATGCGGTACTGCTCGCCCAGCCTGGTGCCCGGGGCCCACCTCCAGCCCAGGACCGCGCTGTAGAAGTTCTGGGCGGCCCTCAGGTCGCGACTGGTGAGACTGACCCAGCACGGCGCGCCGAAGACCGCCTTGCTGGTGACGATACCGGTGTCGAGAGTTCCGTCGCTCTTCATCGCCGCCCGTCCTGACGCGATCGGCCGACAGCGGTCTCGCGGGGTGCGGGGCCCTCATGGGGTTCCCCGACGTGAGTTCAGCCGTGAGAGGCCCTCCGTGCCGGAAGGCCTCCGACGGCGTCAGTGGCACCTGCGGATCCGCTGTCCCATCACCCACAGCATCTCCCGCTTCGGCGCCGCGCGCACCACGCGAGGGTCAGCCGCGCGGCCGCTCCAGGGTGAGCAGCAGGCCCTCCACGGCGCCGGGGCCTATGCGGCCCTTGACGTCCGCGGCCGTGATCGCCTTGAGCGCCCACCCGTCCTCGGCATGCTTGTTCAGGACCTTTTCCAGCTTGTCGCTGTCCAGGGCGTCGCCGATCAGCGACTCACGGAACGTGACGACCTTGTATTCGAAGGTGTACGGGGTGCTCATGGTTGCGGAGCTCTCCTGCGTGTTGGACGGCATGGCCTGGCCCACCCAATCACTCTTCGCGGCCGTGGCACAGGGGCGAACCGGACCGTAGGGATACCTTTGTTGAAACTTCATGAAGTGCCGTGCCCGGGAGGCGTCCTGACGGTCGGCCGGAAGAGGAGCCGGGCCGGGGCGTCGTAGCGTTGACGCGGGTCGACGGAAACGGTGCCGGCGGGATTCAGGGGGTTCGATGTGCTGGAGTGCGACGGCCGATCTGGCGGCCGGTACCGCGGTGGCCGCGATCGGCGTCGCCTGTGTGGTCCGGGCCCGGCGCAGGACCGACCTCCCGCTGGCCGCGCTGCCGTTGCTGCTCGGCGCCCACCAGATCGTCGAGGCCCGGGTCTGGGACGCCGGTGGCGGCACGGGGCCCGCCACCGTGGCCTGGGCCGTGATCGCCCTCCCGCTGCTGGCGGTGTGGGTGCCGGCGGGCGTCCTGTGCGCGGCGCCGCGCCACGCCCGGCGGCGGCTGCTGATCCCGCTCGCCGCGGGCGTCGCGACCGCGGCCGCGCTCGCGCACTCCCTGGCCGTCCGTCCCGTCCGGGCGGAGATCCGCGGCCACACCATGGGGTATGTCGTCGACCTGCCCGGGCCCGGACTGCTCATCGCGGGCTACCTCGTCGCCACCGTCGGCGCGCTGCTGGTCTCCGGCGACCGCGGGCTGGTGCTGCTGGGCGTCCTGACCGGGGCGGGCGCGGTGATCTGCTGGTCGCTGTGGGAGCTGGAGTTCGTCTCCACCTGGTGCGCGTGCGCCGCGGTCGTCTCCGTGACCCTGCTGGGCTGGGTGAACGCGCGTGATCCCGTTGCCCCGCCGGAGCGGGTGGATCACGCGTGACGGAACAGGGCCCGCCCGGGGGCGAACTCGGTCCCGGCCGGCGCCGCGTGGACTCAGGATGATCCGGCGGAGCACCGGTGATCCGCCGCATCCTGGGTACGCGGCGAACCGTGGATGACCTGACGAGTTCCTCATATGTGTCGGCCAGGGTCGACGCATGATCAACTCCGCACACCGTGTCCGGGCGGCGCTCCTCGCCGCTTCCCTTCTGCTCGCCGGCTGCGGCGGAGCCCCGGCCGAGAGGCTCGGCCCCGGGGCCGGCGGCTCGCCGGAGCGTCACGGCGAGGCGACACCGGCGCCCGCGCCCGCCGCCTCGCGCACGGCGGCACCGGGGCGACTGCCGGGACTCGGCCCCAGGACCCTGGCCGCGATCCCGTCGCGGACCCGTCAGGCCGTCGTGGTGACCGGCCGGGGCAAGGACTCCTCGCGGTCCACCGTGGTGCTGTACGAGCGCACGGAGGCGGGCTGGGAGGCCGGCCCGAGCCGGCCCGCGCACAACGCCCTCAAGGGCTGGGCCGACCACCATCGCGCCGGTGACCTGCGTTCCCCCATAGGCGTCTTCACCCTGACGGACGCGGGCGGGCTGCTGCCCGATCCCGGGACCCGGCTCCCGTACGACCGCTCGGGCGCCTTCACCTCACCCGGCACCGGCTTCGAGGGCGAGCCGCTGGCCGGCTCCTTCGACTACGTGGTCGCCGTCAACTACAACCGCAGACCCGGCACCACACCCCTGGACTGGACCCGGCCGCTGGGCGCGGGCCGCGGCGGGGGCATCTGGCTGCACGTGGACCACGGAGGCCCCACACACGGATGCGTCGGTCTGCGCGAGGACGACCTGGTGGAGCTGATGCGGGCTCTGGACCCCGCCCGGCACCCCGTGGTCGTCATGGGGGACGCCGCCTCCCTGGCACACTGACGCCCCCGGGAGCGCCGAGGGCTGTCCCGCGGCCCCTCGCCCCGCCCCGGACCCCGGCCGCAGTGTCCTTCGCGGATGTCAGGAAGGTGTCAGGGTGTGGGAAGCCCCTCTCACCGCCCGCCGCCCGGCCGCCAGGACCTAGCATCGGCCGCGTGTGCGCATATGTGCTGGTCGCGGAGGACGACGAGAAGCAGGCGGAGCTGATACGCCGTTCGCTGCTGAGTGAAGGGCATACGGCGGCCGTGGTCCACGACGGCGCGGCCGCCCTCGACGAGGTGCGGCGCAACCGGCCCGACCTCGTCGTCCTGGACCTGATGCTCCCGGTGGTCGACGGCTTCGGCGTGTGCCGGGCGCTGCGGGAGAACGACGACATCCCCGTCCTGATGCTGACCGCCCGCTCCACCGAGGACGACGTGCTCCTCGGCCTGGAGCTCGGCGCGGACGACTACATGACCAAGCCGTACAGTCCGCGCGAGCTCATGGCCCGTATCCGTACGGTGCTCAGACGCGGCGGACGGCCCGCGGGCGAGGCGCAGGCCGATCCGGTCGTCCGGGTCGGGGGCATCGCGGTGGACCCGCGGCGGCACACGGTCCTGTGCGACGGCTCGCCGGTGGACTGCACCCCGGGCGAGTACGAGATCCTGCTCGCGATGGCCGCAGAACCCGAACGGGTCTTCTCCCGGCGGCAGTTGCTGCATCACACCCGGGGCATCGACCGGGCCTCGACCGAGCGGGCCATCGACGTGCACATCATGAACCTGCGCAAGAAGATCGAGGCGGACCCGCGCAGACCGGCCCGTCTGGTCACCGTGTTCGGCGTCGGGTACAAGCTCAGGGGCGAGAGGGCGTGAGCCGTGCCGTGCCCCTGCGCAAGAGCCTGCTGGTCAGACTGCTGATCACGTCCGTGCTCATCGCCGTGTGCTCGGTGGCCGCGACCGCCTGGCTCGCGGTGCAGACCACCACCCGGGCCATCCAGGAGGAGCAGGGTCAGGTGCTCGCCGAGGACATGGACATCCTCCGGCAGCTCAGCGGATACGCGGCCACCCACCACGACTGGTCCGGTGTCGCCGGCACGCTGCGTACGATCTCGCAGCGGACGGGCCGGCGCATCGCGCTGACCGCGGGAGACCGCGTCCCGTTCGCCGACTCCGCTGCCCGCGGGACCTCCCTCCCGCCCCGGGCCGCCGCCACCGTCGACCCGCTGCGCACCGACACCTACACGGAACCCGGGGCACAGCTCACCGGTGTCGACCCACGTGTCGTCGGGCCGTACCGGCTGACCACGACCGAGCGTCTGGCGGTGGACAAGCTGGCCATGGTGCGTCAACTCTGCTTCTCCCGCAACGGCATACGGACCCGCGCGGAGCGGATGCCCAGTGGCCGGACCGTGCTGAAGGGCGTGGACGGGACCGTCGACCCCGGCTATGTGCCGGCCGAATGCGCCGACGGCAGGCTCAACACCCCCACCCCGACCGAGCGGAAGGCCCTGGACGCCCTGTCGGGGCTCACCCGGACGTGTCTGGACCGGCACAAGGTGCACCTCGACCCCTACGTGTCGCTGCCGCTGGAGGCCGCGAGCGGCGTGACCCCGGTCCCCTACCTGATGGGCAAGCGAATCGTCGACCAGGACGGGCCACTGGCCCGGACGGCGAACGCCTGCGTGGCCGAGGCCCGGCTCCGTCAGCTCGACCCCTACGTCGCCCCGGCCGCCGAACTCTTCCTCGGCACCGGGGACAGGCCCGTCCCCCGCTTCGACATGTCGGCCGCCAACAAGGCCAAGGTGTTCGGCGTCGCCGGACTCGTCCTCGCCCTCACCGTGGCCGTGACCGCGCTGGTCGCCACCCGGCTCGTACGCCCCCTGCGCGCGCTGACCCAGGCCGCGCGGCAGTCCCCGGAGCGGCACGTGCGCGTGCCCGTCACCACCCGGGACGAGACCGGCATCCTCGCCCTCGCCTTCAACGAACTGACCGAGCGCCGCGAGCGGATGGAGGCCCAGCGCAAGGCGATGGTCAGCGACATCGCGCACGAACTGCGCACACCTCTCACCAACATCCGCGGCTGGCTGGAGGTGGCCCGCGACGGCCTCGTGGACCCCGACCCGGAACTGCTCTCCTCCCTGCACGAGGAGGCCGTGGTGCTCCAGCGTGTCATCGACGACCTCCAGGACCTCGCGGCCGCCGACGCGGGCACGCTGCGGCTGCGCCGCGAGGAGGTGCGCGCCGACGAACTCCTCGAGCAGGTCGCCGCGGCACATCAGGTCGGTGCGCGGGCCGCCGGCATCCGGCTGGTGACCGAGGTGGCCGGGACGCCCTGGCTGGACGCGGACCCCGTACGGATGCGGCAGGCGCTCGGCAATCTGGTGTCCAACGCGACCCGGCACACCCCGGCCGGCGGCACGGTCACGCTCTTCGCGCGCCGCGAGGAGGACGAGGTCGTGTTCGAGGTGGCCGACACCGGCGGCGGTATCGCTCCCGAAGATCTGGCCAGCGTCTTCGACCGGTTCTGGCGGGCGGAGAAGTCCCGCAGCCGGCGTACCGGCGGCAGCGGTCTGGGCCTCGCCATCGTCCGTCAACTGGTCGTCGCCCACGCCGGAACCGTCTTTGTCACCAGTGAGGTGGGCGCCGGCTCGGTCTTCACCCTGCGGCTGCCCAGCCCCCGGCCACCGGACTCGGCCACCGGCTCGGACTGAGGAACCGGGGACGCCTCAACCGGTCGCCCGGACTTCGTTCACCCGGGAACTCGGGTGCCTGGATTCCGGTCACCCGGCTCCGCGCGCCCGGATTCCGGTCACGGGAGTTCCGGTCGCCCCGATTCCGGTCACCTTGATCGGCGCGTCTCGACTCCGGTCGCGGGGGTTCCGGTCACCGGAACACGTTGTCGGAGTCGTCCAGGATCGACGGGTCGCCGATCATCGCCTCCCGCGGAACCCGCGACGAGGTCTGGTACATCGCCTCGATCTCGGCCGCGTACCGCTGGGCGATCGCGTCCCGGCGCAGTTTCAGCGAAGGCGTCAGCAGCCCGTTGGACAGGTCGAAGGGTTCCGGGAGGACACGGAAGACCCGGATGGACTCGGAGCGGGAGACGGTGCTGTTGGCCGCCGCGACCGCGCGCCTGACCTCCTCACGCAGCTCGTTCTCCTCCCGCGCGTCCCGGGCGGGTGTCTCCCCCTTGGCCCGGGCGGCCCGCCAGTGCGTCACGAACTCCGGGTCCAGGGTGATCAGAGCGCCCACACAGGGCCTGTTGTCGCCCACGACGGCCGCCTGATGGATGAGCGGATGGACCCGCAGGCGCTCCTCCAGAGCCGCGGGGGCCACGCTCTTGCCCCCGCTGGTGATGATGATGTCCTTCTTGCGCCCGGTGATGGTCAGATAGCCGTCGGAGTCCACCCGGCCGAGGTCCCCGGTCGCCAGCCAGCCGTTGCGGAACGAGGCCGCCGTCGCCGCGGAGTCGTTGATGTAGCCCTGGAACACGGAGGGCCCCCACACGAGGATCTCCCCGTCGTCGGACACCTGGATCTCCGTGCCCGGCAGGGGGCGTCCGACCGTGCCGAACTTCTCCCGGCCGACCGGCTGGGCGGTGATCCCTCCGCTGGTCTCGGTGAGCCCGTAGCCGTCGTGGATGAAGATCCCGATTCCCGCGAAGAACAGGGCGAGTTCACGGTTCAGCGGGGAGCCGCCCGAGACCGCGCCGCACACCCGCCCGCCGAGCGCGGCGCGCAGCCTCTTGTACACCGTCTTCTCGTAGAGGGAGTGCTGGAGCCGCAGATCGAAACCCGGACCCGGCCCCGTGCCCAGCCGCTGCTGCTCCTCGGCCAGGGCGTAGTCCCGTGCCGTGCGCACCGCCCGCTCGAACAGCACACCGCGACCGGCTCGTTGGGACGCCCGCACGAAGTTCTTGTAGATCCTCTCGAACACGGACGGGACCGCGTACAGATAGGTCGGCCGGAACGAGAGCATCGCCTCGGAGAGGGTCTCCTCCCGCAGATCCGGTTCGTGGCCCATCAGAAGGCCGCCGCGCAGACAGATCCCCTGGATCATCAGCCCGTAGGCGTGGGAGAAGGGCAGGAAGGCGAGCACGGCCGGCTGCGTGTCCGGCGGAGCCGCCGTCTGCCGCCAGCCTTCGAGCAGCGTGTCGCAGGGGCTCGCCAGGCTGCGGTGCGACAGAGCGCAGCCCTTGGGCTGTCCCGTCGTGCCGGATGTGTACGCGATGACCGCGGTGGAGTCGGCCAGCACGATCCGGCGCAGCGAGTCGACCGCGGTCGCGGGTATCGCCCGGCCGCGCTCCACCAGCTGGGCCACCGCTCCGGCGTCCAACTGCCAGACGTGGCGCAGGAACGGGAGCGTGGCGCACGCCGAGCCGACCGTCATGATGCCCTGCTCGTCCTCGACCACCACGCCCACGCAGTGCGCGTCCTGAAGGATCCACGCGACCTGTTCGTGTGACGACGTCGGGTAGACCGGCACGATCTCGGCGCCCACCGACCACAGGGCGTAGCTGAGCACCGTCCACTCGTACCGGGTACGGGCCATGATGGCCACACGGTCGCCCGGCCGGATGCCGGACCGGACGAACCCCCTTGCCACGTCGACCACTTCGTCCCACAGCTCGGCCGCCGTCACCTGGATCCAGCCACCCGAGCGGTCTTCGGCGCGGCGCGCGACCTGCGGCAGATCAGGGGTGTTGAGCGCGGTTTGCCGGAGGCTGTCGGCGAGTCCCCCCTTGGTGGGCGCGGCCGGCGGTGCGGAAAGGTGGGACTGATGCATTCGCCGCTCCGGGATTCTCCTCGACGCGACCTCACCCCCGGAGGCGCCGATGCCAAGGATTCCCGAATGTAGCCCACCCGGACGCGGCCCGTGCCCCTATTCCGGCATGCGTTCGCCCGCCGCTGAGTCCCCGTTCCCCGGCGTGCCCGTTCGTCCGGCCGAAACCCGTCGGTCGTCGCCCGGACACCGCCCCGGCGGTGGTGGCACCGCGAGCCGGCGCTTCATCCGTCACTCGGGCGACGGATCCCCCGTCCGCCCTATCGGGAAGCGGTCCCGGGCTGACAGACTCCGCTGGTGCGCGACTTCGACATGCTCGTCATCGGATCCGGCCCGGGTGGACAGAAAGCCGCCATCGCTGCGGCGAAGCTCGGCCGTCGGGTCGCCGTCATCGACCGCCCCGACATGGTCGGCGGGGTCTCCATCCATACCGGAACCATCCCCTCCAAGACGCTGCGTGAGGCGGTCCTGTATCTCAGCGGCCTCAGCCAGCGGGATCTGTACGGCCAGAGCTACCGGTTGAAGGAGGACATCACCGTCGCCGATCTGACCGCTCGCACCGAGCACGTGGTCAATCGCGAGGTGGACGTCATCCGCAGCCAGCTCTCGCGCAACCATGTGTCCCTGTTCGCCGGCGTCGGCCGCTTCGTGGACGACCACACGGTCGCCCTGACCGAAGCGAACGGCAACGAGAAGCGGTTGAGCGCCGACCACATCGTCATCGCCACCGGCACGCGTCCCGCGCGGCCCGGCACCGTCGAGTTCGACGGGCGGACGATCATGGACTCGGACAACGTCCTGAACCTGGAGCAGGTGCCGCGCTCCATGGTCATCGTCGGCGCCGGGGTGATCGGCATGGAGTACGCCTCCATGTTCGCCGCCCTCGGCTCCAAGATCACGGTGGTCGAGAAGCGGCCCGCGATGCTCGACTTCTGTGACGTCGAGGTGATCGAGTCGCTGAAGTACCACCTGCGCGACCTCGCCGTCACCTTCCGGTTCGGGGAGACCGTCGCCGCCGTGGAGCGCCACGCCCGGGGCACGCTCACGGTCCTGGAGAGCGGCAAGAAGATACCCGCCGACGCGGTCATGTACTCGGCGGGGCGGCAGGGCCTCACCGACGAACTCGACCTCGGCAAAGCGGGGTTGTCCGCCGATCCGCGCGGCCGGATCACCGTCGACGAGCACTACCGCACCGAGGTGCCGCACATCTACGCCGTGGGTGATGTCATCGGCTTCCCGGCACTCGCGGCCACCTCGATGGAACAGGGCCGTACGGCGGCTTACCACGCCTGCGGTGAACCGGTGAACCGGATGCACGACCTTCAGCCCATCGGCATCTACACCATCCCGGAGATCAGTTTCATCGGCCGGACCGAGGACCAACTCACCGAGGACTGCGTGCCGTTCGAGGTGGGCATCTCCCGCTACCGTGAACTGGCCCGGGGGCAGATCATCGGCGACTCGCACGGCATGCTCAAGCTGCTGGTCTCGCCCGAGGACCGTACGCTCCTCGGCGTCCACTGCTTCGGCACCGGCGCGACCGAGCTCATCCACATCGGCCAGTCCGTGATGGGCTGCGGCGGAACGGTCGACTACCTGGTCGACGCCGTCTTCAACTACCCGACGCTCGCCGAGTCCTACAAGGTCGCCGCGCTGGACGCGACCAACAAGATCCGCCAGATCGACCGCCTCCGGGACTGACCGCCGTACGGGACTTCGCGAAGGTTCGCGAAGGTACTGCGCGACACGGTCCGGGCATGGCACCGTGGACCCAGGGTCTGGCCCGTCGCTCCCCCCGTGGTGACGGGCCAGACCTCTTTGCCTTCCGCCGGCCGCCGTATGCCCGCGGTCGGCCGCCCTCGGCCGAAGGCCGTCCGCGGCAACCCGGGGCGCGAGCCCGGCAGGAAAGCCGCCGGTCCCGGAACTATCGTGAGGAACGGCCGGTCCGTGCCGGAGCGCGAGGACCCGATGGGGACCGACTCGACGGAGGCCTGTGCCGTCCCGACGAGGAGGAACCGGATGAACGCCACGATGCGCGCGGTACGCGGACATCGGCGCGGAGGGCCGGAGGAGCTGGTCCACGAGGTCGCGCCGAAGCCGGTCCCCGGTCCCGGGGACGTGCTGGTCGAGGTGCGGGCGGCGTCGGTCACCCCGGGCGAGCTCGACTGGGACGCGACCTGGACCGACAGCTTCGACGGCGGCAGCCCGCGCCTGCCGGTCGTACCGTCCAAGGAGGTCTCCGGGGTGGTGGCCGAGCTCGGCCACGGCGTCACGGAGTTCAGGCCGGGCGAGGCGGTCTACGGCCTGATTCCCTTCACCCGGGACGGAGCGGCGGCCGAGTACGTGACCGTTCCCGCGGCGGCGCTCGCCGCGAAGCCCGGCTCGCTCGACCACGAGCGGACGGCGGCGCTGCCGCTCGCGGGCCTGACCGCGTGGCAGGGCCTGGTCACCCATGCCGGCATCACGCCGGGACAGCGTGTGCTGGTGCACGGCGGCGCGGGCGGGGTGGGTTCGTTCGCCGTCCAGGTCGCGGCCGCGCTGGGGGCCGAGGTGACGGCCACCGCCTCGGCCGGGGACGCGGACTTCGTGCGCGGCCTGGGCGCCGGGACCGTGATCGACTACGCCGGGCAGCGCTTCGAGACCGAGGTGAAGGACGCGGACATCGTCTTCGACACCGTCGGAGGGGACACACAGGCCCGGTCCTGGGAGGTGCTGCGTCCGGGCGGAGTCCTGGTCAGTGTCGTCGAGCCGCCGGTGCCGCCGAAGGGCGCGGACGCCCGCGCGGTGTTCTTCGTGGTCGAGCCGGACCGCGCCGGTCTGGAGGAGCTGACGGCCCTCGTCGAGGCGGGACGGCTGATCCCGCAGGTCGACCGGATCCTGCCCCTGGAGAGCGCCCCGGGGGCCTACGCGGCCCTCGAACGCGAGCACCGGCGGGGCAAGATCGTCCTGCGGGTGTCCTAGGCCCTGTCGGGATCGTACGGAGGTCGTCCCGGCCCCGGCCTGCTCCCGGAGCCCTGGGGCCAGGGGTCCCACCCCAGCCGCGTACCACCGCCTCGTGGGGGCCGTCACACGTGACAGCGGGGGTGAACAAGCGCTTAGATAGTGGGCCCGACCTCGTTCGCGCGTGCTGGAGGCCCCGTTGCTGTTCACATCCGTCGACGACGTCGGCGCACGCCTCGCCGAAGCGGGCTATCTGGCGTCGCCCGCCGTCGCGACCACGGTCTTCCTGGCCGACCGGCTCGGCAAACCCCTCCTGGTGGAGGGGCCCGCCGGTGTCGGCAAGACCGAACTCGCCAAGGCCGTCGCCCAGGTCGCCGGAGCCCGGCTCGTCCGCCTCCAGTGCTACGAAGGCGTCGACGAGTCAAGGGCGTTGTACGAGTGGAACCACGCCAAGCAACTGCTGCGCATCACCGCCGGCCGGGACGAGACGTGGGACGAGACCCGCACGGACATCTTCTCCGAGGAGTTCCTGCTGCCGCGCCCGCTGCTGACCGCCATCCGCGGCGACGACCCGAAGGTCCTGCTGATCGACGAGACCGACAAGGCCGACATCGAGGTCGAGGGCCTGCTGCTCGAAGTGCTCAGCGACTTCCAGGTCACCGTCCCCGAGCTGGGCACGATCAAGGCGACCAGCCGCCCCTTCGTGGTGCTCACCTCGAACGCCAGCCGTGAGCTGTCCGAGGCCCTGCGCCGCCGCTGCCTCTTCCTCCACATCGGCTTCCCCGACGAGGAGCTGGAGCGCCGGATCGTACGGCTGAAGGTGCCCGGACTCGACGAGGCGCTCACCGAGTCCGTCGTGCGCGTCGTCGGGGCGCTGCGCGAGATGGACCTGCGGAAGGTCCCCTCCGTCGCCGAGACCATCGACTGGGCCCGCACCCTGCTCGCACTGGGCGCCGACACCCTCGACGAGAACGTCGTACGCGACAGCCTCGGCGTGATCCTCAAGCACCAGGACGACGTACTGAAGGCGGCGGCCAAGCTCGACCTGGGCGCCGTGTGAACGCCGCCGCCCCGGCCGACGGTGCCGCGGACCGGCTGACCGGACTCGTCGGCGCACTGCGCTCGCACGGCGTGCGGATCGGCACCGGCGAGACCGTGGACGCCGCGCTGGCGGTGGCGGCGCTGGGCTTCGACGACCGTGACCGGCTGCGCGAGGGGCTGGCCGCCACCCTCCTCCACAACCCCGGACAGCGCCGCGTGTTCGACCCCGTCTTCGACGTGTACTTCCCGCGGGGCGTCGGCGGGCCGGAGGGCGCCGGGCCCGCGGACCGGGACGAACTGCGGGAGCGTCTGGCGGCCGCTCTGGCCGCCGACGACCAGGCACTCACGGGGCAGTTGGCGATCGAGGCCGTCGACGGATTCGGCGGCTACGGCCGTACGACGGCGAGCGACGGCTGGTCGTCGTACCAGACGCTCGACCGGTTGCGGCCGCAGACGCTGCTGGCCCGCGTGCGGGACACCGTCCGCGCCCGGGGAGGCGCGCAGGGATTCACCGACCGGCTGCTGGAGGACGAGATCCGCCGGCGTATCGAGGTGTTCCGCGCACAGGTCGCGACGGAGGCACGGCGCCGGGTCGCCGAGCGGCGCGACCGCGACGAGATCGCCCGGCGAGCGGTGGCCCCTACCGCCGACCGCGTCGACTTCCTGTTCGCCGGACGCGACCGGCTCGCCGAACTGCGCAAGGCCGTCCAGCCGCTCGCGCGCAAACTGGCCACCCGCCTCGCCGCGCGCCGCCGCCGGGCCCGGCGCGGCACCATCGACCTGCGGCGGACCCTGCGAGGATCGCTGTCCACGGGCGGGGTGCCGATGCGTCCCGTGCTGCGCAGACGCCGTCCCGTGCGACCCGAACTGGTGCTGCTGTGCGATGTGTCGGGGTCGGTGTCGGGGTTCTCGGACTTCACGATGCTGCTCGTGCAGGCGCTGCACGACCAGTTCAGCAAGGTGCGGGTGTTCGCCTTCGTCAACCGGGTCGACGAGGTGACCGGTCTGATCGGGCCCGGCTCCGCCGACCCCGGGGGGCTGAGCGCCCGGATCCGCGCGCAGGCGGCGATCACGGGCTGGCACGGCAGCAGCGACTACGGCGTCGCCCTCGGCGAGTTCGCCGAGCGGTACACCGGCGCGGTCGGCTCCCGGACGACGGTCTTCGTCCTCGGCGACGCGCGGACGAACATGAGCGATCCCAACCTGCCCGCCGTCCGGCAGCTCACCCGGCAGGCCCGCCGTGTCTACTGGCTCAACCCCGAGGCGCGCTCACAGTGGGGCACGGGTGACTCGGCCGCCCTCGCCTACGCCGAACTCGTGGAGACGCACGAGTGCCGCAACGCCCAGCAGCTCAGCGCCCTGATCGGCCGGCTGCTGCCCGTCTGAACGGCCGCGGGCGCGACGGGTGTCAGACAGGCCCTGGGCCGTCACCGGGCCAGGAGCCTGCGCAGCCAGGCGAGCCGGGCCGCGCGGGCGGTCCGGGCGAGCACGGTGTGCGGGGCGAAGGCGTCGAAGCCGTGGAAGCCGCCGGGCCACACATGCAGCTCGGCCTCCCCGCCGGCCCGCCAGATCCGGGAGGCGTAGTCGACGACCTCGTCCCGGAAGGTCTCCGCGGAGCCGACGTCGAGGAAGGCCGGGGGCAGCCCGGACAGATCCGAGGCCCGCGCCGGAGCGGCGTAGGCGGGCACGTCCGGTCCGCCGCGCGCCTCGCCCAGCACGGCGGTCCACGCGGTCTCGTTGGCCGTACGGTCCCAGGCGCCGACGCCCGCCATCTGGTACGCGGACGGCGTGTCGTTGCGGTCGTCGAGCATCGGATACATCAGGACCTGGCCGAGCGGCCGCGGCCCCTCGCGGTCCCGGGCGAGCAGGGTGAGCGCCGCGGTGAGGCCCCCGCCCGCGCTGGCGCCCGCGACGACGATCCGCTCCGGATCGCCGCCCAGCTCCCCGGCGTGCCGCGCCGTCCAGAGCAGACCGGCGTAGACGTCCTCCACCCCGGCCGGATACGGGTGTTCGGGTGCCAGCCGGTACTCCACGGACACCACGACCGCGTCCAGTTCCCTCGCCCACTCCAGGACGACCTCCACCCCGGCCCGGCTGTTGCCGAGAACCATTCCGCCGCCGTGGGAGTGGTAGATCACCGGGCGCGGTCCGTTCCCGGGCGGCGCCATGGGCCGGACGACGAACAGCGAGATGTCGGGAGCGCCCTCGGGCCCCGGTGCCGTCAGCTCCGTGGTCGTGAAGGCGCCGCCGTCGGTGAGGTCGTACGCGGGCACGGCGGACTCCGCCAGAGCGCGCAGGGCGGCGATGTCCGCCAGGGTCGGCCCGGACGGCTCGGACGGTCCGACCGACGCGAGGGCGATCCCCAGTTCGGGATCGAACGGGGGCGGTACCAGCTGCATGACATCTCCTCGCGCCGAGCCCGGCGGCTCCCTGATCCATGATCGGGCGCCGTGCTCCCGGACCGGGAGCCGCCGTACGGCGGAACCTGCCCCCGACCCGGCCGGCCATGCCCGCCGCGGTGACGCCCGGAGGCCTCACCGCGACGAACAGGAGAACCGGCCGGCCGGGAGCGGGTCAGCCGTCGATGCGGTGCGTCGTCCAGAACGACGTCAGGTCCGTGGTCGTGGCGGCCTGGGCGGCCGCCTTGAACTCGGCCGTGGTCGAGACGCCGTACCAGTGCGAAGTGGCGTAGCTCTTCAGCAGGTTGGCCATGGCCGTGTCGCCGAGCACGCGCCGCAGGTCGTGCAGCGCGCACTTGCCGTAGCCGTAGACGACGGTGGAGTAGCGGGACGAGTGCGTGTCCCAGTACGCCATCGAGTTGGTGATCTTCTCGGCGGTCGAGGCCCAGGAGACGCTGCTCCAGCAGCTCGTTCCGGTCTTGCCCTGGGCCAGGTCGGTGGCGTAGTCCGTGAACGACTCGTCGAGCCACGGGCTGGTGTACTCGTCGTCACCGACGATCCCGTAGAACCACTGGTGACCGATCTCGTGGGTGAGCGCCGTGGTGCTGACCAGGTCGAGGACGAAGCCGGGGTACTCCATGCCGCCGAACCAGTAGTTGTTGTCGATCACCGCGTCCAGCTCGCCGTACGGGTACGCGCCGAAGCGGGCGGCGTGGGCGTCCACAGCGGACTTGGCGGTGGAGAGCATCGACTGGGAGTCGGAGGAGCTGATGCCCGAGACGGAGTAGATGTTGATCGCGGTCCCGGCGGGGGAGGTGCCGGAGATCTTGGTGAACGGCCCGGCGGCCCAGGCGAAGTCGCGGACCTTGGAGGCCGTGGCCGTGGTGACCGTACGGCCGCTCGATCCGGCGGTGTCGACCGAGGTGCCGGTGGCCGGGACGAGGAGGCTCGTCGGGTGGTCCAGGGTCACCTTGAAGTCGGCGGCCAGGGAGTAGAAGGACTCGCCGTTGTTCGTGTAGGGGTCCAGGTGCCAGCCGGCGCCGTCCTTGACCGCCAGGACGGGCAGGGCGTTGCCGATGTTGACGAAGGCGCCGTCGTAGCCGAAGCGGTCGGCGCCGCTGGGCACGGTGATGGCCAGGTCGAAGCCGATCGTCGCGCTCTGGCCCTGGGCCACCGGTGACGCCAGGCTGATCTGGAGGGCCGTGCAGCCGACCGAGAGGGCGCCGGCGGTGCCGCCGCTGACGTTGCTCACGGTGATGGGCGTCGCGGAGCAGGTGCCGTGGTAGTTGTCCCACAGCCTCAGGTACACCTCGCTGAGCGCGGTGGAGGAGGCGTTGGTGAAGGTCACGCTCTCGTGACCGGTCCAGCCGGTGCCGCTGGTGTTGCTGGTCAGGCTGACCGTGTACCCGGGGGCGGCGGGCGTGCGGGTGGAGTCGGCCGGCGGGGTCGTGCCACCCGAGGTGTTGAGGGCGATGTCGTCGAGGACGAAGCTCGTCTGGAGGCTGGAGTCCTCGGTGCCGGTGAACGCGACGGTCACGGTCTGACCCGCGAACGCCGAGACGTCGAACGTCTTCTGGGCGTACCCGGACGCCTTGTTGAGGTTCGAGTACGTCGCCAGGGTCGTGCTGCCGATCTTCGCCGTCAGCTTGTCGTAGGCCGTCGACGAGGTCGTCTCCGCCGTGTCGATGTGCAGCCAGAACGTGAGGCTGGCACTGCTGCACCCGGACGGGATCGTGACGCTCTGCGAGAGCGTGTCCGTGTGGGTGCTGCCGACGCCGTCCAGCCAGGCGAAGGTGGTGCCGCCGTGGGCGGTCTGGCCGGTCCGGCTGGTGATCACGGTCGTCGAGGACTGGGTCCAGGACGAAGTGCCGCTCTCGAAGCCGCCGTTGGTCACCACCTGGGCGGGTGTGCAGGCGGCCGCGGCGGCCGGTGCGGTGTCCGGCGAGGCTGCCGCGGGGGTGCCGGGGAGCGAGACTGCGGCCAGGGCGGCGACGACGAGAACGCGTGCCGCCAGGGCCTTGAGGGGGGTCGGTCTCACACGAAACTCCTTTGAGGCGGCCGGGATTCCGGCCTGCTCGGTGGCCGCCCGGGACGACTGGGGTGCGCCGCTGGGTGGCCGCGGGCCGCGCGCGGGTGCGCGCGGTCGCTTGGTGAGATTTCCGTGCCGTCACCCTGGGGTCAGGGCGACGGCATCGGAAAGCCTCGCAGATTTGACCGAGACATGCCATCGAACCGGGGAAGGAGTGGTGAGCAGGGGGCGGGCGGGGAAAGAGAGGCGTTCAGGAACCCGGCCGGCTCAGGGCCGGGGTCAACCGCGACCAGGGGTTGGGGAGTTCGCCCGTCACGGGTCCGGCCACCGCCGCACCCCGGTCCCGCGCGGTGCGAACGGCCAGCGGGACGAGCGCCTCGGGGACGCCGTAGACCAGATGACAGAACAGCTCGGGCGGGTGCCGCACGGTCCACGCCGGTCTGCTGAACGTCGCGACATAGGTGGACCAGTGGCCCTCGAACGTGACGAGCAGATCGGCGCAGCGGGCGTACCCCGGCGCCGGGTGGACGCCCATGTTCAGCACGACCGGACCCGCGCCGAGCCCGCGCAGAGTCCGCACCAGGCGCTCGCAGCCGGGAAGAGCCTTGGCGGTCGGCGCCACCCGGTCGAGGAAGCAGCCTTGTGTGCCGTACCAGTCCCGGTGCCGCAGGACCTCGTCCGCGATGAGATCCGGATCGCGCGCGCCGTAGTCGGTGTCGACATAGCCGAGCAGCCGGGCACCGGCCGAGCACAGCGCGTCGGCCGCCGCGGCGAACGCGGGGTCCGGGCCCTTGCCCGGTCCGTCGGCCGGGTTGATGACGACCCCGTACGTCCGGTCGGCGGTCTCGGTCAGCCGCTGCCAGGCGCCCGGGTCGTGGCCCGGGTGGACGTACAGCGGAATCAGCAGGCTCATGGGGTTGGTTCGCCTTCGCCCCGCGGGGTGGGACCGGACCCCGTCGTGGCCGTCCAGAGCGCGGCCAGCGAGTCGTCGAGCGTCAGCTCCGGCCGCCAGCCGAGTGCCTCCCCGGCGGCGGTGATGTCGGAGCACTGCCACGACACCTCGCCCGAGCGGGCGGAGCCGCCGCCGTTCTCCTCGATGCGCCCCCGGAACCCGGCGACACGCGCCAGGCCGCACACCAGGTCACGCACCGGCACGGCCTTTCCGCCCCCGATGTTGAGGACCCGCGGCAGCGGCCCGGGGGTGGTCGCCGCGACGGCGGCCGCCCGGGCCGCGTCGCGCACGTCCACGAAGTCGCGGTACGCCGAGAGATCGCCCAGCCGGATGACCGCGTCCGGGTCCGTCCCGGCCTCACGGAGCAGTCCCGCGATCCGGCCCGGAAGCCCCGTGGACGGCGCCCCGGGACCCACGGGGTTGCCCACCCGCAGCACCACCGCGTCCAGGCCGGAGGTGGTGACGGTGACCGTGCCCGCGAGTTTGGTGGCCCCGTACGGGGTGAGCGGAGAGGTGGCCGCGGACTCGGTCACGGCGGTGTCCCGGACGCCGGGACCGTATTCGGCGGCCGAGCCCAGATGGACCAGCCGGGCGCTCGGCGCCGCCTCGCGCAGCGCCGCGCAAAGGGCCGCGGGACCACGGGAGTTGACCTCGGAGAGGGTCACGGCGTCGCCGCCGGTGGCGCCGGCGCAGTTGATGACGGCGTCGGGCGCGGCCGAGGCCAGGGCCGGGACCAGTCGTTCGCGGCGGGCGGTGGCCAGGTCGATGCCGAACTCGGCGGCGGGCGAACGCCCGCCGCCGAGCACCCGTACACCCGACAGGGTGCGCAGGTGCTCGACGACATGGCCGCCCAGATAGCCGGTGAAGCCCAGGACGAGAATGCGCATGCGGTGGTCAGGCTCCCTTGAGCAACAGCGACTTGCGCGTGGTGAATTCGGCGTTGGCCCGGTCGTAGTCGTCCGGGCGGCCGATGTCGAGCCAGTACCCGTCGAACGCGTAGGCGTGCGGCTCGTTGCCGTCCCGCAGCAGGTCGAGGACCAACTCGTCGAAGCCCAGGGGCAGTCCCGGTGTGTAGCCGTCGAGCGTGGAGCGCGACAGACCGTAGACGCCCATGGAGACGCGGTAGTCCATGCTCGGCTTCTCGGTGAAGGCGACCACCTTGCGGTCGTCGGTGGTCAGCACACCGAAGTCGATACGCACCTTGCGCGCGTACGTCGCGATGGTCAGCGGCGCGCCCGAGTCGCGGTGCCGCAGCAGGACGTCGCCGAAGTCGAGATCGGTGAGCACGTCGCCGTTCATCACGAGGAACGACTCGGGCAGCCGGTCACGCATGGTCAGCAGTGGCCCCATGGTGCCGAGCGGGCTCTCCTCGGTGGAGTAGTCGATGTCCAGGCCCCATTGGGACCCCTCGCCGACGTAGGCACGGATGATCTCGCCCAGGTGGCCCACGGCGATGGTGCAGCTCGTGAAGCCGGACGTGGCGAGCTGGCGGAGCACGATCTCCAGGATGGCGTGCTGGTCGCCGATGGGAACGAGCGGTTTGGGCAGGGCGGTGGTGTAGGGCCGTAGCCGGACGCCCTTGCCTCCCGCCAGGATTACTGCGTGCATGAGGTTCTTCCTTCGTGGGACGTGCCGGTCGGGGTCAGATGTTGTAGATGCCGGTTTTGTAGCGGGCCAGGTTCCCCGGTTCGCGGAAGAACTCGACGGTCCGCGCGAGCCCTTGTTCCAGGTCGTGAGCGGGGCTCCAGCCGGTCGCCTCGGCCAGCCGGGTCGCGTCGGCGACCAGCCGCATCACCTCGGAGTTGGCCGGCCGCACGCGCCCCGCGTCCTCGCGCACGTCGAGAGCGGTGTCCATCACCTTGCCGATCAGCGCCACCAGGTCGCCGACCGAGATCTCCCCGCCCGTACCGGCGTTGAAGGTCCTGCCCACGACCCGGTCCGCGGGCGCCGTGCCCACGGAGAGGAACGCCTGCGCGGTGTCCTCGACGAAGGTGAAGTCGCGCGTGGGCCGCAGATCGCCGAGGGTGATGGTGCGTTCGCCCGCGGCCACCTGGCCGATGACGGTGGGGATGACCGCGCGCATCGACTGACGCGGGCCGAAGGTGTTGAACGGCCGCAAGGTCACCACCGGCGTGCCGAAACTCGCGTGGTAGCTGTCGGCCAGCCGGTCCCCGCCCGCCTTCGAAGCGGCGTACGGGGACTGGGTGTTGATGGGGTGGTCCTCGGTGATGGGCACGGTCCGGGCGGTGCCGTAGGTCTCGCTGGTGGAGGTGTGCACGAGCCGGGGGGTGCCGAGGGCGCGCACCGCCTCCAGCACGTTGAGCGTGCCGGTGACATTGGTGTCCACATAGCTGTGCGGTGCCTGGTAGGAGTACGGGATCGCGATGAGGGCGGCCAAGTGGTAGACGGTGTCGGCGCCTTCGGCCAGAGCACGGACCGAACCCGGATCCCGGACGTCGCCCAGGACGATCTCCACCTGGTCCAGGACGTCGGGGCGCAGGGTCTCCAGCCAGCCGTACGAGGAGAAGGAGTTGTACTGCGCCATCGCCCTCACCCGGTGCCCGGAGGCGACCAGTGCCTCGGTGAGGTGGGAGCCGATGAAACCCTCGGCCCCGGTGACGGCGGCGAGTGGTTGGGTGGTCAACTCGTGGGTCCTTCCGGTTGGTTGTTCAGGTGATGGGAGGTGATGAGAGGTGATGGGTGATGCGGAGGAAGGCACGGTGGCCCACCGGAGCCGTCCGGAAGGGCTGTGCCGGGTGGGTGGTTCAGGCGTGCGGGGCCGGCCGTCCCAGCAGCCGCACGGCACACACCGCCAGACACAGGCAGGCCGTGCCGCAGGACAGGGTCAGCGCCAGGGCGCCCGGCAGCGAACGGAGCATGGTGGCCGAGGCGGCGCCGCAGGCCGCCGCCAGGCAGACCGCGGCCGGCTGCCAGGCCGCCCCGAAGGCCTGGAGCAGCAACGCGGTCCACAACGTGGCCGCGAGCAGCAGCAACGGGACCGGCTCCGCGCCGACGAGCAGGGCCGCGGGCAGCAGCGGGAGCACGTAGAGCAGCAGACAGAGACCGAGGACGCCGGTCGAACGCAGCAGGAAGGCGGGCGGGGTCGCGGTCGCCCGCAGCGCCGACACCGACATCCCGCGATACCGGTACAGCAGCCACTCCGCCGGACCCATGCTCACGGTCAGCACGACCACGGCGTACGGGTGCTGCCGGCCCTCCAGCAGCACCAGCACCCCGGCGGACAGTCCGAACACGCCGTACGGCAGCGACCGCAGCAGCGACGGACGGTCCGCGCCCGGGACCGGTGAGGCACCGGCCGTGGACCGCAGCGCCCAGCCGGCCGCCGCGGCCGAACCGAGCACGGACAGCAGCGCCAGGGCGACGCGCCCCGCGGTCCCGGGGTCCCACCAGGGCAGCGCCGCCGCACCGGCGATCAGCGGGGTGAGCGCGGCCAGCAGCAGCCGCTCCCCGCCCAGGACGAGCAGCACCCCGGCCGCCGCGAGATACACCGACTGTGCCGCGGCGACCCCGATCGCGGTGCCGGACCCGGCGACCAGCGCCCCGGCCCCCGTCGCGGCGAGCGCGCCGAGCGGCGCCCCCTTGAGCAGTGTCCGGCCCGCTTCGCGGCGGCCCGTGGCCATCCGCACATGGGCACGGTGCCCGAGCGCCTGGCCCCACGCCCAGGAGACGAGGCCGGCCACCACCAGGACGTCGAGATCCCGGCCCGCGTGCCACAGCCGCCCGGTCAGCAGATAGGCGAGGCCCGGCAGAGCGAACAGGGCCCCGCGCAAACCGCAGCGCACCGGGTCCGGACGCCATGGATCGGCCGGTCGCGGTGGCTCGGGAAAGGTGCGCGGCACCCGCTCGTACAGCGCGGAGGCGAGCGAGAAGAGGTCCGGATGCCCGTACCGTTCCTGGATGATCTCGGCGGTCAGTCCCTCCGACTCCAGCAGGGCCGCCACCTCGTACGGGTGGACCGCCGGGCCGATGCCCTCGGCCAGTTCGGCGGCGAGCCGGTCGACGGCCTCGCCGTCCGGGCCGCGGCCGGGTGCGGCCCGGACGGGCGTACGGGCGTCGGCGAGCCGCAGGGACAGCGTGTCGCCCCCCGTGCCGCCGGGTTCCAGCGCCATGGGTCCGCTCATCCGGCGAGGCTCCTCGACGTGGACGCGGCGGCCCGGCCACCGGGCACCGCGAGCGGGGCGCCGGCCGTCGCGGAGACGCCCGGGACGAGCCCGCCGAGCGCCGACAGTTCCCCGTAGATGGTCCGGAACGTGTCGACCGTCTGCCGCAGGGTGAACTGATCGATCACGCGCAGCCTGGCCGCCTCGCCCATCGAGGCGCGCCGTCCGGTGTCGCCGAGCAGTTCCAGCGCGGCGGCGGCCATGGCGGCCGGATCGCGCGGCGGGACGACGAGACCGCTGTCGCCGACGGCCTCGCTCACCCCGCCCACGTCCGTGGACACGGTCGCCCGCCCGCAGGACATGGCCTCGATCAGGGTGAACGGGAATCCCTCGCTGATGCTGGAGAGCATCACGACGCTGCCCGCGGCGTAGGCGTCCTTGATGTCGTCCACACGGCCCTCGAAGGTGACCGCTTCCGCCTGCCCCAGCTCGGCGGCCAGGGCCTCGCAGCGTTCGCGGTAGGCCTCGCCCCCGCGCGGGGTGCCGCCGAACAACCGCAGTCGCGCGTCCGGGAGTCGGTCCCGCACGAGAGCGAACGCCCGGATCAGGGTCTCCAGATCCTTGATCGGGTCGACGCGCCCGGCCCAGCTCAGCGTCGGCAGCTGTGGCTCGGGACCGGCCGGCGGGAACGCTGCGGGGTCCACGCCGTTGTAGACCGTACGGATCGACTCGGGCGCGGCACCGCCCCGCTCCTCCCACAGCCGGTTGTAGCGGTTGCCCGGGGTGATCAGGGCCGCGCGCCGGTACGTCTCCTCGGCGAGCAGCCGGAAGAAGCCCAGCACGACCGCCTTGACCGGCCAGCGGTACGGGGCGGTGCGGTAGCCGAGGTAGCGCTCGCGCAGATAGACGCCGTGTTCGGTCAACAGCAGCGGGACGCCGTGCCGTTCGAGCGCGGCCAGACCCGGCAGCACGGCGACGCCGCCGCTGACCGCGTGCGCCACCCCGTGCTCGGGCAGGGGTGCGGTGAGCGGGCGCAGCGCGTGCTCCAGCAGAGCGGTCGCGGTGATGGCGTCGTGCAGGGTCGGCCGGGCCTCGCGGACGGCCAGCCCCGGGCGGTTCCACACCGCGGTCAGGACGCCGATCGCCCGGTCGCCGCGCAGGAAGGGACTCAGCGTCCCCTCCGCCGCGGCCCGCGCCATCGCGTACAGGGCGGTGGAGAACCCGTCCTCGGCGCCCGGATCGACCAGAGCGGTCAGGAACTGCTCGTAGACGCGGGCGAGTTGCCTGCGGCACCGCCCGCGCGGAGGGCGGCCTTCGGGTGAGGGCCCCCACATGGGGACCGTGACGATGTCCGTGACCTGCGCGGGGATGTCCCACACGATCGGTTCACGTCCGGTGCCGGTCACGGCGATGACGTCGAAGTCGAAGTCGGGCATCCCGTCGACGAGTTGGTCGCACCAGACACTGACGCCGCCGTGACTGTGCGGGTAGGTGCCTTCGGTGAGCAGGGTGACGCGCGTCGTGCTGAGGCTGCGCGCGCCGCGGGGAACGTGCATGGATGTGCTCCACGGCCGAGGTTGGGGTGGTCGGGCCCGTCCCGTCCGCTGAGGCGCGGACGGGACCTTCGGTCGGTGCGCGGCTCAGTTGTCCGGGCTGTAGGGGACCTGCTCGGGTACACCCGTCGGCAGGTCGTGGCTGTCGAGTACGTGCGCGGTGTCCGCGTGCGCCGTGCCGGCCGATGGGCCGGACGAGGCGATGAGCGCACCTGCGGCGGGCGCGGTCGCGCGAATGGTCCGCTTCATGCGGTGAAGTCCCCTCCCCGGGCAGGGGTGATCACCGCTCCCATGGAGCCGGCCACCCCCTGGCGCGACGCCACAGCCCCCCTCAGACGTGGTCGTCGACGCGTTCGTCGGGTCACATAGTGGTGTCTCTGTGGAGCTTTCGTGTGCTTGCTGCCAGACATGACGGAAAAGCGCGTCCATCGAACGGGTGATCATTGGGCGCGGTGATGACGGTGCGATCGTCACCTTGGGCGTTCGGCTGACTACTCAGTGAAACGTTCCTGTGCTTGTGCGGCCCGGAGTCGACCGCATCCGGAACGTCCCGGTCCGACCGGTTGGGGTGGCCGTGGTCCAGGCCGCGACGAGTTTCGGCTGAGTCGTCGGTTTCAGGCCACTCGAAACCGCGTCTGTGAAGAACCTGTGGGCCGAGATGAAGGTGCCGGCGGCGACGGGAATCCGGGGAATCGCGGTGAGCGGGTGTCAACGGCCCGGAAGGGGACACCCGTCGACTCCGGCGGAAATCGCGCCGGGACATGGTGACCGCGATCCGGTCACCGAAGGACGGGCCTGCGGATTCCTTTTCGGGATCGCGGCGCGCGTCCGTGGACGAGTTGGAGGACTTCTTCGTGAACGAGAACCTTTGGGGTTACGGCCCGACCAGCGGGCACACGCCCGACGCCGATCTCTCCGGCTACCGGGTGGAGGCCGCCGACGGCCACATCGGCAAGGTCGACAAGCACTCCGACGAGGTCGGTTCTCAGTACATCGTCGTCGACACCGGCGTCTGGATCTTCGGCAAGGAGGTCCTGCTGCCCGCCGGAACGATCACGGCGGTCAGTCACGAGGACAAGACGATCCATGTCTCCCGGACCAAGGACGAGATCAAGGCGGCACCGGAGTTCGACAAGGAGAAGCACCTCGGCGATCCGCACTACCGCGACCAGCTCGGCGGCCACTACGGCTCCGGACACTGACGCGACACCGGCCGCCGGTGCCCCCCTCTGCGGGGCGGCGCCGGCGGCCTTTCGCTGTCTCCGGGCGCCTTGGAGAAGGGGAGACCCCGGCTGGACGGGGGAGACCAGCCGGGGCCGCTTGTGTGCGGAGGCCGCTCCGCTCCACATTGGGGTGAACATCGGTCGATAACCATCTATTCCGCCCGGGGTGACCGGAGTGTTCGGAGTCCCTGAAGTGTCTGCGGTGTCTGCGGTGTCTGTGGTGCCTGGAGTGCCTGCGGGACCCGGAGTGCCTGAAGCGCCCGGAGCGCACGGCGTCTCCGGAGTTCCCGGTGTGCCCGGTGTTCGCGGTGTCGCAAAGGGGCGCGTCGCGTGACGCGGTCCTTCGGACACGTGGGGCGGTCCACCGGCGTGGCCCCGCATCCGCCGGGCGGGCCCGGCGGGAAGATCGGTTCAGGAGGGCGCGTGTGACGGCGCGGGGCCGCCGTCCTGTGCCCGGACCACCTCCGCGTGCCCGTCGGCGCGCGGACGGACCGGCTGCTCGGAGGATGGTGCCCATGACCGCGAAGCGCGGTGTGCCCGATGTCCTGATCGTCGGAGGCGGGCTCGCCGGTCTGGCGTGCGCCCGCGATCTCGCCGGGTACGGCTTCGGGGTCCGGCTTCTGGAGGCCTCGGACGGCGTGGGCGGCCGGATGCGCTCCGACCCGCACGAAGGCTTTGTCGTCGACCGCGGCTTCCAGGTCTTCAACACGTCCTATCCACAGGTCCGGCGCCGGCTCGCCCTGCGCGAGCTGCGGCTGCGGCCCTTCACACCCGGCGTCCTCGTCCACACCGAGGACGGGCCGCTGCGCTTCGAGGACCCGACCCGTGGCCGGCGGCGCCTGGGCGACCTGCGCCCGGGGCGCCTCGCGGGAACCCGTGACCTGATCGCGCTGGCCGCCCTGTCCGGCCGGGACATGCTCGCCCCCGCCGGCTGGCTCAAACGCGGAGAGGACCGTACGACCCGCACCGCGCTGGCCGCGGCCGGATTCTCCGAGGAGTTCGTGGAGCGGTTCTTCCGCCCCTTCCTGTCCGGGGTCTTCCTGGAGGACCAGCTGGAGACCTCCGGCCGGGTGTTCCATCTCGTCTGGCGCAGCATGCTGCGCGGCACCCTGTGTCTGCCCGGCGCCGGCATCGGGGCGGTGCCTCGCCTGCTGGCCGAGGCGCTGCCGCCTGACGCCGTACGTCTCGGCACGCCGGTCACGCGGCTCACGGACGACGGGGTCGAGGTGGACGCCGGGGGCGAACTCGCCGCGCGGGCCGTGGTCGTGGCCACGGGGCCGGGACCGGCCGCCCGGCTGCTGCCGGGGCTGGACCTCCCCGACTACCGCGTCGTGACGACGTACTACCACGCCGCGACCCGTTCACCGCTGGCCGAACCCGTCCTGCTGACGGACACCAGAAGGCGTTTCCTCAACACCTGCGTCCTGAGCGAAGCGGTCCGCGGCTACGCCCCGCCCGGGATGTCGCTGATCGCCACCTCGGTCCTCGGGCACGACCAGGAGGGCCGGGAGACCTGGCTGCGCGACGCGCTCGCCGAGGTGTATGGCACCGACACCTCGCGGTGGGACCTGCTGACCGTCCGTACCGTTCCCGACGCCCTGCCGGCGATGCCACCCCCGCAGCCGCTCAGCCGGAGCACCCGCGTGGCTCCCGGCCGCTATGTGTGCGGGGACCACCGGGCCACGGGGTCGGTCCAGGGCGCGCTGGCGTCGGGAGCCCGCGCGGCCCGCGAGGTCGCGGCAGACCTGGCACGGTAGCCGCCGGACGCCGGACGCCGGACGCCGGACGCCGGACGCCGGACGCCGGACGCCGCGTCCGCGGCTCGTTCCGGACGGTTGACTGTCCGGCCCGGAGGAGCCCCGCCCGGGGAGCCCGGATCCTAGGGCAGCATCTGTTCCGTCCAGATCGTCTTGCCCGGCGCCGAGTAGCGGATGCCCCAGTTGTGGCTCATCTGCGCGCAGATGAACAGGCCCCGGCCGCCTTCGTCGGCCGTGCGGGCGTGACGCAGGCGCGGAGCCGCTCCGCCGGCGTCGCTGACCTCGCAGGTGATCGTGCCGTCCTTGATGAGCCGCAACCGGATCGGCGGCGCTCCGTACCGCAGGGCGTTGGTCACCAGCTCGCTGACGATCAGCTCGGTGGCGAAGGCGGTCTCCTCGTCCACCCGCCACCCGCGGAGCAGCTCCTGGGTGTGGTGCCGTGCCGTCGCCGGCGCCGTGGGCACGAAGTCGAGGGACCAGGTGGCGACGCGGTCCGGCGGAAAGGCCCGGGTGCGGGCCAGCAGCAGAAGGACGTCGTGGTGGCCCGTAGTGTCGCGCAGCCGGTACAGAACCTCGTCCCGTACGTCGCCGAGGGGGCGGTCCAGACGGGTCAGCGCGACGCTCAGCGCGTCCTTCGCCCGGTCGCCGTCGGGGGCCTCGGGAACCGGGAACGACGTCGTGCGCAACCCGAGCACGCTGCCGTCCCGCACGGGGACGGAGGCGGTGGCGAAGGGAGGTCCGTCCCGGCTGCCCAGAAGGGGGCCCGTCGGGATCTGCGGGATGTGCACCACGCCGCCGGGGTGGGCCACGACGGGCGCGGGATGGCCGGCGGACGCCATGACGCAGGTTTCCTGGAGCGGGTCGTGGATCGCGTAGACACAGCCGGCCCTGAGCGGCTGCTGGTGCAGCGGATCGCTCGCCGGCAGGGACTCCCGCTCATGGGCGAGCCGTACGACCGCGTCGTTGAGGCGGGCGAGCAGTTCGTCGGGATCCAGGTCGAGCGCGGCGAGCGTGTGGATCACCGTCCGGATCTGGCCCATGGCGGTGGCGGCGTCGATGCCGCTTCCGGAGACCTCCCCGATGACCAGGGCCGTACGGGCGCCGGGCAGACCGAACGCGTCGTACCAGGTGCCCGCTCCCGCGTCGGCCGGAATGTGCAGCGGCGCGAATTCCACGGCTGTCTGTGACGGGGGTTCCGGCGGCAGGAGATGGCGTTGCAACGCCGCCGCGATCGTGTGCTCGCGGGTGTAGCGGCGCGCGTTGTCGAGGCTCAGCGCGGTGTGCGCGGCCAGTTCCTCGGCGATGGCGAGATCGTTCTCGTCGAAGGCGTCGTGCTGTCGTACGCGGTAGAGGCTCAGCAGCCCGAGTACCGCGCCCCGCAGCGTCAACGGGGCGGTGAGCAGCACGCGGGCGCCGGAGGCGCGGATGGCGCGGGCCCGCTCCGGGTCGGCGTCCAGCCAGGGGGTGCCGCTGTCCAGCGTGACGGTTCGTGGCCTGAGATCGCTGAGCACCTGGGAGTACGGGGTCGGCGACGGCACGGCCCGCACGTCGCCGACGGGATGGGCCTGCGCCCTGTGGGAGGGGCCCTCGATACGGAAGGCCGCTCGGCGCAGCGGGATCTCGCGCCCGAGGGGGCTGAGCGGAGGATCCTCGCCCCGCACCACCGCGTCGACCACCTCGACCACCGCGATGTCGGCGAAGCCGGGCACCAGCGCGTCCACCAGCTCCTGGCAGGTCGTGACGACGTCCAGGCTCCGGCCCACCCGTTCTCGTACGGAACCGAGTGCCTCCAGCCGCCTCCTGCTCCGCAGGGCCTCCGTCACCTCGGTCATGGAGACGACCACGCCGCGCGCGTTCCCCAGCGGGAACGCGGAGACGTTCACGAAGCGCTCCCGTGACGAGCCGTCCACCGGTTCGAGCTGGACGGCGCGGTCGCTGACGGACGTGCCCTCCGTGAGCACGCCCCGCAGGACGTCCTCGAACTCCTCGGGGCGGGCGGGACGGCACACCTCGGCGACCGGCCGGTCGAGAGCTTTGTCCGCCGTGACGCCGGTCAGCGCGCAGGCCGCCTCGTTGACGCTGAGGACGCGCAGCGCGGGGTCCAGGACGAAGAACGCCTCGTGCGTGTTCGCGTGCAGGATGTCGAAGACCGCGGTCGGTGTGTCGTGGAGGGGGGCATCGTCGTCGCCGGCCTCGAAGACGCCCCACGCGACCGCGCCGTCCGAGAGCGGCATCACCCGGACGCGCAGGTCGACCGGGTTTCCGTCGACGTCATGGATGACCAGGGGTCCGGATCCTGGTTTCGTGCCGTGGCCGGAGTCACCGCCGGCGAAGGGCCCGGTGTCGGGGGCGACCATCGCGAGGGCCGTTCGCCCCACGGCCTCGGAGTCCGAGCGCAGCCAGATCTCGCGCGCTCTGTGGCTCCACCGGACGACGACGCCCGCGCCGTCGACGACCATCAGCGGAGTGGCGGCAGTCACCGGAGATCACCTCTGCTGTGTGGCCGGCTGAGCACCCCCGTGCCCGGGGACGACGTCGACGGCCGATTCACCGGGGAAGGCCGTGTCGCGTACTTTGTCTTGATTCTTCCCTATGGTCCACAAAGCCATCATTCTACGGGGCGGCCGAGCCGCGCGCCGATGCGGAACCGCACATCGATGCGGCCGGGCATGTCCCCCAGAGCTTCCGTGCGGGCGGGGACGCTCAGCCGTCAGCCGTCAGCCGTCAGCCGTCAGCCGTCAGCCGTCAGCCGTCAGCCGTCAGCCGTCAGCCGTCGGACGGCAAGTCGCCGGACGGCAAGTCGCCGGACGGCGCATCGTCGGCCGGGGGCTCGGGGGCGTGTTCGGCGCCCGGGGGCAGCAGCGACCGCAGGGCCATGTCCGTCAACCGGGCCTCCTGGGCGGCCCGGTCCGGCATGACCGCGGTGCGGAGCGGGCGTCCGGCGAGGAGCGAGATCAGCCACCAGGCGGCGGTGTCCGCGCTGACGTCCTCGCGGATGTCGCCCTCGCTCTGACCGCGGCGCAGCAGGCCCGCGAGGGCTTCGGCGAAATTCCGGTGGATGTTCCGCGCGGCCTCGCCGAGGGCCGGATCGTGGGCCAGGGCCGCCGCGTCGGCGAAGAGGAAGCCATGGGCGCCGCGTTGGTGGAAGCGGTCCATGTGGGCCGGGTCCAGGAAGGCGGCCAGGACGTCGGGCACGGGGCGCCCGGTGTCCGCGGCCTCGGTCAGGAGGGCGGTGACCGCCGAGGTCACGTGGTCGAGGGCCGCCTGGTAGAGGGCGGACTTGGACCCGAAGTTCTGGAAGACCACCGGTTCCGTGACCCCGACGCGCCGGGCGATGTCGGAGACCTTGCCCCGTTCGTAGCCGGTCTCGGAGAAGACCTCGGTGGCCGCGGCCAGGATCGAGGCGCGCCGCTCGGCGGCCGGCATCCGGGTGCGGGTACGGGCCTTGTCCCGGTGGGCGGGGGCCTTGTCGGTGTCGGTCACACCCGCCATCGTAGGCCCCTTGCGAGTTTCCTTAGTCACGACTAAGTTAGTAACGTACTTAGTCGCAACTAAGTTAAAGGGAGTGACCGGTATGTCCATCGGACGCCTCATGCAAGGAAAGCCGCACGCGGACACTCCAGGAGTGACGATCGGGGCCCCGCGCGCCTACGAACTGTGCGGCGCGTTCTGTTTCGCGGGCCGCCGGAACCGGGCCTTTTCCCGGCTGGCCGCGCTGAGCGGGGCCGCGACCGGGGACCGCGTGCTCGACGTGGGCTGCGGGACCGGCTACCTGACCCGGCGGATGGCCGCCGTCGTCGGGCCGGAGGGAACGGTGACCGGCGTGGACCCGTCGTCCTCGGTGCTCGCCTACGCCCGACGCAGGAACAGGGCCGGACAGGGCGCCGTGTGCACCTACCGGGAAGGGGTCGCGGAGGACCTCGCCCACCCGGACGGCTCGTTCGACACCGTCGTCACCAGCCTGATGCTGCACCACCTGCCGGAGGAACTCCGGCCGGCCGCCCTCAAGGAGATGTGGCGTGTCCTGCGGCCGGGCGGGCGCCTGCTGGTCGTCGAGTTCCGGCCGCCGCGCAGCGCCGTCGGTCGCCATCTGGTGCACGGCGGCCTGGGCCACGCGATGTCCCACAACCGGACCGACCTGCTGGACGGGCTCGTCACCGGCGCGGGCTTCGGGATCCGGGGGAGCGGGGACGTCCGCCCGTGGCTGACCTACGTCCAGGCCGTACGGCCCACGTCCGAGGAGTCCACGGGGCGGCCGGGTCGGGAACGCGCGGAGCAGCGGGGCCGGGAGCCCATGGAGCGGCCGGGTTAGGAGCCCGGAGCCGTCGCCGCAGGACCGGGCGACCGGCCCCGCCGCCGGACACCCGGCCAGGCTGCCCGGCAGCCGGCCCGGACCGTCTGACCCGGCTGCCGGACCTCCTGACCCGGCCGCCGGACCGTCTGGCCCGGCCGCCGGGACGCCCGGCCCGGTGGCGCCGACTCCCGCACAGCGTCCCGCCGCCGCCGCCGACGACGCCTCGCCGGTGCCGAGCCGGCCAGGACCACCCCGCCCGGCCGCCCGGCCGCCCGGCCGCCCGGCCGCCCGGCCGCGCGGACGCCGCCTGCCGCGGCGTCAGTCGTGGGCCATGTCCGACTCGGCGGAACTCGCCGCGGACTCCGCGCCGTCGACCAGCTTCTGCAGACGGGCGACGTCCGTGGACGCCGGGCCGGGCGACGCGGGGACGTTCCCGGTGTCACCGGTGCCGCCGCACGCGGTCAGCAGCAGCGTGGCCACGACGAGAGCCGCTGCCAGACGCGCCGCGCGCATCAGGAGCCGGCCCCGTCGTCGTGGCTCGTGCACCACTTCTCGACGTCCGCCAGATCCTTCTGGCGGCTCTCCAGGGTCGGGACGAGCGAGCGCCGGAAGGTCAGCCGGTTGTCGAGATAGGTCGCGATCTCCTTGTTCCCGGCGGACTTGGCGTTGGCCACCCGCTGTTCCAGCCTGGCGAGGGAACCGCGCCGCGAGGCGTCCCCGTCCAGCCGGTCGAGGATGCGGTCGATCCTCCGGTCGATCTTCGGCGCCCGCTTGCAGAGCGCCTTCGCGCCGTCACCCGTCGGCGCGCCCGTCGGCCGCGTCCCCGTGCCGTCGGCCGACGCGGCGCCCGCGGCGGCGAGCAGCGCGCCGACCGCCATCAACGAGACGACGGTCGTCCTGGTCCTCGGCGCCGCCGGCTTCCTCGTGGTCCTCGACATGCTGAACTCCTCTTCCCTCCGGGGCGGTTGCCCGCACGTCCGGCACGCTAGGAGTCGTCCTTGTGGAATTCTTGTGGCCGGTCACCGGCGGTCCTGATCACCCAGTTGCGCTGCGCGGGGAGCGTCGCCTCGCCGCCGGCCCCGCCGCCCGGCATCGGGAGCACGACCTCGATGCGGGTCCCCGTTCCGGCCGGCGTCTCCAGGACGCGGACACGGCCCCGGTGCAGGTCGATCTGCTGGGCGACCAGGGTGAGCCCGAGGCCCGATCCCGGACTGTCCGGGCGGCGCTCGAAGCGTTCGAAGACCGCGGCGCGACGCTCGGGCGCGATCCCCGGTCCCCGGTCGTCGACGAACAGGACGGCGAGGTCGTCGCCCGCGCGCAACGTGACATCGACGCGCGCGGGGCGTCCGTCGGCGCATCCGCCGTGCACCAGCGCGTTGGTGAGGAGATTGTCCAGGACCGTGCGCAGCCCGGGCTCCCAGCCGTGGACCCGTGGCCCCGGCGGACAGTCGGCGGTGATGTGCGCGAGCGGATGCCGCCGTCGCTGCTCCCGCACGCTCACCTCGACGACCTCCGCGAGATCCACCGGTCCGAAGGCCTCCGCCTCGACCAGGTCTCCGCGGCCGAGCTCGCGCAGCATGACCAACAGCCCCAGCAGCCGGGCGTGTTCGCGGCGCAGGTCGTCGAGGACCTCGTCGCGGTCGGGAGCGGGCAGGGCCGGATGCCCGGTGAGGATCTCCAGGTTGGTCTGCATGCTCATCAGCGGAGTGCGCAGCTCGTGCGCGGCCGCCGAGGCGAACGAACGGGCGGTGGCGAGTGCTTCCTCGGTCCTCGCGGCCTGTTCGTCGTAGCGGCTCAGCACCGTCTGGAGGGTGTGCGCCAGATCGTCGACCTCGGCGATCCGGGCCGGAGTGTGGTCGAGCCGGGCGGCGCTGGTCCGCGGATCCAGACCGCTCGCGCTGTCCCGCAGCCGCCGCAGCGGACGGCTCGCGCGTCCCGCCACCGCACCGGCCAGCAGCCCCGACAGCGGCGCGGCGAGCAGCGCCACCGTCACCACGTCGCCTGCGCACCAGGCGCAGTTGGGTGTCCGCGGCGGTGTCCGGCGCGAAGAGCCAGAGCGTGCCGCGCACCCCGGGACGCGTACCGGAGACCCGCTGGGACAGGACCCGCCAGGAATTCCCGCCGGCCCGCAGCGTGACCGGCACCGGCGCGCTCGCGGGAAGCGCCGCCCCCTGGTCCGGCTGAGGACCGCCCGTGTACGTCTCCGACGGGCCGATCAGCCGCACGCCGACGTCCAGAGCGGAGGTGAACAGCCGCCTCTCGCGGGCCCGTTCGACCGCCGCCGACCGGTCCGCGGCGCTCGCGCGCAGCAGTCCGCGGGCGTCCTTCGCCACGGCCGCCGCGCTCCGCCGCAGGTGGGCGTCCTGCTGGTCGTGCAGATCCGCCGCGACCAGCCGCAGCAGCAGCCAGCCGGTGGCCAGTACCAGGACCGGTACGGCCGCTCCGACGGCCAGGGCGATGCGGGTGGACAGTCTCATCGTCCGGCCTCCGGCCCGTCGTCGCGCAGCACGAACCCCACGCCCCGCACGGTGTGGATGATCCGGGCCCGGTCGGGTGCCTCCAGCTTGCGGCGCAGATAGCTCACGAACGTGTCCACCGCGTCGGTGCGCACCTCGAAGTCGTACCCCCAGACGCGGTCCAGGAGCTGATCCCGGCTGAGCACGATGCCCGCGTTGCGCGCCAGGACGTGCAACAGCTCGAACTCCCGCCGGGTGAGCTCCAGTAGCCGTCCGTCCAGGCGGACCGTGCGGGCTGTCGGATCCAGCGAGAGCCCGCCCACCCGTACGGTGTCGGTGTCCCTCGGCGGCCGGCGCCGCAGCAGTGCCTGAAGCCTGAGCACCAACTCCTGGAGGGCGAACGGCTTCACCAGGTAGTCGTCCCCGCCGGCCTGGAGCCCCGCGATCCGGTCGCCGGTCTCATCGAGCGCGGAGAGCATCAGGACGGGTACGTCGTTGTCCTCCGCGCGCAGCGTCCGGCACACGTCGATCCCGCTGAGACCGGGCATGGAGATGTCCAGCACGATCGCGTCCGGTGGCGTCCGCCGGGCCAGGTCCAGCGCCGGCCGGCCGCCGTCGGCGAGGTCCACGGTGAATCCGCCCAGCCGCAGCCCACGTTCGAGTGACCGTCGTATCGCCGCCTCGTCAAAACCTTGCCCCGGGTTTCCCCCTTTTCCTCGTCCGTGCAGGTCAGCAGCTGTGGTGCTACCTCGGCTGTGTTGATCATTCACGGGGTTGCACCGTTCTTCCGGACCCAGACTGGACCCAGGGAAGCCCCGTCAGCATGCCGTCCCGGCTGCAGCCGGGACGGCTTCCAGGTGAATCGCCGGGCACGAAAGCGCCTCCAACGCAGACCCCTTGCGACGCAGAAAGGCCCTACCCCTTCAGGGGTAGGGCCTCTTGCGGTTGTCTTACCGACCCCCGCCGGGGTCGCTGCGAAAAGACTAGCGGCTTAGGCTCAGTTACGGACCAGTGGTTGGGTGCCATTACCAATCGGATCGGGACGTCAGTCGGCGTGCACTTGCCCCTAGTGTGTGGGTAGAGAGCCTGGATGTCGGCGACGCAGCTGCACGCTTCACCTCCGCTCGAGCGGAGGTGATCCGGCCAAGGGGGCGAAGGCCACCCAGGAGGAGATGTGCTCTCCGCGCGAGCGGAGGCGATCCGCCGTTGTCCAGCGCGGTGCGTGAGGCGTGCTGGTGCTCTCCGTGCGAGCGGAGGTGATCCGACCCTCGCGTCTGTAACCGTCACCGTCGACGAGTGCTCTCCGCGCGAGCAGAGGTGATCCGCGAGCAGGTCCCGAACCCGCTGTAGAGCGAGATGTGTTCCGATTGCCCGTGTCGGGTGGTGCGGACCAGTCCCTTCTTCCTGTGGCGGGAGTCTTGCAAAGCTCGACACCCTGCCCACCGACATCGATGACGACCGCTTCGACGGCCGCCGCTGAACTGGTGAGGGCAGACGTGCGACCGGAAACGGTCCCAAGAGGAAACGGCCCATGAGGATATGGCCCCGGTGGCGCGCCTGGGGACCTGCCGATCTACAGGCTGTCCTTCTCCACGCGCAGCGGCTCGTCAGCGACCAGGCGGGCAGCGATGTCCTGTGCTTGCGGGAACGCAGAGGACGTCAGCCGCAGCCTGGCGTGAGTCATCACCGTGGCAACGCGCTCTGCCAGTTCCTTGTGTTCTGCGTCCGGAACACTGCTGAGGTTGAGGGAGAGCCAGACCCGCATGTCGTCGCCCTGCGAGATGAGGACCGGGCCCTGCGGGGGAGTACAGGGAATCGTCGCGTTGGTGAGCGCCTGGACGACTTGGCTCCGTAGCTCGGCCGTGCTCCGCTGGTCGACCGCGCGTGTCGCGGCGTAGATCGCGGCGCACAGTGCGTTGGCGGCGGGGACTGCCGCGCTGACGGAGATGGTGAACGGTCCCATGGTGACGGTGTCGGTGACCGGGTCGTAGCCGAAGCTCCAGAAGTCGCGGGCTACATCACGCGGGTCAGCGGCCTTGCGGGCGTCTGCCTGCGGCCCGCCGCCCTTACCGCGGGCCCAGTCCTCGAAGTGAGTGAGGCCGTCGCGGACGTGCTTGATGTTCGGCAGGGCGTCAAGGAAGACCTGCTCGGCGGCATCGAGTGCGGTGATCACCGCAGGGTCCATGCCGAGGCCCGTGAGGGCGATCCGTTCGAGCTTGACCGCGGCGAGGAGCTGGCGCAGGGCGACGACCAGTGTTCGTGCGTCGATCTGTCGCGAGCTGAACCAGCCGACTTGGACGTCGTCACCGTGCATGCGTGCCACGGTCAAGGCGATCGTGGCACGCAGCCAGCTCGATTCCGATACCGCGATTGCGTACGGATTGTCCGCTGGGGACCAATCATCCGGCAGGTTGCTGTTCATGACGGAATCTTCGACCCCGGAGCGTTTGGCTGCTCGGAATTTCCAGACCGAGGCGCTGGGAACTGCGGAGGTCCGACGTAAAGCGTGTTGCAGAAGGTCGTGTCTGGGCAGGTCAGAGGCCGGTTTGTGGTGTCTCTGGTCATGCGGTGAGGGCGAGTGCTGATCAGCATGGTAGCCACAGCTTCGTCTCAATACCCGGCCTTGGTCCGTCTGTTGTGGCGTTGGGTCGGTGTCGGCCCCGCCACGTAAGGCCGGTGGGGCGCAATAGTGCGTCGAAGTCACCGGGCTCACGGAATTGCACAATGCCACCCAGAGGCCCCAACGCCGCATCAGCCAACGTCTGCCCCATTGTGACTTGTCGTCGGGATGGTGGTCCGCACGGCGCGCTGTTCGTCATGCTTGGGCGGGAGCTTGAGCGTGCTCGGGAGTGGTGGAGGTTGTTGTGCGGATGCGGATAGGGGAGGGCACCTACGGCGACGAGTGGTGGCCCTCCTGCAGTAGTACGGCCAGAATCCGCTCGGCCTCGACAGCGTTCCCGATGTGCAGTTCCCGGCGCGTGCCGGTCAGCGGCGTGATCGGTGAGAGCCTCTACTCCGGCTGAATCGAGCTTGGCTCCTCGCTTCAGGGCGTGCGCGAGGCGCCCCCACGGCTCGGCGGCGGCAGCCATACCGAGTGCGGCACCGCCAATCAGCGTCCTGCGGTTCATGTCGTCCAGGTCCTCCCCATCACGGCGGCCTCCCTTCCTCCGCCGGGCGTGGGCGGCTGCTGCTTCCCGCTGTATCTGTTCAGGGCGTAAGCCGCAGGCCGTCGCAATATGCGCAACCGTGTGGTTGGTGGGGATGTTTCTTCCGTTTTCGTACCGACTGATCTCGCGGCGGGTCATCGTGTCCCGGCCGGAGGCCGCGTTGATCGCCTCTACTTGTTCTTCCTGTGTGCGTCCGGCCTTTTTGCGTAGGCGGACGAGCAGCTCAGCGAACGGATCTGCTGGCATGAGTGTGACCTCTGTTGGTGGACTGAACCCAATCATGGCGTCAGATCCCCCGCGCGTTTCCCCCTTGACGAGTTTCCCCCCTCTGGTTTCCCCTGTCAGGCCGCTTGAGGGCGCGGTGCGATAGGCCCATGACGTTCCGTGAGGCACCCACCTTCGAGGACAGCCGACAGGGTTGCGACCAGCGCACCCCGGCCGGATCAGAACGGGTGGCCATCCGCAGCTTCGAGGTGGCCCTCGCTCCAGCCGACGCACGCGTCTGGCTCATGCGACGTATCACCTTGGCGCATCTGCGCCTCTGGGACCTGATGGCGTTGGACGACACGGCCACGCTTGCCGTCTCGGCACTGGTCACCAACGCGGTGCGGCACTGCCACGGCAACACGATTCGGCTGCGGGTCGTGAGCTTGGGTGAAGAACTACGCATCGAGGTGAGGGACGGAAATCCCACTCCGGCCCGGCAACAGGATGTGGACGCCGACGCCGAGAGCGGTCGCGGGCTGCTGCTTGTCGCTGCTCTGGCGAAAGTGTGGGGCTTAAGCCGCGACGGCACGATGACGTGGTGCTCCCTCCCCTTGCCGGCAGAGGAGCGTGCCAACGAAGCGTTGACTCCCACGCCGGTTCCAAGGAGAGGCCGATCAGATCGCGGTGATCAGCGATCGGTGTCCGCACCGACGGCCGACCCGCCCCCTCTGGCCGGCGGGACCCCCTGAACAGCCGTCGGGCTGCAGCTGCCTACCTCCCCAAAGTGTGTGCCCGCTGTAGCCCGACGGCCCCCGTACCCCCCATCGTGAGGCTGCCGTGTCCCCCCTTCCCCTTTCAGACAGGCAGAGCATCCATGCAGTTCTCTCCACTCCCACGCGGCGGGAGTGCACGCTTCATGTACTACGGAGTCTTCCGCTTCGCGGAGGAGCATGGGAGGTGTTGAAAACCCTTGAGGACCAGGTCAGCGCCTTAGAGGTCCTAACAAAGGCGTTGGACGTGTCGGTGGGTGATCAGGCAGGTAGCGAGGCCGAGGAAAGCTTCGTGGATGTCATCGCGTCGTTCCCAG
>NZ_JBIBSY010000016.1:196726-210833 GCF_043078065.1 Streptomyces sp. NPDC015532 | reverse complement strand
GCCAACCCCCGGCCTCGCCGGGCCGCGGGCGGCCGGCCGGGGCCGCCCGCGGCCCCCCCCCCGCCCCGGGCCCGCTCCGATGGGGGGGCCGCCGCCCCGGCGCCCGCCCCCCCCTCATGCGTAGCGGCCTTCAGGGCCCCCTTGTGGCGCTCGCGGGGCGTGTCATGGCCCCGGGGGCCTCACGGCCGCTGCCAGGCCCTCAGCGGTCGTACGCCGCGATGTCCTTGATCATCGCGAAGCCGAGCCCGTACGCGCTCATCCCCCGGCCGTACGCGCCTACGTGGACGCCCTCCTGGGTGGAACCCGCGAGGACCCAGCCGAACTCGGACTCGCGGTAGTGGAAGGACGTGGGAACGCCGTCCACGGGCAGGGACAGCGTGGACCAGTCCGCACCGTCCAGATCGTCGGCCAGCACCCACGCGGTCTCGGTCTGCTGGTCCAGCCAGTCGTCGCGCAGGGTGTGGTCCATCTGACCGGGCCAGGTGAAGGACAGCAGTCCGACACCGGCCAGCCACGCCGCCGAGGACACAGAGGTGGCCTCCAGCAGTCCCGTGCCGTCCGCGCTGCGCCGTACGGGGCTGGCGGCGACGGTGACCACCACCGCGAACCGCTCCTTGTCCTCGCCCGGCTCGGGGCGCACCGAGGGTTCGTCCCCGTGCCCGACCGAACCGTGCTCGACCGCGCCGTCCGCGGAGGTGCCCACCTGCATCAGCCAGCGCGGCCCCGTGAAGGCCTCGTCGAGGCCGTACCAGGGAAAGGGCGCCAGCAGGTAGCCGTCGACCGTACGCCGGGCGAAGGGGACCTGTTGTCCGCCCTCCGCGGCCGGCGCCTGCGCGCCTACCCGACTTGTCGTCTCCATCTGCCGGACGCCTCCTCGCTCTCGTCGGACCGGGCGGCCCACCCCCCTCGGGCGACCTTGTCGGTCCGCACAACAACTGGGCAGCATAGCCACCCCGCTCCGGGCAGCGGCGAAAGCGCCCGGCGCGTAAGACGTGTGAACGGCGTATTCGGACCGCGCCGGGCCCGTCCACGGGCCGCCGACGCACCGCGTGACCTGGCCGCTCCGCGGTACTCCGGACGGATCAGACGGCGCCGCGGGAATCAGCCGGCGCCCTACGGATCAGGTGGCGTCGGCGTCGTAGGGCGGGTGCTCGTCGGCGTCGAGCTTCTCGCGCTTCTTCGTCATGTCGACGGAGCCGCCGGCCGTGCCCTCGGCGGACCCGCCCGCCGCGGAGGAGTCGGACTCACGGCTGTGCACCGCGTCCGTGACGTCGGCCATCTCCTTCTTCAGGTCGAAGCCGTTGCGGATCTCTTTGAGCCCCAGCTCGTCGTTGTCGAGCTGCTTGCGTATGAACGTCTTGGGGTTGAGGTCCTCGAACTCGAAGTCCTTGAACTCCGGACCGAGTTCGTCACGGATGTCCGCCTTGGCGCTCTCCGAGAACTCACGGATCTTGCGGATCGTGCGCGTGACGTCCTGAATCATCTTCGGGAGCTTGTCGGGACCGAAGACGAGCACGGCCAGGACGATCAGCGTCACCAGCTCGAGCGGTCCTACGTCATTGAACACCTGGTAGCTCCTCGCGATGCCCTCGGTCCACGGCCCTCGGGGGTCTTCCGCGGTCCGGGCCGCGTCCCACGGTACCCGGCGTTCCCGTCCGTCCGGAACTGTCCCGGGGCTCCCGGCTTCGGCCGCGGCGCGGGTTTTCCCTGCTGTTTGCCGTCCGGAGCTGCGACATCGTGCTCGACTGTGAGGTTCGTGTCACTCGCGGACCCCGCGGCCCCGGCCCTCAGCCGCCGTTCGCCGAGCCGAGGACCAGGGTGATCGTCCGGTTCGCGCCGCCGCGCCTGACGGTCAGCCGGAGGCGGTCGCCGGGCCGGTGGGCGCGGGTCTTCACGATGAGTTCCTCACCGGAGTGGACACGCGTGCCGTCGACCTCGGTGATGACGTCGCCGGCCCTGATGCCCGCCTCGGCTCCGGGACCGCCGGGCGTGACGGGCGCGCCGCCGCCGGCGGCCTCGGTGCCCACCCGTGCACCGTCACCCGAGTAGTTCATGTCGAGCGTGACACCGATCACGGGGTGGGTGGCCCGGCCGGTGTTGATGAGCTCCTCGGCGACACGTTTGGCCTGGTTGACGGGGATCGCGAAACCCAGCCCGATGGATCCGGCCTGACCGGTCTCCAGGTCGGAGCCGCTGTCGGCGGAACGGATGGCGCTGTTGATGCCGATGACACGGGCCCGGGAGTCGAGCAGCGGCCCGCCCGAGTTGCCGGGGTTGATCGGCGCGTCGGTCTGGAGGGCGTCCACGTACGAGACGTCGGTGCCGTCGCCCTTCTCGCCGCCCGCCGTGATGGGCCGGTCCTTGGCGCTGATGATCCCGGAGGTGACCGTGTTGGCGAGGTCGAAGGGCGCGCCGATGGCGACGACGGGGTCGCCGACCTGGACGCTGTCCGAGTTGCCCAGCGGCATGGGCGCGAGACCGCGGACCCCGGAGACCTTGACCACGGCGAGGTCGTAGCCGCTGTCGTGCCCGACGACCCGGGCCTTCGCGGTCTGACCGCCACTGAACGTCACCGTTATCGTGCCGCTGCCGCCGGCGGGTTGGATCACGTGGTTGTTGGTGAGGATGTGTCCCTCGCCGTCGAGCACGAACCCGGTGCCGGTGCCGTCCTCCTCGCTCCCGTGCACATGCAGGGTGACGACGCTGGGCAGCGCGTGCGCCGCGATCCCGGCGACGCTGTCCGGGGCGCGCCCCGGGGCCTCCTTGGCGGCCTGCGGCAGCTCGATGTCCGTCAGTCCCCCGTTCCGCTCCAGATACGCCCCCACGACGCCACCCACACCCCCGGACGCCAGCGCGAGCGCGACGGCGGCGAGCACCAGGACCTTCCTCGCCCGTCGGCGCCGCTGCGCCACGGTGGGTACGGCGACACCGTTCTGCTGGAGGGGTCCGCTCTGCTGGAGGGGTCCGCCGGGGCCGCTCCCGGGGAGGTGGCCGTGGTGCCGCGGGGATGTGGACGCGGCCCAGGGGTCGTAGTTCCGCCAGGGATCGGCTGTGCCGGACTCGACGGGACCGTCGGACCCGACCGGGGCGGACGGGACGACGGCGGGGCCGGGGTCGAGGTCAGCGGGGTCGGGGTCAGGGGGAGGCTGCGGCCCGGGAGACATCGGGTTGGGAGGCTCGGAGGCTTCCGGTTCCGGTTCCGGTTCCGACTCCGGTCGCGGTACGAGGGGCAGGGCGTCGGCGAGCGCGCCTGCCTGGGCCGGGACGGCGGCCGCGGGGACCGTCCCGTGGACCGGGGCGGCCGCCTCGGCCAGGGTGACGGCCGGGGTGGTCCGCGTCCGCTCCTCGGGCGCGCTCGGCTCCGTGCCGCTCACGGTGTTCCGGGAGGCGGCGGGCCGGGGCGCATCCGGTTCCGTGAGGTCGGCCGGCGCGGTGTCCGGCCCCGCGTCCTCGGGCCGGGGTCGACTCCACCGGTTCGCCTTCGTGGGCCTGCCGTCGTTCATGCTCTCCCCACACCTGGCCCGCGGCACAGCGCGCCGACGGCCACCACAGACTGGTCGACTCCGCGTCCGTGATCCCTCCCCGCGGACGCGGCCCTCCCCGGATTCAACCAGGTTCCCGGGCCGACGCGCAGAGAGCGGTGTCAGTGAGCCTGGTGAGGGGTGGGGGACGGGGACGAGGAGGGGGACGGAGTCACGGCGGGTGCGGCGAGCAGGCCCGGAGCCGGGGTCAGCGAGAGCGGCTGGACGTCGGTGAGCGGACGTATGAGCGGGGACATCGCGGCGGCACCGGCGACCACCGGTGTCGTCAGCGTGTGCGCGGCGTCCTGGCCGCGGCCCGCCGGAGCGGGAACTCCGGGCAGCAGCGGGGCGGACACCCCGGTCGGTGCCACCGGTCCGTTGCCGAGGGACCGCTCACCCTGGGTGAACAGCGGACCGACGGACCGGCGGCGCTGCGACTCGGGAGTCGAGGTCGCCCCCGCGCCCTGGGACCGGGACGGCGTCACATTGCTTCCGGCGCCGGCTCCTCCGCGCGCGTCCGTGTCCCCGGGCAGACCGGTGGTCACCCCGCCGAGCGCGACGGCCGCGAGCGACACCGCGCCCGCGGCGACGAAGGCGAACCGCAGCCCGCGCGAGGCGGACCGCTCGGCCTCGTGACGGCTGACGTCATGGATACGGAAGCCGCGCCCCGGATCGGGGGGCAGCACATCGCCGTGCGGTCCGGCCGGGACATACCCGAAGGGTTCGCCCCGCATGCCGAAGACACCGGGCAGTCCGTGACCCGTGGAGCCGCCGGGCAGTCCGCCGCCGAAGCCGCCTCCGTTCAGCCGCGGGCTGTCGGAGTCGCCTCCCCCGGGAAGCCCCTGGAGGCGGGCGAGGAAGCTTTCGGAGGGCGGCGGCGGGGCCATCTCCGCGAAGACGTTCTTCAGCCGGCGCTGGGCGTCGGCCTCGGCCTTGCACTTCGCGCAGGTGGCGAGGTGGGCCAGGACGCGGTCGCGCGACTCATGACCGAGCTCTCCGTCCACCAGGGCGGAAAGTCGGTCCCCGAGGTGCTGCTCGGCAGGGGTGGGACGGGTTCCACTCACGCGGTCGCGCCTCCTCCCCCCAGCACGGGCACACGGGCCGCGAACGAGCGACGCTCGGCGCGGGCCTCGGGAGACCGGTGTGCCAGGGCCTTGCGCAGCTGGGAGCGGCCGCGGTGGATCCGGGAGCGGACCGTGCCGAGCTTGACGCCCAGGGTCGCGGCGATCTCCTCGTAGGACAGTCCCTCGATGTCGCAGAGGACGACGGCGGCGCGGAACTCGGGCGCGAGGGTGTCCAGCGCCTGCTGGACGTCGGCGTCGAAGTGCGCGTCGTTGAAGACCTGCTGCGGGGAGGGCTCACGGCTGGGCAGCCGCTCGGCCGCGTCGTCGCCGAGGGCGTCGAAGCGGATGCGCTGCTTGCGCCGCACCATGTCGAGGAAGAGGTTCGTGGTGATGCGGTGGAGCCAGCCCTCGAAGGTGCCGGGCGTGTAGGTCGACAGCGAGCGGAAGACGCGGACGAAGACTTCCTGGGTGAGGTCCTCGGCGTCGTGCTGGTTGCCCGTCAGGCGATAGGCGAGACGGTAGACGCGACCGCTGTGCGTGCTGACGATCTCCTCCCAGGTGGGCGGAGTCCATGCCTGCGGCTCCGCGTCGGTGGTGAACGTCGCGGTCTGCGCCGGGGCAGCAACGGGGAGCTGGTCAGCGTTGTCGGTCACGGATTTCGGCTCACCCGTCGATCTGAGCAGGCGCCGCAGCACTCCTCCCCGATCCACAGGCGCAGCCGCACCTCCCCTGTCGGCTCTGGTGGTGTCCAGTGGAGCCCCTACCATAGCCACCTCGCCCGTTAGCTCCGGATAAGCGGTTTTACGGGAATTTGATACGGGCTCATATGGGCTCGCCGGCGTCCGCCCGCGGCCCCGCTCCGTGTACCGACCCATCGACTTCCCCCCGCTCGGTTCTCCCACCCCTCTAAACGCCCGGTCCCATCCGCAGGTTCCCGACGCCAACGGATACAGTCACGCCCAGGCAACCACGGGGACAGGAGAGGGTCATTACCGGCAACCGGCAGACGAGCTGGGCGGCGTTCGCCGACGCCTTTGTCGCCGAGGACGAGGCGCTGCGCTGGGCGCGGGACCGGGCCCACGAGGCGGGCCTGCGCTCGGTGACGCCCGGCACGGGCGCCGCGCTGCGCCTGCTCGCCGCCACCGTGGACGCGAAGGCGGTCGCCGAGATAGGTACCGGGACCGGCGTATCCGGGATTCATCTTCTGCACGGCATGCGGCCGGACGGGGTACTGACCACCGTGGATCCGGAGCCGGAGCGCCAGCAGTTCGCCCGCCAGGCCTTCCGGGCCGCCGGGTTCGCCAGCAACCGGGCGCGCTTCATCCCGGGCCGGGCGCTGGATGTCCTGCCCCGTCTCGCGGACGCCGGATACGACCTCGTGTTCTGCGACGGTGACCGGCTGGAGAGCCTCGACTACCTCGCTGAATCGTTGCGCCTGTTGCGTCCGGGCGGGCTCGTCGCCTTCGAAGGCGTCTTCGCGGACGGCCGCACCGTGGACTCGGGACCGCAGCCGGTCGAGGTGAGCCGGCTGCGCGAGCTGCTGCGCGCGGTGCGCGAGAGCCAGGAGCTGGTGCCGTCGCTGCTGCCGGTGGGCGACGGCCTGCTGTGCGCGGTCAAGCGCTGATTCCGCCGCCCGGGCCGTAGCCGGGTCCGCGGCCCGCTCCGCTGCCCTCCGGGTGCCTCCTACCTGGCCTTGTACCGTGCCGGGTCCCTCCCGGCCGAGCGGCGCGGCGGTCCCGCGGGCCCGGAAAAAACAGCTCCCCGGCACCAGGTGCGGTGCCGGGGAAGCCGAAAGGGGTATGGGTCGCGTTCCGCGTCAGCCGACGACCTTCTTGAGGGCGTCGCCGAGCGCGTCAGCCTCGTCAGGGGTCAGCTCGACGACAAGCCGACCGCCGCCTTCGAGCGGAACGCGCATGACGATGCCCCGCCCCTCCTTGGTCACCTCGAGCGGGCCATCGCCCGTCCGCGGCTTCATGGCCGCCATGCTCGTTCCCCTTCCTGAAACCAGCTCATCGTCGCCGACGGCCCCCTCGGAGGGCACGCGCGTCCCCTCATAGGACACACGTCACCGGCATCGAACACATTGCTTCCAGGCCATTATCTCGCATCTCAGGACCCGATGACCAACATCAGTCGGCATCGCTTGCGCAACGCGCTTGAGCAAAACCACCCAATTCGGCGATGTGGCTGCGATACTGCGCCGCCGTAGCGCCGTCCGCGGCACGAATTTCTTTGATGCAGGTCACACGAAGGCCCCGCGCCGCCGCCGGTGATCTCCGCCATGCTGTCATCGGACACAGGTCGTACCGGCCGGTACGACGAGCCGCGACCCGGGAAGGGACCCACCATGGCCGACACCGTGCTCTACGAGGTGAGCGACGGACTCGCGACCATCACGCTGAACCGCCCCGAGGCGATGAACGCGATGAACGTCGAGACCAAGGTCGCCTTCCGGGACGCGGCGCAGGCCGCCGCCGCGGACGACGCCGTACGGGCCATCCTGCTGACCGCCGCCGGTGACCGGGCGTTCTGCGTCGGCCAGGACCTCAAGGAGCACATCGGGCTGCTGGCCGCCGACAGGGAGTCGGGGTCGGGCGGGACGATGAGCACCGTGCGTGAGCACTACAACCCCATCGTGCGAGCGCTGACCGGCGCCGCGAAGCCCGTGGTGGCCGGGGTCAACGGGGTCGCGGCCGGGGCCGGGTTCGGTTTCGCGCTCGCCGCCGACTACCGCGTCGTCGCCGACACGGCCGCCTTCAACACGTCCTTCGCCGGTGTCGCGCTGACCGCCGACTCGGGGATCTCCTGGACGCTGCCCCGGGTGATCGGCCCGAGCCGTGCCGCCGATCTGCTGCTCTTCCCGCGCAGCATCAGCGCCCAGGAGGCGTACGAACTGGGCATCGCGAACCGGCTGGTTCCGGTCGGCGAGGTACGGGCCGAGGCGGAGAAGGTGGCGCGGGCGCTGGCCGCCGGGCCGACGCTGGCGTACGCCGCCCTGAAGGAGTCCCTCGCCTTCGGGCTCACCCACTCGCTGGAGGAGACCCTGGACAAGGAGGACGAACTCCAGGGCCGCGCCGGCGCCTCCGAGGACCACGCCATCGCGGTCCAGGCGTTCGTGAACAAGGAGAAGCCCAAGTACCTGGGGCGCTGACCGTTCCGAGGGCGTTCGCCGCGGGCCGCGCGTGGGCCGTGGCGGACTCCTGGGTGCCCTTGGGGCGCCCCTGGGGGCCGCGGCCCGGTCAGCGGGCGTCGCGCGCCACACAGTCCGCCAGGTGGTCGTTCACCAGGCCGCACGCCTGCATCAGGGCGTACGCCGTCGTCGGGCCCACGAAGCGGATGCCGCGCTTCTTGAGCGCCTTGGACAGAGCGGTCGACTCGTCGGTGACGGCCGGCACGTCGGAGAGCTTCTCGGGAGCGGGCCGCGAGGCGTGGTCCGGGGCGAACGACCAGATGAGCTCGTCCAGCTCGCCCGGGGCCCACTCGGCCAGCACGCGCGCGTTGGCGACGGTCGCGCGGATCTTGGCGCCGTTGCGGATGATCCCCGGGTCGGCGAGCAGGCGCTCCTCGTCGGCCTCCGTGAACAGGGCGACCTTGGCGATCTCGAAGTCCGCGAAGGCCGCGCGGAAGCCCGGACGGCGGCGCAGGATCGTGATCCAGGACAGCCCCGACTGGAACGCCTCCAGGCACAGCCGCTCGTAGAGGGCGTCGTCGCCGCGGACGGGACGGCCCCACTCCTCGTCGTGATAGGCCACGTAGTCCTCGGTGGACAGCGCCCAGGGGCAGCGCAGCGCGCCGTCGGCTCCGGCCAGCGCCCCGCTCACCGCTGGTCCTCGGGGTGCTTGCGCAGCGAGGTGGCGCCGCTCGCCGCGCGGGCGCCGGCGAGCGCGGCCTCCAGGTCGGCGATCCGGGCGTCCCGCTCGCCGATCTCGGCGCCGAGACGGCCCAGCGCGTCGTCGACGTCCGCCATGCGGTAGCCGCGCACGGTGACGGCGAACCGCAGGGCGTCCACGTCGCCCTTGTGGACCGGGCGGTCGTACGGCAGCGGGTCGCGCAGCCGCTCGGGGTCGGCGTCGGAAAGGGGCGCGCTCTCGCCGCCGCCCACCACGGACAGGGTCACCGCGGCGACCACGACGGCGAGGGCGACGACCAGGAACAAGAACATGAACATCGCTGAGGTCCCCACGCTCCGGGGCCGGCGCGGGTCGCGTCGGCGCGAAAGTGACTGGTGCTGACGAAGGCAGTCTGACGCTCTGGGTGTCAGGCTCCGATCGTGCCATGCGAGTGTGCCAGTTAAGGTCGCAGGCGGGTTATCGGTGCGACTTACTGGGAGAGGTCACAGGGGATGCTCAGGCTGGGCAGGCGCGAATTCGACGCGCACGAGCCGGTGATCATGGCGATCGTGAACCGGACCCCGGACTCCTTCTACGACCAGGGGGCCACGTTCCGCGACGAGCCCGCGCTCGCGCGCGTGGAGCAGGCGGTGTCCGAGGGTGCCGCCATCATCGACATCGGCGGGGTCAAGGCCGGTCCGGGCGAGGAGGTCACCGCCGAGGAGGAGGCGCGCAGGACGGTCGGCTTCGTCGCCGAGGTGCGCCGCCGCTTCCCTGACGTGGTCATCAGCGTCGACACCTGGCGGCACGAGGTCGGCGAGGCGGTCTGCGAGGCCGGCGCCGATCTGCTCAACGACGCCTGGGGCGGGGTCGACCCGCGCCTGGCCGAGGTGGCCGCCCGGTACGGGGTGGGGCTCGTGTGCACGCACGCCGGGGAGTCGGAGCCGCGCACGCGCCCGCACCGGATCGCCTACGACGACGTGATGGCCGACATCCTGCGGGTCACGCTGGGACTCGCGGAGCGCGCCGTGGCTCTCGGGGTGCCCCGCGAGTCGGTGCTCATCGATCCGGGACACGACTTCGGGAAGAACACCCGGCACAGTCTGGAGGCGACGCGGCGGCTCGGAGAGATGGTCTCCACCGGGTGGCCGGTTCTCGTCTCCCTGTCCAACAAGGACTTCGTCGGCGAGACGCTCGACCGGCCGGTCAAGGAGCGGGTCGTGGGGACACTGGCGACGACGGCGGTCTCGGCGTGGCTGGGGGCGCAGGTGTATCGCGTCCACGAGGTCGCGGAGACCCGTCAGGTCCTGGACATGGTCGCGTCGATCGCCGGGCACCGGCCGCCGGCGGTGGCCCGGCGCGGACTGGCCTAGGGCCTGTCTGACAATTCGCGTCGTCGCCCGCCGGGCAGACGGGAATTGTCAGACAGGCCCTAGCGAACGGAGCGCGTACTAGGGCACGCGAGGGCCGTGTAACCGGTCCCTCCCGTGCCCTGTCCCGTGCCCCGCGCCCCGTGCCCCGTGCCCCGCGCCCCGTACTCCGTCGTCGGCCGGGTCCGCCCCGCCTGTGGCCGGATGATCCGAACGGCAGGCCCTAGCGGCCGGCCTCCTTCGAGACCAGGGCCACCGCTTCGTCCACGTCGTCGGTCAGGTGGAACAGCATCAGGTCCTTCTCCGAGGCCTTGCCCTGGGCGATCAGGGTGTTCTTCAGCCAGTCCACCAGGCCGCCCCAGTACTCCGTCCCGAAGAGGACGATCGGGAAACGCGTCACCTTCTGGGTCTGAACCAGAGTGAGGGCCTCGAAGAGTTCGTCGAGAGTGCCGAGACCGCCCGGCAATACGACGAACCCTTGGGCATACTTGACAAACATCATCTTTCGGACAAAAAAGTACCGGAAGTTCAGCCCGATATCGACGTAGGCGTTCAGCCCCTGCTCGAAAGGCAGCTCGATGCCGAGACCGACGGAGAGGCCCTTCGCCTCCAGGGCTCCCTTGTTCGCGGCCTCCATCGCCCCGGGCCCACCGCCCGTGATCACCGCGAACCCGGCCTCGACCAGACCCCGGCCGAGAGCGACCCCGGCCTCGTACTCGGGCGAGTCCACCGGCGTACGGGCCGAGCCGAAGACACTGATCGCGGGCGGCAGTTCGGCCAGCGTCCCGAAGCCTTCGATGAACTCCGACTGGATGCGCAGCACCCGCCAAGGGTCGGTGTGCACCCAATCGGACGGGCCTCCCGCGTCGAGCAGCCGCTGATCGGTGGTGCTCGCGCTCACCTGGTCCCGCCTCCGCAGAACCGGGCCCAGCCTCTGCTCCTCCGGCGGCTGCTTCTTGCCTCTCGGGTCGCCAGTAGCCATGTCCACTCCCTCCGCGTACGGATCTCCCCCGCCCCGGCCTGAACCGGTGCGGGGGAAGGTCGTTCCGCCCCAGCGTAGATCTCCGCTGGTTACGGCGGGGGGACGTGGGCATGTCCGCTGTGGACGGCCGACGGGTACGGGCGCGCCTCAGGCGGTCAGCCAGGCGCGCAGCCGCTCCTCACCCGCGAGGATCTTGGCCGTCTCCACGCGCTCGTCCCGCTTGTGCGCCAGGTGCGGATTGCCGGGGCCGTAGTTGACCGCCGGGATGCCGAGCCCGCTGAAACGGGAGACGTCCGTCCAGCCGTACTTGGGCTGCGGGGTGCCCCCCACCGCCTCGATGAACGCGGCGGCGGCCGGGTGGGAGAGGCCGGGGAGGGCGGCGCCGCTGTGGTCGTCGACGACGAACTCCGCCACACCGCAGTCGGCGAAGACCTCGCGGACGTGCTCGATCGCCTCCTCCTCGGTGCGGTCGGGCGCGTAGCGGAAGTTGACGGTGACGACGCACTCGTCGGGGATGACGTTGCCCGCGACCCCGCCCGAGATGTTCACCGCGTTCAGGCCCTCGCGGTACTCCAGGCCGTCGATCACCGGGTAGCGCGGCTCGTAGGCGGCCAGGACGGCCAGGATCGGGGAGGCCGCGTGGATCGCGTTCGAGCCCATCCAGCTCCGGGCCGAGTGGGCCCGTTCGCCCTTGGTCTTCAGCAGCACCCGCAGCGTGCCCTGGCAGCCGCCCTCGACCTGCCCGTCGGAGGGCTCCAGGAGGACCGCGAAGTCGCCCCGCAGCCACTCGGGGTGGGCCTCGGCCACATGCTTCAGCCCGTTCAGATCGGCCGCGACCTCCTCGTTGTCGTAGAAGACGAAGGTGAGGTCGCGGTTGGGCTCGGGGACGGTGGCCGCGATACGGAGCTGGACGGCGACGCCCGACTTCATGTCACAGGTGCCGCAGCCCCACAGCACGCCGTTCTCGTCGAGACGGGAGGGCACGTTGTCGGCGATCGGCACGGTGTCGATGTGACCGGCCAGGACGACCCGCTCGGCGCGGCCCAGGTTCGTGCGGGCCACGACGTTGTTGCCGTACCGGTCGACCGTCAGATGCGGCAGGGCGCGCAGGACCGTCTCGACGGCGTCCGCGAGCGGCTTCTCGGTGCCGCTCTCCGAGCGGAAGTCGACGAGCCGCGCGGTGAGCTCGGCTGCGTCGAGGGTGAGGTCAAGCGGTGTGTCGGCCATGGCCTCGACCCTAGCGCGCCCCGCCGGGCGGTCCCGAAAGCAGCCGGATGCGGTCGTATCCCCCGGCGCCACTCGTGTTGTCCACAGCCCCACGGTTCGCCCACGGCGCTCTCCAGTACCTTGTACGCGTGTCTGAGCCGTCCCCCACTCCTGTCCGGCGCCGCGGTCGCCTCCTGCGTTTCGGAGGGGCCGTCGTGGTCCTGCTCGCGGTCGCGGGTTACCTCGGCGTGCAGTACCTCACGGGCGGTGTGGGCGCGCCCCGGTGCAAGGTCGTCTCCGGCAACGGCGACGGCGCGTCGTACGAGTTCACCCCCGAACAGGCGGTGAACGCGGCGACGATCTCGGCGATCGGCACCTCGCGCGGCATGCCCGAGCGGGCGGTGGCCATCGCTCTCGCGACGGCTCTCCAGGAGTCGGGCCTGCGCAACATCCGGCACGGCGACCGGGACTCCCTCGGTCTGTTCCAGCAGCGCCCGTCGCAGGGCTGGGGCACGCGGAAGCAGATCATGGACCCGACGTACTCGGCGGGCATCTTCTACGAGCACCTGGCCAAGGTGCCCGGATACTCCCGGCTGCCGCTCACCGTCGCCGCGCAGCGGGTGCAGCACAGCGGCTTTCCGCAGGCGTACGCGAAGCACGAGCCGGACGCCACGCTGCTCGCCGCCGCCCTGACCGGCCGCTCGGCGGCCACGCTGACCTGCCAGGGGCGCCCGGCCGCGACCCCGGCGGGCGGCCCGGCGCCGGTGCGCGCCGCGCTCGCACGGGACTTCGGGCGCGATGTGCTCCAGGAGGCGGGTGCCACCGTGGACACCGAGGGTTCCTCGGCGTCGCCGGCACCGGCCTCCCCCACCGCCACGGCCGCCTCGGGTGCTACGGGATCCACGGCCTCCCCCACCGCCACGGGGGCCACCGGGCGGACCGTGACCGTCCCCGTGCGCCAGGGGTCCGAGGCCGGGACGGGGACGCTCCGCCGCGGCTGGGAGCTGGCGCACTGGGCCGTGGCCAACTCCTCGTCCCTGCACATCGACCGGGTGTCGTACGCGGGGCGCGAATGGACCGCGGGGACCTCGGAGGGGTCGTGGCGTACGGCCGACGACAAGAGCGGTCCGGGGTCGCGGGAGGCCTCGGCGGAGGTCCGGATCGTCACCGGGCAGTAGTACGGGACCTCACTCCTGGGGAGGACGCGGCCCCGGCGGGTCCGTGATGTGCGCGCGCTTTCGGACGCTCACTCCCCGTCGGTGAAATCCCTAGGGAACAAGGGGCTCTGGGGGTGTCGGCGACCGTGCGGCCGGGGATCGTTTGCCCGTTTTTATCCACAACCGATAATGCGACGCATTACCAACTCTTTGCGTCGGGCCACCGCAACCTTCGCGGACTTCGAGCGGTAGTCACTGCGTCCGAGCCCGGAACGATCACCTCAGCCGAGAGGCGTCCGGGAACGCGGTCCACCGGCAGCCGGCCGGCCGGCCGCCGGGCAGAGCAGGACACTTCCCCGTTCTCTTCCGTCTCAAGGAGCACCATGTCCCTCCCCCTGACCCGCCGGATCGCCCGTGTCGTGCTGCTCGTCGCGGCCGGAGCGGCGCCCGTGGTCGGCGCGGCCGGCTCCGCCTGCGCGGCGCCGAGTCTGCCGGCCGCCACCGGCCTCGGCGGGCTGACCGCCCTGGACGGGGCGAACGTCGGCCCCTCGCTCGACGGAGCCACGCAGCACGTCACCGGGATCGCCGGCACGCCCGGCGGCGCGGTCGAGAAGGCCCTGCCGTCCGCGGGCAGGTCCGGCGCCAAGGCCGCCAAGAAGGCGGCGCCCGCCGCGCAGAAGGTGGCCGGGGACGCGGCCGGCCGGGCCGGAGGCCTCCTCGGAGACGCCGCGAAGTCCGCCTCCGGCGGCCTGCCGACGAACGCCGTGACCAAGGGCGGCCTGCCGACCGGACAGCTTCCGCTGAAGGGCCTGCCGCTGGGCTAGGGCCTGACGACGGGCCACGGCCTGCGGGCTGCGGCCCGGCGTCGGGAACGCGCCGTCCGGGCATTTAGGACGGGGGTCGTGGGAGCGGGTTTCCCGGGCCCCCCGGGACAGGGACCGGAGGGCGGGCGAAACCCCGGGCGGCCCCCCGGCGGC
>NZ_JBIBSY010000016.1:113405-196716 GCF_043078065.1 Streptomyces sp. NPDC015532 | reverse complement strand
GCCGGGGCGGGGGGGGGCGGGGGGGGGGGGGGCCCGGGGGGGGGGGGGCCTGGGGGGGGGGGGGGGGGCCCCGCGCCCCCCCCCCCCCCCCCCCCCCCCCCCCCCACGGCCGGACTACCGCAGGCGCTCCACCGCGGCCGCCACGCGCTCGTCCGAGGCGGTGAGGGCCACGCGGACGAACCGCTCGCCCGCCTCGCCGTAGAAGTCACCGGGGGCGACCAGGATCCCCAGGTCGGCCAGGTGGGCCACCGTGGACCAGCAGGACTCGTCCCGGGTGGCCCAGAGGTAGAGGCTCGCCTCGCTGTGCTCGATGCGGAATCCGTGGTCCAGGAGGGCCTCGCGCAGGGCGCTGCGGCGGGCCGCGTAACGCTCGCGCTGCTCGTGGACATGGGTGTCGTCCGAGAGCGCGGCGACCACGGCGGCCTGGGTCGGCGCGGAGGTCATCATGCCGCCGTGCTTGCGGATCGCGAGGAGTTCACCGAGGACGGCGGGGTCTCCCGCGAGGAACGCGGCGCGGTAGCCGGCCAGGTTCGAGCGCTTGGACAGCGAGTGGACCGAGACGATCCCCTCGTAGGAGCCGCCGCACACGTCCGGGTGCAGGACCGAGACCGGGTCGGCCTCCCAGCCCAGCTCGATGTAGCACTCGTCGGAGAAGACGAGGATGCCGTGCTCGCGGGCCCAGGCGACGATCCGGGCGAGTTCCGCGGCGGACAGGACCTTGCCGGTCGGGTTCGACGGGGAGTTCAGCCACAGCAGCTTCAGACCCGCCGCGTCCAGCTCCGTCGGGTCGTCGTAGACCACGTGCTCCGCCCGCGCGAGCCGCGCGCCGACCTCGTACGTCGGGTAGGCGAGGCGGGGGTACGCGACCTTGTCACCGGGGCCGAGACCGAGCTGGGTCGGCAGCCAGGCCACCAGTTCCTTGGAGCCGACGATCGGCAGGACGTGGCGGTGGGTGACCTCCCGCGCCCCGAGCCGTCGTTCCACCCAGCCCGTGAGCGCGTCCCGCAGCTCGGGCGTGCCCCACACCGTGGGATAGCCGGGCGAGTCCGCGGCCGCGACCAGAGCTTTCTGGATCAGCTCGGGCACCGGGTCCACCGGGGTGCCGACGGACAGGTCGACGATGCCGCCCGGGTGAGCGGCGGCGGTCGCCTTGTAGGGCTCCAGCTTGTCCCAGGGGAAGGTGGGAAGCCGGTCGGAGACTGCGGACACGGGATCAGGCTCACTTTCTCGTACGTACGACCTGTACACGCGGGTACGGGCTGCCGCGCGGGCCGGGACCGCAAACGCCTCGGTCCCGTACAGCGACCGGAACGATCAGGCCGTACGGGACCGAGGCGGCGCTCGTCCAGCTACCGCCGGGAGGGCACCCGGCGGACCGCTTACTGGTTCTGCGGCGGCAGCGCTGCGATGAAGGCGTGGTCGCGTTCGATCAGACCGAGCTTGCTGGCGCCGCCGGGCGAGCCGAGCTCGTCGAAGAACTCGACGTTCGCCTTGTAGTAGTCCTTCCACTCCTCCGGAGTGTCGTCCTCGTAGAAGATCGCCTCGACCGGGCACACCGGCTCACAGGCTCCGCAGTCGACGCATTCGTCCGGGTGGATGTACAAGGACCGCGAGCCCTCGTAGATGCAGTCGACCGGGCACTCCTCGATGCACGCCTTGTCCTTGACGTCGACACAAGGCTGCGCGATGACGTAGGTCACGCTGTCGTTCCTCCTCGATAGGGCGCTGGCGGGCCTGTCGTAGGCTCCGCCGCCTGGCGCGCGGGAGCGCGGCGTAGTCGATGCCCGCCCCTAGTATCTCCGTTCTTGGGTCTGATCCGAACAGGAGGGGTGAACTGACCTGTGGAATTCTCTGCCGCCGGCCGCCTGGAGGTCCGCGTCACCGCTGCTGACGTGGGCAAACGTGTCTCCGTTCGACGCCTGACCGACGATGGAGACACGGTGGAGAAGTTCACCGATACGGTCGGTGTTCTCACATCCTGGGACGACGGTGTGCTGCTGATCACACGACGGACCGGCGAGCGTGTCCGGATCGCGGAGTCCTCCCTGGTCGCGGGCAAGGTCGTGCCGTCCGCCCCGGCACGGCGGCGCGGACCCGCGGCCTCCTACGAGGAGCTGGCGCGCGTCGCCGCGCGGGCCTGGCCGCCGGTGGAGAGCGAGCGGCTCGGCGGCTGGGAACTGCGGGCGGCCGGCGGGTTCACCAGGCGCGCCAACTCCGTCCTGCCGCTGGCCGGCCCGGGCGTTCCGCTCGACCGGGCGCTCGCGTACGTACGGGACTGGTACGCGGCCCGTGACCTGCCCGCCTTCATCCAGACGGCCACCGGCGCCGAGGGCACCCAGGAACTGCTCTGCGCGGAGCTGGAGGCACGCGGCTGGACCCGGGAGGTGACCGCCGAGCTGTGGACGGGCCCGCTCGCGCCGGTCGCGGACCGGGAGGCACCCGGGGTGACGCTCTCCCGCGCGGCCGACGAGGCGTGGCTGCGCCGCTACCAGCGCAAGGGCGTCGCCGACGTGGCCCTGAAGGTGCTGGGCGGTGGCCCCTCGGTGTGGTTCGCGACGGTACCCGGCGACGGGGACGCGGCTCCGGCGGCGATCGGGCGGTGCGTGGTGGACGGACGCTGGGCCGGTTTCGCCGCCGTGGAGGTCGCCCCGGACCAGCGCCGCCGCGGGCTCGCCACCGTCGTCATGGCCGCGCTGGCCGGCCGGGCCCTGGAGGAGGGTGCCTCGGCGGCCTGGCTCCAGGTGGAGGCGGACAACACCGGGGCTCGGGAGCTGTACGCCCGGATGGGCTTCGGCCCGCATCACGCGTACCACCACTACCGGTGGACGCCGTCCCCCGCCCTGGACACCGGACCGGACACGAGCACGGCGGCCTCCGCCGCGGACACCGCCCCGGCGACGGACGGGCCGACGGCGGACGGGCCCGGGACAGGCCGTTCGGCGGCGGACGGGCCCGGGACGGGCCGTTCGGCGGCGGACGGGCAGGCGGGGGACGGGCCCGGGACAGGCCGTTCGGCGGCGGACGGGCCCGGGACGGGCCGTTCGGCGGCGGACGGGCAGGCGAGGGGCGGCCCGGGGACGGGTGCGTCTGCGGCGGGTGGCCCCAGGACGGGCGGGCCGGCGGACGGTGGGGCCGGCGAAGCCGGTGCGGGTGCCGAGCCGTATCGATCGACGTGACGGGGCACGAACCGGCTATGCGTTCTCCCCAGCCACCGCGGCCGGAGCGAGCCGACGAGGTACGGCGGCGGTTCGCCGACGAGGCGCGGGCCGAGCGGCCCGATCTGGCCGAGCTGTGTCTGCTGGTGTCCGCCGCGGCGGACGGGACACTGGACGACGCCGGGACGGACGCGGCACAGATCCTGCTGGACGAGCTGGCGGGCCGGCTGCCCTTCCGCCCGGGCAGCCCCCGGTCCTGGGCCGGCGCCCTCGCCGAACTCCTCGGCGGGCGCCTGGGGTACCGGGGCTCTCCGGGCGACTACCAGCGGCTGGAGTCCTCCCTGCTGCACGCGGTGCTGCGCCGCCGGCGCGGGCTGCCCATCCTGCTCTCGGTGGTGTGGATGGAGGTCGCGCGGCGGGCCGGGGCGCCGGTCTACGGGGTCGCGCTGCCCGGTCACTTCGTGGTGGGCTTCGGACCGCCCGAGGAGCAGGTGCTCGCCGACCCCTTCGACGGCGGGCGCGTCCTGACCAGCTCCGACACACAGCTCCTCGTCGCGGGCGCGACCGGCGCCCCGCTCGACCCGTCGATGCTCGCCCCCGCCGACCCGCTCGACGTCGTCCTGCGCGTCCTGAACAACGTCCGGGCCTGGGCCGTCGCCCGTCCCGAGCGCTCCGACGTGGCCCTGTGGTCGGTGGAACTCTCCCTGCTGCTGCCCTCACACCCGGCACGACTGCGCTACGAGCGGGCCCAACTCCTGGTCCAGCGAGGAGACTTCCTGGCTGGGGCCGTCGAACTCGACGCCTACGCGGACGTGGTGGCGGCGGTCGACGAACCGGCCGCGTCCCGGGTCCGCCAACAGGCCCACGCGGCGCGGGCGATGCTCAACTGAGGCATCCGCGGGCCGTACCGCTCACAGCCAGCCCTTCTCCCGTGCGATCCGTACCGCCTCTGCCCGGTTGCGTACCGCGAGCTTCTGGATCGCGGTCGAGAGGTAGTTGCGGACCGTGCCCTGGGAGAGGTGGAGGGCCTTGGCCAGTTCGGCGTTGGTGGAACCGTCGGCGGCAGCGCGGAGCACCTCGCGCTCGCGGTCCGTCAGGGGGTTGGCGCCCTCGGCGAGCGCCGCCGCCGCCAGGGTGGGGTCGATGACACGCTCGCCGGCCAGCACCTTGCGTACGGCCGCGGCCAGTTGGGCGGCCGGGGCGTCCTTGACCAGGAAGGCGTCGGCACCGGACTCCATGGCGCTGCGCAGATAGCCGGGGCGGCCGAAGGTGGTGAGGATGAGCAGCTTGACGCCCGGGAGCTCCTTGTGGACCTCGGCCGCCGCCTGTATGCCGGTCATGCCCGGCATCTCGATGTCGAGGAGCGCCACGTCCACGTCATGAGCGCGGGCCGCCGCCAGGACCTCGTCGCCGCGGGCCACCTGGGCGACCACCTCGATGTCCGGCTCCAGGCCCAGCAGGGCGGCCAGCGCTTCGCGGACCATCGCCTGGTCCTCGGCGAGCAGGACCTTGATCGTGCGGCTCATGCACCGGATCCTACGGGGTCGTCCGGGGCGCCCACAGAGGCCCGGCCGCCCTCCAGGGGTACCCGTGCCACCAGCCGGAATCCGTGCCGGACCCGGCCCGCCTCCAGCGATCCGCCCGCCTTCTCCAGGCGTTCGGTCAGCCCGGTCAGCCCGTTGCCGGACGCGGCGCCCGAGGTGCCGCCCGAGCCGTCGTCCTCCACCGAGAGTTCGAGCACGGGACCGTCCAGGGTCTGGCGCCGGACGAGTTCCACGGTGCAGCGCCGGGCGCCGCTGTGCCGTACGACGTTGGTGACCGCCTCGCGCAGCGCCCAGGCCAGCGCGGACTCGGCCTCCTCGGGAACGCCGTCGAGGACGGGTTCGGCCGGAAGGTCGGCGATCACGTCCGCGGCGGTCAACGCGACCTGGGCGCCCGCGAGTTCCCCGGCCAGCCGGGGCCTTCGGTAGCCGGTGACCGCCTCGCGCACGTCGACCAGGGCCTGACGGCTGACCTGTTCGATGTCGGCGACCTGCTGGGCCGCCTTGTCGGGGTGGTCGGGGAGCATCCGCCCGGCCAGTTCGCTCTTCAGCGTGATCAGCGAGAGCGAGTGGCCGAGCAGGTCGTGCAGGTCCCGGGCGAGCCGCAGGCGCTCCTCGTTCGCGGCGAGCTGGGCGACGGTGGCCCGTGCCTTGCGCAGCTCCACCGTCGTCCGTACGAGCTGGCGCACCCCCGTCATCGCGAAGCCGATCAGCACGACGAGCAGGACCAGGTTGCGCGCGTCCTGTTCGCCGCCGTGCAGGCCGACGAGGAGCATCACGACGGCGGTGAGCGGGATCGTCCAGTAGGAGACACGCAGCGGGAACGTCGTCCCGCAGGCGACCGAGACGTACACGAACAGGCCGAGCCAGGGCGCGCCGAGCGTCAGGCACAGGGCGACGGCCAGCGCGCCGAGGGCGAGCACCATGAGGGTGACGGCCAGGGAGCCCGTGAACGCCTTGCCCATGTGCCGGAAGACCAGCATCAGATAGACCGCGACGAAGGCCGCGAGACCCACCCAGCCGGCCGCGGTGGCCGCGGGCGTGTGGTGGCCGGAGACGAGGTCGTGGACCGGCGAGCTGAGGAACACCAGCCAGATGACGATCCACACCGACTTGCGCAGGGCCTCGCGGAGGTTGCGCGGGGACTCTCCCATCCTCACGATCCGGTCCGTGGCGGCCCCGTCGGGCAGCGGGTCTTCCGTCATGGCGTTCACGCCTTCAGCGTGTCCTTCCGGTACAGCCAGGCCGCGCCGCCCGCGAAGAGGGCGAAGGACACGGCGAGGATGGCGACGTCCTTCGTGTGCGGGGCGTTCCCCAGTTCGATGGCCTGCCCCAGGGCAGCGTACGCGTGGGTGGGGAGCCATTTGGCTATGTTCTGGAGCCAGTCGGGGAACGTCGTCGTGGGCATCCACAGACCGCCGAGCATCGACAGACCGAAGTAGACGATCATCGTGATCGGCCGGACCGCGTCCCCGCTGGCGACGTAGCCGATGGCGACGCCGAGCGCGGCGAAGACCAGGCTGCCGGCCCAGATCACGCCGGTGAGCGCGAACCACTGCCAGGTGTCCAGGCGTACGTCCTTCACGGCCGCGGCGACCACGAAGACGATCACGATCGACGGCAGGCTGATCACGGCGGCGCTGGCCGTCTTGGCGAACACGTAGCCGCGGCCGGGCAGCGGGGTGAGCCTCAACTGCCGTACCCAGCCGCTCTCCCGCTCCTTGGCGATGCGCTCGCTGTTGCCCATGAGGACGGCGGTCAGGGCGCCGAAGGAGGCCATGGAGACCATGAAGAAGGTCGGCAGGGTCAGGCCGGTGCCGTCCACCTTCGTGGTGCTGTCGGCGCTGCCCGCGATCAGCAGGAACAGGGCCGAGGGGTAGATGACCGAGAAGAACAGGAACTTGCGGTTGCGCAGGGCGCGGGTGATCTCCAGCTTGATGAGACTGTTCACTTGGACGCGGCCTCCTCGGCGACGGTGCGGGCGGTGTCCTCGGCCGCGCCGCGGGTGGCCTCTTCGGCCTCGGTGATGGCGACGAAGGCCTGCTCCAGACCGAGCCCGGCGACTTCGAGGTTGCGGGGGTAGACGCCGAGCCCGTACAGCGCGTGGACGGTCGCGTCCGCGTCGGAGGACTGGATACGGACGGTCTGTCCGGACCCCGCGGCGGAGCCGCTTTTGGACACCGTGACCGAGGTGAGGAAGGGCAGCGCGCGCAGCGGGGCCTCGTCGATCGTGCCCTCCAGGTCGAAGGAGACGCGGCGCGCTCCCGCCTTGGCCTTGATCTCGGCGGCGGTGCCGTCGGCCAGCAGCCGTCCCCGGTGCAGGACGAGCACGCGGTCGGCTATGGCGTCGGCCTCCTCCAGGTAGTGCGTGGCGAACAGGACCGTACGGCCCTGGTCGGCCTGCTCGCGCATGGTGGCCCAGAAGGCCTGCCGGGCGGAGACGTCCATGCCGGTGGTGGGCTCGTCGAGGACGATCAGGTCGCTGTCGCCGGCCGTGGCGAGGGCGAAGCGGACGCGCTGCGCCTGGCCGCCGGAGAGCTTGTTGACCTTGCGGTCGGCGATCTGGGTGAGGCTCGCCCGGGCGAGGACCTCGCTCGCTCGGTGCGGCCTCGGGTGCAGGTCGCAGGCGAGCTTGACCAGTTCACCGACGGTGACCTCGTCCATCAGGCCGCCGCTCTGGAGCATGGCGCCCACCCGGCCGGCGACGATCGCCTCGCGCGGGCCGGTGCCGAACACCCGGACCGTGCCGCTGTCGGCGTTCTTGAGGCCGAGCAGCAGGTCCAGGGTGGTCGACTTGCCCGCACCGTTGGGGCCCAGCAGGGCGACGGTCTCGCCCGGGTGGAGTTCGAGTGTCAGCCCGTCCACGGCCCGGACGGTCCCGTAGCTCTTGGTCACCGATTCGAACCGGACCACCGATGGGGTGGTGGTCCCCGCAGTCGTTGTCATGCCGTCCATCGTGGTGGAGGGCGGGGGGCTCGCGGCAGTGTGGTGTGTCCTGAGCGGCGGATGACAGATGTCATGCCGACGGCCCCGTGTGAGGGCCGGGGACCTCACGCGGGGCGGTGCCCGGACCCCGCCGCGGCGCGCGTCCGCGGCGGGGCGCACCGCCCGGAACGGCACGAGGGCACCCGGCCGGGGTGATCCCGGCCCGATGCCCTCGACGCGCCGGCGGTGCGCCCTAGTTGGGGTTGGTGGAGATGGTCACGATCCGGGCGGCGGTCGTCTTCCCGACGAGCGCCCTGCCGACGGCCGAGGCCACGTCCTGCGGGCTCACGGCCTTCTGGCTGCCGTCGCCCTTGGTGATCGTCACACCGTCGAAGGCGTGGCCGTACAGCGCCTTCAGCGCCTTGAGGTCGTAGTGCTCGACCAGCTTGCCCTGGATCGGCTGGACGCTCAGGAACCTCCAGATCGACTTCTGCGGGCTGAAGGAGACGGTGTGGGCCGCGTCCGTCTGGACGGTGACGTTCGCGGACATGGCGACCGTCGCGAACGTCGCCATCTTCCGGTCCACCTCGGCCTTGCTGACCGTCGGCTGACGGGTCGTGGTGGCGACCTTCACGGGAGTGGACGTGCCGCTCTCCACCTGGGCGCGGTACGCGTCCTGGACGGCCTGGAGCGAGGGTCCGACGTCGATGCCCTTGCCCGCCTTGCCGTAGACCGCGACGGCCTTGCCCGCCTGGAACTTGATCGTGCCGTCGGCCGCCGAACCCGAGCCGCTCGCGGCGCGCTCCAGGGCGGCCTGGAGCTTCTCCTTGTCGACGGGCATCACGGGCTCCACCACGCGCCCCTGGCCGAACAGCGAGCCGATCACCGAGACCGGGTTGTAGTCGCTGCCCGCGGCGGCGCGGACGGTGGCCTGGCTGTCCAGCTGGAGTCCGGCCTGGTCGGGCCTGAGCTGGACCGTGTCGCCGTCGACGGACAGCGTGAGGGGCTTGGTCGTCCGGGGGCCGAGGGCGTCGTCGAGCTTCTGGACGGCGTCGTCGCGGGTGCCGCCGCCGATGTCGACGCCGAGCACCGTGGTGCCCTTGGGCACGTCCGAGTGGTTCATGAGCAGGCCGGCTCCGTAGGCGCCGCCGGCGAGGACCACGACGAGGGCGATGAGGAGCGCCCGCTTGTTGCGGCCCTTCTTCTTCGCCGGCTTCGCCGGGGCGGACTGCTGCCGGACCGGCTCGGGGAGCTTCGGCGGGGTGTGCGAGCGGGCGCCGCCGCCGGGCTCCCCGTCGTACGCGAAGTTCTGGCTGGGTGACACGACGGGGATACCGCTGGTCAGCGTGTGCCCGGAGACGTTCTCCGCGGGGGCGCCGTAGGCACCGGGTCCCGGGTCGGGTGCCGGCTTCTGCGGGGTGAGGATCGCGGTGTCGTCGCTGAGACCGCCGCTCAGACCGCCGTGCGCGCCGGTGTATCCCGTGCCCGTGTTCCGGTTGCCGGGGGCCGGGCCGGACCGCGCGGCCAGGCTGCCGGGGGCCGCGCCCGCGCCGGCCGGAGGCCGCAGCGGGCCGTCTCCGGTGGCGGGACCGCCGGTCGGACCGGCCGGACCGCCGCGGCCCGAACGGCCGGGCTCGGAGAAGTACGGGAGGTCGTCGCGGCGCGGTTCGCCGGACCCCGCGGACGCTCCGGAGGGTCCGGATCCGCCGGGCGCACCGATGGCCGGGAAGGAGCCGGTGTCGCGCAGTGCCCCGGAGACGTCGAAGGAGCCCGTGCCGCCGCCGTGACCGGGGGCCACGGGTCCGGCGCCGGTGGCCCCGGGGAGCGCGGCACCGTTCGCACCGCCGGGCCGGACGCCACCGGTGATGCCCAGGGGACCGGCGCCGGGGGACGGCGCCGGACGTCCCGCGCCCGGCGAGGCCGCGGTGCCGACGGAAGCCGAACCGCCCGGCAGGCCCGCGCCGTTGGTCGAGCCGCCGCCCGGTGCGCCCTTGGGGGGCGCGCCGGCCTTGCGGGGCGCGAACCACTCGCTCGTCTTCTCCTCGGCCGGCGCGGGCTGGTCCACGGGCGCGGGGGCGGACGGGGCGGGAGTGGGGGCCGTCGTCGCGGGGGCGCCCACGGGCGAGCTCGCGCCCTGCGGCGCCGGTGTGCCGGCCGTCGCGCCGTCGCCGCCCTCGGGCGAGGCGTCGGCGACGGGTGTACGTACGACCACGGGCGGGATGGGCCGCGATCCGGGGATGTTGATCCGGATCCGTGTCGTCAGGGTTGTCTCGGTCTTGCGCTCCTCCGTCGGCTTGCCTGCGGCCGAACGGCCCGCGTCGGCACCGCTCTCGGAAGCCGCGGGGGTGCCGTACGGCGGCGTCCCCGACGGGTACGCGGCTCCACCGCGCCCGTTGGGCCCGGAGGACGAACTGTCAGTTTCACGACTCAAGGCAGGTTCTCCCGGTTGGCTCCGCCGCCCGTTTACTCGACCTCATCTCGGGCAGCTCGGCGGCGCGCACCACCATACTGGCCATGTCCGGCCCGCAAACCTCGCCCGTGCAGGAATCTCGCACCGGACCCGCACGGGACCGATACGGCGAAGTGGTACGTCACTTGCCAACTCGGGCGCCTGAAGGGCCTGGTGGCCGCCCCTGGCCGAGAGTGGCGCACATCACAGCCACGGCCATGCCTCCGAGCAGGAAGAGATACGAGACGACTCCCGCGCCGAAGAGGAAGTCCCCTTCCGGACGGCTGGCGGTGAGCAGGACGACGGCGACCATCCAGCCCGCCGCGGGGGCGACGGCTCCGGCCCGGGAGCCCGCCGCCCGCGCGCCGCCCAGGAAGAGTCCGGCGGCGCCCGCCAGAGCGAGCAGCAGCCCGAACGGGAACCAGCCCGGCTGCACCAGCGCCCCGGCGACGCCGACCACGACGCCGAGGAGAAAGAGCCCCAGATAGGCGGCGATCCGCCCGCCCGAGGGCCGTGTCAACGGCTGGGCGAGCATGCCTGCCCCGCCGCGCTGTCCGTTCACGCTCATCGCAGTTCCGTCCCTTGCCCGGTCGTCGTGGTCCTCGTCGTCCCCGCGCCGCTCACGGCTCGTTCCCCGGGGCGGTGCCGGTCCCCTCGAAGAGGTCCCTCTCGCGTGCCGCGGGCCGCGGGGCACCGGTCAATTCGTAGAACTCGGTGGTGAAGAGCGGCTGGGCCAGCTCGTTCGAGAGGACGAACCAGGGCCCGTCCACGGTGATCTGGGTGGCGTGCGCCCGCATCGCGGCGGCCTTCGCGGCGGCGTACGCGGAGCCGTCGATCTCGGTGGTGACGGTCGCCTCGTCGACCACGCCGGGTACGTCGTCGACGGCCGCCGCCCGGTCGAACGGCAGCTCCGGCAGGGCCTCGCGCAGCCGGGCGAACGCCTCCTCGGCCACCGGGCGCGGCACCCGGTTCCAGTAGGTCTTGGCGATCCGCCACGCGCCGCCGAGGTCGGGGCGGTGGGCGGGCTCCGCGGCCAGTTCGGCGGCGCGCATGGCCACGCGATGGGCCTGGATGTGGTCGGGGTGCCCATAACCCCCCTCGGGGTCATAGGTGACGAGCACCTGAGGACGCACCTCGCGGATCACCTCCACGAGGTGGTCGGCGGCGTCGTCGACCTCCGCGGCCCAGAAGGCGCCGGGGCGGTGGTTCTGCTCGGCTCCCATCATCCCGGAGTCGCGGAACCGCCCGGCGCCGCCCAGGAAGCGGTGGTCGGCGACGCCCAGTTCCTTCATGGCGGCGCTCAGCTCACCGGTCCGGTGGGGGCCGAGTCCGCCCTCGCGGTCGGGGGCGAGATGGGCGAGTTCGGGCGGGATGACCTCGCCCTCCTCGCCGAGGGTGCAGGTCACCAGCGTCACCTGGGCGCCCTCGGCCGCGTAGCGGGCCATGGTCGCGCCGTTGTTGATCGACTCGTCGTCCGGATGCGCGTGCACCAGGAGCAGACGCCGGTCGGGCAGTTCCGTCATGGAACCCACCCTACGAGGCGCCGGTCCGCCGTCGGCCGCCCGTGGGCCGTCTGCGGGGCCCTGACGGGCCTGGTCGCGCCGCGCCGGACGGCGGGCCGCCGCGCGGCCCCGGAGGCCGCTGAGCCGGCCGTCCAGCGGCCGGAGGGACCGGTCCGTTTCGAGGAGGCCGGACGGGGAAGGCGGGGATCGGGGCCGGACGCGCTTCCCGGCCCACGGTCCCTGCCCGGATCAGAACTTGATGCTTCCGATCATGCCCGCGATGTTGGTGGTCAGATCGCTGATCGTGGGCGCGATGGTCGAGGAGGCGAGATAGAAGCCGAGCAGCATGCAGACGACCGCGTGCCCGCCTTTCAGTCCTGACTTCTTGATCAGAAGAAAGACGATGATCGCCAGCAGCACCACCGCCGAAATCGAGAGTGCCACGGCGGCTCACCTCCAAAGTTCCCAGGGACTTGGGGTCCGGTACGGGTTCGGACACGAGGGTCGGTCCGGCCTGACAGCAGCCAGCAGGTTCCTACCCACACAGCGCTAGTGATCATAACTATCCGTACGCGCGCATCGATCGGCGCACGGCCGCACAAGGGGGCGCATGGCCAATATGGTCGAGGCATGACGAACGAGCCCCTCTCCTTCCCGCGCCGGTACGCCCGCACCCAGCGGTTCACCTCCGGCGCGCCGCGCGCGTTCACCGTGTCCCCCGACGGTTCCCGCGTGGTGTTCCTGCGGTCCCCCTCCGGTACGGAGCGGGCGAACCATCTGTGGGTCCTCGATGTGCCGGACGGCGGTGAGCGGGTGGTGGCCGACCCCGCGGCCCTGCTCGGCGGGGCGGCCGAGCACCTCTCCCCGGAGGAGCGGGCGCGTCGCGAGCGCAGCCGTGAGGGCGGCGCGGGCATCGTCGGGTACGCCACCGACGCAGCCGCCGAGTTGGCCTGTTTCACCTTGTCAGGGCGCCTGTTCACGGCTGAGCTGCGGGCGGGCACGACACGTGAACTCCCGGTCCCCGGGCCGGTGATCGACCCGCGCCCCTCTCCGGACGGCACGCTCGTGGCGTACGTGTCCGGGGGCGCGCTGCGGGTCGTGGGGCCGAGGGCGAGGGCGACCGGGCGCTGGCGGAACCGGAGCAGGCCACGGGGCCCGGGACGGTTTCCTATGGGCTGGCCGAGTTCATCGCGGCCGAGGAGATGGGGCGTTCGCGCGGCTACTGGTGGTCGCCCGAAGGGGACCGGCTGCTCGTCGCCCGGGTCGACGACACGCCCGTACAGCGCTGGTGGATCTCCGATCCGGCGCACCCGGAGACCGATCCGCAGCGGGTCGCCTATCCGGTGGCGGGCAGCGCCAACGCCGAGGTGCGGCTCTTCGTGTTCGGGCTCGACGGGGTGCGCACCGAGGTCTCCTGGGACCGGTCCCGCTACCCGTATCTGGCACATGCGCACTGGTCAGCCGCCGGTGCGCCGCTGCTTCTCGTGCAGGCGAGGGACCAGCGGAGCCAGCTCTTCCTGGCCGTGGACCCGGACTCCGGGGCGACCCGGATGGTGCACGCGGACGAAGATCCAACTTGGCTCGATCTTTTCCCTGGAGTGCCGTGCTGGAGCCCCGGCGGACAGCTCGTGCGGATCGCCGACGAAGGCGGCGCGCGGGTCCTGGCGTTCGGCGAACGACCGCTGACCGGCGCCCAGTTGCATGTCCGGGCGGTGCTCGACGTCTCGGCCGACGACGTGCTGGTCTCGGCCTCGGCGGGCGAGGGCGCGAGCTCCCCCGAAACGGGTGAAGTGCACGTGTACCGGGTGAACGAACTCGGCCTGGAGCGCGTCTCGCAGGAGCCCGGCGTGCACTCGGCCGTGCGCGCCGGGGGCGTGACCGTGCTCGTGTCCTCCGTGCTCGAACAGCCGGGCACCCAGGTGCAGGTGCTGCGCGAGGGGAAGAAGGCGGCAGCCATCTCCTCGTACGCCGAAGATCCCGGTTTGTCCCCGCGCGTGACACTCACACAGGGGGGCGCACAGAAAATCCCATGCGCCGTGCTTATGCCGACCGACTACGACGGCGGCAGTCCCCTGCCCGTCCTCCTGGACCCGTACGGCGGTCCGCACGGCCCCCGGGTACTGGCCGCGCACAACGCCCACCTCACCTCGCAGTGGTTCGCCGACCAGGGCTTCGCGGTGATCGTCGCCGACGGCCGCGGCACGCCGGGGCGCTCCCCCGCGTGGGAGAAGGCGATCCGCGACGACCTGACGCTCTCCCTCGACGACCAGGTGGAGGCGCTGCACGGGCTGGCCGAGCGGTTCCCGCTCGATCTGTCCCGGGTGGCGATCCGCGGCTGGTCGTACGGCGGCTGGCTCGCGGGACTCGCCGTGCTGCGCCGCCCCGACGTCTTCCACGCGGGCATCGCGGGCGCCCCGGTCACGGACTGGCGGCTGTACGACACGCACTACACGGAGCGCTACCTCGGCGACCCGGCGACCGACCCGGCGGTGTACGCGAAGAGTTCGCTGGTCACCGACGAGGGACTCGCCTCGCCCGCCGAGACGCACCGGCCGCTGATGATCGTGCACGGCCTCGCGGACGACAACGTGGTGGTGGCGCACGCGCTGCGGCTCTCCTCGGCACTGCTGGCCGCCGGCCGCCCGCACGAGGTGCTGCCGCTGTCGGGGGTCACGCACATGACCCCGCAGGAACAGGTCGCCGAGAACCTCCTGCTCCTCCAGGTGGACTTCCTGAAGCGCTCCCTCGGGATGAACTGACCCCACCGGGACAGCAACGAGCCGGGGTGACATGGCGCACCCCGGCTCGTTCACGGCACCCGCACGGCCGTACGGTGTTCACCTTGCCGCGTCCGTATATCGGTACCGCTTCCGTCAAGTTGCCTGTGTGTTAACGACTTTCGCTCACATTTGTGCCGCTATGCCGGTCCGTCGGACGGCTCCTCCGGAGGCACGACCTGCTTCTCCTCCGCGAAGTGACAGGCCGAGTCGTGGGCGGCGGGGCCCTCGACGAGCCGGAACTCGGCCGGCACCGCGAGCAGCGGCACCTCCAGCGTGCAGCGTTCCTGCGCCTTCCAGCAGCGGGTGCGGAACCGGCAGCCGGACGGCACGTTCGCGGGCGAGGGCACGTCCCCGTGGAGGATGATCCGCTCCCGGTGCTCCCGGGCCTCCGGGTCCGGCACGGGCACCGCCGACAGCAGCGCCTGGGTATAGGGGTGGGTCGGATGGTCGTAGATCTCGACGTCCCTGCCGGTCTCCACGATCCGCCCGAGGTACATCACCCCGACCCGGTCGGAGATGTGCCGCACGATCGACAGGTCGTGCGCGATGAAGACGTAGCTGAGATCGAACTCGGCCTGGAGCCTGTCCAGCAGGTTGATCACCTGCGCCTGCACCGAGACGTCGAGCGCGGAGACCGGTTCGTCGGCGACGATGATCTCGGGCCGCAGCGCCAGGCCCCGCGCGATGCCGATGCGCTGGCGCTGGCCGCCGGAGAACTGGTGCGGATAGCGGTTGATGTACTCCGGGTTGAGCCCGACCACGTCCAGCAGGTCCTGGACCCGGCGCCGCCGGTCGCCCTTCGGCGCGACCTCGGGGTGGATGTCGTACGGCTCCCCGATGATGTCGCCGACCGTCATCCGCGGGTTGAGCGAGGTGTACGGGTCCTGGAACACCATCTGGATGTTGCGGCGTACGGCCTTCAGCGCCTTGCCGGACAGCCGGGTGATGTCCTCGCCCTTGTACTTGATCGCCCCCTCGGTGGGCCGCTCCAGGTTGACGAGCATCTTGGCGACCGTCGACTTGCCGCAGCCGGACTCGCCGACGATGCCGAGGGTCTCACCGCGGTCGAGGTGGAAGTCGACGCCGTCGACGGCCTTGACCGCCCCGACCTGCTTCTTGAACAGGATTCCCTGGGTGAGCGGAAAGTGCTTGACCAGTCCGCTGACCTCCAGCAGCGGCTCAGTTGCTGCTTGTGTCATCGAGGCACTCCCTCCAGAAGAAGCAGGCGCTCCTGCGGTCCGCGTCGACCTCCGCGAGCGGCGGCACCTCGCTTCGGCAGATGTCCTGGGCCATCGGGCAGCGCGGGTTGAAGGCGCAGCCCGGCGGGATGTGCATCAGGTTGGGCGGCAGCCCCTTGATCGCGTACAGCTCCTGGCCCTTCTGGTCGAGCCGGGGGATCGAGTGCAGCAGCCCCTTCGTGTAGGGGTGGGCGGGCGCCTTGTAGATGTCGTGGACCGGCGCCGTCTCGACGATCCGCCCCGCGTACATCACCGCGATCTTGTCGGCGACGTCGGCGACCACGCCGAGGTCGTGGGTGATGAGGATGAGCCCCATGTTGAGCTCGCGCTGGAGTTCGGCGAGCAGGTCCATGACCTGGGCCTGCACGGTGACGTCGAGCGCGGTGGTCGGTTCGTCGGCGATGATCAGGGCGGGCTCCAGGGCCAGCGCCATGGCGATCATGATGCGCTGGCGCATACCGCCGGAGAACTGGTGCGGATAGTCCCGCACGCGCTCGGCCGCCCCCGGGATGCGCACGTGCTCCATCAGCTCGATCGCCTTGGCGCGGGCTTCCTTGCGTTTCATCCCGCGATGCACGGTGAACATCTCGCCGAGCTGGTCGCCGACACTGATCACGGGGTTCAGGGAGGACAGCGCGTCCTGGAAGATCATCGCCATCTCGGCGCCCCGCACCTTGCGCCGCTCCTCCTCCTTGAACTTCAGCAGGTCCTTGCCCTGGAAGAGGATCTCGCCGCCGGTGATCTTGCCGGGCGGCATGTCGAGAATGCCCATCACGGCCTGGGCGGTCACCGACTTGCCGGAGCCGGACTCGCCGAGCACGGCGAGCGTCTCGCCCTCGTCGACGCTGTAGGTGACCCCGTTGACGGCCTTGGCGACCCCGTCCCGGGTCCTGAACTCCACGTGCAGATCGCGCACTTCGAGCAGCACGGCGGTCACCTCAGCTTCGGGTCGAGGGCGTCGCGCACCGCGTCGCCGAGCATGATGAACGCGAGCACGGTGATCGCGAGCGCACCGGCCGGCCACAGCAGCATGTGCGGGGCCTGGCGGATGTACGCGGAGGCCGAGGAGATGTCGATGCCCCAGCTGACCGTCGGGGGCTTGAGACCGACACCCAGGTACGACAGCGTCGCCTCCAGCGAGATGTACGTGCCGAGCGCGATGGTCGCGACGACGATCACCGGAGCGATCGCGTTCGGGGTGATGTGCCGCAGCATCATCCGGGAGTTGGAGGCGCCGAGCGCGCGGGCCGCGTGGACGTAGTCGTTCTCCTTGGTGGTGATCACCGAGCCGCGCGCGATACGCGAGACCTGGGGCCAGCCGAGCAGCACCATGAATCCGACGACCGGCCAGATCGTGTTGCTGGTCACCACCGAGAGCAGGACCAGACCGCCGAGCACGACGGGGATCGCGAAGAAGATGTCGGTGATCCGGGACAGGATCGAGTCGCCCATCCCGCCGTAGAAGCCGGCCAGCCCGCCGAGGAACGAGCCGAGGAGCGCGACCCCGAGCGTGGCGAGCACACCGACGCTGATCGAGACGCGGGTCCCGTACACGGTCCGCGTGTACACGTCGCAGCCTTGGCCGTCGTAGCCGAAGGGGTGTCCGGACTGCGAGCCCTGCTGCGCCTTGGAGAGGTCGCACTGGAGCGGGCTCTGGGAGGTGATGAGGGAGGGCCAGATCGAGATCACGACCAGGAAGACGATGACGAGTCCGGAGATGATGAAGACGGGGTTGCGGCGCAGGTCCCGCCAGGCGTCGGACCACAGGGAGCGCGGCTTCTCCTTCGGCCCGGTGCCCTCCGGTCCTCCCGGCGTCTTCTCCAGGGTCTCCGCCTCGCTCGTCCCGAGGTCCATCGTGCCTCCGAAACCGGTCGGGGCGATGGCGAGGTCCTCCGGCGGCGGCCCCTGCGGCCCGTGATGTGGGTCTTCCTCGTACGGCGGCTGCTCAGGCATAGCGGATCCTCGGGTCGAGTACGGCGTACAGGAGGTCGACGAGCAGGTTGGCGACCATGAAGACGAGGACGAGGATGGTCACGAAGCCGACGACCGTCTGGGTGTTCTGGCGCACGACCCCCTGGTAGATCTGGTAGCCGACGCCGTGGATGTTGAAGATCCGCTCGGTGACGATCGCGCCGCCCATCAGCGCGCCGATGTCGGTGCCGATGAAGGTGACGACGGGGATCAGCGAGTTGCGCAGCAGGTGCCGCATGGTCACCCGGCGCCGCGGCAGGCCCTTGGCGACGGCCGTGCGGACGTAGTCGGACCGCTTGTTCTCCGCGATGGAGGTCCGGGTCAGCCGGGTCACGTAGGCGAGGGACACCGAGGCCAGTACGAGGCCGGGCACGATCAGCTCGCCGAAGGTGGCTTCCGCGGAGACCGAGGGCTTGATCCAGCCCCATTTGACACCGAGCAGGAGCTGCGCCAGCAGACCGGTGACGAAGGTCGGCACGGAGATGACCACGAGGGTGAGGAGCAGGACGCCGGTGTCGACGGGGCGGCCGCGGCGCAGACCGGTGATGACGCCGAGCGTGATGCCGATGACGATCTCGAAGAAGATCGCGACGATCGTCAGCCGGATGGTGACCGGGAAGGCGGAGGCCATCAGCTCGGTGACCGGCTGCCCGTTGAACGCGGTGCCGAAGTCGCCGGTGAAGATGTGCTTCAGGTACAGCAAGTACTGGACGAAGACGTTCTTGTCGAGGTTGAACTCCTTGCGCAGCTGGGCGGCCGTGGCGGGGTCGCACTGCCGGTCGCCGCACAGGCCCGCGATGGGGTCGCCCATGACGTTGACCATCAGGAAGATGAGCAGTGTGGCGCCGATGAAGACCGGGATCATCTGCAGCAGTCGCCGGATGACGTACCGTCCCATGAGTGCTCCGGAGATAGAGGGGCGGACCGGCGTGAGCGGCCCGCCCCGGGCGGCTCAGTTGACGGTGATCTCGTTGTAGACGGGCACGCTGAACTGGTTCAGCGCCACGTTCGAGACCTTGTCCGAGTAGCCGGCGCTGCCGTTCTGGTACCAGAGCGGGATGGCGGCCATGTTGTCCCGCACGACACCTTCGGCCTGCTGGAAGAGCTTGATGGCCTTGGTGGTGTCGGTCTCCGCGTTCGCCTGGTTGACGAGGCTGTCGAACTGCTTGTTCGACCACTGGCCGTCGTTGGAGGAGGCGTTGGTGTAGTACAGCGGCTGCAGGAAGTTCTGGATCAGCGGGTAGTCCATCTGCCAGCCGGCCCGGAACGGCCCGGGCATCTTGTGCTGCCCGATCTGGTTGCGGAAGTCGGCGAACGTTCCGATCGGGTTGCCGACGCAGGCCTTGTCGTTGCCGAGGGCGTTGTTGATCGAGTTGCAGACGGCGTCGATCCACTCCTTGTGGGAGCCGGTGTCCGCGTTGTACGAGATCTTGACCTGGCCGCCGGGCAGGCCGCCGCCCTCCTGGACCAGCTTCTTGGCCTCGGACGGGTTGTAGTCGCAGTACTTGTCGCACAGACCTTCCTGGAACCCGCCCTTCTCGCCGAGCACCGGTGAGGTCCAGTCACTCGCGGGCGTCCGCGTCTTCTGGAAGATGGTGTCGGTGATCTGCTGGCGGTTGATCGCCATGGACAGTCCCTGACGGACCTTGGTGGCGCCGCTGGTGTTCCACTTCGGGTCGTAGAACGGGAAGGCGAGCGTCTGGATGATGCCGGCCGGGGTGTTGATGTACCGGCCGTTCAGGTCGCTCTTGGCGTTCTTGAGCTGGGCGGCGGGCACGTCGTCGACGAGGTCGAGGTTGCCGGCCAGGAGATCGTTGTAGGCGGTGTTGTTGTCCGTGTAGACCTTGAGGGTCACACCGCCGTTCTTCGCCTTGTCGTCACCGGGGTAGCCGTCCCACTTCACCAGGGACATCTGGGAGCCCTTGGCGTAGCTGTTGATGGTGTACGGACCGTTGCCGACGGGCTTCGCGACCCAGCCGGCGTGGTCGCTGAAGAACGACTTGGGCAGCGGCGAGAAGGCCGCGTAGCCGAGGGTGTCCGGGAACGTCGAGAACTTCTGGGTGAGCTTGACGGTGAACGTGTTCGTGCCGGTCACCTTGAGCCCGGACAGGGTGTCGGCGCTCTGCTTGCCCGTGTCGGGGTGCGTCTTGTCGTAGCCCTCGATGTACCCGAAGAAGTACGCGTTCTTCTGGTTGTTCTTCAGGCTGGCGCCGTAGTTCCAGGCGTCGACGAAGGACTGCGCGGTGACGGCCTCGCCGTTGCTGAACTTCCAGCCGCCCTTGACCGTGATCGTGAAGTTCTGTGAATCCGAGGTCTCGATCTTCTCGGCGAGCATGTCCTCGGCGGCGCCGGTCTTGGCGTTGTACCGCTTCAGCCCGCGGAAGATCATGTCGAGAACCTTGCCGCCCTGCACCTCGTTGGTGTTGGACGGTTCCAGCGGGTTCTGCGGGTCACCCCAGGAGGCGCTGACCGTACCGGAGCCGCTGCTGCTTCCGTCCCCTCCGCCCCCGCAGGCGGACGCCGCGAGGGCTACCGCCACCGCGCATGCGGCCCATTTGGCGTGCGTGGCTCCACGCATGGTGTGCCTCCTCAAGAGTGCGCTGTGCCGCCGGCGCCGGGGTCGGACGTCCGGCTCCGGTGCGATGTGGCTTTAGGGCCCAATATCTTCCTATATGGGGCGCATCGCACATTTACCCCACCCTTCCGAGTGGCGATCCATCCGGAAGGAGGCACTCCGGACACTCCGTCAAATGATCTTGACCATCGACGCAGACGATCTTGACCTTCGGCGCAACAGATCTTCACGCTTCGATACGGAACTGTTGATTCCAGTGCACGACATGTACGCATTCCGAGACTCCGGCGTCCGGATAACGAACTCATTGCCCGTTTCGCCCTGTTAGCCCGAATCCGGACACAGAACGGCCACAGTGCGCTACACGCGTAGTTACGCTGAGGTCAACTCAAGGCAAAGAAAGTAAAGAGAAAACCAAGGCGACCGAGATTTTATTGACCTTGCATGAATTGCGTTGAAAAAGTCCGGCGTAGCCCGTAGGGAGCGCCCTGCGGAGCCCTTGACCCCCTCGGGCCTGGAGCATCATGACCCCCCCTACTCCATCCGCGGCCGCCCCACTTGAGGTGACCGACGAGACCGGCAAGACCCCGGCTCCGTCTTCCAACCCCAAGGGCTCGGAGAGTCGCTCCCCCGGACGACTCGCCTGGACGCGGTTCAAGCGCGACCGCACCGGTGTCATCTCCGCGTACATCGTGGTCTTCTTCTTCGCGATCGCGATATGCGCGCCGCTGATAGCCAAGCTGTACGGGAAGAACCCGTACGAGCAGTACGGCCAGGAGACGGACGGCCTCCTCAACGACTTCGCCTTCCCGGTGAAGCCCAACGGCGGCATCGACGGCAGCTTCTGGTTCGGCATCGAGCCGCAGCTCGGCCGCGACGTCTTCACGTTCCTGCTGTACGGCATCCGCACGTCGCTGATGATCGCCACGGCGGCCACGCTGCTGACCACGGTGGTCGGTGTCGTCATCGGCATCACCGCGGGATACCTCGGCGGCAAGACGGACTACTTCGTCGGCCGGGTCATCGACATCCTGCTGTCGTTCCCGTCCACCCTGTTCTTCATCGCCTTCATGCCGGTCGTCTACGCGCTCTTCGTGCCCTTCAACGAAGAGGTCCCGACCTGGCTGCGGGCCACCTGCCTGATCCTCGTCCTCTCCGCCTTCGGCTGGGCCTCCATCGCGCGTCTGCTGCGCGGCCAGGTCCTCGGCCTGCGGGAGCGCGAGTTCGTGGAGGCGGCGAAGGTGACCGGCGCGTCCTCGCGCCGAATCGTCTTCAAAGAGCTGCTGCCCAACCTCTGGACACCGATCCTGATCCAGTCGACCCTCATGCTGCCGGCCTACGTCACGGCCGAAGCGGGTCTCGCCTTCCTCGGCGTCGGTATCCAGGACCCGACCCCGGACTGGGGCGTCATGATCCAGCGTGGTGCCGGCTTCTACACGGAAGACATCACCTTCATGATCTTCCCGGGCGTCTCGATGATCATCTTCGTCCTCGCCTTCAACCTGCTCGGAGACTCGGTCCGCGACGCACTCGACCCGAAGTCCAAGCGCTGACGTCCATCCCCCAGCCCCGGTCGTAGTCGTCCGGCTGATTGCCCGTCTGTCACTCAACCACCACTAGGCAGGTAAGCCATGTCCTTTTCCCGCAGAAACTTCCTCATAGCCACTGGTGTGGCCGCCGGTGCCACCACGGTCCTGAGCGCCTGCAGCAGCGGCAACAGCGGGAGCGGCAACAACAAGGCTCCGTCCGTGGCCAAGGCCAAGGCGGCCACGATCGCGGTCGGCACCAAGGCGGACTCCACCGGCGCGGCTCCCGAGGTCCCCGGCGCGGTCAAGGGCGGCACGATCTACACGCTCGACCAGATCGACTGGGACCACCTGGACCCGGCGCAGCTCTACTCCTCGTACGAGGGTGCCTGCTCGGTCCTGTTCCTGCGCGGCCTGACCGGCTACAAGATCGACTCCAAGGGCGGCACCACGCTCGTGGGTGACCTCGCCACGGACGCCGGCACCGCGGCCGACGGCGGCAAGACCTGGTCCTTCACGCTGAAGGACAACGTGAAGTGGGAGGACGGCGCCGACGTCACGATCGAGGACGTGCGCCACACCTTCGAGCGCCTCTTCGCCTCGTTCGTCACCCAGGGTCCCCGTTACCCGCAGGGCTGGCTCGTCGGCGGCGACAAGTACAAGGGCCCCTACGGCGGCAAGCACCTCGACTCCATCGAGGTCAGCGGCAAGACCATCACGTTCAAGCTGAAGGAGGCCCACGCCGACTTCAACTTCATGGTGGCCATGCGCGGCTTCTCCATCGTGCCCAAGAAGCACGACACCAAGGAGAAGTACGACAAGCACCCGCTCTCCTGCGCCCCGTACAAGATCGAGAGCCGCAGCATCGGCAAGGGCGCGACCCTGGTCCGCAACGAGCACTGGGTCGCCGAGACGGACCCGCTGCGCAACGCGTACCCGGACAAGTTCGTCTTCCAGTTCGGCTTCCAGTCGCTGTCCTCCACGGACCGCTACATCGCCGACAACGGCAACGACCAGTTCACGCTGTCGCTGCTCAACGAGGTCGCCCCGGAGCGCATCCAGAAGGTCATGACGGACCCGACGCTCAAGAAGCGCGTCCTGACCCAGGTCGACACCACCTGCTACTACTTCGCGATCAACACCAAGCGCATCACCGACGCCAAGGTGCGCCAGGCGCTCAACTTCGCGTGGCCGTCGAAGCAGCTCCAGCAGATCCGTGGTGGCTCGCTCTCCACCGCGACCGCGACCACGATCATCAGCCCCCTCACCCCGGGCCACAAGGACTTCGACCTCTACGAGAAGAAGACGAAGCCCATGGGTGACCCCGAGAAGGCCAAGGCCCTTCTCAAGGAGGCCGGCAAGTCGGGCCAGCGCGTCGTCGTCGCGATGCAGCAGTCGGACAACGCCGTGAAGCAGGCCGTCGCGATCAAGACCGCGCTGACCAAGGCCGGCTTCACCCCGGTCGTGAAGCAGGTCGACAAGACCTCCTTCTACAGCCAGATCGGCCAGCTCGACAACGAGTACGACATGTTCGCCGCCGGCTGGGGCCCGGACTGGCCGGCCGGTTACGCGGTCATCCAGCCCTGCTTCGACAGCAGCCAGATCGCCGACGGTGGCGTCAACTGGCCGCAGCTGAAGGACGCGAGCGTGGACAAGGCGATCGCCGCCGCCACGATCGAGCCCGACGCGAAGAAGGCCGCCAAGATGTGGGGCGACATCGACGAGCAGATCATGCAGCTCGCCGCCGTGGTTCCGGACTACAACCCGATCCGCAACTACTTCCACGGCTCCAAGGTCGGCGGCGTGATCTACGACTCCGGCAACACCTGCATCGCGCTGGGCAAGGTCTACGCCGCGAAGGCCTGATCCAGCTCCGGGGCGGCGGTCACCGCCGCCGCCCCGGCCCCTCTTCCCCCCTCCCCACACCCCGGCGACGGCGCCCCGTCCGGAAAGTCACGCCATGCTCCGTTTTCTAGTCCGCCGTGTCATCGGCGCACTTGTGATTCTGCTGATCATCAGCGCCGTCACCTTCATGCTCTTCTACGCGATTCCGCGTGACCCTGCCCGTATGGCGTGCGGAAAGGTCTGCACCAAGGACCTTCTGGAGCAGGTCAGGGTGAACCTCGGGATCGCCGACCCGCTGCCGGTGCAGTACTGGCACTGGCTGGAGGGCCTCTTCCTCGGGCGCGACTACGGCGGCCTGGGCAACTGCAACGCCCCCTGCCTCGGCTTCTCGTTCACCAACCGTGAGCCGGTTCTGGGCACGATCATGGACCGTCTGCCGACCACGCTCTCCCTCGCGCTCGGCGCCTCGGTCTTCTTCCTCATCATCGGTGTCGGCACGGGCATGATCGCCGCGGTCAAGCAGGGCAAGGCCGCCGACAAGATCGCCAGCTCGTTCTCGCTGATCGGCTCCTCGCTCCAGATCTACTTCGTCGGCTACATCGCGATGTACTTCCTGGTCCAGCAGCTCGGCATCCTCGAACAGCCCTCGTACACGCCGTTCACCGACAACCCCGGTGCCTGGGCCGGCGGCCTGCTGCTGCCCTGGCTGACGCTGTCGATCATCTTCACGGCCAACTACACCCGTATGACCCGCTCCCAGCTCGTGGAACAGCTCAGCGAGGACTACGTGCGCACGGCACGCGCCAAGGGCCTGTCCCGGCGCTCGGTGTTCTTCCGCTTCGCCTGGCGCGGCGCGATGGGTCCGATCGTCACGATCTTCGGCATCGACCTGGGCACCCTGATCGGTGGCGCCATCATCACCGAGTCGGTCTTCAGCCTCCAGGGCATCGGCAAGCTCGCCGTGACCGCCGTCGAGGCCAACGACCTGCCGATGCTGCTGGCCGTGACCATGGTGGCCTCCGGGGCGATCGTCTTCTTCAACATCGTCGTGGACGCCGTCTACGCCTTCATCGACCCGCGGATCCGGCTCGCCTGACCCCGGCGCCCCCGCGCCGTCCACCCGCCGACCGCAAGCTACCCCCCTCGCATCACCCCCAGGAGCGTCCCCGTGACGAGCACCGATCAGCAGCCCTTCCTGTCCGTCAGGGATCTGAAGGTCCACTTCTCCACCGAGGACGGCGTCGTCAAGGCCGTCGACGGTCTCACCTTCAACCTGGCCAAGGGCAAGACGCTCGGCATCGTGGGCGAGTCGGGTTCGGGCAAGTCCGTCACGAACCTGACGATCCTCGGTCTGCACGACCGTGAGCGCACCGCGATCGACGGCGAGATCCTGCTCGACGGCAAGGAGCTGCTGACCGCCTCCGAGCGGGAGCTGGAGCGGCTGCGCGGCAACAAGATGTCGATGATCTTCCAGGACGCGCTGGCCTCGCTGTCGCCTTACCACACCATCGGCCGGCAGATCGGCGAGACGTACCGCAAGCACACCGGCGCCTCCAAGCGGGAGGCCCGGCTGCGGGCGATCGAGATGCTGCGCCGCGTCGGCATCCCGCAGCCGGACGTCCGGGTGGACGACTACCCGCACCAGTTCTCCGGCGGTATGCGCCAGCGCGCGATGATCGCGATGGCGCTGGTCTGCGACCCCGAGCTGCTGATCGCGGACGAGCCGACCACCGCGCTGGACGTCACCGTGCAGGCCCAGATCATGGACCTGCTCAAGGACCTCCAGCAGGAGTTCGGCACGGCGATCATCTTCATCACCCACGACCTCGGTGTCATCGCCGACATCGCGGACGACGTGCTGGTGATGTACGGCGGCCGGTGCGTGGAGCGGGGCACCAAGAAGGAGGTGCTGCGCGCGCCGCAGCACCCCTACACCTGGGGCCTGCTCGGCTCGATGCCGAGCCTGGACGGACCGGTCGACGTGCCGCTGACGCCGATCCCCGGTTCGCCGCCCTCGCTCCTCAACCCGCCGTCGGGCTGCCGCTTCCACCCGCGGTGCACCTTCGCGGAGAAGGTCGCGGACGGCCTGTGCTCCACCGAGCAGCCGCCGCTCCAGGTCACGGACGGGCGCGGGGCCGCCTGCCACCTCACGGCGGACCAGCGCCGCGACTTCTTCGCCGACTACGCCGCGACCCGGTCGCACTGACGTAACTGAGACGGGACTTCACGATCATGAGCAACACGAACCCCCTCCTGGACGTCACCGGACTGACCAAGCACTTCCCGGTGATGGGCGGCTTCCCCTTCAAGCGGAAGATCGGCGCGGTCCAGGCCGTGGACGGTCTCGACTTCCAGGTCGCCGAGGGCGAGAGCCTCGGTCTGGTCGGCGAGTCCGGCTGTGGCAAGTCGACGACGGGCCGGCTGGTCACGCGTCTGCTGGAGCCCACGGGCGGCAACATCAAGTACCGCGGCCAGGACATCACGCACGCGAACCGCAAGCAGCTCGCGCCGGTCCGCTCCGAGATCCAGATGATCTTCCAGGACCCGTACGCCTCGCTGAACCCGCGGCAGACGGTCGGCAAGATCATCTCGGGTCCGATGGAGATCAACGGGATCAAGGCGCCCGGCGGCCACGAGAAGCGCGTCCGTGAGCTGCTGGAGACGGTGGGCCTCAACCCCGAGCACTACAACCGCTTCCCGCACGAGTTCTCCGGCGGCCAGCGCCAGCGCATCGGCGTGGCCCGCGCGCTGGCCCTGGAGCCGAAGCTGATCGTCGCGGACGAGCCGGTCTCGGCGCTCGACGTCTCCATCCAGGCGCAGGTCGTCAACCTGCTCCAGGACCTCCAGCGGGACCTGGGCATCGCGTTCCTGTTCATCGCGCACGACCTCGCGATCGTGCGGCACTTCTCGCAGCGCGTCGCGGTGATGTACCTCGGCAAGATCGTCGAGATCGCCAACCGCGAGGACCTGTACGACAACCCGCGCCACCCGTACACGCGCGCGCTGATGTCCGCCGTGCCCGAGGCGACCGCGGACGACGTCCCGGCCCGTGAGCGCATCCTGCTCAAGGGTGACGTCCCCTCGCCGCTCAACCCGCCGTCGGGCTGCCGCTTCCGCACCCGCTGCTGGAAGGCGACGGAGAAGTGCGCGACCGAGGCTCCGCCGCTGGTGCAGATCTCGGGCAGCAACGACGGCCACCTGACGGCCTGCCACTACCCGGAGACGACGGAGACCATCCCGGCCCAGCGTCTCGCCAAGAGCCCCGAGGCGGCGGTCTGACACACCCCTTTTCCGTCAGCCGCCCCCTTCAGGAACCGACTTTCCCGGCCCATTGACCCGAGCCCATGAACGCCGGTTCCAGGGGAACGAAGGCCCGCACTTCCCAGTGCGGGCCTTCTCTCGTGCCGAGCCGGCTAGCTCAGCTCCAAGTCCCCGCGTTCCATGCAGAATTCGTTGCCCTCCGGGTCCGCGAGGAGGACCCAGCCGCTGCCGTCGGGGCGGATGTGGTCCGCGACGCGGCGGGCGCCGAGGGAGATGGCGTGCTCGACCTCGTCGTCGCGGGTGCGGCCGTGCGGGGTCAGGTCGAGATGGACACGGTTCTTGACCGTCTTGCCCTCGGGGACCCGCACGAACAGGAGCGTCGGGCCGCCGGACGGGTCCTCGATGACCGCTTCCGGGTCACCGGGCTTGTCGTCGTCGGCGAGCGGCCGGCCGAGCAGCCTGCTCCAGAACAGCCCGACCTCGTAGGGATCACCGGAGCAGTCGAAGGTGATCGTGCGGATGGTGGGGTGCGACAACCGTGCTTCTCCCATGGTCTAGTCTCCCGTCCGGCCGTCGGCCAGTTCGCGCAGGATGTCGAGGTGGCCGTTGTGACGGGCCGTCTCCTCCACGAGGTGGAGGATGATCCAGCGGAGGTCGACGTGGGTGCCGTCGCGCCCGGCCCGCTCGGCCTTGGTGTCGAGGTCGTGCTCGGCCACCAACGCGCGGTAGCGGGCGCTCTGTTCCTCATACTCGTCGAGCAGCTGCGGCAGCGGGAAGTCGACGGCGATGCGCATCTCGCGGTCGGGATCCTCGTCCGTCCAGGGCCCCTTGTCCTCCTCGCCCAGGAAGACCACCTGGAACCAGTAGTACTCGACCCAGCGGAGATGGTTGATCAGCCCGCTCAGGGTCATCAGCGGCGAGCCGGGCAGCGGGGCCTTGCGGGCGTCCTCGGGGGACGCGTCCTCGCACTTGGCGCGGGCGGTGGCGCGGGCGTAGTCGAGGAAGGTGGTCAGCTGGGTCCGCTCGTCCCAGGTACCGGGCATGTCCGTGCGTGTCTGTGAAGTCATCGGGGTGAAGCATCCCGGGCCGCCCGTTCGAAGTCGAGCGATTAAACGCGGTCGGCGGGTCGCCGGCCGCGACGTCAACAAGACGGCGGCGAGCGGGCGTTGCCGTGCGCCGCGGTCACCGCCAGACTGTCGTCCCATGGCCTTCCACCTGCGCGGGACCGTCCTGCCCGACGGCGTCGTACGCGACCTCTGGACGCTCGGCGACCGGATCACCTTCGAGCGCCCGTCCGTCCCCGCGGACACCGTCGCCGACGGCGGATTCCTGCTGCCGGGCCTCGTGGACGTCCACACGCACCCGGGCGGCGCCGACGACGACGAGACGGCCTTCGATCCCGGGGTCTTCGCCGAACAGATCGCCGCGCACCGGGACGCCGGAGTCACGGCCCTGCGCTTTCCGGGTCTGCTGGGCGAGATCCCCGAGGAACTGCGCGAGGCCCCCGGTTCGCCCCGCATGATCACAGCGGGCCGCTGGCTCGCCTGGGCGGGGCTCTCCCGCAGCGCGGCGTTCCACACGGTGACGGACGACCTGGTCGCCGTCGCGGTCGCCGAGGCGAAGGCCCATGACGGCTGGTGCAAGCTCATGGGCGACTGGGACTACGAGGCGCCCCCGGTGCCGTACGAGCTGCTGCGCGCGGTGGTCGACGGCGTGCACGCGGCGGGCGGCCGGGTGGCGGCGCACTGCCAGTCCGCGGCGGGTGTGCTGGGCGCGGCCCGCGCAGGGGTCGACTCGATCGAGCACGGCATGGGGATGCCGCAGGAGTGCGTCGCCCTGATGGCCGGGCACGGCACCGCGTACGTCCCGACCCTCACCGCCTTCGCGCACAGCGCGCCCCGGGTCAAGGACACCGCCCGGGGCCGGCTCTGGCACGAGGGGCACACCACGATGATCCGCCGGGTCCGGGAGGCGTACGACGCCGGTGTCACCGTCCTCGCCGGAACGGACTCGGCGCCGCACGGCAACGTCGCCGCGGAGGTCGGGCATCTGATCGACGCCGGGCTGCCTCCCGAGGCCGCCGTCGGCGCGGCGAGCTGGACCGCCCGCGCGTTCCTGGGGCTGCCCCTGCCGGCCGAGGGCGCCCCGGCGGACATCACCGTCTACGACGCGGACCCCCGGGAGGAACCGGGCGTCCTGCGCCACCCGCGGCGCGTCGTGCTGCGCGGCCGGATCATCCGCTGACGTCGCCGGATTCCCCGTCGTCCGGTCGGACCACGAGTTCGGCCTCGAAGCCGTCCTCGTTCTCCAGGTAGGCGGCGCGGTGGGCGGGACCGCCCGCGTAGGGGTGGCGGTCGGGGAACAGGAGTGTCCAGCCGTACGCCGGCGCCTCGGCGACGAGGGTGTCGAGCTCGGCGCGGCTTCTGACGTGAAAGGCGAGGTGGTTCAGTCCCGGGCGCAGCCGGTCGTGGCGGTCCGCGGTCAGGGCGGGCGACCGCTCGAAGACGAGGTAGGTCTCCCCCAGCCGCCAGCTCCGGCCGTCCGGCCAGTCCTGGTACGGCGTGTACCCGAGCCGCTCCAGGAGCCAGCCCCAGGAGCGTACGGCCCGCTCCAGGTCCGGTACCCACAGCTCGATGTGGTGCAGCATCTCGTCCCGATTCTCGCGAGCGGTGTCGGAGTCCGTCGTGGTCCGGCTCCCCTGTCCAGACCGTTCAACCTGCCATTATTCCCGCCCGCTTGCTCACCCGATTCCTTGTCGATCAGTGGTTTCGGATGGCCGCGCGGGCTGAGAGACTGCTTCGATGACTGACCGTTCGTTCAGTGACGTCTCACTCGCCGCCCTGTACGACGTGCTCAATCCCTGGGGTCCGAGCGACGACTTCTACCTGGATCTGGTGATGGCCGCGCGGTCCGTGCTCGATGTCGGATGCGGAACGGGACGCCTGCTGGCGCGGGCCCGGGAGGAGGGTCACGCGGGGCGGTTGTGCGGGCTCGATCCCGCCGCGGCCATGCTGGTGCAGGCGCGCGGGCAGGCGGATGTCGAGTGGGTGCTCGGGGACCTCGGATCGGTGCGCTGGGAGCGGGAGTTCGACCTCGTCGTGATGACGGGGCACGCGTTCCAGGTGCTCGTCGGCGACGAGGAGGTGCGCTCCGCGCTGGCCACCGTACGGCGGGCTCTCGGCGACGGCGGGCGGTTCGTCTTCGAGACCCGCAATCCCGCCGTCCGGGCGTGGGAGACGTGGCGGCCCGAGCGGGCACGCGAGGTGAGCGACGCGCACGGAGACGCCGTACGGGTCCGGCACGAGGTCGAGACGCCGGTGCTCGGGGACCGGGTGACGTTCCGCGAGACGTTCGAGCACGCGCGCTGGGGGTGGCCGCGGGTCAGCCGCAGCACCCTGCGGTTCCTGGGGGCGGACGCCCTGCGGGAGTTCCTCCGCGAGGCCGGGCTCGTCGTGCACGAGCAGTACGGGGACTGGGGGCGTCGGCCGGTCTCCCCCACCGCGCCCGAGATCATCACGGTCGCCGGCCGGGCCTGACCCCCCGCCACCCCGGCCTCGACGCCCGCCGACCGGACCTGAACACCCGGAACCCGGGGCGCCCTTCACGACGGAAAGGGGCCCGCACGCGGCAGCGGCGGGCCCCCTTCGCACCACGGCGGGTCCGGGTGTCCTAGTGACCCTCGGAGGTGTCCTCCAGGGCCGCCAGGGCCGGGTCCAGCACGATGTCCTCGTCACGCGCCTCGGTGGTCGGCTCCTCCGGGAAGTGGCACGCCGTCAGGTGCCCCTCGCGGTTGCCCGGGATCCGGACCAGCGGCGGCTCCTCGGCCGCGCACTTGTCCTGCGCCTTCCAGCAGCGGGTGCGGAAGCGGCAGCCGGAGGGCGGGGAGATGGGCGAGGGCACATCGCCCGCGAGCCGGATGCGCTCCCGCGGGGGTTTGCCGGTCTCCTCCAGCTCGACCTCGGGGACCGCGGAGAGCAGGGCGTGGGTGTAGGGGTGCCGGGGCCGGGTGTAGATGGAGTTCCGGTCGCCGACCTCGATCACCTTGCCGAGGTACATGACCGCGACGCGCTGCGAGAAGTGCCGTACCACCGCCAGGTCGTGGGCGATGAACAGGAACGCGATGCCCAGTTCCTTCTGCACGTCCTGAAGAAGGTTGACGACCTGCGCCTGGATGGAGACGTCCAGCGCGGAGACCGGCTCGTCCGCGACGATCAGCTTCGGCTCGGACGCCAGCGCGCGGGCCACCCCGATGCGCTGGCGCTGGCCGCCGGAGAACTCGTGCGGGAAGCGGTTGTAGTGCTCGGGGTTCAGGCCGACGATCTCCAGCAGCTCACGTACCCGCTTCTCGCGGCCGCCCTCCGGGGCGATCCCGTTGACCTCCATCGGCGCGGAGATGATCCGGCCGACGGTCTGCCGCGGGTTCAGTGACGAGTACGGGTCCTGGAAGATCATCTGGATCTCGGAGCGGACCGGCGCGAGCTGCTTGCGGTCGGCGTGCGTGATGTCCTGGCCGCGGTACTTGATGCTGCCGCCGGTGGGCTCCAGCAGGCGGGTGATCAGGCGTCCGGTCGTGGACTTGCCACAGCCGGACTCGCCGACCAGGCCGAAGCTCTCGCCCACGTTCACCGTCAGGTCGATGCCGTCCACGGCCTGGACCGCGCCGATGGTGCGCCGGACCGGGAAGCCGCCCTTGACCGGGAAGTGCTTGACCAGGTTCTCGACCACCAGCAGCGGCTCGGCGGAGCTGTCACCGGCGGCGGTGCGCGGGGCGGGCAGCGTGGTGGGGCCCGCCGTCACGTCGTTCACGACGTCTTCCTTCATGACGCTGTTCTCCCTACCGCAGCCGGGGCTTGATCTGCTCGATGAAAATGGTCTGCTTCTGCTCGGCCGTGAGGTGACACGCGCCTCCCCGGCCCGCCGGCAGCAGCGGGAGCTCGTCCACGCACCGCGCTCCCCCGACCTCGCCCTGGAAGGTGCAGCGGGGGTGGAACCGGCAGCCCGAGGGCGGCCTCAGCAGGGAGGGCGGCGCGCCGGGGATGGGGGCCAGCGGCGTACCGAGGTCCGAGTCCAGGCGCGGCATCGAGTTCAACAGGCCCCAGGTGTAGGGATGCTGGGGTGAGCGGAGCACCTCGTTCACCGTGCCGCGTTCCACCGCCCCGCCCGCGTACATCACCATGATGTCGTCGGCCATGTCCGCGATGACGCCCAGGTCGTGCGTGATGAAGATGATGGCCGAGCCGAACTCCTGCTGGAGGTTCTTCAGGAGGTCGAGGATCTGGGCCTGCACGGTGACGTCGAGCGCGGTGGTCGGCTCGTCCGCGATCAGCAGGTCGGGGTCGCAGACCAGCGCCATCGCGATCATCGCGCGCTGGCGCATACCGCCGGAGAACTGGTGCGGATAGTCCTTCGCCCGCTCCCGGGGGTTGGGGATGCCGACCTTGCCGAGCATCTCCACCGCCCGCTCCCAGGCGGCCTTCTTCGAGGCCCCGGTGTGCTTCCAGAACGGCTCGGCGATCTGGCGGCCCACCGTGTAGTACGGGGACAGCGCCGTCAGCGGGTCCTGGAAGATCATCGCGGCCTTGTTGCCGCGTACCTTCTCCAGCTCCGACTCGCGGGCGGTGATCAGCTCCTGGCCGTCGAGCACGATCTCGCCCTCGATGGTCGTGAACATCGGGTTGTGCAGGCCGAGGACCGTCAGGTTGGTCACCGACTTGCCGGAGCCCGACTCGCCCACGATGCCCAGGGTCTTGCCCCGTTCGAGGTCGAAGGAGAGCCCGTCGACGGCCTTGACGACGCCGTCCTCGGTCTTGAACCGGACGTACAGGTCACGCACCGAGAGGAACGCGGCCGAGTCCGCCGGGGCACCGGCGCCCGATTCCTTGGTCAGAGTGGTCACGGGTAACTCCTAGGACAGCCGCACGCGCGGGTCGATGAAGGCGTAGCAGGCATCCACGACGATGTTGAACAGCAGGATCATGGCGGCGGAGAAGAGCATCACGCCCAGCAGCAGCGGAAGGTCGCTGAAGAAGACCGATTCGACGGCGAGCTTGCCGAGGCCGGGGAGGCCGAAGGTGTACTCGGTGATGATCGCGCCGCCCAGCAGCGAGCCCAGGTCGATACCGAAGATGGTGACGATGGGGATCAGGGATCCGCGCCAGGCGTAGCGGAAGAAGACGTACTTGCGTGACATGCCCTTGGCCCGCGCGGTGCGGACGTGTTCCTCCTGGAGCTGCTCGATCATCGACGAGCGCGCCATACGGGTGTACTGCGAGGCGAAGATCGTGGACAGGATCACCCAGGGGATGATCAGCCCGGTGAACCAGCTGACCGGGTTCGCGGTGAAGTCGTTGTAGGCGGGCTTGTCGAAAAGGTGGCTCTGGTAGACAAGTGCGGCCAGCGCCAGCGGGCCGAGGAAGTAGATCTGCATCGAGCTGAGCACCATCGCGCCGGCGGTCACCGTCTTGTCCACGAGCGTGCCGCGCTTCCACGCGGCGAGCATGCCCGTGCCCAGGCCCACGATCAGGAAGCAGACCGCGGCACCCAGCGTCAGGGACACCGTCGTGGGCAGGCGGTCCATCAGCGTGCCCCAGACCTCTTCGTTGGTGTGGTACGAGTACCCGAAGCAGGGCGCGGGGCACGGACCCTGGTCGAAGCCGTTGCTGCCCAGCACGAGGTTGTGCAGGAAGATCCAGTACTGCTCGGGGATCGACTTGTCGAGGCCGAGCACGTGATGGATGTTCGCGAGGTTGGCAGGCGTGCATGTCTTGCCGCACATCAGCAGCCCCGGGTCCCTCGGCATACCGAAGAACAGCAGGAACGCGACGATACTCAGCAGGAAGAGAATGACGGCGGCGCCGAGTGTCCGGCGAATGAGGAAGCGCAGCATGGCAGGGGCAGCTCTCAGACGTCAGCGGGCCCGGCGGGGCCCGGCGCGTCCGCCTCGCTGGGCGGTGAGCGCGCCGGGCCCCGTCAGGGCGACGGTTACTTGACGAACAGGCGACGCGGGTCGACGCCACCGATCACGTCGTCGTAGACCAGGCCGCCGACCTTGGAGCCGGCGATCTGGGTCTGCTTGTAGTAGCCGGTCGGGACCTCGTTGACGACGTCCTTGACCAGGTACTGGTCGACCTTCTCCCACTCGGCGGCGGCCTTGACCGGGTCGGTGATCTTGTTGATGCGGTCGATGTCCGCGTTCACCTTGGGGTCGTTGACCTGCGAGTAGTTCTGCGCTCCGTCGGCGATGCCGCGACCGTCGTACAGCGGCGGGATCACGGTCGAGGCGGACGGCCAGTCGGCACCCCACGCGGTGTGGAAGATGTCGTAGTTGTTGTCCAGCTTGCTGACCTGGTCGTAGTAGGTCTCGGCCGGGATCTCCTGGCGCTGGACGTCGAACCCGGCCTTCTTCAGGCCCTCCGCCATGGCGGTGGAGTACTGCTGGCCCTCGGGGGTGTTGATGTAGCCGAAGGTCAGCTTCATGCCCACCTTGCCGGCTTCCTTCAGCAGGGCCTTGGCCTTGACGGGGTCACCGGCCGGCTTCTTCTTCTTGCCGAACGGGTCGAAGGAGGCGTCGTAGCCGCTGACGGTCGGGCTGATGAGGCCGCCGGCGACCTCCATCGCCGCGGTGCCGCCGTAGGCACGCACGAACGGCGTGATCGGCAGGGCGTAGGCGATGGCCTCGCGGACCTTCTTGTCCTTGAGGGGAGCGTGGGTCAGGTTGATGTTCATCTGGCCGACGTAGGGCTGGAAGCCCGAGACCGTACGGGACTTCATCTTCGGGTCGGCGAGGACCTTGGAGAGGTTGCCCGCGTCGACCTGGTTGTTGAAGCTGATGCCGGCCTGGTCGGCTCCGGTGTCAGCCAGCAGCGTCTTGGTGGACGTCTCGTACTGCTGGTTGAACGTGATGTTGAACTGGTCCACGTACTGGTGACGGATCGGGTCCGTCTTCGGGTCCCAGTTGGTGTTCTTCACGAGGACCATCGACTTGCCGGACTTGAACGACTGGATCTTGTACGGTCCGGTCGTCACGGGCGCCCGGTCGTACTTCGTCTTGGTGTCGCCCTTCTCGGAGACGATCGCGTAACCGGCCATGGCCAGGGCGTACGGCAGGTCGGGGTGCGAGGTCTTGAACTTGAAGACGATGGTTTTGTCGTCCGGCGTCTGCAGGACGCTGTCCGGCAGGTGCTTGCCCTTGTACGGGCCGTCCTTCAGCAGTTTGCGGTAGTCGGCACCCGGGGCGTCGGCGAGCCACTGCTGGACGTAGGGCGGACCCTGGTTGATGAACGGGGCGAAGAGACGCTCGATGGTCCGGCGGACGTCCTTGGACGTGATCGCCGAGCCGTCCTCGAACTTGATGCCGTCCTTGAGCGTGTACTTCCAGGTCTTGCCGCCGTCCGTCGTGGTACCGGAGTCGGTGGCGAGGTCGCCGACGATCTCGTGCTTGGAGCCGTCGTCGCTCGTGGCCTTGTATCCGGTCAGACCGCGGTGGATCAGCGTCGCGAGGGAACCCTCGTCGGAGACGTAGATCTGGCCCGGGTCCAGGTGCGCGTAGCTGTCACGCTGGAGGACCTCCATCGTGCCACCGCTCTTCGCGCCCGGTACCTCGGCCGCGGGACCGGTGGAGTCGGCGGCGTTGCCGAACTTGATCGACGCCTGCTGCCGCTGCGCGTTCTCCTTGTCCTTGTTGTCGCCCTTCCCGTCGTCGCTGCCGCCCTTGCTGCAACCGGTGAGCACGAGAGCTCCCGCCGCGAGCACGGAGATTGCGGCGTATGCGTGGCGTCCGCCCCTACTCATCACTCAGATTCCTACCCATCTGTTGTCACCGGTGCGAACAAGTGCACCTGTGGTGCCGGTGAGTTGTGCTCTGCGGTCTTCGAACCAGTGATCTGACATTGAGGTGCTGTGGAATTGCCGTTCGATTCGGGGCGAAGGCGCCCACAACTCTTTGGTCAGCGAGCCGTCTTGGGATCGAAGGCGTCCCTGACCGAATCCCCGAGCAGGTTGAACGCGACGACGAAAATGATCATCGAGACGCCCGGGAAGAACATGTAGGTGATGTCGTTCTGCAGGACGAGTTCCGTCGAGGCCTTGGAGAACATCTGTCCCCAGTCGGGCGTCGGTTCGACGATTCCGACGCCGAGGAACGACAGCCCCGCCTCGATCGTCACGAAGTTCGGGAGCAGGTAGGTGGACTGCACCAGGAGCGGTGTCACCACGTTGGGCAGCACCTCCTTGCGGATGATCCGCCAGGGGGACGCCCCGCTCACCTTGGCCGCCTCGATGAACTCCCGCTCGCGCAGGGAGAGCGAGGTTCCGCGCAGGATGCGGGCGAGGCTCATCCAGCCGAGGAACCACTGGACGACGATCAGCGCGACCACGCGTACATAGGTAGGGGTCTCGTCACGCGGACTCACGAAGAGCGAGACCACGACCGGCATGCTCGCGATGAAGAAGAGCTGCGAGGGGAAGGCGAGCAGGAAGTCGATGACGCGGCTGATGGCGTAGTCGGCCTTCCCGCCGACGTAGCCCGCGGTGACTCCCAGCAGGATGCCGGTGATGACGACCGTGACCGTCACCGCGACGGAGATCATCAGCGAGGTCCGGATACCGAAGATCAGCTTGGTGAAGACGTCATAGCCGTTGCCCGGCTCCAGACCGAACCAGAACTCGCCGCTGATACCGCCGTTGGGCTGGAGCGGCACGCCGGCGCTGTCGAAGAGCTCCGGACGTTCGTCCGCGTACACCGTGTACGGATTCTTGCCGTACAGCTTGGCGATCAGCGGGGCGATCAGCCCGATCAGGAAGAAGAACCCCACGACGTAGGCGGAGATGACCCCCGAGCGGTCCCGCTTGAAGCGGGTCCACATCAACTGGCCGGGAGACCGGCCGACGAGCTGCTCGGCCTCGGGTTTCGCGGTCGCCGCCTGCCCGCCGTGCACGACGACCGGTTCCGCGCCGTCCTCAGTCTCGATAGGACTCGTCACAATTCGCCCATTCCGCAAGTGTGGGTGTGCCGTACCCGGCGCCGCCGGTCCGCCGGAGCGGATCGGGCCGTGCCGAGCCGGCGGCCGTCACCTGGCGTGCCCGGCCACCGTTCGGTTCAGAAGAGACGTCGATCGCCGGCGGTCGCCCGGAAGTCCCAGCGGGACGCGCGTAGGTGAGACCACGTCACGATCCGCCGGGCCGGGCGCAGGAGCCGGCCCCCGCGTCAGTACGCGCGAGCGCGGATCAGAGATCGGAACTCCGCGCCGTCGTCGCGGACCGCGGGGGACGATGTGACCCACAGGGCGCTGATGACACCGCACATGGGTACCTCCTCATGACTCAACCGGTGCACGGACAGGAGGGGTACTGGCTGACCTCCGACACCCCTGACGGAGGATCAAGCACCCCACTGTGCTCGTGAGTCGGCGCTGTCCCCACAGCGCATGACCCATTGACCCGAGCGTTACGCGGCTAACTATGTGACATGAGCCAGATAACCGACCACAGCCTTTTGGTCTCGGTTCCATCACAGCTGCTGCGTACATCTTCCAAAATCTGGACAAAATGATCTGCGGGAGAAGCCCCCGAAACGGACGTGTTACATGCGTATCGGTCTGGACGTACCGGATTTCGGACACGAGAGGGCGGAAAACGGGTGGCAGAAAAAGAGCCCGGGTGCCCCCCTGCGGGGACACCCGGGCTCCTACTGCCGGTGGATCAGCCGGTCGGCCGATAGATCAGCCGGTCGGGCCGGTGGATCAGCCGTGCTTGGCGCGGCTGGCGCTGCGACCGCGCTCCTTCTGGTCGAGGACGACCTTGCGGATGCGAACGGACTCCGGGGTCACCTCGACGCACTCGTCGTCGCGGCAGAACTCCAGCGACTGCTCCAGGGAGAGCTTGCGCGGCGGGACGATCGCCTCGAACGAGTCGGCGGCGGCGGACCGCATGTTCGTGAGCTTCTTCTCCTTGGTGATGTTCACGTCCATGTCGTCGGCGCGCGAGTTCTCGCCGACGATCATGCCCTCGTACACCTCGGTGCCGGGGTCGGTGAACAGCACACCGCGCTCCTGGAGGTTCGTCATCGCGAACGCGGTGACGGCGCCCGCGCGGTCGGCGACCAGCGAACCGTTGTTACGGGTCGTCAGGGTGCCGAACCACGGCTCGTGGCCCTCGTGGATGGAGTGGGCGATGCCCGTGCCGCGCGTGCCGGTCAGGAACTCGGTCCGGAAGCCGATGAGGCCACGGGACGGGACGACGAACTCCAGGCGGACCCAGCCGGAGCCGTGGTTCGACATGTTGTCCATGCGGCCCTTGCGGACGCCCATGAGCTGCGTGACCGCGCCCATGTGCTCCTCGGGGACGTCGATCGTCATGCGCTCGACCGGCTCGTGGACCTTGCCGTCGATGACCTGGGTGACGACCTGCGGCTTGCCGATGGTCAGCTCGAAGCCCTCGCGGCGCATCTGCTCGACCAGGATGGCGAGCGCGAGCTCACCGCGGCCCTGGACCTCCCAGGCGTCCGGGCGCTCGGTGTCGAGCACACGGAGGGAGACGTTACCGACCAGCTCGCGGTCGAGGCGGTCCTTGACCTGGCGGGCGGTGACCTTGCGGTCCTTGTCCTTGACCGCGGCCTTGGCGTCCGCGCCCTTGCCCGTGCCGCCACGGCCGACCAGCGGCGAGGTGTTCGTGCCGATGGTCATGGAGATCGCCGGCTCGTCGACCGTGATCAGCGGCAGCGCGACCGGGTTCTCCGGGTCGGCCAGGGTCTCGCCGATCATGATGTCCGGGATACCGGCGACGGCGCAGATGTCACCGGGGCCGGCCACCTCGGCGGGCTTGCGGGTGAGCGCCTCGGTCATCAGCAGCTCGGTGATGCGCACGTTGGACATCGTGCCGTCGCGCTTGATCCACGTGACGGTCTGGCCCTTGCGCAGCTCGCCCTGCTCGACGCGGAGCAGCGCGATACGGCCGAGGAAGTTGTCGGCGTCCAGGTTGGTCACGTGGGCCTGGAGCGGCGCGGACTCGTCGAAGGACGGGGCCGGGACGGACTCCAGGATCGTGGTGAAGAACGGCTCCAGGCTGTCGCTGTCGGCCGGGACGGTGCCGTCCTCCGGCTTGGTCAGCGAGGCCACGCCGTCACGCGCACACGCGTAGACGATCGGGAACTCGATCTGCTCCTCGTCGGCGTCCAGGTCGAGGAAGAGGTCGTACGCCTCGTTCACGACCTCTTCGATGCGCGAGTCCGGGCGGTCCGTCTTGTTGATGCACAGGATGACGGGCAGGCGGGCCTGCAGCGCCTTGCGCAGCACGAAGCGGGTCTGGGGCAGCGGGCCCTCTGAGGCGTCGACCAGCAGGACGACCGCGTCCACCATCGACAGACCGCGCTCGACCTCACCACCGAAGTCGGCGTGGCCGGGGGTGTCGATGATGTTGATCGTGATGACGTCGCCGCCATCCTTCGGGTGGTACTTGACCGCCGTGTTCTTCGCCAGGATCGTGATGCCCTTCTCACGTTCCAGGTCGTTCGAGTCCATCATGCGGTCGTCCAGCGACTCTGCGGCGTGCGCGGCGAAGGCACCGGCCTGCTTGAGCATGGCGTCGACCAGGGTGGTCTTGCCGTGGTCGACGTGGGCGACGATGGCGACGTTGCGGATGTCGTGGCGCGTGGCCATAGTGAGGCGCTTCTCCCGGAGTGAGTGGACGGCCTCCGCGTCGCGGGGCCTGCCGGGCTGAACACGCCACGGCCTTACCCCATCGTACGGGGCCCGGGCGGAGACGGCCTCCGCGGGCCCGGAGGCCCGACCGGCCGGGAGCGCTCCCGGCCCCGTGATCAGGCGCTCTTCGCCGCAGGTGAACCGGCGGGACAGAGCCTGCGGGCGGCCGTACGCCCGGCGGCCCCCAGCTTCGACGGGCCTTCGTCGATCATGCGGTCCGCGCAGGAGAGAGCATCTGCTCGCGCACGACACCGGACCAGGCGTACGTTCCGTGCGCGCACGCGGCGGCCCCGTGGTCCTTCTCGTCCCGCCCCCCGGTGCCTCCGGTGCAGGCGGCGGTGCCGAGCAGCAGGACCACCGCGGCGAGTCCCGCCGCGGGGTTCGTGAGCGCGCGCCGGTTCATGATCGTCCCCTGTGTCCCATGCCCCGTGTCCCGCGATGGTCACGGGACACGGGGGACACGCTACTTGCCGGTACGACTCGCTGTCGGGGACTGCTGCGGCCCCTTCGCGCCCTTCTTCAGGAAGCCCATGTCCTCGTACACCGGAGTCTGGAAGCCAAAGGCTCCGGTGTTCGCCAGGCCGACGCGGGCGGCGGCGAGCTGCGGGCGCTGGTAGAGCGGGATGGAGCCGGCCGCGGCCCAGATCCGGGCGTCCGCCTTGCGGACCAGGGAGCGTTCCTCGTCCTCGTTCAGGGTGGAGAGGGCCTGGTCGAAGAGCTGATCGACCTGGTCGGTGCCGACGCGCGTGTAGTTCTGCTCGACGCTCAGCGAGCCGTCCGCCGCCGGAACGGGCTTGGCGTAGATCGGACGGGCGTCGGTGGCCGGGAAGGCGGAGGCTGGCCACGAGTAGAGCGCCAGGTCGTAGTCGCCCGCGGCGATGTGGTCCTTGAAGTAGCTCTCGTCGGAGACCTTCGTGATGTCCGTACGGACACCGACCCGCTGGAGCATCCGCGCGATCCGGTCGGCCACGAGGCGCAGGGACTCCGAGCCCGCGCCGGAGGGAACGACGAAGCGCAGCGCGAGCGGTTTGCCGTCCTTGGCGAGGACGTTGGACGCGGCGCCCGCCGGAGCGGCCGTCCCCTTGGGCGCGTACGCCCCCGGAAGCCCGCCCTGCCCGGCGTACTGCCGGCCGTCCAGGTGCCGGGCGGCCTGATCATCGGTGTGGGCGCCCTGCCGCACGCCGGACTGCTGCTCCTGCTTGCTCGCGTGGTCCTTGGGGTCCTGGACCGGCTCCCGGCCCACCCCGGAGGGCTTGTCGTCATCGCCGAGGGGATACGTTCCGCCCTCACCCGGCCTGCCGTCCTCGCCGTCGTCCCCCTTCTTGCCCTTGGACCCGGCCGCCTTCTCCGTCTTCTTCTGCTCCGTGACCGGCCCGCCCGGCACCCACCCGGCGTCCGCGAGCAGCGCCCGCGCCTCGGCGGCGTCCTGGTTGCCGAGGGCGCCGCTGTTGTCGGCGTACGCGGCCTGTCCGGACAGGGCGAGATGGCTGCCGACCGGCTCGGCGGGCAGACCGAGCGGCCGGAGGACGACCCGGGCGAGTTCCTTGCGGTCCAGGGCGCGGGCCACGGCGCGGCGCACGCGCTCGTCGGCGAGCGGGCCCTCGGAACCGTTGAGGGCGAGCTGGGTGTAGGCGGGTTCGAGGGACTTGCGGACCACGAAGCCGCTCAGCGCCGACCGCGTGGCCTCCGCCTTCGCCCTGCTTCCCTTCGTCCCCGGTTCCCCCCGCTCGCTCTCGTCGTCGCTCTCGCTGTCGCTGTCGTCGCTCTTCTCGCTGTCGTCGCTCTTCTTGTGCTTGGCGCTCTTCCCGCCGCTCTCTTCCTTGTCGCTCTTGTCGCTCTCCTCGTCCTTCTCGCTCTTCCGGCTTTTCTGGCTCTTCTCGTGCTTGGCGCTCTCGTCCTTCTCGCTCTCGTCCTTGTCGCTCCGCTCGTCCTTGTCGCTCCTCTCGTCCGCCGCGTTCTTGCCGTCCTCCTCCTCCTCGGACTCGCTCTTCTCGCCCTTCTTCCCGGACGTTTCCTTCTCGCTCTTGTCGCTCTTGTCGCTCTTCTTGCTCTTCTCGCTCTTCTCGCTCTTCTCCGCGGACGGGTCCTTCTCGCTCGTCGCGGAGGCCCCCTGCAACGGCGCGCCGTCCTTGTGCCGGGCCGCGAGCGTGACGCGCTCGGCCTCGGCGGGGTCGATCTCGGCCAGGTCGAGCCTGTCGTCGGCGAGCGCCTCGGCCCGCTTGTCACGGGCGACGGCCACCAGATCGATCTCGTCGAGCTTGCTGGGGCGGCCCCACCAGCGCGCGTTGCGCGTGAGGCGGACCTTCCCGGCCTTGCGGTCGACGGTCTTCAGGGCGAAGGGCCCCGCACTGACCTTGAGCTTGCGCCGGGCGCCGTCGTTGAAGGCATCCGCGGTGCCCATGACGTCCTTCGGGTACAGCGGCGAGAACAGCGCCTTCCAGTCGGCGTAGGGCCGGCTGAAGGTGACGCGGACCTCCAGGTTGTTCTTGCCCCGTTCGATCTTCTGGATACGGTCGTAGCCGGCGTTGCGTGCCGTCCAGTACGCGGAGTCCTTGCCGGACAGGGCGCGCCACTGGGCGGCGAAGTCGGCGGCGCCGATCTCGCGTCCGTCACTCCACACGGCCTGCTGGTTGAGCTTGTACAGCACGACCTGCTTGGGCGACGTGCCCACGACCTTCGCCGACTCCAGGTAGTCGGAGTTGATCTGCGGCCGCCCGTTCGCGTCGAGCCGGTACATGGACGGCAGGACGGCGCCGGCGACACGGGAGGTCGCGGCGTCGGCGTCCGCCTGGAACGCGTTAAGCGTCTCCGGTACGGCGTCCACGGCCCAGCGCAGGGTGCCGCCGTCGGCGATCAGGTCACGGGACGCGGGCGCGATGTCCTGCACGGCCACGGGCCTGTCCGCCTCGTCGTCCGCGCTGCACGCGGCGAGAGCGGGTACCGCGAGCACGCCCGCGGTGAGGAATGCGGCCGAGCGCATCACCGCGCGCAGTCCGACGCCTTCGTGGGACATCACTGCAACCTCCGGGGGACGCTCCGCCGCGGGGGCAGGTCTGCTCTGATCCCGTTCGGCGGTATTAGGGAGTTGATCTGATCTACAGGCCAACTGAAGAGCAGTCCGGCGGAGGGGAGGCGGCGACACGGCGACGGGCGCGCGGAACCCACTCGTGCGGCCCAATCCGGAACCCGCCCGGGGCCGCGTCACGGGCGCCCGCCCGGGCACGGCGCACACGGGGGCGCGGCCCCTGCGCCCGCTCCCGCGCACCGTCCGGCCTGCCGCGCGGGCCTCGGGCTCACTTCCGGACGCGGGGAGAACTCGACCGGCGCGCGCGGCGAAAGCCCGGCGCACGGGGTTCGTTCTGGAGCGCGAGGACCTTCAATCCGTGCACACGCCTTCACACAGGTACTGGTGACGCGCAACACTCGCAGGCGCATGAACGTTGCCGCCTGAAGGCCCCGGGGCCCACGGAAGTGAGGGCAAGTCATGTCCGTGCACGACGACCTGACGTCAGTCCAGCGCTGCCTCGACGATCTCCAGCGGTCGGTGCGGCGCCTGGAACAGCAGATGGGCACCGGTCTGGAGATGCGCCGTGTGCGCGCCGACGCCGACCACCTGCGCGAGAGTCTCGCGCTGCTGCGTGAGTCCGCCGCGGGCCGCGCCCCCGGGCTCCCGGCCGTGCCGGGACCGGCGGGAGCCGTGTCCGGCCGGCTGCCCGACCTGGTGCCCGTCCCCGACACCCCGTACGACAGCTCCTTGTGGACCGATTCCGACGACGAGGGTCTCGGCGCGCACCACGGTCCCTCCCACTAGCGCCCTCGACACCGGCGCGCCCCCGAACCCGACCGGAGTGCGAAGTTGGCCACTGGTACGGAACCTCATCTGAACAGCGGCGGAGTACGAACCGGTACGCGCGCCGCGATCGCCGCCCCGCATCTGCGGACCGACCGCTGGTGGCTGGCGCCCGCCGCCACCGCGGCCGGGTTGCTGGCCTTCGTCGTGTACTCGACCTGGCGGGCCTTCTCGGACGCGCACTACTACGCGGCGCCCTACGTCTCACCGTTCTACTCGCCGTGTCTGGCCGAGCGGTGCGGGACCATGCGCGCCGGGCCGAACGCGGATCTGTTCGGGAGCTGGTGGGCCATCTCCCCGGCGATCATCATCCTGATCTTCCCGCTCGGCTTCCGGCTGACCTGCTACTACTACCGCAAGGCCTACTACCGGGGCTTCTGGGCGAGCCCCCCGGCCTGCGCGGTCGCCGAGCCGCACAAGAAGTACACCGGCGAGACCCGTTTCCCGCTGATCCTCCAGAACATCCACCGGTACTTCTTCTACGCGGCCCTCGTCGTCGCCGGCATCCTCACGTACGACACCGTGCTCTCCTTCCGCGACGAGCACTACGCCTGGGGGCACATGGGCCTCGGCACGCTGGTGTTCCTGGTGAACATCACGCTGATCTGGGCGTACACCCTGTCCTGCCACTCCTGCCGGCACATCGTCGGCGGGAAGCTGAAGCACTTCTCCAAGCATCCCGTGCGCTACCGGATGTGGCAGTGGGTCGGAAAACTGAACGCCCGTCACATGCTGCTGGCCTGGGCCTCGTTGATCAGCGTGGCGGTGGCCGACTTCTACGTGTACCTCGTCGCTTCCGGCGCCTTCGACGATCCGCGCTTCTTCTAGATTGGGTGGAGCCCCCTGATGTCCGTGGTCGACCGACAGGAGTGGGACGTCGTCGTGGTCGGTGCCGGTGGCGCCGGACTGCGTGCCGCGATCGAGGCACGCGAGCGTGGCGCCCGTACGGCGGTGATCTGCAAGTCGTTGTTCGGCAAGGCCCACACGGTGATGGCCGAGGGCGGCATCGCCGCCGCCATGGGCAACGTGAACTCCGGCGACAACTGGCAGGTGCACTTCCGCGACACCATGCGCGGCGGCAAGTTCCTCAACCAGTGGCGGATGGCCGAACTGCACGCCCGCGAAGCGCCGGACCGGGTCTGGGAACTGGAGACCTGGGGCGCCCTCTTCGACCGGACGAAGGACGGGCGGATCTCGCAGCGCAACTTCGGCGGCCACGAGTATCCGCGGCTCGCCCACGTGGGCGACCGCACCGGACTCGAACTGATCCGCACGCTCCAGCAGAAGATCGTGTCCCTCCAGCAGGAGGACAAGAGGGAGACCGGCGACTACGAGTCCCGCCTGAAGATCTATCAGGAGTGCACCGTCACACGGATCCTGAAGGACGGGCAGCGGGTCTCCGGCACCTTCTGCTACGAGCGGGAGTCAGGGCGCTTCTTCGTCCTGGAGGCCCCCTCCGTGGTGATCGCCACCGGCGGCATCGGCAAGTCCTTCAAGGTGACCTCCAACTCGTGGGAGTACACGGGCGACGGGCACGCGCTGGCGCTGCTCGCCGGGGCACCGCTGCTGAACATGGAGTTCGTGCAGTTCCATCCCACGGGCATGGTCTGGCCGCCGTCGGTCAAGGGCATCCTCGTCACCGAGTCGGTACGCGGTGACGGCGGGGTGCTGCGCAACTCCGAGGGCAAGCGGTTCATGTTCGACTACATCCCCGACGTCTTCAAGGAGAAGTACGCGCAGTCGGAGGAGGAGGGCGACCGCTGGTACGAGGACCCGGACCACAACCGGCGTCCACCGGAGCTGCTGCCGCGCGACGAGGTGGCGCGGGCCATCAACTCCGAGGTGAAGGCGGGCCGCGGATCACCGCACGGCGGCGTCTTCCTCGACGTGTCGACCCGGATGCCCGCCGAGGTGATCAAACGCCGGCTGCCGTCCATGTACCACCAGTTCAAGGAGCTGGCCGACGTCGACATCACCGCCGAGGCGATGGAGGTCGGGCCCACCTGCCACTACGTCATGGGCGGCGTCGCGGTCGACTCGGACACGGCGGCGGCACGCGGGGTTCCCGGGCTGTTCGCGGCCGGCGAGGTCGCGGGCGGCATGCACGGCTCCAACCGGCTCGGCGGCAACTCCCTCTCCGACCTGCTGGTGTTCGGGCGGCGGGCCGGATGGCACGCGGCCGAGTACGCGACCGGCCTCACCGGGGAGGGCACCCGCCCGCCCGTGGACGACACCCAGGTGGACGAGGCCGCCGCGGAGGCGCTGCGGCCCTTCTCCGCCGAGGGACCCGAGTCCGTCCCCGCCGCGCCGGGCGGCGGCGCGCCGGCCGCCGCCTCGCGGCCGCCGGAGAACCCGTACACCCTGCACCAGGAGCTCCAGCAGGCCATGAACGACCTGGTGGGGATCATCCGCCGCGAGGCCGAGATGGAGCGGGCCCTGGAGAAGCTCGCCGAACTGCGGGTACGGGCGCGCCGGGCCGGGGTGGAGGGCCACCGTCAGTTCAACCCGGGCTGGCATCTCTCCCTCGATCTGCGGAACATGCTCCTGGTCAGCGAGTGTGTCGCCCGGGCGGCGCTGGAGCGCGTGGAGTCGCGTGGCGGCCACACCCGCGAGGACCACCCGGCGATGGAGCGTTCCTGGCGCCGGATCAACCTGCTGTGCCGGCTGACCGACCCCACCGGCGGGCCGGCCACCACCGACCCTGTGGCCGGACAGATCGAGCTGGTGAACGAGACCAGCCGGCCCATCCGTTCCGACCTGCTCGCCCTCTTCGAGAAGGAGGAGCTGGTCAAGTACCTCGCCGAAGAGGAGCTCTACGAGTGAGCAGCTACGAGGCCCGCTTCAAGGTGTGGCGCGGAGACGTGAAGGGCGGCGGCCTGGAGGACTTCGGGGTCGAGGTCAACGAGGGCGAGGTGGTGCTCGACATCATCCACCGGCTCCAGGCGACCCAGGTTCCCGACCTCGCCGTCCGCTGGAACTGCAAGGCGGGCAAGTGCGGTTCGTGCTCGGCGGAGATCAACGGCCGGCCGCGGCTGCTGTGCATGACGCGGATGTCGGTGTTCACCCGGGAGGAGACGATCACCGTCACCCCGCTGCGCGCCTTCCCGGTCGTCCGGGATCTGGTGACCGACGTCGGCTTCAACTACGACAAGGCGCGGGAGGTCCCCGCCTTCGTTCCGCCCGCCGGTGTCGGCCCCGGCGAGTACCGGATGATGCAGGAGGACGTCGACCGGTCGCAGGAGTTCCGCAAGTGCATCGAGTGCTTTCTGTGCCAGGACACCTGCCATGTGGTCCGTGACCACGAGGAGAACAAGCCCGCGTTCGCCGGACCGCGCTTCCTGATGCGGGTGGCGGAGCTGGACATGCACCCGCTGGACGCGGCCGCGGACTCCGGCCTGGACCGCAAGCGCACGGCCCAGGAGGAGCACGGTCTCGGCTACTGCAACATCACCAAGTGCTGCACCGAGGTCTGCCCGGAGGGCATCAAGATCACGGACAACGCGCTGATCCCCTTGAAGGAGCGGGCGGTCGACCGCAAGTACGACCCGCTCGTGTGGCTGGGATCGAAGATCGGCCGACGGCGGACGTAGACGGGGGCGCGGGCCGGGCATGGGCGAGGCGGCGCGCCGTCTCCGTCCCTGCCCGGCGTCACCGTCGTCCGGGGTCCGGCGGCACCGTCGTCCGGGGTCCCGCGTCACCGTCCATGCGTGCCCCGGCGCCACCGGCGCCCGGGGTCCGGCGGGACCACAGGACCCCGGCCCGGGCGCTGCGCCACCATCTGGACCACCAGACTCGCGATGAACAGGGCCATCCCGCCCAGGGCGTACGGCATCATCGCGGCGTCGGGTCCGCGGAGCGGTCCGAGGAACATGAACAGGGACCAGCCCACGGCGCCCGTCAGCGCACCCCATCCCCACAGCTTCGGGCGGACGACCCGGGGGCGCACCCACGGCGGGATCCAGTACCGCGTGAGGGCCGCTGTCCCTATCCCCGCCTGCGCCGCGACGATCAGCACGACGCCCCCGACGAAATACCCGTGCACAGAACCCACTCCTTCGCGTGCCGACAGGGACACGCGGCCTGATCATGACACGCGGAACGGCGGTGGTCACCCCCCTCGCGACGCCCTCCGCGATACCCCGTCCCACCGGTCCGCGCGTGCCGCGCGAGCTGCCGATCACGACCCCCGCGCCCCTCCCGTGCACCCCGCTACCTCCCGTACCCCAACTGCCACCAACTCCTCGTATACCGGTCGCGGAGGCGCTCGAACGGCCATACGCTCCCAAATGTGACGTCGCCCCTGAGCCGTAGCCGGTCGCGCCGGGTCCCGTCGCACATAGCCGTGCGGGTGGCGCATGCCGTGCTCGGGGGGCTGGTCGCGATGGGCTGGCTGGTGCTGCCGCTGGCGCGGGCGGGAGCGGAGGCCCCGGCGGTCCCGGCCGTCCCGGCGCGGGACGCGGGTGTCGCCGCTCCCCGGGCCGCGACCGCGCAGGACGGGACGACGACCGGCGATCTCGTACCACCCCTGGTCGCGGTCGGCGCCGCGGGCGCGCTGGCGGCGTACGGGTACGGGCGCCGCAGACGGCGGGCGGCGACCCGCACGACACCCGGCGGCACCCCCGAGGTCACCCCGCTGCCCGAACTCGACCTGCGGGCACGGCGGTTGCTCGTCGAGACCGACGACTGCGTACGCGTCGCCGCCGAGGAGCTCGCCCTCGCCGCGGACCGGGGCGACGCGGTGGAACCGTACGTGTACGAACTCAGGCACGCGGAAACCGGACTCGCCGCGGCCTTCCGGCTGCGGCAGCGCCTCGACGAGGAGGACACGGCCGGTGCGGACCCGGCCGAGGGCCAGGACGAGCGCCGGGACGTCCTGGAGGAGATCGTCGCCCGCTGTCAGGACGCCGGGCAGCGGCTGGACGCGGCGGCGCCGGGGTTCGACCAGATCCGGGCGCTGGAGCGCAACGCGGTGGCCGCCCTGGAGGCCGCGGAGACCCGCTTCCGGGACGTCGCCGCGCGCATCCGCGCCGCCGAGGCGACGATCACCGATCTGCACGAGCGATACGCTCCCGCCGCCTCGCTGTCCGTCGTCGGCGACGCCGAACAGGCCAAGGACCGGATCCTGTTCACCACCTCTCACCTCAACCAGGCACGGCAGTACGCGGACCGGGGCGACGGCGCGAAGGCGGCGGCCCATCTGCGGGCGGCGGAAGGCGCGTTGGCGCAGGCCTCCGCGCTGGCGGACGGCGTCGACCGGCTGGCCCGGGACCTGGACTCGGCCGCGGCCGGGCTGCCCGCGGCCGTCACGGCGGCGCAGTCCGAGTGGAACGCGGCCCGGAGTCTGCCGCCGGACGCCCGCGCCGGGCTCGTCGGCCGCCTGGGGCACGCCGAGGCGCTGCTCTCCGCGGTGCGTCACGAGACGGCGGCGGGGCCTCACGACCCACTGGACGCGCTGCGCCGGGTGACGGAGGCGGCCGCGAGCCTGGCGGGGGCGGTGGGCGGTGATGTTCCCGAGGGGACCGGCCACGCCCTGGTTCCCGCCCGCAGCGCGCTCGCCGGGGCCACGTGCTTCGTCGGTACGCACCGCGGGGCGGTGGGCAGCGAGGCGCGGACCCGGCTGGCAGAGGCGCGGCGGCTGCTCGGTCCGGGGTCCGTTCCCCTCGCCGAGGTGCTGCGGGCCGACGGTCTGGCCCGGGAGGCGCGACGGCTCGCCGAGCGGGATGTACGGGCGTACGGCAATCCCTCGGGCGGCCGCGGGGGCGCCGGAGCGGGCGGCGCGGTGCTCGGCGGGATCCTCCTGAGCGACGGCGAGGGCGGCCCGATGAGCTACGGCGGCCCGCGCACACGGGGCCGCCGGGGGGCCTTCTTCACCTGAGCCGAGGACAGAGGGGGCAGAGCCGAGAGCAGCGCCGCCCCGCTTGCAGCCTCACGGCTCCCGGGCTCCCGGCTCCCGGGCACTCAGCCCTGTGCCCCCAGCCTTCAGCCCTCAGCCCTCAGCCCTCAGAACAGGCTCAGCAGGGCTTCCGCCGGGTCGGTGAGGGTCGTCTGGCCGTCCGGCAGGGGGAGTTCGAACCACACGGTCTTCCCGCGCGGGGTCCGGCGGGAGCCCCACCCGGCGGAGAGGAGGCCGACGAGTTGCAGGCCCCGCCCGCCCTCGTCGGTGTCGCGGGCACGGCGGCGGCGCGGCTGGACGAGTCCGGCGTCCCAGACCTCGCAGACGAGGGTGCGGTCGAGGAGCAGCCGCAGCCTGATCTCGCCCTCGCCGTAGCGCAGGGCGTTCGTCACCAGCTCACTGACCAGCAGTTCCGTCGTGTCGACGAGCGGCTCCAGGTCCCAGGCGACCAGCTGGGTGCGGGTGTACTCACGGGCCCGCCCCACGCTGCGCGGCTCGCGCGGCAGGGTCCAGTCGCCGACGGACTCGGCGGGCAGTCCCTGGACACGTGCCATCAGCAGGGCGATGTCGTCCTCGCCGTGGTGGGTGTCGAGGGTGTTGAGGACGTGGTCGCAGACGTCCTCCAGCGGCCTGGAGGGATCGGTGAGGGCGCCGACGAACGCCTGGAGGCCCTCGTCGAGGGGGTGGTCGCGCGATTCGACCAGTCCATCCGTGTAGAGCGCCAACAGGGCGCCTTCGGGTAGTTCGACCTCCACCTCCTCGAAGGGCTCGCCGCCCACCCCGAGCGGCATCCCGGGCGGCACGTCGAGCATCAGCGCGGTCTCACCGGGCTCGACCAGCACGGGGGGCAGATGGCCGGCGTTGGCGAAGGTGCACCGGCGGGTCACGGAGTCGTAGACGGCGTACACGCAGGTCGCGAGGTACACCTCGGAGAGGTCGGCGTCGCGGGGCTGACGGGCCGTGCGGGTGGCCTGCTGGACCCCGCCGGGGGTGCCGAGGCCGCGCGCGATCTCGTCCAGCGCCGAGAGGACCTCGGCGGGTTCGAGGTCGAGCAGGGCCAAGGTGCGTACCGCGGTGCGCAGTTCACCCATCGCCACCGCGGCGCGCAGCCCGCGGCCCATCACGTCGCCCACCACGAGGGCCGTGCGGTGCCCCGGGAGTTCGATGACGTCGAACCAGTCGCCGCCGACCTCCGTCGCCGCGTTGCCCGGCAGATAGCGGCACGCGATGTCGAGTCCGGAGGCCTCGGGGTCCCCCGGAGGCAGCAGGGACCGTTGCAGGATGAGGGCGCGTTCGTGCTCGCGGCGGTACAGGCGCGCGTTGTCGATACAGACGGCCGCGCGGGCCGCCAGCTCCACGGCCAGGGCGCGGTCGCGTTCCCCGAACGGCTCGCTGCCCTTCGTACGGGAGAACTGGGCGAGTCCCACGACCGTGTCGTGGGCGACCATCGGGACCGCGAGCGTGGAATGGATGAGGCCGCCGTCCTCGGCGGGCACGTGCTGCGGCCGCGTGGTGCGCAGGGCGTCCGCGCAGGGCGAGTTGAACGGGTAGTGGTGGACCGCGCCGACGGCGACGGGCGCCGGGCCGCCGGCGAAGGGCGCGTCGGAGACGGCGCTGGCGAAGGCCACCCGGCGGAGTTCGGCGCTGCCGTCCACGAGTCCAGGCGGGGCCTCGTCGCCGGCCAGCAGTCCCTGGTACAGGTCGACCGTCGCGAGGTCGCAGAAGCCGGGGACCACGACGTCGAGGAGTTCGCGTGCGGTGGTCTCCAGGTCGAGGGAGTTGCCTATGCGGGCGCCCGCCTCGTTCAGCAGGGCGAGATTGCGTCGGGCGGCGGCCGCTTCGCGGGCGGCGGCGCGGCGGGAGGTGATGTCGGTTCCGAGCCAGGCGATGCCGATGGGCCGGCCGCTGCCGCTGTGCACCCGGTAGAGGTTGATGGACCAGTGGCGGCGCTCGTCGGAGCCCGGGACCTGCCCGGTGACGTGCATGTCCGTGATGGAGTCGCCGGTCTCCAGCACCCGGCGCAGTACCGCCGTCACCCGCTCCGCCTCCGCGTGCGGAAGATAGTCGTGGACGCCCTTGCCGCGGTGGTCGTCGACGCTGCCGCCGAAGATCGAGGCGAAGCGCTGGTTGGCGCGGCGGACCTGGAGGTCCGTGTCGATCAGCAGGAACCCGAAGGGAGATTGACCGAAAATCGCCTGCGAGGCGGCGAGGTCCGTCTCGATCGTCCGCAGGGTACGGACGTCCACCACGATGCATACGGCGGCCCGCTCACCGTGCTCGGTGGTCGTCGGCATCACGTAGACCTCGGCGAGGCCCTCCCTGCCGCCGAAGTCCTCGGCGCCGTCGCCGGTTTCCCCGGAGGGGGGCGTGCGGAAGGGCACCAGCCCGGTCCACTCGCGGCCGTCCAGGATCTCCGCCATCTTCCGCTGACCGAACTCCCGGCGGTCGGCGCTGACGAACGCCTCGATGGGATCCATGCCGACAGCCCGTTCCGCCGGGATGCCGAAGAGCTGCTCGGCGCGCAGACTCCACTGGTCGACGAGCCCGTCCGCGCCGATGGAGAAGGAGGCGGCCTTGATGTAGTCGTAGATCGAACCGGGCGGACTGCTCTGCCACATCGCGTCCCCCGGCACCTCGCCGGTCTCGCCGCTCCCGTCCGTGGACGGACCGGCCGCCGCGGCGTCCGACGCGTCGCCCGTGGTGCGGTCCGTGGCGCCGTCCGCGGCCTCGCCGGGAACCGTGCGCGCGCCATCGCCCGCCGCATCAGCCCTCGCGCCGTCCGACGGGTCCTCGGACTCCGTGGCCTTCGCTGGTATCTCGCTCACGCGAACCGTCCCCTCCAGCTCACCGCGTCCGGCACCGGTCACCGGGGGCGGCTGCCCGCAGTATCCAGCACTACGGCGCCGCACGACACGGTGTTCACGATCACAGCACGGTCCCGATGGTTTTTGGACCGGCCGCGACATACTCCCAGTCTTCTAACCAGGTGGCCCCCCGTCGAACCACACAACGCGACACCGGTCGGGAGCATGATCCGGCCGTATGCCGCGCGGGCGTCCCGCCCCGTGTGTCTCAGTCCGGCACGGTCAGCTCGAACCAGACCGTCTTGCCGGTGTCCGCGGGCCAGGTGCCCCAGCGTCTGCACGAGCCGGCCAGGAGCTGGAGGCCGCGACCGCTCTCGTCGGAGGTGTCGGCGGCCCGTTCGCGGGGCGGGTCGGGCAGCGGGTCGGAGACCTCGACGCGCAGAGCGCCCGGCACGTCCTCGGGACGGACGAGACGGACGCCGATCGGGCCCGTGGCGTGCCGGAGGGAGTTCGTCACCAGTTCGCTGACCAGGAGTGCGGTGATGTCGCCGAGGGATTCGAGATCCCATTCGCGGAGCTGTCCCCGGACGACGGAGCGGGCTGTGCGGACGGCACCGGGCTCCGCGGGAAAGGTCCACTCGGCGCAGTAGCCGTCAGTGTCGATCAAGCCGATCACTTCCCAGACCAGAAACCCACCCATGCCCGGTTTCGGGTGGTTAAGGGGCACATACCCGGTATCGGTGGAGCTTTACCGCGCCGAGGGCACACTATGGCGCGAACGGCGCACAAGCGGGCACCCGGTCGTCACACGTCCGGATCGAGCCACGGCAGTGCGCCCTTGACCGCCGGCACGTCCTGGTCCAGCCAGTCCACGTCCCAGATCTCCTCTGGGGTCAGCCAGCGCAGTTCGTCGTGGTCCTGGAGGGGCTCGGGTTCGGCCGAACCGGGCAGCAGCCGGACGGCCCACACCACCAGGACGTATCCCGGCTTCAGCGGCCACTCGCCGGGGACGCGCTCCAACGCCAGCGTGTCCACGCCGAGCTCCTCGCGCAGTTCGCGTACGAGGGCGTGCTCGGGGGTCTCGCCGGGCTCGACCTTGCCGCCCGGCAGCTCCCAGCGCCCGGCGAGGTCGGGGGGCGCACTGCGGCGGGCGGCGAGCAGGCGCCCGCCGCGCACCAGGGCGCCCGCGACCACCAGGATCCGTTCCGTCATGCGCCGGAGCCTACGGGAGCGCGAGGGGGCCGGGCTCCCGGTCGATCACCGGGTTCCGTTCGGCCCGATCCGCTCGACCCAGTAGAGCTGCTTGTGCCCGCGGTCGTCGAGGCTGTCCGCGATCTTCTCGGCCTCGGCGCGGGTCGCGTACCTGCCCACGCGATAGCGATTGCCGTTGTCGTCCTGCCGTATGACGAGCCAGGGAAGTGTGATCGTGCTGTCGTTCATAGAGCCCCTCCACTTCCCGCCCCGGGCCCCCGTCGAACCCCGCATTCCATCGAAACCGCAATACGCATATGCCCGAGCGTACGCCTTACCTTCACGCAGCGAACACGGGTTTACACAAAGAGGTACGCAACCGGCCAGTAAGGAACGGTGACCCGGGGGGCGCACGTCACCGAACGCGCCGCTCACGACTCCTCGCGCGCCCTCGAACAGGGCGAAGTCGTTCCCCGGTCCGGCCGTTGAGAAAGGCCAGATTCCAACCGGGTCCGCGGGCGCCCCCGTTGAGGCGCGGGCCCTCACGCCGACACGCGAGCCCACCAGGCCGCACCAGACCCGCGAGCGACGCCGGACGCGACGCCGGACGACATGCCGTACCGGAGTGACGCGCGGTCACTTCACCGGCAGGTGGTAGGCGATCCGGTAGCGGTCCGCCGGGACCACCACGTCCGCCGTCTCCACCGGCCGGCCCGAGGCGTAGAACGTGCGCTGGATGACGACGACCACATGTCCGGGCACGCCGCCCAGCGCCAGGAGTTCCTCGGCGAGGCCGGGGCGCGCGCCCACCTCCTCGGTGACGTTGTCCACGATCACGTCGATGGCCGCCATGCGCTCGACGACGCCCATGCCGCCGAGCGGGCCCTCCTCGGGGAGCATCACCGGCGTTCGCCCGGTCACGGCGAGCGGCTCCCAGGAGGTGGAGAGCATCATCGCCTCACCGCCGTCGCGGTAGACGTAGTTCGTGCACATCACGCGGTCGCCGGGCTGGATGGCCAGCCGCTCGGCGATCGCTCCGCTCGCCTCGACCTGCCGGCTGTGGGACTCCCAGGTGCCGCGCACCGCGAAGTCGGCCTGCTCCTGACGGAAGGGGGTGGCGCCGCTGTCCGGCCGGTATCCGGTGCGGGCGACGCGGCGCGGCACCGGCCGCTCGCGGACGTAGGTGCCCGAACCGGAGCGGCCCTCGACCAGTCCCTCGGCCATGAGCACCTTGCGCGCCTCCAGGGCGACCGTGTCCGAGACTCCGTACTCCTCGCGGATCCTGGCCTGCGAGGGAAGCCGGGTGTGCGGGGGCAGCGAGCCGTCGACGATCTTCTTGCGGAGATCACCCGCGACACGCAGGTACGCCGGCTGCTCACCGAAAGTCACTTAGCCGCTCCCATCAGGTTGTACAGACAGCAACAGCGTGGCAACCGTGGGTTGTGCCATGCAAGCAAAGGCCAGAGAATCACTCGATGTGATGACGTGAGCCCTTGAGGGCATTACGCAGGCGCTTTCTCCCCACTGTGGCTGTCGTCACACCTCGATTCCGGCACCGTCTTCGCCACCGCTACCGGTATCCCCGCCGTCGTCGTACTTCGGCGGGGTGGTGGCGAGCCCCAGAGCCTTGCGGGTGGTGACCGCCTTCTTGGGGTCGATGAGCTTCAGCGCCTTTTCGTAGTGCGCGGAGAAGGTGTCCGCGTCCGGCGCGTCCGCGGCCTTCGCCCACTCCTTCGCCGAGCGCTCCAGGTCCTTGGCCAGGGCGGCGACCGGCTTGGCCGCGCCCGACGCGAACCGGTGGGCGGGCAGCCCGTCCGCCTCCCACGCCAGCGCCTCCGAGACGTGGTCCGCCCACTCCTCGTAGCCGGGCAGGTCGTCCTCGATGTACTCGGCTTCCGGCATCGCGGCCAGCGCGTTGTCGATGGCCGCCGCCGAGCTCAGATAGGAATACTGGTCGGGGCCGAGCGTGAGCTGGTCGTTGCGCAGGGAGCCCGTCAGGCCGCCCTTCTCGTCGGCGTCCCCGAACAGGCAGCTCACCTCGCGGTCGCCGCGGCGCCAGCTCTGCGACGTCGGCGTGAAGGAGTACACGCCGACGTTCTCCGGGACGGCCCAGGAGTCCATCGCGTACGTGTTGCGGAGCAGGTAGCACCGCCCGTCGGCCTCGTCGGCGAGCGTGTCGTCCCCGGGGTAGTCGCCCTCATCCATCGTGAAGTCGGCGAACACCTCGGCGTCGTGCCCGCCCGAACACGGCACCTTGTCGACGTCGGTCGCCAGGCCCTTCAGCGATCCGCCCGGCGTGTCGAAGCACTCGCCCACCTCCAGCGAGAACGCGGAGTCCGCCGAGTCGCGGGCCCCTTCCTTGAAGCCCTCCCAGAAGGCGCGCGCTCCCCCGGTGGCGACCAGGAGCGCGAGCAGCACGACACCGACCGACGACAGCACCATTCCGGCCACCGCCATGCCCTTGCCGCGCTCGCCGCGCTTCTTGATCTGGACGAGCGCCACGATCCCGAGGACCAGCCCGACGGCGGGCAGGAAGCAGAGGACACCGAGGACCAGCGCCGCGATCGCGAGCCCGTTGAAGGGAACGGGCCGGTTGTACGGCGAGTAGCCCTGCCCCCAGGGCTGATACGGGCCCGCGTACGGTCCCTGCTGGTACGGCCCCTGCTGGTACGGCCCCTGCGGGAAGGGTTCCTGGGGGAGCGGCGCGTGCGGATACGGAGGCGTCCCCGGCGGCGGGTACGGTCCCTCGGGCTGCTGCGGGCCGGGCGGCGGGGGTATGGCCACGGTTTCCCTTGCTCCTCATCCATCCGCGACGGAACGCGCGTACGACTGTCGAACGACTGGGCGCATCGTAAGCGCGGCACGGACGAAATCCGGACGGGGGCTGCCCGGACGGCCGCCGGGGCACGCCCGCCCAGGAAGGCGCGGAGCCTCAAGTCCCCCGGCCTCGCGTCTAACCTGCACCCATGACTGCACTGCCGGACTGCTTCTGCCCGACGGACGGCACGCGTGTACCCGCCGGCTCGCTCGCCTGGTGCTGCCCGGTCTGCCGGGGTCCGCTCGACCTGGACTTCGCGCCGACGCCGGCTCCCCTCGCGTCCCTCACCGGCCGGGTGAACTCGATGTGGCGGTACGCGGAGTGCCTGCCGCTGGCCGCGCCCACGGTCAGCCTCGGCGAGGGCCGCACTCCCCTGGTCCCCCTGGGCGAAGGCGTCCTCGCCAAGCTCGACTTCCTGATGCCGACGCTGTCGTTCAAGGACCGCGGGGCCGTGCTGCTGGCCGAGCTGGCGCTGCGACTCGGACCCCGGCAGGTGCTCGCGGACAGCAGCGGCAACGCGGGCACGGCCGTCGCCGCGTACTGCGCCCGGGCCGGACTGCCGTGCACCGTGTACGTCCCCGAGGGCACCTCCGCCAAGAAGCTGGAGCAGATCGAGGCCCACGGGGCACGGCTGCGGGTGGTCGAGGGCGACCGCGAGGCGACGGCACGCGCGGCGCGCGAGGCGGCCGACGAGGACGGCGTGTTCTATGCCTCGCACGTCTTCAACCCGTACTTCCTGCACGGCACGAAGACGTACGTCCACGAACTCTGGGAGGACCTCGGCGGACGTCTGCCGGACGTCCTCGTGCTGCCCGTCGGCAACGGCACGCTGCTCCTGGGCGCCGCCCTCGCGGTGGCCGAACTGCACGCGGCCGGGCTGATCGACAGGAGGCCCGCCCTGTACGCCGTCCAGGCCGCCGCGGTCGCCCCGCTGGCCCGGGCGTGGTCCGAGGGGGCCGACGACCTCGTCGGCGTCACGCCGACGGCGCCCACGTTCGCCGAGGGCATCGCGATCCCGCACCCGCTGCGGGCCCGCCAGATCCTGAGCGCGGTCCGCGCCTCCGGGGGCGCCTTCCTGACCGTGACGGAGGACCAGATCCGCCACGCGCAGTCGGATCTCGCCGGGCGCGGGCTGTACGTGGAGTCGACGGGCGTGGCCTGCTGGGCGGCGGTCCGTGAGGGCGCCCTCGGCCGACGGGAGGCCGTCGTGCCGCTGTGCGGTGCCGGCGCGAAGACGGGCATGGCGCACGCCTGATCCCGGGCCGCGCGCCCGCCGGCGTCCCGTGCCGGCGACCCGGCGGGGGCGGCTCCGCGCGGCCTCACACGGCGACGCCCAGACGGGCCTGCTCCTCCTCGACGATCCGGCGCGCCAGCTCGGTGTCCGACACGTCGACCGCGTCCGGTGTGGCTTCCGCGACGGCGCTGCGGCGGGCGTAGGCGTCGAAGAGGCGGGTCTTGCTCTCCAGCATCTTGACCATGCGTTCGTCCACGCCCCCGGTGGCGAGGAGACGGTGCACACGCACCGGCCTGACCTGGCCCATACGGTGTGCCCGGGCCACCGCCTGGTGTTCGATGGTCGGCTTGATCTGGGGTTCGCAGATGACGACGACGGAGGCGGCCTGCATGTTGAGGCCGATACCCGCCGCCTGGATCTGTGCCAGGAGCACCGCGGGGCCCTGGACGGCGGCGAAGTCGTCCACGATCTGCTGCCGCCGCCCGGCCGGGACGCTTCCCGTGAGCGGACCGAACAGAGGTGTGCGGCCGGCGGCTCCCGCGGTGAGCTCGTCCTTCACCACGCTCAGTACGTCCTTGAAGTTGGAGAAGACCACCGTCTTCTGCCCGTTCTCGGCGGCCTCCTGGACAATCTGCCGGAGCCGGTCCAGCTTGGCCGACTTCTCGGGGCGCGAGTACGCGGCCCTGCGCATCGCCATGAAGTTGCCCGCGCGCACGGCTTCCCGGTAGGCCTCCTCGTCCGACGCGCTCAGTTCCTCCCACTCGTCGGTCTGCTGAAGACTGGGGAGTTCCGTCAGCACGTCCTCCTGGTTGCGTCGCAGGTAGACCGGGGCCACGGCCTTGCGGAAGGCGACCGATCCGGCCAGCGCGTGCCGTTCGCCCAGGGAGTCCGCGACATCGCCGTCGAGCATCCGGACCAGGTCGCGGAACTCCGCGACCCTGTTCTCCATCGGGGTTCCGGTCATGAACAGGGCACGCCCGCAACGCTCCGCCCACAGGGCGACCGCCTGGGACCGTTTGGCCTTCGGGTTCTTCACGAAGTGCGCCTCGTCGACCACGAGCAGCCCGACCTCTCCGCCGCCCGGCGCGGGAAAGCCGCGCAGGGCGTCGAACGTGGTCACCGCGACCCCGCCCCGTTCCTTCCAGTCGGCCAGCGCGTAGTGCCGGTCGGGGCCGTGGAGCACCGCGACCCTGAGCGCGCTGCGGGCCTCGATCTCCCGTGTCCAGTTCACGAGGACACTCGCCGGACAGACGACCATGAAGTGGTTCTGCCCCTGGGCGGCCAGGTGCGCCAGCACGGCGATCGCCTGGACGGTCTTCCCGAGGCCCATCTCGTCGCCGAGTATCACCTTGCGCTGCGCGAGGGCGAACCGCGCCCCGAACGCCTGGTAGCCGCGCAGGGAGACGCGCCGGTGCGCGTCGTCCAGCTGCTGGGTCCGTACCCGCTCGGCGATCTCGTCCGGCAGGAACCCTTCGGCGGCGGCCGAGTCCGGCAGCCGGTGGGAGATCTCGGCCAGCAGGCTGTAGTACTCGGCGGAGCGGAGCTCGAAGTCCACCCAGGCCGCCAGGTCGGACGAGGCCCCCCGGAGCAGGTCCACCGATGCCTGGGCGAGCAGCCCGGGCAGGCCCGCCCGCTCCGCCTCGTCCACCAGCGACCGGATCTCGGTGACCGCGGCCAGCGCGCGGCTCTTCTTCTCCCGGCCCGTCAGAAGCATCCGGAACCGTCCGGTGGCCGGTCTGGCGTCGGCGAGTGACGGGCCGAGCCGCTCCGACAGGACGGTGGCCCGGTCGACCGCGCGGCGGGCGTCCGGGCCGGCCTCCACCAGTACGTGCAAGGCCATCACGAGCGCGGTGGTGCCCGGATCAGGCCGGTCCACGTCGATGTGGACGGCCACGCTCTCCCGCACGGCCTCGGCGAGCCGGCCGGCGGCGGCGAGCATCTGATCGACGGTCCGCTGCCCCACACCGGGAATCTGGCGCAGCCTGTAGGGGCCCGCCTTGAGAACGCTGCCCACCGTGCGCAGTCTGTTCTTCTCGACGTTCCCCAGCCGGAGCCGCCCCTCGGTGACGTCCTGCAGCCGGGCGACGGGGATGGCGTCGAGCTCCCGCTCGACCGCCTCGTCGTGGATCGGCTTCAGCGCCGCCCGTACGGCCTCCACCGCCCGTGCGTGGTCATCGACCACGGCCTGCGCCGCCTCGTACAGCCGCGCGCCCCCGGCGACCGTGTCCCTCTCGCCACGCCCCACGTCTCCGCCCCTCCTCGCCCTGCCCGCATCCTCCCATCGCGCGCCGGTGGCGAGCGCGGGATGCCGGCCCGCCCCCGGAGAACGGCGAAGGGGCCGGACTCGACGAAGTCCGGCCCCCTCCGCACCGCCCCGTTCGGCCTGTCGGCCGGCGCGCAGCGGGTGCACGGCTACACGTTGAAGCGGAATGCTTGACGCCCGATCCTGACCTGCGGCGGAGCTCCGCGCAGGGCCCTGAACTGGGACTTCCTCGTTGGCAGGCGTTGGCACCCGACAGCCGCTTACGGGTGTCCAGCGGACTGGCTGCGGACTGGCTGAGTACGCCGAGGCAGAGAAATCCATGGCACACCGGCGGGAACTGCAACGAGACTGCGCGGGTGAGCGACTCCTACCCCTGTCCCTGCTGCGGGCACCGCGTGCTGGACGCGATGCCCGGCTCGTACGAGATCTGCCCCGTCTGCTTCTGGGAGGACGACGGGGTCCAGTTCCGCTGGCCGACCATGGGCGGCGGCGCGAACAAGGTCTCCCTGATCGAGGCCCAGCGCAACTACCAGGACTTCGGGGCCTGCGACCGACACGGCCGGCAGTACGTCCGCCCGCCGGCCGCGGACGAGCCGCTCGACCCCGCCTGGCGCCCCATCGATCTGACGCGCGACTCCTTCGAGGACTGGGCAGCCGAGGACCGCACCCCGTGGCCCGATGACCGCTCGGTGCTCTGCTGGTGGCTGCCCACTTTCTGGCGCCGGGACCACCCATGACCACTCACATCGAGAGACTCATCCAGCAGCTCAACGACTCAACCGGCCCGTCGTACGACGCCCGCGCAGAACTGATCGGCATCGGCTCCGACGCCATCCCCGCCATCATCGACGGACTGCCCTCCCTCGGCGGCTTCGGGCAGTTGACCGCCATCGAGGTCTTCGAGGAGGTGGGCGATCCACACTGCGGTCCCGCCCTCATCGGGCTGCTGAAAAGCGACAACCCGACCGTCCGGGAATGGGCGGCCATGGCCTTGGCAAGCCTGGATGTCGACGGTGCAGTCGAGCCCCTGCGCCGCGCCTATCGCGCCTGCCTGGAACGGGCGACGCCACCGGACTGGAGCGAGCCCGACGGCATCCGCTGGGCCCTGACCGAACTCGGCGCACGCAGCCCTGTCGTCCCGCCGCTCACCGCGCGCCTACGAGCCACCGCTGAGGACGACGCCCCCGGCTGGCCCTCGACCCATGTCACCGAGATCATCAACGACCTGGCCGACCACGCCCAGGTGATCCTCTGCTCCCAGTTCTGGCGGGTGGGCGCCGACGGCACATACGGCGTCTCCGGCACCGGCCTGGACTGGGAACTCGACTGGACCGCGCCCTGGGAGCACCTGGTCGAAGAATCCCGCACCTGGTCCCTGCTGGAAGCCTCCGAAGCCCCCGCTGGCGACAACATCTTCGTCGCCCCCACCTGGATCGACCGTACCGACCTATACCCGGAGAGGTGACCGATGCCGTTCCAGCACCCCGAGGAGATCGGCTACGGCTACGTAATCGAGCGCTATGTGACGAGGAGGACTCCGACCATCCGCGCTACCTCGAACTGAACAGCGCGCGCGTCCTGCGGCCGGGGTGGCCGCACGCCAAACGCTTCGCCCGCCACCTGATCGAGGACGCCGCCACTGTTTCCGAGCGGCCCTGCATAGTGAAGCCACCGCTTGACGTCAGTACCGAGCGATGACCTGTCGCCGGTCCGCGCCCAGGAGGTCCTCCAGCGCCTGGACGCCAGCCGGCGGTAACGGTGGCTCGCATTCTGGATCTGCGGTTACGAGGCTGTACCTGGCGAAACCCGCAGCCTCGACGTAGTCGAGGTCCCGACCCCTCTCGCCATGTCCCCGCATACTGCCACCGCTGCCCCCGGCACCGGCCGGGGCCCGCCGACATTGTGTACACATGGCACACTCGGTACCCTTGAAGCATGACTCAGCCGCTGCCCATAGAGTCCATCCGCGACGTACGCGCTCACTTGGCCGAAGTCGTCGAACGGGCCGACCGTGACGACGTGCCCACTGTCATCACCCGTCGCGGCAAGCAGGTCGCCGCCGTGGTCTCGATCGACGTGCTGCGCAAGTACCAGGAGTGGGAGGAGCGCGAGATCAACCGCATCATCGACGAGCGCATGGCGGGCCCGGCCGTCGGCGTCCCGATCGAGGACGTGATGAGGGAGACGCTGGCACGCAGTGAGTGACTACCGCACGGTGTTCCGGCCCGAGGCCCAGGCCGAGCTGCGCAAGGTCCCGCGTGACATGGCGCTTCGCATCCTGGCCAAACTGACAGAGCTGGAGAGCGATCCCTTCGGCTTCAACACCACACCACTCGTATCCCAGCCTGAGCGCCGCCGCCTTCGGGTCGGCGACTACCGTGTCGTCTACACGATCGACAACGGGGAGCTGGTGGTGTGGGTCGTACACGTCGGACACCGCTCCAAGGTCTACGACACGTAGCTGCTCCAGGTTCTGCGGACAGCTGCGGACCACACAACGGCCTGACCTGCTTTCTCGCAGGTCAGGCCGTTTGTCCACGTCCAATCAGACGTTGAAGCGGAACTCCACCACGTCCCCGTCCTGCATGACGTAGTCCTTGCCCTCCATACGGGCCTTGCCCTTGGCGCGGGCCTCGGCGACCGAGCCGGTCTCGACCAGGTCGGCGAAGGAGATGACCTCGGCCTTGATGAAGCCCTTCTGGAAGTCGGTGTGGATGACACCGGCGGCCTCGGGGGCGGTGGCGCCCTTCTTGATGGTCCAGGCGCGGGATTCCTTGGGGCCTGCCGTCAGATAGGTCTGAAGGCCCAGGGTGTTGAAGCCGACGCGGGCGAGGGTCGCCATGCCGGGCTCCTGGACGCCGACCGACTCCAGGAGTTCCTTCGCGTCCTCCTCGTCGAGCTCGGCGAGGTCCGCCTCGAGCTTGGCGTTGAGGAAGATCGCCTCGGCGGGAGCGACCAGGGCGCGCTGCTCGGCCTTGAAGTCGTCGTCGACCAGCTCGTCCTCGTCGACGTTGAAGACGTACAGGAACGGCTTGGTGGTGAGCAGGTGCAGGTCGTGCAGCAGCTCCTCGTTGCCGGAGCCCTGGACGATGCCCGCGGAGAACAGGGTGTCGCCCTTCTCCAGGATCGCCTGCGCCGCCTCGACCGCCGCGACCTTCGGGCCGATGTCCTTCTTGATGCGCGACTCCCGCTGGAGGCGCGGCAGGACCTTCTCGATCGTCTGGAGGTCCGCGAGGATCAGCTCGGTGTTGATCGTCTCGATGTCGTCCTTGGGCGAGACCTTGCCGTCGACGTGCACGACGTTCTCGTCCTTGAAGGCGCGGATGACCTGGCAGATCGCGTCCGACTCGCGGATGTTCGCGAGGAACTTGTTGCCGAGGCCCTCGCCCTCCGAGGCACCCTTCACGATGCCCGCGATGTCGACGAAGTCGACGGTCGCCGGGAGGATCTTCTGCGAGGAGAAGATCTCGGCCAGCTTGGTGAGACGGGCGTCCGGGACGCCGACCACACCGACGTTCGGCTCGATCGTGGCGAACGGGTAGTTGGCCGCGAGCACGTCGTTCTTGGTCAGGGCGTTGAACATGGTCGACTTGCCGACATTGGGCAGACCGACGATTCCGATCGTGAGCGACACGTGGCGACTTCCCGTACGAGAGGATGGGCGAAGGGCCCTCCAGAAGAGCGGGCCGATCCACCAGTCTACGGCGTGGCCCGGCCCCCACCCGCGAGGTGTCGAACGCATGGCCAAGCACTTTCCACGGCCGCGCCTTCGGCTGGTCCCCGGCGTGTCCGATGAGCCATTCCACACATAAAACGACCTAAGTTGGTCCAGTGGAGCAACACAGGACGCGTCCCCCTCAGTACAGACCGCGACGCGGGGCACCTGTTCCGGCACAGTCCGGGCGGGCCGCGGGCGGCGGTGTCCGACGGGACGGCCCGTTGGCGCGGCGGCCCGCGCCCGCGGCTGTCCGGCCGCCGCGCCGGACGTCACCTCCCAGGCTGACCGGGCTCGGCGGCGGCCTGTTCTGCGGCGCGACGATGTTCGCGCTGGCCTGCCTCGACCACCTGCTGTTCGGCGGGTCGGCGACGGTGTACGGGGTGCTGTTCCTGCCCGTGTGCGTGCTGACCGCGCTGTGGGTGCGGCCCGGCGACCTGGTGACCGCCCCCGTGGTCGTCCCGATCGCCTTCGCCTTCGGGCTGCCGCCGATCACCGACGAGGGCGGAGGCGGCTTCGGCGGCCACCTCATGGGCCTGGTCACCGCCCTCGCCCTCCAGGCGGGCTGGCTGTACGGGGGAACGCTGGCCGCGGTCCTCGTCGTGACCGTCCGCCGGGTCCGCCTGATGGCCCGCCGCCGGGCCGCCCAGCGGCGCGACCGGGCGCACGGCGTGCCACCCGGCAGACAGGCCCGCTGACCGGGCCCGGCGATCCGGCCCGCCGGCCCTCGTGGGGTCGGGGGCCGCGTCGCCGCCCGGCCTGCGTTGCCCGGCGGCCTCGCGGCTACCGGCCGATCTGCGCCGCCCGCATCGCCGCGCCCACGATCCCGGCGTTGTTCTGGAGCTGCGCGGGGACGATCTCCGCCTTGATGCCCTCGATCAGGGGCAGGAACTTGTCGGCCTTGCGGCTGACGCCTCCGCCGATGATGAAGAGTTCGGGGGAGAAGAGCATCTCGACATGGGCGAGGTACTTGGTGACGCGGCGCGACCAGTGTTCCCAGGTCAGTTCGTGGTCGTCCTTGGCCTTGGTGGAGGCCCGCTTCTCGGCGTCGTGACCGTTCAGTTCAAGGTGGCCCAGCTCGGTGTTCGGGACCAGCTCGCCGTCGGTGAAGAGGGCGCTGCCGATGCCGGTGCCGAAGGTGAGCAGGATGACCGTGCCCCGGCGGGCCTTCCCCGCGCCGAACTCCATCTCGGCGACACCCGCCGCGTCCGCGTCGTTCAGCACGGTCACCGGCAGGCCGCCCAGCCGCTCGCCGAGCAAGGCGCCCGCGTCGGTGTCGATCCAGGACTTGTCGACGTTGGCCGCTGTACGGATCGTGGAACCACCGGTCACCACACCGGGGAACGTGATGCCCACCGGGCCCGTCCACCCGAAGTGGTCGATGACGTCCTTGACGCCGTCGGCCACCGCGTCGGGCGTCGCCGGATGCGGGGTGAGCACCTTGTGGCGCTCCTCCGCGAGGTCCCCGCGATCAAGGTCCACAGGGGCACCCTTGATCCCGGATCCGCCAATGTCCACACCGAAGATCTTCATGGCCCTACGTTACGACGTACGGCTGACCGTCACTTCCCGGACGGCCCACCGGTACGCGCCTCCACCAGTGCGGCCGCCTCGGCGCGCAGGTCGCGGCGCAGCTCCTTGGGGAGCGAGAAGGTGATGGACTCCTCGGCGGCCTTGACGATCTCCACGTCCTCGAAGCCGTGTCCGGACAGCCGTTCCAGGACCTGCTCGACCAGGACCTCGGGGACGGAGGCGCCGGAGGTGACACCGACCGTGGTCACGCCCTCCAGCCAGGCCTCGTCGATCTCCTCGGCGAAGTCCACCAGGTACGCGGCGCGGGCGCCGGCGAGCTTGGCGACCTCGACCAGCCGGACCGAATTGGAGGAGTTGCGCGATCCGACCACGATGACCAGTTCGGCCTCCGCGCCCATCTGCTTCACGGCGAGCTGACGGTTCTGCGTGGCGTAGCAGATGTCGTCGCTCGGCGGAGAGATGAGGAGGGGGAACTTCTCCTTCAGGGCGTCGACCGTCTCCATCGTCTCGTCGACCGAGAGGGTGGTCTGGGAGAGCCAGACGACCCTGGAGGGGTCGCGGACCTCGACCTTGGCGACGTCGTCGGGGCCGTCGACCAGGGTGATGTGGTCGGGTGCCTCTCCGGAGGTGCCGATGACCTCTTCGTGGCCCTCGTGCCCGATGAGGAGGATGTCGAAGTCGTCGTTCGCGAAGCGGACGGCTTCCTTGTGGACCTTGGTGACCAGCGGGCACGTCGCGTCGATGGTGGCGAGCTTGCCGGCGGCGGCCTCGTCGTGGACGACGGGGGAGACGCCGTGCGCCGAGAACATGACGATGGACCCCTCGGGGACCTCCGCCGTCCGCTCGACGAAGATCGCGCCCTTCTTCTCCAGGGTCTGCACGACGTACTTGTTGTGGACGATCTCGTGACGGACGTAGATCGGAGCCCCGTACTGCTCAAGGGCCTTCTCGACGGCGATCACGGCGCGGTCCACGCCCGCGCAGTAGCCACGGGGGGCGGCGAGCAGGACACGGCGGCCAGGCGAAGCGGTCATGCCCCCATCGTAAGGCCGCGCCCGGCGGGTCGAGGATCGCCTCCTCGGAGAGACTGTGGGCAGCCGCTGGGGGGTGGGACCAGGCGATTCCCGGGAGGCACGATGTCCGAGGCGCGGACCACCGCCGGCGCGGACCCGTCGGAGCAGGGGCTGCGGCGCAGCCTCGGCTTCCGGGACCTGGTCGTCTACGGGCTGCTGTTCATCGCCCCGATGGCGCCGGTGGGGGTCTTCGGAACGCTGGACGCGCGGTCGCACGGGGCGGTGGCGCTGGTCTATCTCGTCGCGACGGCGGCGATGGCGTTCACCGCCTTCAGTTACGCCCAGATGGTCCGGGTGGTCCCCCAGGCGGGTTCGGTGTTCGCCTACGCGCGCGCGGGGCTCGGCCCGGAGGCCGGGTTCATCGCGGGGTGGATGGTGATGCTGGACTATCTGCTCATCCCGGCGGTGGCCTATCTGTTCTCCGGGATCGCCATGAACGCGCTGGTCCCGGAGGTGTCCCGGTGGGTGTGGACCACGCTCGCCGTCGTCGTCACGACGTTCCTCAACCTCCGGGGGGTCCGCACGGCGGCGCGGGTCGGCCTTCTGGTGCTCGCGATGGAGATCGTGGTCCTCGTCGTCTTCGTCGTGGCGGCGGCCGTGGTGCTCGCGCGCCACGGCGCGCAGCGCGGCTGGCTGTCCCCGCTGTCGGGTGACGGCACCCAGGGCGCGTTCGCGCTGTCGGCGGTCGTCGGCGCCGTCTCGGTCGCCGTCCTGTCCTTCCTGGGCTTCGACGCGATCGCCTCCTTCGCCGAGGAGGTCACGGGCGGTTCGGAGAAGGTCGCTCGGGCGGTGCTGTTCTGTCTGGCGCTGGCGGGTGTGCTGTTCATCGCGCAGACCTATCTGGCGGCCCTCCTGGAGCCGCTGCCGTCGGCTCGGCTCGCGGCCGACCCGGCCCTTCAGGGTCCGGCCTTCTACGACGCCGTGGACGCGTCCGTCGGCTCGTGGCTGCACAACCTGGTGGCGGTCGGCAAGGCGATCGGCGCGGCGTTCGCGGCGCTGGCCGGGCAGGCCGCGGCCGGGCGGATCGTCTTCGCGATGGCCCGCGACCGGCGACTGCCGAGGGCGCTCGCGCGGACCGGCGCCGGGGCCCCGCGCGCGGCGCTGTTGTGCGCTGCGGTGATCACGACGGTCGCCGCGGTCTGGGCGGCGCGCCGCGACGACGGCCTCGACCACCTGGTCTCGGTGGTCGACATCGGCGCGCTGACGGCGTTCACGCTGCTGCACGCGTCGGTGGTGGGCTGGTTCGCCGTACGGCGCCGGGGCGGGCCGGTGGTGTGGTGGCGGCACGTCCTGCTGCCCGTCCTGGGGGCCGCGATCACCGTCGCGGTGATCGCCGAGGCGTCGGGAACGGCTCAGGTGGCGGGGCTCGTGTGGCTGGCGGCGGGCCTGGTGACGCTGCTCGCCCAGCGGGGGCGAGCCGGGTCCACGGTCGGATGACGCGCCCTGCCCCGCGACGGTCGTCCACCGCGTTCCGGTGTCCCGGTCGGGACGGTCCCGGCGGCCGGGGTACGGGTCGGGACGGACGGGCCCGTGGTCCGGGGTACGGGACGGACGGGCCCGGCGGTCCGGGGTACGGGTGGGGTGGGCCGGCTCGGGCCGGGCGCGGGGGCGTTGTCGGTGGTGGCCACTACGCTCGGGCGCATGGCTCTCAACACGTCCGCGGACGCTCCGCTGCCCGTCGGCGAGGTGTCACGGCTCATCGGGGGATGGATCGACCGGCTCGGCGCGGTGTGGGTCGAGGGGCAGATCACCCAGTTGTCGCGGCGCCCCGGCGCGGGCGTCGTCTTCCTGACACTGCGCGACCCTTCGCACGACATCTCGGTGGGCGTGACCTGCTACCGGCAGGTCTTCGACGCGGTCGCCGACGTGGTGAGCGAGGGCGCCCGGGTGGTCGTCCACGCGAAGCCGGAGTGGTACGCGCCGCGCGGGCAGCTCTCCCTGCGGGCCACCGAGATCAAGCCGGTGGGCGTGGGGGAACTCCTCGCCCGCCTCGAACAGCTGAAGAAGTCGCTGGCGGCCGAGGGGCTGTTCGCAGCCGACCGCAAGAAGGCGCTGCCGTTCCTTCCGCAGCTCATCGGGCTGGTGTGCGGGCGCGCGTCGGCGGCCGAACGTGACGTGCTGGAGAACGCGCGGCACCGCTGGCCCGCCGTCCGCTTCGAGGTCCGCAATGTCGCCGTGCAGGGCGTCCACGCCGTACCGCAGGTGGTGCAGGCGGTGAAGGAGCTGGACGCGCTCGACGAGGTCGACGTGATCGTGGTGGCGCGCGGCGGCGGCAGCGTGGAGGACCTGCTGCCGTTCTCCGACGAGCAGCTCATCCGCGCGGTCGCGGCCTGCCGCACACCGGTGGTGTCGGCGATCGGGCACGAGCCGGACAGCCCGCTGCTCGACCTCGTGGCCGACCTGAGGGCCTCCACCCCGACCGACGCCGCCAAGAAGGTCGTGCCGGACGTCGGAGAGGAGTACGAACGGGTGCGGTTGCTGCGGAACCGCGCGCGGCGCTGCGTGGGGTCGTTCATCGAGCGCGAGGAGCGCGGCCTCGCGCACACACTGGCCCGGCCCTCGATGGAGGATCCGCACCGGATGATCGACGAGCGCGCGGACCAGGTCTCCGCCCTGCTCGACCGGGGCCGGCGCACCCTCGGGCATCTGCTGGACCGCGCGGACTCGGAGCTGACGCACACCCACGCGCGCGTGGTGGCCCTCTCCCCCGCGGCGACCCTCCAGCGGGGGTACGCCGTGCTGCAACGGGCCGACGGCCATGTGGTCCGGGACCCGGCCGAGGTGGCGGCGGACGAGACACTGCGGGCGCGGGTCGCCGAGGGTGAATTCACGGTTCGAGTCGATGCATAGGGTGGGCACATGACCAGCAAGGTGGACGAGGCGCTCGGCTACGAGCAGGCACGGGACGAGCTGATCGAGGTCGTACGCCGCCTGGAGGCGGGTGGTACGACCCTGGAGGAGTCCCTGGCGCTCTGGGAGCGCGGCGAAGAACTGGCCAAGGTGTGCCGGCGCTGGCTGGAGGGCGCGCGGGCCCGTCTGGACGCGGCCCTGGCCGAGGAGTCCCAGGCCCAGGAACAGGGCACCGGCTCCGCGTCCGAGTGACCGACGGCTCCGCGTGACGAACGGCTCCGAGCGGCTCGGGCGGCGCTGAGCGACACCGAGCGGCACCTACCTGTGGCCGGCCCCGACGGGGTCGGCCACAGGCACGTGGGGGGACCGGTCGTGTGGCGGGACCGGCCAAGACCCGGTGGCGGGACCTGACCGAGCCGGCGGGACCATCTTTTCGATCTCCGCACCTGTGAAGCGGATCACCACGCCCCGCTTTTGATTGAATTTTAAACCTCTTCGGCGTACTGTCGTACTCGCCAACAGATCCCCCGGGATCCACCGCACATACCGAGAAGGTTCTTCATGTCTCTCGTCCTTGACCCCACCGCTCAGGACCTGCTGTTCCGCGAAGCTCGCACGGCCAACACGTTCACCGACGAGCCGGTGACCGACGAGCAGGTGCAGGCGATCTACGACCTGGTCAAGTACGGCCCGACCGCCTTCAACCAGTCGCCGCTGCGCATCACCCTGGTCCGCTCCCCCGAGGCCCGTGAGCGTCTGGTCCAGCACCTGGCCGAGGGCAACCAGGCGAAGACCGCCGCCGCCCCGCTGGTCGCGATCCTCTCCGCGGACAACGAGTTCCACGAGGAACTGCCGGCGCTCCTCCCCCACTTCCCCGCCGCCAAGGACCTCTTCTTCTCCGAGCGCCCGGTCCGTGAGAGCGCCGCCGCGATGAACGCCGCGCTCCAGGCCGCGTACTTCATCATCGGCGTCCGTGCCGCCGGCCTCGCCGCGGGCCCGATGACCGGCGCCGACCTCGCCGGTGTCCAGAAGGAGTTCCTGGACGACGACCACACCCCGCTGATGATCGTGAACATCGGCAAGCCGGGCGAGGACGCGTGGTTCCCGCGCTCCCCGCGCCTGGAGGCCGACCAGGTCATCACGACCGTCTGACCGACGGCACCCCGGGGGCGGCCGGCACCGCCGTTCGCCCCCGCACCCGACAAGAAGGGCCCCCGGCGCTGCCGCCGGGGGCCCTTCCTGCATGCCTCACGGGTGCTACGAGGTCTTCAGGGCCTCCGCCATCTTCACCAACGTGCCGTACGACCCGGTGCCGGTCACCACCGTCGTGGCGCCCTTGTCCTCCAGGACGAGGGCGTCGTAGTGGTCGCCCTCGTAGCGCTGCCAGGTCCGCGCGCCGATGCGCTGGGTCGCCTTCGTCTGCCGGGCGCCCTGGCTCGCCGTGTCGATGAACACCGCCGGCCGCTGAGTGGACTGCTCGACCGCCACGTACTGACCGTCGGGGGCCTGGAAGCCCAGATGCCAGGCGTCGAACTCGCTGCCGTCGTAGCGCACCGAGGTCGCCTTCCACGCCGAGGGCAGCCCTTCGGGCGCCGCCACGGGATAACTCGCCGCGCGGCGAGCCGTCAGCAGCTCGACCTGGTAGTCGACACGCTTGAGATCCGGCTTGGAGTCGTCATGCGGAATGAAGATGTAGATGACGCCCGCCATGAGCCCGATGAGGCCCAGGGAAAGAATCATGTCCCGGACCGACTGCTTGCCTTTCGTACCTGCCACGCCCCTATCGTCGCAGGTGCCCTGGCGTGCTCATCCGTGGGGCCCCCTGCTCATTTTGTAAGCCTGACGATAGAGTCGGGACATCACCCTCATCCGGCCGTCGTCGTATCAGAAAGGTGCGTGTCGATGACCGAGCATCATCTGCCCTCCGAACTCGAAGTCCCGTCGGAAGCCCCCGACCGCAACCTCGCCCTCGAACTCGTCCGCGTCACCGAGGCCGCCGCGATGGCCGCGGGCCGCTGGGTCGGCCGCGGCGACAAGAACGGTGCCGACGGTGCCGCCGTCCGGGCCATGCGCACCCTCGTCTCCACCGTCTCGATGAACGGCGTCGTCGTCATCGGCGAGGGGGAGAAGGACGAGGCCCCGATGCTCTTCAACGGGGAGCGCGTGGGCGACGGGACCGGCCCCGAGTGCGACATCGCCGTCGACCCGATCGACGGGACGACGCTCACCGCCAAGGGCATGACGAACGCGATCGCCGTGCTCGCCGCCGCCGACCGCGGCACCATGTTCGACCCGTCCGCGGTCTTCTACATGGACAAGCTGGTCACCGGCCCGGAAGCGGCCGACTTCGTCGACATCAACGCCCCCGTGTCGGTGAACATCCGCCGGGTCGCCAAGGCCAAGCGGGTCACGCCCGAGGACGTCACCGTCGTCATCCTCGACCGGCCGCGCCACGACGGGATCATCAAGGAGATCCGGGACACCGGCGCCCGCATCAAGCTGATCTCCGACGGCGATGTCGCGGGCTCCATCCTCGCGCTGCGCGAGGGCACCGGCATCGATCTGCTGCTCGGCATCGGCGGCACGCCCGAGGGCATCATCTCGGCCTGTGCCGTCAAGTGCCTCGGCGGCACGATCCAGGGCAAGCTGTGGCCGAAGGACGACGAGGAGCGGCAGCGGGCCATCGACGCCGGGCACGACCTCGACCGCGTCCTGACCACGAACGACCTGGTCTCCGGCGAGAACGTCTTCTTCGTCGCGACCGGCATCACCGACGGTGAGCTGCTGCGCGGAGTGCGCTACCGCTCCGAGACCGCGACGACCGAGTCGATCGTGATGCGGTCCAAGTCGGGCACGGTCCGCCAGATCCGGTCGGAGCACCGGCTGAGCAAGCTGCGTGCGTACAGCGCGATCGACTTCGACCGCGCCAAGTAGGACACCACCGGCCCTCGGGGCCGGGCGCCGACATGGCGCGAAAGGGGCGCCCCTTGTGCGGAGGGGCGCCCCTTTCTCCTGTGCCGACCCCGATCGAGGCCCCACGCCGACACCGGATGACACCTCCCGGCGCCGGCACCGGCCGACTTCCGGGCAGCCGCGCGGGCACCGCTTCGAGCCGGGCGCACGGACCGGCTCCCGGGCGGACGGGACAGCCCTGCCCGGCTCCCCGTCCGCTCCCGTGGGTACGCGACGGTCCCGGCCCGGCTTCCCGTCCGCCCCTGTGTGTGCGGGACGGTCCGGCCCGGCTCCCCGTCCGCCCCCGTAGGTACGCGACGGTCCCGGCCCGGCCTCCCTCGGGTCCCGTGTGTGCGGGACGGGGGCGGGCGGCGCAGGGGCGGTCAGCCGGCCGCGGCTATCGGGCCGCGGGAGGCCTTGTTGAGTTCCAGGTCGCGACGGCGGCGCCGGGCGAGCACGACACGGCGCTCGGCGGCGGTCAGGCCGCCCCAGACGCCGTACGGCTCGGGTTGCAGCAACGCGTGTTCGCGGCACTCGACCATGACCGGACAGCGGGCGCAGACGCGCTTGGCCGCTTCCTCCCGGGAGAGCCGTGAAGCGGTCGGCTCCTTGGAGGGGGCGAAGAACAGGCCGGCTTCGTCGCGCCTGCACACCGCCTCCGTGTGCCATGGCGCTTCCTGATCCCTGTCCCGCACGGGCGCCCGCTGGGCCGGAACGGCAGCTACCTGCAGGGACTGATGCGGCGGTTGCAGCACGGTCTACTCCTGACGACGGCTTCGCGAGCGTGCCGGGCACCGGGGAAGTCCCGCAGCGCCCTCCAAGAGACGATGCAGCAAGCCCTACCCGTTGTGCGCGCGCCTATGCACTGCGTACCGAAGCCCGGCCGTTCTCACGCGTGATCGATCGTCCGCCCCCGGACCTGCCCGCATCCGCCAACCGCATATTCACAAGCGTCAACGGTCGAGGTGCTTGCGCAAACTCCGGTCCAGCCGGTCCGCCACCCGCTCGTTCACCCGGCTCGTGACCCGGTCGAGGATGTCCGCGATGAGCTTGCCGCGCTTGGGCCTCGCCTCGACGTTCCCCAGGACGGCGAGGCCGTCGATGTAGACCACGGGCGCGTCGGGGTCGCCCGAGTCCAGCGTGTCGACCTCGAAGTTGCCGAGCACCCCGCCGCCGCTGCCGCGCAGCGAGACGTTCTCCGGAACGAAGATCTCGACGTTGCCGAACACCGAGATCGCCTTGATCACGACCTGCTGGTACTCGAAGATCGCCTCGCTCAGGTCGATCTCGACGTTGCCGAAGACCGAGTACGCGTGAATGCGCCGGCCCGCACGCCAGCGGCCCTTGCGGACGGCGGAGCTGAAGACCGCCACCACGTTGTCGTCGGCCTCCGCGGGGATCGCGCCCTGGGTGGGGCGGTTGGACGCGGAGACGTAGGCGGAGGCCGCGCGGCCCGTGTGGGCGGCGGGCAGGTCGCGGACGAACTGGTCGAGCTCGCCGACCGTCTTGGTGGCCAGTACGCCCTCGACCCGCTCGGCATGCTCCTCCGCGGTCAGGCGCCCCTCGGCGACGGCCTCGCGCAGGATGTCGGTGATCCGGTCGCGGTCGGCGTCGGAGGCACGCAGCTCGGCCGGCTTCGCCGCCGTGGCTGCACTCGCGTCGGGGCTTTTTTGAAGGTCCACGGCAACAGCGTACCCAAACGCGATAGATCGCGACTACCCCTGGAACGCCACCCGCCGGAAACCCGCCCTCCCCCGGGACCGGGGGTCCGATGTCCGAACTGAGCCTTACCTCACAGCCTCGGTGTCCGTGCCAGGTTCTACGCTGGTGGACGCTGCCGATGACGGCCGGCCTCCGGCGAGTGAGCCGAAGGGGTGCGCCCGAGGCGACCGAGCCCCGAAAAAGCTGACTGTCGAGTGAGGAATAGGCGAGATGCCTGAGTTTGCGTACACCGATCTGCTCCCCCAGGGAGAGGACACCACCCCGTACCGGCTGGTGACCTCCGAGGGTGTCTCCACCTTCGAGGCCGACGGGCGCACGTTCCTCAAGGTGGAGCCGGAGGCGCTGCGCCAGCTCGCCACGGAGGCCATCCACGACATCCAGCACTACCTGCGCCCGGCGCACCTCGCCCAGCTGCGCCGCATCATCGACGACCCGGAGGCCTCGGCGAACGACAAGTTCGTCGCCCTGGATCTCCTGAAGAACGCGAACATCGCGGCGGCCGGCGTCCTCCCCATGTGCCAGGACACCGGCACCGCGATCGTCATGGGCAAGCGCGGCCAGAACGTGCTCACCGAGGGCGGCGACGAGGCGGCCCTCTCGCGCGGCATCTACGACGCCTACCTGAACCTGAACCTGCGCTACTCGCAGATGGCCCCGCTGACCATGTGGGACGAGAAGAACACGGGCTCCAACCTGCCGGCGCAGATCGAGCTGTACGCCACCGACGGCGGCGCCTACAAGTTCCTGTTCATGGCCAAGGGCGGCGGCTCCGCGAACAAGTCGTTCCTCTACCAGGAGACGAAGGCGGTCCTCAACGAGGGCTCCATGATGAAGTTCCTGGAGGAGAAGATCCGCTCCCTCGGGACGGCCGCGTGCCCGCCGTACCACCTGGCGATCGTCGTCGGCGGCACGAGCGCCGAGTACGCGCTGAAGACCGCGAAGTACGCCTCCGCGCACTACCTGGACGAGATCCCCTCGGAGGGCTCCGAGCTCGGCCACGGCTTCCGGGACAAGGAGCTGGAGGAGAAGGTCTTCGAGCTCACCCAGAAGATCGGCATCGGCGCGCAGTTCGGCGGCAAGTACTTCTGCCACGACGTACGTGTGGTGCGCCTGCCCCGCCACGGCGCGTCCTGCCCGGTCGCGATCGCGGTCTCGTGCTCGGCCGACCGCCAGGCCGTCGCGAAGATCACCGCCGAGGGCGTCTTCCTTGAGCAGCTGGAGACCGACCCCGCGCGCTTCCTGCCGGAGACCACGGACGAGCATCTGGACGAGGCCGGCGACGTCGTGAAGATCGACCTCAACCAGCCGATGGACGACATCCTCGCCGAGCTGACGAAGTACCCGGTCAAGACCCGTCTCTCGCTCTCCGGCCCGCTCGTCGTGGCGCGTGACATCGCGCACGCCAAGATCAAGGAGCGGCTGGACGCGGGCGAGGAGATGCCGCAGTACCTGAAGGACCACCCGGTGTACTACGCGGGCCCGGCCAAGACCCCCGAGGGCTACGCGTCCGGCTCCTTCGGCCCGACGACCGCGGGCCGCATGGACTCCTACGTCGAGCAGTTCCAGGCGGCGGGCGGCTCCAAGGTGATGCTCGCCAAGGGCAACCGCAGCAAGCAGGTCACGGACGCCTGTGACGCGCACGGCGGCTTCTACCTCGGCTCCATCGGCGGACCGGCCGCCCGGCTCGCCCAGGACTGCATCAAGAAGGTCGAGGTCGTCGAGTACGAGGAGCTCGGCATGGAGGCGGTCTGGAAGATCGAGGTCGAGGACTTCCCGGCCTTCGTCGTCGTCGACGACAAGGGCAACGACTTCTTCCAGAACCCCGCCCCCGCCCCGACGTTCACCACGATCCCGGTGCGGGGCCCGGGACTGGCCTAGTACGGGCCACCCGTACGGCGTCACCCCCGCGGGTGACCCCGTACGGGTGCCGCGCGCGTGACGCCGTACGGGCCGGGGAACGGCCGCCGACAGGGCGGCCGTTCGCGCGTCGCGGCGTTTCGCGCGGCGCCGGGCGGGAACACGGGCAGGCTCCGGGATGCTGTCTCCCATGGAGGTGTCACCAATGGCGGATGGCCAGGGCGAAGGCGCGTACCGGATCGAGCACGACTCCATGGGCGAGGTGCGGGTGCCCGCGGAGGCGAAGTGGCGGGCGCAGACGCAGCGCGCCGTGGAGAACTTCCCCGTCTCCGGGCAGCGCCTGGAACGCGCGCACATCGAGGCCCTGGCCCGGATCAAGGGGGCCGCAGCGAAGGTGAACGGCGAGCTCGGCGTGATCGCCAAGGATGTCGCGGAGGCGATCCAGGAGGCGGCCGCGGAGGTCGCCGAGGGGCGCTGGGACGCGCACTTCCCGGTCGACGTCTTCCAGACGGGTTCGGGCACCTCCTCCAACATGAACGCCAACGAGGTCATCGCCACGCTAGCCGGCGAGCGGCTGGGCCGGGACGTCCACCCCAACGACCACGTGAACGCGTCGCAGTCGAGCAACGACGTGTTCCCCTCCTCGATCCACATCGCCGCGACGGCCGCCGTGACCCGCGATCTGGTGCCCGCGCTGGAACACCTCGCCGCCGCCCTCGGCCGCAAGGCGGAGGAGTTCGCCGACGTGGTGAAGTCGGGGCGCACCCATCTCATGGACGCGACGCCGGTGACGCTCGGCCAGGAGTTCGGGGGCTACGCGGCCCAGGTGCGGTACGGGGTCGAGCGGCTGGAGGCCTCGCTGCCGCGGCTGGCCGAACTGCCGCTCGGCGGCACGGCCGTGGGGACGGGGATCAACACGCCGCCCGGGTTCTCCGCCGCGGTGATCGCGGAGGTGGCGCGGGCGACCGGGCTGCCGCTGACCGAGGCCCGCGACCACTTCGAGGCGCAGGGGGCGCGCGACGGGATCGTGGAGGCGAGCGGTCAGCTCCGGACCATCGCCGTCGGACTGACGAAGATCGCGAACGATCTGCGGTGGATGGCCTCCGGGCCGCGCACCGGACTGGCCGAGATCAGCCTCCCTGACCTCCAGCCCGGGTCCTCGATCATGCCGGGCAAGGTGAACCCGGTGATTCCCGAGGCGGTGCTGATGGTCGCCGCGCAGGTGACGGGGAACGACACGACCGTCGCCGTCGCGGGCGCGGCCGGGAACTTCGAGCTGAACGTGATGCTGCCGGTGATCGCGAAGAACGTCCTGGAGTCGGTCCGGCTGCTCGCGAACGTCTCGCGGCTGCTCGCCGACCGCACGGTCGACGGGATCGTCGCGCACCGCGAGCGGGCCCGTGAGTACGCGGAGTCCTCGCCGTCCGTGGTGACACCGCTGAACAAGTACATCGGGTACGAGGAGGCCGCGAAGGTCGCGAAGAAGGCGCTGGCGGAGCGCAAGACGATTCGCCGGGTGGTGCTGGAGTCGGGGTACGTGGAACGCGGGGACCTGACCGAGGAGCAGTTGGACGAGGCCTTGGATGTCCTGCGGATGACGCGTCCGTAACGGTCCGCGTCCGGGAGGAAACGCCTGATGACAGCTCCGTAACAGCAGGTCGTCGTGGGCCCGAACCGTGACGCGAACCGCAGCGTCGTATGCCCGGGGCACCTAATATCTGGTCATGGCAGAGGGTGGAGCGGTGAGACGAGCGGAAGCGGGCGGGCCGGCGGCCCACTGGGAGCCCGGGAGCCAGATCCTGTGGCGGTACCGGGAGAACGCGGGTGACCGGGTCCACATCTGCCGTCCCGTGACGGTCGTACGCGACGAGGCCGACCTGCTCGCGGTGTGGATGGCGCCGGGTACCGAATGTGTGAAGCCGGTGCTCGCCGACGGTTCGCCGGTGCATGGAGAACCGCTGGAATCGCGCTACACGAAGCCTCGCGCGGTGCGCCGCGACCGCTGGTTCGGCACGGGTGTCCTGAAGCTGGCGCGGCCGGGCGAGGCCTGGTCGGTGTGGCTGTTCTGGGAACAGGGCTGGCGTTTCAAGAACTGGTACGTGAACCTGGAGGCTCCGCTGACCCGCTGGGCGGACGGGGTGGACTCGGTGGATCACTTCCTCGACATCTCGGTCCACCCGGACCGCAGTTGGCGCTGGCTCGACGAGGACGAATTCGCCATGGCGCAACGGGCCGGTCTGATGGATGCTCAACTGGCGGCACGGGTGCGGGAAGCGGGGTGGTCGGCGGTGGACGTGATCCGTTCCTGGGGCGCGCCGTTCTCGGACGGCTGGCAACACTGGAGACCGGATCCGGGCTGGCCGGTTCCCGCTCTGCCGGATGACTGGGACCGTACGCCCGCGCACGTGTCCTCATGAGACCCTTGATGCGCCCCCGTGGTACAACCGTAGGATCGTCTTCCGCAAGGGCACACGGCAGCAACAACTCCCGCAGGATGAGCCGGGCTTGACCATATGTCACCGAGGGGCGGCAGGACGTGAGCGAGGGGTACGAGGCGTACGGCGGCGTGGCCGGCCAGGGACCGGTCGCACCGCGCGGACTCGCCACGACGACCGCAGGGGCCAGGGCTTCGGCCGTCGCCCCACTGTCGGCACGGACCGTTTTCGGCCGTCGGCGAGCCGTACCGTGCCGGGCGACGGCTGTTCGCGCCGTCGGTCCCGGCCCTGACGACACGCAGAATCCGTTCCTGGGGCACACATTCCGGGTATCGGGGCTGCGGGAAGAACTGTGCGCACGGCGCGCAGCCCCGGACGGATGGACTCGACACGCGTGACGGAGCATCCCACCTCGCACGAGCGCCGGCAGAGCGGCGCCGGCCGGCCGCCCGCCCCCGCGGACCCTCGCGGGGCGCTCCTGCGTACCTCCGAGCCGCCGTCCCCGCTGCCGGGTTCCGGCGCGTTACCGGTACAGGCCCGCACGGGCGACGCGCCGCGTGGTTCGGGTGCGTCGAAGCCTCGCGGCAAGCGCGGGAAGGCCGGCGGCCAGGTGTCCGCCGACGTCGGCGCGTCCGCGTCCTCGGGCACGGACGTGCCGTCGTCCTCGCCGGTCTCCTCCGGTCCCGGCTCCGAGCACTCGCAGCCCTCGGCCACCGAGCCCGACACCCACCGCCCCCGGCCCGCGCCGGAGGGCATCCCGATCCAGCCGGACGCCGAGCAGGGACGGGTCTCGCGGACCTCCGGCGGCAAGGAGCGCCGTACCGGGCAGGGTGTGCCGCAGGGCGGACCGATGCCGATGCGGCGGGACGGGGACCGGCTGCGCTTCGTGGGCGCCGCGACCCGGCGGATCGCCCGGGGCATCGACCTCGACGAGATCGTGATGGGGCTGTGCCGGGCGACCGTGCCGACCTTCTCCGACGCGATCCTGGTCTATCTGCGGGACCCGCTGCCGGTCGGTGACGAGCGGCCGACGGGTCCTCTGGTGCTGCGGCTGCGGCGCACGGACCGGATTCCCGAGGAGCGGGACACCGAGAGCGGTTTCCTGCCCGCGCTGCGTCCGGAGCCCAGTGAGCTGTCTGCGATGACGGCGGAGCTGTGCGAGGTACGCCCGGGCGGTGCCCTCGCCGAGGTGCTGCGCGGGGTGCGGCCGGTGTTCGCGGACGCGCCCGCCGCGCGGGCCGCGCTGCCCGAGCTGCTCGGCGACGATCTGCCGGTGCCGAGCGGGCAGCGCGCGATCCTCGCGCCGCTGCGCGGCCGGCGCCGGGTGATCGGGGCGGCGCTGTTCCTGCGCCGGCCCGAGCGGCTCGCCTTCGAGGCGGACGACCTGCTGGTCGCGGCGCAGCTCGCCACGCACAGCGCGCTCGGTATCGACAAGGCGGTGCTGTACGGCCGTGAGGCGTACATCGCCGACGAGCTCCAGCGCACGATGCTGCCCGAGACGCTGCCGCGGCCCACGGGGGTCCGGCTCGCGTCCCGGTATCTGCCGGCCGCCGAGACGGCCCGGGTGGGCGGTGACTGGTACGACGCGATCCCGCTGCCGGGCAGCAGGGTCGCGCTGGTCGTCGGTGACGTGATGGGCCATTCCATGACGTCGGCGGCGATCATGGGCCAGCTGCGGACGACGGCGCAGACCCTCGCGGGGCTCGATCTGCCGCCGCAGGAGGTGCTGCACCACCTGGACGAACAGGCGCAGCGGCTCGGCACCGACCGCATGGCGACCTGTCTGTACGCCGTCTACGACCCGGTGTCGCACCGGATCACCATCGCCAACGCGGGCCATCCGCCGCCGGTGCTGCTGCATCTGGGCGGGCGGGCCGAGGTGCTGCGGGTGCCGCCGGGCGCTCCGATCGGTGTGGGCGGGGTCGATTTCGAGGCGGTGGAGCTGGACGCGCCTGCCGGGGCGACGCTGCTGCTGTACACGGACGGTCTGGTCGAGTCGCGGCTGCGTGACGTCTGGACCGGGATAGAGCAGCTGCGGGAGAAGCTCGCGGCCGTCGCGGCGCTGACCGGGCCGGATCATCCGCCGCCGCTGGAAGCGCTGTGCGACGAGGTGCTCGACATGCTCGGCCCGGGAGACCGGGACGACGACATCGCGCTGCTCGCCGCGCGGTTCGACGGGATCGCGCCGAGCGACGTCGCGTACTGGTTCCTGGAGCCGGAGGACGCGGCGCCCGGCCGGGCCCGCCGTCTGGCCCGGCGGGCCCTGGCCCGCTGGGGCATGGAGGACATGACCGACTCCGTGGAGCTGCTGGTCAGCGAGGTCGTGACGAACGCGGTGCGGTACGCCTCACGGCCGGTGACGCTGCGGCTGCTGCGGACGGACGTCCTGCGCTGCGAGGTCGGTGACGACGTGCCCCAGCTTCCGCGGCTGCGGCAGGCGCGGGCCACGGACGAGGGCGGTCGCGGGCTGTTCCTGGTGAACCGGCTGGCGCGGCGGTGGGGGGCGACCCGGCTGAGTACGGGAAAGGTCGTCTGGTTCGAGTTGAACCGGAGCTGACCGGGTACTCGTCCGGTCTCGCCCCGGTGGGCCGGCGCAGACTCGCGCCGGTGCGGGTGGCGGACGGTGGCTGCGCGGGTGCCTGAGGGCGCCTGTGCCGATGCCGCGCCGCCCGTGCCGGTGCCCGAAGGTGTCTGTGCGGGCGTCGGTGCCGGTCGGGCCGTACCGGTGCTCGGTGCCGGTCGTCCTGTACCGGTGCCGGCACCCGTCCCGTGTTGCCGACATGATGTCGGCGGCGTTGACTGCTGGGGTGAGCGAAGCGACCTGACGACCTCATCTCCGACGGGAGGACGCTCGTGACGCAGGCATCCCGGAAGGCTCCGTACACCACGAACAACGTCGGGATTCCGGTGGAGAGCGACGAACACTCGCTCACCGTCGGCCCAGACGGCCCGATCCTGCTCCAGGACCACTACCTCATCGAGAAGATGGCGCAGTTCAACCGGGAGCGGGTGCCCGAGCGGGTGGTGCACGCCAAGGGCAGTGGCGCGTACGGATTCTTCGAAGTGACCAACGACGTCAGTCAGTTCACCAGGGCGGATCTGTTCCAGCCGGGCAGGCGCACGGACATGCTGGCGCGGTTCTCGACCGTCGCCGGCGAGCAGGGCTCGCCCGACACCTGGCGCGACCCCCGCGGCTTCGCGCTGAAGTTCTACACCGAGCACGGCAATTACGACATGGTGGGCAACAACACCCCGGTCTTCTTCGTCCGTGACACGATCAAGTTCCAGGACTTCATCCGCTCGCAGAAGCGCCACCCGGCGACGGGGCTGCGCGACCACGACATGCAGTGGGACTTCTGGACCCTCTCCCCCGAGTCGGCGCACCAGGTGACCTGGCTGATGGGCGACCGGGGCATCCCGAAGACGTACCGCCACATGAACGGGTACAGCTCCCACACCTACATGTGGATCAACGGCGCGGGTGAGCGGTTCTGGGTGAAGTACCACTTCAAGACTGACCAGGGCGTCGAGTTCCTCACCCAGGCGGAGGCCGACGAGCTGGCGGGGACGGACCCGGACCTGCACCGCCAGGACCTGTACGGGTCGATCGAGTCCGGGAACGCGCCGAGCTGGACGCTGAAGGTCCAGATCATGCCGTTCGAGGACGCGGCGGACTACCGGTTCAACCCGTTCGACCTGACGAAGGTCTGGCCGCACGGGGACTATCCGCTCATCGACGTGGGCCGCATGGTCCTGGACCGCAATCCCGAGGACTACTTCGTCCACATCGAGCAGGCCGCCTTCGAGCCCTCGAACATGGTGCCCGGCATCGGGCCCTCGCCGGACAAGATGCTGCTGGGCCGGCTGTTCTCGTACCCGGACACCCACCGCTACCGGATCGGCCCCAACTACAGCCAGCTGCCGCCCAACCGGCCGCGTTCCCCGGTGAACTCGTACGCCAAGGACGGCCCGATGCGCTACGAGCCGTCGAAGGCGTCCCGCCCGTACGCGCCGAACTCCTACGGCGGCCCCGCGGCCGACTACGAAGGCCGGTTCGGCGACCCCGCGAGCTGGCAGACCGCCGGTGAGCTGGTCCGCGAGGCGACCGAGCCGCACCGCGAGGACGACGACTGGGGCCAGGCGGGCACGATGGTCCGCGAGGTACTGGACGACGCGGCCCGGGACCGGCTGGTGGGCAATGTCAGCGGGCATCTCAAGGCCGGTGTCACCCGCCCGGTGCTGGAGCGCGCCTTCCAGTACTGGCGCAACGTGGACAAGGAGACCGGCGACCGCATCGCGCGGAGTGTCGACGGAGGGTGAGGCGCCGTCAGGCCGGCCGGTCCTCGGATGGGAGGACCGGCCGGCCCGGCCGTCAGACCGTCAGACCGTCAGACCGTCAGACCGTCAGACCGTCAGACCGTCGAGAACGGGCCGGCGGCCCATTCAGGCGCGCTTGACCTGGAAGTTGTCGACCTTGTCGTTCCAGTTGCCGCCGCCCGGGTAGTCCATGTTCTTGAAGTTGGCCCAGCCGTGCGGCGGGATCAGGTCGCGCTCCCGGTCGTGAAGGACGCCCGAGCGGTAGTCCCAGATCGTGGCGGTCCCGTAGTTGAGGCTCCAGCGCAGGACCCAGTAGTAGACGGAGCTGACCTTGTCACGGAAGCCCCACTCGCTCAGGTCGTGCTTGCCGCTGCTGCTCAGGCGGATGATCTTGCCCTTGTAGTCGGCGTCCGCGTACAGGCACCAGTAGTCGGCGATGCACCGGTCGGGCGGAGAGGCGGCGGCCTGAGTGGCCAGGGCCGCGCGGGTCTCCTTGCGGACCGAGGCGGGCAGCGCGGGATCGGTCTGCGCCTCCCGCGTCGTGTCGTAGCAGTGGACCTCCCCACCGGGGAGCTCGGTGCAGCTGTCGGCGCCTTCCCACGACTCGGCAAGGTTGATCTTCCGCCCGTCGTAGTCGGCGATCACCGGGTTCGCCGGCTCCGCCGCGGGAGTCGTGGGGTCCTGCGTCGAGGGGTCCTGCGTGGCCGTGGCCGACGGGTCCGGGGTCGCCTCGTCGGCGAACGCCGCGGGCCCGGTGGTCAGCAGCAGCGCGCCGGTCGCGGCGGCGGCCAGCAGGGCGGTGGTCAGTGGTTTGCGTATCACGATGTGCGCTCCACAGCGATGTCGAAGTCGTACAGACGGGTCAGGAGCGACGGGTACGACGGAACGGAGCGCGCGCGGACAGCACGGTGCGCGGGAAGAGCCGGATGTACGGCATGACGAAACGTTCCCCCTGTGGCGACATTGTTCCCCCGGTCGCGAACTGAAGTGCGTGGTGGACTGGTCAGGGTCCACCGTGCACAAGACCCACCATAGGCACAGGCGTACGGGCCGGGACAAGGTCATTTCCCGGGGCTCGACAGGGGAGAGCAGGGAACTCGGAATTCCGGTTATCGCTCTTGCCGTACGAGCCGGATCGCCGCGGCGGGGCATTCCCCTACGGGCATTTACGCTGATCAGCACGACGGACGTCCACACCTCGTAAGGGGCGGTGAGCCCCGCGCACGTACGAGAAGAGGAGAGGTGGGGGGGGGGGGGGGGGGGGGGGGCGCCGGGGGGGGGGCGGGGGGGGCCGGGGGGGGGGGGCGGGGGGGGGGCGCGCGGCCGGGCGGGTGGTGTGGT
>NZ_JBIBSY010000016.1:0-113395 GCF_043078065.1 Streptomyces sp. NPDC015532 | reverse complement strand
GGGGTGGGCCGCGCTCCCCCGCCCGCCGCCCCCCCCGCCGGGGCCGGGGGGCGCCCCCCCCCCCCGCGGGGGGGGGGGGGGGGGGGGCGGGCCCCCCCCCCCCCCACCTCTCCTCTTCTCGGCGGAGGGGGCACCCGGAGTTCCGGTTGCCCCCTCCGCCACGCGTCCGCCGTGGGCCGCTACTGGCTGGTCTGGTCGAACGGGTTGTCCGGGATGCCGTCGGTGGGCGAATTCGTCGGTGTGGACGGGCTCGTCGTCGTCGGCTGGGTCGTGGTCGGCTCGGTCGTGGGGGTCGGCGGAGCGCTCGTGGTGGGCGGCTCCGTCGACGGTTCCTCGGTGGTCGGGGTCGACGACGGCGTGCTGGACGGCGTCTGGCTGGCGGTGGGGAGATCGGTCGGTGCCACCGCCGCGCCCGACGTGGTGTTCAGGTCGAACTCGGTGACCTTCCCCGCCATCGCCTCGAACGTGTAGGCCGCCCAGATCTTCGCCGGGTAGCCACCGCCGTTGACACGGCCGCCCTCCAGGACGAGGCCCGTGGCACCCTTCATGGAGACCTGCTTGTGCGGGGGCTTCGCGTCCTCGCCGAACAGCAGGACCGAGGTGACGAGGTTCGGCGTGTAGCCGGTGAACCAGGCCGACCTGTTGTTGTCGGAGGTACCGGTCTTGCCGGCGACCTGCTGGCCGTCACGGGACGGGTTGTTCCGCACCGAGACCCGGGCCGTACCGTCGTCGACCACACCGGTCAGCACCGAGGTGACCGTGTCGGCGGCCTCCTCGCTGATGACCCGCTCGCCGATCGGGTCCGGCATCTTGACCGAGGTGTCCTTGTGCTCGGCCGTGGCGACGAGCGCCGGGGTGACCTTCTTGCCGTGGTTGTCGAGCGTCGCGTACGCGCCGGCCATCTCCAGCGGGCTCGCGCCCATGGAGCCGAGGGTCTGGGCGGGCACCGCCTGCAGGCCCTTGGTGTTCATGCCGAGCGTGCCCGCGACCTTCAGCACCTCGTCCATGCCGACGTCGACCCCCATCTGCGCGAAGACGGAGTTGATGGACTTGTTCATCGCGGTCTGCACGGTGACGGGACCGTAGCTGGTCTCGTCCTCGTTCGGCGGTGCGAAACCGATGTCGCTGCCCACCACGGGACGGCGGTTGGTGCCGTCGTAGATCGTGTTCGCGGTGATCGGCCTACCGGAGCGCGTCTTGGCCTTCTCCTCCAGGGCGGCCGCGAGGATCATCGGCTTGAACGTCGACGCGGCCTGGTAGTCACGGCGCGTCGCGTTGTTGAAGTAGTGCTTGAAGTAGTCCTTGCCGCCGTACATCGCGAGGACCTTGCCGGTCTTGGGGTCGACCGACACGGCACCGGCCTGGACGTTGGCGTCGACCTTGCGCTTCTTCGGGTCCAGCTTGCTGGTGAGCTGCTGCTTGACGGTCTTCTCCAGCAGCTCCTGCTTCGACTTGTCCACGTTGAGCGTGATGGTCCAGCCGCCCGCGATGAGCATGGCCTTGGCGTCGTCCAGGTCCTCGGCACTGCCCTGGGCGACCAGCTGCTTGGCCAGCTCGTTGTCGGCGGCCTCGACCAGATAGCCGGTCTGGCCCTCCATGCCCGGCGCGCCCTTGGGGTCCTTGGGGACCGGGAACTTCATGGTCGCGCGCTCGCCCGAGTCGAGCCAGTGCTGCTCGACCATGTTGTCGAGGGTGTAGTTCCAGCGGGCCTCGACGAGCTTCTTGCCGGTCTTCGAGGCGACCGCCCAGTCGTACTGGCTCGGGGCCTGGAGCAGCGAGGCGAGGTAGGCGCCCTGCGCGACCGAGAGCTTCTCGGCGTCGACCTGGTAGTAGGCCTGCGCCGCCGCCTGGATGCCGTACGCGTTGCGGCCGTAGTAGCTGGTGTTGATGTAGCCCGCGAGGATGTCGTCCTTGGACTTCTTGCGGTCCACCTTCAGCGAGATGACCATTTCCTTCAGCTTGCGCGTGACGGTCTGGTCCTGGCTGAGGTAGTAGTTCTTGACGTACTGCTGGGTGATCGTCGAACCACCCTGCTTGCCCTTGCCTGAGAGGGTGTTGATCAGACCTCGGGCGGTGCCCTTGAGGTCGATGCCCGAGTCGCTGTAGAAGCTCTTGTTCTCGGCGGCGACGAACGTCTTCTGGACGCTCTTGGGCACCTTGGACAGGTCGACTATCTCCCGGTTGACCTTACCGCTGCGCCCGAGCATCGAGCCGTCGCTGTACTTGTAGATGTTGCTCTGGCGCTTGGCCGCGGCGTTGCCCTCGGGCACCGACACGACCATGTAGAGCACGATGAAGGCGCCCATGCCGAGCAGGCAGAAGCCGAAGAACGTCCCGAGGACCGTCTTCCAGTTCACGAACCGGCGTATGCCGGTGCGGCGGGGCTTGCCGCCCGGCTTCGCCCCGGTCCCGGAGCCTGCCGGTTCGTTCCCGGACGAGCGCTGGGGCGCCGCGCGGCGGCCCTGCACCTGCCGCGCTCGTCTCTCTTCAGCTCGTCCCATGGGTCGATCCGCTCCGCTTCATTCTCGTGTGGCACACAAGTTCGCCGGTCAGGTCAGCTCAGAAAGCTAACACCGCGCGCTATGACAAAGGGGCGCCGATCCGGTCTTTTCCGGACGTGACAATCAGCACGCCCTTGGCACCGCCTCACTGAATCCGACGTGCGGAGGGGCCGGAAGGTTGCCGGGACGGGACAAAGTGAGACGACGAACAGCGCACGGCGGGCGCGCGGACCGGGTCCTTGCCGTGCCGCGCACTCCCGGGTCCGTGCGGGCGGGCGCCCGGGGCCGGGAGGGCGCCGGCTCCGGGGCCGGGAGGCCGGGCGCCCCGGGTCGGCGAGGAGCGGCCGGACGGTTCCAGAACCGTGACAATCGGCCGTGACCAGCCGGTTCTCCACGCCCGGACCGCCACTCCCGCCACCTCTGCACTCCGCGTATACACGTGGTGTATACGCCGTGTGTAGAGTGCCTGGCATGTCCATCGGTCACACCCTTCTAGGGCTCCTGGAGTCCGGGCCGCGCCACGGTTACGACCTGAAGCGGGCCTTCGACGAGAAATTCGGTCACGACCGGCCGCTGCACTACGGCCAGGTCTACTCGACGATGTCGCGGCTGCTGAGGAACGGGCTCGTCGAGATCGACGGGATCGAGGCGGGCGACGGGCCCGAGCGCAAGCGGTACGCGATCACCGAAGCCGGCGTCACCGACGTGCGGCGCTGGCTCGCGACACCGGAGACACCCGAGCCGTACCTCCAGTCGACCCTGTACACGAAGGTCGTCCTCGCCCTGCTCACCCACCGGGACGCGAGCGAGCTCCTCGACACCCAGCGTTCGGAGCATCTGCGGATGATGCGCATGCTGACCGAACGCAAGCGCAAGGGCGACCTGGCCGATCAGCTGATCTGCGACCACGCCCTCTTCCATCTGGAGGCCGATCTGCGGTGGCTGGAACTCACGGCCGCGCGCCTCGACCGGCTCGCCGAGGCGGTGACGGCCCGATGACCCCCACTCCTCCGCCGGGCTCCCTGCTCACCGCCTCGGAGCTGCGCAAGACGTACGGCCCGACCACCGCGCTGGACGGGGCCGACTTCTCCATCCACCCCGGCGAGGTCGTGGCCGTGATGGGCCCCTCCGGCTCCGGCAAGTCCACCCTGCTCCACTGCCTCGCCGGCATCGTCACACCCGACTCCGGATCGATCACGTACGACGGCCAGGAGATGGCGACGATGAACGACGCGGCGCGCAGCGCGCTGCGCCGCTCCGCGTTCGGGTTCGTCTTCCAGTTCGGCCAGCTCGTACCGGAGCTGAGCTGTGTCGAGAACGTCGCGCTGCCGCTGCGGCTGAACGGCACGGGCCGCAAGGAGGCCGAGCGCACCGCGCTGTCCTGGATGGAGCGGCTGGAGGTCGACGACCTCAGGGGCAAGCGGCCCGGTGAGGTCTCCGGCGGCCAGGGACAGCGGGTGGCCGTCGCCCGTTCGCTGGTCACCAGTCCTCGGGTGCTGTTCGCCGACGAGCCGACCGGCGCGCTCGACTCCCTCAACGGTGAGCGCGTGATGGAACTGCTGACCGACGCGGCCCGCTCGACGAACGCCGCCGTCGTGCTCGTCACGCACGAGGCGCGCGTGGCCGCGTACTCGGACCGCGAGGTCGTCGTACGCGACGGCAGGTCCAGGGACATGGAGCGGATCGTATGAGTGCCCGCCAGTGGCCCCGCGACCTCGCCATGGGGGCCAGGTTCGCGGTGACCGGAGGCCGTGAGGCCTGGGTACGGGTCCTGCTGACGGCGGTCGGGGTCGGCCTCGGCGTGGCACTGCTGCTGCTCACGACGGCGATCCCGAGCGCGCTGGACGCCCGGCACCACCGGGAGAGCGCCCGCACCGACATCACGTACAGCTCGACGGTCAAGAAGAAGTCCGACCGTACGCTGCTCGTAGCGAACGTGGACACCACCTTCCGCGACGAGGACGTGCGCGGCCGGCTGCTCGAACCCGAGGGGGCCCGGGCGCCGTTGCCGCCGGGCGTGTCCGCGTTCCCGGCGGTGGGCGACATGGTCGTCTCCCCCGCTCTGGACCGGCTGCTGAAGTCGTCCGAGGGCAGGCTCCTGCGTGAGCGGCTCGACCACCGGGTCAGCGGCACGATCGCCGACAGCGGGCTCGTCGATCCGCACGAACTCGCCTACTACACGGGCGCCGACGGCCTGACGGCCAGCCCGACGAGCACCGGCCGGGTCGAGCGCATCGACGCCTTCGGCTTCGAGGAGCGGTCCGAGGCGATGGACCCCGTCCTGCTGCTGCTCGTACTGATCGTCTTCGTGGTGCTGCTGATGCCGGTCGGCGTGTTCATCGCCGCGGCCGTACGGTTCGGCGGTGAGCGGCGCGACCGACGGCTGGCGGCGCTGCGGCTGGTCGGCGCGGACGGGCGGATGACCCGGCGCATCGCGGCCGGCGAGGCACTGGCCGGGGCGCTGGTCGGACTGCTCCTCGGCGCCGGGTTCTTCCTGATCGGGCGCCAGCTCGCGGGCCTGATCATGCTCTTCAGGTTCAGTGTCTTCCCGGGCGACCTCAATCCGGCGCCCGCCCTGGTGGCGCTGGTGGCCCTCTCGGTCCCGGCCGCCGCGGTCGCGGTGACGCTCTTCGCGCTGCGCGGCGTCGTGATCGAACCGCTCGGCGTGGTCCGTACGGCACGGCCCTCGCGGCGCCGGCTGTGGTGGCGGCTGCTGCTGCCGCTGGGCGGCCTCGCGATGCTGTACCCGATGATCGGGCAGGGGCGGTCCAACGGGAACTTCAACGAGTACCTCGTCATCGGCGGTGTCCTGCTGCTGCTGGTCGGCATCACCGCGCTGCTGCCCTGGGTGGTCGAGGCGGTGGTGGCCCGGCTGAACTCCGGTGGCGTCGCCTGGCAACTGGCCGTTCGCCGACTCCAGTTGAGCAGCGGCTCGGCGGCCCGCCTGGTCAACGGCATCGCGGTGGCGGTGGCCGGCGCGATAGCCCTGCAGATGCTGTTCACCGGGGTCGACGGCGACTACACGAAGGTCAGCAAGAACGACCTCACGCGGGCCCAGATGTCCGTGAACGTGCCGGACGCGGTGCCGATGGACAAGGCGGTCCGCGAGCTGTCGGGGACCAGGGGGGTCACGCGGACGACCGCCCTCGGACGGGGCTACCTGGGCGACGGACGCGACGAACCCGAGCGCCAGTCGAGCGTGACGGTCGGCGACTGCGCGGCCCTGCGGGAGTCGGCCCGGCTGCCCTCCTGCGAGGACGGCGACGTCTTCGCGGTGGAGAACACCGAGTGGGACGAGAACACCGCGGCGCTCGACAAGGCCGGTACCAAGCTCTACCTCGACCCGTCCGACGGCTCCTTCTCCCAGGGCAAGGAGGTGCCCTGGACGGTGCCGAAGGACATCAAGCGGGCGGACTCGCGCAAGGACCCCTCGGGCGACGAGCGCGGCGGCTTCCTGTTCACGCCCGGCGCGCTGCCCGAGCGGGCCGCGTCCACCGTGCACGGGACGGTCTATCTCCAGCTCGACGAGTCGGTGCCGGACGTCCGTGAACTCGTCCGCAACAGCGCGGCGCGGATCGACCCGCACACCGAGGCCAACACCTGGACCGCGACGACCGAGACCGGGAAGTTCACGTCCGTCCGTACCGGGCTGTTCGTCGGTGCGGCCTGCGTCCTCATGCTGATCGGGGCGAGCCTGCTGGTCTCCCAGCTGGAGCAGCTCCGGGAGCGCAAGAAGCTGCTGTCGGCGCTGGTCGCCTTCGGCACCCGGCGCCGCACCCTGAGCATGTCGGTGCTGTGGCAGACCGCGATCCCGATCGCGCTGGGGCTCGGCCTCGCGTCGGTCGTGGGGCTCACCCTCGGCACGGTCCTGCTCAAGATGACGGGTACCCCGGTGAGCGTGGACTGGGCGAGCGTGCTGTCGATGACCGGCATCGGCGCGGGTGTCGTGCTCCTGGTGACCCTGCTCAGCCTGCCACCGCTGCTCCGGCTGATGCGGCCGGACGGGCTGCGCACGGAATAGGGCGCCGGACGGACGCGGGCGCGGCGGGGGGCGCCGGCCGGTGCCCCCCGTGCCGCCGCCGGTGGCCCTCCCCGTCCGGGGAGGGCCACCGGTTCGCGTTCAGAGGCTGTACTCCTTCACCACGCGCCGGACCTGCGCGAAGAGCATGCCCACGTTGACGGCCTTGCGGCAGACGACCACGGCGACCACGTCCTGCGTGTCGTTCATCCGCACGAACAGGTGGGTGAGGTTGTCGCTGTTGACCAGGATCTCCTGGAAGAAGTGCGCGTCGGACTCGATGCCGCGCCGCTCCTTGAAGACGTCCTCGATCATCTGGACCGTGCGCCCCTGGAACAGGTCGAGGGTCGCGCCCGCGAGCAGGTCCAGGACCTCCGGCGGATGGTTGTCCACGGTCTCGTAACTCAGCAGCATGCCGGTCGACATGTCGACCGCTCCTGAGGCTACGCAGTCCGGAGCGTCGGTGCGCAGTGATTTGACCAGGCCCATGATCTGGTCGGAGAACCCCGGCGTCATTCGCTTGCTGGCCATGTCGTCATACCCCTTCGGTCGCGGTCTCGGTCACGGCTCCGACGAAAGCGTCGGGTGCCGCGGGAGGTGCGGGGAGCGGATCGGGACCGGCCCCGGTGAGGATCGATCCGATGCGGCCGAGAGCCGGCCGGGTCTGCTCGTGGAGCCGTTCGAGGTCGATGCCCTCGTCGCCGAGGACGATCATCAGGGCGGTGTCGCCGACCGCGTAGAAGGCCGCGAGGCCCTGGCTGCCGTAGGTCACGGTCTGGCGGAACGCGCCCCGGCCGGTGACCGCGGTCGCGCGGCGCGCGATGCCGAGGCCCGCGGCGGCGATCGCGGCGAGGCTCTCCGGGTCGATGATGTCGGCGGTGTCGGCCGCGATGAGCATTCCGTCGGCGGCCGCCACCGCCGTATCGGTGATTCCGGGCACCTGTTCCCGGAGTTCCCTCATTTCTCTGGCCAGTGCCTCATGATTCATGTGTCGAACTCCCTGATGATGATGCGCATGTGATCGTTGACAGGTATTTCGGTTTCACGTTCCGGAGTCCGGGGTCCAGATCCGGTGCCGGAGCCGGAAGAATCCTTTCCAGCTCGCCCCGACCCTTTCCGGGGCGAGGTTCTCGGCCATTCCGCTCGCTCCGGGATCGCGGCGGGGCAGCGACGGGGCGTGCGTGCCGGGCTCTCTGCGGGGCAGGGACGCGATCGCCTCGGGTCGCGGGCCGGGGTCCGGCCGGGGCTCCGGTTCGGCGGACCCCCCGGCGGCCACCGCGGAGGACAGGGCGGAGAACACCTCGGGGTCCAGGGCGGGCGGGGCGCCGGTGGGCCGCTGCCGGAGCGCTCCGGTCGGCAGGCCCCGTACGGTCACGCGGGTGGCGGAGCCGGGCTCCGCCGGCAGTTCCAGCAGCCCCTCGCCGAGCATGCGGGCCATTCCCACCGTGACGGTGTAGGCGCCGAGACCGGTGGCGAAGGCGATGTCACGGGCGGTCCGGCGGCCGTCGGCGTGGGCCATCAACTCCTTCTGCGGCGGCGGGAGTTGAGCGCATATCTCGTCCGGCACCGCGGCCGGGACGGGGCGTTCCCGGTCCGGCCGTACGGGCCACGGCAGGGCGGCGACGGCCGCGAGCTTCCTCGCCGCGTCCTGGAGCAGCCGCCCCGGAGCCTCTCCGAGGGCGACCGGGGCGTACGGCTCGAAGGCGGCGTCGAGCGGGTCGCACGCCTCCACGTCACCGGCCACGACGGCGAAGGCCGCGTCCTGCATCGCCATCATGCAGACGACCCGGAGCTGTGCGGCCCCCGCGTAGCCGTGGGCGACCAGCCCGGCTTCTGGCCACCGGCTGCCGCCGGCCTCGCGCAGCAGTCCGGCCCACTGTTCTCCGCTGACGCGGCCGGAGCGCAGCAGCCGCGCCTCCGCCCCCGGGGCACCCGGACTCTCGACGGCGACGACACAGCCGTCCCGGAGATGGAAGACTCCTCCGGGCTTTCCGGACACCCGCAGTTTTCCCGTCACCCGTGCGCTCTGGCATTCGCTCAGCGCGCGCGACAGCAGGTCGTATCCGACCCTGCCAAGGGAATCCCGAATGCCCGACATCACTCCCCTTGGAACTTCCGGCACTTCGCACAGACGCCTGACGATTCACCCTGAGGAGGTATGTGTATCAGCCGTGCCGGATATCCCAGCGAGAGTCGCACTACCTGACGGAAGTTGAAATATCCCGGCCCCGGAAGGACATCATCGGTCGCCCGAATGACCGACTGTGCACGGCAGTTCAGGCCTTGGTGCCCAACACCCTGACGGGCAGCGGGCGCAGAGCCTCGCGCAGGGCCTCCGCCAGTTCCCGGTACTCCGTGCTCCGCGCGGCGCCCGACCGCATCGCGAGCGCGATCCGCCGGGTGGGCGCCGGGTCCGCGAAGTACCCGGTGAGGAGCTGGTCGCTGCGGGTGGTCTCCACCTTGACGGCGGTACGCGGGAGCAGGGTCACCCCGAGACCGCCGGCGACCAGCTGGACGAGGGTCGACAGGCCGGCGGCGGTCGTGGTCACGGGGGCGTCCGCGCGCCCGGCCTCACGGCAGATGTCGAGGGCCTGGTCGCGCAGGCAGTGGCCCTCGTCGAGCAGCAGCAGCCGCAGTTCCCGCAGCGCCTCGCGCGGAATGCCCTCCTGTCCGCCGAGCGCGTGGCCGAGCGGAGTCACCAGCACGAAGTCCTCGTCGAACAAGGGGAGTTCGACGACGCCGGGCACACCGAGGGGGACCGCGAGCAGCAGCAGGTCGAGCCGGCCGGCCGTCAGACCCTCCAGCAGGCTGGCCGTCTGCTCCTCGTGCACCTGGAGGTCGAGGTCGGGGTAGCGGTCGTGGACCAGACGCAGGACGGTCGGCAGGAGGTAGGGGGCGACGGTGGGGATGGCACCGAGGCGCAGCGCTCCGGTGAACGGCGCGCGTACGGCCTCCGCCTCCTCCATCAGCGCGCCGACCTCGGCCAGTACGGCCTTCGCGCGTACGGCCAGACGCTCACCGGCGGGAGACAGGAGCACTTTGCGGGTCGTACGCTCCAGCAGGGTCACCCCGAGGGTCTCCTCCAGGGCGGCGACGGCGCCGGACAGCGCGGGCTGGCTCATGCCGATCGCGGCGGCCGCGTCCCGGAAGTGCAGATGCTCGGCGACGGCGGTGAAGGCGCGCAGCTGCGCGAGGCTGGGGCTGCGGCGCCCGCCGCCCTTGCCGCCCGCTCTGCCGGTGGGGCTCGCCATGGCCTCGCCTCTCGTTCCGGCTGGGTTCACCGGACGTCACTGATAGCCGTACTCGATCAACACGACCAAGTGTAGCTATTTCCCGAATCAATGCTGCCTGTGCCACGATCGAGGTCGTCCACCCCCTTAGGGAAACGCCCCCAAAAAGGGCTGCCCTTTGCTGCTAGGAGAGTTTGTGCTCACTGTCGGTGACCAGTTCCCCACCTTCGACCTGACCGCCTGTGTCTCGCTGGAGAAGGGCCAGGAGTTCGCGCAGATCGACCACAAGACCTACGAGGGCAAGTGGAAGATCGTCTTCGCGTGGCCCAAGGACTTCACCTTCGTGTGCCCCACCGAGATCGCGGCCTTCGGCAAGCTGAACGACGAGTTCGCCGACCGTGACGCGCAGGTGCTGGGCTTCTCCGGCGACTCCGAGTTCGTGCACCACGCCTGGCGCAAGGACCACGACGACCTGCGTGACCTGCCCTTCCCGATGATGGCCGACTCGAAGCACGAGCTCATGCGCGACCTCGGCATCGAGGGCGAGGACGGCTTCGCCAAGCGCGCCGTCTTCATCGTCGACCAGAACAACGAGATCCAGTTCTCCATGGTGACCGCCGGCTCCGTCGGCCGTAACCCCAAGGAGGTCCTGCGGGTCCTGGACGCTCTCCAGACGGACGAGCTCTGCCCGTGCAACTGGACCAAGGGCGAGACCACCCTCGACCCGGTCGCCCTGCTGGCCGGTGAGTGACCTTCCATGGCTCTCGACGAACTGAAGTCCGCCATACCGGACTACGCCAAGGACCTGCGCCTGAACCTCGGTTCGGTGATCGGCAACAGCGACCTCCCGCAGCAGCAGCTCTGGGGCACGGTGCTGGCCTGCGCCATCGCCTCGCGCTCCCCGCGCGTCCTGCGTGAGCTGGAGCCCGAGGCGAAGGACCGGCTGTCGCCCGAGGCGTACACGGCCGCCAAGTCGGCCGCCGCGATCATGGCGATGAACAACGTCTTCTACCGGACGCGGCACCTGCTGTCCGACCCGGAGTACGGGACGATGCGGGCCGGTCTGCGGATGAACGTCATCGGCAACCCGGGTGTGGAGAAGGTCGACTTCGAGCTGTGGTCGCTCGCCGTCTCCGCGATCAACGGCTGCGGGCAGTGCCTCGACTCCCACGAGCAGGTGCTCCGCAAGGCGGGCGTCGACCGGGAGACGATCCAGGAGGCGTTCAAGATCGCGGCCGTGCTCCAGGCCGTCGCCGCCACGCTGGACGCCGAGGCGGTCCTCGCCGAGTAGTCCTCGCGCGCCCGAGCGGCTTGCAACCCGCTCGAACTCTCAGGGCCCCGCCCACCTTCACGGTGGGCGGGGCCCTGTGCGTTCACGATGGGCGGGGCCCGGCGCGTTCACACCGGGCGGGCCTTGTGCGTTCACGCCGGGCGGGGCCTGTGCGTTCACGCCGGGCGGGGCCTGTGCGTTCACGCCGGGCGGGGCCTTGGGCGTTCTGCTGCGCGGGGCCGCCGCTACGGCGTCAGCCGGTGGGCCGGGGACGCGTCGACCGCGGTGGCTCCGCGCGGCTCGGGGGCGTGGCGCAGATCCGCTTCGGCGGCGTACGACCGCAGGTACACGACCACCGTGTTGGTCACCGCGACCAGCGGGACCGCGACGACCGCTCCGCCGATGCCCGCGATCATGCCTCCGGCGGCGACCGACAGGACCACCGCGAGGGGATGGACGCGGACCGCGCGGCCCAGGATGAAGGGCTGGAGGATGTGGCCCTCGATCTGCTGGACGGCGAGGACCACGATGAGTGTCATGACGGCGGCGAAGACGCCCTGGGTCACCAGCGCGACCACCACGGCCAGCGCCCCGGAGATCACCGCGCCCACCAGCGGGATGAACGCGCCGAGGAAGATGAAGACGGCGAGCGGCACGGCCATCGGGACCTTGAGGATATAGATGCCCAGGCCGATGAAGATCGCGTCGATCAGGGCGACGATCACCGTGCCGCGGACGTAGGCGGTGAGCGTGCGCCACGCGCGCGGGCCCGCGCCCGCGACCCCGGTCCGGGCGGCGGCCGGGACGAGCTTGAGCGACCACTCCCAGATCCGCTTGCCGTCGTAGAGCAGGAAGAGGGTCGAGAACATCGTGAGCAGGATGCCCGTCAGCGCCTCGACGATCACCGTCACGCCCTGGAGGCCCGCCGACGTGATCTGGTCCGTGTTCGCGCCGATCGCCTCGCGGAGGTTCTTCGCGATCTCGTTGATCTGCTTGTCCGTCACATGGAACGGGCCCTTGAGGAGCCACTTGCGCAGCTCGTCGATGCCGTCCTGGATCTGGTTGGAGAGGTTGTCGATGTTCTCCTGGACCTGCCAGACCACGAACCAGCCGACCAGCCCCATGATGACGAAGCCGAGGATCGCGGTGAGCGCGGTGGCGAGCCCGCGCGGCACCCCGAAGCGGGTCAGCCGGGCCACCGTGGGCTGGAGCAGCGCGGTGATGAGCAGCGCGGCCACGAAGGCGAGTACGACGAGCTGGACGGCGCTGATGACCCGCATCAGCACCCAGACGGTGCCCGCGAGGATGAGCAGCCGCCAGCCGGCCTCGGCGGCGACACGCACGCCCCACGGCACGGCGAAGGCGGGGTCGGGACGGTGGTGGGGCGGCGGTGCGTGGACGGACGCCGCGGCCTTCTCCTCGGAGGGGCGCTGGACCGGGAGCGCGGAGGCGTCGGCGTCCGCCGGCGGTTCGTCGGAGAGCCCGGAGGTCACGGGGTCTCTCGGGAGGGTGCCGGGTGCGTCGAGGGGGGCGGGCCCGTCGCGGCCGTCCTCGCCGTCGAGGGGGCCCTGCGTCTCCAACTCCACCTCGGCGCGGCGCTCGTCCAGCCGCTCACCGAGCTCGGTGAGTCCGGCGCCGATCCGGCCGAGCCATCCTGGTACACGCGACATGATGCGTCCTCTTCCCCCGCCGCTCCCCACCACTCCCCCTGGAGTCGTCGGGTCCGACCGTACATGGCCGAAGCCCCTCCCCCTAGGACGGGGAGGGGCTTCGCAAGGTTGAGCCGCCGGCGTAGGGCGTGGAACTCAGTACCAGTGGTTGGCCTGCCAGAACGACCATGCCTCACAGGGGCTGCCGTAGCGGCCGTTCATGTAGTTCAGGCCCCACTTGATCTGGGTGGCCGGATTGGTCTGCCAGTCGGACCCGGCGGACGCGTACTTGCCCGCGGGCAGGGCCTGGAAGAGACCGTAGGCACCCGACGAGGCGTTGACGGCGTGGTAGTTCCAGCTCGACTCGTGGTTCACGATGTTGCTGAAGCACTGGAACTGACCGCTCGGCACCATCTGCGCCGCCATCGCCTGGATCTGGGCGACGGTGTACGAGGACTGGACCGAGAAGCTGGAGGAGTCGCGCGTCGCGGAGCGGCTGGCCGCTTCCTCCGCTTCCTTGCGCTCCTTGGCTTCCTTCTCGGCCTTGGCCGCGGCCTTCTGCTTCGCGACAGCGTCGTCGGCCGCCTGCTTGCGGGCGGCTGCCTCCGCGTCCTTCTTGGCGCTCGCGTCGGCGGCGATGGCCTGGGCGTCGGCCTGCTGCGTCAGGGACGCGGTCTGCACCTGGGCCTGCTGGCCCGCAGGTATGTCAGCGAGGAGAGTCGAGTCGCTCGCCGTCGCCTCGGCATCGTTCGAGGGCTGGGCGACGCTGCCCGAGGCAACTCCGACCACGCTTCCGACGGCGGTGACCGCGGTGGCCGAAGCCACTGCGAATCCCCGGACCGAAATCCGGCTCACACGGTTTCCTTCCAGCATCGCCCGTTTAGGTGACCCTCGCGGACGCAATCGTGCCCCTCGGCGCTGGCCTCCCAACTGCGGGGTCACGGGGAGACACGGGCCCGGTGGGCAACTCCCGCTGGGGGAGCGCCGCGTGGTGCGCGGGCGGCATACGACGGCTCTATGGAGTTCTGAGGTTCCGGTGTTGCCGTACCGCTGGGGATACAGCTGTGTCGTATGCGGGGCCTGACAGGAATGAGACTCTAGCCGTAACCCGACTCCGCACGGCAATTCCGCGTCGCGTGTGAAAGCTCACACCCCGTTTGCCTCAGCTGTTTCCTGGAAACCCCAGCGCAGCAAGGCGCCGCCCGGCTAGGCTCTTCGCCTTTGCCGGACGGCGCCAACCAGCGTGCATGCACCACCCTTTGGCCAGGTGGGACAGCCGGGATCAGATCTGCCCGTCCTCCAGCATTTCGGTCACGAGTGCCGCAATCTGGGACCTCTCGGAACGATTCAGCGTGACGTGCGCGAAGAGCGGATGGCCCTTCAACTTCTCTACGACGGCGACCACTCCGTCATAGCGCCCGACGCGCAGATTGTCCCTTTGTGCCACGTCATGGGTCAGAACGACCCGTGAATTGGCGCCGATCCGGGACAGAACGGTCAACAGGACGTTCCGCTCCAGGGACTGGGCCTCGTCCACGATCACGAACGCGTCGTGGAGCGAGCGGCCGCGGATGTGCGTGAGCGGCAGGACCTCCAGCATGCCGCGCGCGGTGACCTCCTCGATGACGTCGCGGCTGGTGACCGCGGAGAGCGTGTCGAAGACCGCCTGGGCCCAGGGGCTCATCTTCTCGGACTCGGAGCCGGGCAGATAGCCGAGCTCCTGCCCGCCCACCGCGTACAGCGGCCGGAAGACCATCACCTTCTGGTGCTGGCGGCGTTCGAGGACGGCCTCCAGGCCCGCGCACAGCGCGAGCGCGGACTTGCCGGTGCCGGCCCGGCCGCCCATCGACACGATCCCGATGTCCGGGTCGAGCAGCAGATCGAGCGCGATGCGCTGCTCGGCACTGCGGCCCTTGATGCCGAACGCCTCCCGGTCGCCGCGTACGAGCCGGACGTCGCCGTCGGCGGTGACACGGCCGAGGGCCTTGCCGCGCTCCGACTGGATCGTCAGCCCCGTGTGCACGGGCAGGCGGGCCGCCTCGGGGACATGGACGTGTCCCTCTTCGAAGAGGATGTCCACCTGTTCGCCGGCCAGGTTCAGTTCGGACATTCCGGTCCAGCCGGAGGAGCCCGTGATGGCGAGTTCCGCGCGGTACTCCTCGGCGAGGAGACCCACGGAGGACGCCTTGATCCTCAGCGGCAGGTCCTTCGAGACGACGGTGACGTCGTATCCCTCGGCCTGGAGGTTGCGGGCGACCGCGAGGATACGGGAGTCGTTGTCCCCCAGGCGGTACCCGCTGGGCAGGACGCTGGGGTCCGAGTGATTGAGCTCGACGCGTACCGTCCCGCCGAGGTCCCCGACGGGAATCGGGGAGTCGAGGCGGCCGTGCCGGACCCGGAACTCGTCGAGCAGGCGCAGCGCCTGCCGGGCGAAGTAGCCGAGTTCGGGATGGTGCCGCTTGGCCTCCAGCTCCGTGACCACGACGATCGGGAGCACCACTTCATGCTCGTCGAAGCGGCTCAGGGCGTTGGGATCGGCCAGCAGGACGCTGGTGTCGAGAACATAGGTGCGCCGGTCAGGCGTGCGGCGCTTTGTGCTGGTCACCACGGAAGGACGTACCCCCTCGGATGAGGTCGGGGAGCGACGAAGGAGATCTGGACCGGTTTCCGGCACCGATGCACGGGCCGGGAACCGGCCCTCCGCTTCGTCCGTGCTGACCGCACGATCGGGCTGGTGCAAAGGGCCTCCCGGGCGGACGGCCCCGTGCCGTCCGCTGAGATACGACACCCGTGGTTCGGGCGTCGACCTGCCAGGCTTATGCCCTCGAACGAGCCAAGCCATGCCAGGGCATATGACGGCGCGTTCGTTAACTCCCGATGACGGGTGTCCCTCCCGGGTGTCCCGGACGACGCGGGACACCCGGCGGTTCAGCCTCCGTAACGGCGGTGTCGCGCCGCGTAGTCGCGCAGGGCGCGCAGGAAGTCGACTTTCCGGAAGGCCGGCCAGAAGACTTCGCAGAAGTAGTACTCGGAGTGGGCGGTCTGCCAGAGCATGAATCCGGACAGCCGCTGCTCACCGCTGGTGCGAATCACCAGGTCCGGATCGGGCTGGGCACCGGTGTAGAGGTGCTTGCCGATCAGGTCGACGTCGACGCGGTCCGCGAGGTCCTCCATCGAGGTCCCCTTGTCGGCCGCGTCGAGGATCATCGAGCGCACGGCGTCGGCGATCTCCTGCCGGCCGCCGTAGCCGATGGCGACGTTGACGACTATCCCCTCGACGTGGGCGGTGGCCTCCTCGGCCTCCTTGAGGGCCGACTGCATCGGGGAGGGCAGGATGTCCCGCGTCCCGACGTGGTGCACCCGCCAGCGGCCGTCGGCCGCCAGCGTGCGGACGACGCCCTCGATGATGCCGAGGAGCGGACCGAGCTCCTCCTGCGGGCGGTCGAAGTTGTCGGTGGACAGCAGCCACAGGGTGACGACCTCGACATCGGTCTCGGAGCACCAGCCGAGGAATTCCCCGATCTTGTCCGCTCCGGCCCGGTGTCCCTGGGCGGTGGTGGAGCCCGCGGCCTTCGCCCAGCGGCGATTGCCGTCCATGATGACCCCGATGTGCTTGGGCACCTGGTCGTGGTCGAGGTGGCCTTCCACCCTGCGTGCATAGAACCTGACCAGCAGACGGCGCAGGTTGTCGCGCAAGGTCACGTGTTGTCAGCCCCTCCGTGCGGATCGGACAGCCGCGTGCGAGCACAGTTCCTGTCCATATGGCGGTCCCCCGGGGCGAAGCCTACCCCTGCGAAACGCGAGGGCTGCCGAGGGGCCTGTGCACCCTGGCATAGGTTCGTCCCCATGAACGACCCCACTCTGTACCGGGCCGCAACGGAGCGGTACGACTCGATGGAATACCGGCGTACGGGCCGCAGTGGCCTCAAACTGCCCGCGGTCTCGCTCGGCCTGTGGCACAACTTCGGCGACGACCGCGCGCTGGACTCCCAGCGCGCGATCCTGCGCCGCGCCTTCGACCTCGGCGTCACCCACTTCGACCTCGCCAACAACTACGGACCGCCGGAGGGCTCGGCGGAGCTGAACTTCGGCAAGCTGCTGAAGGAGGACTTCGCCCCGTACCGGGACGAGCTGGTCATCTCGACCAAGGCGGGCTACCTCATGCACCCCGGCCCCTACGGCGAGTGGGGCTCCCGCAAGTATCTGCTGTCCTCCCTGGACGCCTCGCTGCGACGGATGGGCGTCGACCACGTCGACATCTTCTACTCCCACCGCTTCGACCCGGACACCCCGCTGGAGGAGACGATGGGCGCGCTCGCGTCCGCCGTCCAGCAGGGCAAGGCGCTGTACGTCGGGGTCTCCTCGTACAGCAGCGAGCAGACGGCGGAGGCGGCCAGGATCCTGACCGGCATGGGCGTCCGTCCGCTCATCCACCAGCCCTCGTACTCGATGCTCAACCGCTGGACCGAGGACGACGGTCTGCTCGACACGCTGGAGGCGGCCGGCATGGGCTGCATCTCCTTCGCGCCGCTCGCGCAGGGTCTGCTGACGGGCAAGTACCTCCAGGGCATCCCGGAGGGCTCGCGCGCCACCCAGGGCAAGTCGCTGGACCCGGGCCTGCTGAGCGACGAGGTCGTGCGCCGGCTGAACGGGCTGAACGACATCGCGGCCCGGCGGGGCCAGTCGCTCGCCCAGCTCGCGCTCACCTGGGTGCTGCGCGACCAGCGGATGACCTCCGCCCTCATCGGGGCGTCCAGTGTGCGGCAGCTGGAGGAGAACCTGGCGGCGCTGGCGGCCCCGGAGCTCACGGACGAGGAGCTGAAGGAGATCGACACGTTCGCGGTGTCGACCCAGGGCACGAACATCTGGGCCCAACGCCACTGAGTCACCGTGATCCCGGGCCGCGCGGGGTGGCCCCTCCGGGGGGCGCACGGGGGCGCCTGCCGGGCGGGCCGTCGCGGGCACAAAAAACGGGCCGGTCCGTGGGGGGGGAGACGGACCGGCCCGAGGGGGGGTTTCCACCATAACCCTTCGTAAGTGATGCTGCGTGCATCCGCGTGCCACAACTACTCTCCGGAGTCGCCCGGCAACGCCACGATGAGCGCGGAACCATCGATTCCGGGTGCGATCATGGCTGAATCATGGCTGATTCAAAGGGAATCGTGAAGGATCGGCAGAGATCCAAGGGGTCCATGACCACTCTCGGGGCGTGGCGCCGCCGAGGCCGTCCGTACTCCGGGTGGGTGATCCGCGTGGCGGCCTCGCGCTTGACTCCCCCGCTACCTTCGCCCCCATGACCACGTTCACGACGGACGGGACGCCCGAGCCGGTCCCCCTGGAACTCGCCGCCACGGCACGCGCCCGACGGCGGGGGCTGCTCGGACGCCAGGGGATCGAGGGCGCGCTGCTGCTCACACCGGCGAACTCGGTGCACACCCTGGGGATGCGGTTCGCGATCGACGTCGCCTATCTGGACCGGTCGTCGCGGGTCCTGGCGGTGCGCACGATGCGTCCGGGCCGGCTGGGACTGCCGCGACCCCGGGCCCGGCAGGTCCTGGAGGCGGAGGCCGGGTCGATGGAACGATGGGGCGTGCGGCGCGGGGTGCGGATCACGGTCCGGCACGGCTGACGTCACGTCACCGGAAGGGCAGCACCGCGCAGCCCCCTCCTCTGCGCGGTGCCACACGCGCAGCTTTGCTGACGCGAATTACCTTGGTCTGAACTTACGTCAGCCAAACATTCCTGGCGACAGCCGATCGATAACGATGTGGAAACCCCGTGCGGATCTCCCGCACGGGGCGCGCCGCACCCCGTTCCGCCGCCCGCCGTCCGGACGGACATCTCCCACCGAGCGGCCCCCATTGGGGGGTTTTCGGTCAATCTGCTCGGGCGGGCGTGGATCATGCCCCGCGGGCCTGCGGATCAGGGGACCAGCGGGCGCACCTGTCCGGCCGCGAAGCGGACGAAGCCCTCGGGGTCCGGCTCGTCGGCGGTGGGCTGGAGGACCACCGTGTCGGCGCCGGCGTCCACGAGACGCCGGACGACGGCGGCGACGGCGTCCGCGTCGCCCGCGACCCCGAGGTCCGGGACGGCGCTCCCGCCCTCGGCCTCGGTCTCGGCGCGCAGCCGGGCACCGGCGTCCGCCCCGGTGGCGGTGCGCAGATAGACGACGACCCGGTGGTGACCCCGCGTCCGGCCGGCCCTCTGCCGCCCCTCCTCGATGAGCCGGCGGGCCCGCCGCACCCCGTCGACGGTGGTGGAGGCCGTGAGGACCGTGCCGTCGGCGGCCTCACCGGCCAGGCGGAGCGTACGGGGCCCGGTGGCGCCGGTGAGGATCTCGGGCGCGTCGGCGGGCGGCCAGTCGAGGGCGACTCCGTCGAGTCTCACGTACCGCCCCCGGGTGGTCACGCGCTCGCCGCGCAGCAGGGCGCGCAGCGCGTCGAGATGCTCGCGCAGCAACGTCATGGGCGACTCGGCCCGCGCCCCGACCTGTCCCATCCAGTCCTGGACGCCGTGGCCGACCGCGACGACGGCCCGGCCGGGGAACAGCCGGTGCAGGGTGGCGGCCTCCATCGCCGTGACGGCGACGTTCCGCAGCGGGACGGGCAACAGTCCCACTCCCACCCGCAGACGCTCGGTCCAGGCGAGCGCCGCCGCGGCGGCGGAGATGCCCCCTTCGAGGAAACAGTCCTCCCACAGCCACAGTTCCTCGAGTCCCGCCTCCTCCGCCTCGCGCGCCATGGCGCGCAGCCGCTCGGGGGGCAGTTGGGGCCGGAACACGACACCGAGTGAGGTCATGACGGCTTCCTACCCAGGCGACCCGGCCGACCCACCGGACTCAGCCGTTCACGCGTCTTCGGTACCGGCCGTCCCCGGGGCATCACCCGTGCCCGCGGCGGTGTCGCGCTCGTAGCGCAGGAGGGCGACGCCGTTGCCGAAGGTCCGCGTCTCGATGAGGCGGAGGTCGGTCGGCGCCTCGGACTCCGGGAACAGCGGCTTGCCGACCCCGAGGAGGACGGGGTGCACGTACAGCCTGATCTCGTCCACGAGGCCCAGCCGCAGGAACTCGGCGGCGACATCGGCGCCGCCGAGCGCGAGGTCGCCGCCCTCCTGCGCCTTCAGCTCCAGGATCTCCTCGGGCACGACTTCCCGTACGACCGTGGTGTGTCCCGTGCCGCGCTCCAGCGTCCGCGAGAACACCACCTTGGGAATGTTCCGCCAGATCCCGGCGAACTCGGCCATCTCCGGGCTGATGTCCGGGTCCTTGTCGGCCGTCGGCCAGTACGCGGCCATCAGCTCGTAGGTCAGCCGTCCGGACATCAGGGCTCCGAACCCTCTGATCAGGTCGTTGAAGTGCTGGTGCAGTTCGGCGTCCACCCGGTGCCAGTCGATCTCGCGGTTCGGGCCCTCGATGTATCCGTCGAGGGACACCGACATCATCAACACGATCTTCCTCATGGCGGACTCCATCGACCTCGTGCGCGACCCGTTCGTCGGGGGCATGCTGCCAGGAGGCCGGGCCCGGGAGAAGGTGACGCGCGCGTCAGGCGCTGTTCCCGTCGGCGGCGCCCCTCGGGAAGGTCACCTCCACCCGGCGGTTCTTGCGGCGGCCCTGTTCCGAGGTGTTGTCGGCGATCGGGTAGTCCTCGCTGTAGCCCCGCACCTCGAAGGTGATGTCCGCCTCCGAGGAACCGAGCGCGGCGGCCAGCCGGTCGTGCACCTCTTCCGCGCGCTTCTTGGAGAGGGTCAGACCGTGCGCGTACGAGCCGAGGTTGTCGGTGAACCCGAAGACGCGGACGGTCGTCGCGTGCTGGGCCTTGATCTCGTCCGCGATGGCCTGGATACGGGACTGGGAGTCCGGGTTGAGCTTGGAGCTGTCCTTGGGGAAGAGGACCTCCGCCTGGAGCGCGAACGTCACGTCCGAGTTGGTGTCCTCCCGGCGCTCCTCGCCGCCCAGGTCCTCCACGACCGACTTGATGTCCAGCACCTTGGCGGGCGCCAGGGTCGCGCCGTCGGCGAGCTTGAGCCCCGGGCTGTTGGCGTCGACGTCGGGGGGCGGGGAGGTGGTGACGCTGCCGGGCGGGGCACTGGGGTCACCGTCGTCCGCGTACGCGGGACCCGGCAGGCCGAGGGTGATCAGCACGGCGAGGGCCGTGAACGTGGTCGCGGCGGCACGGGGCGGGAGGGCCATGGGTCAGCCCTCGGAGATCTCGATGGAGGCGGGTGGCATGGAGCCGACCTGGAAGTCGACGGCGGTGGTCGCGGCGGGGGGAGCGGGGAACTGGGCGAACCAGTCCGCCGACTTGCCGGCGTCCACGCCGCCGCCGTCGAACTTGGTGCACAGGCAGCGTCCTTGCGTGTCCCGCAGGACCAGGTACTTCTTCTTGCCCTTGCTGTCGGTCAAGGCGGCTCCGGCCATCGAGGCGCCGTTCCGGCTCAACTCGCGTTCGTCCCCACGCCAGTTCGCGGCAACCCAGAACTGACCGCCACCGTTGGTCACCGTTCCGCTGACGGTCACGAATCCACCTTGGTCCCGCACGGCCGAGGTGATCGTGAGCGTCACGTCGTCGCCCTTGACCTCGGCCAGTATCTGGTCCTGGCTCGCTGTCGGCGACGCCTGATTCGCATCGTCGCCGCCCCCCTTGTCGGACTGGGAGGAGGACGAACCGCCCTTCGGCTTGTCTCCGCCGTCTCCGGCGCCGCACCCGGACACCGTGAGGAGCAATCCGGTGCTGACCGCCACCGCGGCCATGGCCCTGCGGCCCTTCATGGTGTGCCGGAGATCCATCGGTACGGCTTCCTCTCACTCGGCCAGATGCACAGAGAACAGCACGGACGCGTCGGGGAGGTCGTCCGAATCGAAGTCTTCAGGATCGATGTCCACGGGATCCCCGTCGCAGTCCAACTGCACGAGCTTCGTGGGATCCGCGTCAGTGGCGAACGTGCAGCGCGGCTCGATGACCGCCGTCGCCTGAGCCTTGGCGTGCCGGGCCTCCGTGCCCGGGATGATCGAGCGTCCGACCGTGTAACGGGTCTCGATCTCCACGTGATAGCCGGGAAATCCGTTCACGACGGCGGGTTGGGCCCCGCCCAATACCGTCGAGTCGTTCTCGGCGGCCAGCCGGTCGGCGGCGGCGGACGCCCCTGCGCCATGGAACTTGTCGCCGTTCAGCCAGTCCAGCCAGTGGTCGTCCGTGCCGATGGCTCCCATCAGCCCGTCCACGAGCTCGTCGCGAGAGTCCTGCGCGGCCGCCAACGCCGCAGCGTCCGCCGCGGATTGAGCTCCATTGCGGGCGGACGCTGCTTGAGCGAAAACGAAGAAGGCGAACGCGGCGAAGAGCAGGATCCCCGTCAGCCAGATGTAGATGGGGAGGGTCTGCCCGCGATCGCCGCGGATCGAAAGGGTCAGCCTCCAGTGACCTGGGTGACCGCGTTCCGGATCGCGCCGGAGATCAACCCGTCCAGGCCGATCTGGTCGATCAACGTGAAGATCCCCGCGATGATGATCATCAGGCCCGCGTACTCCACGAACCCCGCGCCCGCGTCCCGGTGGGCGCCCCGCGTCCGGGAGATCACCGTTCGGGTCCATGCGGTGAACCTGTTCATCAGGACTGCCCTCCCTGCCGACGCCACTAACGACCCGAGCACCGTACGTGAGAAGTCGCCTACCGCGAGTGGGCCCAGGGGCCCAACTTCGCTGGTGGGCGACGCGGGGCGGAATCATCGGCCCCACCCCTCGTGGGTCGTACCCAGCCAGTGGGCGATCGCTTCGCTCCGCGAGGAACTGTGCAGCTTCGCGAAGATGCGATTGATGTGATTCTTGACGGTCTTCTCCGCGATGAAGCAGGTGGCGGCGATCTGGCGGTTGTTCATACCGGCCGCGATGAGGTCCATCACCTCCACCTCCCTTGAACTCAGGCCGAACTCGGACTGATGGTCGGCATGCCGGTGAAGTCCCGCCGCCGGCAAGGGCCGAGCCTCCGACGACTGTGCCACAGCAGATTGCAGATGCGAAGAGAATACGTGCGGTTGGTACGAAACTCCGAGTGAATCCGGGACAGCCGGGCGTCCGTGACGCACTTCCCGTACGGCGGCGATCAGTTCGGCCGCCGTGAACTCGCCATGGACGAGATAGCCGGACGCGCCTTTGCGCAGGGCTTCCGCCACGACCTCGGGTTCGCGGCTGTACGTCAGCATCATCACCGGGGCGATCGCGCACAGTTCGGGCAGCGCGGTGAGGCCGTCCGTGCCGGGCATCCGCACGTCGAGAAGGACCACGTCCGGGACGAGAAGAGCGGCGCGGTCCAGTGCCTCCGCGCCGTCCCGCGCCGCCGCGACGACCGCGATGTCGGGGTGCGCGTCCAGCAGCGCTGTCAGACCGGCCCGGACGACCGGGTTGTCGTCGGCCACGAGGACACGCAGGGACGGGCCGGAAAGTGCCTGGTCAGACATGTGCGGCCTCCTCTTGGGAAGTGGGGGGAGCGGGAAGGGCGGCCGTCGAGAGCGGCAGGGTCAGCCGGACCTCGGTGCCCCCGCCGAGGGGCCGGTCCAGCCTGATGTGGCCGCCGGCACACGCGGCCCGTTCCGTCATGCCGAGCAGGCCGAAATGGCCGGATCTCGTCCAGGCGGCGAGCGCGGCGGGGGTCGCCGGCGCCGGGAGGCCCACGCCGTCGTCCCGGACGAGCAACGCGAACTCCCTGTGCGAAACGTCGAGTTCGATCGTCACCGCGTTCGCGCCCGCGTGACGGTGGGCGTTCTCCAGCGCCTCGGACACGATCGCGAGGACGTGGTGGGCGGCGGCGCTGGGCAGGACGGCGGCGGCGCCCCGGTGCCGTACGGCCCCGGCGAGCCCGGTGCGGCCCTCGAAGTCGGCGCTCATGCGGCCGAGTTCGGGGAGAAGGTCGACGTCCGGGTCGGTCAGGTCGGTGTGCCTCCGCAGGTCCGACAGGAGGGTGCGGGACTCGGCCGCGGCGAGGCGCGCGGCGTCCGCCACGACGGTCGCCTGCCGTTTGAGCGTCCGGGGGTCCGCGCCCTCCGAGGAGGCGGCCAGCGCCTCCGCGGCCAGCGCGAGACCGTACAGCGTCTTGGCCACGGAGTCGTGCATCTCGCGTGCCAGCCGGGCCCGTTCGGACTCCACAGCCTCCGCGACGGCGAGCCGGCTGGTCGCCTCGGCCAGGGCCTGGCCGGCCGTGCCGAAGCGGAACAGCAGATTGCGCAGGGTGACTCCGATGATGCCGGCACCGACGCAGAAGCCCGCGATGAGCAGGGTGTTGGAGCCCGCTCCCGGCCGGTGCTCCCAGGCCCTGAACACCATGAGCAGCACGGTGAGCTGGAACCCGGTGAAGACGCCCGCGCCGCGCCAGCCGTAGAGCAGGCCCGACAGCAGCGGGGTGCAGACCGTGGCGTAGGCGAGGGGGGAGGCCGGGGACGCGGTGAGGAGCAGGACCGCGCCGAAGGTGAGGTCCAGGCCCATCAGGGTCGGGTGGGCGAGGAGGCGGGGGCCGAAGCGGTCCCAGTCCCGGAGCATCGCGTAGGAGCCCATGACGCCGAGGACGGCGGCGGCGAGGACCGCGTAGCGCAGGAGGCCGCCCGTCGCGTTCGTCATCGCGAAGGGGGCACCGACCGCGATGGCCGCGAGGCGGACGGCGAAGGCCTGACGGCACAGGGCCTGGAGGGCGTTGAGCTGGAGGCGGATGCCGCCGGGTGCGGGGGCGTCGTCCGCGAGGTAGCCGGTGCCCCGTTGTTCGCGGGAGCGTGCGAGCCGAAGGGACCGGCGCGCACGGCTTCGCGCGAGCCGGAGGGGCCGGCGCAGCCGAGCGCGGACCGTGTGGCCCCGGCCGCCGGGGAGGCTCTTCATCAGCGCCCCAGGATCGAGCCGAAGTCGGTGCCCGAGCCCAGGAACATGCCCGTCGCGATGAGGATCATCGTCGCCGGGAGCATGAACACCAGCGTGACCATGGTGGCCTTGGGGATGGTCTTCGCGGCGCGGCGGCGGGCGTTCTGGGCGTCCGTGCGGCGCATGTCGGTGGCGAGCTGGATGAGGGTCTCGGCGATCGGGGAGCCGAGTTCCTCGCCCTGCTGGAGTGCCGAGACGAACTGGGCCACCTGCTCGGAGGAGTTGCGCCTGCGGAGTTCGTCGAAGGCCTGGCGACGGCTGACGCCCATGTCCATCTGGCGCAGGGTGATGCGCAGTTCGTCCGCCCAGGGTCCCTCGTACTTCTCCGCGACGCGGTCCAGGGCCTGGCGGAAGCCGAGGCCCGCGGAGACGACGACCGCGAGGACGTCGAGGAAGTCGGGCAGGGTGCGGTCGATGACCTCCTTGCGCTCCCGGACGGCCTGCCAGATGAGGGCGTCCGCGGCGACCAGCCCGAAGGCCAGTGTGAGCACGGCGAAGAGGAGCTGGCCGTTGGAGAGGAAGACCAGACCGAGGACGACGCCGAAGACCCCGTACACCGCGCGGCGGGCCGCGTAGCGGTTCAGGGTCAGACCGCCGGGGTTGCCGGCCATGTCGATGCGCCGGCGTTTGGCGTCCACGCGCCGGGGCCCCATCAGTCGCAGGACCGTCGGCGCGAAGCGCATGCCGAGTCGGTCGACGGCCGAGTCCGCGGCCGAGACACGGGTGCCGCCGACCTCCAGGGCGAGCTGGAGGTCGCTGGGGAGTTTGACCTCGGAGCGGATCATCCGGACGCCCAGGAGGACGCCCGCGACGGCCGCGCCCATCAGGACGGCGAGCAGCAGCGGCGGCAACGTGATCCCTCCCTCATACTTCGATCTTGCCGAGGCGGCGGATGACGAAGAAGCCCACGGTGTAGAGGCCGAGGGCGAGCAGGACGAGGCCCTGGCCGAGCGGGGAGCCGGTGACGCGGGCGAGGGCTCCCTCGTTCGAGGAGTTGATCAGCACCAGGGAGCCGATGCCGAGGAAGGGGACCGTGAAGGCGGTCGCGTTGACCTCGGAGAGCATCGTGCGGACCTCGCGGCGGGTCTCCTTGCGGTCCTCCAGGGTCTGGGTGAGGTTGCGCAGGGAGCTGACGACGGAGCCGCCCGCCTTGTTGGCCAGGACGAGGGTGGTGACGAGGACGATCAGCTCGCGGGAGGGCAGCCGCTCGGAGAGTTCCCCGAGGGCGTCGTCGATGGTGCGGCCCAGCATCAACTGATCCGCCACGTGCGCGAGTTCCTCGCCCGCCGGGGCCTCAAGCTCTTCCGCCGCCATGGCGAGCGCCGTGCGCAGGGCGAGGCCGGCCGCCGTCGCGTTCGCCAGCAGGCGTGCCACGTCGGGGAGTTGGTTGATGAACGCCTCGATGCGTTTCTGACGCTGCCAGTTGAGGAAGATGCCCGCGCTCCACACGCCGAGCAGGGCGGCGATCGGGCCGAAGAAGGGGGCCAGGGTCGCGGCGGCGATCAGCCACAGGGCGACGACCACGGCGGTGACGTAGGTGAAGAACTCCCCCGCCGTGAGATCGAGTCCGGTGGCCGTCAGGCGCAGGTGGATGGTGCGGCCGAGGCGGGTGCGGCGCAGCCTGCGGTCGACGCCCGCGAAGTGGCGTGCCCGGCCGTCCGCCGTGTGCGGGACGCCGCCGCCGGAGAGCCGGTCGAGGAGGTCGCGGCGCTGGGCGCGGCCGGAGGCGTAGGTGTGCACGCCCGCGACGGCGAGCGTGCCGCCGAGGATCGTCCCGCCGAGGGCGAGGAGCGCGGGGTCGTTCACGGCTGCCTCCCTTCGGAGGTGAGGGGCTCGGAGCTGAGGGCCTTGGGGGTGAGGGGCTTGGGGGTGAGGGGCTCGGGTCTGGGCCGCACGGATGCGGACGATGCGGGGGATCCCGGGGTCGGGGATCCCGTGGCAGGGGACTTCGTGATGGCGGATCCCGCGGCAGGGCACTTCGTGATGGAGGGCGTCATCCGATGGCCTGCCTCGTGTTGTTGAGTACGTCGATGGCCTCGGCCACGCCGAAGGCGGGCGGCGGCGGCTCGTTGGCGACGTACAGCTTCTCCGCGACCGGGCGCGGCAGAGGAAGGTGCTCGAAGTGGCCCCGTACGACACGGTCGGGGCCGACCGGGCGGGGCACGAAACGGGTGACCGGGGTGACGCGGAACTGTTCGCGGCCGTGCGAGACGAGCAGCGCGACCTCCGTGACCTTGCGGGAGCCGTCGGCGTGCCGGGAGAGCTGGACGACGACGTCGACGGCGGAGTTGATCTGGTCCTTGAGCGCCTCGAAGGGGATCTGGACCTCGGACATCGACCCGAGGGTCTGGAGGCGCATGAGGGCGTCCTCGGCGGAGTTCGCGTGGACGGTGGCGAGGGAGCCGTCGTGGCCGGTCGACATGGCCTGGAGCATGTCGAGGGTCTCGCCGCCGCGGACCTCGCCGACGATGATGCGGTCGGGGCGCATGCGCAGCGAGTTGCGGACCAGGTCACGGATGGTGATCTGGCCCTTGCCCTCCACGTTCGGGGGCCGTGATTCGAGGCGGATGACGTGCTCCTGCTGGAGCTGGAGCTCGGCGGAGTCCTCGATGGTGATGATGCGCTCGTGGGAGGGGATCAGGCCGGAGAGCGCGTTGAGCAGGGTGGTCTTGCCGCTGCCGGTGCCGCCGCTGACGATGACGTTGAAGCGGGCCCGGACGAAGGCGGCGAGCAGCATGAGCGTCTGTTCGTCGAGGGAGCCGAGGCCGATGAGCTCCGGGAGCGTGTAGGCGCGGGGGAAGCGGCGGATGGTCAGGGTGGGGCCGGTCAGGGCGAGCGGCGGGATGATGACGTTGACGCGCTCGCCGGTGGGCAGACGGGCGTCGACCATCGGGTTGGACTCGTCGACGCGGCGGTTGACCGTCGAGACGATGCGCTCGATGGTCTGCATGAGCTGCTCGTTGGAGGCGAAGCGCAGCGGCAGTTGTTCGACCCGGCCGGCGCGCTCGACGAAGATCGAGTCCGGGCCGTTGACCATGATCTCGGTGATGGACGCGTCGGCGAGGAGCGGTTCGAGGACGCCGAGTCCGAGTGCCTCGTCGACGACCCGGCGGATCAGCTGGGAGCGTTCGGCGGTGGAGAGGACCGGGCCCTCGCGGCTGATGATGTGGCCGAGGACGCGTTCGAGACGGACCCGGCGTTCGGCCGCCGCCAGGCTGGACATCTCCGCGAGGTCGATCTCTTCGAGGAGTTTGGCCCGGTAGACGGCGACGAGGTGCCCGTCCTCACGGGCGGGACCCCCCTCGTCCGGGGCGGCGATACGGGAACGCAGGCTCATGGTGTCGGCTCCTCCCGGTCAGTCGTCGGTGGGCATGGTGGCGCGGCGGGTGACGGTGTACCGGTCGAACAGGGGGATGAGGTTGGGGACCGTGACCGTGACCGTCGCCGTGGTGAGTTCGGATCCGCGTTCGGGAAGGACATCCGGGTCCAGCCAGTCGCTCACGGCCGCCCGGCCCGCGGCCTCACCCGCCGGGGTGCCGCCCTGCTGCGAGGCGGCCCGCGCCGCGGCCCGCGCCCCGGAGCCGGCCTGGTTGGCGCCGTACCCGATGAGCCCGAGCTGGATGACCGCCATCCCGATGAGCAGCAGGATCGGCAGGAACCCGACGAACTCCAGGATGGAGACACCCCGGTCGTCCCGGACCCGGCGCGCGGCACGCGAACCGCCCGCGGGGCGGCTCCCGGCCCTGGCACGGACGTACGTCCTCATCCCTCGTCCCCCTCCAGTGCGGCGCCCGCCTGGCCCCGTACGTGGAAGCCCGCGTCGAAGCCGGGGAAGAACAGCGGGACGTCGACCTCGACGGTGGCCAGCATGACCGGGCCCGAAGGGACGCAGGAGATGTCCGCGTCCTGCCAGGAGCCCGGCAGATGCCGGCTCCCGGCCGCCTCGCAGGCGCCCGGCACGTCGCCGTGGACGGCGTGGGCCGCGGTTGCCGCCCGGGCCGCCTCGTCCGCCGCGTTCCCGGCCAGCGAGTACGAGTACCCGTACAGCACGCACTGCCACAGGATCGTCATGACGACCAGGAGCAGCGGGAACATCCCGGCGAATTCGAGGGTGACGGCTCCCCGGTCGCCGCCCCGGCCGCGGAGCGAGAGCGCGCCCCGGTCCGACGCGGACGCCTTGCGGCGCCGGCCGCCGGCCCCGCCCTCCTGGGGGACCACGAGACCGAGTTCGCCGGCGAGTGCCCACAGCGCCTGCTTGACGGTCGAGCGGGCGTCGAGGTCCTGGAGCCGGCCCGCGTCGACGACCGACTGGAGTTCCTTGAAGGCGGCGGGAACCGCGGAGCGGGCGACCTTGGTTCCGGTGACGCGTTCGACGAGGGACGGCTGGATCTCCGTACCGCGGGCGAAGCGGTTCACGACCGTGGTGGTCTCCTCCGCCTTGCGGATCTGGAGACGGTCCCACATACGGACCATGCGTTTGGCGGCGCGTACGGCGATGACGTCGGGGGTGACGAGGAGCAGGGCCCGGTCGGCCATCTCGACGGCCGCGGCGGTGGCCGAGTTCATCTGGGAGCCGCAGTCGACGACGACGACGTCGTGACGCGAGCGGAGCGCGCCGAGGACCTGGCGGGCCACCCGGTCGGTGACCTCCTCGCCCCGTTCGCCCTCGGCGGGCGCGAGCAGGAGGGCGATGCCGCTGTCGTGGGTGTACACGGCGTCCTGGAGGACGCGCGGGTTGATGTCGGTGATGGCCGCCAGGTCGGCCACCGACCGGCGGAACTGCACGTCGAGGTACGAGGCCACGTCCCCGGACTGGAGGTCCAGGTCGATGAGGGCCACGTTGTGGCCGGACGCCCGCGCGGCGAGGGCGAGTTGGACCGCGGTGACGGTCGCGCCGACGCCGCCCTTCGCTCCGGTCACCGTGACGATCGTGCCGCCGGGGCCCGCGTACAGCTCGGGCGCGCCGCTGTGCAGGTGGCGGCGCATTCCGGCGGACCAGGCGGCGGCGGCCTGGACGCGTTCGGCGAGGGCGTCGTAGCCGAGCGGCAGGCCGATGATGCCGCGGGCGCCGGAGTCCATGGCGGCGGTGAGGACGCCGGTGCTGGTGTCGGCGGTGATGAGGACGACGCCGACGGCCGGGAAGCGCATCACGAGGTCGCGGATCAGGTCCAACGCCGGTACCGGGCCGATGCGTTCGTGGACCAGGACCACTTCGGGGAGCTCGTCGAGGGACTCGGCGGCGAGGTGCGCGAGGGTGTCGAGGAGGGCGGTCGAGTCGGGTACGGGCGGGGCGGGTTCGATGTCGGCGAGCTGGCTCAGCAGAGTGGTGAGCGAGCGGGCCGAGTCGATGTCGCCGACGGCGGGAAGGATACGGACGGTCATCGGCGAAGCTCCTCGCTGGCGGGCGGTGCGCCGGCCCCGGTGCCCGGTGCCGCGGCGGGCGACGGCACCCCGCGGACCCGCCGCCGCGTCCCGGACCAGGGGCCCGGCGCCGGCCGTGTCCGGGTCGCGGGGGTCGGCCTCGTACGCGGCCCTGGGCGCCGCCCCGTGGGCATGGACCTCATGCGCGGCCTCCTACTTGTCCTCGTCGAGGGTGTACGTACGGTCGCCGGGCGCCACGATCGTGTCGGAGCCGCCGGCGACCAGGGCGAGCCGCACATGTTCGGCGAACGACTCGGCGAACGCGACGCGTTGGGCGTCGGCGGTACCGAGGGCGAAGGTGATCGGGACGGCCTGGGCGGCGCTGTTGCGCCGGTCGGAGCTGGACTGGTCGGGTTCCAGGGCGGTGAGCTTGCCGACGTCGATGACGCGGGCGTTCGCGACGATCACCTTGGACTGGTCCCTGCCCTTGTCGTTCTCGGCCTTGAAGGTGGCGTAGATGTTGACCCGGGAGCCGGGGTCGATCTTGCCGGCGACACCGGTCGAGGCGTCGATCATGATGGCGATCTCCTGCTGCCCGGCGGCCAGTCGGGGCTTTTCCACGATCATGTCGGCCTGCAGCAGGGAGCCCTTCTCCAGCTGGGTGACGGCGATCTTGCCGCGGATGCGGGAGAGGTCGGTGACGGCGGTGGACGACAGCCACCGCTCGGGCATCGAGATCTTCTCGAACTGGTCGGCCGACAGCTCCTTGTAGGGCGCGATGTCGCTCTTCAGGCGGTACGCCGTGACCTCCGGGCCGACCTTGGAGTTCACGTCGCGGATCACCGAGAGGACTCCGGCGAAGGCGCCGAGGGCGCACAGGACCGAGAGGACCAGCAGGATGACGCCGCGGCGCTGGCGCGAATTCACTGAATCTCACCTCGTGGGGCGGTACCGGAAAGGGGACCGGGCTGTCGTTCCTGCCGGGGATCCGGGGGCTGACCTCCGGGACGATGCAGCATGTTCAGGACAACCTCGATCTACGGGGACGGCGGGGTCGGGCGGTGGTGCCTGGTGCGCTGAGCGGTCGTGCCTGACGTGCTGTGCGGTCGTACCTGGTGCGCTGTGCGGTCGTACCTGTGCTCTGTTCGGTCGGCTCCGCAGGTGCTGTGCGGTGGTGCTGGTGCGCTGTTCGGTCGCGCCCGGTGTGCGCGAGGTGCCCGAGGAGGCCTAGGTGGCACCTCTGGGCAGGGCGCGTACCGGAGAGGCTGCCCGGACGGTGGTGACCGGAAGCTCGTGCGCGGAGGGCGGCGACAGCGGGGCCGCGCAGAACCCGCAGCGGTCACCGATGAGTTCGAGGCCGCACCAGCGGCACTCGTCCCGCCGGACGGAGGAGACGAGCTGGTAGAGGACCGAGACGTCGTACAGCCCTGCGGCGAATTCGACGAGCCGGTTCGTCCCCCACCAGCGGACCGAATCCCCGGGCAGCGGGACGGTGGCGGCACCCTGGACCTGCCAGGCGGGCGCGAGGGTGGAGGTGACCCAGTCGGAGGGCGGCTGGCCGGCGGCCGAGAGCAGCCGCGTCCCGAACTCCGGGCCTGGCAGCTCCTCCTGGCCGACCCTGATCAGCTCGGCACGCGGATTGGCGAGGACGGCGAACTGGGCTCCCGGCACCCATGACTTGGCGTGCGACTTCAGGGAGACCGGGACCCGGTCGAGCTTGGAGACCGATCCGAGCAGGGCGCCGGCGTAGATGTAGTGCGCGAGCAGCCGGGCGGCGGAGGCGAGCACGCCTGGGCTGAAGTCGCACACCGAGAGCTGGCGCAACTGCTGGGCCAGCAGGGCGATTCCGAGCGGCGGCAGGTCGATCGCGAGCAGGGCGATGCGGTCGCTCTCCAGGACGGAGCGGACGGTGTGCAGCCGCCGGGTGACAGCGCTCTCGGCGCCGGCCGGGTAGAGGGAGATGACGTACCCGTGCTGCTCGATGAGCGTGTGCATCCCGGTGAGGGAGTCCTCCAGGGTGCCGAGCGGCTGGACGGCCGCCGGCGGGGTCTGCCGGTCGTGCGGTGGGAGCACCAGATCGGGACTGGTGACGGCTATCGCGGTCGGCACGCTGCACACACCCCGTTCGCTGCGGCGAGGTGGTCAACCACCGCCTCAGATCGCCCCTTTGTCGCCATAGAGCGTCACGGTCCGTTCCTTCGACGGCCACGGATCGCCACGGTGGCGCCCTCTTGCATCAGCACCATATCCACGGCATGGCCCGCTCAACACCGAATCTCCGAGATCATCTCACCGAAGGTGCGGGCGTGATCAACGGAGAGTAAGCCGTCTCAAAACAACTGGGGCCTCTCATAAGGGTGTTGGGAACGCCGTGGGTCTTGACAACCAGATTGGTCTGGACCAACTTGTACCCACCGGCGGTGGCCACCGTTCCGTTCCCCCTCCCCTCCCCCACCTCTCCCCTGGAGGACCCAGTGGACCGCGTCACCCGTATGCCCGGACGGAGATGGGCGGGAGCCCTCGCCGCCGTCGTCACCGCGTCCGTCCTCTCCCTCACCGGCCTGGCGGGCCAGGCCCAGGCCGCCGACATCAACAACGTCAAGAACGGCGGCTTCGAGTCCGGTCTGAGCAACTGGACCTGTTCGGCGGGCAGCGGCGCGACCATCTCCTCACCGGTGCACGGCGGCTCGGCCGCCCTGAAGGGCACACCCGCGGGGCAGGACTACGCCCAGTGCTCCCAGTCCGTCGCCGTGAAGCCCAACTCGACGTACACGCTGAGCGCCTGGGTCCAGGGGTCGTACACCTACCTCGGGGTGAACGGCACGGGGACGACGGACGTGTCGACCTGGACGCCCAACACCACCTGGACGCAGCTGACGAACACCTTCAGCACCGGCGCCTCCACGACGTCCGTGACGGTCTGGACGCACGGCTGGTACGGACAGCCCGGCTACTTCGCCGACGACTTCTCGGTGTTCGGCCCCGACGGCGGCGGTGGCGGCGACCCGGCCCCGACGGTCCCGGCGACCCCCGCGGGCCTCGCCGTGTCCGGCACGACCTCCTCGTCGGTCTCCCTGGCCTGGAACACCGTGTCGGGCGCGACCGGCTACAACGTGTACCGGGGCGGCTCCAAGGTCCAGTCGGTGAGCGGAACCTCCGCGACCGTCTCGGGGCTCACCGCCTCCACCTCGTACGCGTTCCAGGTCAGCGCGACCAACTCGGCCGGTGAGTCGGCCAAGTCGTCGGCCGTCACCGGGACGACGGCCGCGTCGGGCGGCGGCGGGGGCGGCGGTACGGTGCCCGCGCACGCCGTGACGGGCTACTGGCAGAACTTCAACAACGGCGCGACCGTGCAGAAGCTGTCCGCCGTGCAGTCGCAGTACGACATCATCGCCGTCGCCTTCGCCGACGCCACCAGCACGCCGGGCGCCGTGAGCTTCACGCTCGACTCGGCCGGGCTCGGCGGCTACACCGTCGACCAGTTCAAGGCCGACATCAAGGCCAAGCAGGCCGCCGGCAAGAAGGTCATCATCTCCATCGGCGGCCAGAACGGCACCATCTCGGTGAGCGACTCGACGTCGGCCACGAACTTCGCCAACTCGGTCTACTCCCTGATGCAGACGTACGGCTTCGACGGCGTCGACATCGACCTGGAGAACGGTCTCAACGCGACCTACATGTCGCAGGCGCTGCGCTCGCTGTCCGCGAAGGCCGGCTCGTCCCTGGTCATCACCATGGCCCCGCAGACCATCGACATGCAGTCCACGTCGAACTCCTACTTCCAGACCGCCCTGAACATCAAGGACATCCTCACCGTCGTCAACATGCAGTACTACAACAGCGGTTCGATGCTCGGCTGTGACGGCAAGGTCTACTCGCAGGGCTCGGTCGACTTCCTGACGGCGCTCGCCTGCATCCAGCTCCAGGGCGGTCTCGACGCGTCCCAGGTCGGCCTCGGCCTCCCCGCCTCCACCAGTGGCGCGGGCAGCGGCTACGTCTCCCCGACGATCGTGAACAACGCCCTCGACTGCCTGACCAAGCTCACCAACTGCGGTTCGTTCAAGCCCTCCAAGGCCTACCCGGGCCTGCGCGGCGCGATGACCTGGTCGACCAACTGGGACGCCTCGGCGGGCAACGCCTGGTCGAACGCGGTGGGCCCGCACGTGCACGCCCTGTAGTTCAGGACCGCCTCGTCACCCTTTCCCCGGCGGTGCCCCTTCCGGCCCCGTTCGCCGCAGTCGCGGCGGACGGGGCCGGCCCCGTTCCCCACGGCCGGTTCCCGACGGCGGCCCTTTGTCGTCTCTTGACCTGCTCATGCCATAACCCTCACCATGAGCGCCACACCCGCACCAGGCACGTCACCTTGAGCCGCCCCCCGGCTCCGCTCCCCTACATTCCGGAGATCCCGGAATTTTACGGAGAATCAAGGAGACTTCATGCGAATTCGCCCACGTGGCAGCGCCGACGGCAAGAGCAGAGGCGGGCGCCGCGGCGCCGCCCTCGCCGTCCTCGCGGCCCTCGCCCTCGCGGCTCCCCTGACCGCCACCGTCACCGACGCCACGGCGAGCGGGGCCAGGGTCCTCGCGCCGTCGTCCGACGACGTCAGGCAGTACGAGATCCACCAGGGCTCGACCTCCGCGTCCCGGACGCAGATCCAGCGGTCGGGGGTCACCGTGGACGAGGCCGACGAGGAGACCGTCGTCGTATCGGGCCGCGCGGACCAGATCGCCACGCTGCGCCGGCAGGGCTACGACGTCTCGCCGCTGGGCTCCGCGCCCAACCGCTCAGCCGGTGACGTACGGCTCTTCGATTTCCCGACGGCGGACTCGAAGTACCACAACTACGCCGAGATGAACACGGAGATCGACCAGCGGCTCGCGGCCTACCCGAACATCATGAACAAGCGGGTGATCGGGAAGTCCTACCAGGGCCGGGACATCGTCGCCATCAAGGTCAGTGACAACGTGGCCACCGACGAGAGCGAGCCCGAGGTCCTGCTGACCTTCCACCAGCACGCCCGCGAGCACCTCACGGTGGAGATGGCGCTGTATCTGCTGCGCGAGCTCGGGGCCGGCTACGGCAGCGACTCCCGGGTCACGAACATGGTGAACAACCGCGAGATCTGGATCGTCCCGGACCTCAACCCGGACGGCGGCGAGTACGACATCGCGAGCGGCTCGTACCGCTCGTGGCGCAAGAACCGCCAGCCCAACTCCGGCTCCTCGTACGTCGGTACGGACCTGAACCGGAACTGGAACTACAAGTGGGGCTGCTGCGGGGGCTCTTCGTCCTCCAAGTCCTCCGAGACCTACCGCGGCGCGTCTGCCGAGTCGGCGCCCGAGGTGAAGGTGGTCGCGGACTTCGTACGCGGCCGGGTCGTCGGCGGCAAGCAGCAGATCACCGCGGGAGTCGACTTCCACACCTACAGCGAGCTGGTGCTGTGGCCGTTCGGGTACACCACCGCCGACACCGCGACGGGGATGACCGCGGACGACGCCGCCGCGTTCAAGGCCATCGGCCAGAAGATGGCCGCCAGCAACGGATACACGGCCGAGCAGGCCAGTGATCTGTACATCACCGACGGCTCGATCGACGACTATCTCTGGGGCACCCAGAAGATCTTCGACTACACCTTCGAGATGTACCCGACGTCCAGCTCAGGGGGCGGCTTCTACCCGCCCGACGAGGTCATCGAGCGGGAGACCTCCCGCAACCGGGACGCGGTGCTCCAGCTTCTGGAGAACGCCGACTGCATGTACCGGTCCATCGGCAAGGCGGCCCAGTACTGCTCCTAGGAGACAGCGGGCCGGCCACGCCGGACGGTGACCGGGGATCCGCGTGCCCTTCCTGACCCGGGCGCGCGGATCCCCTCACCGCTTGCTACGGCTTCTCGGCCTCGGCCTCGGCCTTGCCCTCGACCGCTTCCGCGTCCTCGGTCCCGTCCGCCGTGCCGTCCGACGTGGACTCCTCCGGCGCCTCGGACCCGGCGGACACCTCCGACGCCTCGACAGCCTCGGTGTGCTCGCTGTCCCCGGCGTCCTCGCCGTCCTCGAAGTAGGCGTCCAGGACGGCGTCGAGCTGCTCCTCCCACTCCTTGAAGCGTGCCCGGGCCTTCGCCTCGATCTCGATCGGATACCAGCGGCGCTCCGGCGTGTGCACCGTGATGGTGAACCGCTTGCCGAAACGCGGCGACTCCGTCTCGACGGCGCCGATCTCGTCCCAGCGGAACTCCGCCTCCTGGTCGTCCAGGCGCAGCCGGACACCGCTGTGGTCGGCTCTGATCGAGGCACGCCGGTCGGAGGCCTCGAAGACGGGACCGTCGGGGACGGCTCCGGATTCCGGGTCGGCCTCGATGGCGGTCCCCTCCTCGGACGCGGACTCCTCCGGGGTCTCGGCGGCGGGCGCCTCGTCGGACGCCGCGTCGTCGGAGACCGTCTCGTCGGAGACCGTCTCCTCGGACACGGTCTCCTCGGCGACGGCCTCCTCGGTCTCCACGACCGCGTCCTTCGGCTCCGCCGGCACGGGTGACGTAAGCCCGGGGATGTACGCCGGGTTCACCGCGGCGGCGTCCAGGGGCTGGCTCTTCGAACCTATGCGCTGCTCCACAGCGGGAAGTATGGTCGAAGATCCTGTGCGGAGCACAGCCAGCCCCGAATTGGCGATGCCTCTGTTACACGAAGAGAGTCATCTCGGCCGTACGGACGGGCCGGCGGGCGCCGTACGGCGGCGCCGGCGCCGGCCGGAGGGGTCCTACACGAAGACGCTGACCACGGCGGCCACGGCGAACCCGGCGACGGACAGCACCGATTCCAGGACGGTCCAGGTCCTGAGGGTGTCGCGCTCGGTGATGCCGAAGTATTTGGCCACCATCCAGAAACCGCCGTCGTTGACGTGCGAGGCGAAGATCGAACCCGCCGAGATCGCCATGATGACCAGGGCGACGAAGGCCTGGGAGTGATGCCCCTCGGTGAGCAGGGGCGCGACGATGCCGGCCGTGGTGACGATCGCGACGGTCGCGGAACCCTGGGCGACCCGCAGGACCAGGGAGATCAGATAGGCCAGGACGAGCACCGGGAGGCCGACGTCGTTGAAGGTGTCCGACAGGGCCTGGGCGACCCCGCTGGCCTTCAGTACGGCGCCGAAGATCCCGCCCGCGCCGACCACGAGCAGGATGTTGCCGACCGGCTTGAGGGACGAGGTCGACACCGTCTCCAGGGACTTGCGGGACCAGCCGCGCCGGATGCCGAGCAGGTAGTAGGCGAGGAGCAGGGCGATCGTGAGGGCGACGAACGGGCTGCCGAAGAACTCGATCACCGAGCGGAAGACGGAGGGGTCGAGCGCGATCGAGGAGAAGGTCGCCGCGAGGATCAGCACCAGTGGCGTCCCGATGATGCCGAGGACCGTGGCGAGCGGCACCGGCTTCTCCCGCGGCTCGGCGCCGTCCCCCGAGCTCCCGGCCTCGCCCGGCAAGGAGGCGCCCGCGGCCCGCTGTTCGGCTACGACGGCCCGCTTGGCCTCGGCCGCGGCCTCGACCATGTCCTGGGGTACGGGAACGAAGATGCGCTTGCCGATCCAGGCGGCGTAGACCCAGGCGGCCAGCACCGCGGGGATGCCGCAGACGATGCCCATGAGGATGACCCAGCCGAGCTGGACGTGCAGCAGTCCGGCGGCGGCGACCGGGCCGGGGTGCGGCGGCAGGAAGGCGTGGGTCATCGACAGGCCGGCGAGCAGCGGCAGACAGTAGAGCAGGATGGACTTGCCGGAGCGCTTGGCGGCGGCGTAGACGATCGGCGCGAGGACGAAGATGCCGACGTCGAAGAAGACCGGGATGCCGAAGATCAGGCCGGTCAGGCCCATGGCGAGCGGAGCCCGCTTCTCCCCGAAGAGGCCGAGCAGCCGGGAGGCCAGCACCTCGGCGCCGCCGCTGACTTCGAGGATCGCCCCGAGCATCGTGCCGAGTCCGATGATGATCGCGACATGTCCGAGGATGCCGCCCATGCCCGTCTCGATGACGGACACGGCGGTCGACCGCTGGACGGTGCCGAACAGTTCGGTGACCGAGAGTCCGGCCGCGAGGCCGACGGCTATGGAGACGGCGAGCAGGGCGACGAACGGCTGGAGCCTGACCTTGATGATCAGGAAGAGGAGGAGCGCGATACCGAGGGCGGCGACCGTGAGCAGTCCGGCCGTGCCGTCGAGAAGGAGCAGGAGACCACCGGTGTGCGGTGGTGTCTCCGGGGCCGGGGCTGTCGCTGCGAGCGGGTACGACGACATGTCGGGGGAGCCTCTTTTTCGTCAGTCCGTGGGGGCTTTCGGGCAGGGCGGATCGCGGTGCGGCACCCGGGGGTGGCCGGGTGCCGCACCGTGACGTCGTACGTGGTGCGGGAGTCGCGCGGGTTGCGCGGGTTGCGGAGGAGTCGCGCGGGCGTGAGCCCGGAGGGGACGTCAGCCGAGAACGGCGAGCACGTCGATCTCGACGAGGAGTCCGGCCGGCAGGCCGACGTAGACCGTCGTGCGGGCGGCGGGGGGCGCGGTGAGGCCCTGCTCCTCGAAGTACTGGTTGTAGATCTCGTTCATCTCGGCGAAGTGGCCGGTGTCCGTGAGGTAGACGCGGATCATCATCGCGTCGTCCCAGCCGGAGCCGCCCTCTTCGAGGATGGCCTTGACGTTGGCGAGGGTCTGGAGGGTCTGCTCGCGCAGGGTGGGCCCGGCGGGGGTCGGGGGCCTGCCCTCCTCGGCGGGCAGGAAGCCGACCTGGCCGGCTACCTGGAGGATGTTGCCCTTCCGGACGCCGTGCGAGAACGTGGCGGGCGGGGTGGTGTGGGTCTTCGGGGTGAGGGCGGTCTTGTCGGTCATGCGGTGATCATTCCTTCGGGTCTTCCTTCGTGGGGGCTTTGCCGGAGTAGTCGTGGCTGATGGCGTCGGCCGTACGGCGCACCAGCGGGAGCAGGGCGAGGAGTTCCTCGGCGGTGACGACGACGTTGGGCGCGGAGACCGACATGGCGGCGGCGACGCGTCCGTCGGCGCCGCGGACGGGGGCGGCGACACAGTTGATGGATTCCTCGTGGCCGCCGAGGTCGGTGGCCCAGCCCTGTTCGCGTACCGCCGCCAGTTCCTTCAGGAAGGCGGGCGCGTTGGGGGTCGAACGGGCGGTGTAGAGGGGGTAGTCGAGCCGGTCGGCGACGGCACGGCGCTCGGTCTCGGGCAGGTCGGCGAGGAGGAGCTTGGCGACCGCGGCGACGGTGATGGCGACGGGTTTCCCTATCCGCGAGTACATGCGCACCGGGTAGCGGCTCTCCACCTTGTCGATGTAGAGCACCTCGCCCTCCTCGTACACGGCGAGGTGGACGGTGTGTCCGCAGCTCTCGTTGAGGCGGACGAGGTGGGGGTGGGCGATCTCGCGGACGTCGAGGTTCTCGACGGCCTCCTGGGCGAGGGCGAACAGACGGGCGCCGAGCCGGTAGCGCTGGTCGGACTGGCGGTAGACCAGGCCGTGTTCGTGCAGGGTGCGCAGCAGCCGCAGGGCCGTGGACTTGTGGACGCCGAGGCGGTCGGCGACCTGGCCGAGGTCGGCGGGGCCCTCGGCGAGCAGCGGCAGGATGCTCAGCGCTCGGTCGACGGTCTGGCTCATGGCGTACGTACCTCCTCCGCGGCCCGTGCGTCGGCTGCGGTCCAGCCGGGGCCGAGACGAAGTGTCTCCCAGGCAGCGTCGTCGAGAGCGGCCAGCCGGTCGGCGAGCCCCCGGGCGGGCGGTTCGGCGAGGTCGCCCGGGACGGTGAGGGCGGCGGCGGCCGTCAGATGGCCGTGGCGCAGGCGGTCGCGGGCGGGAAGGCCGCGCAGGGTGGCGGAGATGAACCCGGCGGCGAAGGCGTCTCCGGCGCCGACGGCCGCGACGACGTCGACGCGCAGGGCGGGGACGAAGACGGCGGCACCGGCGGCGGCCTCGCCGCGCTCGCCGCCGCTCCCGGGGGTTCTCCCTTGCGCACGGAGGGCGTTCGCGGTCGTCTCGGCCCCGCCGGTGCCGCGGCCCGTGCCCGCGTCCGTGTTCCTGTCGAAGACGACGGCACCGTCCTTGCCGTCCTTGACGACCAGGACGTCCGGTTCGGGCAGCGCCGCGCGGATCGCGTGTGCTCCGCGCAGTCCCCAGGCGTCGCGGGCCTCGTCGTCGCCGACGAAGACGAGGTCGGCGCGGCGTGCGAGGTCGAGCAGGACGCGCGGTCCCTCGGGGTGGTCGCGCCACAGGCCCGGACGGTGGTTGACGTCGAAGGAGACGAGGGGGCGGCCGGGGCGGGGGGCGGTCAGCTCGCGCATCAGGTCCAGACAGCCGTCGGAGAGCGCGGCGGTGATGCCGGACAGGTGGAGCACGCGGCCGGAGCGGGCGGCAGCCAGGTCCGTGTTCCGCGCCGTCATGGCGGAGGCGGCGGATCCGGCCCGGTAGTAGGCGACTTCGTGGGCTTCGGTCGCCCGGTCGCCCGCGGTGCGGAAGTAGACGCCGGTCGGCCGGGCGGGGTCCCGGCGTACGGCGGAGGTGTCGACGCCGTGCGCGGTGATCGCCTCGACCAGGTGGTCGCCGAACCCGTCGGCGCCGACCCTGCCGACCCAGCGGACGGAGTGACCGGCGCGGGCGAGCACGCAGGCCACGTTCGACTCGGCGCCGCCGATGCCCCGTTCGAACGACGGCACGTCGGCGAGCCGTCCGAGGCGGGTGGGCAGGAAGGTGACCATGGACTCGCCGAGTGCCACCACGTCGACGCCGCCTGCGCCGGCACCGGTGGCGGTGTCCGTGCCGGTGTCCGCGCCGGTGTCGGGGGGCGCGGTGTCGGCGGGTCCGTTGCTGCTCACGGCGGTCGGGGCTCCTCGCTCTGGCGGTCGACGGCGGTGGACGGCACCGTTGACCGTGCGTCGGCTGGGATGTTAGACAGCAGGAAACGACATACGCAATGAGCGTTGCACATGATGCAACACATCGAACAGGCCGAGGAGGCCCCATGAGCGCCGACACCGCCGCCGCACCCCTGGCCGCTCTCGCGGCGGAGCGCGTCGACCACCGTTTCAAGGGCCTGCCGCCGGACGCGGAGGGGCTGAGCGTGGGTGAGCTGGCCGCCCAGCGCCGCAACCTCTTCACGGACGGTTTCACCACCCCCGTCCTCGCCCTCTCCGCCGAGCGTCTGACCCACAACCTCGAACTCATGGAGACGTACGCCACCCGGCACGGCCTCGCCTTCGCCCCGCACGGCAAGACCTCCATGGCGCCCCAGCTCTTCTGGCGGCAGATCGAGCACGGCGCCTGGGGCATCACCCTCGCCGTCCCCCACCAGGTGCGGGTGGCCCGGGAGTTCGGCATCGACCGGATCTTCCTGGCGAACGAACTCGTCGACCCCGCCGCCCTCCGCTGGATCGCCGCGGAGCTGGCCGAGGACCCGGACTTCCGGTTCGTCTGTTACGTCGACTCGGTGCGCGGGGTGGAGCTGATGGACGCCGCGCTGCGCGGGAGCGCCCGCCCGGTGGACGTCGTCGTCGAACTCGCCGCGGGCGCGGGCGCCCGTACCGGCGCGCGGACCGAGGAGGAGTGCGAGGCGGTCGCCGACGCGGTGGCGGCGGCCGGGACGCTCCGGCTCGCCGGCGTCGCGGGGTACGAGGGCGAGGTACCGGACGCGAACCCCGAGCGGGTGCACGCCTGGCTGCGGCGGCTGACCGCGCTCGCGGCGGCCTTCGACGCCGCCGGGCGGTTCAAGGATGTCGACACGATCGTCGTCAGCGCGGGCGGCAGCGCCTGGTTCGACGCGGTCGCGGACGTGTTCGCGGAGATCCCCGGACTCTCGCTGCCCGTCCTGAAGCTGCTGCGCTCGGGCGCGTACGTCTCGCACGACGACGGCCACTACCGCAGGATCACCCCCTTCACCCGGGTCCCGCGGGAGGGCGCCCTGCACCCGGCCTTCCGCCTCTGGTCGCAGGTCGTCTCGCGCCCCTCCCCCGAGCAGGCCTTCAGCAACGCCGGCAAGCGGGACGCGGCCCACGACCTCGATCTGCCCTTCGCCCAGGTCGTGCGCCGCGGCGACACCGAACGCCCGGCGGCCGGCATCGAGGTGAGCAAGCTCTCCGACCAGCACGCCTGGCTGCGCACGGCTCCCGAGGCGGACCTGGAGGTCGGCGACTGGGTCGGCATGGGCCTGTCCCATCCGTGCACGTCGTTCGACAAGTGGCAGCTGATCCCGCTGGTCGAGCAGGACGGCACAGTCGTCGACTACATCCGTACGTTCTTCTAGCGATCCCTCTTCCAGCCATCCCCGGGTTCAGCCATCCCCGGGTTCAGCCGGAGATCCGTACATGTTTCCGATCGTTCCGAGACGGGAGACGCCCCATGGACCACGCCGACCTGGTCATCCAGGACGTGGACGTCGCCGACGGCAGCGGCGCCCCGGCCTACCGCGCGGACGTGGCCGTCAAGGGCGGCCGGATCGTCGCGATCGTCAAGGAGGCCGCGGCGGCCGGCTGCCAACGGCCGCGCGGCACACGGGAACTGGACGCCGAGGGTCTCGTCCTGGCCCCGGGCTTCATCGACATGCACGCGCACAGCGATCTCGCGCTGCTGCGGGACCCGGACCACAGCGCGAAGGCCGCCCAGGGCGTGACCCTCGAAGTCCTCGGCCAGGACGGCCTGTCGTACGCGCCGGTCGACGACCGGACGCTCGCCGAGGTCCGCCGGACCATCACCGGCTGGAACGGCGACGGTGACGACATCGACTTCACCTGGCGCTCCGTGGGCGAGTACCTGGACCGGCTCGACCACGGCTTCGACGGCGAGGGCATCGCGGTCAACGCCGCCTACCTCGTCCCCCAGGGAACCGTCCGCATGCTCGCCGTCGGCTGGGAGGACCGCGAGGCGACTCCCGAGGAACTGGACCGGATGCGGTGGTTGGTGGCGGACGGGCTGCGGGAAGGCGCGGTCGGCATGTCCTCGGGGCTGACGTACACCCCCGGGATGTACGCCCGGGACGCCGAACTGACCTCCCTGTGCCGGGTGGTGGCCGAGTACGGCGGCTACTACTGCCCGCACCACCGCTCGTACGGGGCGGGTGCCCTGGAGGCGTACGAGGAGATGATGACCCTCACACGGGAGGCGGGCTGCCCGCTCCATCTCGCCCACGCCACCATGAACTTCGGGGTGAACGAGGGGAAGGCGCCCGATCTCCTCGCCCTGCTGGACAAGGCGCTGGCGGAGGGCGCGGACATCACCCTCGACACCTATCCGTACACCCCGGGGTGCACCACGCTGGCGGCGATGCTGCCGAGCTGGGCGGGCGTGGGCGGCCCGGAGGCGGTGCTCGCCCGGCTGCGGGACGACGGCACCGCCGAACGGATCCGCCACCACATGGAGGTCGTGGGCGCGGACGGCTGCCACGGCGTCCCCATCGCGTGGGAGACGATCGAGATCTCCGGCGTGAACGACCCCGGCCTCGGGTCGTACGTCGGTCGGACCGTCCAGGAGTCCGCCGGCCTGCGCGGCGAGGAACCCTGGACCACCGCCCGGCGGCTGCTGGTCGAGGACCGGCTCGGCCCCACGATCCTCCAGCACGTCGGCCACGAGGAGAACGTCCGGGCGATCATGCGGCACCGCGTGCACACCGGCGGCTCGGACGGCATCCTGCACGGCGCCAAACCACACCCGCGCGCCTACGGCACCTTCCCGCACTATCTCGGCCGGTACGTACGGGAGTTGGGCGTCCTGACGATGGAGGAGTGCGTCGCTCGTCTCACCGGCAGGCCCGCCGCCCGGCTGCGGCTGCCCGACCGCGGCCTGGTCCGCGAGGGGTACCGCGCCGACCTGGTCCTCTTCGACCCGGCGACGGTCGCGGCGGGCTCGACCTTCGCGGCGCCGCGCACGCTGCCGACCGGCATCCCGCACGTCCTGATCGACGGCCGTTTCGTCGTCGAGGACGGACGCCGGACGGACGTGCTGGCGGGACGGGCGGTCCGCCGAACGGCGTGACCGCCCGCACTCCCGCGGTCCTACGGCTTGGGCAGGACACACCCGCTCGCGCTCAGGTTCAGCTGGTTGCCGGTCGTGAAGCAGGCCGGGATCTGGTAGGTCTCCTCGGCGTAGTTGATGCCCTGGCGGACGGTGACGGTGCCGTTCGCGTCGACCTCGCAGGGGTTGTTCACCGTGCAGCGTCCGCCGTCCTCGTTGCCGGTGTTGTTGACGGCGACCACCTTGCCGGTGGACTGGTCGACGACCGGTGAGCCCGAGGTGCCGCCGATGGTGTTGCAGGCGGAGGTGTAGCGGACGGAGTCCTTCCAGGTCCAGTCACCCTCCTTGAGGCGGTACGCGAACCCGTCGATGCTGCAGTTGTAGAGCCGCTTCCAGTAGCCGGAGGCCACGGTGATGGCGGTGCCGGCGACCGGGTGCGTGTCCTGCACGGTCAGCGCGCTGATGCCGTACGAGTTCTTGATGGTCGTGTACGTGCTGGTGAGCTGATAGATCGTGATGTCCGTGTCGGTCATGGTCGAGTACGCGACCTTGCTCGCGCGCAGGGTCGCGACCTTGGTGCCCGCCGAGTTGAGCAGGCTGAAGGTGCGGCTGGACGACTGACCGACGATCACCTCACCGGGGTCCGGGAAACCGGTCTCCAGGCAGTGGCCGTTGGAGAGCACGAGCGCCGGGGCGCTGTCCGCCGAGTTGGGGAAGCGGATGACGGAGCCGGAGCAGTTGCTGAGCGCGACGGTCCCGGCCAGGCTGACGGCCTGGAGGGTGGGCGCCGCCTCGGCGCCGGCCGTGACGGCGGAGGCCGACACGCGCGCGGGAGCCGGGTGGGAAGCGGGTACGGCGTGGGGAGCGGGTGCCGCGATCGCGGGTGCCGCGCCCGCCCCGGACAGCACCAGGGCGAACAGAACGGCGACGAGAGGCTTTCTCATGTGGGGGTCCCCTCTTGCGACTTGGGGCGACCGAAGGTCATCCGGTCGCCTTCCGTTGGCCGGAGGTCTTCCGGCCGTCTGTTGTCATGCGCATTGTGAGGGGAGAGAGAAAAGTGAACAAGGAGCCGTTTCCGGCCGTCGCCCGCACATAGGGAGCCGTTTCCGGCCGTCACCCGCGCACCGGGAACCGCTTCCCGGCCGTCGCATGCCGTGGTGCCGGGCGCGGCGGAAGAGGGGGGCGCCGCTCGTGGTGTGGCGGTCTGCCGGGGCCGGTCCGGGCGGGGCTTCCTAGGACCAGCCGCCGTGCCCGTGGCCGTGTCCGTGCCTGCCGGGGGTGCTCGTCGCGGACGCGGTCGGGGTGGCCGAAGGGCCGACGGTGGTGGCGGAGTCCGTGGGGGCGCCGGACGCGGTGGGCGCCGGGCCGGTGGAGGCGTTCCCGGGGGTGGAGGCGCTCGCGGTCGCGCCCGGAGAGGCCGTGCCGGACGGGGCGGTGGCCGTGGTGGCCGGCGGGTCCTGGAGGGGCTGCGCGGAGGAGACCGCGGTGGGGTCGTCGTCCGTCTCGGCGGGCCCGGTGGGCAGGTGCACCGGCCGGGTCGTGCCCTGGGGCGTACCACCCGCTCCCCCGGCCGCCCCGGAGTCGAACACCCCGGAGACGGCGATGCCGAGCGCGACGACGCCCGCCGCACCCCCGGCCACGGCAAGGCGCCGGGCCAGCTTGCTGCGGCGGGGCTGCCTGCGGCGCGACGGCCGCTCCCGCGGCCCCGCCGGATCGCCGGGCACGACGGGCAGGACGCTGGTGTCGTCGCCGTCCGTGTAGGCCTTCCGCCAGCCGTGGGCCTCGGCGGGATCGGCGTACGTCTCGTAGGCCAAAGGTGTCGCCCCGTCGCTCTGCGGGAGGTACACCGTCGGCCGGGCTTCGGGATCTCCGGACTGCCAGGACATGATCGCGCATTGTAGGGACCACCAGGGCGTTCGGCGCAGCCGAAGGACAAAGATGCCGGAACCGACACGTCTCGCGTGGTGAAAAACACGCCCCGGCCCGTAGCGCTCGGCCGTAAGCTCACGGATATGCAGGTGATCCAGTCCACGAAGCTCGCCAACGTCTGCTACGAGATCCGGGGTCCGGTTCTTGAGGAGGCGATGCGGCTCGAAGCGGCCGGTCACCGCATCCTCAAGCTCAACACGGGCAACCCGGCCGCCTTCGGGTTCGAGTGCCCGCCCGAGATCCTCGAGGACATCCTCCGCAACGTCTCCTCGGCACACGGCTACGGCGACGCCAAGGGACTGCTGGCCGCCCGCCGCGCGGTCGTGATGCACAACCAGACCCTCGGCATCGAGACGGACGTCGATCACGTCTTCATCGGCAACGGCGTCTCCGAGCTCATCGTGATGGCGATGCAGGCGCTGCTGGACGACGGCGACGAGGTGCTCGTACCGGCCCCGGACTACCCGTTGTGGACCGCGGCGGTCTCCCTGTCCGGCGGCACCGCCGTGCACTACCGCTGCGACGAGCAGTCCGACTGGATGCCCGACCTCGCGGACGTGGAGCGGAAGATCACCGACCGCACCAAGGCGATCGTCATCATCAACCCGAACAACCCGACGGGCGCGGTCTACGACGACGCGATGCTCCGGGGGCTGACGGACATCGCGCGGCGCCACAACCTGCTGGTCTGCTCCGACGAGATCTACGACAAGATCCTGTACGACGGCGCCACGCACACCGCGACCGCCAAGATCGCCCCGGATCTGCTCACCCTCACCTTCAACGGCATGTCGAAGGCGTACCGGGTGGCGGGCTACCGCGTCGGATGGATGTCGGTCTCGGGGCCGCGCGCGCACGCCTCCTCGTACATCGAGGGCCTGACGATCCTCGCGAACATGCGGCTGTGCGCGAACATGCCGGGGCAGCACGGAGTGGTGGCGGCGCTCAGCGGGCGCCAGACGATCAACGACCTGGTCCTGCCGGGCGGGCGCCTGAAGGAGCAGCGGGACGTCGCGCACGAACTGCTGACACAGATCCCGGGTGTGACCTGCGTGAAGCCGAAGGGGGCGCTGTATCTCTTCCCGCGCCTCGACCCGAAGGTCTTCAAGGTCAAGGACGACCGGCAGATGGTGCTCGACCTGCTGCGGGCCGAGAAGATCATGGTCGTCCAGGGGACGGGCTTCAACTGGCCCGAGCCGGACCACTTCCGGGTGGTCACCCTGCCGACGGTCGCGGATCTGACGGACGCGGTGACCCGGATCGGCACCTTCCTGGACGGCTACGGCCAGCCGTGACGCCCGCCGGGACGCGCCCGGCGCTCACCCTGCGTGTGCGCCGCGTCCCAGTATGCGAACCAGCTCAACTTTAGACGAAATCCAAGCTAGGATGGCTTCCTGTCAGGCACAGGAGGCCATCCCATGTACGAACCGATCCGCTCGAAGTCGGTCCACACGATGGCCGGCGCCCCCTCCTCCGACTTCCCCCACCGGTCGCGCGAGGAGGAACTGGACATCCAGCTCGCCGGTCACCTCGCGGCCCTGCTCGCCGTCACGGACGAGATCCGCGCCGTCGCCCCGTCCGCCGACCTGGACGCCGGCGCCGAGCGGCTCACCGAGCAGGTGACCCGGCTGCGCGGCGGCGCCCCGCTGCGCACCGCGGCCGCCGCGACGTCCGAGGCGTCGCGCCTCGGCACCCTCCACCGGCGGGCCCACGCCCTCGCGGGCCGCGCCCTGGTCGTCGCGGCCTCCCGTGCCGACACGGCCGCGGCGATCCTCTCCGCCGAGCGCATGGACGCCCACGCGTCGGCCCTCGAACCCCGCGAGCTGGCCACCCGCTGAACCCCCCGGGCCACCGAGCCCGAGGCCCCGTACGGCCCCGGTCCGCGCGCCTTCGAAGCGACGCGCGGACCGGGTGCCACCTCCTCTGCCGGTCGCGCCCGAGGCTCCACACCGCCCGCACAGCGGCACCTCCTCCTCCGGTTGCGTACCGGGACCCGGTGGTCACCCCGTGTTCACCCCCCGGGACGGGGACCGTTGGATTCCGAGGTGCACGCTCCAGGCGTGAGACGCATCGCGGGAATCGTCCTGGCGGTCCTGTTGATCGGCGGAGTGGCAGCAGCCGTCGTCGCGGGCCGCGATGATCAGGACAAGGGCACGGCAACGAAGACCGTGCACGGAATGATCGGTTCGGAGAAGGCGGAGTTCTTCGCCGATCCCGACGTGGTGAAGGCCCTCGCCGCCAAGGGCTACACCGTCAAGACGGAGACCTCCGGGTCCTGGGCCATGGAGGGCCTCGACCTCAAGGGCTACGACTTCGCCTTCCCATCCAGCCAGACACCGGCGGACGAGCTCGCGGACAAGTACCACGTCCGCCGGCCGCTGCCCCGGCCCTTCTACTCGCCCCTCGTGGTGGTGGCCCACCGCAGCGCGGCCCAGGTCCTCGCCGTGAACGGACTGGCCACCCTCGCCAAGAACAGCGGCACGCTGAAGATGGCCGCCTATCTGGACGCGGCCCGGCACGAGCGGACCTGGCAGCAGCTCAAGGGCGCCGAGGCGCACGGTGAACTGACCGGCACGCTGTACATCGCCAGCACCGACCCGGAGGCGTCCAACTCCGGCGCCCTCTACCTCGCCGCCGCCTCCTATGTCGCCGACGGCGGGCGCGTCGCCGCCGACGACGACGCCGTCGACCGCACCGCGCCCCTGATGCACCGGCTCATCAGCGTCCAGGGCGCCCAGCAGGCCAGCACCGAGGCCGAGTTCGGCGACTTCGTCAGCGGCGCCGGCAATCCGCTCGTCCTCGTCTACGAGTCGCAGGTCGCCGCGCTGCTCGCCGGGGGCCAGGACGCCGGCGACCTCACGGTCCTCTACCCGGACACCACCGCCAACAGCGACCACACGGTCGTGCCGCTCACGCCCGAGGGCCGCGCGCTGGGTGAACTCCTCGGCAGCGACCCGGCGTTGCGCAAGCTCGCCGTCCGGCACGGGTTCCGGCCGCAGGGCGCGACCGCCGAGTTCACGGCGGCGACCGCGGCCCACGCCACGTACCTCAATCAGAAACTGACCGGCGTCCGGCAGGCGCCCGTGCCCGCCTCCAAGGTGCTGCGCGAGATGGCACGCCGGGCCGGAACCCAGGGGGAGACCAAGTGACGACCGAGGACACCTTCACCCTCACGCCGCCCGAGGCCGTGGCCCCCGTGCCCCGTGAGAAGGCCGGCGGGCTCGTCCCCGTCGACCCGGGGGTGCGGGACGACATGGCGCGCCGCGCCGCGGAGTACATCGACGGACTCGCCGTCCTGGACGCCCGGTCCCCCGAGTTCGCGGGCAAGGTCGGGGAGATCGCGGGCCTGGGGTCGAGCGAGATGCGCGGCGCCGCCGCCCAGTCGAACCGCATGCTGGAGCGGACGATCCGCAGCCTGCCCTCCCGGGGCGAGGACGCCCAGTCGCACGTCGCGGGCTCGCTCGTCGAACTCCGGCGTGTGGTCGAGGATCTGGACCCGCGCGACCTGTCCGCGAGCAAGGGCAGGAAGTTCCTGTCCCGGCTGCCGGGCGGCAACAGACTGCGCGACCACGTCGCCAAGTACGCCTCCGCACAAGGAACTTTGAACAAGATCGTCGGATCGCTGCGCGGCGGTCAGGACGAACTGCGCCGGGACAACGCGGCGCTCCAGACCGAACGCGTCCGGCTCTGGGAGACGATGGGCAAGCTCCAGGAGTACGTCGTGCTCACCCAGGCCCTGGACACGGCGGTCGAGGACCACATCGCGGGCGTCGACGCCGCCGACCCCGCGCAGGCCGACACGCTCCGCTCCGACGTGCTCTTCCCCGTCCGGCAGAAGCACCAGGACCTGCTCACCCAGCTCGCGGTGTGCGCCCAGGGCTATCTGGCGATGGACGTGGTCCGGCGCAACAACGACGAACTCATCAAGGGCGTCGACCGCGCGGCCACCACCACGGTCTCCGCGTTGCGCATCTCCGTCATGCTCGCCTCCGCGCTCGACAACCAGCGCAAGGTCGTCGAACAGGTCAACGCCCTGCGCGGCACGACGGAAGACCTCATCCGCGGCAACGCCGAGATGCTCGCCACCCAGAGCGGAGAGATCCAGCGCATCGCCGCCGACCCGGCCGTCGGCGCCGAGACCCTGCGCACCGCCTTCCAGGAGATCTACCGCACCCTCGACGCGATCGACACGTACAAGGTCCGGGCGACCGAGACGATGGCCGCGACCGTGGAGTCCCTGACCTCCGAACTCCAGAACTCCGGCGCCTACTTGGAGCGCAGCCGGACGAGGGGCGCCCTGGACGGCGGGCAGGGATGAGAGCACTGCGACGGGCGGCCGGCGCCGCTCTGGCCCTGCTCGCCGTCACGGCCTGCACGGCCCAGGGAGAAGCGAGGTCCGGGGACGACGGGGCGCCACGGCCCGGCACCCTCCGCATCCTCGCCTCCAGCGAACTCAGCGACATGAAGCCGGTGCTCGACCGGATCGAACGGGACACCGGTATCACGGTCAGACCCACCTACATGGGCACCCTCGCCGCCGTGGACCTGATCGCTCGGGGCGCCTCGGACGACCGGTACGACGCCCTGTGGCTCTCCTCCGACGCCTATCTGCGTCTGCGCCCGGAAGCCGCGCGGAAGGTCGTCTCGGAGACACCCGTCATGTCGAGCCCGGTGGCCCTCGGCGTGAAGCCGGACACGGTGCGGTCCCTCGGCTGGAGACCGGACGACGTCACCTGGTCGCAGGTGGAGAAGGCCGTGGCGGACGGACGGCTCACGTACGGCATGACCGATCCGGCCCGCTCCAACTCCGGTTTCTCCACGCTGATCTCGGTGGCCTCGGCGCTGTCCGGGGCCCAGTCGGCGCTCACGGATGCGGACGTGGCCCGGGCGACACCCCGGCTGCAGGAGTTCTTCAAGGGGCAGAAGCTGACGTCGGGTTCATCCGGCTGGCTGGCCACCGCCTACGAACGCCGCGGCAGCGTGGACGCCCTGCTCAACTACGAGTCCGTCCTCAAGGGCGTGAAGGGTCTGACCGTCATCCGCCCGCGCGACGGCGTGGTGACGGCGGACTATCCGCTCTCCTCCCTCGCCGCGACCTCCAAGGACACCCGCGACGGCGTCCGGCGCCTCGCCGAGGCACTGCGCGCGCCGGCCGCCCAGAAGCTGATCACCGAGCGGACGCACCGCCGCCCGGTCATCGCCTCCGTCGCCCCGGCGGCCGGGCTCGACACCGGCCGCCGGCGTGAACTCCCCTTCCCCGGCAGCCGGTCCGTCGCCGACCGGCTGCTCGACGCGTACGAGAACAAGCTGCGCCGGCCGTCCAGGACCGTGTACGTCCTCGACACCTCGGGCTCGATGGGCGGCGGGCGCATCGACCGGCTGAGGAAGGCGCTCGGCAATCTGACCGGCGACTTCCGCGACCGCGAGGAAGTGACGCTGATGCCGTTCGGGTCGGCCGTCAAGAGCGTCCGCACGCATCTCGTCCGCCCGGAGGAACCCCGGACCGGGCTCGACGCCATCCACGAGGACGTCCTCGCCCTGAGCGCCTCCGGCGACACCGCGATCTACACCTCGCTGGAGAAGGCGTACGGGCATCTGGGCTCCGACGACGACACGTTCACGTCGATCGTGCTGATGACGGACGGCGAGAACACCAGGGGTGCGAGCCCGTCCGACTTCGAGGCCTTCTACCGGCGGCTGCCGGGCGGACAACGGGAGATCCCCGTCTTCCCCATCCTGTTCGGCGACTCCGACCGCGGCGAGCTCCAGCACATCGCCGACCTGACCGGCGGCCGTCTCTTCGACGCCCAGAAGGGCTCGCTCGACGGCGCCTTCGAGGAGATCCGTGGCTACCAGTAGGTTCATCGGCTTCCTCGAATCGCGCAAGAACCTGACCGGCAGTGCGTGCGGGATCGCCGGACTCGCGCTGACCTTCACCGGTCTGGCGGGCCCGTACTGGCCGGTCGTCGTGGCGGGTCTGTACGGAGCGGGCGCACTGATCGCACCGCCGGAACGCCCGGCCCCGCCCGGCTTCCCGGACCCCTCCGACCAACTGGCCGAACTGCGTGTCGACTTCGGCAAGCTGCGGGAGTATCTGGACGGCGTCGAGCTGCCCCCGGCGGCGGCCGGCCGGCTCACCGAGCTGACCGAGATCCTCACCGCCCTGCTCGATCCGGGCTGGGTCGCCGAGATCCTCGCCCAGGACCCCGAGGGCGTGCACACCCTGTCGCGTGCCGTGCGCCAGGACGTCCCGGAGGCGGTCGACACCTTCGTCCGCACCCGGTGGTGGACCCGGCTGGCCCCCGGCACGGAACCGCCGGAGCGCCATCTGGAGCGTCAGCTCACCGTGCTCCAGGAGGAGTCGGACCGGCTCGCCGCGGCACTGCGGGAGACGGAGGCACGGCGCCAGGAGTCCCACACCCGCTATCTGGAGGACCGCGGCCGCTCGCAGTGACCTCGCCGCCCACGGCGACCCTGCGGCCGCCCGCGGATCAGGTGGATCAGGCGGATCAGGCGTTCGCCACGATCACCGCCAGGATCATGATCACCAGGATCAGCAGCGCCACCTTCAGCCCCGTGGGCCACAGCTCGCCCGGCGCCGGTACCGGCGGCTGCGGCACGCCGGTCGCCGGGGCCGCCACCGGGACGTTGAACACGTCGTGCCCCGTGAGCGCCGCCCGGGAGCACCAGGGGCACGAGGTCAGATGCGAGCCGAACGCGTGCAGCGGGCGCGTCGGGCAGACCCGTACCAGCGCGCGCTCCTTGTCCAGGGCGCGCAGCCACGCCTCGGCGGGGGGCCGCGTGGCGGGGTCGTGCACCCCGGGGCCGAAGGCGGTGCGGGCCAGCGCGAGGAGTTCGGGCGGGAGCACGGAGGGATCGATCGTGCCGCGCGGGATGACGACCCGTTCGGGGCGCACGACGTAGGAGATGCTGGCGGCGATGTTGTCCTTGACGGTCGACTCGGACGCGCTGTCGTGCGGGACGCCGCCGAAGGGGTGGTTCCCGGCCGTCAGGAGCTGGTAGACGAGGACCGCGAGGGCGAATTCGTCGGTGGCACGGGTGGCGGGGCCGCCGGCCTGCCGCTCGGGGGACGAGTAGTCGGTGGTGTGCATCAGGCAGGGGAACAGCTCCCCGGTCACCGGGTCGCTGAAGGCGATGGAGTCGCAGTCGAGGAAGGTGACGAAGCCGTTGGCGTCGACGACGACATTGCTGCTGGAGAAGTCGCCGATGACGAGATTGTCGTAGTGCATGCGCGCGGTCATGAAGGCGAGGTTCCAGGCGACGCCGAGCAGGAAGCGCCAGTCGGCCCGGTCGGCGAACAGCTTGAGACGCTGGGCGCGGGTGAACAGGCCGATGAGCTGGACGTGCTGGGGCTCGCCGAAGCGGCGCATGGCGTAGCCGAGGAACTCGCCCTGCGGGCCCCGGGCGAGGGCGGTCGGCCAGGCCAGCTCGGGCGGCTGGGAGGCGTCGGTGGGACGGGTCACGAGCGGGGACATGGTCAGCATCCGCTTCAGCCGCTGTTCCTCCTTGGGGCCCGGCGTCTCGCGGTACAGCTTGACGACGATGCCGTCGTCGCCGACGACCGGGAAGACGGCCGCCTGACCGCCGCCCTTCAGGGGCAGTTCGGCGAGGGTGACCGGCTTGCCGTCCAGGAACACGGTGCGGCCGCTCACGGCCGCGCCTTGAGCACGGCCCGCAGCAGGGTCTTGTCGTCGGCGTTGAGGGCGGTGAGCCGGTCCGAGCGGAGCAGGGTGCCGAGACCCTCGTGGGCGCTCGCGGTCACCGGCCCGGGGACGTCGAGCGAGCGGAACACGGCCTCGGTGAAGGACGTGTTCGGGGACAGCGCACCGCCCGCGGACCGGTTGAGCGCGGCCTGCGCCAGTCCGTCGGTGGACAGCAGCACGCCGTCGATCCCGTTGTCGGAGACGCAGTCGGTGTGCACCCAGCGGTCCGCGTCCGGCGTGGTGAGGAAGACCGTCTCGTTGCTGTACTCGCTGGCCGCGGCCGGCTGCGGCAGCAGATGGAACTGCCGCTCACCGTCCTCCGTACCGGCCCGCAGGACGACGAAGCCGTCCCCCAGGGACAGATGGCCGAGCCAGCCGCGCGCCAGCACGACCACGGTGAGTGTGGTCGCGAAGTCCGCCGCGTCGGCGCCCGTGCGGTCCAGGAACACCTTGGAGACGTCGTGGAAGGCGTCCCGCAGAAGCTCGCGCACCGCCTTGCCCGGACGCCGGTCCGCCGCGCCGGCGACCCGGCGCGCGAAGTGCTCGGTGGCCAGGTCGACCGCGAGCCGGGCGCCCTCCTCCGAACGCGGCCTGCTGCCCGCGCCGTCGGCGACGGCGAGGACCGCCACGGACTCCGTCGCCGTGTGCGCGCAGGCGTCCTGGCAGGGCTGCCCCTGACGGCGGTGCCGGTATCCCTCGACGCTCATTCCGTGGATGCGCCACGGCGTGTGGCTCTCGGCGGCTGCGGTCATCAGTCAGGATTCCCATCGGGTCATCGGTCACGATTCCCAGGCCGGGCGCTGTGTCTTGAACTGGCTGAAGATCTTCTCGAAGACCTCGTCACCCGCGCCCTTCTGCTCGGCGTTGGCGCTCGCGGACATCATCTGGAGCAGCTCGCGGAACGGGAATCCCTGGATACGGGCGTTGAACTTCGGCGCGAAGGACCGGAGTACCTGCTCGCCCCGGTCCGTGATGCCACCGACGCCGATCGCGTACAGCCGGAAGCGGCGGGCCTGCTGCTCGTCGGCGAGGACCGGGATCAACCGGTGCCAGGAGTCGGTGAGATGACCCGTGGCGTCGGTGGGCAGTCCGTCGGTGACGAGACAGATCTGCGGCCGGTAGTACTGGAGTCCGGAGGCGCGCAGTTCGGCCTTGCGGGCGGCGATGATGTTCATCGACAGTTCGAGGGCCTCGGTCATCAGGGTGACCCCGGCGGCGGCGAGCTGCGGCGGGTGGAACATGTGCGCCGGCACGAAGGGGCTCACCGGCGCGTGCGCGGGCAGAATCTGGGGTCCGCGCCAGGCGGTGACGCCGGGGCCGCCGAAGGTGACCACGGCGACCTCGACGCTGTAGCTGAGGCTGACGTCGTCGTGCAGTTCCCGGGTCCACTCGGCGAGCGCGTTGTTGAGCGTCTGGATGGGCTGGCCCGCCATGGAGCTGGAGATGTCGAGGCACAGGACGAGCGGCAGCCGCTGCGCGTTGTTCTCGAACTCGATGTCGGCGTACTCCGCCGGCAGCGTGGGCGGGTAGTCGCTGTGCATGGGGATCTCTCCTGGTCTCAGGGCCTGGTGGCTTTGGCGTGCCGTCCGGCTGCGGGCGGGAACGCGTAGAGGACGTCGGAGTCCCGTTCCCCCGCCTCGGTGACATCGACGAGTCCGCCGGGCGCGGGAGGCGGACGGCCGGGCTCGGCCCACACCGCCCGGTACAGCACGTGGTCCACCTCGACATAGCCCTGCGGGTGCAGTTCGGTGCGGACGACGGCGGGCCGGGCGGGGCCCGGTACCTTGCCGACGTGCCGTCCGTGGCTGCGGGGCGCGGGCGTGGCCCGAAGGCGGGTGGTGGCCTCGTCGGGCATCCGGGCACGGGTCCGGGTGGTGGCCTCGTCGGACATCTGCGTACGGGGGCGGGTCCTGGTGGTGGCCTCGTCGGGCATCTGCGTACGGGGACGGGTGCGGGGACGGGGCGTCGCGGCGGCCGGTACGGCGCCGACGCCCGGCACGGCGAGCGAGCGCCTGGACAGGGTGCCGACGGCGACGGACCGGGCGGAACGGCGGATCAGGAAGAGCAGCAGGCCGAGCAGGAGGACGAGTACGGCGCACAGGACGGTGAGCACCTCGGTGGCGGTGTCCCAGCCGGCGTCGTCGCCCGGGTCGGGGGCGGTGCCGGGGTCCGGGCCGGTGTTGCCGACGTTCCCGGTCTCCTGTTCCCGGCCCTGTCCTTGCCCTTGGTCCTGTTGCTGTCCTTGCCCCTGTTCACCGGCGGCGGTCTCATCCGTGGCGGGCGCGGACGAGCCGGTCCCGGAGCCGCTGACGGTGTCCGTGCGGGAGAGGCCGGTGGCCAGGCCCAGGTGGACCAGGTCGGCCCCCCTCAGCTGTCGGCCCTTGCCGAGCCGGGCGCACAGGTCGCCGTCCTTCTCGGGGGCGCAGGCTCCGCGCGCGGCCAGCTCGGCCACGGTCGCGGGCTTCAGCGGGTCGATCCTGGCGTCGTCCGCGACGAGCCTGCGCTCGTGGTCCGCCAGCACGAGGAGGGCCGATCCGCCCTGGCCGGTGCTGACGCCCGACGGCACCTCGACCAGGAGTCTCGCACTCCGGTTAGCCAGGATCTGCTCGGAGTCCTTGCGGTCCTCGGCCTTGCCGTCGAACGGCAGGGACCGGTCGAGGGTGACACGGACCGTTCCCTCGCGTATCCAGCCGGCCCAGCAGGCGAGGTGCCGGTCGAAGGTCCCGGCGCAGGGCTCGCCGGCCGCGGCGGTGCTCGCCGTGGCGGGCACCGCGGGAGCGAAAGCGGCCAGGAGTCCGGAAATCATGACGTGGGAAAGCCGTCGCCGCATGAAAAGACCCCCCATGGCCCTAAGAAAACACCCCCGCGGCCTTGAAAGGCACTCGCCCATAGTGGCGGAAACCGGAGGGTGTCCGGAAGGGTTTGGGGAACGCGGCGGACATCACTTCTACAACTCGAACACCTGATGGCATCGGGTGAACATTTGTCTCGCCCGCTCCACCCAATCACTGGCCAAAGCATCGAAATCTGTTTGCGTCATTCGACAGGTCAGCGGAAGATCGCACACTCCCGCGAGACAGGGACGCGGTCCCCGTACGTCCCACACGGACAGCATGGGGTGGAGCTGTTCGGTGTTCCACGCGTTCGACGCGGCGGCGGCGAGGGCCAGTTGGTCCTTGCGCAGGAAACGCCCGTCGGTCGCGAAAGCGACCAGCAGTCGCTTGGTCGTCATGAATCGGACGGTGACCATCCGGCCTGTTTCCTCCAGGTCGAATCGCATGGAGACGGAAACGGTGTCGGTCACCGTGTGGAAATTCCGCCCGGCCACCCAGGTCTGCACCAGCTGCCGCCAGTGTGTTCCGATTTCGAGGATCTCCCGGCCACGGCCGGGAAAGGAGTCAGGCGTCGCCACGGCCCACCGCCTCGGCGACCATCGCGTCGGTCAGTCCGGCGTCGAGCAGCGCCTGGGCGTGCGACAGCAGACAGGAGGGTACGGACACGCTGGCGCTCTGCTTACGGCGCTTGATCAGGTCCTGGGTGCGCGCCTTGATGCTGAGCGCGACCGTGGGCGGTGGCCACTCCCCCTGCCGGGGCTCCCGCTCCAGCAGCCCGGCCAGGAGCAGGTCCAGGCGGGGCCGGTCCTCGGGGCGCTTGGCCAGACAGCGCGCGACCAGTTCCCGCATCGGGCCCGCGATGCCGTCGAGTTCGGGGGCGTCGAACGCCACTCGGTGGCGCACGGATTCTCCGGAGCCGTGCGGCGGACGTCCGGTGAGCGCGTACACCAGGACCCCGCCGAGGGAGAAGACATCGCTCCGCGGGCCGACCTTGGCGCCCCTGATCTGCTCGGGGGACATGTAGGGCGGGGTGCCGACGACGACGCCGACCTGGGTGAGGCCGGGGGCGCCGTCCACGCGGGAGATCCCGAAGTCGATGACGCGCGGGCCGTCGGAGGCGAGGAGCACGTTGGCCGGTTTGAGGTCCCGGTGCACCACGCGTGCGGCGTGGATGGCCTGGAGCGCCTCGACCAGGCCCGCGCCGAGCCGTCGTACCTGCGGCTCGGGCAGGGGTCCGTCGGTCTGGACCGCCTCGGCGAGCGAGGGACCGGGCACGTACAGCGTGGCCAGCCAGGGCAGTTCGGCCTCGGTGTCGGCGTCGACCACGGCCGCGGTGTAGGCGCCGCTGACCACGCGTGCCGCGGCGACCTCGCGCGCGAAGCGCTCCCGGAACTCGCGCTCGGCGGCCAGTTCGGGCCGCACCACCTTGACCGCGACCTCGCGCCCGGCGGGCGAACGGCCGAGATACACCCATCCCATGCCGCCGGAGCCGAGCCGGCCCACGATGCGGTACGGACCGATCTTCATGGGGTCGCTGACAGGCGTACGCACCCCGCCCACCTCATTTCGGCGTTCAGTGCAGGATGTCAGGAGTGTCCCCCGAAATCCCCGCTTTTTCAGCCGTTCCGGCACGGGTGGGGGCCCGGAGGACGAAAAAGCCGGGGTCCCGCACAGATGTGCGCGGAACCCCGGCGGGTGCGGTCACCGCGGCCGACCGCCGCAAAGGTCGCAGGTCAGGGCAACTCGGGTCGGCCGCGGAGTCGTTGAGGGCGTCAGCCCAGGCGCTGCACCAGTGCGCGGTACTCGTCCCACAGCTCCGTCGGCGTGTGCTCGCCGAAGGTGTTGAGGTGCTCGGGGACCAGGGCGGCCTCCTCGCGCCAGACCTCCTTGTCGACCGTGAGCAGGAAGTCGAGGTCGGACTCGGCCAGTTCGAGACCGTCGGTGTCGAGGGCCTCGCGGGTCGGCAGGACGCCGATCGGGGTCTCGACGCCCTCGGCCTTGCCGTCGAGGCGCTCGACGATCCACTTCAGGACGCGGCTGTTCTCGCCGAAGCCGGGCCAGACGAACTTGCCCGCGTCGTTCTTGCGGAACCAGTTCACGTAGTAGATCTTCGGGAGCTTCGACTGGTCCTTGTCCTTGGCGACGTCGACCCAGTGACCCATGTAGTCGCCCATGTTGTAGCCGCAGAACGGCAGCATGGCGAAGGGGTCGCGGCGCAGCTCGCCGACCTTGCCCTCGGCCGCGGCGGTCTTCTCGGAGGCGACGTTCGCGCCGAGGAAGACACCGTGGTTCCAGTCGAAGGACTCCGTCACCAGCGGGACCGCCGTGGCGCGGCGGCCGCCGAAGAGGATCGCCGAGATCGGCACGCCCTTGGGGTCCTCCCACTCGGGGGCGATGATCGGGCACTGCGCGGCGGGCGTCGTGAAGCGGGCGTTGGGGTGCGCCGCGGGCGTGGCGGACTCCGGGGTCCAGTCGTTGCCCTTCCAGTCGGTCAGGTGTGCCGGAGTCTCCTCCGTCATGCCCTCCCACCAGATGTCGTTGTCGTCGGTGAGCGCGACGTTGGTGAAGACGGAGTTGCCCCACAGCGTCTTCATCGCGTTGGCGTTGGTGTGCTCACCGGTGCCGGGCGCGACACCGAAGAAGCCGGCCTCGGGGTTGATCGCGTAGAGGCGGCCGTCCTCGCCGAACCGCATCCAGGCGATGTCGTCACCGATGGTCTCGACCGTCCAGCCGGAGATCGTCGGCTCCAGCATGGCGAGGTTGGTCTTGCCGCAGGCGCTCGGGAAGGCCGCGGCGACGTACTTCGACTCGCCCTGCGGCGGCGTCAGCTTGAGGATCAGCATGTGCTCGGCGAGCCAGCCCTCGTCGCGCGCCATCACGGACGCTATGCGCAGGGCGTAGCACTTCTTGCCGAGGAGCGCGTTGCCGCCGTAGCCGGAGCCGTACGACCAGATCTCGCGGGTCTCCGGGAAGTGCGAGATGTACTTCGTGGAGTTGCACGGCCACGGCACGTCCGCCTCGCCCTCGGCCAGCGGGGCTCCGAGCGTGTGCACGGCACGCACGAAGAACCCGTCGGTACCGAGTTCGTCCAGGACCGGCTGTCCCATACGGGTCATGGTGCGCATGGACACGGCGACGTAGGCGGAGTCGGTGATCTCGACGCCGATCGCGGAGAGGTCCGAGCCGAGCGGGCCCATGCAGAACGGGACCACGTACATCGTGCGGCCGCGCATCGAGCCGCGGAAGACACCGCCCTCGCCGCCCTCGCCCTGGAAGATCTCCCGCATCTCGGCGGGGGCCTTCCAGTGGTTGGTCGGGCCCGCGTCCTGCTCCTTCTCGGAGCAGATGAACGTCCGGTCCTCGACCCGCGCGACATCGGTCGGGTCGGAAGCGGCGTAGTACGAGTTGGGGCGCTTGATCGGGTCGAGCTTCTTGAAGGTGCCCTTGCGGACGAGCTCCTCACTCAGTCGCTCGTACTCGGCCTCGGATCCGTCACACCAGACCACACTGTCCGGCTCGGTCAGTTCGGCGATCTCGTTGACCCACGAGATCAGTTCTTTGTGGTTGGTCGGGACGGGAGCCGCGATGTCGCGCGCCACGATTGCTCCTAAATGAGGGTTTTTGTTGTTGTGCCCCGTGGGGGCTGCGGCCCGGATGCTTCACGGTGAGGGAACCCCTGGCGCTCATCCGGTGCCGACCGCACTCATTTGATGATCCGACCGGGCCGCGCATATGTCCAGAGGGCCTCACACCTGAGCGGAGTGAGCATCGCCACTTCGGGGGAGGTTTCCGCCCGCTCACTCCCGGTTCACCGCGCGTACCCCGGCGGCTCCGGCCGACTCCGTGAGATCATGGCCACTATTGCGGCACGCTTACGTGGGACTGACGCGTAACTTACGGTTCCGTAGGTACGATTCGGCGCATGACTGCGTCCGTCCCCGACGCGCCCACGGACTCGCCGGTCGCCGGCCAGACGTCTGTCGCGCACTCCTTGTCGGAAGAGATCAAGCCCAAGCTCCGCGGCTGGCTGCACCTCGGCATGTTTCCGGCCGCCCTCGTCTCCGGACTGGTCCTCACCGCCCTGGCGGACTCGACCCGCGGCCGTATCGCCTGCGGGATCTTCGCCCTGACAGCCTGCCTGCTGTTCGGCGTGAGCGCCCTCTACCACCGCGGCGACTGGAGCCCGCGCATGGACGGTGTCCTGCGCAGACTCGACCACGCGAACATCTTCCTGATCATCGCGGGCACCTACACGCCGCTGACGATGCTGCTGCTCCCCGACGCCAAGGGGAAGTGGCTCCTGTGGAGCATCTGGGCCGCCGCGGCGGCGGGCATCGTCTTCCGGGTGTTCTGGGTCGGCGCCCCGCGCTGGCTCTACACGCCCTGCTACATCGCGATGGGCTGGGCAGCCGTGTTCTTCCTGCCCGACTTCATGCGTACGGGCGGCATCGCCGTCCTCGTCCTGGTGATCGTCGGCGGGCTGCTCTACAGCGCCGGCGGGGTGATCTACGGCATCAAGAAGCCCAACCCGTCACCGCGCTGGTTCGGATTCCACGAGGTCTTCCACTCCCTGACCCTCGCGGCGTTCATCGTGCACTACGTCGGCATCTCCCTGGTGGCCTACCGGCACGGCTGACCTCCTCCCCCACTCTCTCGCCCCTCCCAGTGGCCGCGGCTCCCCAGCCGCGGCCACTGGGCGTTTTTCGGCCATCACCGGCCCCGCCGTGACGTTCCGCCACGACGGCACCCGCCACCAACTGAAAGTCGTATCCGATTGACACCTACCACCTTTTGAGAGTTACTGTCATTTCATGGTGACTCCCATGCAAGACGGCGCCGTTCGCCACCCCCGGCGCTGGTGGGCCCTCGGGGCCCTGGTCGCGAGCATGCTCGTGCTCGGCTTCGACATGACGATCCTCAACGTCGCGCTGCCCACGATGGCCCGGGACCTCGGCGCGTCCACCGGGCAGCAGCAGTGGATGGCGGACGCGTACGTCGTCGTCTTCGCCTCGCTGATGCTCCCGGCCGGCCTGCTCGGCGACCGCTTCGGGCGGCGCCGGATGCTCATCACGGGTCTCGCGGTCTTCCTCGCCGGCTCCCTGGTCGGCGCCCTCGTCGACGACGTCGCCTGGGTGATCGTCGCCCGCGCCCTGATGGGTGTCGGCGGCGCGCTGGTGATGCCGCTCGCGCTCGCCGTACTGCCCTCGCTGTTCGGACCCGACGAGCGCACCAAGGCGGTCGGAGCCGTCTCCGCCGCCTCGGCGCTCGGTCTGCCGCTCGGCCCGATCATCGGCGGCTGGCTGCTGAACCACTTCTGGTGGGGCTCGGTCTTCCTGGTCAACGTGCCGATGGCCGCCATCGGCATCACCGCCTGCGTCCTCCTCCTGCCCGAGACCCGGGACCCCGCCTCACCCAAGGTGGACACCGTCTCCACCGCGCTCACCGCGGTCGGCCTCAGCGTCCTGGTCTACGCGATCATCGAGGCCCCGTCCCGCGGCTGGGGCGACCCGCTCGTCCTCGGCTGCTTCGCCGCCTCCGTCGTCCTGATCGCCCTGCTCGTCGCCCGCGAACGCCGCAGCCCCCGCCCGATGCTCGACCTCGCCCTGCTCGCCCGGCGCGGCTTCCTGCTCAACACCCTCGCCGCGACGCTCGTCATGTTCGTGCTGTCCGGTCTGATGTTCGTGCTGCCCCAGTACCTCCAGGCGGTCCTCGGCCACGACGCGCTCGCGACCGGCGTGCGGATGCTGCCGATGATGGGCGGGCTGCTCATCGCCTCCCGGGGAGCGCAGCCGCTGGTCGCCCGCTTCGGAGCCCGCGCGGTGATCAGCGCGGGCCTCGTCGTCCTCTCCTTCGCCGCGTTCCTCGGCAGCCGCACGACCGTGGACGACGGGTACGGCGCAACCGCCCTGTGGCTGACCGTCGCCGGGCTCGGCTTCGGCTTCGCCGTGGTGCCCGCGATGTCCACCGCCCTCGGCGCGCTCCCCCGCGACCGGGCCGGCAGCGGCTCCGGACTGCTGATGACGGTCCGCCAGGTGGGCGGCGCCATCGGCATCGCCCTGCTCGGCTCCCTGCTCGCGAGCACCTACGCCGACCGCCTCGACACCTCCGCGCTGCCGCGCGCCGCGGCGAAGGCCGCCGACGACTCGGTGGTCGGCGCCCATGTCGTCGCCGGCCGGCTCGGCGACCGCGCCCTCGAAGCCTCGGCGAACGCCGCGTACATCCACGGCATGGATCTGGTCCTGCTGGTCAGCGGGATCGCGGCGCTGGTCACCGCGCTGCTGGCGGCGGCACTGCTGCCGAGCCCGCGGCAGTTGGCCGAGCCGGAGCGGGAGGACACCGACATGGCCCCGGCCCCGGCGGATGCCGGACAATGAGAGGCATGGCCGCCACCGCACAGACCTCCCCTTCCGCCGCGGAGCCCCAGCCCGGGCTCCGCGAGCGGAAGAAGATCAAGACCCGCATCGCGATCCGCGAGGCGACGTACCGGCTGATCGAGCGGCAGGGGTACGACGCCACGACGATCGAGCAGATCGCGGAGGCGGCCGAGGTCTCCCCGTCCACGGTGTTCCGCTACTTCCCGACCAAGGAGGACATCGTCCTCACGGACGAGTACGACCCGCTGCTGGAACAGGAACTGCGGGAGCGGCCCGCGGACGAGCCGTGGTTCGACTCCCTGCGCCATGTGCTCACGAAGGCCATCGGCCTCAACGACTCCGAGGACCCCGAGGTCAGCCGGCTCCGGACCCGGCTGATGGTCGAGGTACCCGCGGTGCGTTCCCGGATGATGGAGAGCGCGTCCGTCACCGGGCGGCTGCTGAGCCGGGCCATCGGGGAGCGCGTCGGCCGGGACCCGGACAGCCTGGAGGTCCGCGTCTTCGCGATGTCCCTGATCGGCGGGCTGATGGAAACCTCCCTGTACTGGGCCGAGAACGGCCACCGGGACGACTTCGCCGACCTCGTCGAGCGCGCCGTGAACGTCCTGGAGCACGGTCTGCCGCCGCGAAACCCGGGGGACCGAGGCGCACCCCGCATGACATCCTGACCGGGTGAACGGACCGGAGATCCACATCGAATTCGCCCCCGAACTGGGGCTGTTCGTCCCGCACGCCCGCCGCTCCGGGGTCACCCCCGTCGGTACCGACGGCTCCTCCACCCTCGGCCATGTCGTCGAGTCGCTGGGCGTGCCGCTCACCGAGGTCGGTGCCCTCGTCGTGGACGGGCGCGAGGTGCCCTTCTCGCACATCCCTGCCGCCGACGAGACGGTGCGGGTCCGTGCCGTCGAACGCCCGCAGCGGGTTCCGGGCGCGCCGCTGCGCTTCCTCCTGGACGTCCATCTCGGCACCCTGGCCCGCCGGATGCGCCTGCTCGGCGTCGACACGGCGTACGAGTCCACCGACATCGGCGACCCGGCGCTCGCCGCCCGTTCGGCGGCCGAGCGGCGTGTCCTGCTCAGCCGCGACCGCGGGCTGCTGCACCGCCGCGAACTGTGGGCCGGCGGCTTCGTCTACAGCACCCAGCCCGACGACCAACTCCGTGACGTCCTGGGCCGGTTCGCGCCCGAGCTGAAACCCTGGTCGCGCTGCACCGCGTGCAACGGCCTGCTCGCGAAGGCCACCAAGGAGCAGGTCGCGGACCAGCTGGAAAGCGGCACCGAGCGGTCGTACGACGTCTTCGCGCAGTGCGGCGAGTGCGGGCGCGCCTACTGGAAGGGCGCGCACCACGACCGGCTGGAGACCGTAGTGGAGCGCGCCCTCGCGGAGTTCGGGGCCTGAAGGACAGGCCCCGGAGCCCGCGGACGACACCTAACGCCTGATCAGATCCCTTGTTCCGCAGGCCAGTCCGTCCCGGCTGGGGTCGAGTCCGAGCGGATCGTCCTTGCCGTTGATCCTCAGCCGTCCGTAGTCGTTCTTCTTCAGCCAGGCGCAGCGGGAGACCGTCGTCTTCCTCACCCCCTCCGGGAAGACCGTCGGCACACAGACGTTGACCGTGCCGTAGTGGCGGTCGCAGCCGGAGATGGTCGTGGACACCTTCTGCGAGGTCCGCTTCCCGCCCGGCCCGGTGACCGCGCCCTCGACGGAGTCGGCGAAGGAGTGGACGTGCGCCGAGGCGGTGTCCGCGGCGAGCGCCGACGGGCCCTGGAGATGCACCCACTTGGCCACCGACGGAACGCCGTTGGCGTCGACCGCGAAGAGCATGTACCAGCCGGGCGGCGCGATGTTGGGGTTGCTCGTCACGTTGAGGTCGACGTTGCCGCCGTCCACGCTCAGCGGCAGGTCCACGAACCGCTGGTTGGGGTCGGAGGAGTGCGTCACCGCGGCGGGCCGGATCAACTCCGCCTTCACGACGGGCCGGTCGACGGTGATGCGCTGTGTGTCCCCGTACACCCACTCGTTGTCGATCACCGAGGTGATCGTCGGGCGGGTGCCCTTGAGGAGGTACGGCGGGGTGTAGACGGACACGTTGTGGTTCCAGGTTCCGTTGCCCGGGTTGTCACCGGTCGCCATCACGCGGCCGTCGGGGAGCAGGAACGCGGAGGAGTGGTAGCCGCGGGCCTGCGGGTCGGCGGCCACCGGGTCGAAGGCCGAGGTCGCCGGGTCGAAGAGCGACGCCTCGAAGACCGGGTCGGCGCGGTTGTGCAGTCCGCCGCCCGTCTCCAGGACCTTGCCGTCGGGCAGCAGGACGGCGGAGACGTACATCTTGCCCTGGCCGCCGGTCTGGGCGACCTTGCCGTTGCCGAGGTCCACCGCGCCCTGCGGGATCGGCGGGCCCATCGTGTAGGCCGGGCTTGCGGCCTTGAGGTCGATGATGTCGGTGAGCCGGTTCGCGGCCGGGTTCGCGTCGATGTTGCCGCCGCCGAGGGTGAGGACCTTCTGGTCCTGCGCGGGAGGCAGCAGCACGCTCGCGGACTGGTCGCGTTCGTCCTTGTTCTGCAGCCCCGGGACCGCGGTCTGGGTGTTGGCGTCGTAGTCGTAGATCGCCGAGCCGGTGCCCGGGGTTCCGTTGCCGAAGACATGGCTGCCCGAGTAGAAGAGCCGGCCGTCCTGCATCAGGATCATCGACGGGTACAGGCCCCAGAACGACCACGTCTGGTTGACCTGCCACAACGGCAGCCACTGCTGCTGGGCGTTCGACCAGCGCTCGGCCGTCACCGAACCCGACGAGTCCTCGCGCAGACCGCCGAACGAGATGATGTCGCCGTTGCCCAGCTCGGTCGCGGAGGGATACCAGTGACCGTCGTTGAGGTCGTTCGTCCTGCTGTACGTCTCGGTGACCGGGTCGAAGAGGTACGAGTCCTTGTACCCCTCGTACCCGTGCCCGCCCACGACCGGGAAGGCCTTGTTGCCGCTCATCACCAGCACCCGCCCGTCGGCGAGCTGGACGTGCCCGGCGCAGAACATGTCCTTGGGGGTGGGGATCACCTTGTACGAGCCGGTCGCCGGGTTGTAGACCGCCGACGTGAAGGTGCCCGCCGCGAAGTTCTCCTCGCTGTTCCCGGAGCCCGCGATCAGCAGCACCTTGCCGTTGTTGAGGACGACGGAGTGCATGGAGCGGACCGGGTTCTGTGTGGGCAGGACCGTCCACTTCCCGTTCGCGCACTCCTCGGCCGTACCCGTGCAGGTGGCCGGCGGGACGGGGTCGGAGACCTGTTCCATCGTGTAGTCGTCGGTGGTCGCGGAGCCCGTGCCGTACACGGAGACGCCCCAGGTGACGCGGTCGGTGCCCGCCGGGACGGCCGGGGTGCGCACCGTCGCCGGCGTCCAGGCCGCCGCCATGTCCAGGGTCTTCAGGTCGGTCCAGTACTGCCACCCGGCCGTGGTGTCGTGCCGGAAGAGCGTGATCGCCGCGTCGGGGGTGGTCGTCTTGTAGTACAGCCCGAGGTCGTACTGCTTGCCCACGGTGACCACCGGGGCGCACGCGGTGGACTCCGTGATCAGCGCCTTGCGGTCGCCGTCCACCCGGCGGGTCAGCGTCACCTTCATGGCCTTGGAGCCGGAACGGGCGTCGCTGACGGTCGCGAAGGTGAAGTCGTTGTCGCCCCAGCCGGACTTCTCCCAGCAGGACGGCATGCCGTCGGTGCCGGCGGTCTCGAAGCCCGGGTTCGTGACGAGGTTGGCGGCGGCCGCGGGCTGCGGTGACACGAGCAGCAGCCCGGCGGCCAGACCTGTCACGGCCAGAAGTGCGGTTCCGCGTCGCGGTCTCACCCGGAATCTCACGCGGTCCTCCTCGCTGTACGGTCCCCGCGTCCGCTCTCGCGGCCGCGGCGCGGCAGATAGACCAGCGCCTCGGTCCCGGCGAAGCGCAGAACGAAGGTCGTCACCAGGGCCAGTGCCGTGGCGGACAGGGCGCCCATGCCGAAGCGGCCGACGAAGAGCGCGATCAGCGGGATGCGCAGCACCAGGTCGGCGTTGGCGATCAGCGCGAACCGGCCCACGCGGTCCCAGCGTTTGCGGTGCTCGCGCCGCTCCCGGAACAGCAGATGCTCGACGAGCAGGAAGTTCCAGGCCACACCGAGCTGGTTGGCGAGGATCTCCGCGGGTACGTAGTGCAGTCCCGCGGCCGTGAGGGCGTACAGCCCGAGCAGGTTCGGCACGAAACCGGTGGCGCCGATCAGCCCGAAGACCACCATGCGGGCCATCGGCGAGGCGGTGCGCAGCCCGACGAGATGGCGCAGGAACCGAAAGCCCTCCCGGGCGCTCGACTTGGACTCTCCCGCGAAGCGGTCCTGGAAGACGAACGGCACCTCGGTGACCTGGCGGGGCCGGCTGCGCACGGCGAGTTCGAGCAGGATCTTGTAGCCGAGCGGCCGCAGGACCTCGGCGGTCACCGCGCTGCGCCGGATCGCGAAGAACCCGCTCATCGGATCGCTGATGCCCCGCAGCCTGAGCGGGAAGAGCGACTTGGTGAGCCAGGTCGCGCCGCGTGACACCGCGATCCGGTAGCCGCCCGCGAGCCCTTCCCGGCTGCCGCCCTTGATGTACCGGCTCGCGACCACGAGGCCCGCGTTCGTCCGCTCACCCGAGGCGATCAACTCCGGTATCAGGGACGGAGGATGCTGGCAGTCTCCGTCCATCACGACGATCCACTGGGAGCTCGCCGCCTTCAGCCCCTCCACGACCGCGCCGCCGAGCCCGCCCTCGGGTGTCTCGCGGTGCAGCACGGTCACCGGGAACGGACAGTCCCGCGCGGCCTCGGTGATCACCTCGGGGGTGTCGTCGGTGGAGTCGTCCACGAAGACGACCTCGCAGGGCAGCCGGGCCGGCACCGACTCGGTGATCTGCCGCAGCAACTGCCGTATGTTCGCCGACTCGTTGAAGGTCGGTACGACGACGGTGACGGCGCCCGGCTCCGGGACCTCGGTGGCGCGTACGGCCGGATGGCCCAGTTCCCGCGGTGCGGTGCTCTCGAAGCCGCTCATCGATCGCCTCCGGAAGAACGGACGGTGGTGGTGGTGTCGCTGTCGTCGATCCGCCGGATCTCGACGCGGTCCTCGCCCGTGCCGAACGTGGCGACGGCCGTGGAGTGCTCGATCGCGGCCTTCACGTTCGGCAGGTCGGGCGCGTCGCGCCGTACCGTCGGGGAGGCGACCACGTAGTCGAGGTCCTTCCAGCCCCGCGGCATCGTCTTCGTGACCGCGGGGTCGAGGTCGGCCTTGTAGAACCAGATGACGCCGAGGCCCGGCCGGTAGCCGTCGTGCACGAGGTCGAGCCAAAGCGCGTCGTCGACCAGGACCCGGGTGTCCCCGGGGTCCTTCACCTCGGTCCTCAGCCATGCGGAGGCCGCCCGGTAGGGGGCGTTGGCGTCGGCCGTCATGGCGGTGCGGTCACCGTCGTACCAGCGGGGCACGACATAGGCGCCCGCGGCCACCACCAGCACCGCGGCCAGCCCGCGCCGCCCCCAGGTCACATACGCCCGCTCCTCCTCGGTCCGCCGTCTGCGCAGTACGGCGTGGGCCACGCTCGCGGTGCCTCCGGCGAGGACGAGGGCGAGGAAGGGGAGCGCCTGGATCACGTACATCGCGGGCAGGTAGCCGCTCGGGCGCAGCGCCACCACGGCGAGGACCGCCACGGTGAGCGCGGGTCCGGCCAGGGCGCGGGCCGTCACCGACCAGCGGAAGGTGACCAGGAGCAGCAGCGCGCCCGCGAGTCCGCCGAGCGGCAGGATCCGGTCGTAGTACAGCCAGGAATGGAGGACCCCGTACGAGCCGGTGCCGCGTTCCAGGACGAATCCGGAACCGGGGCGGCTCATCTGGTAGGTGATGCCCTCCCAGAGCGAGACATGTCCTCCGCCGGGGAACAACTCGCCCTTGAGCAGGGCGAAGAGCGGATACGCGGTGCCGATGAGCACGCATGCCGTGACGGCGCCGGTGAGCGCGAACTTGCGGGTGTCGCGGTGGCTGTGCCGCCACATGGTGACGAACAGCGCGGGCAGGATGACGAGCATCGTCTCCTTGGTCAGCACGGCGGCGGCGGCCGCGAGGCCCGCGCCGAAGTGGTGCCACAGATGACGGCTCGGCGAGGCTGCCAGGCAGAACGCGAGCAGCGTCCACATCACGGCGATGTTGTCGAGGAAGATCTCGCGCTGGAGCACGACCGAGAGCGGCGAGAGCCCGAAGAGGACCATCGCGAGCCCGGCCGCCCACCGCGGCAGCGACAGCCGGCGCGCGAGGACGTACAGCAGAACCGCGCTCACCGCGCTGACCACGAGCATCGCGAAGCGCATCGAGCCCACCGTCATCAGGGACGGGCTGATGTGCGCGGGGATCCAGGTCAGCAGGGCTATCTGGATCCAGCCGAGCGGCGGGTGGTCGTACCAGTACGTGTAGTGGGCCAGGCCCTTGCCGTGCTGGACGGCCCAGGCCTGGGCGAGGTACGTGCCCTCGTCGTCGCTGAGGGCCGGATAGGCGGAGATGTTCCAGCCCTGCACGAGAAGGATCGCCGCGAGCAGCGCCGCGCACAGGATCAGATCGGCGCGCGAGCCGCGAAATCGCGGTACCGGAAGGGCTGTCGGGACGATTTTGGGCGCAGGAGGCCGCTGCGCGGGGACCGTGGGTGTGGTCGCCGCGGGAAGGGTGGAGGTCACGCGGGAACGTCCTCTCGGATCGCGTCGGTGAGATGCGCGCCGACGTGACTGGTCAACTCCCAGTCGTTGCGGCCCCGTTGCTCACGCCAGACGGCGCGCACGGCGGCACCCGCCAGCAGCACCTGGTAGAAGGGGCCGCCGACGACGAGCTTCAGGTAGTGCACGAAGCGCACGTGGAGCCCGTACTGCTTGCCGAAGTCGTGCAGCCCGACGAGTTCGAAGACGAAGGTGACCAGGGCGGTCACGGCCGGCAGGAACGTGACGAAGGCGATCCCGACGGGCACGTCGAGGAAGAGCGCGACCGCCACGTTGAGCGGGATGATCACCCCGGAGACCGCCTGGAGATACGGCGTCATCAGCGTGTAGCGGGCGAGCAACCGCTGCCCGAAGGTGGGCAGTTGTCTCCAGTCGCGCTTGCGGTAGACCTGGAGGAAGCCCTGGTTCCACCGGGTGCGCTGTTTGAGCAGCGACGTCAGCGAGCCGGGGGTCTCCTCCTTGGTCACCATGTCGGAGTCGTAGGCGACGACGACCTTCTTGCCGACGCTGGACAGCCGTACGCCCAGGTCGCAGTCCTCCGCGAGGCAGTCGGGGTCCCATCCGCCGGCCTCCCGCAGGACCTCCGTCCGTACGAAGACGGTGTTCCCGCCGAGCGGTATGAACCCCTTCTGCGCGTGCAGATGAAGGCGCGAGCGGAACCAGAAGAAGTACTCCAGGCAGTTGCGCAGGCTGTACCAGCTGGAGTGGAAGTTGATGAGCTGCACCCCGCCCTGGACGACGTCCGCCCCCGTCGTGCGGAAGGCGTGGTCGACGTGGGCGAGCAGCTCCGGGTGGACCTGGTCCTCGGCGTCGAAGACCCCGACCACATCGCCGCGGCAGTGCGGCAGGGCCGTGTTCATGGCCTTCGGCTTGTTCTTCGTCTCGTGGTGGTCGACGACGACCCGAACTCGCGGGTCGCGCGCCTCCGCGCTCCGGGCCACCTCCGTGGTCTCCGGGTCGTCGTGGCCCACGATCACGACGATCTCGAAGTCGGTGTGGCCGGATTCCAGCAGTCGCTGGATGGTGTGGTCGAGCACCGCCTGCTCGTGCCGCGCGGGCAGCAGCAGCGAGAAGGACACGCTCTCACCCCCGTCCGGACTGCTGAACCGGGTGGAAGCCAGCACTTCGGGCGTACGCCACGCGTGCATCTGCCACCACAGGGTGAAGGCGGCCGTGCAGAAGAGCGCCAGTGAAACGGCAGTGATGAAGACAGACGTCAGCAACAGATCCCCCCAGATCCCCAAACCCCCGTCGTGACAGCGCGTCATGGCTGTCACGACCCCACGCAGAAGCTATGGGCGATCTGTGAAGGACACGGGTTGCCCCGATGAAGAGCGTGTTTCATCACGCTCGGTCAATTTGCCGAACAAACCGCTCTCTGGGGGCGTTTGCACCGGTTGGGGGTTACGTGTTTCGGCCGTTCAGGACCGCACGAAGCCGGTCGGGATCGGAGGTCGGGACGTCGCAGACGAAGTTACGGCAGACGTACGCGGCCGGTTTCCCGTCCACCAGCGGGCGGCCGGCGAGCAGCGGCAGCTCCTCGCTCTCCGGCACCCCCACCGCCACGACGGCCCCCGGCGCCGTGCCCAGAAGTGCCGCACGCCGCAAGGCCGTTGTGGCCGGATCGCTCCCCTCGCCCACCACCGCGACCTCCCGGGGGCCGTCGAGCAGCGCCTCGGCCACCGCGAGCCCCCACCCGATGAAACGGGGCGCCCGGGGTCCCAGCGCCTTCACCACGCCGAGCGCCCGCTCGGCGGCGGTGCGATGGGGTTCCGCGCCGGTCTGCGCGCTGTACGACAGCAGCGCCCCGGCCGCCGCGCTCCACCCCGAGGGCGTCGCGTTGTCGGTGGGGTCCTGCGGGCGGCGGATCAGCCGCTCGGCGTCGGCCGCCGTGTCGTACAGCGCGCCCGACCCGGCATCCGTGAACTGCGCGAGGACATGGTCGAGCAGGAACCCGGCGAACTCCAGCCAGACCCCTTCCCCGGTCACGGACGTCAGCGCGAGGAATCCCTCGGCGACGTCCGCGTAGTCCTCCAGCACCCCCGCGTGGGCGCCGGCCCGGCCGTCCTTGCTGGTGCGGGCCAGGCGCGCCCGGTCGTCCATGTGCAGCCGTACGAGGAGGTCGGCGGCGCCGATCGCGGCCTCCACCAGGTCGGGGCGGTCGAAGTAGGCGCCGGTCTCCGCGAGGGCGGCCACCGCGAGCCCGTTCCAGGCGGCGACCACCTTGTCGTCACGCCCCGGGGCGGGTCGACCGGCCCGCGCCGCGAGCAGCCGCTCCCGTACGGAGGCGAGCCGCTCGGCGTCGAAGACACCCTCCTGCTGAGGCAGTTGGAGCACGGAGGCCCCTTCCTCGAAGGTGCCCTCCTCGGTGACCCCGAAGTACCGGGCCGCGAACTCGGCGTCCGCGTCCCCGAGCACCTCACGCAACTGCGCGGGCGTCCACACGTAGTACGCGCCCTCGACGTGCCGGCCGGTGCCGTCGTCACTGTCGGCGTCGAGCGCCGAGGCGAACCCGCCCTCGTCGGTGCGCAGTTCACGCACCAGGAAGTCCGCCGTCTCCAGCGCGACCCGCCGCGCGAGCTCGGACCCGGTGGAACGCCAGAGATGGGCGTAGACCCGGCAGAGAAGCGCGTTGTCGTAGAGCATTTTCTCGAAGTGGGGGACCACCCAGTCCCGGTCGACGGAATAGCGGGCGAAGCCGCCGCCGAGCTGGTCGTAGAGACCGCCGCGCGCCATCCGCTCACAGGTGTCCACGGCCATCTGAAGAGCGCCCTCGGAACCGGTCCGCGCGTGGTGGCGCAGCAGGAACTCGATCACCATGGACGGCGGGAACTTGGGCGCACCGCCGAATCCGCCGCGCGCGGCGTCGTAGTCACGGGTGAGCCCGAGCAGCGCGCCGGCCAGCTCCTCCTCGCCCGGCACCTGGCTGTCCCCGAAGGACAGCTCCCGCTCGGCGAGATCCCGCGTGATCTTCCCGGCGACCTCGGCGACCTCGTCCCGCCGGTCCTTCCAGGCGGTCGACACACCCTCCAGCACCTGCCGGAAGGACGCCATGCCGTGGCGCGGCTCGGGCGGGAAGTAGGTGCCGAAGTAGAAGGGCTCGGCGTCCGGGGTGAGGAACACCGTCATCGGCCAGCCGCCCTGTCCGGTCGCCGCCTGCACCGCCTCCATGTAGACGGCGTCGACATCGGGCCGTTCCTCGCGGTCGACCTTGACGCTGACGAAGCGCTCGTTCAGATAGGCGGCCGTCGCCTCGTCCTCGAAGGACTCGTGGGCCATGACATGACACCAGTGGCAGCTGCTGTACCCGACGCTCAGCAGCACGGGCCGGTTGGTTCTGCGGGCCTCGTCGAAGGCCTCGGCCGACCACGGCCACCAGTCGACGGGGTTGTCGGCGTGCTGGAGCAGATACGGGGACGTCTCATCGGCCAGTCGGTTCACCCTGCCACTCTCCCACGGCGTCCGGGACGGCGGAGAAGCGCAGGTACGCCGGGCGTGGCCCGCCGGGGGCATCTTCACGAAGCAAGCCGTACCGGTCCGCGGGCGCTCGGTGCCGGCGCGGGAGACGCGGTAGCCGGATCCCCCAGGGCCGCGGGGGCGGGCTCGGGCGCCGGGCCCTCGGGATCGCGGTGAATGATCGACGCCCCCTCGCGTTCGTGTCCCGGCCGAAGGACACTCGTAGGCCAGGGAGTTGCTGCCGGAGGGGGACGTGACATGCGGGACGGCCATCGGGCTGAGGCCGAGGGGCTGTTGGTCCGGGCCGTCGAGGAGGAGGTGCGCCGCTCAGGGGGGCGTACGGACGGGACCGCCCTGCTGTCCCGGGCGCGGGCCTCCCTCGACGCGATGGCGGAGACGGCCGCCGAGGAGTACACGGCGTACACGCGGGCGCTGGACGAGTCCGATGCCGGACGGCAGACCTTCGGACAGCGGTTCGCCCGCGAGGGATCCGGAACTCCCCTGCTGGTGGCCGCTGTCGGCGCGCTGGCCGCCGTCGCCTGCGACCTGGCCCTCGGCACCGGCGCCGGCACGGCCGTCGGCACCGGAGCGACGGTGGCCGTGGCGGGCGCGACGGCCACCGTCCTGAAGGTGACGGCCGCGCACGTGCCCGCCGCGAGCCGCCGGGCCGGAGCCCTGGGGCAACCCGGCGGCCCCGAGCAGCTGCGGCTCCAGTGGCTGACGGCCCTGGAGGTACGGGGCATCCGCCCGTTCCTCGACCAGCAGCGGGTGCTCAGCGCCACCACCGGCGCCAAGAAGGGCGCGCCCCAGCTGCGGCGCACCGACAAGAGCGCGGCCGCCCGCCGGCGCAGCGTGCTGGAGCATTCCTTCGGTCAGCTCCCGGAGCAGGAGGGCCCGTTCACCGGGCGGCGCACCGAACTGTCGCGGATCGCGCGGTGGGTTCACGCGGCCCGCGCGAGCACGGAGACGAGACCGACGGTCGTCGTCCTGCACGGCACCCCCGGCTCCGGCCGCAGCACCCTCGCGGTCCGGGCCGCGCACGCCCTCAAGGACCAGTTCCGCGGCGCGTGCGTGGTCGACCTGCGGGGCGACAGCCCGGACGATCCGCCGCTGACCACCCGCGACGCGCTCCTCCATCTGCTGAACCGGCTGGGCGCCCCGCGCGAACAGCTCCTCTTCCGCGAGCGCTCCTCGCAGGACCAGCAGGTCAAACGACTGAGCGAGCTGTACCACCAGCATCTGACCGGTCTGCCCGTGACGATCGTGCTGGACGACGCGAGCGACGCCGAGCAGGTGCGGACCCTGGTCCCCGAGCGCTCCGAGAGCCTGGTCCTGGTGACCGCGCGCGAACCCCTCGACCTGCCCGCCGGTCTCTCCGCCTGGGTGCACCAGCTCCCCGTGGAGGCACTGGACGCGGCAGGCTCCGAGGAGCTGCTGACCGCGGCGGCACAGGACGCGTCCGGTCCGTACGACGCCGAATCCGCCGACCGGATACGGGAGTTGTGCGGCGGTCTGCCGCTGGCCCTGCGGGTCGCGGGCTCCTCGCTCGGCCCCCGCACCCCGCGCGCTCTCGCCGGTGACCTCGCGGCCTACGGCCCGGTGGAGCCCGTCGAGCGGGCGCTGTGGCTGCGGTACACGGACCAGTCGGACGCGGCGCGCCGGCTGCTGCGCCGGCTGGCCCTGGCCGGCCGGGCCTCGCTGGGCGCGGCGGCGGCGGCGTCCCTGCTCGCGACGGACGAACCCGAGGCCCTCCGTCATCTGACCGCCCTCTCCCGGGCGGGTCTGATCGACCACGTGCGCGGCAGCCGTTACCGCCTGCACGATCTCGTGCGGACCTTCGCGGCGGCCCGTCTCCTCGACGAGGAGGAGGCCTCGGAGCGCACCGCGGCGCAGGAGCGGCTGATCGTGAACTACGCGGAACTTGCCGATTCGGTGATCCGCCTGGTGGACGGCAGGACGTCGACGCGCGCCGACCAGTTCGGGCCGCAGGGCTTCACCTCCCTGGACGCCGCGCTGCGCTGGCTGGACGACGAGTCGAGCTTCATCACGGCGGCCCTGCGGCACGCGGAGGGCGTGAACCAGGCGGCGGTGCTCCATCTGCTGGGCGCCCTGTGCGACTACTGCCTGCTGCGCGGCGATCTGTACCGGCTGGGCGAGATCAGCGAGCTGACCCAGGCCGTCGACCAGGGGCTCCTGGTCCGCTCGGTGCAGTGGCGCACCGGTATCGCCGCCCGCCAGCTCGGCGAGCTGGACAAGGCGCGGACGACCCTGGCCGCGGTGGTGGATCTCTATTTCGAGGCCCATCACGACGCGGGGGCCGCCCGGGCGCTGTGCTCCCTCGGCATCACGCTGCACCACCAGGGCACCCTCGTCGAGGCGGCGGCCAAGCTCCAGGAGGCCATGGACCTTCAGGCCGCGCCCGAGCTGGCGGCCGACCGCGCCTGGACGATGCACGCGCTCGCGGCGGTGGAGCGGGACCGGTCCCGGCTCGGCCGGGCACTGGGCCTTCTCACCGAAGCCCTGGTCCTGCACCGCGAGAGCGGCTCGGTGCACGGCGAGGCCTGGGCCCACTTCCAGCTCGGCCAGCTCGGGCTGCGGATGGGCGACGTGCCGCGCGCCGAACGTGAACTGCGCGAGGCGCTCGATCTGTACGGCCGTACGCGCGACGCCCGTGGGGAGGCCTGGGCGCTCACCCAGCTCGCCCGCGCGCGACTCGTCGAGGGCGACCCGTCGGCCGCGGTCGACGGGCTGCGCCAGGCGGCGTCCCGGCACCGTGAGAACGAGGACGCGCGCGGCGAGGCCTGGACGGTCTACTACCTGGGCCAGTCCCTGGAGGAGACCGGCAGCCTGGACCAGGCGGTGCGGGAGCTGGAGCGTTCGAGGACGATGTTCTCGCGGATGCGGGACGTCTACGGGCTGGCCTGCGCCCGTCACCACTCGGCCCGGGTGACCCGCGACCAGCGCGCCGCGCAGACGGGCTCCCTGCGGAACTCGGGCTTCGCCCGCCAGCTCCTCGTCGACGCCCGCGCGGACTTCCAGCGGATCGGGGTGGCTCACGGAGAGGCGTGGACCTGCCTGGAGCTCGCCGTCGTCGACGCGGGCAACGCCCGGACCCAGCAGGCGCTGTCCCTGTGCGACGAGGCCGTCGGTCTGTTCGCCTCGTACGGCGACCGCCGCGGGGAGGACTGGGCCCGCTTCCTGCGCTGCACGCTGCTCCCCTACGCGGCGCCCGGCGGCCATGAGGTGGGCGCGGCGGTGGCCCTGGAGGAACTGTCGCAGCTCTCGCGGGCCGGTCACGCCACCCGCGACGGCAGGCTGGACGACTTCATCGAGGCGTACCGGCTGCTGCTGGAGCGGGGAGTGGACCTGGACGCCGGCTGGCAGGCCTGGCGTCTGGGCATGGTGCCGGGTCGGCACGCCCGCGATGTGATGGGCGTGCCCGTGACGACGTGAGGAGGCCCCGGCCGGCTGCTCGGGCGCGCGCCGGTACGGCCTGCGGGCTTCCGGGCACGCCGGTGCGGCCGCCGGTTCCGGACGCGCCGGTACGGCCGACCGGGCTTCGGACGCGCCGGAGCCCGGCGTGTGCCCGGAAGGCCTCACACCGGGTGCCGGTCGTGGCTCCCACGCGTCCACCGACTCCCGAGGGTCCGGGAAGCCTCACACCGGGTGCCGGTCGTGGCTCCCGAGGGTCCGTGAGCTCCCATGGGTGCACAGGCTCCGGGCTCCCGAGGGTCCACGCGGGCCGGAGCTCCCCCGATCCCCGGGTCCCGGGGGGCCGGACGTCGGGTCCCCGGCTCCACGGGGCCGGACGCGCGCGGGCGCGGGTTCGGCCCCTCGGGGCGCCGGCTCAGCCCTTCGCGGGAGCGGTCTTCCCGCCGGAGCCGGGACCGGAGCCGTCGGCGGACACCGCCTCGTTCTCGGGGTCCTGCTCGAAGGAGACCTTGCCCATGTGACGGTTCATGGACTTCATCAGGCCCCAGACGGCCAGGGCCATCACCGCGAAGACGATGAAGCCGAGGACGCCGGGGGTGACCTTGTTCTCGTCGACCTCCTTGGCGAGGGGGACGAGGTGCGTCAGTGCCAGGCTTGCGCTCATGTCAGGCATTGTCGCGGATGCCCGCAAAGAGGTCGTCCTCGGGGAGGGATGTGTCCACGAGGGACTTCGCGAGCTCGTACTCCTCGGTCGGCCAGACCTCCCGCTGGATGTCCATGGGGACCTTGAACCAGCCGCCGTCCGGGTCGATCTGCGTGGCGTGCGCGATCAGCGCCTTGTCACGGATCTCGAAGAAGTCCGCGCACGGAACGTGCGTGGTCAGCGTGCGCTCGACGCGCTCGAACTCGCTCCAGCGCTTCAGCCAGTCCTCGTACGGCGACTCCATCCCGCGGTCCAGGAGCGCGTGGTGCAGCGCCTCGGTGCGCGGCCGGTTGAAGCCCTGGTTGTAGTACAGCTTCCGCGGCCGGAACGCCGGGCCGAACTCCGACTCCGGGTACTTCTCGGTGTCCGTCGCGCCCTCGAAGGCCACCATCGAGATCTTGTGGGTCATGATGTGGTCGGGGTGCGGGTAGCCACCGTTCTCGTCGTACGTGGTGATCACCTGCGGGCGGAACGAGCGGATCTGCTTGACCAGCTCGCCGGCCGCCTTGTCGACGTCCTCCAGGGCGAAGCAGCCCTCGGGCAGCGGCGGCAGCGGGTCGCCCTCGGGCAGACCCGAGTCGACGAAGCCGAGCCACTCCTGCTTGACGCCGAGGATCTCGCGGGCCTCGTCCATCTCCTTCTTGCGTACCTCGTGGATGTTCTCCTCGATGTACTTGTCGCCCTGAAGCTTGGGATTGAGGATGGAGCCGCGCTCCCCGCCCGTGCAGGTCACGACCAGCACGTCCACCCCCTCGGACACGTACTTCGCCATGGTGGCCGCACCCTTGCTCGACTCGTCGTCGGGGTGGGCGTGCACGGCCATCAGTCGCAGCTGGTCAGTCAAGACTCAATCCTCGGTCGGTCGGCTGTCGCCTGAGCGGTCGCTGTCGGCGCCCGGCGTGATTCCGCGCTGCGGGCGGCTTCTATAGTGACGGAATCGGGGGGCGATTAATTCCGGGGTCCGGCTCCTGGAACCGCGGCCGAGAGGACGATCATGAGTACGGCGAGCACGTTGCCCGAGGGCCGGTACGGCCGCTCCGCGGACGAGCGGGCCGACCGGAAGCTCAGGGTCATCGGCAGTGTCCTGGGAGTCGCCCTGATCGGTGTGGTCGGCTGGTTCGGCTACGACTACATCGCCGGGTCCAAGATCAGCGCGCAGGTGATCACCTTCAAGGCGGTCTCGGACAGCGCGGTCGAGGTGCACCTGGAGGTGCACAAGGACGCCGGTACGAAGGGCTACTGCACGTTGCGTTCGCAGGACGCCGACGGCCTGGAGGTGGGTCGCGCCGACTTCCGCTTCGACCAGGACTCCTCCCGCCTCGACAAGGTGCTCACCCTGCGGACGACGGCACGGGGCACCACGGCGGAACTCCTCGGCTGTCACGCGGGCTGAGCTGCGCCTCCGGCCGGCCCGACGGCATCGGCACAGGCCGGCGTCACTCTGTGCGACGGACGGCTGACCTGCGGCTGACCTGCGTTGATGCAATTCTGATGTCTTATGTCCTCCCCTCGGAGCCGCTGAATTGTTAGGCTCGTGGTTTCGCCCACCCGTGAGAGAACATGCTTCTGGGTAGGGCGATGCTTTGTATTCCCAGTACCTACGAGGAGCACCTGTGACCCAGACCAGCGAAAACGTCACCTGGCTGACCCAGGAGGCGTACAACCAGCTCAGGGCCGAGCTGGAGTACCTGTCTGGTCCCGCGCGCACGGAGATCGCCGCCAAGATCGCGGCCGCGCGCGAGGAGGGCGACCTGCGCGAGAACGGCGGGTACCACGCGGCCAAGGAAGAGCAGGGCAAGCAGGAGCTCCGCGTGCGCCAGCTGACCCAGCTCCTGGAGAACGCCAAGGTGGGCGAGGCTCCCGCGGCGGACGGCGTGGTCGCGCCGGGCATGATCGTGACCATCGCCTTCGACGGCGACGAGGACGACACCCTGGACTTCCTGCTCGGTTCCCGCGAGTACGCGAGCTCCGACCTCGAGACGTACTCCCCGCAGTCGCCTCTGGGCTCCGGAGTGAACGGCAAGAAGGTCGGCGAGGACGCCCAGTACGAGCTGCCGAACGGCAAGCTCGCCTCGGTGAAGATCCTCAAGGCCGAACCGCACCGGGGCTGAGCCCGGAACCAGCGACGACGATGCCCCCGGCGGTACGCCGGGGGCATCGTCATATCCGCGTCCGGGGCGGCGTCGGCCTCACGCCGTCGCCGGGCGGTACCTCAGGCCGTCGCCCCCACGCCGTCACCTCAGGCCGTCGCCGAGCGGTACTTGCGGACGGCGAGCGTCCGGAAGATCACCACGATCAGGACCGAGTAGATCACCGAGGCCCAGATGGAATGCCGCATGGGCCAGGCGTCGGACGTCGACACGCCCGGGTTGGCGAACAGCACCCGGCAGGCCTGCACGGTGGCGCTGAACGGGTTCCAGTCCGCGACATGCCGCAGCCAGGGGGTCATGTTGCTGGTGTCCACGAACGCGTTCGAGATGAACGTGACCGGGAAGAGCCAGATCAGCCCGCCGGAGGTGGCCGCCTCGGGCGTCCGCACGGACAGGCCGATGAGCGCGCCGATCCAGGTGAACGCGTACCCGAGCAGGAGCAGCAGCCCGAAGGCCCCGAGGACGCGGAACGCGTTGGTGCTGCCGTCCGAGCCGACCCGCCAGCCGACCATCACGGCGACCACCGCGAGGACGAGCAGGGTCAGCGCGGTCTGCACGAGGTCGGCCAGGGTGCGGCCGGTGAGCACCGCGCCCCGCGCCATGGGCAGCGACCGGAAGCGGTCGATGAGGCCCTTGTGCATGTCGTCGGCGATGCCCGCTCCGGCGCCCGCGGTCGCGAAGGTGACGGTCTGGGCGAAGATGCCGGCCATCAGGAAGTTGGTGTAGTCGGTGGCGCTGGTGCTGCCGCCGATCTTCATGGACCCGCCGAAGACATAGGTGAACAGCACCACGAACATGATCGGCTGGATCAGTCCGAAGATGACCATCTCGGGGATCCTGGACATTCTGATCAGGTTCCGCTTGGCGATGACCAGGGAGTCCCGGATGGACTGGTAGACCGGGTTCGAGGGTGCCGTGACCCGCACGGCGTCGCTGACGGCGCTCACTTCGCGGCCTCATTCCTGCTCTTGTCGCTCCGGGCGTCCTTGCCCTTGCCGCCCCGGCCGTCCCCGGAACCGCCGTTCTCCTCGGCCTTCTCCTCGGCGACATGGCCGGTGAGCGAGAGGAAGACGTCGTCCAGGGTGGGGCGGCGCAGCCCGATGTCGTCGATCTCGATGCCACGGGTGTCCAGCTCGCGGATCACCTCCGCGAGGAGCTTCGCGCCGCCGGTGACGGGCACGGTGAGCTTGCGCGTGTGCTCCTCGACCGTCGTCTCGCCCTTGCCGAAGCCGCGCAGCACCTCGGAGGCGGTCGCGATGTGCTCGCGCTCGTGCACGACGACCTCGACGCGCTCGCCGCCGGTCTGCGCCTTGAGCTCGTCGGCCGTGCCGCGGGCGATGACGCGGCCGTGGTCGACGACGCAGATGTCGTGTGCGAGGTGGTCGGCCTCTTCGAGGTACTGGGTGGTCAGCAGCAGCGTCGTACCGCCGGAGACGAGCTGCTTGATGACGTCCCAGAGCTGCTGGCGGTTGCGCGGGTCGAGGCCGGTCGTGGGCTCGTCCATGAACATCACCGGGGGCGACACGACCAGGGCCGCCGCCAGGTCGAGGCGGCGGCGCATGCCGCCCGAGTACGTCTTGGCGGTGCGGTCGGCGGCGTCGGCGAGGTTGAACTGCTCCAGGAGCTCGTCCGCGCGGACCTTCGCGGCCTTCGCCCGCATCTGGTAGAGCTGGCCGACCATCTGGAGGTTCTCGCGGCCGGTCAGGTATTCGTCGACCGCCGCGAACTGCCCGGAGAGGCCGACCCTGCGCCGTACCGCGTCGGGGTCCTTGAGCACGTCGACGCCCGCGACGACGGCCTTGCCGCTGTCGGGGCGCAGGAGGGTCGTCAGACAGCGGACCGCGGTCGTCTTGCCCGCGCCGTTCGGCCCGAGCAGGCCGAGTACGGTGCCTTCCGGGACATCGAGGTCGACGCCGTCCAGAGCCCTTACATCACCGAAGGTCTTCACCAGGCCTTCGGCGTAGATGGCGCCTGGCATGAGTGGTCTCCACGTCGTTGGGGATTTTCGGATGTGCGCGTGTTTCCGGATGTGCGCGTACTGGGGACTGGTGCACGACGAGAAAGTCATCGGCCCGGCCCGTCGCGCCGATCCGAAGACCCACCGTAACGCGATGTATCGCGTCACTCAACACATTTTCCCCGGGGAGGACGACCGGGCCCCGCGGGCGGCTCCCACCTCAGTCGATGACCGTGTATCCCGCCTCGCGCAGCGCCGTGTTCACCTCGGCGCAGTGCTCGTGCCCCTTCGTCTCCAGGTGCAGCTCGACCTCCACCTCCGTGAGCCCGAGCCGTGGATCGGTCCGTACATGGCTCACATCGAGGACGTTAGCGTCCGCCACCGACAACACCCCGAGAAGCGTGGCCAGGGCGCCGGGCCGGTCGGTGAGCCGCAGCGTGACCGCCAGGTAGCGGCCGCCCGCCGCCATGCCGTGCCGCAGGATGCGCTGCATCAGCAGCGGATCCACGTTCCCGCCCGACAGCAGCGCCACGACCGGGCCCTCGAAGGCACCGGGATCGCTCAGCAGCGCCGCGACGGAGCTCGCGCCGGCCGGTTCCACGACCAGCTTGGCGCGCTCCAGGCACAGCAGCAGCGCGCTGGACAGGTCGTTCTCGGAGACCGTACGGACCTCGTCGACCAGTTCCTCGACGAGGCGGAACGGTACGTCGCCGGGGCGGCCGACCTTGATCCCGTCGGCCATCGTCGCCGGGTTCTCGACCGACAGCGGCCGCCCGGCCGCGAGCGAGGGCGGGTACGCCGCCGCGCCCTCCGCCTGCACCCCGATGATCCGTACGTCCGGGCGCAGCGCCTTCACCGCGACGGCCACGCCCGCCGCGAGCCCGCCGCCGCCGATCCCCAGGACGATCGTGCGCACCTCGGGGCACTGCTCCAGGATCTCCAGGCCGACCGTGCCCTGCCCCGCGATGACGTCGGGGTGGTCGAAGGGGTGGATGAACACCGCGCCCGTCCGCTGCGCGTACTCCTGCGCGGCGGCCAGGGTCTCGTCGACCACCTGCCCGTGCAGCCTCACCTCGGCGCCGTAGTCGCGGGTGGCCGCGACCTTGGGCAGCGGGGCGCCGTTCGGCATGAACACGGTGGACCGCACGCCGAGCAGCGAGGAGGCGAGCGCGACGCCCTGCGCGTGGTTGCCCGCGCTCGCCGCGACGACGCCCGCGGCGCGCTCCTCCGGAAGCAGGCCCGCGATCCGCACGTACGCGCCGCGCAGTTTGAACGAGCCTGTCCGCTGGAGGTTCTCGCACTTGAACTGCACCGGCGCGCCCACCAGCTGCGTCAGATACCTGCTGCCCTCCATCGCGGTCACCCGCGCCACACCCGTGAGCATCTTCTGCGCGCCGCGCACGTCGTCGAGAGTCACACTGGGAAAGGAGTCAGCCGTGCTGTAGCTCATGACCACCAGTCTCGCAGTTCACGCGGGCGTACTCCCGTGGTGACCACCCTCCGAGACCCGGTTTGCGCAGCGCCGGTACGGCCCGCGCCCCGGCCGCGTAACCTGTCCCCCAACCCAGCTCCCCACGCATGAATTGAGCCCCCGGCCATGCCCACTACACCAGAGATGTCGATGGACATGACGACCGTCGGTGACACCGGTCTTCTCGAAGCCCTTCAGCACGAGGTCGCGGTCTTCGCACGCCGCGCGGAACAGACCCGGCTCGGCGGGGTGGGGCAGGTGCGCAACTCCATGGACCGGGCCGCCTACCTGCTGCTCAACCGCCTCGACAAGGAAGGCCCGATGGGCGTCAAGGCCCTCGCGGCGAGCATGGGGATCGACTCCTCGACGGTCACCCGGCAGGTCGCGCCGCTGGTCGACACCGGGCTCGTCAAGCGCACCTCGCACCCCGAGGACGGCCGCGCCGTGGTGCTCCAGCTCTCCCCGCGCGGCCAGTCCCGGCTCGACGAAGTACGCGCGTCCCGGCGTCAGTTGATGGCCGAGCTGACACACGAATGGGCGCCGGAGGAGCGTGAGGTGTTCTGCGCGCTCCTCACCCGCTTCAACGGCGCGCTCTCCGCCCGCCAGGCGGCCCAGGGCATGCCGGCGCCGGAGTCCGAGCAGGCCTCCTGAACCGCGCCCCGGGGGCGTGCGGCGGACCGCGCCCGAGGCCCCCGGGCCTCCGCCGCTGCGCACGCGCGCGTGCGTGTGCGCCGAACTCTTGACCGGAAGGCGCCACCTGGCCTCATATGAGACCGGGTCCTCGTCGTACGGGGTGCGACCGGTCGCACGCGGCCGCGGGCCCTTTCTCAGAGGTCGCCCTCAGGGGGCCGCCCTCAGGCGGGAGGCGTGGTGCGAGAAAGGCTTGCCTCCCAAGGCGTCCGCCGCACCCGGGAGTTCGAGACGTTCGTGGCGGGCGCCGCGGGACGGCTGCTGCACACCGCCACGCTGCTCACCGCGGAGCCCCATGACGCCAACCCGCGCGCGCGGCGGCTGCTGACACTGGCCCTCGCCCATACGTACGCCTCCTGGAACCGGCTGCACGGCGAGGATCCCTACGACAGCACCCGCCGGCAACTGACCGCGCGCTTCCAGCGCACCGCCTGGCACCAGTACGGGAGCTTCGGGCGCCGGCGCACCTCCCCGGACCACGTCCTGGCCGGGCTCACGCCCCAGGAACGGCTGGTCCTCGTCCTCAGGCTGTACGAGGGGGTCGCCGAGGAGCAGGCGGCGGCGCTGCTCGGGCTCCCCGCGGAACGGATCCGGGCGATCTGCGCGCGCGCCATGGCGACCCTGCTGCACCCGCCCCGCGACCCGGCGCCGGCCCGGGTGGAGGTGGCGCCGTCATGAATCTTCCGGAGCGCGAGGCGGCCGTACGACGACTGCTGGAGCAGGCGCCTCCGCCCGTGGTGCCGGCCGACCTGTACGGCGAGGCCGTACGCCGTGGCAGGCGCGTGCAGCGCCGCGGGAAGGCGGTGCGGCGGCTGCTGTGGCTGGCGCTGTTCGGCGCGGCCGTCGTCTTCGCCGTCTGGGCGGTGACGGCCCGTCCGTGGGTGGAGCCGCCTTCGCAGACGACTCCACCGCTGACGGGTTGGTGACCGCGGGCCACCACCGCGCGCCTCGGGCTCAGCCCAGGGCCTGCTGGAGGTCCTGGAGCAGGTCGTCGATGTTCTCGATGCCCACGGAGATGCGGACGAGGTCGGCGGGGACCTCCAGCGCGGAACCGGCGACCGAGGCGTGCGTCATGCGTCCGGGGTGCTCGATCAGGGACTCCACCCCGCCCAGCGACTCACCGAGCGTGAACACCTTGGCGCGGTTGCAGACCTCGACGGCCGCCTCCTCGCCGCCCTCGACCTGGAAGGAGACCATGCCGCCGAACGCCCGCATCTGCTTGGCGGCGATCTCGTGACCGGGGTGCTCCGGGAGGCCCGGGTACAGGACACGCGTCACGCGCGCGTGACGCGTGAGCATCTCGGCGACGCGGCCCGCGTTCTCGCTGTGCCGGTCCATGCGCACGGAGAGCGTCTTCGTTCCGCGCAGCACCAGCCAGGAGTCGAAGGGCCCGGCGACCGCGCCCATCGCGTTCTGGTGGTACGCCAGCTCCTCGCCGAGTTCCTGGTCGCCGGTGATCAGGGCGCCGCCCACGACGTCCGAGTGGCCGCCCATGTACTTGGTCAGGGAGTGCACGACGACGTCCGCGCCGAGCGCGAGCGGCTGCTGGAGGTAGGGGGTCGCGAAGGTGTTGTCGACGACGAGCCGGGCGCCCGCCTCGCGCGCGATCTGCGCGATGACGGCGATGTCCGTGATGCCGAGCAGGGGGTTGGAGGGGGTCTCGACCCAGATCGCCTTGGTCTTCGGGGTCAGGGCGGCTCGTACCGACTCGGGGTCGCTGGTGTCGGCCACCGACCATTCCACGCCCCACCGCGAGACGACCTTGGCGAAGAGCCGGAAGGTGCCGCCGTACGCGTCGTTGGGGATCACCACGTGGTCACCGGGGCTGAGCAGCGTCCGCAGCAGGCAGTCCTCGGCCGCCAGTCCCGACGCGAACGCGAGGCCGCGGCGACCGCCCTCCAGGGCTGCGAGGTTCTCCTCCAGTGCGGTCCTGGTGGGGTTGGCGCTGCGGCTGTACTCGTAGCCGCCGCGCAGACCGCCGACGCCGTCCTGCTTGTAGGTCGAGACCTGGTAGATCGGCGGGACGACCGCTCCGGTGAGGGGATCGGCGGTGTTGCCCGCGTGAATCGCGAGTGTCTCGAAATGCTGACTGATGTGCCTGTCGCTCATGAGTCCCGAGCCTAGTGCTCTCCGGGAGTTCATGACGGCGTACGCCCGGCGGCGCGGAGGGCCTTCGCCCACAGCGTCACGGACCGGTTGGCCAATTGTCGGACCCGTCTGGTTCGCTTGAGGCATGCAGATTCTCTGGGTCCTGATGGCGCTGGCCATGTTCAGCGTGGTCCTGCTGCCGGTGTTCCGGCGCAGGCGCTCCGGTATACAACTGGTCACGCCCGGTGACCCGGACGCCGCGGACCCGGCGAACTACGGCTTCCTGCGCCAGGAGGAGCTGGACATCCGTATGCCGGGCCCGGACACGGATCTGCTGAACGTCCTGGACGTGGTGCAGCGGACCCAGGACTACCGCGCGGCCTCGCAGCTCCTGGCCGGCACGGAGACCGAGGGCGAGAGCCGCTGGCAGCGGGTGCAGGCCTTCGCGGGCGCCGCGGCCCTGGAGCTCCAGCAGCGGCCCGGCGGGGTGAGCGAGACCCCGGGCGGCCAGTGGCTGCGCGTGTGGCGTGCCGAGGCCCCCAAGGACGCGGGCGGCGCGGCGGTGCACGCCGAGTTCCTGGTGCAGCAGGCCTGGCGGACGTCGACGCCGGGGTCCGACGACTTCCGGATCATCATGGAGGAGGCGCGGTCCGCGTGCGGCGACGCGGCGCTGCTGTCCCCCGGTGACCCGATCCCGTACATCATCGAGCTGTCGGTGGCCCGTGGACTCAACTACTCCCAGCCGGAGTTCGAGAAGCTCTGGCTGAAGATCCTGGACCGCTCGCCGTCCCACATGGGCGCGCATCTGGCGGCGCTGCACTACTGGTGCGAGAAGTGGCACGGCTCGCGGGAGACGGCGTACGCGTTCGCGGAGGCCGCGGCGGCACGCGCGCCGCAGGGCTCCCTCCTCGCGGCGATGCCGCTCTTCGCGGTCTTCGAGCACCTTCCCGAGGTGAACCTGGTCCGCAGCTTCTACCAGAGCGAGGTCGTGACCAAGGCCGTCCACGGCGCGCTGTACGCGGTCCACGCGGCCCGCCCCGACGACCCGATGCTCGCCCACGTCCGCCATCTGCTGATCTGCTTCCTGGTCCGCGGCGAGCGCTGGTCCGAGGCGATGGACCAGCTGGTGCGCGTGGACGGCCACGTCGGCGCCCTGCCCTGGACCCTGAGCCATGACCCGGCCTCGGACTACGCGATATACCGCGCGCTGGCGGTGGCGGGCTACGAGGCGAACGGCGGCAGCCCGGCGACCCTGTCGCACTGACGGCGCCGCGCCGGGTGGGCGCGAGTCGGCGATGCGCTTGCCCGCCGGGGGCGCACGGACTACAAACCAAGACATGGCCGACATCCAGGGCTCGTACGACGACCTCTTCTCGACCGTGCCCGCCGCGTTGTCCGTGATGCTCGACGAGGGCGACGCGGGCGGCTCGGTGGCCGTCTTCGTGGACGGCGAACCGGTGGTGGACGTATGGGGCGGGTTCACCGACGCGGACCGCACGATCCCGTGGCAGCGGGACACGATCACCAACGTCTGGTCCGTGACCAAGACGATGACGTCGCTGTGCGCGCTGATCCTCGTCGACCGTGGCGAGCTCGACCTGGACCTGCCGGTCGGCCGCTACTGGCCGGAGTTCGCCCGGGCGGGCAAGGAGAAGGTGCTGGTGCGGCACCTTCTCGCGCACACCGCGGGCCTGCCCGACTGGGACGGAACGATCGAGGACCTCTACGACTGGCCGTCCGCCACGGCACGCCTGGAGGCGCAGGCCCCGCGATGGGAGCCGGGAAGCGCTGCCGGGTATCACTCGCTCACCTACGGGTTCCTCGTGGGCGAGGTGGTTCGACGGGTCACCGGCCGGAGCCTGGGCGCGTTCTTCGCGCAGGAGGTGGCGGGCCCGCTGGGCGCCGATTTCCACATCGGCCTGCCCGCCGAACACGACCACCGGGTGGCCCTCACGATCCCGCCGCCCGGCCAGGACGAGGACTACGCCACGAGCGCGCCCGCCGGCACGGAAGCTGCCGCCACCGCCCGTCTACGGGTCCGTGACGGCAACGGCGTGGCCTGGCGCCGTGCGGAGATCCCCGCGGCGAGCGGATTCGGCAACGCCCGCTCGGTCGCCCTCGCGCAGTCGGCCATGGCCTGCGGGGGCGAGGTGCGCGGAACCCGTCTCCTGTCACCGTCGGGCTGCGACCGCGCACGCCAGGAACAGTTCAGCGGCGAGGACCGCCGCCTGGGCCTGCCCGTCCGCTGGGGCCTGGGCTACGGCCTGTTCGACACCGGCTTCGGGTGGGGCGGCTGGGGCGGCTCCCTGGTCGTGATCGACCCCGATCACCGTATGGCGGTGGCCTACGTGACCCACCAGATGCGAGAGCCCGCGAACGACCAGAGGGGCATGAACCTGGTGACGTCCGCCTACGCCAGCCTCCAGAGCCAAAAACCCTGACGGGCGTCTCTCGGGACACCCGGCCGAAGGCCGCGCATCCCGGGACCGGCAGCCAAAAACACATGGCCGCCCACACCATGCGGGCCCCACGATGTACGTCATGCAGGAAGCAGCCCGCGCCATCCGCGCTCACCACACGGCGTCCACGATCACCGTCTACCAGGCGTACCGCCCGGAGATCGGCCTGCCCGCCGCCCGCGACGGCCGTTTCCCCTCCGTGTGGAAGCGAGACCGGATGACCTGGATCAAGCCCAGCTTTCTGTGGATGATGTACCGCTGCGGCTGGGGTCTGAAGGAGGGCCAGGAGACGGTCCTGGCCGTCGAGATCACCCGCCCCGGCTTCGAGTGGGCGCTGCGCAACGCACGCCTCTCGCACTATGTGCGCGGGCTGCACGAGAACCAGGCGGCCTGGAAGCGGGAGTTGAGGAGGGCGCCCGCGCGGGTGCAGTGGGACCCCGAGCGGGACCTGCGGCTTCAGCCCTTGCCGTACCGGTCCCTGCAACTCGGCCTCTCGGGCGAGGCCGCGCGACGCTACGCCGACGAATGGACGGTCGCCATCCGCGACGTCACCCCGCTCGCCCACGAGATCCACGCCCTCGTCAGAGGCGGCGACCTGGACGCGGCCACCCGACTGCTGCCCCAGGAAGCCCTCTACACCGGCCAGGACGAGCTCATCGCCCACTTGCGGGGCTGACAGGCCGGGCGCCAAGCCGGACGACCCGAAGGGGACGAACCAGGGGGCTCCGCCCCGACCACGGGGCCGGGTTCAGAACGACTCCGTTATCCCCGCCACTCCGCCGATCAGCGCGCTCGTCAGCATCGCGGCGGCCAGTACGCCGAGCAGGACGGACAGTGCGCGGGAGCTGCCTCGCGTGCCCGACCGGGCGCGTACGGCCATGGCGCCCAGGACCAGCACCACCAGGCCGAGCAGGGAGAGCGCCAGCCAACCGAACGAGGCGCCTGCGCCGATCTGTTCGTAGCTGTCGGAGGCCGTCCGCCGCAACGCGACCGTGCTGCCGACGGGCAGGTCGCTGTCGATCGTGGCGTCGGGGTCCACCACGGCCCCGTCGTCGGAACGGAAGACGCCGTGGCAGTGCGGATACCGGTGGCCTCCGGTCTCGCTCCACGAGCAGGCCCGGACGCCGAGGTGACCGGACGTGCCCGCCACACCCGTGGCGTACGCGAGATGCGTCAGGGCGAGCCAGGTCACGAGCGTGCCCACCACGAACAGACCGGCGATCACCAGCAGCGGGCTCCGTGTCGGCGCCCCCTCCCTGTGCCGGTCCCGACGGTTCGTCCGTCCCCTCATCCCCGTCCCCCTCATCCCCGTCCCTCCGTGCCCCTCATCCCGCTCCCGACCATGGATGTCCTGGTCATCCGCGCCGTACAGCCAGACACTCGGGTGAGCCGAAGGGTTGCGGGCCGTACCGCCCGACTCCGCGCCCAGGGGCCGTACCCCGAGCCGCCGCAGCGCAACGTGCCCCGCGCCGCCATAGCTCCGTAGCTCCACAGCTCCGTTGGTCCGTAGCTCCGTAGCTCCGTAGCTCCGTAGCTCCGTAGCTCCGTAGCTCCGTAGCTCCGAACGAGTGGACTTGCCGGAACGCTCATCGGACCGGGGCTTCTGCCGGGGGTGCGGATGGTGGTGTTGCCGTCTGTTCCCGTGAGCTGGATCTGATCCGGAAGAGGCCCCATGCGACGTACCCCCTACCGCCGCCCGCTCGCCGCGGCACTGCTCGCGGCGTCCGTGCTGGCCCCGATGACAGCGACGCCCGCCGCGGCCGTCCACGGGGCGGATGTCCACCCGGCAGGCGTCCGCGCGACGGACGCGGACGGATACGGATACGGATACGGCGAGGACGACGGCGCGCGCGACAGTCTCGGCCCCGCGCTGAGCGCCCGGCTGGACAAGGCCATCGCGGACGTCCGCCGGCAGGCCGATATTCCCGGCATCGTCGTCGGGCTGTGGATGCCCGGCAAGGGGAACTACGTCCGCGCGACCGGTGTCGCGAACAAGGCGACCCGCGAGCCGATGTCCGTCGACTCCTACGTCCGGATCGGCAGCGAGACCAAGACCTTCACCGTCACCGCGCTGCTCGAACTCGTCGACCGGCACCGGGTCCGGCTGGACGACCCGATCTCCCGCTACATCCCCGGTGTGCCGAACGGCCGCCGGATCACGCTGCGTCAGCTCGCCGAGATGCGCAGCGGACTGTTCCCGTACACCTCCGACGCGGACTTCCAGCACGACCTGCTGAGCGACCCGCAGCGCGGTTTCACCCCGCGGGAGCTTCTCGCGTACGGCTTCAAGCACCCCAACACCTTCGCTCCGGGCGCGCAGTTCGAGTATTCCAACACCAACCTCATCCTGCTGGGCCTGGTCATCGAGAAGGTCACCGGCGACACACTGCGCGACGTCATCGACCAGCGGGTCCTGCGCCCCGCCCATCTGCGGCACACGCTGTTCCCGAAGGGGAACGAGTTCCCCAAGCCGCACCCGCAGGGCTACACCGACCAGACGTTGAGCGGCGAGGTCGCGAACTCCACGAACTGGAACCCCAGTTGGGGCTGGGCGGCCGGGGCGATGATCTCGAACCTCCAGGACCTGCGCCACTGGGCCAAGGTCGTCGCCACCGGCACGCTGCTCAGCCCCGCGACCCAGGCGCAGCGACTCAAGACACTGCCGACCGGCTTCCCGGGAACGTCGTACGGCCTCGGCATCTTCGACGCCAGCGGATGGATCGGGCACAACGGCTCCCTGCCGGGATACGAGACCGTGACCGTCTATCTGCCCGCGAAGAAGGCCACCCTCGTCGTCATGATCAACACGGACATCACCTCCCAGGGCCAGGAGCCCTCCACCCTGGTCGCCAGGGCCATCACGGAGATCGTCACCCCGGACCACGTCTACGCCGGCGCGGTCGTCAATCCCTGAGGCTCACCCCGCACGGACGGCCGGCGGCAGGTCCTACTCCACCGCGATGCCGAAGTCCCGTACGAGTTCCCCGAGACCGCCCGGGTAGCCCTTGCCGCCGAGGACGAACTTCCAGTTCCCGTCGCTCCGGCGGCGGAAGGAGCCGAGCACCAGGGCGGTCTCGCCGGGCCGGCCGTCGGAGACGTCGAGCCGGTCCAGTTCGGCGAGGTCCCGGCCGAGCAGCCGGATACAGGCGTCCGTGAAACCCGCGAGATCGGCGTCCGGGGCGGCCTCGGGGTCGACGGCCGCCACGAGGACCACCCGGTCGGCCTCCGCGGGCAGCGCGTCGAAGGAGACGCCGATCGCGGCCTTGTCGGGCGGCGACGCGGGCAGCGCGGACACCGAGCCATCCGGTGTCCGCGGGTTGTTGAAGAAGACGAAGTGATCGTCGCTGAGGACACGGCCGCCCCGGCAGACGAGCGCGCAGACGTCCAGGGCGACGCTTCCGGTCCATCCCATGCCCAGGATGTTGTGGTCGTCGGGCAGCCCGGAATCCGGCTGCCCGGGCCCCTGATCCGGCCGCGACGGCCTCGACGACGTTCGCGCCGACGGCTGCGACGACGACTGCGACCCCCTCCCTGAGGGCCGGGACGTCCGCGGTGACGGCCGCGTGGCCGATTCGTCCCGCGGGCGGCCTCCGTCGCCCAGCCTCCCCCGCAGCCCATGGCGATGCAGCAGGTCCACGAGTTCGGGGCCCGCGATCAGCTCCAGCGGCTTGCCGTCGGCGAAGGTGTGCGAGCCGGGGCCGAACCCCGACGTCGTCACGAGCACCCCCTTGTTGGCGCCCGCGTCCTGCACCGTCCCGTACAGATCGCGCACGGCGGTCGGCGGCACGGTGTTCCGGTACCGCTTCACCTGGACGACGATCTTGCCGCCCCGGATCGGCGCCGGGTCCAGGGCGTCGACGTCCACGCCGCCGTCGTTCGAGCGCTGGGTCGTCACCGCCTGCATCCCCATGGCCCGGAAGAGCTCGGCCACCAGCTCCTCGAACGCGATCGGGTCCATGGCGTACAGGTCGGGGTCCTCGTCGCTGCCGTGGGCGACGACACGGTTCCCGACGTCCTGCGGCCGCCGGCCCGGCCGTACGGGCGTGAGCTGGTCCGGGCGGGCCGAGAGCTGCCCGCGCAGCCCGTCGGTCAGACAACTGCCCGCGTCCACCTGCGCCAGGTGCAGCGAGAGGAACGAGGAGCGGGCCGCCATGACCGTGGCGAGAACGATGTGGTCCGGCCGGCCCGTGGTGGGGTCGTGTCCGTCGACGAAGCCGTTCAGGACGACCGATTCGAGGGCGCCCTCCTCGTCGGCGCCGAAGAGTTCGTGCAGCACGAGCAGCGCGCACTGCGCGAGGACCTCGCGGTACAGGCTCCGCCGCTGGGTCACGGGACGGGCGGTCTCCTTGTCCTGATCGGCCCCGGACAGGTACCGGACGGACTTCACGTCGGGGACGACGTCGAACGCGGGCAGCTCCCAGTCGAGGACGAGCTGCCCGGCCGCAGCGTCGTAGGCGGCGGCTATCCGGCGCGGAAAGCCCTCCGGCCACGCCGAGGACGAGTAGAGAGCGGCGGAGAAGTACTCGATCACGGAGTCGGGATCCCTGCGGCGGACGCCTTCGGCGACCTCGGTGACACCCGCGTTGTGCCGCCGTACCTCCGCGAGCCGCTCGTCGGCCCACTGCTGGTACTCCCGCTGGTACGACGCCAGTTGCCGCTGCCGGTGCGCCTCGGCGGCCTGGGCCGCGTGCCAGTCCCGCTCGAAGCGCGCCTGGGCCTCGGCCTGCGCCTGTGCCCGGCGGTTCGCGGTCCAGCCGCTCTGCGCCTGGTACCGGCCGATGTCCGGCATGACCACCGGCTGGGCCAGCGGTCCCGGGGCGAAGGGCTGGATGTCCTCGGGACGCAGGAGCGCGGCGGCCCGGAAGGCGGGCGCCCGGCAGCCCGCGGCGAGCAGGCCCTGCAACGAGGCGACCTGTGCGTCCAGCTCTTCGGTACGGCGTCGCGCCTCGGCCTGCCGGTACTCGCGGTACTCCGTGGCGGCCCGCCGCTGCTGGGCCCGCGCCTGCTGCTCCTCCTGCCGGCGCCGTCTCGCGTCGAGCTCCCGCTGGCGCTGCTGCTGCCGCTGCACCTCGGCCCAGACGCCGACGAAACCCGTAGAGCGACGACTCATGTGGTGCAGGCCCTCCCCCGATGCCGGCAGCCCAAAGGCCCCGTTGGTTGTCCCCACAACCATGTGTAAAAGGGTGACTCTATCCAGTAATCGCCGTCCCGCACATCCGTTGGGCGGCGGCCGCCGGACCCGGGCATTCTGGCAGGTCACCTCCGGTGAGAAGCACGAAGGCGCCGTTCCGGTCGTACGACCGGAACGGCGCCCAGGGGTCCTGCGTCGGGAGGCGGCCCCGCGTCGCCGGGACTAGCTGATCGTGGCCGTGTCGATCACGAAGCGGTAGCGGACGTCGCTCGCCAGCACCCGCTCGTACGCCTCGTTGATCTCGGACGCGTCGATCAGCTCGATCTCGGCTCCGAAGCCGTGCTCGGCGCAGAAGTCCAGCATCTCCTGGGTCTCCTGGATACCGCCGATGCCGGAGCCCGCGAGGGTCTTGCGGCCGCCGATCACCGAGAAGAGGTTGAGCCGGACCGGCTCCTCGGGCGCGCCCACGTTCACGAAGGCGCCGTCCGTGCGCAGCAGGGCGAGGTAGGCGTCCAGGTCCAGCGGGGCGGAGACGGTGGACAGGATCAGGTCGAACGTTCCGCGCAGCGCCTTGAAGGTCTCCGGGTCGCTGGTGGCGTAGTAGTGGTCGGCGCCGAGCTTCAGCCCGTCGTCCTTCTTGCGCAGCGACTGGGAGAGGACCGTGACCTCGGCGCCCAGCGCGTGCGCGATCTTGACGCCCATGTGGCCGAGACCGCCCATGCCGAGGACGGCGACCTTCTTGCCGGAGCCGGCGTTCCAGTGCTTGAGCGGGGAGTACGTGGTGATGCCGGCGCAGAGCAGCGGCGCGGCGACGTCGAGGGAGATGCCGTCGGGAATGTGGAGGGTGTAGTTCTCGTCGACGACGATCTTCTGCGAGTAGCCGCCGTAGGTGGGCTCGCCGTCCTTGCCGACGGCGTTGTACGTGCCGACGCCGCCGCCGGTGCAGTACTGCTCCAGACCGGCGGCGCAGTTGTCGCACTCGCGGCAGGAGTCGACCAGGCAGCCGACGCCCACGCGGTCGCCGACCTTGAACTTGGTGACAGCGGAGCCGACCTCGGAGACGATGCCGGCGATCTCGTGGCCCGGCACCATCGGGAAGATGGCCTCTCCCCAGCCCTCGCGGGCCTGGTGGATGTCCGAGTGGCAGATGCCGGCGAACTTGATGTCGATCAGGACGTCGTGCTCTCGGACCTCACGACGCTCGATGGTGGTGCGCTCCAGCGGAGCCTTGGCGGCGGGGGCGGCGTACGCGACGACAGTGGTCATGCCGGGGTTCTCCTCGGGAGGGGGGTGGTCCGTGCCCGGCTGTCTCACGCCGGGCACGGCGTTCAGCCTGCCCGATCTCCCGGGGTTCACCCAGGCCACGGCTCTGCGTACGTTCGCTGGTCCTACCACTGGCGGGGTCAGGCTCCGCGACGTACGACCGTCGATACTGGAGCATGGATGAACAGCCCTCCGAAGTGCCCGCCGGGGAAGCGGCCCACCCGCTCGACCGTCGCGCCGAGCTGAGCGAGTTCCTGCGCAGCCGCCGTGCCCGGCTGAAGCCGGAGGACGTCGGGATGCCCGACTTCGGGCGGCACCGCCGGGTGCCCGGACTGCGCCGCGAGGAGCTGGCCCAGCTGGCCGGGGTGTCCGTCGCCTACTACACACGCCTCGAACAGGGCAACGGCCGCAACGTGTCGGCCGAGGTGCTGGACTCCATCGCGCGGGCGCTGCGTCTGACGGATGCCGAGCACAACCACCTCACGCACCTCGCGAAGCCCAAGCAGCACAAGAAGCGGCAGACGGTCAGGCCACAGCAGGTGCGCGGCTCCCTGCGCCAGCTGCTGGACACGATCGACGGCGTCCCGGCGTACATCACCGGTCGTCGTTCGGACGTGCTCGTGTGGAACCGGATGGCCGCGGCCGTGTTCGGGGACTGGTCGGAGCTGCCGCCGCAGGAGCGGAACTGGGCGCGGATGGTCTTCCTGCGGCCCGAGTACCGGGAGCTGTTCGTGGAGTGGGAGCAGAAGGCGATCGACATCGTCTGTCTGCTGCGCATGGACGCGGGCTGCCATCCGGACGATCCGCGGCTGGCCGCGCTGGTCGGGGAGCTGTCCGTGAAGAGCGAGGACTTCCGGCGGCTGTGGGCGACGCACGACGTGAAGGAGAAGAGCCACGGGGTGAAGCTGCTGCGGCATCCGCTGGTGGGCGACCTCGCGTTGCAGTTCGAGTCGTTCCGGCTGATCGGCGACAGCGAGCTGGCGCTGGTCACGTATCACGCGGAGCCGGGGTCCGCCTCGGCCGAGGCGTTGCGGCTGCTGGCGTCGTGGGGGACGGACGCGACCCGGGCGGGCGCGTCCTCACCCCGCTGACGGATCAGGCTCACGGCCGGTACGGCGGCGCCGCGCCCCAGGTCCACTTCGGTACGGGCTGCTCCGCCGGCGGCGTCGCGTCCGGGCCGGAGAAGTACACGGCCAGCCTCGTGCCCCACTCGGCGTAGGCGACGAAGGCGGAGCGGAACTCGGCGTCGGTGGGGAGTCCCGCGTCGTCGGCGGCGTCCTGGAGCAGGTTCACCCAGCGGCGGCGCTGGGCCTCCGTGATGCCCTTGCCCAGGTGTTTGGCGACCATGTGGCCGTGGCCGCCCTGGGTCTCGGAGTAGGCGGGCGGTCCGCCGAAGACCTCGCCGAGCCAGAGGGCGACATGGGCGGCGTGTTCGGGCGCGAGGTCCGCGAACAGGGGCGCGAGGAGGTCGTCCTTGAGGACCCTGTCGTAGAACGCCTCGGTGAGACGGGCGAAGGCCTCCGCGCCGCCCGCCCAGGCGTAGAGCGTGGGCACGGCGGCGCCCTGGCCCCGTACCGAGGTCGGCTTGTAGTGGCGCATCTCCTCGATGCTGACGATGTAGGGGCGGATCTCGGCGAGGAAGTCGGGGAAGAGCTCGGAGGTGCGGAAGCCCTCGATGTGGTCCTCGGTCGAGGTCCAGGTGATCCTCAGGATGAAGTGCTCGAAGTCGTCCTCACAGCGCGCGAGTTCGTAGTCGACGCACTGCGGGGCCGCGGCGAGCTGGGCGGCGGCGCGGGTGTAGGCGGCCAGGAACGCGGCCGACTGCTCCTCGGGAATCCGGTAGCGGACGTATTCGACTGTCGAGACGGTCATGCCCCCACACAAACACGGAAGGGCCACCGGAAGCTCTCTTTCCGGTGGCCCTTTCGCTGCGGGCTCACTTCCGCCCGCGTGGAACGGACCGAGGCGGGCGGCCCGAAGCGGGACAGCTGAGGCGGGCCGGGCCCAGGCGGGACTGGCCGACGCGGGACGGGACGGGCCGACGCCGCCGGCGACGGCGACAGCGACGGCGCGTACGCTCCGCCCCGCGTTCCCGTGCCCGCCGCCGCCGCTGCTGCCGCCGCTAGGCTTTCGCGTTCTCCTTGACGGTGATCCTCCCCTTGCGGATCGTCGCGACGCGCGGGGCCTTCTTCGCGATCGCGGAGTCGTGGGTGACCATGATGAAGGTCAGCCCGTGCTCCTTCCACATGGTTTCGAGCACGTCCATGATCTCGTCGCGCATGCCCTCGTCGAGGTTGCCGGTGGGCTCGTCGGCGAGCAGCACCTTGGGCTGCTTGACCAGGGCACGGGCGATCGCCACGCGCTGCTGCTGACCGCCGGACAGCTCGGCGGGCAGGTGTCCGAGCCGCTCGGCGAGCCCCACGGACTCCAGGGCCGCCGCGGCCCTCTCACGCCGTTCCTTGGCCTTCACGCGCAGCGGTACGAGCGCGGTCTCGACGTTCTCCTGGGCGGTGAGCGTGGGGATCAGGTTGAAGCTCTGGAAGACGAAGCCGATGTTCTCGCTGCGCACCTTGGTGAGCTTCGCCTCGGACAGCCTGGCCATGTCGACGCCGTCGAGTTCGACGCTGCCCGCGGTGGGCCGGTCGAGCCCGCCGAGCATCTGGAGCAGGGTGGACTTGCCTCCGCCGGTGGGACCCTGGATGACGAGGCGGTCGCCGTCGCCGATCGTCAGGTCGATCCCCGCGAGCGCGTCGATCGTTTCCTTGCCCCGCGCATAGCGCTTGGTGACGCCTCTGAGTTCGTACATGGTCTTACTCCTGGGATACGTAAGTACGTGAGGGGCGGGGCTTATTCGACGCGGCGCAGGGCGTCGGCGGGGCGCAGCCTGGAGGCGCGCCAGCCGCCGAAGGCGCCGGCGATCAGGCCGCCGGCCACGGCCAGGGCGACCGCGATGACGATGGTGTTGACGCTGACGGGCGCGGTGAGCGCGACGTCGAGGGCCTTGGACGCGGTCTGCCGCGCCGGGCCGCCGAAGCCGCCGCCACCGGGACCGCCGCCGCCCGGGCCGCCGCCGCCCGTGTTCCCCAGCTGTGCCTGGAGGTTGGGGCTGATCTCGGTGACGACGTAGGCGCCCGCGAGGCCGAGGGCGATACCGAGGGCACCGCCGACCAGACCGTTGACGATGGCCTCGCCGACCACCTGGCGGGTCACCCGGCTCGACTTCCATCCGAGCGCCTTGAGGGTGCCGAACTCACGCACCCGGCGGGACACGGCGGAGGAGGTGAGCAGACCGGCGACCAGGAACGCGGCCACGAGCACCGCGATCGACAGCCACTTGCCCACGTTCGAGGCGAGGTCGGAGGCGGTGGACAGGGAGCCGGAGACCGTGTCCGCGAGGTCGGCGGAGGTGGTGACCGTCGTACCCGAGATGTTCTTCTGGATGGTGCTCTTGACGCCGGCGATCTGCTGCGAGTCCGCGGCCTTGACGTAGATCGTCGTGACCTTGTTCTTGGAGCCGCTGAGCGTCTGCGCCTGCTGGAGCGGGATGTAGAGGTTGGCCGCCGCGTCGCCGCTGTCGGGCGTCGCGATGCCGATGATCTTGTACTTGACGCTCTTGACGGTGACGGTGCCGCCGAGCTTGAGCTTCTTCTCCTTGGCGTACGACTTGTCCGCGACGACGACCTTCGCGTTCGTCTCGGAGGTCTTGAACGTACGACCGCTGGTGATCTTCGACGAGGTCAGCGGGCCCAGGGCGGGCTTGGTGACGTCGGTGCCGTAGACCGTGTAGTTGTTGACGTCGAAGTTGGCGCCGCCGCCCTCGACGCGGCCCTGCGGGGACTGCTGGCCGCCGCCGGGGCCGCCCTGCCGGCTGCCACCGCTGTTCGGGTCCTGCTTGAACTGGCCCCGGGTGAACTGGCCGTTGATGCGGACGACCTGGAGGCTCAGGCCTCCGACGGAGTCCGCGACGCCCTTTTGCGCGTCGACCTTGGCGACGGTCGAGGAGGCCAGGGTCTGGAAGCCCTGGACCATGACGCGGTCGCTGCTCTGTTCCTTGTCGGAATCGCTGTCCTTCGCGTCGAAGTTGAAGCGCGGGCGGGCGCTGGTGCTGTTGGCCGGCGCGGCGGCCTTGGTGACCGTCATGTCGGTCCCCAGCCCGTACAGCGACTGGAGGACCTTGCCCTGCGCCTTCTCCATGCCCGAGGACACGGAACTGACCACGATGACCAGGGCTATGCCCAGGGCGAGCCCGGAGGCGACGACGAGGGCCGCCTTTCTGCGGCGGCGCAGTTCGCGCCTCAGGTAGGTGAAGAACATGCGCCGCAAGCTAGTTACGCCGTGTGATGAAGGAATAAGGCCGAAATAAGAGAACCATGAGAAGGCTGTGGCCGGGCCAGGAAATCTTTGGGAGACACCGATGCGGCGGCGGCCCGTGAGGGCCACCGCCGCATCGGTGTTCGTTCGCGTCCCGGCCGCGGCGGACCGTCAGGTCCCGCCCCGGCCTTCGCGGACCGTCAGGCCCGCGCCTCGGCTCAGGCGGCCGAACCGGCCTTCCAGGCCGCCCAGTCCAGGTTCCAGCCGTTGAGGCCGTTGTCCGGGGCGATGGTCTTGTCGCCGGTGTTCTTGACGACCACGACGTCACCGATCAGCGAGTGGTTGAAGAACCACGCGGCGGGCGTGCCGGCGTCGTTGGCACCCTTGGTGTCGGACAGACCCACACAGCCGTGGCTGGTGTTGACGGAGCCGAAGATGGACTTCGCGCCCCAGTAGTTGCCGTGGATGAAGGTGCCGGAGTTCGACAGACGCATGGCGTGCGGCACGTCCTTGATGTCGTACTCGCCCTTGCCCTTGTCGTCCTTGAAGCCGACCGTCGAACCGTCCATCCGGGTCTCCTTGAACTTCTCGGAGATCACCATCTGGCCCTGGTACGTGGTGTTCTCCGGAGCGCCCGCGGAGATCGGGATGGTCTTGACGACCTTGCCGTCCTGGGTGACCTGCATCGTCTTGGTCTTGGCGTCGACGATGGAGACCTGGTTGCGGCCGATCTTGAAGGTGACCGTCTTCTGCTGCACGCCGTAGACACCGCTCGCGCCCTGGACCCCGTCGAGGTTCAGCTTGAGGGTGACGGTGGAACCGCCGGTCCAGTAGCTCTCGGGGCGGAAGTCCAGGCGGTTGGCGTTGAACCAGTGCCCGACGACCTCCTGGCCGCTGCTGGAGGAGACGGTGATCCCCTTCTGCACCGCGGCCTTGTCGGTGATCGCCTTGTCGAAGTTGATCGACACCGGCATGCCGACACCGACGGTGGAACCGTCCTCGGGCGTGAAGTTGCCGATGAAGCTGTTGGCCGGGGAGACCGTGCTGAAGGACGCGTTCTCGTGGGCGGTGCGGCCCTCGGAGTCGGCGGCCTCGGCGGCGATCTTGTACGTGGTGGCGCGCTCCAGGCGGTTCAGCGGCTTCCAGCTCTTCTTGTCGGCCGATATCTGACCGGCGACGGCGGTGCCGGACGCGGTCTTCATCGAGACGGACGTGAGCGAGCCCTTGCTGACCGTGACGGCGGTGCCGTTGTTGATCGAGGCGTTGTCGGAACCGTCCTTGGGCGTGATCTTGATCAGGGCCTCGGACGTCTTCTTGGCCGCGGCCTCGTCGACCTTGGCCTGCGACGTGGAGTCGCCGCCGTCCGATGCGCCGGCCTTGTCCCCGTCTCCGCTGCACGCAGAGAGCACCAGCACCCCGCCGAGCAGTGCGGACGCGGTCAAAAGACGCTTGCGCCGCTTACTGTTCGTCATCACACGCTTCTCCATCGTTGCCGATTCCCGAAAAGGACCACGGGAGTCCCGTAACCAATAAGAACGCCAAAACCGGTTCACCGCGTTCCACTTCACGCGGAAGTGTGGCCCACGCCACGTCCGCCGCGCTCGGAAACACCGACCGAGGTGGTACGGAGGAGTGGTGCGCGGGGGTGGTGCGGAGGCGGCTCGCGCTTCACCGGGACAAAGAACCCCGGACGGCGTTCGCCGACCGGGGTCAGGGTTCCCGGACCGTTTCAGCCGCGCACGTCTTCCTCGTCGTCCTCGTCGGCATCATCCTCGTCAATGTCCCAATCCGGCGAATCGGGATCGTAGTCAATGGGCTCACTGCTCCACGAGGCCTGCGCGAGCTCGACTCCGGGAACCGCACTGACCAGGTCGAACGGGTCGACGAGATAGGCGAGGGCCTCCGCTGTGTCTTCCGTCACCGCGCCCTCGGCATGCGCTCTTTCGTCGGCCGGCAGGTCCGCGTCGTCGGCGATCCGGCCCAAAGCGGCCCGGGTGACGGCGCCGGCATCGTCGATCTCCAGCACGAGTTCGACACGAAGCCGTACAAACTGTGAAGTCTCAGGGGTGCTCATGGGAGGGAGCGTACGGCCCCCGGCACGCGCGACTTTCCCACGACCCGCGCCTTTCACTAGCATCGGCCCGCACGGCCAATTCGCAAGCGCCACAAGGGGATCGATATTTCGTGTCCGCCGCACGTCGATCGTTGCTGACCGCCACCGCAGCGGGGACCCTCCTGGGTGCCCTGTGGTTCGTCCCGTCCGCCAACGCGACCCAGAACGCGCCCACACCGGCCTCGACGGCGCCGTCGTCCGCGGCACCGGCCTCCACCGCGTCGGCACCGGCCTCCACCGCGTCGGCACGGGCGTCCGCCGGGACGGACGGTGACGGGACCCGGGCGCTCTCCGGCGACGAGGGGCCGCACACGCTCTCCGGGGACAACGGGACCCGGCTCGCGGACACAGGCGCCGTGGACACCACTCCGTATCTCGTCGGCGGCACCCTCTTCCTCGGTCTGGGCGCCGGATTCGTGACGTATTCCGTGCGCCGAGAGCGCATGATGGCCTACTGAGCGCATCGACCGCGTCCGGACAACCCACGGGGAAGCCATGCGAGAGCTGAGCGAGCTGACCGACGTCGAGGAACCGGCCTGGCCGCTGCTGTCCCAGGCGATCGCCGCGAGCGGGGTGTCCATGGAGGTTCCCCCGGTGGACCCCGGTCTGGCCCGCGCGAGCCTGCTCCAGCTCCAGGTCACCGCGCGGTCCTGGCTGGGCGGGATGGTGCTCAACTGCGGCGGTGTGGTGCTGGACAGCGGATGGCTGCGGATCTACGGCAGTCCGGCCGAGGACGAGCCGACGGGACTTCCGGGCGGCTCGACGGACCTGCCCTCGCTGGCCGAAGTCAACGAATTCCCCGAGTACTTCGATCCCGGCTGGCGCCCGCGCGACGGCGGGCTCGTCGTCGGCCACGACGTGCTCGGCGGGGTGTTCGCCCTCAACGGCGCGGCCCCGGAGTCGGTGGGACGTCCCGGTCGTCCCGGAGAGGTCGTGTACTTCGCGCCGGACTCACTGAAGTGGGAGGCGCTCGAAGTGGGCCACGGGGCATGGCTCCAGTGGCTCCTCGGTGAGGGCACGGACAAGTTCTACGACACGCTGCGCTGGCCCGGCTGGCGGGCCGAGTCCGGCGCCCTCACTGGCACGCAGGGGCTGTCCGTGATGCCGTTCCTGTGGTCGGCGGAGGCGCGGCGCGACCTGATGTCGACCAGCCGCCGCGCGGTGCCGCTGGCGGAACTGCTCAGCCTGCACCGGAACTTCGCCCTGAAACTGGACGGGGTCGACCCGGGTTTCCTCGGCGACGTCTGAAACCCCCGCGGCGCGCGGCCCGGTTCGGCTCCGGGAAGCACGCGACGCGGCCTCCCGGCCCCAGGCGGGGGTGTGGGCCGTCAACGCGGCGGCCCCGCACCCCCGGGCGTGATGCCGGGGTGTACGGGGCCGCGGCGAAGCCGAACGGTCCGATCGGGTCAGGCGGCCCTGCGGCCGCCACCGCCCTGGCCGCCGTTCTGACCACCGCGCTGCGGAGCACGCCCGCGGCCGCCGGAGCGACCGGCACCCGCGCCGCCACCGGCCTCGGTACGACGACCCGCGCCGCCACCGGCCTCGGTACGACGACCCGCGCCACCACCGGCCTCGGTACGACGACCCGCGCCACCACCGGCCTCGGTACGACGACCCGCGCCACCACCGGCCTCGGTACGACGGCCCGTGGCCGCTCCCCCGGTGCTCGCGCGGCGTCCGGCGGCCGTGCCGCCCGTCGCCGCGTCCGTGCCCGGACGGCCGCCGCGCTGCCGGCGGGACTGGCCGTCGGAGCCGGAGCCGGAGCGTCCTGCCGTGTCGCCGCCGGAGACCGCCGGGCGCCTGGCCCCGCCCCCGGTGGCACGCCGCGCCTTGGGCCGCGCCTTCGGCTGCTCGGCCGGCTGCGGAACCTCGATGACGACCGGGACGCCGGAAGGCTCGCGGGCGCCGGTGAGGCGGGCGAGCTCCTCGTCGCTGGACTTGACCCGGGCGGTGCGCGGCGTGATGCCGGCGTCCGCCATGAGCCGGGTCATCTCACGCTTCTGCTCGGGGAGCACCAGGGTGACGACGCTGCCGGACTCTCCGGCGCGGGCGGTGCGGCCGCCGCGGTGGAGGTAGTCCTTGTGGTCGGTCGGCGGGTCGACGTTGACCACGAGGTCGAGGTCGTCGATGTGGATGCCGCGGGCCGCCACGTTGGTGGCCACGAGGGCGGTGACCTGACCGGTCTTGAACTGGTCGAGGGTGCGGTTGCGCTGCGGCTGGCTGCGCCCGCCGTGCAGGGCGGAGGCCCGGACACCGCTGGCGAGCAGCCGCTTGGTGAAGCGGTCGGCGCCGCGCTTGGTGTCCACGAAGAGGATCACCCGGCCGTCGCGGGCTGCGATCCGCAGCGCGACCGCCTTCTTGTCGGTCTCGTCGGCGACGTGCAGCACGTGGTGCTCCATGGTCACCACCGCGCCCGCGGACGGGTCGACGGAGTGCACCACCGGGTCGGTGAGGAACATCTTGACGAGCCGGTCGATGTTCTTGTCGAGCGTGGCCGAGAAGAGCAGCCGCTGGCCGCCCGGCTCGACCTGCTTGAGCAGCGCGGTGACCTGGGGCATGAAGCCCATGTCGGCCATCTGGTCGGCCTCGTCCAGCACGGTGATCGCGACCTGTCCGAGGGCGCAGTCGCCACGCTCGATCAGGTCTTTGAGCCGCCCGGGGGTGGCCACGAGCACCTCGACACCGCGGCGCAGCGTGCCGGCCTGCCGGCCGATCGACATCCCGCCGACGGCCGTGGTCACGCGCAGGTTGACGGCGGTGGCGTACGGCGTCAGCGCGTCGTCGACCTGCTGGGCGAGTTCGCGGGTGGGCACCAGGACGAGCGCGAGCGGACTGCGCGGCTCGGCGCGGCGGCCTGCGGTGCGGGCGAGGAGCGCGAGCCCGAAGGCGAGCGTCTTGCCGGAGCCGGTGCGACCGCGGCCGAGCACGTCGCGCCCGGCGAGGGAGTTGGGCAGGGTGGCGCCCTGGATCGGGAAGGGCTCTATGACGCCCTGGGCCGCGAGGGTCTTCGTCAGGGCGGCAGGCATGTCCAGCGCGTCGAACGAGTCGACCGCGGGCAGCGCCGGGGTGATGGTCTCGGGCAGGGAGAATTCCTGCGGCGGCGCGACCTTGCGGGCGCCGGGGCGCCCGGTACCCCGGCTCGCGCTCCTCGCGGAACCGCCGGTCTGAGCGGCGCGCGCGTTTGCCGGCCGCTTACGGACGGGACGTTCGGATCGAGTCATGCTGGATCTGGATTTCCTTCCTGGGCCCACGGACTGCACACACAGCGCTCACCGACTGCATGAGCTGTCACAGCGCTGAGCCGGGACCCGCACCCGAAGGCGCGGGACCCGGCTCTGGAAAAGCGCGTTCGAACTAGGCGGGAACGATGTTCTCCGCCTGCAGGCCCTTCTGGCCCTGCGTGACCTCGAAGGAGACCTTCTGGCCCTCGACGAGCTCACGGAAACCGGAGCTGGCGATGTTCGAGTAGTGGGCGAAGACGTCGGGGCCGCCGCCGTCCTGCTCGATGAAGCCGAAGCCCTTTTCCGAGTTGAACCACTTCACGGTGCCAGTAGCCATGTTGTTCTCCTGAACAGGTAGTTGGGCCCCCATCCGGAGATGCACCGGGTAATGCCGGAGATGCCGGTAAAACAAAACGCGCCTGCGGAGGATTCCGATCAGGCGCACAAAGTAAATGGGTACCAAAAACGTATCAATGAGACAGTAGCACACGCCGGGGCGGGAGTGCGAGGCGAGGTCCACGGCCGTGCGCGGGCCGGGACACGCCTGACTGTCGTACGAGGTCGGGGGCGTCGTACGAGGACGGGGACGCGCCCCGCCCTCGTGCGGCAGGGACCCTAGGCGAGCGGGCCGGTCACCGGCTCCACCGCCGCCACCACACCGCCGGCGCGTACGAACGCGTCCGCCGCCGCCAGGTCGGGGGCGAGGAAGCGGTCCGGGCCGGGGCCCTGGACACCGGCCGCGCGGACCGCGTCGATGACCGCGCGGGACGCCGGGGCGGGCGTCAGCCCCTCGCGGAGCTCGATCGCACGGGTCGCGGCGTACAGCTCGATCGCCACGATCCGGGTCAGGTTGTCCACGGAGGTGCGCAGCTTGCGCGCCGCCGACCAGCCCATGGAGACGTGGTCCTCCTGCATGGCGGAGGAGGGGATGGAGTCCGCGGACGCGGGGACGGCGAGCCGCTTCATCTCGCTGACCAGCGCGGCCTGCGTGTACTGGGCGATCATCAGGCCCGAGTCGACGCCGGCGTCGTCCGCGAGGAACGGCGGGAGGCCGTGCGAGCGGTTCTTGTCGAGCAGCCGGTCGGTGCGGCGCTCGGCGATCGAACCGAGGTCGGCGGCGGCGATGGCGAGGAAGTCGAGGACGTAGGCGACCGGGGCGCCGTGGAAGTTGCCGTTGGACTCGACGCGGCCGTCGGGCAGCACGACGGGGTTGTCGACGGCGGAGGCCAGCTCGCGCTCGGCGACCGTGCGGGCGTGCGCGAGGGTGTCCCGGCCGGCGCCGGCGACCTGCGGGGCGCAGCGCACGGAGTAGGCGTCCTGGACGCGCGGGGCGCCGTCCTGGTGGTGGCCGGTGAGCTCCGAACCCTTCAGCACGGCCAGCATGTTGGCGGCGCTGGCGCTCTGGCCGGGGTGCGGGCGGATGGCGTGCAGCTCGGGGGCGAGGACCTTGTCCGTGCCGAGGAGCGCTTCGAGGGAGAGCGCGGCGCTGACGTCGGCCGACTTGTACAGCGTCTCCAGGTCGGCGAGGGCCATGACCAGCATGCCGAGCATGCCGTCGGTGCCGTTGAGGAGGGCGAGGCCCTCCTTCTCGCGCAGCTCCACGGGGGTGATGCCGGCCTCGGCGAGCAGCTCGCCCGCGGGCCGCACGACTCCGTCGGGGCCTTCCGCGTCGCCCTCGCCCATCAGGGTCAGGGCGCAGTGGGACAGCGGCGCCAGGTCGCCGGAGCAGCCGAGCGAGCCGTACTCGTGGACGACCGGGGTGATGCCGGCGTTCAGGATGTCCGCCATGGTCTGCGCGACCTCGGGCCGCACACCGGTGTGCCCGGAGCAGACGGTCTTGAGGCGCAGGAACATCAGCGCGCGGACGACCTCGCGCTCGACGCGCGGGCCCATGCCGGCGGCGTGCGAGCGGACGATGTTGCGCTGCAGCTGGGCGCGCAGTTCCGGGCTGATGTGCCGGCTCGCCAGGGCGCCGAACCCGGTGGAGACGCCGTAGACGGGCTCCGGCTTCGCGGCCAGCGCCTCCACGATCTCGCGGGCCGCGGCGAGGGCCGCCACCGCCTCGCCGGAGAGCTCGATCCGGGCGCCTTCGCGCGCCACGGCGAGAACGTCGGACGCGGTCACTCCGGACGTCCCCACCACCACAGTGTGCATATCCATATTCAGGAGCGTACGCAGTGAATTCGATGATGTCACTAGCGGGTGGCGGGTTGACCCCTTACCCCGGCGTACGTCACAACGGCCGCTCTGTGCGACCGCGGCCCGGGACCGTGTCACGGACGCGGACGCCGCACCCGGGGCCGGGTCACCGAGGCGCGGGCCGTTCCGTCGTCATGTGCGGGGCCTGTCGTGGCGTCCGCGGAACCTGCGCCGCTCGCCCTCCGCGGGCGGGGGCGCGTCCGCGAGGCGCACCACCGGATCGTCGGGGCCCTCGCGCCCGGCGACCACGGGCTTCGCGGCCCGGACGGCCTTCGCACGGTACTGCGCCGCGTCCGCCAGCCGGAACAGCCGCCGCGCCGACCGTACGGGGCCGATCGCGTCCCCGGTCGAGGCGACCCCGCACGCCACACCCTCCCCGAGTTCCAACTCGGCCGCCCGGCAGCAGAGTTCACCGGCGATACGGACCACGTCGTCGGCCGGCGGGCCCACCGCCAGCAGACAGAACTCGTCGCCGCCCAGCCGCGCCGCGAGGGTGCCCGGGAGCATGGCCCCGCACAGCGAGAGCACCGACCCGAACCGTTCGAGGAGCCGGTCGCCGGCGGCGTGCCCCCGGGTGTCGTTGACCCGCTTGAGTCCGTTGAGGTCGCACACGACGAGACTGACCACGGCGCCGTCCTCCTTGTGCCGCTCCACGGCCTCCTCCAGCCGTACGTCCACGGCGCGGCGGTTGGCGAGTCCGGTCAGGGAGTCGGTGTAGGCCAGGCGCCGGGCCTCCTCCAGGCGTTCGGTCTGGGCGATCCCGGCGGCGACGACGGAGGCGAGGACGGTCGCGAAGTCGGCGTCCTGCGGGCCGTAGACGGGGGCCCCGGCCGGACGGGCCACGTAGAGCTCACCCCACGCCCGCCCGTGCAGCACGATCGGCGCGACGACACAGCAGCCGCGGCCGCGCCTGCGCAGCGCCGCCACGCGCTGGTGGCAGTAGCCGAAGGCGCCGCCCGCGGGGCCTGCGGCGGTCTCGACCCAGGCGTTGGGCTCGCCGCCGCCCGCCCAGCGCTCGTGCAGGAACTCGGTGATCTCCGGGAACTGGTGCACCGGGTAGGCCTCCCCGTCGGGGAACTCGTCCTCGTCCGCGGCACGGTCGCCCACGTTGGCCAGCACCCGCAGCCGGCCGAGTTCGCGCTCCCACACGGAGAGCGCGGCGAAGCTCCCGGCCAGCGCGTGGCACGCGCCGAGCGCCGCCGCCCGCCACGACTCCCGCGGGGTGTGCGCCGCCGCCATCCCCTGCGCCAGCGTCACCACGGCCTTCAGCCGATAGTCCTCACCCATCACCCCAGGCTAGGTATATTTGCGCATATTCGGGACATCGGCGGAGCGAACAGGGGTACGGGTCGCACGACAAGGAATCCGGGGCTACTCTCCCGGCCACTCCGGCCTGCGCTTCTCGTTGAACGCGGCGACCCCTTCCGCCCGGTCCCCGGAGAAGGCGACGGAGCGCCAGGCCGCGTCCTCGACCTCCAGGCCGGCACGCAGGTCGAGTCCGTGTCCGAGGCGCAGGGCACGCTTGGCGGCGCGCAGCCCGACCGGGGAGTTGGCGGCGATCCGGGTGGCCAGAGCCAGCGCTTCCTCTCGGTCCCGCCCCGCCTCCACCAGCTCGTCCACCAGCCCCAACTCCCGCGCCTCGGCGGCCTCCAGACGCCGTGCCGAGAAGATGAGCTCGGCGGCGCGCGCGGCCCCGACCCGGCGCGGCAGCAGCTGCGTGCCGCCGCCTCCGGGAATCACGCCGACGGACACCTCGGGCAATCCGACGACCGCCGAACGGTCGGCCACGATCAGGTCGCAGGACAGCGCCAGCTCGAACCCTCCGCCCAGCGCGAAGCCGTGAACGGCCGCGACGGTCGGCATCGGCAGTTCCAGGACACCGGTGTACGCGGATCGCGCGATCGGCCGCTGCCGTACCAGCTCGGCGTCCGTGAAGGAGTTGCGCTCCTTCAGGTCGGCGCCGACGCAGAAGGCCCGTTCGTGCGTGGAGGTCAGCACGACCACGCGGACGTCCCGGTCGGCGGCGAGGGCGTCGCAGGCACCGGCGATCGACCGCGCCATGTCCGTGGACACGGCGTTCATGGCCTTGGGCCGGTCGAGGACGAGCTCGGCGACGTACCCGTGCCGTCGTACGGCCACGAACTCCCCGAACCTCCGCTCGGCCGGCTCCGCCACCTGGTCCGCCTCGTGCTCCGCCATGACACCCTCCCGGTTAACGCGGGTTAACAATCGACGCTCCGATCATCGCAGCCGGGGCCGTCCGGCGAAACCCGCCCCCTCGGGCCGTAGCTCCTCGTTCGAGTGACATGTCGCCCGACTTCGTTTCTCCGCCCCCAGACCGTGAATAACCTGCGCACCGCCGCAACGCATCAGGGGCACCGGCTCACCGGGGAGGGACGACCATGACGAACCGCGAGACACCGCAGGCCACCAGTACCCGGCCGGGCCAGCGACCCGCACTCACGCGACCGCCGGCCCAGCGGGCGGCGTCCGGGGCCACCGGTCCCGGCACCTCGCCCGACCGGCGCTCCGACTCCACGGCGGCCGGGACCGCGCCGGCGGACACCGGGTGGATCCGCGTCACGCCGCTCAACAGGGCGATGTCCGCCCCGGCGACCCGTAGTACGGAGGGAACCGGCGCCGAGCGCGCCGGGGCCGCCGCGGGGAGCACCGGGACGACGCCGGACAGGGCCGCGAAGGTCTGGGCCCCCTCACCGGGAAGACCGACCGCCGACGCCGGAGCCGAGGCGGGCGCCGCGAGGGCGGAGGCCGTGACGGAGCAGGGCAAGGCTCCGGTCACGACCGGAGCCCAGCGGGCGGAGCCCGGGCCGAGGACCCGGGAACCCGGAGCGCAGGCGGAGCCACGGGAACCCGGAGCGACGGCACGGAAGTCCGCGGCCGAGCCGCGCAGGGTCGCGGTCGCGACGGGCAGCCGGTGGGCGGTAGCCGCGGCGGAGAAGGCACCGGAAGCCGGAGCGAAGGCGCGGGAAGCCGGGGCCGCGCCGCGCAGGGCCCCCGTCGGGGCGGACACCCGGCGGACGGAAGCCAGGATGAAGGCACCGGAAACCAGGGCGGAGGCGCGGGAAACCGGGACTGAGCCGCGCACGGCCACCCTGGCGATGGACACCCGGCTGACGGAAACCAGGGCAGAGGCACGGGAAACCGGGACTGAGCCGCACACGGCCACCCTGGCGATGGACACCCGGCTGACGGAAGCCGGGGCGGAGAAGGCGCGGGGAGCCGGGAGCGGTGCCCGGGAGGTGACGGGTGGCGCTGATGGTGCTGGTCGGAGGCGGCGGATCGTTCCGGCGCCGCGTTCCGCCGAGGTGCGCGAGCCCGCGTACGCCCCCGGCGACGAGCCCACGAACGCCCCCGGCGACGAACCCGCGCCCGTCCGGCTCCGTACCGTCCGGGGCCGTCACCGCAAGCCCCGCCGACGCCGGGTGCTGTTCGCCGCGGGCGGCCTCGCGCTCGCCGCGGGAGTGCTGAGCCTCGCCCGGATGACCCCGGACTCGGTGACCGGGCACGCGGACGCGGGGGCCACGGAGGCCGAACCGGTCGCGACCGCCACCGACAACGACCTTGCGGGCGGCGCCGTCCCCACCGTCGCGGCCATGCCCACGCCCACGGGGGCAGGCGCCGCACCGGCGAGCCCCGCGATGGGCGGGACGAGCCCGGCACCCACCTCGGACGCGAGCCCGGTCCCGGCGTCGGTCCGGACGCCCGGACCCACGGTCCCGGCCGCCCGCGGCGCCGCCCCCGTCGCCACGGCACCGGGCAGCACCGGCATTCCCACGGCCCCCGTGACGACAGCACCGCCCGCGCGACCGACGCCGACGGCCACGGCGCCCGCCGAGGTACCGCGGCACACCCCGTCCCCGGCCCCGACCGCCCCGGCGCCGTCCCATCGGCCGCCGGACGTGTGCGTGCCGATCGTGGGGATCTGCGTGAACGGACTGCTGTCACCCGGCCAGGGCGGCCAGTGACCGGGACGTACTACGCCTCGTCGGCCCGGCGGGCCAGCAGCCACGGCTCGATGACGCCGAGACCTCGAACGGGCCGCTGCCACATCGGCTGGAGCGCGAAGCGGTACGAGGGGGGTTCCTCGCCCTCCTTCTCCGCCGCCGCCGCGGCCTCCGCGGCCGCCGCCTCGGAGGCGGGCGCGTCACCGGTGCGGGTCAGCTCCTCGGCGAAGGCGCCGTCGACGAGGACGGCGTCGCGCGGCGCTATCGACGTGAGCCGGCTCGCCAGGTTCACGGTCGTACCGAACACGTCGCCCATCCGGGTGGTCACCGTGCCGAAGGCGATGCCGACACGCAGCTCGGGCATCGTCTCGTCGTTGGCCATCGTCTCGATGAGCCGCAGCGCGATCTCGGCGGCGACACCGGCGTCGTCCGCGGAGTAGAGCACCTCGTCGCCGAGGGTCTTGATGAGCCGGCCCCCATGGGCAGCGACCAGGTCCGCCGCGGTGGTCTCGAAGGCCTCGACGAGTTCGCCGAGTTCCTCCTCCTCCATGCGGCGCGTCAGCCGCGTGAAGCCGACCAGGTCCGCGAAGCCGACGGCGAGGCGGCGGTCGACCATCTCCTCGTCGTCCGCCGCCTGCACGACCCGGCCGGTGGCGGCGGCGAGCTGGCGGCGCCAGACGTAGACGAGGAACTCCTCCAGCTCGGGCAGGAGCAGTTCGATCAGGGGGTACGTCACCTCGGTGCGCGTCATTCCCGGTTCCGGGGGCTCGGTCAGGCCCTCCAGAAAGGAATCGATCTGCCATTCGGCCAGACGGGCGGTGGTCTGCCCGGTGGACCGGGCGACCTGGACGGCCATGGCCTCGCTCAGCAGGCCCGCCTCGACGAGACCGGCGAGCCGGCGCAGGGCGAGCACGTCCGCCTCGGTCAGCGCCTTGGCCTGGCCGATGTCCGCGAAGCCCATCGCCCGCCAGAAGCGGGAGGCCAGCTCCATGGAGACGCCCGCGCTGCGGGCCGCCTGGAACGGGGTGTACCGCCGCTCGGCGCCGAGGATCAGCCCTTCCAGACGCAGCGCGAGCGGGTCCTCACCGGAGTCCGGCTCGCCCTGGGGGTCCACCCGGCCGTTCGCCTCGTGGCGTGCGTCGGGCCGGACGTCCGGGCGGCTGTCGCTCCCGTGGTCGTCCCTGCGGATCTCGCTCCCCGCCGGGGAGCGGTCCTCCCCGTGGCGGCCGGATCCCGCGGGCGAGCTGTCGTCCGGTCGGTGGTTCGGGCGGGTGCCGGTCCCCGCGTCGGGACGGGCGCCCTGCGGGGCCTCGCCGTCCGCGGCGGCCCGTGCGGGTGTCGCGTCCGTGACCGGCCCGGCGGTACGGCCCGGCTCGCCGCCGGGGGCGGGTTGGGCACCCGTGCCGGAGCCGGTGTCGTCGACGGTCACTCCTGCTGCCCTTCCGATCTGCCGTGGTCAGGTTCGACCGCGCTCAACTCTACGGCAGGTGTGCGCTGGCTCACTCCCGATGGCGGGACCGAGCCCGGGGACGGTGCCGAAGGCCCGGACCAGTCACGGGTCCATGCCCTCACACCCCCCACCGGACCACGCCCCCGCACCGCCCGCCACGCCGGACCGCGCCCGCGCACCAGCGACCACGCCGGACCACGCCCCCGCACCACCCACCGCGCCGGACGCGCCCTTCTGACCCTCGGCGCGCGCCCGCTCTATGTGCGGGGCGCCCACAGGGCTGTTCCCGGACGCGCCGACGGGCGGTTCGACCCGGCGGGCCGCACGGGCTCGGACGCCCCGGCCCGTGCGGCCCGCCGGGACAGACCAAGGTGCGGCACGCCGGGCGGACGAGGCGGCCGGGGTGCGCCCGGGTCGCGGCGGCCCGCCGCGCCCGTAGCCTCACGCGGGCCGCAGATGCACCACGTCCCCGGCCCCCACCGGCTCCTGCACACCGTCCGCGGTCGCGATGACGAGCCGCCCGTCCCCGTCCAGGGCCACCGCTTCCCCGACGATCGACCGGCCGCCGGGCAGCTCGGCCCGCACCGTGCGCCCGAGCGTCGCGCATCCGGCCGCGTACGTCTCCTGGAGGCCGGACGCGACGGGGTCGCCGCCCGCGTCCCGCCAGCGCACGTACCACTGCTCCAGGGAGCGCAGCACGGCCCGCAGCACGGTGTCACGGTCCGTGGTCGTCGCGCCCGCCAGCGCCAGCGATCCGGCGCCCGGTACGGGCAGTTCCTCGGCGCGCAGCGAGACGTTGACGCCGATGCCGACGACGACCGCGTCGCCGCCCGCGCGCTCGGCGAGGATGCCGCCGGCCTTGCGTTCCTCTCCGTCCACGGTGACCAGCAGGTCGTTGGGCCACTTGAGTGCCGTGTCGACCCCCGCGGAGCGCGAGAGCCCCGTCGCGACGGCGACGCCGGTGAGCAGCGGCAGCCAGCCCCAGCGTTCGACGGGGACTCCGGTGGGCTTCAGCACCACGGAGAAGAAGAGGCCGGAGCGGGCCGGAGCGGTCCACCGGCGGTCCAGGCGGCCGCGTCCCGCGTTCTGTTCCTCGGCGACGAGGACCGCGCCCTCGTCGGCCCCCTTCTCGCCCGTGACGATGCCCGCCAGGTCGGTGTTGGTCGACCCGGTCCGTTCCACCACCTCCACGTCGCACCACAGGCCGCCGTCGCGGACCAGTGCCCTGCGCAGGGCGGCCCCGTTCAGCGGCGGACGGTCCAGGTCGGACCACCGGTTGTCGTTCGCGTCTGCTGCATCTCGCGGCGTCATGCAACCCACCCTAGGTGTGGTAAACGCCGCACTGCCGATGGGTAGGCACGCCACTACGCTACGGATGAGTAGCAAGCCCCCCTTCTGAGCACCGCGTTTTCTGAGCAGTCACCCTCACGTCCCCTTAGATCAGGCAGGGAGCCGCATCCCGATGTCCGAGCCGGAAGAGCTGCACCACCCCGACATCCACACCACCGCGGGCAAGCTCGCGGATCTGCAGCGCCGCATCCAGGAAGCGACGCACGCCGGCTCGGAGCGCGCCGTCGAAAAGCAGCACGCCAAGGGCAAGTTGACGGCTCGTGAGCGCATCGAACTGCTGATGGACGACGAGTCCTTCGTCGAGTTCGACGAGTTCGCGCGGCACCGCTCGACGGACTTCGGCCTGGAGAACAACCGCCCTTACGGCGATGGTGTGGTCACCGGCTACGGCACTGTCGACGGCCGCCCCGTCGCGGTGTTCTCCCAGGACTTCACCGTCTTCGGCGGGGCACTCGGCGAGGTCTTCGGCCAGAAGATCATGAAGGTGAT
>NZ_JBIBSY010000015.1:15355-265637 GCF_043078065.1 Streptomyces sp. NPDC015532 | reverse complement strand
GGGGGGGGGGGGGCGGGGCGGGGCCCGGGGGGGGCCGGGGGGGTCCGGGCCCCCCCCGGCGGGCCCCCCCGCGGGGGGGGGCCCCCCCCCGCGGGGGGGGGGGGGCGGCGCCCCGCGCGGGGGAGCCCCGTCGGGGCGTGCCGGGTGTGCGAGGATCGAACGCATGGGAACGGGTGGCGGACGGCGGGTCGGCAGGCCTCGGGCCGCGCAGCGGCCGGACAGCGGGCTGACGCCGCGCGCCGAACTGCTGGACGCCGCCGCCGAGTTGTTCACGACGCGGGGATACGCGGCGACCACCACCCGTGCGGTGGCCGAGCGGGCGGGGATGCGTCAGGCGTCCATGTACCACTACGTCACCGGCAAGGAGGAGCTGCTCGCCGAGCTCCTGGAGTCCACGGTCACTCCTTCCCTGGCGTACGCCCGTGAGCTCCTCGCCGACGACGCGGCGCCCGCGGAGGGCCGGTTGTGGCAGCTGTGCCGCGCCGACGTGGAGGTGCTCTGCGGGGGGCCGCACAACCTCGGCGGCCTCTACCTGCTGCCCGAGGTGCGCACCGAACGCTTCGCCGGCTTCCACGCCGTGCGGGCCGAACTCAAGGACACCTACCGTCAGTTGCTGGCCGCCACGGTGGCCGGCGGCGCGCTCGCCAAGAGTGAGCTCGATCTGCGGACGGATCTGCTGTTCGGGCTGATCGAGGGCGTCATCCTCGTGCACCGCTCCGATCCGCAGCGCCCGGTGTCGGCCTTCGCCGAGGCCACGGCGGACGCGGCGCTGCGCATCGCCGGGGTCTGACCCCTCGCTCCGCTTTCCTCCCGTTGTTCGTACGCCCGTACGCCATTACGGAGTGTGTGCGCATGGGGGCGCAGCGTGCAAATGGGGCTGAGGGTACTCCAGTCTTATGGGCGGTTTCAGGTGCTTGCTGAATATGACACAGCGTTGATCCGGTCGGACTAAGCTCGCCCGCAGCGCACCGAGTTGGGATGTATTCGTGCGCTTGTTCCCAAAAGTTCCGAAGATCTGGTTTGACCCGTGCCGATCTGTTCCGTTTCCCCCACAAACCTCCCCCACCCCCAGTCGACTTGTCTCAGAGGGCATACATGGTGAGTGTTCAATCGCCTCCCGGTGACAGTGAACTTCCCTACGCGCGCGTGCTGTTGCTGCCGGCCGTACTCATGGCGGTGGCGACCGGCGCCGCCGTCGCCGCCGTGACGGAGCAGGCCAAGGGTGCGGTGGCCCTGTGCGGCGGCTTCGCCACGCTGCTGGTCATCGCGATCGGCGGCGAAGCCGTCCGCCGCGGTCGCGTCGCCCGTGAACTGCGGGCCGACTTCGCGCGCCGCGCCGCCTCCCTGGAACAGCGCGTCGCCGCGCACGATCAGGAGATCGTGCGCTTCACCCGGGAGGTCCTGCCGTACGCGATCGACCGGCTGCACGACGGGGACTCCCCCTCGGAGGTCGTTCGCACCCTGGGCCGCGACACCCCGGACTTCCAGGAGATCGCCAAGTCCCAGAAGGACCTGCTGAAGAAGCTGCTCAAGATCATCGACGCCGAGGAGTCGATGCGCGACGCGGCACAGCGCTCCTTCGTCAACATCGCCCGGCGCGTCCAGGCCATCGTCCACCAGCAGAACAACGAACTCCGCGAGATGGAGGAGGACCACGGGCGCAACCCCGAGGTCTTCGACGACCTGCTGCGCATCGACCACGGCACCGCGCTGATCGGCCGGCTCGCCGACTCCATCGCCGTGCTCGGCGGCGGCCGTCCCGGACGCCAATGGCCCGAACCCGTACCGCTGTTCAGCGTCCTGCGCGGCGCGATGTCCCGCATCCTGGAGTACCGGCGCATCGAGCTGCACAACATCGTCGACATCGCCGTCAACGGCGTCTCCGTCGAACCGCTCATCCACGCCCTCGCCGAGCTCCTGGACAACGCCACCCGGTACTCACCGCCCCACACCAAGGTGCACGTCACCGCGATCGAGGTGCAGACCGGCATCGCCATCGAGATCGAGGACGGCGGCGTCAGCCTCAGCGACGAGGCCCGCGGCAAGATCGAGGAGCTGCTCCGGCTGGCCGCGGCGGGCGTCGACCCGAACATCATGGGCCAGGCGCCCCGGCTCGGCATGGCCGTCGTCGGACGACTCGCGCAGATGTACAGCATGCAGATCTCGCTGCGGCAGTCCGCGTACGGCGGCGTCCGCGCCGTCCTCGTCGCACCGCGTGACATGCTCACCACCGACTTCGCCCCCGGTCTCGCGCACGGCGTCGGAGCCACCTCCGTGGCCGGCATCGACAACGGCGGCGTCGAGGGCCCCGCGCGCAAGCCCAAGAAGCGCAAGCCCACCACCGGCCCCCGCATCCCCTCGTCGAGCGGCGACCCCCGCGAGGACGACGTCCCGGTCGTCACGGAATGGACGCCGGGCGGCCTCCCGCAGCGCCGCAGCCGGATGAAGGTCCCGCTCAGCCGGCGGTACGCCGAGGCGCGTGCCGAGCAGGAGGCCGCCGAGGCCGCCGCCTCGTGGAAGCCCGAGCCCGTGCCGCAGGAGAAGGAGCCCGAACCCGGTCTGTGGGTCGAGGCGTTCATGAACGGGCTCAAAGGCGACCCGGACCCGACCGCGTTCAGCACGGACAACCAGCCGGCCCCTGCCGAGGCCGACGACGAGGGGGACCGCACGTGATTCAGCAGCGAGCCAACTTCGACTGGATGCTCAAGGAACTCGCCGACGGAGTACCGGGTATCCAGCAGATCGTGGTGCTCTCGGCCGACGGACTGCGCATCGCCCGCTACGGCGGCGACCCCGACGCGGCCGACCGCGTCGCGGCGGCCTGCGCGGGCCTGCAGAGCCTGGCCGGGGCCGTCGCGGGCGAGATCCCCAAGAGCGACGGCCGGATGCGGATGGTCATCATCGAGATCAACGGCGGCTACTTCTACCTGATGTCGGCGGGACCCAACGCCTACCTCGCCGTGCTCGCCAACCAGACCGCCGAACCCGGCCTGATGAGCAACCGCATGCGCGACCTCGTCGTACGGATCGGAGCCCATCTCACCAGTCCGCCGCGCCGCAACGGGCAGACCGTATGACTCCTCCACAACGCCGACGGCGCCAACCCGGGGAGCGGCCCCCGGACCCTCCCGCGCCGCCCACCCCCCTCGCGGGCCCGGACGGCCCCGAGGGAGAGGAGGGCCAGGGCAAACCGAAGAACCCGGAGCGCCTGTACGTGCTCACGGGCGGCGGTGAGGGCGGCGACCGGGCCGAGGTCGACCTGGTCACGCTGGTCGTCGCCCGTGCCCTCCCGCCGCCGCCCGCCACCCAGCCCGAGCAGTCGGCGCTGCTGCGGCTGTGCAGGACCCCCCTGTCCGTGGCTGAGATCTCGGCCTATCTCAGTCTGCCGTTCAGCGTGGTGACCGTCCTGCTCACCGAGCTGCTGGCGGCCGAACTGGTCCAGGCGCGCGCCCCGATCGTCCGTCAGGCGCTCCCCGACCGTTCCCTCCTCGAAGCGGTGATGCATGGACTTCAAAAGCTCTGACACCGTCACGGGCCCTCGCGCCGAGGACCACCTCCCGCACACCGCGCAGGCCGCGGTGAAGATCGTGATCGTGGGCGGCTTCGGCGTCGGCAAGACGACCATGGTGGGCTCCGTCAGCGAGATCAGGCCGCTGACGACCGAGGAGACCATGACACAGGCCGGCATCGGGGTCGACGACAACTACGGGTCCGAGACCAAGACCGCCACCACGGTGGCCATGGACTTCGGCCGGATCTCGATCACCGAGCAACTGGTGCTCTACCTGTTCGGCACACCGGGCCAGGAGCGCTTCTGGTTCCTGTGGAACGGCCTGTTCGAGGGAGCGCTCGGCGCGGTCGTCCTGATCGACACCCGCCGTCTGGAAGTCAGCTTCGACGTGATCGGACGCCTGGAGGAGCGCGGTGTTCCCTTCGTCGTCGCGGTCAACGACTTCCCCGACGCGCCCCGGTACCCGGTCGAGGACCTGCGGGCCGCGCTCGACCTCGCCGAGGAGATCCCGATCGTGCGGTGCGACGCCCGCCGCAGGGCGTCGAGCCGGGACACCTTGATGACCCTCATGCGATTCCTGCATTCCCTGGCGATGACCTCGGCGCACAGCTGAACGCCGTACCGTGAAGACGGCATCCGTACGCCAACTGCCCATCCACAGAACGTATTTGAGCTTCGGAGCGATCATTGTGACGACCGAATCCCATTCCCCCACCGGTACGGAAGAACCCGCGTTCGGCCCCCCGCCGGGCTGCCCAGCCCACCGCGCCGGCCCCGGTGACCCTCCGGGCGGACTGCGCCGCCTGTACGGGCCCGAAGCGGAGGACCTGGGCGCGCTGTACGAGAAGCTGCGGGCCGAACACGGCGCCGTCGCACCCGTGTTGCTGCACAACGACGTACCCGTCTGGGTGGTCCTCGGCCATGCCGAGAACCTGCACATGGTCAGCACCCCCGCGCACTACACCCGCGACAGCCGGCTGTGGACCGCCGTCCGGGACGGCACGGCCGGAGCGGACCATCCGCTCGCCCCCCACATCGCCTGGCAGCCCATCTGCTCCCACGCCGAGGGCGACGAACACCTCAGACTGCGCGGCGCCGTCACCGGCGCCATGTCGACCATCGACTTCCGCAGCCTGCGGCGCTACATCAACCGCGCCACACAGCGCCTGGTCAACGCGTTCTGCCCGCTCGGCACGGCCGATCTGGTCGGACAGTTCGCCGAGCATCTGCCGATGTCCGTGCTCTGCGAGATCATCGGCATGCCCGAGGACTACAACGACCGCATGGTGCACGCCACCCGTGACCTGCTCAAGGGCACCGAGACGGCCATCGCCAGCAACGAGTACGTCATGAGCGTGCTGACCCAGCACACCCTGCGGCGCCGCGCCGAGCCCGAGGACGACTTCACCAGCCACCTCATCAACCACCCGGCCCGGCTCACCGACGACGAGGTGGCCCAGCACCTGCGGCTCGTCCTGCTCGCCGCCTACGAAGCCACCGCCAACCTCATCGCCAACGTACTGCGCATGCTGCTCACCGACCCGCGGTTCCGCGCCCAGCTCAACGGCGGCCAGATGACCGTGCCCGAGGCGGTCGAGCAGTCCCTGTGGAACGAGCCGCCGTTCAGCGCCGTCCTCGGCTACTTCGCCAAGCAGGAGACGGAGCTGGGCGGTCAGCGCATCCGCAAGGGCGACGGACTGCTCTTCGGGATCGCGCCCGGCAACGTCGACCCCCGGATCCGTCCCGACCTGGCCGCGAGCATGCAGGGCAACCGCTCCCACCTCGCCTTCGGCGGCGGCCCCCACGAGTGCCCGGGCCAGGACATCGGCCGTGCCATCGCCGATGTCGGCGTCGACGCCCTGCTGTTGCGGCTGCCGGACGTCGAACTCGACTGCGAAGAGAGCGATTTGCGCTGGCGCAGCACCATGTCCTCGCGCCACCTCGTCGATCTGCCCGTGCGCTTCGAGCCCAAGCCGACACAGGACGTCACACAACGGCCGTCCGTACGCGCGCTGCCCGCCCAGCGGTCCCACTGGCAGGTGACCACCGACAGCACGGCACCGGCCGCACCCGCACCGCAGCCGACGGCCCCCGAGCCCGTCCCGGCCACCCCCGGGCCCGCCGGCCGGCTCGGCGCCTGGCAGCGGCTCCTGCGCTGGTGGCGCGGCTACTGACCCCGGGCGCCCGCACCCGCGGCACGGGCTACCGAACCCCGGCGCCCGGGGCCGACCAGGTGTCGTACGAGGTCCACGCCTCCAGCGTCCGTCCACTGGCGAACCGGTGGGCCCGGCCGGTGACCGGATCGGTGAACTCCAGCGTCCGCGCGAGCAGTTGCAGCGGACGCCGGAAGTCACCGGCCGGCACCGGTCCGGTCACCACCGGGTACAGCGGGTCGCCGAGGATGGGCACGCCCAACGCGCTCATGTGGACCCGGAGCTGATGGGTCTGCCCGGTGCGAGGAGTCAGCCGGTAGCGCCCCAGCCCGTCCCGGTGCTCCACCAGGTCGATCCCGCTGACCGCGTTCGGCTCGCCCGCCACCTCCCGGGCGGCCATCACCCCGCGCTCCTTGAGGATGCGGCTGCTGACCGTGCGCGGCAGAGCGAGACCGCGTTCGTACGGCGCCACGGCCTCGTACTCCTTGGCGATCAGCCGGTCGCGGAACAGCGACTGGTACGCGCCGCGCTCCCCGGGCCGTACGGTGAAGAGCACGAGCCCCGCCGTCAGCCGGTCGAGGCGGTGCGCCGCGCCCAGCTCCGGCAGGTCCAGCTCCCGGCGCAGCCGGGCCAGAGCCGTCTCGGCGACGTGGCTGCCGCGCGGCGTCGTCGCCAGGAAGTGCGGCTTGTCGGCGACGACGATGTGCTCGTCCCGGTACACCACGTCGAGCGGGAACGGCACCGGCTCCTCGTGGGGCAGCTCCCGGTGGAACCACAGGAACATCCCCGGCGCGTAGGCGGCTTCGGCGGTCAGCGGCTGTCCGTCCGCGCCGACGATCAGCCCCTCGCCGATCATCGTGTCGATGACGCCGTCGCCGGCCGCGAGCCGCTCCACCAGGTACGCCCGCGCCGTGGCCCAGCTCCCCTCCCGCGGCAGTCTGATCCGCACGGGGTCGACCCCGTGGCGCTGCGGGAGGGGAGCGGGCGGGATCCGGGGCTTGCGTCTCACCGGTCAAGCGTACGAGGCCGGAACCACCTCGGGAGACTCCGCCGCCGTCGCCCGCGCCCGGTACGCGCGGTACCCCGCGCCCGCGACCAGGGTCACGGCGAGGAACAGCACGGTGAACCACTGGAAGTACCAGTGTCCGCCCGCCGGGTCGTACACCGTGGCACGCGGCCAGGCCAGGTTGACCGTCATGAAGAGGCCGTAGACCAGGGCGAGGGCGTTGACGGGGACGCCCCAGCGGCCGAGGGAGAAGAGCGGGGCGCCCGTCTCGTCGGTGCCGTCCGCGGTGAGCTGCCCGCGCAGACGGCGCACCAGCAGCGGCCCGGTGACCATCGCGTACGCGAGGTACAGCATCACGATGCAGGTCGTGCCGATCGCGAGGAACGCGTCCGGGGAGGCGAAGTTCAGGAGCAGCAGGGCGGCGGCGAGGACGCCGACGACCAGGGCGGGAGCGCTCGGCATGCCGGTGCGCGGGTCGACCTTCGCGAGACGGCCGGAGAAGGGGAGCTGGTTGTCGCGGGCCATCGAGAAGAGCATGCGGCAGGCGGCCGTCTGGATCGCCAGGGTGGCCACCGCGATGGCGACCACCACGTCGGCGAGCAGGGCCCGGCCGACCCCGTCGCCGAGGCTGCTGGTCAGGACGTAGCTGAGTCCGTCGACGCCGAGCCGGCCGTCGGTCAGGCTCGGGGCGGCGAGCAGTCCGCCGAGCACGATCAGTCCGCCGAGCAGGCCCGCCGCGCCGAGCGCGGTGAGGATGGTGCGGGGCGCGGTCCGCCGCGGGTGGTGGGTCTCCTCGCTCATCTCTCCGGCGCTGTCGAAGCCGATCATGACGTACGCGGCCATGAACGAGCCCACCATCAGCGCGCCGAACAGGCCGTCGCCGCCCCCGCCGGTGTGGAAGGTGATGCCGGGGGAGCGTTCGGAGTGGGTGAACAGCAGCACGATGATCAGGACGGCGCCGATGATCTCGGCGGTGACGCCGATCCGGTTGACCGCGGACATCACGCGGTTGTCGAGGACGTTCACCAGCGTCGTCAGGACCAGCAGGACGACGCCCAGGACGGCCGCGTTGGCGGCGCCGTCGGGGCTGGTCGGGGCCGGATCGTCGCCGATGAGCTGGAATCCCGGCCAGATCGCGGGCAGGACCATCTGAAGGGCGAGCGCCGCCGCCGCGACCACCACGATCTGCCCGATCACCATGATCCAGCCGGCGAACCAGCCGAAGGAGGCGTTCGACAGGCGCGAGGACCATTGGTAGATCGCGCCGGAGATCGGATAGCGCGCGGCGAGTTCCGCGAAGCAGGCGGCGACGGCGAGCTGGCCGGCGAACACGACCGGCCAGGTCCAGAAGAAGACCGGGCCGCCGAAGGCGTACCCGAAGGCGAAGAACTGGAAGACCGTGGTGAGGACGGAGATGAAGGAGAACCCGGCGGCGAACGAGGCGTACCGGCCGAGGCTGCGGTGCAGTTCCTGGCGGTAGCCGAACTCGGTCAGGGAGCGGTCGTCCGGGGCGTTGGGGGGATCGGGGCGTACGTCGGAGGGAGCGGTGGTGGTCACGGCGGCACCTGCCTTCGGCGCGAAGGATGAGCGGGATTCCTGTCGGGTGACAGAAATTAGGGAGACCCTGTTTCACCCGCGTGACGCGGCCGTGTCGGTGGCGGGCCCAATTCCTCACGCCCCCCGGACCACCCCCACACGGGCGTCCCGCCCGGCCTCCGGCCACCCCCGTACGGGCGTCCCGCCCGGCCTCCGGCCACCCCCGTACGGGCGTCCCGCCCGGCCTCCGGCCGCCCCCGTACGGGCGTCCCGCCCGGCCTCCGGCCGCCCCCGTACGGGCGTCCCGCCCGGCCTCCGGCCACCCCCACACGGGCGTCCCGCCCGGCCTCCGGCCACCCCCGTACGGGCCTGCTCCCGGGGCCTTCCGCCCGCCCCGTGCAAGCCCCCCGCCCGGCCTCTCGACCACCCACGAAACGTCAGGAGGGGGGGGCCGGGCGACCGGGGGGCCCCCCCGGCCGGGGGGGCCGCCCGGGAGCGGGCGACCGGCCGGGCCCCCGGGGCCGCCCCCCCCCGGCGGGCCCGCCCCCGGGGCCGGCCCCCCCCCCCGGGCCCCCCCCCCCCCCCGCCCCCCCCCCCCCCCCCCAACCGCCGGGGGGGGCCCCCCCCCCCGGGGGGCCCGCCTCCTGACGTTCGTACCGGACGTGTCCGGCCTCAGGCCGGTACCTCCTGCTCCGCCTCCACCTGGGCGTTCCAGTCACGCTTCGCGGCCTGCCAGCCGTCCTCGTTGTGGCCGAGGCGCCAGTAGCCGGAGATGGACAGGTCCTCGCGCGGAATCTGGCGCTCGACCCGCAGCAGCTTCCGCAGCTCCTTCACGAAGGCGGCCTCACCGTGCACGAACGCGTGCAGCCGGCCCTCCGGGAACTCCAGGGCCCGTACGGCATCCACCAGGGCCGTGCCGACGGGCCGGTCACCGCGGTGCAGCCAGACGACCTCCGCGTCGGAGTCGATCTTCTGCTCCTCCTCGGGCCCGGAGACCTCGACGAAGGCGCGGACCGTGGCGGCGTCCGGCAGCGACTCCAGCGCGGCGGCGATCGCGGGCAGCGCGCTCTCGTCACCGGCGAGCAGATGCCAGTCGGCGCTCGTGTCGGGCGCGTACGCGCCACCGGGGCCCATGAACCGGACGACCTCGCCCGGCCGCGCCCGAAGGGCCCACGGTCCCGCGAGTCCCTCGTCCCCGTGCACCACGAAGTCCAGGGTCAGCTCGCGCGCCTCGGGGTCCCAGGCGCGCACGGTGTACGTGCGGGTCACCGGCCACTGCTCGCGCGGGAACTCCTCGCGGATGCGCTCCAGGTCGAAGGGCTCCGGGTAGGTGACGCCCGCGGCGCCGAACAGCAGCTTCACATAGTGGTCGGTTCTGCCGCTCGTGGCGAAGTCGGCGAGAGTGTCGCCGCCCAGCACCACCCGTTGCATGTGGGGGGTCAGCCGCTCGGTCCGCACGACCTTCGCGGAGTGGGGCTTCCGGGGCTTGCGTTCCGGGCGCTCTGCCATGACTGCCTCCTGATTCACATGGTTAGGCTTACCTAAGTTAGCACCTCTCTCTGCGCAGTATCCACGGATGAAGCGATATCGGTCATGCCAGAAGGGTTCAGCTATACCTGCAAGGTCGTCAGCAGACGGTGCAGCGAGCCGCCCAGGCCCCAGCGCGCGGCCAGTTCGTCCAGCGCGGCCGGACGGCGCGGTGTGTGCGGAAGCGCCGTGTCCACCTCGGGAAGCGGCACGTCCCCGGCGACCTTCACGACGGTCGGCGCCACGGCGAGGTAGGGCCGCGACTCGTCGAGCCGCTTGCGCTGCGAGGGGGTCAGCCTGGCCCTGGGGTTGTCGATCGCGGCCATGATGCCGGCCAGGTCACCGAACTCGGCGAGCAGTTTGGCCGCCGTCTTCTCGCCGATGCCGGGCACCCCGGGCAGCCCGTCGCTCGGGTCGCCGCGCAGCAGCGCCAGATCCGCGTACCCCGGGCCGTCGACGCCGTACTTCTCGCGCAGCCAGGCCTCGTCGGTGAGCTGGAGCGTGCCGACGCCCTTGAGCGGATACAGCACGCGCACCCCCCGCTCGTCGTCGACGAGTTGATACAGGTCGCGGTCGCCGGTGACGATGTCGACCGGACCGGTGGCGCGGCCGGTGAACGTGCCGATCACGTCGTCCGCCTCGTACCCCTCGACGCCCACGCGCGCGATGCCCAGCGCGTCCAGGACCTCCTCGATGACGGGCACCTGCGGGGAGAGCGTGTCCGGCACCTCCTCCTGGTCCGGGCCGGTCTCCGTCTCCACCGCGACCCGGTGCGCCTTGTACGACGGGATCAGGTCGACCCGCCACTGCGGACGCCAGTCCGCGTCCATGCAGGCCACCAGGTCGTCCGGGCGGTGGTCCTTGACCAGGCGGTCGATGAACTCCAGCAGTCCGCGCACGGCGTTCACCGGTGTGCCGTCCGGGGCCTTCACGGATTCCGGCACGCCGAAATAGGCGCGGAAGTACAGCGAGGCGGTGTCGAGGAGCATGAGTCGTCGCGTCGGAAGTGTCACGTTCGGCATCATGCCGTACGCCACTGACAGTGACCTGAACCACTCCCGTGTTTGCTCCGGGTGAGCGGGGGCAGGCGCCGCCACTGAACGAACGCGGTTGTGTATTCAACCGTCAATGGCAGCCGGGGACACGGACATCACCCCTTCCGTGTGTTCCCCTGCCCCGACGAGAGGCACCTGTGTCATCCAGGCTTGAAGCCGACCATCTCTACAAGGTGTTCGGAAGACGATCGGTCGCGGCCGTGGAGCGGCTCCGCCAGGGCGCCGACCGTGAGGAACTGCGCGCCGACGGCACCACCGCCGCCGTGATCGACGCGTCCTTCACGGTGGAACCGGGGCAGATCTTCGTCGTCATGGGCCTGTCCGGATCCGGCAAGTCCACGCTGCTGCGCATGCTCAACGGACTGCTGGAGCCCACCGCGGGACACGTGCGCTTCGACGGTCAGGACCTCACCGCGCTCAGCGCGCGCGAACTGCGCGAGGTCCGCTCCCGGAAGATCAGCATGGTCTTCCAGCACTTCGCGCTGTTCCCGCACCGCAGTGTGCTGGAGAACGCCGCCTACGGCCTGGAGGTCCAGGGCGTACCGGCCGCCGAACGCCGGGAACGGGCGGCCGCGGCCCTGGAACTGGCCGGACTCGCCGGCTGGGAGAAGTCCTGGCCCGACGAACTGTCCGGCGGGATGCAGCAGCGCGTGGGCCTCGCCCGCGCGCTCGCCACCGACGCCGATCTGCTGCTCATGGACGAGTCGTTCAGCGCGCTGGACCCGCTGATCCGCCGCGACATGCAGGACCAGCTTCTGGAGCTCCAGAAGAAGCTGGAGAAGACCATCGTCTTCATCACGCACGACCTCAACGAGGCGATGCGTCTCGGCGACCGCATCGCCGTCATGCGGGACGGCCGCATCGTCCAGACCGGCTCCGCCGAGGACATCCTCGTCCGGCCTGCCGACGACTACGTCGCCTCCTTCACCCAGGACGTCGACCGCTCGCGGGTGCTGACCGCGGGCGCCGTCATGGACACGGACCTGCGCGGCGACGAGGCCGACTGCTCCTGCGAGACCGCCACGACCGGCACGCCCTTCGTGGACCTCTGCGCGATCAGCGCCCGCCTCTCGCACCCGGTCGCCGTCCTCGACGAGAAGCGCGCCCTCGTGGGTGTCGTCCCGCGGCAGCGGCTCGTCGGCTTCCTCGGCGACGAGCAGGGCGGCCCCCGGACCTGTCCCGGCGGACAGGACAGCGGACAGGACAAGGGGGTGAAGGCCCATGCCTAGGATCCCCTTCGGCGACTGGGTCAACGACGCGGTCGACTGGCTGCTGAACCACATGGCGTGGCTCTTCGACTTCCTCAAGACCGTCTTCTCGGGCACCTACGACGGCATCGACGCGGTCCTCCAGGCGCCCCAGCCGCTCGTCCTCGCCGGCATCTTCGCCGTCATCGCCTTCTGGCTGCGCGGCACCCTGGCCGGTTTTCTCACCTTCGCCGGATTCGCCTTCATCGACTCCCTCGACCTGTGGGAGGACGCGATGGTGACCCTGTCCCTGGTCCTCGTCGCGACGCTCATCGCGCTCGTCGTCTCCGTGCCCGTGGGCATCTGGGCGGCCCGTTCCGCCCGGGTCAGCTCCATCGTCCGGCCGGTCCTCGACTTCATGCAGACGCTGCCCGCGATGATCTACCTCATCCCGGCGATCCTGTTCTTCGGAACCGGAGCCTCCGCCGGCATCGTCGCCACCCTGATCTTCGCGCTGGCCCCCGGTGTCCGTATGACCGAACTGGGCATCCGCCAGGTCGACAAGGACCTCGTCGAGGCCGCCGAGGCGTTCGGCACCACCCCGCGCGCCACCCTGCTGCGCATCCAGCTTCCGCTCGCCCTGCCCACCGTCATGGCGGGCGTCAACCAGGTCATCATGCTGGGCCTGTCCATGGCCGCCATCGCCGGCATGGTCGGCACCGGCGGCCTCGGCGGCGACGTCAACGAGGCCATCGGCCAGCTCGATGTCGGCCTCGGCTCCGAAGCCGGCGTCGCCATCGTCATCCTCGCGATCTACCTCGACCGCATGACCGGCGCGCTCGGCACCCAGGTCTCTCCGCTCGGCCGCCGTGCCGCCGCCAGGGCGCGCGCCGCGCGGGGCCTGAAGATCTGGTCGTACCGTCCCCGTCCCGTCGTGGCCATGGCGGGTGTCGTCGTGCTCGCGCTCGTCGCGGGCGGGATGGGCCTCTTCGGCGGCTCGACGGCGACGTCCACCGCCGCCGACGGCGAGAACATCGGCCAGGGCAAGAAGGTCACCATCGGCTACATCCCCTGGGACGAGGGCGTCGCCTCCACCTTCCTCTGGAAGGAGATCCTGGAGGAGCGCGGCTACCAGGTGGAGGCCAGGCAGTTCGACGCCGGCCCCCTGTACACCTCGCTGGCCCAGGGCGACATCGACTTCGAGACGGACTCCTGGCTGCCGACCACGCACGCCGACTACTGGAAGAAGTACGGCGAGCGGCTGGACGACCTGGGCTCCTGGTACGGCCCGACGTCCCTGGAACTGTCCGTGCCCGCCTACATGAAGGGCATCGACTCCCTGGAGGACCTCAAGGGGCAGGCCGCGAGGTTCGGCGGCAGGATCACCGGTATCGAGTCCAGCGCCGGAATGATGGGCCTGCTCAAGAGCAAGGTGCTCAAGGCGTACGGGCTCGACAAGGAGTACGAGGTCGTCGACAGTTCCACGCCCGCGATGCTGGCCGAGCTGAAGCGCGCGTACGCCAAGAAGGCACCGATCGTCGCCACCCTCTGGTCGCCGCACTGGGCCTACAGCGACTACAAGCTGAAGAAGCTCAAGGACCCCAAGGGCGCCTGGGGCAAGGGCGACGGGGTGCACACCCTGTCCCGGAAGGGCTTCGCGAAGGACGACCCGGTCGTCGGCGAGTGGCTGAAGAACTTCAAGATGACCGAGAAGCAGCTCACGGGCCTCGAAGCCGAGATCAACAACGCCGGGAAGGGCCGGCAGCAGGACGCCGTGCGCGCCTGGCTGAAGAAGAACCCCTCGGTCGTCGGCGCGCTGGCCCCCGTCAAGGGCTCCGGCGTCCCGGCCGAGGCGAAGCGTCCGCTGGACGTCGCCTGGTTCCCCTGGGACGAGGACGTCGCCGTCACCTATCTGTGGAAGAACGTGCTCGCCCGGCGCGGCTACACGGTCGACCTCAAGCAGATGGACGTCGGCCCGGTCTACACCGGCCTGGCCTCCGGCGACCTCGACCTCAACTTCGACGCCTGGCTGCCGTACGCCCAGTCCAACTACTGGGACCGGCACAAGGACGACCTGAAGGATCTGGGCACCTGGTACGAGCCGACCTCCCTGGAGATCGCGGTCCCCTCGTACGTGAAGGACGTCAAGTCCCTCGCCGACCTCAAGGGCAAGTCGAAGACCTTCGGCGGCAAGATCATCGGTATCGAGCCGGGCACCGGTGAGATGAACCTCCTCAAGAAGAAGGTGCTTCCGGGCTACGGCCTGGACAAGGAGTACGAGGTCGTCGACGGCTCCACGCCCGCGATGCTGACCGAGCTGAAGCGCGCGTACGCCCAGAAGAAGCCGGTCGCGGTCGTCCTGTGGTCGCCGCACTGGGCGTACAGCCAGTACAAGCTCACCAAGCTCACCGACGACAGGAAGCTGTTCGGCGAGGGCAACACGATCCGCACCATTTCCAGCGAGAAGTTCCCCGGCCAGTACCCGAAGCTCACTGAGTGGATCAAGAACTTCAGGATGAGCGAGGCCGAACTCGGCAGCCTGGAGGGCGAGATCAAGCGGCGCGGCCAGGGGCACGAGGAGGAAGCCGTTTCCGCGTGGCTCGACGAGCACCCGGACATGGTGCGGCGGATGACGCCGCGGTAGCGGAGGAGCCGTCCACGCCGAGGCGCGGTGAGCGGTTCATTCCGAGGGGTGGGGGGGGGGGGGGGGGGGGGGGGGGCCGGCCCCGCCCGCGGGCCCCCCCCCGCCCGGCGCGCGGGGGGCGGCCCCCCCGCGCGGGGGGGGGGGGGGGGGGGGGGGGGGGGGGGGGGGGGGGGGGGGGGGGGGGGGGCCCCCCCCCCCCCCCCCCCCCCCCCCCCCCCCCTCGCCGCGTTCCCGGGGCCCGCGGACTCTCCCCGGCGCGGTCGCCGGTCCGCACGCGCGGGCGGAGCCGCCGGTGATCGCGTACTGGCGTACGAGAGGGATCCGGACAACCGTGCCGCGGTCCGCGACCGCACCCCGTCGCCGCGTTCGGGGCCACGGCGCCGGCCGCGCGTCCGTCGGACCGGCCGTCCCCCGGCGCCGTTGCGAGGGCTTGCCGCACATCAGCTCCGTGTGCCAGGACATGGCCGGACCCGACCGCCGCCACGCGCCCCGGGGCGGTGTCCGACGGGCAACAGCGCACCGGGGCACGGCACTTCAGGGTCGGATCGCGCCGTCGGAGGGTCCGGGCGGGGTGTCCCGCCCCCGTGATCGGCCCTTTCGCCCCGTGTGAAGGGGCGGCGGCGCCAGGCGCGCGACGGCTCGCGCGGTGGCGCGAAGTGTAACCCTCACACTCCCTCGAAGTGACAGCGATGTGACGGGTCCATGAAACGGTTTGCCGAACATGCGTAGGGTGCAAACAACTCAACAGAAGCGGCGGGCCGGAAAACCGCACGGTTCGCGGACCGACGACGCGAGGGAGGGAGCCGGAGCGATGGGCGACCACAAAGAACAGCCCCTTCGGGTGGGTGCGGCCGTACGGCGACGGCGCAGGGCACTGCGGCTCACTCTCGCCGTCGTGGCCGAACGCAGCGGCCTGTCGGTGCCCTTTCTCAGCCAGGTGGAGAACGAGCGGGCCCGGCCCAGCCGAAGTTCCCTGGAGCGTGTCGCCGACGCCCTCGGCACCACGGCCGTCGACCTGCTCGCCGCCGCCGACCCCGCGTGCAGTGTCGACGTCGTGCGCGCCGACGCCGGGGCCGAGTTCACTCCCGGAGCCCACGCGCGCCCCCTGGTACGCGGTCACCACCAGCTGCACGCCGCCGAGTTCACCGGCGACCACGAGGAAGCCCGTGAACTCCAGCACCGCAACGACAAGTTGATGTACGTCGCCGACGGCGGGGTCGAGGTCGAGGCGGAGGGACGTGCCCATCGGCTGGGGCGGGGCGACACGCTCTACCTCACGGGCGGAGTGCGGCACCGCTGGCGCGCCACCGTCGCGGACACCCGGGTCGTCGTCGTGGAGGTCGCCGACCACATCGACGCGGTGGAGGACCGGCACACCTTCGGCAAGCGCTGAGCCGCGCGGGCCACGGGGAGCCGGCCGGGCGGGCCCGGGCGGCCCGGGGGAGGATGGCGGAAGAGGCGGACGGCGCGGGAGAGGCGGACGGGTATGCGGGTGGTGTCCCTCGTGCCCTCGCTCACGGAGGCCGTGGCCGTGTCCGTGCCCGGCGTCCTGGCCGGCGCCACCGACTGGTGCAGCCACCCCGCCGACCTGGACGTCGTCCGGATCGGGGGCACCAAGAACCCCGACATCGACGCCGTCCTGCGGCTCGGGCCCGATCTCGTCGTCGCCAACGAGGAGGAGAACCGGGAGCCCGATCTGGCCGCCCTGCGGGAGGCGGGGATCGAGGTGCTGGTCACCGAGGTGCGGGACGTGCCGGGGGCCTTTCGCGAACTGGACCGGGTGCTCGCCGCCTGCGGCGCGCGCGGACGCCCGCGCTGGCTGGACGAGGCGGAGACCGCGTGGGAGGGACGGCCCGCCCCGGCACGCCGGACGACCGCGATCGTGCCGGTCTGGCGGCGGCCCTGGATGGTGCTGGGCCGCGACACCTTCGCCGGAGACGTGCTCGCCCGGCTGGGCGTCGACAACGTCTACGCGGGCCACGAGGAGCGCTATCCCCGCGTCCCGCTCACCGAGCTGACCGCGGCGGCCCCCGACCTCGTCGTGCTGCCCGACGAGCCGTACCGCTTCACCGCCGACGACGGGCCGGAATCCTTCCCGGGGGTTCCCTGCGCCCTGGTCGACGGCCGCCTGCTGACCTGGTACGGACCGTCCCTGGCCGAGGCACCGGCGCGGCTCGGGGAAGCCTTGCGGGCAGCGGTGTCGTAACCACGGGTTCAGCCGCGGGAGCCTTCCGGGCCGCCGGACCGCGGTCCCCTCGGGGAGTCCCGGTCCGGCGGCGGGGTCCCTCAGCCCTCGGGCTCGGTCGCCAGCAGCTCGCGGAGTTCGTCCAGCGCCTCCCGGAGCCGGTCGGCGAACGTCCGCATCTGCGCGGCGACCGGCTCCGGCGTGCTCAGGTACAGGTTGAACCGGTCGGGCAGCAGCACATAGGCCACGCCGATGCACTGGCTGCTGGTCGACCCGAAGCCGAAGTACTGGATGTTCACGGACGGCGCGGAACTCGTGCTCAGGTAGTCGTCCCGCATGGTCAGCCAGCCCGGCGTCCGGTACAGCGCGGGCTGCTCGGTCACCCCGAGCTCGGCCCCCCGCCGGCGCTGGATCAGCTCCAGCTCCCACAGGTGCTGCTCCGGCACCTGCCCGGCCTGGCACGCCTTCGCGCGCGCCACATGGGCCTGGGTGGCCGCCCGGAACGCGGCGCGCCGGGCGTCCGCGTCCGCCGCCGGGTCCTCCATCGCCGCCACGAAAGCCACCATCTCGGTGGTGACGACGCGCATCGCCTCGGTCCGCCCGTGCCGGTACTGCCGGGTGGCGATCGATTCGTACGTGGCGCCCAGGTGCCCCTTGGCGCGCTGGTGGGCGAGCTGGTACGCGGCCTGGACGAACGCGTCCGGCGAGACCCCCAGCGCCTTGGCCGCGTCGCTGCCGAAGTCCGCGAACGACACCGTGCTGGTCGCGGTGTTCTCCCCGTACGCCGCGAACGCGTCGGCGGCGGAGCGCGCCTGGTTCCGCAGCGCGTCGTCCAGCGCGAACACGATCGGCTCCAGCGCCGGCAGCCCCTGGGAGCGGGCTCCGGACTGCCGGGACTGCTCCTCGGCCGGGGTGTCGAGCAGGGCGTCGGTGAAGGTGAGGATCGTGGTCCCGTCCAGCTCGCAGTGTTCGACGTTGATGCCCGCCCGTCCGTCGGCGAAGACGACGAACGACACGGCCTTGTCGAACCAGCGGTTGCCGCGGTCGCCGTAGAGCAACTGGTCACAGGCGTCCTGGACGTCCGCGGGGGCGAAGTCCTCCAGCGCGACGCAGAACAGCGCGGTCTCGACATCGTCGAGGGCTTCGGCATTGCGGGGGTGGCAGGCGAGCAGGGCCTCCCGGGCGGCCGCCCACTCGGCGCGGGCCAGCGTGGTGAGGTGGCCCACCGAGGTGTCCGCGCCGGCCGGATCGGCCTTCATCACGGCGCGCAGCCCCGCCTCGATGTCGTCCAGGCTGTGCGGGACACCGTCCGGACCGAGCACGTCCAGCCGGAACATGCCGCCCCGGAAGAACACCACGACGTGCCGGGCCTCGGACGGGCCGGGCCACTCCTCGGTGATGGGGGCGCGGACGGTGTCCTGCTGCGCGCCGGGGATACGCGTGCTGGAGAACAGGAACTTGTTCTGCACCATCGACTGAGGTGCCCCGCGCTGCACCACCGGGGGAATCAGCCCCTGATCGAGCCGCCGCTTGTAGTCGAGGGCCCCGGCGACGAGCCCGGCCGCCCGCTCCACCTGCGCCTGGCCGGAGTCCTTGAACAGGAAGAAGAAGTTGGCGTTGAGGGCGATCCGGTCCCGGCGGCCCAGGTACCGGTACGGCCAGAAGGTGTCGAGCCAGCTGTGCACGCCCTCCGTGGCGTCGTACTCCTCCAGCGCGGCATGCAGCACCCGGCCGGGGCCGCCGGGCCGGAGGAAGGCGGCCACCTCCGCCTCGGTCGCCGAGCGCTCCTCGGCGGTCAGCAGCGGCGTACACCACGCGAGGAACCTCTCGCAGCTCGCGTCCAGCGTAGGCAGCGGCACGCGCGGGAGGCTGTCCTCCTGGGCGAAGGTCGCGTTGCCTGACCCATCCTGACTGGTCTTCAACTCTGTTCTCGATTCGGATCGTCGGTACCTGCGATGTCGTACGGCCGGGAGAGGTAGAGCTGTGCGTACAGCCAGCCTTCCGTCTCCAGGCCCTGTGGATCCACCCCCGCGGCCGACATGCTGTCGAGCACGAGCGCCTGCTCCTGCGGGGAGGCGAACCGCCGCTGTCTGAACACCTCGTCGACGCGGACGGTCCGGTAGCCCAGATTCGCCAACGCGCTCTCGACGGGGTCGAACGGGAACATCCGCAGCACGAAGTGCGCCATCCAGGGCCGGCGGACGCCCTGTGCCCGGACGACCCGCGTGAGCGTCCGCTCGGTGACGTAGCCGACGCAGCCCGTCGAGATCACCAGATCCGTACCCGAGAGCTGGGCGCGCTGGCCCGGCGTGGGTTCGTGCTCCTCCAGGTCGGCGTGCACCACGTCGTCGAGGAACCCGGCCTCACGGGCGTAGGACAGCGCGCTGCCGGAGGTGTCGAGGCCGACGAAGCGGATCGCCTGCGGGGGCTGGCGTGACCGAGCCAGCTCCCGGTCGCGGGCGAGCAGAGCCTCGCGGCTCTCACTCGCGCGCTCCTCGTCGCCGTAGCGCGCGTACAGCTCGTCCATGGTCGCGTCGTACTTCAGCAGGGCGGCGTTGATCCCGTACGAGCAGCCGATGTCCAGCACCTTCGGCACCGCGACGTGCCGGGACTCCCGGTACTCCGTGATGATCTTGGTGAAGTAGGGCTTGGCCTGCTGCGGAACGCCGTAGTCGAGCGGGCGCAGCGCTCTGAAATAGGTTCGCGGATCGGGCTGGTCGTAGATGTGGTCGAGTGAGACTTTCCCGGTCTCGTCGAAACGCACAGGGCTTACTCCTCCGTGGATCGCGCATGGGGAAGCAGAGGAAGGCAGGGGGAAGCGGGGGAAACGGCCTACGGCGACTACGCGTGCTCTCGCCGTGCGCTAGTCCAGGAGCCGGTCGCCGCGGACCGCCCGGCCCTCGGCCGCCAGGTGCTCGGGCAGCACCCGGCCGAAGAGCTGCCGGGTCCGTTCCACGCTGCCGATGACGCCGGGGCGCTCGCTGTAGGCGAAGATCGCGGAGTGGCGCGCGACCTCACCGCGCACCGGGCTCACCCGGTGCAGTGAGTAGCGCCCCTTGAACAACTGGAGGTCCCCCGGTCGGAGGGGGAGGCGCCGGGTCAACCGCTCGCCCCGGCCGTCCACCACGTCCCGGACGTCGTCGAAATGCTCGTCCTGCGCGGTCCGGATGTTCGGGCAGTACTCGAAGACGCCGCCGTCCTGCGCCTGCTGGGTGAGCATGCTCACGGTGAACTCGTTGGTGTCGAAGTGCCAGGGGTGCTCCATGCCCGGCGCGACGACATTGAGCACCAGCCCGGAGAGCGGGTCCGCCAGCTCGTGCAGTTCCGGCAGTTCGAAGCAGTGGGCGACGAAGTGCCGGAACACCGGGTCGCAGTAGAGCCGGCTGATGAGGGAGTCCGGGGGGATACGGTCCCGGGCGACGAACGCGTTGCCCCGCTCGAAGGTCCTGCGGCCCGGATGGTCCTCCGGCAGCGCCGAGTCCACCGCGATGTTGTAGACGTTGACCGTCTCGACGTCGTGGTGCGCCCGGGGGGCGATGTCCGAGCACTCCTGCCGCAGCACGTCGCGCAGCGACGGGCGGATGAAGTCCGGCAGCACGGTGCAGCCGAGAGCCGACAGGTCCCGCCGGGCACGGGAGACCATGGCCTGTCCCTGAGCGCTCGTGAGTTCCGACAGGGGATAGCGAGCGGTGTCGACCACCTGATCAAGCGTCAGGGCTTCCAAAGAACGCATTCGATCCTCTCCACGTGCGGGCCGCCCCTCCGGCCGGCTCCTTGGCCGGCCCGCGGTTTCCGCCTCATACCCACACCGGGGACGAGCGACGCCATCCGTGTGCTCGGCCGGACCTCGCCCTTGGATCTTCAGTAACTCGGCTGGCAGGAAGGGCACTTGAAGTTCCCACAGCGGCGCGGTGTTGTCTGTGACGCGTCACACTGCCCAACTGTGAGCAGGTTCTGGCCACCGACGTATACGTTCCACCCGGACCGGCGTGGTACGGCGCGACGGAATCCGGCCGGAACCCGGAGGAGTTCGTCGACGCCCCCGACGGGAACCCCCTGGCCTTCGGATCCTCAGGATCCGAAGGCCAGGGGGTCGCCGAAAGGTGTGGCGCGTCAGCCGCCGGAGGCTACGTTCGCGAAGGCGCCGCGAGCAGCTTGCCGGTGATCAGGCCGTGGGCCGTGCGGAAGGCGGCCACCGACCAGGCGGTCACCAGCAGGAGGTACAGGGCGACGGCGAGCACCTCGAAGGCGGCCAGCCCGGTGTGCCGGGCCAGACCCTCCGCGCCGGTCACGCAGGTGCCCACCGGGAAGGTGAACGCCCACCAGGTCATCGCGAAACCCATGCCCTGGCGGCGGGCCCGTACGACCATGGCGACGGCCAGCGCGAGCCACAGCAGCGCGAAGCCCAGCACGGGGACGCCGTAGAGCACGGCCAGGAGCGCGAAGCCCTGGTCGACGGGGGCGGGCACCACACCGGGGGCCGCGTCCGCGAACTTGCCCACCGCGGTCGTCGACTGGCCCAGCGGGCCGAGCACGAGGAACAGGGTCGGGGTGAGCGCGAGCGGCAGCGGACCCGCCGTGACGAGCCGCGCGAAGATGACCGGCAGCATCACGAAGGTGGCCAGCAGGCTGATCCCGAACATCGCGACACAGGCGAGGAGCAGCGTCTCCCGGGGCTGTCCGGCCGGCAGATGGGGAACCAGGAGGGGGCCGACGGCGGCCGACACCATGGGGGCGACGATCGGCAGCAGCCACACGGGGGACGCCTGTCCGGGCTCGATGCGATGCCGTACGACCATCAGGTACGGGACGGCCACGGCGGCGGCGAGTCCGATCAGCGTCCCGGCGGTGAACAGGACGGTGTCCACGGCGAGGGCCGCCGGTGTCCCGATCCAGTCCCGGCCGACCAGCAGGGTGCCGCCGCCCACGGCGAGCAGGGCCATCGAGAGACAGCCGTAGAAGGGGGCCATGGCCGGGTCGAGGAGGTGGGCGCGGGCCTGGTCGCGGTGGTACGCCCAGTGCAGGGCGCGGGCGGCGAGCAGCGACAGCAGCAGCGTGAGCGAGAGGGCCCACACGACGGTGCAGGCGGTGCGCAGGCCCGGCACGTCCGCGGGGAGCCCGGCCCCCGCCGTGGCCACGATGGCGGTGCCCATCACGGAGGCGTACCAGTTCGGGCCGAGATGCCGGACAGCGGCGACGGCACGGTTTCCCGGGACACGGGGGGTCTTCGTGTCAGGGACGATTCCCGCCTGATGGGCGGACAGGGGCTGGGCTGCGGTGACCATGACACCACGGTCGCGCCGCCGCGGGTTCCCCACCAGGGAGTGCGCGCCTATGACGGCATAAGCTGGCTTTATGAGCAGCAGCGCTGAGGATCGCCATGACGAGCGGTGCTGAGGATCGGCCCGGCGCCGGGATCGCGCACCGGGTACCCGATCTCGGCGCACTGGAACTGCTGCTGGCGGTGGCGCGCCTCGGCAGTCTCGGGCGCGCCGCCCGTGAGGTGGGGATCACCCAGCCGGCGGCCAGCAGCCGTATCCGTTCCATGGAGCGGCTGCTCGGGGTGGCGCTCGTCGACCGTTCGCCGCGCGGGTCCCGGCTGACCCGTGAGGGAGCGCTCGTCACCGACTGGGCCCGGCGGGTGGTGGACGCGGCCGAGGCGTTCGACGCCGGGGCGCAGGCCCTGCGCGACCGGCGCGACTCGCGGCTGCGGGTGGCGGCGAGCATGACCATCGCCGAGTATCTGCTGCCCGGCTGGCTGATCGCCCTGCGCGCCCAGCGTCCCGACACGGCCGTGTCGCTGCTCGCCGGGAACTCCACCACCGTCGCCGAGCGGCTGCTGTCCGGTGAGGCGGACCTCGGCTTCGTCGAGGGGCTCTCGGTGCCGTCCGGTCTCGACGCCACCGTCATCGCGCACGACCGGCTGATCGTGGTGACGGCGCCCGGGCACCCCTGGGCGCGCCGTCGGGCGCCGCTCGGAGCGGCGGAGCTGGCGGCCACGCCGCTCATCCTCCGGGAGGAGGGGTCGGGCACGCGTCAGGTTCTCGACTCCGCGCTCGGAGGGCTCGCCCGTCCGCTGATCGAGCTGTCCTCGACGACGGCGGTCAAGGCGTCCGCCGTCAGTGGTGCGGGGCCCGCCGTGCTCAGCGAACTCGCCCTGGGTGAGGAGCTGTCCGCCCACCGGCTGGTGGGTATCCCGCTCGCCGGCGTGCGGCTCACCCGGGCCCTGCGGGCCGTCTGGCCGACAGGGCACCGGCCCACGGGGCCGGCCCGCGATCTGCTCTCCCTGACGCGGGGGGCGGGCTGACCGCACGGGAACCCCCGGGGGCCGCACCCGCGTTTCCTCGCCCCCTCCGCCCCTGCCCGTCCCGTACCGGGGGGCGCTGCCCCCGGACCCCCGCTCCTCAAAACGCCGGAGGGGCTGGACTTGGCCCCCTGCTCAGGACGCCGCTGCGATCAGGCCTTGCATCACCCGGACGTCGTCTCCCATCTCCGGGTGCCACTGGACTCCCAGGACCCATGCGGGGCCCGGGAGTTCGATCGCCTCGACGGTGCCGTCCGCCGCGTGGGCGGAGACCAGGAGGCCGTCGCCGAGGCGGTCCACCGCCTGATGGTGGTACGTCGGCACGGCGCACGGCTCCGGTACGAGACCGGCGTACCGCGTCCCCGGTACGGGCGTCACCTCGTGGTGCCCGATGATCCCGGTGTCCTTCACGTGCCCGTCGAGGTGCTGGACGAGCGTGCCGCCGAGGGACACGTTCAGGAGCTGGTGACCCCGGCAGATGCCGAGCAGCGGGGTGCCGGAGTCCAGCGCGGCCCGGATCAGGGCGAGTTCCCAGGCGTCGCGCTCGGGAGCGGGCGGGCCCGTACGCGGGGAGCGCTCGGCTCCGTAGTGGGCGGGGTCGACATCGGGGCCGCCCGCGACGACGACCCCGTCGAGCCGGGCGACGGTCGCGCGCGCCAGCGCCGGATCGTCCGGCGGCAGCATCGCGGCGAGTCCGCCCGCCCCCTGCACGAGCCGCGGATAGCCGGCCGGAAGCAGTGCCGCCGGCAGCTCCCAGACGCCCCAGCGCACCTGGGACTCCAGATACGTACTCACACCGATCAGCGGCCTGCCCACGCGCTACTCCCTCGGATCCGGGTCGCCACGGCGCCCATGAACGGCGCCTGCGTCAATGGAAACGTCTCATACCTTTGTGAGGCGAGGCGAGGCGAAACGAGGCGTAACGAGGTGAGGCGAGGGGCGGAACCCGGGGCTCCGCCCGCGGTGCCCCCTCATGCCCGCAACCGCGCCTCCCGCTCACGCCAGGAACCCCCGCAGCAGCGCCGCCGTGCCCGCGCAGTGCTCCCGCATCATCTCCCGCGCCCCGTCCGCGTCCCCGTCGAGCACCGCCTCGACGATCGCGGTGTGCTGGCGCTGCGAATGCTCCAGATTGCGGACGAGGAGCGGGATGCAGTCGAGCAGGTCGTTGACCCCGGCGCGGACGGCCGCGTACCGCGCCGTGAGGGAAGGGGAGCCGCACAACTCCGCGAGCGTGAGGTGGAACATCGTGTCCAGGCGCCGGTAGTCGGCCAGCGGGGCGTCGTTCGTGCGCTCCAGCGCCTCGCGCAGGCGCCCGGCCCGCGCCGCGTCGAGCCCGTGTGCCGCGCACAGCCCGGCCGCGCCCACCTCCAGGACCTCACGGAAGCGCAGCACGTCCTCGATGTCGACCGCGGCGACCCGGCGGCGCAGCTCGTGCTCGCCCGGTGTGTCGGTGCGCGCCAGCACGAAGGTGCCGCCGTACCGGCCGCGCCGCGACTCGACCAGACCCTGGTCCTGGAGCACCTTCAGGACCTCGCGCAGCGTCACCCGGCTGATGCCGAGCCGCTCGGCCAGCTCCCGCTCCGAGGGCAGCCGTCCACCGCCCGGCACCAGGCCGAGCCGGACGATCTGGAGGATCTGCTCCAGCGCCTCCTCGAAGCCGTTGCCCGCCCGTACCGGCCGCAGGACCGGTGTCAGCCGGTCGTCCGTACCGCGGTCGGGTTGCGCTCGCGTCATCAGGTCGCGCCCCCTTCCCAAGCAATGGTTCTCGGCAATACCTTATGTCCCTCGGCTGACCCAAGGAGGCTTTTCCGGTGGCAGACCGCACACCCCCGCTCTCCGTCGAAGAACTGCGCCGTCTCGTCGAGGCAGGGGACATCGACACGGTCGTCCTGGCCTTTCCCGACATGCAGGGGCGGCTCCAGGGCAAGCGGTTCGCCGCGGCCTTCTTCCTCGACGAGGTCCTGGAGCACGGCACGGAGGGCTGCAACTACCTCCTCGCCGTCGACACCGACATGAACACCGTCGACGGATACGCCATGTCCTCCTGGGACCGGGGCTACGGCGACTTCGCCATGCACCCCGATCTCGCCACCCTGCGGCGCGTCCCCTGGAACGAGGGCACCGCCCTGCTCATCGCCGACCTCGCCTGGAACGACGGCTCCCCGGTGGTCGCCGCGCCCCGCCAGATCCTGCGCCGCCAGCTCGACCGCCTCGCCGGACTCGGCTACACCGCCCAGGTCGGCACCGAGCTGGAGTTCATCGTCTTCAAGGACACCTACGAACAGGCCTGGGACACCGGCTACCGGGGCCTCACCCCGGCCAACCAGTACAACATCGACTACTCGGTCCTCGGCACCGGCCGGATCGAGCCCCTCCTGCGCCGCATCCGCAACGAGATGCAGGCCGCGGGCCTCACGGTCGAGTCCGCCAAGGGGGAGTGCAACCCCGGCCAGCACGAGATCGCCTTCAAGTACGACGAGGCCCTCGTCACCTGTGACCAGCACGCCGTCTACAAGACCGGCGCCAAGGAGATCGCCTCCCAGGAAGGCGTCTCGCTCACCTTCATGGCGAAGTACAACGAGCGCGAGGGCAACTCCTGCCACATCCACCTCTCCCTGGCCGACGCCGACGGCACCAACGTGATGGCGGGCTCCGCCCAGGACCCCGGCGGCATGTCGGAGGTCATGCGCCACTTCCTCGCCGGACAACTGGCCGCGCTGCGCGACTTCTCCCTCCTGTACGCGCCCAACATCAACTCGTACAAGCGCTTCCAGCCCGGCTCCTTCGCCCCGACCGCCGTCGCCTGGGGGTACGACAACCGCACCTGCTCGCTCCGGGTCGTCGGCCACGGCCGCTCGATGCGCTTCGAGAACCGGCTCCCCGGCGGCGACGTCAACCCGCACCTGGCCGTCGCCGGACTCGTCGCGGCCGGCCTGTACGGCATCGAGCGGAAGCTGGAGCTGCCCGAGGCGTGCGCCGGCAACGCCTACACCGCCGAGTACGCGCACGTCCCCACCACCCTGCGCGAGGCCGCCGAGCTCTGGGAGAACAGCCCGATCGCCCGGGCCGCCTTCGGTGACGAGGTGGTCGAGCACTACCGCAACATGGCGCGCGTCGAACTGGAGGCCTTCGACGCCGCGGTGACCGACTGGGAGCTGCGCCGCTCCTTCGAACGCATGTGAGGACACCCTTGCCGCACCCGCACGCATCGCACCCGGACGCGCCGCACCCGCGCCCGTCGCACCCGTACACCTCACCCCCGTACGACCACGAACTCCAGGTGTTCGACCCGGCCACCGAAGAGGTCGTCGCCACCGTCCCGGCCGCCACCGCCCAGGACGTGGCGGACGCCGTCGTGAGGGCCGGCCGGGCGCAGGCCGGCTGGGCCGCCCTCGCGCCCGCCGACCGGGCCAGGCTGCTGCGCCGCTTCGCGGCCGTCGTCGACGGCCACATCGAGGAACTGGCCCGCCTGGAGGTCCGCGAGGCCGGCCACACCCTCGGCAACGCCCGCTGGGAGGCGGGCAACGTCCGTGATCTGCTCGACTACGCCGCCGGGGGAGTGGAGCGCCTGACCGGCCGCCAGATCCCCGTCCCGGGCGGCCTCGACATCACCCTGCTCGAACCGCTCGGCGTCGTCGGCGTCATCGCGCCCTGGAACTTCCCGATGCCCATCGCCGCCTGGGGCACCGCACCCGCCCTCGCCGCGGGCAACGCCGTCATCCTCAAGCCCGCCGAGACGACTCCGCTCACGGCACTGCGACTGGCCGAACTCGCCCTGGAGGCCGGCCTGCCCGACCACCTCTTCCAGGTGCTGCCCGGCGCGGGGCCCGTCGCCGGCGCCGCGCTCGTCGACCACCCCGGCGTCGCGAAGATCGTCTTCACCGGGTCGACGGCCGTCGGCAAGCAGGTGCTCGCGAAGGGCTCCGCCCTCCTCAAGCGCGTCACCCTCGAACTCGGCGGCAAGAGCCCCAACATCGTCTTCGCCGACGCCGACATCGAGGCCGCCGCCGCGTCCGCCCCCATGTCCTTCCTGGACAATTCCGGCCAGGACTGCTGCGCCCGCACCCGCATCCTCGTCCAGCGCTCCGTCCACGACCGCTTCCTCGAACTCCTCGCCCCGGCCGTCGAGTCCGTCGTCGTCGGCGACCCCTCCGACGAGCGGACCCAGATGGGCCCGCTGATCTCCGCGGCCCAGAGGGAACGCGTACGGTCCTACGTCGACGCCGACGCGCCCGGCATCCGGGGCAAGGCCCCCGAGGGCCCCGGCTTCTGGTTCGCGCCCACCGTCCTCACCGGCGTCGACCCCGGCGCGCGCGTGGCGGTCGAGGAGGTCTTCGGCCCCGTCGCCGTCGTGCTGCCCTTCGACGACGAGGCCGACGCGGTCCGGCTCGCCAACGCCACCGACTACGGCCTGTCCGGCTCCATCTGGACCCGCGACGTCGGCCGCGCCCTGCGCGTCTCCCAGGCCGTCCGGGCCGGCAACCTGTCCGTCAACTCCCACTCCAGCGTCCGCTACTGGACCCCCTTCGGCGGCTACAAGCAGTCGGGAATCGGCCGCGAACTCGGCCCGGACGCCCTCACCGCCTTCACCGAGACCAAGAACGTCTTCATCAGCACGGAGGGCCCCGCACTGTGACTTCAGACACCCCCGAGACCATCTGCCGCCGCCTGGTCGGCCGCACCGCCGTCATCACCGGCGCCGCCAGCGGCATCGGCCTCGCCACCGCGCGCCGGCTCGCCTCCGAGGGCGCCCACGTCGTCTGCGGAGACATCGACGAGCAGCACGGCAAGGCCGTGGCGGAGGACGTCGGCGGCACCTTCGTCAAGGTCGACGTGACCGACCCCGGGCAGGTCGAGACGCTCTTCAGGACGGCGTACGACACCTACGGCTCGGTCGACATCGCCTTCAACAACGCGGGCATCTCGCCGCCGGACGACGACTCCATCCTGGACACGGGACTGGAGGCCTGGAAGCGCGTCCAGGAGGTCAACCTCACCTCCGTCTACCTGTGCTGCAAGGCCGCCCTCCCCTACATGCGCCGCCAGGGCAAGGGCTCCATCATCAACACCGCCTCCTTCGTGGCCCGGATGGGCGCGGCCACCTCCCAGATCTCGTACACGGCCTCCAAGGGCGGTGTGCTCGCCATGTCCCGTGAACTGGGCGTCCAGTTCGCCCGGGAGGGCATCCGGGTCAACGCCCTGTGCCCCGGACCGGTCAACACCCCGCTGCTCCGGGAGCTGTTCGCCAAGGACCCCGAGCGGGCCGCGCGCCGGCTGGTGCACATCCCTGTCGGGCGGTTCGCCGAGGCGGACGAGATCGCGGCGGCCGTAGCGTTCCTCGCCAGCGACGACTCCTCCTTCGTGAACGCCACCGACTTCCTGGTGGACGGGGGCATTTCCGGCGCGTACGTCACACCGCTGTAGCCGGCCGCGCGAACGGCCCGCGGGCGAGGGAACGGCCTGTTCGTGCCCGGCCCCGCGGGACCCCGTGTACCGCTCGTCCCGGCACGTCCTAGAGTGCCGGGATGAGCATGACGCCTCCGCCCGGCTGGTACCGCGACCCCTCGTACCCGCTCGTCGAGCGCTGGTGGGACGGGACCACGTGGACCGACCACCGGCGTCAGCCCGAGACCCCCCGACAGCCCCTGATACCGGCCCCGTCGCCCGGCGGCCCCGGCCGCGCCAGGACCGTCGCCCTCGTGACGGCCTCCGTCGTCCTCGTGGCAGCGATCGTCACCGGCGCCGTGCTGCTGCGCGACGACGGCGGCGGCGACGAGACCGCGACGCGGACCACGCCCGCGGCCGCGTCCCCCACCCGGACCGACGACCCCTCACCGTCACCGTCCGGCCCCTCGCCGTCGGCCGGTGACCCCTCCGTCGTCGTGGACGAACTCGACGGCATCACCTTCCCGGTCCTCGACGGCTGGGCGAAACCGCAGTACGTCGCCGACCACGACATGGTGCTGACGACCCCGCGCACCTACGACTGCCCGGGCGACCCCGGCCTGTGTCGGCACGGACGGGTCGAGGCGCGTACCGCGACGGCCACCGACGAGACGTCGCCGAAGGCCCTCGCCGAGGGAGACATCGAGGACGCCGCCGACAGCGCGTACGGCCACGACCTCGTCGGCAGCCGGCCCTTCCGGGGCATCGCGTCCCACCGGCTGGTGAAGTCCGGCTCGGTCGCCGTCGCCGGACGCGCCGGGTATCTCGTGCGCTGGAAGGTCAAGACCGGTGTGGGGCCCGGCGGTTACGTCGAGTCGCTGGCCTTCCCGTCCAGCGTGGGCTCGCAGGCCCTGGTCATCGTCCGGTTCGCCTTCGACGCCGGCGCCGACGGGCCGCCGCTGTCCGACATGGACCGGATCACCGAAGGCATCCGCTCGGTGGGCGGCAAGGACACCGGCGGCGGTGTGGGCAGCAGCATCGGCCCGCCCGAGTGAACGGCGCCCGCCGGGCCGGCGGACAGACGTCCCCCGGCCCGGCGGGCGTGATCCCGCGGATCAGAGGAAGGTGTGACCCTCGCCGCGATACGTCGGGACGGAGGCCGTGACGGTGTCGCCCTCCACGAGGTGCAGGGTGTCGAACCGCTCGCACAGCTCACCGGCCTTCGCGTGCCGGAACCACACCTTGTCGCCGATGAGCAGGTCGTCCGCCGGGGAGCCGAGCAGCGGGGTCTGCACCTCGCCGGGCCCCTCCTGGGGGTCGTACGACAGTCCCTCCGGCAGATACGGGACGGGCAGCCGGTCAGGGCCCGCGGCCCCGGACGCGGGATATCCGCCGCCCAGCACGGTCACCACACCCACACCCGGCCGCCGTACCACGGGCTGGGCGAACAGCGCCGCAGGGCGTCCGCTGAAGGACGTGTAGTTGTCGAAGAGCCTCGGCACGTACAGCCCCGACCCGGCCGCGATCTCGGTCACCGCGTCCTCGGCCGCCGTGTGCTGGACGCTGCCGGTGCCGCCGCCGTTGACGAATTCGAGGTCCGGTTCGATGGCCCGTACGGCCCGGACGACCTCAGCGCGCCGCTCGGCGAGCTCCTTGCGGGCGGTGGCCTGCATCAGCCGCACGGCACGCGAGCGCAGCGGCCGCCCCGAGATCGCGTCACCGACACCCGCGATGTGACCCTCGTACGCCATGATCCCCACCAGCTTGAACCCGGGGGCGCGTTTGACGGCACGGGCCATCTCGGCCACCTGGGCGGGGGAGTGCAGCGGCGAACGCAGCGCCCCGACCCGGACCCGGCCGCCGAACAGCTTGAGCGAGGTGTCCAGCTCCAGGCAGACCCGCACGACCTCGGTGCCGCCCTCGCGGGCCTCGTCGATGAGACGGAGCTGCGCCGGATCGTCGACCATGACGGTCACCGCGGCGGCCAGCTTGGGGTCGGCGGCCAGCTCGGCGTAGCCCTTGCGGTCGGCCGACGGATAGGCGAGCAGGACGTCGTCGAAACCGGACCTGGCCAGCCACAGCGACTCGGCGAGCGTGAACGACATGATCCCCGCGAAGCCGTCCCGGGCCAGGACGCGTTCCAGGAGGGTGCGGCAGCGGACGGACTTGCTGGCGACGCGGATCGGCTTCCCGCCGGCCCTGCGAACCAGATCGTCCGCGTTCGCGTCGAAGGCCTCCAGGTCCACGATGGCGACGGGGGCGTCGAGGTGAGCGGTGGCCCGGTCGTAGCGGGCCCTGTCGGAGGCACGGGCAGTCATGAGCGAAGACTGCCAGACTCCATTACCGCAGGGTAGGGGGACGTTCCGGGCAGATGCCCCGGGGCCTCGTACTGGTTCCCGCCCAAGGCGCGTCAACCCGTAGAGTGACGCGGACGCAGGGAGGAACGACCTTGCCCCGGTGGGTCCTGCCCGGGTGACGGTCCACCGGTGCGGGTATGCGTGCCCGTGGCGGACCTCTCGCGCACACGGAACGGCTCGCCGAGCTACGGGGCGTCCGACAGCCCGGTACGAGGAAACGGGGGGTGCATGGGTACGGAAGCGCGGCGCGCCTCGCATCCCCGGCCTCCCTCCGGCCCGCCCGCCTCGGCGCCGCCGGCCTCCCCGACTCCGCCGCCCCCCGCGAACCCGCCGGGCGGTCCCGCTCCCGGTCGTCCGCCGGCTCCTGTTCCCTCGAAGCCGGTCCGGTCGCCCGGACCCGACCTGTCGGGCGGGGAGGACTGGTCCGCCGAGGAGTTCACGCCGAGCGCCCAGGGGTCCCCTTCCGGACCCGGGCAGGCGGCGTCCGACCGCGCTCCGGCGGTCCCGCCGCGCCCCGCCAGCCCGCCCCGTGGCGCGGCCCCGTCGGTGCCGCCCCAGCCCGCCGGGCCGCCGTCCGCGCCGACGCGGTCCGCTGCGCCGGGCGGACGATCCGCGGGCGGAGGCGGATTCCGCTCCTCCGGCGAGGTCTCCGCGCCGGGTTCCGGCCTGGCGTCATCCGCCGAGCCGAGGCCCGGACACGCCCCTCGGGTGCCCGCGCCGCCGCCGTCCTTCGACTTCTTCGACATGTCCACGGAGCCCGACGCACCCTCCGCCGCGACGAACGCCCCGAGGTCCGCCCCGGCGTCCGAGCCGCGGCCGGCCTCGTCCGGTACACGGGCGTCCACCGGGTCCGGCGGAACCGGGACCGCTCCGCCCGGCAGGCAGGAAGCCCCCGCGCTCGGAGCGCCGGACTCAGCCGCTCCCGGCGCTCCGGGGCCCGCCGTGTCCCTGACCCGCCCGAGGGCGTCTTCGCCGGGTACGCCCGGCAGGCAGGGTGCCGCCGCGCCCGGCGCCCAGGATTCAGCCGCTCCCGGCACCCCGAGGCCCGACTCGCTCACCCGCCCGAGAGCGGCTTCGCCGACTGCGCCCCGTACCCCCGGGACCGGTTCGTCCGGCGGACCGGCGTCCGCCTCGGCCGGTGTGACGGGTTCGCCTGACCCGGCCGCGTCCCGTGCGCCGGGGTTCGCGTCGGCGAGTGCGTCCGGGGCCGCCGCGCCCCGTACCCCTGGGACTGCTTCGTCCGGCGGGCCGACGCCCGCCTCGGCCGGTGCGGGAGGCTCCCCGGAGCCGACCGCCTCCCGTGCGCCGGGGTTCGCTTCACCCGGTGCTCCGGGGGCAGCCGCTCCCGCCGCGCCGGAGTCCGTCTCGCCCGGCAGGCCGTGGTCGGCCTCGTCCGGCACACCGGGGTCCGACGCGCCACCGTCCGGTCCGACGGGGACGCCGGGGGCCGCCGCGAACGGCGTGCGGGGACCCGACGCGCCAGGACCCGTCTCGCCCGGAACACCGCAGCACGACGCGCGACGGTCCGCCCCGACCGGTTCGGCATCGTCCGCCGCGCCGCGCCCCGTCTCGCAAGGTGCCCCGTACGACTCCGCGACCTCCCCGTCGGTGAACCCGGCCCCGCCGTCGGAGGCTTCGCGGCGCTCCGCGCCGGACGCGGCTTCTCAGGGTCCCGGTCCCGCGTCGCGGCCGGAGGCCCGGCGCTACCCCCACCTGCGCCCCGAGGGCCGGACGGGACCGTCGGCCCCGCCGCCCCCCGCGGCCTCCGCACGCTTCCCGGACACGCCCCCCGCGTCCGCCGGCCCGGCACGTGCCGACGAGGCTCCGGGCACCGCGGGGCCGTCGCGGCCCGGCGGGACGCAGCGTCCCGCCCCGCGTCCCGCCCGGCTCTCGCACCCGTCGGCGCCTCAGCGCCCGTCCGAGCCCCCGCGCGCCTTCGAGCCTCCGCGCCCCCCGGACTCCATGCCGCCGTCGGAGCCCCCGCCGTCCGCCGACCCGTCGCGCGCTCTCGGCTCCTCGCACCCGTCCGACTCCTCGCACCCGTCCGACTCCTCACGCCCCTCCGGGCCGCGGCGCCCGTCCGGGGCCGCGCATTTCTCCGCGCCTCCGCACTCCTCCGTCCCCTCGCGCCCGCCCGAGCCCCCGCGTTCCTCCGGGTCCGGGGCGTCCGAGCGGGGCTCCGGTTACGGGGAGCGGGTCGCGGAAGCGACGAGGGAGACGCGGTCCGGGCGAAACGATCAGTCGGCCCCGGCCTCCCCGGCCCCGGCCCCGGCCGCGCGGCCGTTCATTCCCGCCCCGGCGGCGCCCACCGAGGAGACCCCCCAAGTACAGCGCCCCTTCGTGTCGTTCGCGGAGCCCGAGACGTACGGCGGCGACACCGCGCGCGTGCGTCGGTTCCGCCGGCGGGCCCGGCCCGGCGCCGTGACCGCCGCGACGTGCGTCGTGCTCGGCCTCGGCCTCATCGGCGGCGCGGTGACCGGCAGTTGGCTCACCGGCGACAAAACCGACGCACCCGGTTCGCCCGGCGCCTTCACATCGGCCGGAGAGCTCTGGCACAGCGTGCCCGTGGACCGGCTCTTCCCGCCGACCGTGCGCGGGGACGGCGCGGGCCCCGGCGGTTCCGACCGCGCCTGGACCCGGATCGCCGTCGCCCCCGACTCCGGCTGCAAGGACGCCTTCGACCCGCTGCTGCGCCAGGCCCTCGCCCCCGTCGGCTGCCTGCGCCTGCTGCGTGCCACGTACGTGGACGCGACCCGCAGCCATGTCACCACCGTCGGCCTGCTGTTCACCAAGGCGGACGCGGCGGGCATGACCTCCCTGAAGGCCCGCTTCCGCAAGGAGGGCCTGGAACGGCGCACCGACCTGCTGCCCCTGCCCTACGCGGCCAAGGGCACCGCGGCCGAGGGTTTCGGCCAGGCCCAGCGTGCCTCCTGGACGGTGTCGGTCCTCACGGACGCCCCCGTCGTCGTGTACGCGGTCTCCGGGTTCGCGGACGGGCGTACGGTCGCCGCCCCGCTGCCCGCCGCCGACGCGATGAGGCCGGACTCGACCACCGCCGCGGCCCAGGCGGGCCTCGGCCATGAGGCACAGGGCCTCGCCGACCGGGTCGAGCGAGGCCTTCGCAAGACCGTCACCTCGTCCACGGAGAAGCCGTCATGACCCGCGACGACGGCCCCGACGGCCGCATCCGGCAGTCCCGCGCCGGCGGTCGTAGCGGTACGACCCCTACGACGCCCCCCGTCGGCCGGGCCCGGCACCCGCGTCCGGCCCCGGAGGCCCGCGGGCCCCGGATCTCCCGCAGGGCCGGCGCCCTCGCCGCCCTGCTCGCCGCCTCCCTCGCCCTGGTGCCCGCGGCCACCGCGCACGCCGACGGCATCCGCGCCCAGCAGTGGGGCCTCGACGCGATGCACACGCAGCAGGCGTGGCGCACGACCAAGGGCAAGGGCATCACCGTCGCCGTCCTCGACACCGGCGTCGACGCCCTGCACCCCGATCTCAAGGGCAATGTCCTCGCGGACAAGGACCTGGTCGGTTTCGGCGCGAGCCGCGGTGACGCGAGCTGGGCCCGGCACGGCACCGCCATGGCGGGCATCATCGCCGGGCACGGCCACGGGCCCGGCGACGCCAACGGCGTCATGGGAATCGCCCCGGAGGCGAAGATCCTGCCCGTCCGCGTCATCCTGGAGGACAAGGACCCGGCGCGTTCCAAGGCCCGCAACACCCGTGGCAACGCCCTCGCGGACGGTATCCGCTGGGCCACCGACCACGGCGCCGACGTCATCAACCTCTCCCTCGGCGACGACTCCAGGTCGGCCCACCCCGAACCCGCCGAGGACGAAGCCGTCCAGTACGCGCTGAAGAAGGGCGTCGCCGTCGTCGCCTCCGCCGGCAACGGCGGGGAGAAGGGCGACCACATCTCGTACCCCGCCGCCTACCCCGGCGTCATCGCGGCGACGGCCGTGGACCGCTACGGAACCCACGCGTCCTTCTCCACCCGCCGCTGGTACGCCACCGTCAGCGCCCCGGGCGTCGACGTGGTCATCGCCGACCCGGACGACCGGTACTACGAGGGCTGGGGCACCAGCGCGGCGTCCGCGTTCGTCTCCGGAGCGGTCGCGCTCGTCAAGGCCGCCCACCCGGGTCTGTCCCCCGCACAGATCAAACGGCTGCTGGAGGACACCGCCCGCAACGTTCCCTCCGGGGGCCGCGACGACTCCCGGGGCTTCGGCTTCGTCGACCCGGCCGCCGCCATCAAGGCGGCCGGACGGCTCAAGCCGGACAGCGGCCTCACGTCGGCCGAGTACGGCCACCGGTATTTCGGCACAGGCCCCGACGCCCCCGACGACGGCGGCAGTTCGGCCGTATGGGCGGCCCCCCTCGCGGGCGCCCTGGGCCTCGCCCTGCTGACGGCCGCCGTGTTCCTGTGGCGCGGGCGCAGAGACACGAAACCCTTCGAACGGCCTTAGCCGCACAAGCCGTTGGAGCCCACCGCACCTGTGGCCCACCGCACCTGACCCCGCGGGCCGGCCCTGCGGCGGCCGGCCTCAGCCCTCGGCCGTGTCCTGGAACGCGGACACCGCGGCCTTCGACACCGCTTCCACCAGCGAAATACCCTTCGCCTGCGTGGAGTTCCCGTTCGACAGCGTCGCCACCAGATAGTCGTGGCCGCCGGCCGAGATCCGCCCGATGCTGTTGATGTCCCACAGCCCGGTCGTGCTGCGCGCCAGCCACCCGTTCTTCAGCGCCCATCGAGAACCGTCGTCGGCAGCGGCGGACACCCCCCACCGCTGGTCGGTCTCGATCCCGCCCATGAGCCCCTGGAGATAGGACCGCGAGGCCGCGCTGAGCTCGGACTCGTCCCCGAACACCTGGCGCAGCAGCGTGAGCTGGTCGCTCGCCGTGGTCCGGGTCAGCCCCCACAGCTCGCCGTCGCCGCCCCGCGTGTCCGTCAGACCGAAGCGCTTGTTCGCCGCGCCCAGACCGTCGGCCCGCCCGATGGAGGCCCACAGGGCGGTCGCCGACGCGTTGTCGCTGTTCTCGATCATCGCGGTGGCGTACGTCTTCTCCCGCACGGTCAGATGCCGGTCCGCGTCCTGTGCCTGGAGCAGCAGCGCGGCCAGGATGTTCACCTTGACGATGCTCGCGGTGTCGAAGGCCGCGTCACCGTAGGCGGCGCTCTCGCCGGAGTCCACGTCGAGCACGGCCACCGACGTCTTCGCTCCGGCCGCCACCGTCACCGACTCCAGCGCCTTGGCGAGCAGGGCGTCCCGGTCCACGGAGGGTTCCGCCACGGGTTCCACCGATGCCTCCTCGTTCACGGCCGGCGACGACGAGGGTGATGCCGACGCGGCCGACGATACGACGGCGGGACCGTCGTGCGCCTGTGCCTTCATGTACACCGCCCCGGTCGCGGTGGCGCCCACGAGGACGGCGGAGGCGACCGCGGCGTACAGAAGCGGCTTGCGTCGGGAGGGCCGGGCTCGGCGCCCGCGTGCTCTGTGACGGTCCATCCGCTGATGCTGGACGGCCGGGCTGTGTCTGCGGTTAGACCAGTGTTAGAGGTGTGTCAGGGAAGACTGAGAAACTCGTGAATCCTGTCAACTCGGGGTTTCAGGGGGCGCACAAGCCCAGCAGCATCCCCCCTATAGGGTCGGGGACCGTGGCGAACAAGAACATTCCCGACCCCGGCTTCTCCGACGACGACGGCTCGGCCGACCCCCGGCTGAGCGCGGCCCTCGCGGCCTGGTCCGCCGACCGCACCGCCGTACCGCCCCTCCTGGAGGCGCTCACGGGTGCCCGGCTCCTCGTGCCCGTCGTGGCGATCCTCGGCGAGGTCGAGGAGGACGAGAACGGTCTGCGCCGCGAGAAGACCAGCGACATGGCGGTCCCCACGCTCAAGGCCGGGAACCGTACGGCCCTGCCCGCCTTCACGTCCACGGAGGCGCTGGCCCGCTGGGATCCCGAGGCCCGCCCCGTCGCCGTACGCCTGAACCAGGTCCTGGAGGCCGCGGCGCACGAGAAGGCCGACACGATCGTGCTGGACCTGGCCGGGCCCGTCTCCTACCAGCTGACCGGTTCCGCCCTGCTGGCGCTCGCGGAGGGACGGACGACCGCCGATCCGCTCGCCGATCCCGCCGTGGTCGAGGCGGTACGCGCCGCGGTCGCCGCGGAGCCCTTGGTGGTCCGCGCCCATCTGGGCCCCGGTCCGGCGGACGGCACCCTCGCGCTCGTGCTCGACCCGTCGGCCGCCCCCGCCGAGGCCGCCCGCGCGGTGGCCGAGCGGCTCGCGGCCGACGAAACACTGAGGGCCCGCCTGGTGCGCGGCCTCGACCTGGCACTGCTGCCGGCCGAGGCGACGCCTCCGGGCGAGCCCCTGTACGTACGCGGATAGGTACGCGGGTGGGTCCGTGTCCGTGCGACGGACGGACGCGGGTCAGCCGTAGACGGGTCCGGTGTACTTCTCGCCCGGGCCCTGGCCCGGCTCGTCCGGGACGAGGGACGCCTCGCGGAAGGCCAGCTGGAGGGACTTCAGACCGTCGCGCAGCGGCGCCGCGTGGAAGGAGCTGATCTCGGTCGCGCTCGCGTCGAGCAGCCCGGCGAGCGCGGCGACCAGCTTGCGCGCCTCGTCCAGGTCCTTGTGCTCGTCGCCCTCCTCGGTGAGACCGAGCTTCACGGCGGCGGCGCTCATCAGGTTCACGGCGACCGTCACGATGACCTCGACCGCGGGGACCTCGGCGATGTCGCGGGTCATGGTGTCGTAGTCGGGGTTCTGGGGAGGGGTGTCACTCATGCCTCACACGATAGGCCCCGGCGCGCGTGCCCCCGTCCGCGGGAGCGTTCCGCCCGGTGAGCGGCGCTGAGGCGGCCTCCGGTTAGCGCGTACCCGGCGGAACTGCTAACCTTGTGTAACGACCGGCTGGACACGTATGTGCTCACGTATGTGCTCAGCCCACAAGTGGAGGCTCCGATCTCCCACCCGACTGTCCTCCGGGACGGCGGGTCATCCGGTCAGGTGGCCACCACCGTTCCGTACGGACGGTGGAGTCGCCCGATGTGCGCCCCGCGGTTGACCGCGGCGGTGCTCCGGTTAGCCATGGAGCCCCGCCTGTGTCCCGTCCGGGGCATTTTTCATGTGCCGTGATGGTTGGTCCACTGTCATCAGAGACATACGCGGCTGTCCGCCAGACCGCCGTGTGGTGCTACCGAGGAGGATCCATCAGCACCGAGCCCCGCATCAACGACCGGATTCGCGTTCCCGAAGTGCGACTTGTCGGTCCCAGCGGCGAGCAGGTCGGGATTGTTCCGCTTGCCAAGGCCCTGGAGCTTGCTCAGGAGTATGACCTCGACCTGGTCGAGGTGGCCGCGAGCGCACGCCCGCCGGTCTGCAAGCTCATGGACTACGGGAAGTTCAAGTACGAGTCGGCCATGAAGGCCCGTGAGGCGCGCAAGAACCAGGCGCACACGGTCATCAAGGAAATGAAGCTCCGGCCGAAGATCGACCCGCACGACTACGACACCAAAAAGGGTCACGTCGTCCGGTTCCTCAAGCAGGGCGACAAGGTCAAGATCACGATCATGTTCCGTGGTCGCGAGCAGTCCCGGCCGGAGCTCGGCTACCGACTGCTGCAGCGTCTCGCCACGGACGTCGAGGACCTCGGGTTCATCGAGTCGAACCCGAAGCAGGACGGCCGAAACATGATCATGGTTCTCGGTCCGCACAAGAAGAAGACCGAGGCGATGGCCGAGGCCCGTGAGGCTCAGGCGGCTCGCAAGGCAGAAGCGAAGGCCAACCCTGGTCGTTCGCAGAACGCCGCCGATGACGACCTCGCCGAGGGCGAGACCGTCGAGGGCGAAGCCGTCGAAGGTGAGATCACCGAGGCCGAGTCCGCCGAGGCTCCGGCCGAGGCATCAGCCGAGGCCTGATCCCAGGGCTGACGCCCCGGGACGCCAATTCATACATATGACGTTCCACCGTGCCCGGTCCCGCGACCGGGCACCGGAACGCCACTGACGAGGAGAGAACGGCGCTATGCCGAAGAACAAGTCGCACAGCGGTGCCAGCAAGCGCTTCAAGATCACCGGCTCCGGCAAGGTGCTCCGTGAGCGCGCCGGCAAGCGCCACCTGCTCGAGCACAAGTCGTCCCGCGTGACCCGTCGTCTCACCGGCACCGCCGAGATGGCCCCGGGCGACGCCGCGAAGATCAAGAAGCTTCTCGGCAAGTGACGTACCGGCGCCCAGGCGCCGCACGTCTGATCCGGGACCCCATCGATTTCGGGTCGTGTGAGTCCAACCACGGCCCCGCTACAAGGAGTTAAAAGTGGCACGCGTCAAGCGGGCAGTAAACGCACACAAGAAGCGCCGGGCGATCCTCGAGGCGGCCAAGGGCTACCGCGGCCAGCGTTCGCGCCTGTACCGCAAGGCCAAGGAGCAGGTCACCCACTCCCTGGTCTACAACTACAACGACCGCAAGAAGCGCAAGGGCGACTTCCGTCAGCTGTGGATCCAGCGCATCAACGCTGCGGCCCGCCAGAACGGCATGACGTACAACCGCCTCATCCAGGGTCTGAAGGCCGCCAACATCGAGGTGGACCGCAAGATCCTCGCGGAGCTGGCCGTCAACGACGCCAACGCGTTCGCCGCGCTCGTCGAGGTCGCGCAGAAGGCGCTGCCGTCGGACGTCAACGCGCCGAAGGCCGCGTGACGCCACGCCGGCTCCAGCCGACGTGACCGAAGGACCCGCAGGTTTCGGCCTGCGGGTCCTTTGCTGCTGTCGCCCGCTGAGGCTGTTCGTCCGGGTGTCGGCCATCGGGGGCTGATCGCTCCCCCGAGTTCTCGGCTCCGCTCGAACAGGGGGGACCCCCATCGCGTCCGAGCCGCAGATCGACAGGGCCCCGCGCCCCCGGGGGCCGGAGCCGAGTCGCCCCGCCGTCCTGCGCGCCGCACAGATACCGAAGGTGAACCAGAACATGCCCCCCGCCAGCCCCGAGCTGATCTCGCCCCGTTCCCCGCGTGTCCTGGCCGCCCGGCGGCTCGCCAGGCGGAACTTCCGGGGCAAGGAGCGGCTGTTCCTCGCCGAGGGGCCGCAGTCCGTCCGGGAGGCCGCCGCGCACCGCGCCGACGGCACCGCGACCCTGGTGGAACTGTTCGCCACCGTCGAGGCCGCGGAGCGCTACGCCGACATCGTCGACGGCGCCCGCCGGGCCGGCGCCCGGGTGCACCTCGCCGAAGAGCAGGTCATCGCCGACATCTCCACCACGGTCACCCCGCAGGGCCTCGTCGGGATCTGCCGTTTCCTCGACACCCCCTTCGAGGAGATCCTCAAGGCCCGGCCCCGTCTCGTCGCCGTGCTCGCCCACGTCCGCGACCCCGGGAACGCCGGGACCGTGCTGCGCTGCGCGGACGCCGCCGGAGCCGAGGCCGTCGTCCTCACCGACGCGTCCGTCGACCTCTACAACCCCAAGTCCGTACGCGCCTCCGTCGGCTCCCTGTTCCATCTGCCCGTCGCCGTCGGCGTGCCCGTCGAGCAGGCCGTGGCCGGACTCAAGGCCGCCGGCGTCCGCATCCTCGCCGCCGACGGCGCCGGTGAGGACGACCTCGACGACGAGCTCGACAAGGGGACCATGGGCGGCCCCACCGCCTGGGTCTTCGGCAACGAGGCCTGGGGGCTTCCGGAGGAGACCCGCGCGCTGGCCGACGCCGTCGTGCGCGTTCCGATCCACGGAAAGGCCGAGAGCCTGAACCTGGCCACGGCCGCGGCCGTATGTCTCTACGCGTCAGCCCGTGCACAGCGCGCCTCCACAGGGTGCCGCTCCGTCACCGGCAGCTAGTAGGGTGACGGGCCCGGGGGCCCTCTGCGCCAGACGAGAGGTGGGGTACGGGGATGAGTGTCGGCACGGGCGGTGCCCACAGCGCGCTGCGAGCACGAGACGCGCGCGGCACATCCGCGCCCCCGCGCGATGACGCCGCCGGAGGCGGTCCCGGTCTCGGCATAGACCCCGACGACCTGCCCGACGGGATCGTCGTCGCCGACGAACACGGCCAGGTCGTCTGCTTCAACGCCGCCGCCGCCCGGATCACGGCGGTCCCCGCCGCCGAGGCCCTCGGCCGCCGGCTCGAATCGGCGCTCCCGCTGGAGGACCTGGAAGGCCGCCGCTGGTGGCAGATGACCGACCCCTACGGCGGTCTCGCCATCCGCAACGGCCAGCCCGAGCGCAATCTGCTGCTCCCCGGCGGCCGCGAGATCCTCGTGTCCGCCCGCTATGTGCGCACCCACCCCACCGGACCGGTCCGCCGGGTCGTCGTCTGCCTGCGCGACACCGAGGCCCGCCGCCGCACCGAGCGCAGCCACGCCGAGCTGATCGCCACGGTCGCCCACGAACTGCGCTCGCCGCTGACCTCCGTCAAGGGCTTCACCGCGACCCTGCTCGCCAAATGGGAGCGCTTCACCGACGACCAGAAGAAACTGATGCTGGAGACCGTCGACGCCGACGCGAACCGTGTCACGCGGCTCATCGCCGAGCTCCTCGACATCTCCCGCATCGACTCCGGGCGCCTCGAACTGCGCCGCCAGCCCGTCGACATCGGCGCCGCCGTCGGCCGGCACATCCAGGCGTACGTCGCCTCCGGCCAGCCCGCCGACCGCTTCCTGCTCCGCATCGAGCAGCCCCTGCCCGGCCTCTGGGCCGACCCCGACAAGGTCGACCAGGTGCTCAGCAACCTGATCGAAAATGCGGTGCGCCACGGAGAGGGAACCGTCACCATTGACGTGGCACCCTCCACCTCGCCGCGCGAGCGGCCGGACGAGGAGGGCACGGCGAACGCCGTCACGTCGGTCACCGTGAGCGACGAGGGCACCGGAATCCCGGAGGAGTCCATGAACCGCGTCTTCACCCGCTTCTGGCGGGGCAGCAAGCGCGGCGGCACCGGCCTCGGGCTCTACATCGTCAAGGGCATCGTCGAGGCCCACGGCGGCACCATCACGGTCGGCCGCGCCCCCGGCGGGGGCGCCGAGTTCCGATTTACGCTGCCCGTGGGCACCCCGGCGTACCTTCTGTAACGCCACAGCGGCCCCCACGGGCGCATCCGCACGGGAGCACCGCGAGGACGCCCAGTCCTGGGCAGGCCCCCACCCCCGTTAGACTCGGCCTTTGGCACCTTTGCGTCCTCTCATCTGCGGACGATTCGTCTCCGAGTCGATGACGGGGACCCTCAGCCAGCCAACCGGAAGCACGGGAAGAGATGTCGGCACCTAATAAGTCGTACGACCCTGTAGAGGTCGAGGCCTTGAAACCGGAAGAGATCGAGCGCATGCGGGACGAGGCGCTCGCCGCCTTCGCCGCCGCCGGCGACCTCGACGCGCTCCAGGAGGCCAAGGTCGCCCACACCGGCGGCACCTCTCCGCTGGCCCTCGCCAACCGCGAGATCGGCGCACTGCCCCCGCAGGCCAAGGCCGCGGCCGGCAAGCTCGTCGGCCAGGCCCGCGGCGCCGTGAACAAGGCCCTCGCCGCCCGCCAGGCCGAACTGGAGGCCGAGCGCGACGCGCGCGTCCTGGTCGAGGAGGCGGTGGACGTCACCCTGCCCTACGACCGCGTACCGTCCGGCGCCCGGCACCCGCTCACCACCATGATGGAGCGGGTCGCGGACGTCTTCGTGTCCATGGGATACGAGGTCGCCGAGGGCCCCGAGGTCGAGGCGGAGTGGTTCAACTTCGACGCCCTCAACTTCACGCCCGACCACCCGGCCCGGCAGATGCAGGACACCTTCTTCGTCCAGGGCCCCGAGGGCACCCACGGCGACGAGTCCGGTGTCGTGCTGCGCACCCACACCTCCCCGGTGCAGGCCCGCGCCCTGCTCGACCGCGAACCGCCCGTCTACGTCGTGTGCCCCGGCCGCGTCTACCGCACGGACGAGCTCGACGCCACGCACACCCCGGTCTTCCACCAGATCGAGCTGCTGGCCGTCGACGAGGGCCTGACCATGGCCGACCTCAAGGGCACCCTGGACCACATGGTCCAGTCGCTCTTCGGCCCGGACATGAAGACCCGGCTGCGCCCGAACTACTTCCCCTTCACCGAGCCGTCCGCCGAGATGGACATGCTCTGCTACGTCTGCAAGGGCGAGTCCGTCGGCAACCCCGACCGCCCCTGCCGGACCTGCTCCTCCGAGGGCTGGATCGAGCTCGGCGGCTGCGGCATGGTCAACCCGCGGGTGCTGGTCGCCTGTGGCGTCGACCCGGAGAAGTACAGCGGATTCGCCTTCGGGTTCGGCATCGAGCGGATGCTGATGTTCCGTCACAACGTTGAAGACATGCGAGACATGGTCGAGGGTGACGTCCGGTTCACCCGGCCGTTCGGGATGGAGATCTGATGCGGGTCCCGCTTTCTTGGCTGCGGGAGTACGTCGACCTGCCGGCGACGGAGACCGGGCGCGACGTCCAGGCCAAGCTCATTTCGGCCGGCCTCGAGGTCGAGACGGTCGAGCAGCTCGGCGCCGACCTCAAGGGCCCCCTGGTCGTCGGCCAGGTGCTCACCATCGAGGAACTGACGGAGTTCAAGAAGCCCATCCGCTTCTGCACCGTCGACGTCGGCACCGCCAACGGCACCGGTGAGCCCCAGGAGATCGTCTGCGGCGCGCGCAACTTCGCCGTCGGCGACAAGGTCGTCGTGGTCCTGCCCGGCGCCGTCCTGCCCGGCGACTTCGCGATCGCCGCGCGCAAGACGTACGGCAAGACCTCGCACGGCATGATCTGCTCCGGCGACGAGCTGGGCATGGGCGACGACGGCAGCGGCGGCATCATCGTGCTGTCGCCGGAGGCCGAGCCCGGCACCGACGCGATCGAGCTGCTCCAGCTCGTCGACGAGGTCCTCGACATCGCCGTCACGCCCGACCGCGGCTACGCCCTGTCGCTGCGGGGTGTGGCCCGCGAGACCGCCACCGCCTACGGCCTGCCGCTGCGCGACCCCGCGCTGCTCGACGTCCCGGCCCCGAACGCGTTCGGCCACCCGGTGCGGGTCTCCGACCCGATGGGCTGCGACCGCTTCACCGCGCGTACGGTGACCGGCCTCGACCCCGACGCCCAGTCCCCGATCTGGCTGCGCCGCCGGCTCCAGAAGGCCGGCATGCGCCCGGTCTCGCTCGCCGTCGACATCACCAACTACGTGATGCTGGAGCTCGGCCAGCCCCTGCACGCCTACGACCGCAGCCGGGTCCAGGGCACGATCGGCGTGCGCCGGGCCGAGCAGGGCGAGAAGCTCACCACCCTCGACGGCGTCAAGCGCACGCTGGACGCCGGCGACCTGGTGATCACCGACGACCGCGGCCCCATCGGCCTCGCGGGCGTCATGGGCGGCGCCCACACCGAGATCGACGACACCGAGGGCACCACCACCGAGGTCGTCATCGAGGCCGCGCACTTCGACCCGATCACCATCGCGCGCACGGCCCGCCGTCACAAGCTGGCCTCCGAGGCGTCCAAGCGCTTCGAGCGCGGCGCCGACCCCGAGGCCACCTCGGCCGCCGCCCAGCGGACCGTCGACCTCCTCGTGCTCCTCGCGGGCGGCACCGCCGACGCCGGGGTCACCGAGGTGATCGCGCCGTCCGCGCCGCACACCATCACCATCCCGGCCGACCACCCGGACAAGGTGGCCGGTGTCGGCTACGGCCGCGAGACCGTCGTCCGCCGCCTCCAGGAGGTCGGCTGCGACGTCTACGGGCAGGACGAGCTCATCGTCACCGTGCCGTCCTGGCGGCCCGACCTGACCGACCCGAACGACCTCGCGGAAGAGGTCATCCGGCTGGAGGGCTACGAGAACCTGCCCTCCACGCTGCCCAAGCCCCCGGCGGGCCTCGGCCTCACCGACCGGCAGCGGCTGCACCGCCGGGCCGGCCGCGCGCTGGCCGGTGCCGGATACGTCGAGGCGCCGAACTACCCGTTCATCGGCGAGCACGTCTTCGATCAGTTCGGCCTCGCCGAGGACGACCCGAAGCGCAAGGTCGTCAAGCTGGTCAACCCGCTCTCCGACGAGGAGCCCGCGCTCCGTACGACGCTGCTGCCGGGCCTGCTGCACGCCCTGCGCCGCAACGACGGACGCGGCAGCCACGACCTGGCGCTCTTCGAGACAGGCCTGGTCTTCCACCCCCGGGAGGAACCGCGTGTCGCCGGGCGGCTGCCCGTCGACCGCCGTCCCACCGACGAGGAGATCGCGACCCTGACCGCCGCGCTTCCCGCCCAGCCCCGGCACGCCGCCGTCGTCCTCGCGGGCGCCCGCGAGCAGGCCGGCTGGTGGGGCAAGGGACGCCCGGCCGACTGGGCCGACGCGATCGAGGCCGCGCGCACCCTGGCCCGCGAGTCGGGGACCGAACTCCTCGTCCGCTCCGGTCAGTACGGGCCGTGGCACCCGGGCCGCTGCGCCGAGCTCGCGGTCGTGGTGGACGGCGCGGAGCAGGTCATCGGGTACGCCGGTGAGCTGCACCCCGGTGTCCTGAAGACGCTGGGCCTGCCCGCGCGCACCTGCGCGATGGAGCTGGACCTGGACGCGCTGGAGCGGGCGAGCTCGGGCCACCCCAAGGGCCCGAAGATCTCGACCTTCCCGGTCGCCACGCAGGACGTCGCGCTGGTCGTCGACAAGAGCGTCCCGCACACGGACGTCGAGGCGGCCCTGCACGAGGGCGCGGGTGAACTCCTGGAGTCCATCCGGCTGTTCGACGAGTACGAGAGCGAGCAGCTCGGCGCGGACAAGAAGTCCCTCGCCTACGCGCTGCGGTTCCGTGCCGCCGACCGCACGCTGACCGTCGACGAGGCCTCCGCGGCCCGCGATGCGGCGGTGGCGCTCGCCTCCGAGCGCACGGGGGCGGTGCTGCGCGGAGCCTGACCGCTCCACCGGGTGTCCCGGGGAACTGTGCGCCATGATGGGGCCGCGGATCATCTCGCGGCCTGGCGCACGGTTCCCCGCGCCTGTTTCAGCGGGTTCCACCGGCTCCTGCCCAGCGGTTCCACGGCCCCTGCCTGCATAAATGCGGGTGTCCGAAGACACCTCACTCATTCGGGTGACATGCCCGGGTGATCCGGCCCGGCCGGGCCGGACGGTCGACAGAATCGGAGCGGTCTCTCCGAGGCCGTCTGCGCTGTCCGTGCCTATTGGGGGGCCAATCGGCATGATCCGTATCAAGACCGGGGCTTCCCGCAGGGCGACGCTTCGGACGCATTCGGGGAATTCGGCCAGAACGGTCCTCGGCCCGCGCCGTCGGCGTGACCGGCTGCGGGCCGGATTCGACCGGGCGGTGCGCGGTCGCCGGCCCCGCCTCTGTTTCACCCCGGCGGCGTGCGGACGCGGCGCGCTCCGCCACCGGGTCCCGCGCGGCGCCGACCGGCCGCCGCCGCGCCGGGCGGTGAACCTGGGGCTGCCCGCCGTCTGGGGCGCGCTCGCGATCTCGTACAAGATGGCCTGCCCGCTCGCTCAGGAGAACGGGCTCGGCGCCCGCGTCGTCACCAGCGCCGTCTTCTTCGCGGTCGGAGCCGGTCTGATACTCCACGTCAGACGAGCGGTGATGCGCGAGCTCCGGCAGATCCGCAAGGTCGCGGGAGCCGCGCAGAACGTCCTGCTGCGCCCGCTGCCCCCGCGCATCGACGGACTGGACATCGCGGCGGCCCAGCTCTCCGCGGACCACGGCGCGAGCATCGGCGGCGATCTGTACGAGGCGATCGCCACCGAGCACGGTGTGCGGGTCGTGATGGGAGACGTCCGCGGCCACGGACTGGGGGCCATCGGGACCGTCGCCGCGGTCCTCGGCAGTTTCCGCGAGGCCGCGCACGACGAACCCGGACTCGACGGCGTCCTCAGAAGACTGGAGCGGGCGCTGGCCCGGCACCTGTGCCAACGGGACCGCGCCGAACCCCCCTCCTCCGGGCCCGACCCCGACAGCCACACCGCCGAGGAGTTCGTCACCGTCCTGCTCCTGGAGATCCGCGGGGACGGCGAGGTGCACGCCCTCAACTGCGGCCACCCCTGGCCGTATCTGCTCACGCGCGGCCGCGTCCGGCCCCTGGTCCGCGCCGAACCACTGCCCCCGCTCGGGCCGTTCCCGCTGCCGGCCCGTCTCCCGGCCGAATCCTGCGGCCGGCTCCGGCCCGGCGAGGGTCTCTTCCTGCACACCGACGGTGCCGAGGACGCGCGGGACGCCCGGGGGCGGTTCTTTCCGCTGCTGCCGGCGCTCACCGCGGCCGTGCGCGACGGACCCGTCGTACCGCAGGCCGTGCTGCGCGCGGTGCTCACCGGCCTGCTGCGCCACACCGGCGGCCGGCCCGACGACGACGTGGCCCTCCTGGTGCTCCACAACGACCGCCGGCCCCTCGCCCTGAAACCGGGCCGTGTGTCCCGGCATGTGCCGCGCTAGCGCGCACGGCGGGCAGGGGCGGCCACCGGTCGCGGCCGACCTCCCCGGCCGGAGGGCGACCGGCCACGGGACCCACACCCGGACGACCGGAGTCCCGCGGACGCCCCGGCCGACCGGCTCTGCCGTCCGCCCGGCCACGGAGTGTCGGGCAGGCGGCCGGGCGGACGGCGCGGAGCGGGCCGCCGTACTGTACGAGGGGGAGCCGGCGGCCCGGCCGGCCTCTTGCGAGGCATTTCAGTCAACCGGTGCGAAACTCTCCGCGACAGCGCGCGCACAGCGCGGATACGGGCATTCCCATCACACCCCGTGTGAAAGGGGACGCACTACTCTCTCTGATGCGGTCGGGCGCGGTCGGCACGACCGGCGCCGTCGGCAACGAGCCACCCGGGGGGCCTCCCATGCAGCCCAACACTCTGCTCGACGCGATCCTCGACGAGGCGGGCATATCGCACGCGGGGCTCGCCGCCCACGTCAACCAGGCGGGCCGGGCCCGCGGTCTGGCCCTGCGCTACGAACACACCGCCGTGGCACGGTGGCTGAAGGGCCAGCGGCCGCGCGGTCAGGTGCCCGACCTGATCTGCGAGGTGCTCGCGGGACGCCTGCACCGGCCGGTCACGCTCGACGACATCGGCCTCGGCGTCCCCGGTGAGCCCGCCACCCCGCACGCCGGCTCGCTCTCCGGCTTCGTCGAACGCGCCACCGCTCTGTGGCGCTCCGACGAACAGCAGCGCCCGCACATCCTCGGCGCCCAGGCCGTCACCGGAACCCCGGCCGTGATGCCCGTGTGGGAGTGGGAGAACCCTCCCGAGGACGTGGACGTCTCCCGCGGCGGCCGCCATCAGGTCAGCATGGCCGACATCGAGATGCTGCGCGCGGCGCGGGCCCACTACGAGCAGATGTACCGCAAGGCCGGCGGCATAGCGACCCGCACCCGGATCGTCGGCTTCCTCAACTCCGAGACCGCACCCCTGCTGCGCGGCAGCTACACCGACGCCACCGGCCGCCAACTCCACCGCGCGACCGGCGGGTTGGTGGCCATCGCGGGCATCTGCGCCTACGACTCCGACGCGCACGGACTCGCCCAGCGCTACTTCCACCAGGCACTGCGTCTGGCGAAGGCCAGTGGGGACAGGGGACTTGGTGCGTACGTCATAGCGCTGCTGGTCAACCAGTCGCTGTTCATGCGCGAGTACCGGCAGGCGGTCGCCTTCGCCGAGGCCGCGCTACGGGCGGCGGGGCGCCACATCACCCCGGCGCTCGCCTCCGACCTCTACGCCATGCAGGCCAAGGCGTACGCGCACCTCGGCGACGGCAGCAGCGCGCTGTCCTGCATACGGCGTGCCGAGCAGGCCGCCGAGCGTATCCGGCGCGGTTACGAGCCCGACGAGACCGGCTATGTCCAGCCGGGACTGGTCAACGTACAGGTGGCGGAGGCACTGCTCAGCCTCGGCGACCTGGTGGCCGCCGCGGAGCACGCGGCGGCCGCGGTCGACACTCCGGCGCACGACCGGGGGCGCGTGCACCGGCTGGCCATGCTCAGCCAGATCGAACTGCGCCAGGGCAACGCCGACAAAGCGGTGGCGACGGCCGTCCGGATGGCGGAGCAGGCACGGGGGATGGAGTCCCAGCGGCTGCGCGACAGACTGCGCGCGGTACGCGAACACCTGGTGCGCAGCGGTTGCTCGGGCACGACCGAGGCCGCTGAACTCATCGACGGCGCACTGCGCGTACCGCTGTAGGAAGCAGCCCGGCGAGCCGCTTCACAGGCGGCGCCGGAGCGCCGCGGCCCGAGCGGCGCCGGGGCGCGGGCGACCGTCGCGCGCGGCCGTGTTCACCGCCACTGTGCTGCGCCCCGACCCCAGTGAGCCCTGCTGTCGGGACGCGGCTGCTGCCATATTGCCATCACTCGGCGGAAGGTGGCAGAACCGTGCAGTGGACGAAACAGAACGAACAAACTGTGTATGCAAACCGCTGGTTCAGCGTCAATCTCGCAGATGTGGAGCTGCCGGACGGGCGGCATCTCGATCACTTCCTGATCAGGCTGCGGCCCGTCGCCGTGGCCACGGTGGTGAACGAGGCCAACGAGGTGCTGCTCCTGTGGCGGCACCGCTTCATCACCGACAGCTGGGGGTGGGAGCTCCCGGCGGGCGTCGTGGAGGACGGCGAGGACATCGCCGTGGCGGCGGCCCGCGAACTGGAGGAGGAGACCGGGTGGCGGCCGGGACCCCTGAGGCATCTGATGAGTGTCGAGCCCTCCAACGGGCTCACCGACGCCCGGCATCACATCTACTGGGCCGACGAGGGCGTGTACATCGGACACCCCGTGGACGACTTCGAGTCCGACCGCCGGGAGTGGGTTTCCCTGAAGCTCGTTCCCGACATGGTCGCCCGGGGTGAGGTCCCGGCCGCCAACATGGCGGCCGCACTGCTCCTCCTGCACCATCTCAGGCTCGGACAGGACGCGTTGCCCTGACCGGTCCCCCCTCACAGCCCCCTGGTCCTAGTGCCCCAGGGCCTGCCAGACCGCCACGGCCAGCGCGCCCACGGCCGCGACGGCGGCGAGGGTGGGCAGTGGCCAGCGGGTGTGTTCGAGCGCGACGATCCGTGTGCTGAGGTCATCGAGGTCCTTGGCCGTCTGGTCGTCGCGCTGCGTGAGCAGGGCCAGTCCTCCCTCGATGCGGGTGAACCCCACTTCGAGCGACCGGCGTAACTCCGCGATCTCCTTCGGTGCCGCGGGATGCTCGGGGTCGGCGTTCACGAGTCCGCTCCTTTCCGTGGTCGGCACATCCCTGTCTGTGCACGGAAAGTCAACTCGCCTGGTGGACACGTGGGGAGAGTGTGCGCCAGGCATATGCGAGCCCGGTACGCACACGGCGTGTGAACGCCGCGGGCCCGGCACCACAGAAGGTGCCGGGCCCGTGCGAACTCCGGTGAGCGGAGCGGGTGTTCAGTCGATGTCCGGCCTGGTCAGCCGTAGGTGTAGAAGCCCGAACCGGACTTGCGGCCGAGGCGGCCGGCGTCGACCATGCGCTGGAGCAGCGGGGGAGCGGCGTACAGCGGCTCCTTGTACTCCTCGTACATCGAGTACGCGACCGAGGCCACCGTGTCGAGACCGATCAGGTCGGACAGCTTGAGCGGGCCCATCGGGTGGGCGCAGCCCATCTCCATGCCGTTGTCGATGTCCTCGCGGCTCGCCATGCCCGACTCGAACATCCGGATCGCGGACAGGAGATAGGGGATCAGCAGCGCGTTGACGACGAAGCCCGAGCGGTCCTGGGCGCGGATCGCGTGCTTGCCGAGCGCCTTCTCGGCGAACAGCTGGGCGCGGCTGATGGTGCCCTCGGAGGTGGTCAGCGCCGGGATCAGCTCCACGAGCTGCTGCACCGGGGCCGGGTTGAAGAAGTGGATGCCGATGACCTGGTCGGGACGCGAGGTCGCGACGGCCAGCTTCACCAGCGGGATCGAGGAGGTGTTGGAGGCCAGGATCGCGTCCGGCCTGGTCATCACCTGGTCGAGCACCTGGAAGATCTCGGTCTTCACCTGCTCGTTCTCGACGACGGCCTCGATCACCAGGTCACGGTCGGCGAACTCGCCGAGGTCCGTGGTGAAGCTCAGCCGGTCCTGGGTGGCCTTGAGCTCTTCCTCGGAGATCTTTCCGCGCCCGGCCGCCTTGGACAGGGAGGAGAAGAGCCGGGTCCGGCCGATCTCCAGGGCTTCGCCGGTGGTCTCGGCGACCTTGACGTCGAGACCGGCGCGGGCGCACACCTCGGCAATGCCCGCTCCCATCTGGCCGCAGCCCACCACTCCGACGCGCTCGATGTCGGTCACATCGTCCCCTTCGCTGATCCGTACGGCCCGGCAGGTCGTCCGTTGTTCGGGCCCTGCTCCGAACGTGCACGTTACCCCCAAGTATCGATGATCGATCGCCGGGGTGGTGCATGCTGGTTCCCGATACGAAACGTGACCGGACGGGTTCGCAGCGTAGGGGGTAACGGACATGGGGCGACTGCCACGCCGGGCGTTCGCGGCGGCCGCGCTCGGGGCACTGTCGGGGGTCGGCACGGCGGGGGACGCCGCAGCCGCCCGTGCCGCGGTCCCACCGCACCGGCCGGCGGCCCCGCGCGCCATGCGCGGCATGTGGCTCGCCACCGCGTCGAACCGCGACTGGCCCTCCCGCACCGGCCTGAGCCCCGCCCGTCAGCGCGCCGAACTCGTCGGCCACCTGGACACGGCCGTACGTCTGCGCCTCAACACGGTGATCTTCCAGGTCCGCCCCGCCGCCGACGCGCTGTGGCCCTCTCCGTACGAGCCGTGGTCCCGGTACCTGACCGGCGTCCAGGGCAAGGATCCCGGCTGGGACCCGCTGGGCACCGCGGTGCGCGAGGCCCACGCGCGCGGTCTGGAACTGCACGCCTGGTTCAACCCCTACCGGGTGTCGGGACAACCGGACCCCGGCAGGCTCGCCCCCTCGCACCCCGCGCGTCTCCACCCGGAGTGGACCGTGCGCCACGGCGGGAAGCTCTACTACAACCCCGGACTGCCCCCGGTCCGCACGTTCGTCCGGGCCGCGATGCTCGACGCGGTGCGCCGGTACCCCGTCGACGGCGTGCACTGGGACGACTACTTCTATCCCTACCCGGTGCCCGGCGAGCGCTTCGACGACGACGCGGCGTACGCCGAACACGGCGCGGGCTTCCCGGACCGGTCGGCCTGGCGGCGTCACAACATCGACCTGCTGGTGCAGGAGATGGCGGAGGGCATCAAGAAGGTCCGCCCCGGGGTCCGCTTCGGCATCAGCCCCTTCGGCGTCTGGCGCAACGCGTCGACCGACCCGCTCGGTTCGCCGACCCGGGCCGGCGTCGAGACGTACGACGACCTGTACGCCGACACCAGGAAATGGGTCGGGCGGCACTGGGTCGACTACATCTGCCCCCAGCTCTACTGGAACATCGGCTTCGCCGCCGCCGACTACGCGAAGCTGCTGCCCTGGTGGGCGCGGGTCACCCGGGGCACCGGCGTGCACCTGTACGCGGGCGAGGCGCTGTACAAGGCGGGCGACCCGGCGCAGCCCGCGGCATGGCGGGACCCGGCCGAACTCTCCCGGCATCTCACCCTGGCCCGCGGCCACGCCGAAGTGCGCGGACATGTCTTCTTCGCGGCCTCGGAGGCGGGCGCCGACCGGATCGGCGCGATGGCACGGGTGGTCGCCGACCACTACCGGCAGCCGGCGAAGCCCCCGCGCTGAGCGGCCGCCGGCATCCCGGCGGCCGTTGGGCCGTCCTACCGCGGCGGCATGTCCCGGTGGCGGATCTCGGAGTCCGGCCCCGGCGAGCACACGGCCTCGTGACCGTCCTCGAACCGCACGCGGTAGGGGGGAGCGCCTTCGGCTCCCATGACCTCGGTGATCTCCGCGACCTTGTCGTGCTGGCCGACGGTCCTGCCGTGCTGCACCAGCTGGTCGCCTTTGGTTGCGTGCATCTGAACGGTCTCCTCGTCTGTACGGGAGCAACGGTTCGTGGCCTCGGGCGGAAAGGCCCGGGGCGCGGGTCGGTGCGGCCTGTGCGTGCGGGTCAGCCCCGTGCCCGCTGGGTCAGGGCGATGCAGACGAGGACGGCGGCCGCCGTCAGGGGCGCCGCCGGGGTGAGCCGCTCGCCCAGGAGCAGTACCGACCACACCAGTGTGAGCAGCGGCTGGGCGAGCTGCAACTGGCTCGCCTTGGGAATCCCGATCGAGGCCATCCCCCGGTACCAGACCACCAGGCCGAGGAACTGCGAACCGACCGCGACCCACAGCAGCCCGGTCACGCTGTGCGCCGTCAGGTGCACGGGCTCGAAGGAGAGCGCCAGCAGCGCGCCCGGAACGCTGAGCGGCAGACACAGGACCAGGGCCCAGCCGATGACCTGCCAGCCCGGCATCACCCGGGCCAGCCGGCCGCCCTCGGTGTAGCCCGCCGCGCAGATCAGCAGGGCCCCGAAGAGATAGGCGTCCGCACCGGTCAGGGCACCGCCGCTCTGCTGCACGGTGAACGCGATCACGGCCGCCGCCCCCGCGCAGGCCGCCACCCAGAACGTCCGCGACGGCCGCGCGCCGGTGCGCAGCGCCGAGAACAGCGCCGTCGTGAGCGGCAGCAGCCCGACGACGACGGCCGCGTGCGCGGTGGTCGACGTCCGCAGGGCGAGGGTCGTCAGGAGCGGGAAACCGAGGACGACACCGGCGGCGACGACGGCGAGGCCCGCCAGATGCCGCCGGGCGGGCCGGGGGATCCGCAGCGCGAGGAGGCAGCCGCCCGCGAGGACCGCCGCGAGGACGCAGCGCACGGTCACCAGCGACCAGGGGCCGAAGCCCTCCAGGCCCCAGGCGGTCGCGGGGAAGGTGAGGGAGAAGGCGGTGACCCCCAGGGCCGCCTGAAGGGTGCCCGAGCGGCGGTCCGCCGGAACGGGGCCGCGGGGCGGGACGGAGGCCGGGGGCTCGACGCCGGTGCTGACCGCTATCCCGGTCCGGTCGATAGCGCTACTCTCTGCTCTCATGCAAGAGCGTAGCAGTGTGGGCGATCTGGCGGATCGGCTGCGACAGGAGCTGAACCGCTACTCTCCCGGTGGAAAGCTGCCGTCCAGCCGGGCCCTCGTCGAGCGGTTCCGCGTGAGCCCGGTGACCGTGTCACGGGCGCTGGCACAACTGGCCGCCGAGGGGCTCGTGGTCACCCGGCCCGGTGCGGGCGCCTTCCGGGCGAGGCCCAGGCCCGCCACCACCTCCACCGGGGACACCTCCTGGCAGGAGGTCGCGCTCAGCGCGGACGCCGCGACGGAGGCCGTCCCGCGCACCGTGGACGCCTCCGGCGTTCTCGCCTCGCTCGCCGCGCCGCCCCCCGGTGTCATCGAGTTCAACGGCGGCTATCTGCACCCCTCGCTCCAGCCGGAGCGGGCGATGGGCGCGGCCCTCTCCCGGGCCGGCCGCCGCCCCGGGGCCTGGTCACGGCCGCCCATGGAGGGACTGCCCGAACTGCGCGAGTGGTTCGCGCGCGGTATCGGCGGGGCGATCGGCGCCGCCGAGGTCCTGGTCGCGGCCGGCGGCCAGACCGCCCTGACGACCGCCCTGCGCGCGCTCGCGCCGCCCGGCGCCCCCGTCCTGGTCGAGTCACCCACGTATCCGGGCATGCTGGCCATCGCCCGCGCCGCCGGCCTTCGCCCCGTTCCGGTCCCGGTGGACCCCGACGGGGTGAAACCCGAGCTCCTGGCCGACGCTTTCAGGGTGACCGGCGCCCGCGTCTTCGTCTGCCAGCCGCTCTTCCAGAATCCGACCGGCGCCGTGCTCGCGCCCGAGCGGCGCGGCGAGGTGCTGCGCATCGCCCGGGACGCCGGAGCCTTCGTCATCGAGGACGACTTCGTACGCCGCCTTGTGCACGAGGACGCGGGCCCGCTGCCACGGCCACTGGCCGCCGAGGACCCCGACGGCGTCGTGGTGCACGTCGGTTCCCTGACCAAGGCGACCTCGCCGAGTTTCCGGGTCAGCGCCCTGGCCGCGCGCGGTCCGGTACTGGAGCGGCTGCGCGCCATCCAGGTCGTCGACACCTTCTTCGTGCCGCGCCCGCTCCAGGAGGCCGCGCTCGAACTCGTCGGCTCGCCGGCCTGGCCGCGCCATCTGCGAACCGTTTCGGCCGAGTTGAAGGTCCGGCGGGACACCATGACCGCCGCCCTGCGGCTGCGGCTCCCCGAACTCGCCCTGCCTCACATCCCGTTCGGCGGTTACCACCTGTGGGCGCGGCTGCCCGACGGCACCGACGAGTCCGCGCTGGTGGCCGCCGCCCTGCGCGCGGGAGTGGCCGTGACTCCCGGCCGCCCCTACTACAGCGCCGAACCCCCGGCCGCCCAGATCCGGTTGAGCTTCGCGGCGGTGGCGGGGACGGAGGAGATCACGGAGGGCGTACGACGACTGACGGCGGCGTACGACGAGGTGCGGGCCTGAGCGGAGGCGCCGGACCTCGTGCCACGGGGAGCCGTGGGACGCGACGGCGCGGCTACAGAGCCCCTTCACCGTCGGTGCACAGACCAGAAGCCGATGTTCCGTGAATATTCGGATACTCTGCGTAACACTCTTGACCTGCGGAGTCCCGCGCTCCACGATCTGCGCATGCATCTTCGGGTCACGTTCGTCGCCGCCGCGCGCAGTTCCGCGCTGCTGGCGGAGCGCTTCGAGGACGACCGGCCGCTGGACCAGGCGGGATGGGAGGAGGCGCAGCGCGCCGCCGCGGGGCTGCTGCCACTGGCGGCGGCCGAGCTGCGCTACTGCGCGCCGACCCCCCGCAGCCGGGCCACCGGTGACGTCCTCGGCTACGCGCCCCTGGTCCAGCTCGCGCTGCGTGACTGCGACATGGGCCGCTGGCGGGGCTTCACCCTGGGCGAGGCCATGGCCCGCGAGCCCGAGGCCGTGGACTCCTGGCTGTCCGATCCGCGCTCCACGCCCCACGGCGGTGAGAGCCTGCTGGCCTTCATCGCCCGGGTCGGCGCCTGGCTCGACACCCGGCCGGGCGAGGACGGCGGCAGCATCGTGGCGGTGGCCGAGCCGTCGGTGGTACGGGCCGCGCTGGTCTACGCGCTGAAGGCGCCGCCGTCGACGTACTGGAACATCGACGTCCGTCCCCTCTCGGCGATCACCGTGACGGGCCGGGCGGGCCGCTGGAATCTGCGCGTCGACGGGGCGCCCGCTCAGGTCGGGCGCGTGTAGCCGGTGGTGAGCACCAGGTCCTTCGCGGGTCCCCGCACCCGCCAGACGGACCGCCAGTGGTGTTCGTCCCGGACGGTGAACTCGCCGCGGTAGAGGTCCGCGGCGCAGGGGTGGTCGGCGACGTACCGCCCGGTCGTCAGGTCCAGGTCGTGGAACGGGCGGCCGTCGGAGAACCGTACGAGGGCGGTCCCGGGGCACCGGCCCGGCAGGAACCGCAGGGTCCGCTCGGCGGCCCGCGCGACGCCCTGCCACACGAACGTGCCCGACTCCCGGTGCAGCAGCCCGCCCTCCTCCAGCGGCCCGAACACCGTCGTGCCGGTGAAGCGGCCTTCGGCGTCGCTCGCGAGGTCCCGTACGGTGCGCTCGACCCGCCAGCTTCCGCGCAGGTACGTCAGCACGTCCTCGACCGGCCAGAACTCGCCCATGCCGTCCCGCTCTCCGTCCCGTCCGATGCGGCGCCCCTCGACGCGCGCCGGCCTCCCCCTATCCTGCCGCCCCGGTCACCGGCCGACGACCGGCGTACCGGTCAGGGGGCTTCGGGGCATCCCAGGGGCCGAGACCAGGGTCGGGGGGAGGGTGGAGCCCGGTCAGGAGCTGCGGCGGGGCTTGCCGCGCTTGGCGCCGCCCTTCGGGCCGCCGCCCCGGGTGTTCTTGGCCGAGGTCCCGCCGCCCTTGCCACCCGTCCTGCCGGGCGCGGACGTGCGCCGGGCGCCGCCCGAGTCCGACTTCCGGGGCGTGGACTTCGCCGCGCCCCGGTCCTTCTGCGCCGCCGCCGGCGGGGTCTGGGAACGCCCCCGGGTGCTGTTGACCGTGCGTCCGCGCACGATGCCGATGAAGTCCTCCACCCGTTCGGTGGTCCGCTCCTCGGGCCAGGCCAGCGCGACGCGCGACTCGGGGGCGTCCGTGACCGTCCGGTACGTGAGGTCCTTGCGGTGGTGGAGACGGGCGAGGGACTGCGGTACGAGAACGACCCCGATGCCCGCCGCGACGAGTTCCACGGCGTCCGCGGCGGTCGCGGGCCGCTCCAGCGCGGGCCTGCCCGGCAGCCGCTCCCAGTCCAGCGGGTCGTCGAGGGGGTGCAGCACGATGTCGTCGGCGAGGTCCTCGCCGCTGACCTGCTCGACCGCCGTCACGATGTGGTCCTTCGGGACCACGACGACCGTCGTCTCGGTGTAGAGGGGGATCGCGCTGAGGTCGGTCCCGTCGACCGGCAGCCGGACGAAGCCCGCGTCGGCGTCGCCGCGCCGCAGGACGTCGTACACCTCGTCGGCGGAGACCGGGACGAGGGCGAGGGGTACGTCGGGCAGCCGCTCGTTCCAGATCCGCACCCACTTCGAGGGCGTCACCCCCGGAACGTAGGCGAGCCTGAACGAGGGGGATGCTTCGGAGCCGGTCACCACGTCAGATTACCCGCCGTGGCCATGGCGCCGTACCGGCGATGGTCGGCGAAGGCCCGCGCGCTCGATACCCTTGACCCCATGAGTTCGCACCAGACCGCCCAGACGATGAAGCCCGCCACCGCGGCGAAGAAGCTGGGTGTGTACCTCGAGGCCACCCCCACCGAGTTCCAGGAGGGTGTCGTCTCGCGTGCTGAGCTGAACGCGTTGCAGACCGACCCGCCCGCCTGGCTCCAGGAACTGCGCCGCACCGGTCCGCACCCGCGGCCGGTCGTCGCGGCCAAGCTCGGTGTCTCCATCGCGGGACTCGCCCGCGGCGGCGTCACCGAGGCTCTCACCACCGAGCAGATCGAGGCGCTGAAGACGGAGGACCCCGGGTGGCTGCGGCGCGAGCGCGCCACCCAGGCCGAGGTCCGCAAGGAGACGGTGCGCCTCAAGGAGAAGAACGCGGAGCGGGACGCCAAGCGTTCCTGACCCGGGCCGCGCCCGCCGCGGAGGCCGGCGCAGGCCGGGCCGCCCCGCGCCGGGATCTCAGCCGCCGGTCCCCGGGGTGCCGCGCCCGTCGGGACCGGGCGCCCCGGAGCCGTTCGCGCCGGGCGGGGATGCCGTGCCGCCCGAGTGCCCGAACGCCTTGACGAGCAGGTAGATCACCGCGCCCGGCGGGATCAGGAAGATGACGACGGGGAACTGGAACGTGCCCGTCGTCTGATGGGCGACGTACCACCCGTAACAGGTGAGGAAGATCCCGCCCAGAGCGGCCCAGGCGCGGTTCTTGAACGAGTTCCCGGGGACGAAGGCCGCTCCGATCAGGATGATTCCCGACAGGACGGCGAAGATCTCGTACGCGCTCCAGTGCGCGGACGGCGACGATGACACGGTCGTTCCTCCAAGGTTTTCGGTGATGAGCACGCCGTACGACCGAGCCCGCCCGGGCCACGCCCCTTAGCCGTGCGGGAGCCGGGTCACGCCGGTGACGGTCACGGGAGCCGGGAGCGCGCCCGAGCCGAGGGTGACGGCGAGCCGCTCGGCCGACTCCCGGGTGAAGCTTCCGGAGATCTCGGCCGTACCGCCGCCGAGCTGCTGGTTGACGGACGGGGCCGAGATCACGGCACCGTCCAGCACGATGGCCATCTGGTTCTGCGGCGGTGTGTTCACGGACAGGCCCCCCGTCAGGGCGGCGAACTCCCGGGCGCCGACCGAGTCGAAGCGCAGCCGCACGAGCCAGCCCCCGGTCTGCCGGCCGAGCACCGCCTTGGCCGAGGCCACATGAGCCCCGTCCACCGCCGTCGGCCCCAGGATGAACTTGGTGCGCGATCCGGATCCGCCGCCGTCGGTTCCGCAGGCGACGACGGAGTCCTCCGCGCGGGCCTTCCGCTCTGTCGCCGCCCTCTCCTGTGCCGAGCAGCCCAGCGCCGCGTAGCGCGCCTGGAGCGCCGCGTCCTGGGCGCCCCCCTCGGCCGGAGCCGGCCCGGCGCTCGCGCTCGCCGACCCGGCGGCACGGGGAAGCAGACCGTCGGTGACGGCACGACCCCGCGCGGGGTCGGCGCTGGACGAAGGCGTCGGAGTCGGAGTCGGAGCCGCGCCGACCGTCTCCTCGGCCAGGACGGCACGGAAACCGAGGCGCCCGGACGTGCCCAGCCCGGTCAGACGCTTCTCGTCGGCGGTGCGGCCCGTGACGTCGACCCCTCCGTCGCGCGTCTCGACGCGCACGTCCTGGAGTCCCAGCGCCTTGGCCCGCGCCCGCATACGGTCCGCGGTCCGGCGCGCGGCGTCGGCCCCCAGCGGTGTCGCCCCGGCGAAGGTCACCACGGACCGCGGTGAGTCCGCGGCGGCGGACGGAGACGCGGTGCCCGAACGGACGGCCCCCGCCGCACCCGGCGACCGGTCCGCGGAGCCGGAGCCGGACGCGGAACAGGCGGCGAGCGTCGCCGCGGCGACGCAGAGGAGGAGAGCCCTGTGCGGGGCCCGGGGGAGAGGCATGCGGGGATGGTTCCAATCCGGCGCCCTCCGGCGAAGGTGATGCCAGGCTTTGACCGCAATTCATCCGGGGTGGGTCTGCTTTTCCGCCGGATCCGATCGTGTGATGTCCGAGCGGCAGGGGGCGTGGCAGCGCCGGGAGCGCACGCTCCGCTCGACCTCGCGCCGGCGGTACAGGCTCCCAGCGCCCCGCGCCGGGAGCGCACGCTCCGGCCGGCGTCGGCCGCCCGCGCCCGGGCGTCCGGCCGACCGTGAAATGTGGTTCATGGACTGCGCCCGCGCTGGGCATGATTCCCACCGTGCCGGCGGACGGGGGCCGTCGCGGAGTCTCGGGTGTGACCGAGAATTTTAGTTGGCGGATCATGGTTCGAGCCGTGCAGGTCAGGAGAGTGTGGAGAATTTTTGGTGGCGGATCTTGAGAGGGATAGTTGGCGGATCATGAGCTTGGATGCGCACTGTGCGTGAGTGACGGGTGAGCCAGTTCAAGATGTCACCCGATCGTGCGCCAGACCCCTCTGTCCGAAGTGGCACGCGCCTCGGTGAAGTCCACGTTTTCGGGGAGTTGAACCCGCCAGGTGGCCGTGGGCTGTTCCGCAGCGGGGAGGTTCAGGGAGATCTCCGTTCCCTGGGCGAGCAGTGTGCCCGTGCTGTTCAGTTCCCGCTCGCCGACGGTGCCCGTGATCTTGAGCTGCGCGGCCTGCCCGGTCGAGCCCGGGGCCTGTGAGATGTGGATGGGGCCGCCGTTGCCCGCCAGTCGGGTGACCACGCCGGACAGTGCTTCGTACGAGAGGGTCAGTGTGCCTGTGGCGAGGTTCGCCTCGGCGCTGCGTGCGGTGAGGGAGGTCACCTGCACGCCATGCAGGTCGAGTTGGAGCTGCTTGACGGGCAGGTAGCCGCCCTGAGCGTTGTTCGTGGTGTCGATGGTGAACTGCCGCGCTGTCAGCTTGACGCGGGCGAATGTCTGGCCGGGTGCCTGAGACAAGAAGGGGAATCCTTCGACCCACACGTTGAGGTGGCCGTCGGTGGTGTTCGGGTAGCCGCACACGGCGACTCGGTCCGCGATGGTGAAGAGTACGGCCAGCGCCACCACCGTGATCGCGAGGACCTTCACCCAGCGACGTCTCATGTTGAGTTCCCCGTAGTTCCAACCTCGGCTGCACACGGCCAGTTCGGGAACCGATCATGCACGGCACGCGGCTCGTGCGACAGCCTGGTGGAGTGGGGCTACGGGTTCGCGGCATACGCGACCGGCAGGTCGGACCTGGGTCTGCGTCGGATGTTGACCGCCAAGGATGCGTCAAAGGGGCGTCAGGGGAACATACTTGAACGTGCGGGAAGGTCTCGCGGTGGTCCTGAGGGGGAGCTGCAAGGTGAGTGGCGGAGGCCAGGGGCTCGGCAAGGTCGAGGTGCGGCTGAAGTGGGATCCGAGTCCGTACGGGGAGCCGCCTCGGCACCTCGACATCATCGCGACGACGTATCCGGCGGACGCCCCTTACGGGCGGCCGGCGTATGTCGTGCACTATGACAGCCGGTCGCCGGACGGCACCATCAACATGAGCCGGCACAGCCAGACCGGCATGGGCTTCGGGTTCGTCGAGGTGATGGTCCTGGAGTTGGACCGGCTCTCACCCTCGTACGGGCGGGTGGTGGTCGGGGTGGCCATCCACCAGGACGGCGGCCCCCGCACGTTCGGCGACATCTCCAACGCAGGGGTGGTCGTCGTCGAGGGATACCGGCAGCTGATCGCGGACGACCTCGCCCGGGTCGCCGATGCCACGGCCGCGACGGTGGCCGAGTTCGCCCGGGACTCCGCTGGAGTTTGGGAGATGCGGGAGATGATCCGGGGCTTCGACAGCGACCCGGTGGTCTTCACCGCGGAGATGGGCAGCCCGCAGCATTGAGCGCTCCCCGGGACTTTCGACGATCGGCCGCTTTGCTTACGGATCCGGACAGCACCACGCAAGAGCGCTGCTGTTCGTAAGGGGTGTCGACCCAATGGCGATGAGGTCCGGACGGGGCGTGACGCTGCGTGCGAGGCGGTGGCGGCGCAGCCCGCTGCGGCGCACGAGTGACCCGGTCTAGGCGCGGCTGCTGCTCGTCGCATGGACCGTGGGTGTGCTGGGTGGCGCGACCACGGGCGGGACGGCCGCGTTGGCCGCGGAACGGGGTTTCGAAGAGGACCGCTCCAGCCGCCGCCAGGTCGCGGCGATCCTGCTCGAGAACGCCAGGGATACGGCGCCCGCGCACGCCGACGTGAACAACAACGCCAGCGCGCCGGTCCGGTGGACCCCGCCCGACGCCCGGACACGGACCGGGCGGGCCGCGATGCCCGCGCACACGCCCGCGGGGACACGCGTACGGGTCGGCACGGTCAGCGGTGCTCGGGGTTCTCGAAGTCGAAGCGGCAGCCCGCGTCCCACTCGGATCGCTGGTTGCCGTGCGCGGGGATGCCGCCGGCGTTCTTGAGCATCCGGGCGAGGTGAAGCAGGTTCCATGTCATGAAGGTGGTGTTGCGGTTGGTGAACTCGTTCTGCGGTCCGCCGGAACCCGGGTCGAGATAGGACGGGCCGGGCCCCGCCTCGCCGATCCAGCCGGCATCGGCCTGCGGCGGGATGGTGTAGCCGAGGTGCTGGAGGCTGTAGAGCACGTTCATCGCGCAGTGCTTGACGCCGTCCTCGTTGCCGGTGATCAAGCAGCCGCCCACCCGGCCGTAGTACGCGTACTGGCCGGCCTCGTTGAGCAGCGAGGAGCAGGCGTACAAGCGTTCGATGACTTGCTTCGTCACGGAGGAGTTGTCGCCCAGCCAGATCGGTCCCGCGATGATCAGGATGTCCGCGGCCATCACCTGGCTGTACAGGACTGGCCATTCGTCGCTTTCCCAGCCGTGTTCGGTCATGTCGGGCCAGACGCCGGTGGCGATGTCGTGGTCCACGGCACGGACGACGTCGACCGCGATGCCCTGGCGCTCCATGATGCCGCGGCTGACGTCGATCAGGCCCTGGGTATGGCTGCGCTCGGGTGAACGCTTGAGCGTGCAGTTGATGATCAGGGCGCGCAGGTCGGTGTACGAGGTCGCCGTGTCCGGCATGGGTGCGCCTTCCGTCGTCGGGCGGGCATGGAGTCCTGTCCACTTCACCAGGCGGGGCCCGCTGACGCCCGCGGGCTGGGCCAGACGTGCAAGCACGGTGCGGGCCGCCCGGACGGAGCGCTGAAGTGTCGACGCTGGAAGACCTGGGGGGACCCGCGGGACGGCAGCAGCGACCACGTCACGACCCCGGCAGCGCCGAAACGCAGCACCTCCAAGAATTCTGACAAATCATCACATATCTTGTCGGCGAGGAGTAGTGGTTGCTCACGCGCGGAGACGCTGTCCGCGTCGCGCGCGCCCACCACGGCCCTCGTCCATGTCGTCTCCGCTCGCGGCCCACGGTGCCCGAATCTGGCTCGACCAGGGACGCAGGCCTCCAGCGAGACGTCGATCCCGGTCCTTCCTGGAGGCAGAACATCGTGCAGAAGATCACTCGCATCGGCATGGCCGTCGCGACCGCGCTCGCCACAGCAGCCGTATGCACCCCGTCCGTGCCCGCTGCGGCACACGGTGGCGGCGGGCACGACCGCGGCGGCCACCATGCGGTCTTCGTCCAGACCGACAATCCGGCGGGCAACCAGATCGTCGCCTACCGGCGTGCGGAGAACGGGCGGCTGACCCAGGCCCGCACCTACGACACGCGCGGTCTCGGGGGCGTGCTGGCCGGGTCGGTCGCCGACCACCTCGCCTCGCAGGGCTCCCTGACCTACGACCCGCGCCACGCCCTGCTGTATGCCGTCAACGCGGGCAGCGACACCGTCTCCGTGTTCTCGGTCGACGGCGACCGCCTGGCACTGCGGCAGGTCGTCCGCTCCGGCGGCCGTTTCCCGGTGAGCATCGCCGTGCACGACGACGACGTGTACGTGCTCAACGCCCTGAACGGCGGGTCGATCCAGGGCTACACGGTCGATCACGGCCGCCTGCACAAGGAGGCCGGACGGAACCGCAGTCTGGGGCTCGACCCGAACGCCACGCCCCAGTTCACCAACACCCCGGGGCAGGTGGGCTTCACCGGCGACGGTTCCCAGCTCGTCGTCACCACCAAGGCGAACGGCAGCAACCTCCTGGTGTTCAACCTGAACCGCTCCGGCGCACCGGCCCATTCCCCGGTCACCACGAATCTGCCGGGCGCCGTGCCCTTCGCCTTCGTCCCCAACGGCCGCCACGGCCTGTTCCTGGCCGAGGCCGGGACGAACGCCGTCGCGACCTTCACCATCCACCGCGACGGCACCGCATCGCAGGAGGCATTCGCGCCCACCGGCCAGTCGGCCACCTGCTGGATCGTCGCCGCCCGCAGCCTTCTCTACGCCTCCAACGCGGGCAGCTCGACCCTCAGCGGCTTCCGCGCCTCCGACCACGGCCGCCGACTGACTCCCCTGGGCAACACACCCACCGACCCCGGCACCGTCGACGCCGCGACCACCCCGGACGGGCACTACCTCTACGTCCAGACAGGGGTCAACGGCATCGTCGACGAGTTCGCGGTCAACCACGACGGCTCACTCACCCCGCTTGGCTCCCGGACCGTACCGGGAGCCGTCGGCGGCGAAGGCATCGTCGCCCCCTGACCGGCCACACGCACGGCACAAGACCGCGGCCCCGCCCACCAAGCGGGGCCGCAGCCTCCTGGCGCCAATCCACCGCATCTCTGGGTCTGCAGGTCCCGCATTGGCGTTGCACGATGACACACGCGATCTTGCCGTCGTGATCCGAGAGTATGGCCTCGCCGGACTTGGGCTCTTCGGCATCGTTGAGCCCTACGGCTGCACGGCCGCCCTCTCGCGGAGGGCTTCACCGACTTTCTGGTAGGAGTCGATTCGGTGCTGTGCGCGGCGGGCGCGTTCGTCCTGGTCCCTTACAAAGAGAGCTTGCTTCCCCGGGTGGTAGGTGCTGACGACTTCCAGGGTGCGGCCACGGACAGCATCCGGGTGGGCCTTGAGCAGGCGCCGCCACACGTCCTGCGCTTCGTTACCTTGGAGGAGCACTACCTCGGCCCTTGGCATCAACCCCAGCAACTGCTCCAGAACCTTGGCTCCGGCCTGGAGCTCAGCTGCTTTCGGCGCGCGGTTGATGTACCAGGGATAGGCGTTCCAGGGAGTGACGTCATGCGGAGCGATCCCGGCTTCCTCAAAGATCTGGGCCTGAAGCTCCGCTGTCGGATCATCGTTCTCCACGCAGAGGAATCCCGAGCCTGTTCCGTCCAGCGTCTTGGGGCCCGGGTCTCGCAGAATGGACAGGACGCGAGCCTCCGCTCCTCCGTGCCACGGCGCGACGTAAGGCATCCAGCCGCGTCCTTCCGGCTCACGCAAGGCATCCACCATCTCGTTGACCGGACGGACGTGGGGGGCGTAGCGCTCTTGCTCCTGCTCCGCCTGGAACGCCTCTTCACGCATCCGTCTGGCCATACTTCCTCCAACGCTCGCCGGCAGCTTCGCTTCGCAGGGACCCTAACCGGCGCGTCTGACACTCTTCGATCGGACCTGTCACAGGCTTCGGCTCCAGCCAGCCTGGCGACTCAGATCGTTTCCTGCCGCACCCAGGCGAGGTGATCGCCGAACGGCGAGATTTCGAGCTTCTGGGCCGGCCTCCCTCCGGGCCCGATCGGCATTACGCCGCGGACTCGGCCCTGCGTTCCCGCCAGGTTCCACGGACGGTTGATGCAAGCGCGCCCTGCAACCGGCGAGACCTCCCCGTCTCACAGCGCCCCTGCGACGGGCACGGGCTGGGAAAGAGCAATCGGATGGCACGCGAGCACGGACGCCGGGAACGAGCAATTGCCCGGCGCCCTCGACCAGTCGGCCGTGATCAGTCTGCTCTGCGGCGAGTTCCGGATACGGCTGATGTGCAACGGAGTCGTAGGCCGCGACGCACGTGGGGGGCAGCAAGCGCCTCCGGCCAAAGCTGACCAGGGGCGGACCTGTACGCCCCTGCAACCCGAGAGGCAGCCCCGCGCCAGCGAGCCCTGGCATACTTTGCATAATGCAAAAGTAAGGAAGGGGAAGGAATGGGCACCACACAGGCGGTCCGGCAGGGCGAGCGGACCCTCGGCACGGACACGGGATTCGCCAGGCCCTCTCTGCGTCCCACGGGACTCCGCACCGCTCCCTGGGGACTGATGGCGCTGGCGGTGACGGTCGGCGCCGGCGCCGGTGCCGGCTCGATCGTCTTTCGGTGGTGCATCGAGACGTTCACGCACCTGTTCTCCGGGCACATGGATTACGCGGCCTCGCCGGGCGCCGCCAACCCGCACGCACCCTGGCTCGGCCGCTACTTCGTCCTCCTGGCGCCGGTCATCGGCGGACTGTTGTACGGCCCGCTGGTCAACCGGTTCGCGAAGGAAGCGCGCGGACACGGCGTGCCCGAGGTGATGCTGTCCGTAGCGCAGCGCGGCGGGCGGATCAGCCCGAAGGTCGCGATCGTCAAGACGCTCGCCTCAGCCTTGACCATCGGTTCGGGTGGCTCGGTGGGCCGTGAGGGACCGATCGTGCAGATCGGTTCCGCGCTCGGCTCGACCCTCGGGCGACTGGCGAGGCTCACCGAGGGGCGACTGAAGCTCCTCGTCGCCTGCGGCGCGGCAGGCGGCATCGCCGCGACCTTCAACGCGCCGCTCGCCGGCGTCTTCTTCGCCATGGAACTGATTCTGGGCACCTTCAGCGCGGAGGCGTTCGGTGCGACCGTCCTGGCCAGCGTGACCGCCAGCGTCATCGGGCGTGCCGCCTTCGGCGACGTGGCCTTCCTCGACCTGCCACCTTTCCACGTCGCCCACGTCGCCCAGTACGGCCTGTTCGCCCTGCTCGGCGTCGTCGCCGCCATCGCCGGGGTGGGATTCTCCCGGGTGCTGTACCTGATCGAGGACGCCTGCGACTGGGCCTGGCGTGGGCCGGAATGGCTGCGCCCGGCTGTCGGCGGACTCGCTCTAGGGTTGGTACTGCTGGCCCTGCCGGAGATGTACGGGGTCGGCTATCCGGTGCTGCAGAAGGCCACCGAGGGCGGTTACGCGATCGGCTTCCTGCTCCTGCTGCTGATCGGCAAGATGCTGGCGACGAGTCTCACCATCGGCATCGGCGGCTCGGGCGGGGTCTTCGCCCCCAGCTTGTTCATTGGCGCCATGCTCGGCTCGGTGTACGGCGCCGCCGTACACGATCTGCTGCCACACATCGCTGGCGCTGTGGGCGCGTACGCCCTGGTCGGCATGGGTGCCGTCTTCGCCGGCGCCTCCCGGGCGCCGATCACCGCCGTGGTGATCCTCTTCGAGCTGACCGGCGAGTACTCGATCATCCTGCCGCTGATGCTCGCGGTCGTGCTGGCCACCGTCACCAGCCGCCTGATGTCCCACGACACCATCTACACGCTCAAGTTGCGCCGACGCGGCGTCGACCTCGAGGGCCCCGCCCGTGGTGCGCAGATCAGCACTCAGCAAGTCGGCAGCGTCATGGACCCGCTGCCCTCTGCGCTCCCGGCGTCCACGGCACTCGGCGACGCCGCCGAGTTGCTGAGCCTCTCCGGCCACGGCGCGCTCCCGGTCGTCGACGGCGCCGGACAGTACGTCGGCACCGTCACGGCTCAATCAGTGGCCGAGGCTCTCGCGGAAGAGCCGGAGGCAGCACCGACAACGGTCGGGCATCTCGCTGAGCCGCCCACGCCCGTCACGACGGACCAGCCCCTCGGGCAGGCTCTGCACGCCCTGCTCTCGGCAGGGGGAACCGGGGTGCCGGTCCTGGATCCCGAGCACGGCAAGCCGGTCGGCTGGCTCAGCCACCAGAGCGCACTGCGGGCCGTGCACACAGCCGTGTGAGGGAGCGGCCGACGGAACCAAGACAGCCGTCAGGGTCCGCTCGGCGTCCATCAGAGTATTTTGCACTGTGCAAAGATGGGTGGGGTGACCTGTCCGGAAGACCGCCCGAGAGAGGTGAACCATGCATTCACACGTTCACCGCGCTTACTCGTTCGCGTGCCTCGACTGCGGGTACGGCTGGGAGAGCGCGTACGAGATAGACGTGGCCATGGACGAGCACGCCCGGATCTCCGCCGTCTACCACCTCGATGGCAGCCGCGTGCCCTCGCCCCTCACGTCTCCCCAATGCCCCGCCTGCGAAGGCCGCAAGATCCGCATCATGCGGCCAGGGCGCGTCTCGTCCGCACGTCTCCACGAAATCTGAAGGACGCGTCGCCCGGCGGGCGCCCATGCAAGTTCGACCGACGGGTGGACTGCAACGTCAGAGGCTGCGATGACAGTTGGCCGCGCCGCTCGCCGGCAGCCCGCAGCGGTGGGCGGCGATGACACCTGCCGCAGCGCCGTCCAGCGATTGGTCGAAAAACGGCTCTCCACGGCTTTCGCGGGCAGCCCCGTACGTCTTGCTCGTTGTCGAGCCTGGCGGCGGCCGGCTGTGCAGGGCCTCCGGGCCGCAACGGGCCGGGCCGCCCGCATGGGGTCATTCATATCCTGCGGGTGTCGGTCGGCCCCGCGTCGATCCCTAGGTGAGCCAGGCCCGTGCCGCGCTCATTGATGGCCATGACGCCCGTCCCGGCGTGCCGCTTCGCCGCTCTGCCCTGCGCGGCCGGCGTGGGCGGCACCGTGCCCGTCACGGCCGCTGCCGGGCGCGCCGCCCATCATGCGAAGCATGTCCCTGCCGCCGGTGCGGAAGAACCTGATGAGGAGGGCGGCCGCGAGGATGAGGAAGGCGATGTTCAGAAAGGTCGTGTAGTTCCAGGTGACGCCCTCCGTCGGGATCTTCGCATCAGCCTGGTCGGGGATGAGGCCCAGGCCCCCGAAGGCGAACTCCACGATGTAGCCCGCCACGACGGTGGCGAGATAGAACGTGCCGAGGAGGAAGAGGGCCATCTTCGCGCCGTAGTACTTCCGGTAGATGTTCAAGATCGGCAGGATCAGCAGATCGGCGAAGATGAACGCGACGACGCCGCCGAAGCTGATGCCCCCGGTCCACAACACCACCGCCAGCGGTACGTTGCCGATCGAGCAGACGAACGAGGCGATCGCGACCAGCGGGCCGACGACCGGACCCCACAGTTTTGCGGCCAGAGGGTGGCCGTCGAAGAAGAACGTCTGCCAGAAGGAGTCCGGCACCCAGGCGGCGATGGCTCCGGCGATGAGGAGACCGATCACCAGATCCCGCAGGATCGCCGCCCACTCCATGACAAAGACGTGGCTTGTCGACGTGAAGCCCTCGCGGGACACCAAGCGGCGGACGAAGGACCCCTCGCCGGGTACGGACATGTCCATGGCTGCGTGCCCCTCCATGGAACCGGTGAGTCCCCGTTCGGACTGATCCCGCGCCTGGCGCAGAAGCCCCTCGCGAAGGAAAAGGCGGAACAGCACCGCCAGGACGACGATCATGATGGGGCCGCCGACGAATTCCGCCGCGGTGAACTGCCAGCCCATCAGCAGGGCGAGGATGACGCCGAGTTCGACGACCAGGTTGGTGGAGGCGATCTCGAAGGCCATGGCGGCGGTGAAGTTCGCGCCCTTGCGGAACAGTGAGCGCGCCAGGGCCACGGCGGCGTACGAGCACGACGAAGAGGCGGCGCCGAGACCGGCGGCGACCGTGAGCGTGCGCGGGCGGTTGTCTCCGAGCAGGGAGGCGACGGTGGACTTGCGCACGACGGCTTGGACCACGGCGGACAGTGCGAAGCCCAGGATCAGGGCCCAGGTGATCTCCCAGGTCATGGATCCGGTGATCGACAGAGCGTGCAGTACGGCGTGGATCATCCTTGAAGCCTTCCCGGGCGGGCACCGCAGTTCGCCATGACCACGTTGCGCGATTCGAGCGTCGCTTCCGCGTCCGGCCGCGCGGCACGTTCGGTCATACCCCTCCGCCGTTTCTCGTCGGGAATAGCCAGATGGAGCGGACAGAGCCTGTCATCGGAGTCAGCTGCGCCTACCCGTCCGGAGGCTCCTTCTTCATCACTTCCGGGCGATCACCCTTCCCTGAACCACAGCCCCTGACGCGTGTGACGCACAACACATAGCACAGTGCAAATTTTGCGCAGAGCAATGATGGATCGGGCCGACCCGTCCGTACTTCCTGGCATACGGAACCGTTCGTGTCTGGAGGCAGCATGTCCAAATCACGCAACCGGCTGGGGACCGTCTTCGTAGGCGGTGCGCTGAGCCTGACCCTCGCGGCCCTCGTGTACCCCGCGATGCTCGGAGTACAGACCACGACCACGTCCACGACGCGCATCATCGCCAACACCCGGTTCGGCCCGCTGACCGAGGCCGACCGGGATTTCGTGGTCAAGGTCCGCTCGGCCGGGTTGTGGGAGTACCCCCTCGGCGAGATCGCGATGCAGAAGGGCACGACAGCGGCCGTGAAGGAAGCCGGCGCGCACCTGATCGTCGGCCACGCCGGGCTCGACGAACTGTGCCGAAAGATCGCCCCCGAGCTCAACATCGCCCTGCCCAACCAGGCGACCCCGCAACAGCAACAGTTCGTGGCGACCGCCGACTCGAAGACCGGGAACGAGTTCGACTCCACCGCGGTCAACATCATGCGCGTGACCCACGGGCAGATCTTCCCCGTCATCGCCAAGATCCGCGCGAGCACCGAGAACACCCTGGTGCGCCAACTGGCCGACCTGGCCAACGACACCGTTCTCGATCACATCACCGTGCTGGAGAAGACCGGCCTGGTCAACTTCGACCAGGCCAACTTCCAGCAGACCAGTCCGCCGAAACTTCCCCAGGCCCAGCTGACTCCGCCGCCGCCCCAGCCGGGAGCACCCGTCCTGGTCCTCAAAGCGCGTCCGGACCTGAACGTGCACACGGCTGCTCCGACACCGACCCCGACAACGGGCTGATCACCGGGAGTCGATCGTGTTCCGATTTCGCACGGCCGCATCGGCGCAGGGCCGCGCCGTGGTCGAGACCGCATGCGTGAGGCGGTAGGAGCGTACGACCGCGACCACGCAACCGGCGACGAGCGCAGCGGCCAGGGCGGCCAGATCACGGAGCGGGCCGGTCACCGACCCTGCCTCCACTCCACGCGGCGGCACCCGCCCCTCGGGGTCGTAGACGAGGGCGAGCGCGTCCCCGGGCCGGGTGGTCCGGCCGCAGCCCCGCCAGATGCGGACCTCGAGCGCTACACCGTCCTGGTCGGCCACCGAGCAGAGGTGGCGGCCGCTGCCGGGTGCCGCCTGACTCCCGCCGTCGACAGATGTGACAACAACGGACTGCTCACGCCCCTGACCGGCCAGAACGACGGCCGCCGCGGCTTGCGGAGCATGGAGCGCCAGACACACGCCGAGCACCGCGACGATGCCGACCAGCGCGCGCCCAGCCCGCACGAGGACCAGATAGAGCACGAGGGCTGCGGCACACACCAGGCCCGCCTCACCGTCGGCCATTGCGGACGCACCGGTCCAGGCGCCGACGGCTCCCGTACCGACGATCGCCAGGGCCCCGAGGGTTCCGGCAAGGAGTCCCTCCCCGAGCAGCCACCAAGGAGGCAGGCCGACGAACTCGGCGGGTCCCCACACCGTCGTCCGAAGGTGCGCCATGAGACGTGGCTCCGTCACGGGCGGGAAATGATGCAGTCGGCGCATACGTGTCCCGTCCCCCAGCGTCGTCCCTTTTCCGGCAGCAGCCGCATGTCCCGGGCCCGGGAGCCTCCGGTCCTGCACGCGCCCGGACGCGGCCGCATTGCCGGACCGGCACCAGTGGACGCCCGTTCACCATTCTCTTGCATTATGCAAAATGATCCGGCCGCAGAGAAGTCAGGCAGGGCGTCGTCGGGATACCGACGCCGGTTCGTCATGCACGTCAGGAGTCGTGCGCCGCTTCGGCGTCGATAACCCAGCCGAGCGGATGCGGCTCCGGATCGTCCGCCGCTGGGGCCGGAGGTTCTCCCCCTGCCTCGTTGAAGGCGGCGAGTGCCTCGACGAGGGCCACTCTCTGCCGCGGAGCGAGCCGTTCCACGATCGCGGCGATTTCGCCTCGGCGCCTGGCGGTGACGTCCTCGACGGTCCTGCGCCCTTCATCCGTGAGCCGCAGCAGCGTCTCGCGCCGGTTCTCGGGATTGGTCTGCCGGTCGGCCAGCCCGGCCGTGATGAGCCGGTCGACCATGCGCATGGCGGTGGAGGGCGCGACCTGGAGCAGCTCGGCCAGGGCGACCAGCTTGGTGGCACCACGCGCGGACAGCACGACGAGCATCCGGAACTGCGGGAGAGTGACTCGCTCCTCGACCTCGGTGAGGGAGCGGGCCGAGACCGCAACCAGCAGCCGTGTCGCGGTCAGTACCGCCCTCGTCACAGCATCGACATCATCCATGGCCCCAGCAGGGGTCTCTCGCTCCGGCATGCGTCCTTTCTACCGTGCCGAAGTCACCACCCACTTACCCGCCGGGAGTAGATTTTCCTTCCCCATGACCGTGATACCGGAGCAGCAGCATGGCAGCGTCGTCGTGGGGCGGTCCGGCAGCATGCCGCATCAGGTCCTCCCGCAAGGCGTCCAGGGCGCCGTGCGCGTCGGCATCCTTGAGAAGGTGCGCACGCTCACCAAGGGGATAGAACGAGTTCCCCTCGTCGCGGGCCTCGGAGACGCCGTCGGTGAACAGCAGCAGCTGCTCGCCGGGGGCGAAAGCCACCCGATGCGGTCTTGGCCCCTCGACCCCGTGTGCGCCCAGACCCAGCGGAAGCGCGTAGGAGGGTGGCTGCGGAAAGTCCACAGACCCGTCCTGACGTACGACCATCGGCGCCGGATGGCCGTAGTTGAGGAAGACGACCTCACGGTCCGAGCCGATCTCGGCGAGCACGGCGGTGACGAACTTCTCACCTTCCAGCTCCCGGGCCACGCTGCGCTCCAGGCGTTCGCCGAGTCCGACCAGGTCGGACTCGTCATGCGCGGCCTCCCGGAAGGCGCCCAGCACCACGGCCGCCGTCTCCACCGCGGCCAGACCTTTGCCCTGCACATCACCGACGATCACCCGCACGCCGTGCGGCGAGGCGACCACTTCGTACAGGTCGCCACCGATGCGCGCCTCCGCCACGGCGGAGGTGTAGGACACCGCAGCCTGCAGCGGCCCTGCGGTCCGTGGCACCGGCCGGAGCAGCACCCGCTGAGCCACTTCCGCGATCGAGCGCACATTGGCCAGCTCCACCTCGCGTCGGCCGCGCATGACGGCCGCCGCGATGCCGGCAACGGTGACGCCCGCCACGGACGCCATCGCGGTGAACCCCCGGCGCTCCTCGAACAGCCCGTCGTACAGGCCGAGTCCGACGCACAGCACCAGAGCGATCGCGCCGATCAGCGCCGTCCGCCGCCAGCCGCCGACCAGCCCGGCGAACGCCGGCCCGAGCGAGACCAGAGGCAGAAAGCCCACTCCCGGTCCGGCGACGACATCAGCGGTGGCCACGACGCCCATCGCGGCCACCGGCATCCAGGACAGCACAGGGAAACCGGACGTCGCCCTGTTCACGGTCATGACGTTCTCCACGGTGTCGCAACGATCGAGAGCCGCCTTCCACAGGCACGGCAGGAGCCCCTTCCTTTAGACTATGCAAAGGTTTCTCAGGTCAAGCGACTCCGGCTCGACCCTTTACCCAATCGAAGCCGGGATCCGTCGCTCCAGTCCCCCGGGAAGGGTGAACATGCCTCAGGCCGACCCCCGGCGACCACCACCCCCGGCCGGATGGCGACGCATGGCCGCACGGCTGCCGATCCTTCTCTTCCGCATGGGACTGGGGCCGGCTTTCGGCGGGCGGCTGCTCCTGCTGCACCACACCGGCCGCGCCACCGGGCTCGACCGGCGGGTGGTACTCGAAGTAGTGGCGTACGAGTCGAACGCCGGCAGCTGGATCGTGGCCTCAGGCTTCGGAACGCGCTCGGACTGGTACCGGAATCTGCGCGCGGAGCCGAAGACCGTCATCCAGTTCGGCAACCGGCACCACGCCGTCACCGCCCACTTCCTCAGCGCGGACGACGGAGCCGACATCATGGCGCGCTACGGACGGCGGCACCCCCGGACTGCACGCCGACTGTGCGCGTTCATGAAGCTGCCGTCGGACGGGAGTGAGGCCTCGTTCCGTGACGCGGGCCGGGCCATCCCGTTCGTGCGGCTGGACGAGGCCCGGCCCCGGCTGCCGTGAGCGGCGCGGCGTACGGAGGGGTCGACCGCTCCGCCACCTCTCGAAACAGTCCGAAAGCATGAGCAGCACATTTTGCACTGTGCAATGATCTGTTTCGGGGGCCGATCCGACGGCCTGCTGCCGCCTGGCGTCCAGGAGTGACGACGGCACGATTCCCCGGCACGGGCAAGGCGCCGGCCGTCGGATGGCCCCCACCAGCGGGCCGTTGGCAACCCTCACATGCTTGACATTTTGCCCAACTCATCGATCAGGCAACGCGGCAAGATCCCTGGCGACGTCGAAAGGCCTCGATACCGAGCCCGTTGGGTCTCAGAATGGAATCCGCCGCATGAGGAGAAGAGGGGGCCGTGGCCGATCGAGAGCCGGACTGCGACACAACGCCGAACGAAGGGGAAGACGCTCCTTCCTTCGCGGACGAGGTGTGGCAAAAGTTCCTCAATGACGGCGAGCACGCCATCCTGGCCTCCGCGCCTGAGGAACCTTCCGCCTTTCAGAGGGCAACGCCCGACCATCGTGCTCCACTGGAGGCGGACGCCACTCGGTGGCCGACGGAATGCAGGAATCTGAGCTGGGCGGCCGATTCGGGGTCCCGGCAGCACCTGCCGGACGCGGTCGGCGAGCTGTGGCAGCCGGAGGAGCCCTGGCGAGGTCCGGCCTGGAGGGACATGGACGGCCGGGCAAGGCGCCGACGCGTCGCCCGCGCCCTCGTCACGGTTGCCGCGATCCTCGCGCTCCTGAAAACCGCCTCCTGCTTGCCGACGAGTTCGGACGCTCCGTCCGACAGGTCTGCGGACGCCACCTCGCAGCAGCCCGAGGACGCCCCCGACGACCCATCCACGGAGACAGCCTTCCCGCCCGGCCCGGCGTCCGCGGACACACCGTCGCCCGCATCCCGCGTGGGGTGAAGGCCGAAGACGTCGGCGTGCCCACGCGGGGCACGCCTGGAGGGCAGGTGCTGGGGGGATGGACGCCGGTAGAAATGAATGAATCGAGCCGGGACGACGTCGGGACGGCGGCCTCTGTGCTGGAGACGTCGCTCGCGCTGGACAACGACGGCTCCCGCATAGCCGAGGCACGCGATCTGGCCGTGGCCTTCCTGGTGCAGGCCCGAGACGATCATGGCATCCCGGTGGCGACCAGGGCGGTGGAGAACGCCCAGCTGATCGTCAGCGAACTGGTCACCAATGCCCGCAAATACGCCCCAGGGCCCGCTCTTCTGCGTCTGCGGATCAGCGGCGCCATGCTGCAGGTCGAACTCTGGGACAGCAATCCCGTCGCACCGGCCGCCAAGGCCCCGGACCCGAAACGCATCGGCCAGCACGGCCTGGAGATCGTCACAGCCCTCGCCCAGACCGTCACCGTGGAGCGGACACCCCTCGGCAAGCGCATCACCGCGGACATCGTCCTCACAATCACCGCATAGCCCGCCCGGGTTTCGCCAGTCAGACCAGCCCCGCATCAGGCCAGGGCGAAGTAGCGCAGCCACACATAGCCGAGGGAGATCGCCACGGTCACGGCGGTGACGATCAGGCCGTACTTGGTGAACTGCCAGAAGGTGATGGGCTGGCGGTTGCGTTCGGCGATGCCGAGGACGACGACGTTCGCGGAGGCGCCGATCGCGGTGGCATTGCCGCCCAGGTCGGCGCCGAGGGCGAGAGCCCACCACATGACGTGGTCACTGCCTCCGCCCATGTTGTGGACCAGGTCGCCGGTGATGGGCGCCATGGTCGCGACGTACGGAATGTTGTCCACGACGCCGGACAGCACGGCCGAGGCGCCCAGCAGAGTCAGGGAGCCGCCGAGTTCGTTCGTGCCGATGGCATCGGCCAGCGCCTTGGAGACCTCGTCGATCACACCGGTGTCGATGAGACCGCCGATCATGATGAACAGGCCCGCGAAGAAGGCGAGGGTGGGCCACTCGACCTCGGACAGGACCTCGCTCGTCTCGGCGGTGGAGACGGCGATGAGCAGTCCCGCGCCGAGCAGGGCGACGATGCTCGGTTCGTAGTGCAGCACCGGGTGCAGGACGAATCCGGCCACGACCAGGGCGAGGACGATCAGGCCCTGGACCAGCAACCGGGGGTCCTTGATGGCTTCCCGCTCCTCCAGGTCCATGATCTCGGCGGCGCGGTCCTCGTCGTAGACGAAGAACCTGCGGAACATCACCCGGCACAGTGCCACGAGAACGACAACCAGCAGCACGGCCAGTGGGGCGAGATGGACCAGGAAGTCGTTGAAGGTCAGTCCGGCCCGGCTGGCGATGATGATGTTGGGCGGGTCGCCGACCAGGGTCGCTGTGCCGCCGATGTTGGAGGCGAACACCTCCGCGATGAGGAAGGGGGCGGCCGGCAGCGCGAGCCTTTCGCAGACCAGCAGCGTCACCGGGGCGATGAGCAGGACCGTGGTGACGTTGTCGAGAAGCGCGGAGGCGACCGCCGTGATGACGACGAGCATGGCCATCACCCGGAAGGGCTGGGCCTTCGCCTTCTTCACGGACCAGATGGCCAGGTACTCGAACATGCCGGTCTTCTTCAGCACGCCGACGATCATCATCATGCCCATGAGCAGGAAGATGACGTTCCAGTCGACGCCGGAGTCCTCGGAGTAGAACGCCGACACGTCGTCGGTCGCTCCGATCGCCAGCATCAGGCCCGCGCCGCCGAGGGCCACGGCGACGCGGTGGATCTTCTCGCTGATGATCAGGGCGTACGCGCCGACGAACACGGCGATTGCGGCCCAGCTGTGCCAGTCGTTCACGTTGCTCCGGTTCCTGCGAGGGGTTGCACGGTCCTGCTCCCGGTCTCGTTCCCGTCAGGGATACCCACCAGGTCGTCGACGTCGAAGGCCCGCGCGATCGGCACGTCGGTGGAGCTGTGCGCGATGATCGAGAAGGCGATGCACACCGCGATCAGGGCGAACGCCTCTTCCGCCTGCGGGATGCCGGACTGAAGTACCAGCAGCCCGTACACCACGGAGGCGAAGCCCTTCGGGCCGAACCACGCCGCCACCAGCCTCTCCTTGCGGGAGATGCGCGTACCGAGCAGCGAGATCAGCAGCGAGGCGGGGCGGATCAGGAGGATCGCCAGGATCACCGCGGCGTAGCCGCCCCACGACAGGTCCCCGAACAGGGCCGGGGTCAGCAGCGCTCCGAAGACCAGCAGGGCCGCGAACTTCGCCAGTTCCGCCAGGGCCTCGCCCAGCGGTTCGAAGGACTTCTGTGCCTCCGGTGAGACGTGTGCGAGGACGGCGCCGGCCGAGAACGCCGCCAGGTAGGTGTTGGCGTGCGTGAGGTGGCACGTCGCGTAGAGGATGATCCCGGTCGCCAGCGGCAGCAGCGGCTGCAGCTTCGGCTCCGCACCCAGCAGACGGAAGCGCACCAGAGCGTTGACCAGCAGCGGCAGTGCGATGCCGAACGCCATGCCCAGCAGCAGCTCCAGGCCGATCGTCCCGGGCGATGCCTCGCCCTTGCCGGCAATCGGGCCGGCGGCGGCGATCAGCACGAGGACCACCGGGAGGGCGAGCCCGTCGTTGATACCGCTCTCCACGTTCAGCAGCTGCCGCAGCTTGGCCGGGACCTCCCTGCGGCCGACGATCGCCGAGGCGAACACCGGGTCGGTGGGCGCCAGGACGGCTCCGACGAGGAACGACGTCGTCCAGTCCAGGCCCACCAGGAAGTGGGTGACCAGAGCCATGAAGACGAACGCCAGCGGCATGCCCAGGCCCAGGGCTCGCGCCGGGTTCCGCCAGTTGGAGCGCAGTGTCGGCAGTGAGACGTGCATCCCGTCGGTGAACAGGACCGCGAAGAGGGCCAGGTCCGCCGTCACGGAGACGATCTCGCTGTCCGGCGTGATGTGGATCAGGCCGAGGAAACCATCGCTGACGAGCGCACCGCCGACGAGGAAGAGAAAGGAGGTCGACAGCACCGTCCGTGCCGCAAGACCCGAGAACAGCACCGCCACCAGCAGCGCGACGCCGAACACCACCACCAGCACCATGTCGAACGCCCCGATCGGAAGAGAGAGTGATCCCCTGCTCGCCGACCAGGCTTCCCGGCACACCGATGGGAACCTTACCGGTTCTTGACGCGCCTTTAACAGGTTGTTGCCGGGCACTCAGGACAGCAGGAGATTGCCGGTTCCCGGCAGGACCGGGCCCCATCGGGTTCCTGGGACTGGCACAACCACTGAACGGCGGGAGCACCGACGCGACCCTCCTGAATAGCGCGGGACTCCCGGCGGACCGGCCAGAAGTCCTCGTGACCGCGGTGGGTGATCGTCAGTGCCCGACCGCGAGTTCGCCGCTGAGCTTGCTGTGAAGCTGGGCACTGGGGGCGTTGAGGCCGGTGATCTCGACCGTCTTGCCGTGCTGGGCGTACTTGGTCTCGATCGCGTCCAGGACGGCGACGGAGGACGCGTCCCAGACGTGCGCCGCGGACAGGTCGATGACGACCTTGTCCGTATCGGTGGCGTAGCCGAACCGGCCGACGAGGTCGTTGGAGGAGGCGAAGAACAGTTCACCGGTGACCCGGTAGACGCCCGTCCGGCCAGGTCGGCCAGGGGGCACCGGCAGCGGAGCGTGGCACGATGCGAAGGTGACTCGGTCCCTGGCAGGAAACGGCTACTTCGACGGCGGTGGCCGCCCCGGATCTCGCAGGGCCTGCTGGTGCCCGGCTGCGTGCGCCGCCGGGCAGGGCGAGGAGTCATCGTGAATAGCGCCCACAGCCATGGATTGGACGAACACCCCACCGTACTGGCCGAGTTGGCCGCCGGACGCGTCGAGTACCGCTTCGACCGGCGCAGCCCGGCCACCGTCGTGGTCTTCTACGGCGGGCACATGCGCGCGGGGCTCTCGCTGGGCGAGGAGGTGTTCGCCGAAGCCGGATGCTCGCTACTTGTGCCGTCCCGCCCTGGGTACGGCCGTACGCCGGTCTCGACCGGAGGATCGGCCGGCGCTTTCGCCGATGTCACCGCCGCGCTCTGCGCCCGCCTGGGAATCACCGAAGTCGCCGCCGTAGTCGGCGTATCGGGCGGCGGACCCACCGCGGTGGCGATGGCGGCACGCCACCCCGCCCTGGTCCAAAGGCTGATCCTGCAAAGCGCCGTCGGACCGCTGCCCTGGCCCGACCGCCGTACCCGCATCGGCGCCCAGATCGTTTTCGCACCGCACACGGAGCGCGTTTCCTGGGCCCTCGTCCATTCCCTCGTGCGGAACGCGCCCAACGCCAGCCTGCGGATGCTGCTGCGCGACCTCACTCTCCTGCCCGTACGGGACGTGGTGGCGGGCCTTCGGCCGGAGGACCGGGCGAGGCTGATCGCACTGTTCTCGCGAATGAGATCGGGGCGAGGGTTCACACGCGACCTCAAGGAGCTTGCTACCACCGGAGACTTGGCGGGTCATGCGGGCCAGGTCTCCCAGCCCGCTCTGGTGATCGCCACCCGGCAGGACGCGGCAGTGCGGTTCGCCCACGCCGAGGCACTCGCCGCCGCCCTCCCGCACACCGAGCTGCTCGAAAGCCGCGCCGACAGCCACCTCATCTGGTTCAGCCCAGACTGGCCCCTGATCACCGAACAGATCCACGCCTTCCTCACGGACGGTCCGCCAGGGACCTCACAGCAGCGCTGACTGAGCTGGTGCCGGGCTCGCATTGGACGGGGTACACGTCGATGCCGAGGCGGGCGCAGCGGCAGAGAGACGTTCATCCCGGAGCGTAAGAAGAAGAACGAGGCCAGCAGGGCGAAGGCGACGACACGGAAGCGCTGTTGGGTGGCGCGGTGTCGGGCGAAGGTGCGGGCCTGCGCCGATGAGTCTTGCGCTTCGGTCGCTACGTCACCGTCGTGGCCGACAGACCCTGGTCGTCCGCTGTCGGTCCGGGAGCCACCGGCAGCGTAAGGACCATGGTGAGGCCGCCGCCGGGCGTGTCCTCGGCGTTGAGGGTGCCGCCCATCGCCTCGGCAAAGCCGCGGGCGACGGCCAGCCCGAGGCCCACCCCCGTGCCGCGCGGTGCGTCGCCGTAGCGCTGGAAGGGCGCGAAGATACGGTCCTTGGCCTCGTCGGGGACACCGGGGCCGCGGTCGACCACCCGGACCTCCACGCGGTCGGCCATCGCGGAGGCCGAGACCAGGACCGGTTCGCCGGCCGTGCTGTATTTCACGGCGTTTTCGACGATGTTGGCGACGGATCGCTCCAGCAGGCCTGGATCGACCGCGACCATGGGCAGCGTCTCGGGGATCTCCAGTTCCACGCTGTCCTCGGGCACTCCGCCGAGCGCCATCGGCACGACTTCGTCCAGGTCGATCTGCCGGACGATCGGAGTGACCGTGCCGGTCTGCAGCCGGGACATGTCGAGGAGGTTGCCCACCAGATGGTCGAGCCGGTCGGCGCCCTCCTCGATGGCCTCCAGCAGCTCCGCCTGGTCCTGTTCCGACCACTCGACATCGTCCGAACGCAGCGAGGTGACGGCGGCCTTGATGCCGGCGAGCGGGGTGCGCAGATCGTGGCTGACGGCGGCGAGCAGGGCGGTGCGGATGCGGTTGCCCTCGGCCAGTTCCTTGGCCTGGTCGGCCTCGGACTGGAGTCGTTGGCGGTCCAGGACCACTGCGGCCTGGGCCGCGAAGGCGGCCAGGACGCGCCGGTCCTCGGCCGGCAGGACGCGGCCCGACAGGGCGAGCGCCATGTGGTCGCCGACTGGCACGTCGACGTCGGCGTTCTCGGGCAGGGCGGGCGGCCGCGGCCCCACGCTGCCTGCGCAGGTCCAGGGAGCGACGTCACTCTCGCGCTCCAGCAGAGCCGCCGACTCCATGCCGAAGGTCTCGCGCACCCGTTCCAGCAGGGCCTCCAGGCTGGTCTCGCCGCGCAGCACATTGCCCGCCAGGAAGGAGAGGATCTCCGACTCGGCACGCAGCCGTGCCGCCTGATGCGTACGCCGGGCCGCCAGGTCCACGACTGATGCGACCGACACCGCTACACCGAAGAAGACCGCGATGGCGACGATGTTCTCCGGGTCGGCGATCGTCCACGTGTGGATCGGGGGTGTGAAGAACCAGTTCAGCAGCAGCGAGCCCACCGACGCCGAGGCCAGGGCGGGCTGGAGTCCGCCCAGCAGTGCCGCGGCCACCGTGAGCGAGAGGAACAGCAGCATGTCGTTGGCGAGGCCGACGCCGGGGGCGGAAGTACTGAGGAGCAGGGTGAGCAGGGCCGGTCCGCCGAGCCCCACCAGCCAGCCCCAGATGATCCGGGAGCGGCCCAGCCTGGCGCCCCGGGACACGGGCAGGCCGCGGCCCTTGCCCGCCTCGTCGTGGGTGATCAGGTGGACGTCGAGGTCTGGACCGGATTCCCGGGCCACCGTCGCGCCGACGCCGGGTCCAAAGACGTACTGCCAGCCTTTGCGACGGGACACCCCGAGGACGATTTGCGTGGCGTTCACGCCGCGCGCGAAGTCCAGCAGGGAGACGGGGATGTCGTCGCCGACCACGTGGTGGAAGGTGCCGCCCAGGTCCTCGACCAGCGTGCGCTGGACGGCCAGTTCCTTCGGCGAGGCATTGGTCAGCCCGTCACTGCGGGCGATGTAGACGGCCAGGACTTCACCGCCCGCCCCCTTCTCCGCCAGGCGGGCCGCACGGCGGATCAAGGTGCGTCCCTCCGGACCGCCGGTCAGCCCGACGACGATCCGCTCCCGGGATCCCCAGATCTTGGAGACCCGGTGTTCGCTGCGGTACTCGTTCAGGTATTCGTCGACCCGGTCCGCGACCCACAGCAGCGCGAGTTCGCGCAGGGCCGTGAGATTGCCCGGCCGGAAGTAGTTGGACAGGGCCGCGTCGACCTTGTCGGGCTTGTAGATGTTGCCGTGCGCCATCCGGCGGCGCAGCGCGGGCGGCGACATGTCGACCAGCTCGATCTGGTCCGCCCGCCGCACCACCTCGTCCGGCACGGTCTCGCGCTGCCGCACACCCGTTATCGACTCGACGACGTCACCCAGCGACTCCAGGTGCTGGATGTTGACGGTGGAGACGACGTCGACACCGGCGGCGAGCAGCTCCTCCACGTCCTGCCAGCGCTTGGCGTTGCGGGAGCCGGGCACGTTGGTGTGGGCGAGTTCGTCCACCAGGGCGACGGCCGGGGCGCGGCGCAGCACGGCGTCGACGTCCATCTCCGTGAAGACGCCGCCCCGGTACTCCAACTCCTTGCGCGGAACCTGCTCCAGGCCGTGCAGCATCACTTCGGTGCGGGGGCGGTGATGGTGCTCCACGAAGGCGACCACACAGTCCGTCCCCCGCTCGACGCGACGGTGTGCCTCGGAGAGCATCGCGTAGGTCTTGCCGACGCCCGGTGCAGCGCCGAGGTAGATCCGGAGCTTGCCGCGTGCCATGTCATCCCTCGAAGCGGTAGCCCATGCCGGGCTCAGTGATCAGATAGCGGGGGTGGGCGGGGTCCGCTTCCAGTTTGCGTCGCAGCTGGGCCATGTAGACCCGAAGGTAGTTGGTCTTGTTGCTCTGGGAGACACCCCAGACTTCCTGCAGGAGCTGCCTCTGCGTGATGAGGCGGCCCGGGTTGGTAACCAGGATCTCCAGCAGATGCCACTCGGTCGGGGTGAGCCGCACGTCGCGGCCGCCTCGTGCGGCCTTCTTGGCCATCAGATCGATGGTGAAGCCATCGGTGGTGACCAGCGTCGTCTCAGGAACGAGAGGTACCGCTTCCGTGCGGCGGACGGCGGCGCGCAGGCGCGCCAGCAGCTCGTCCATGCTGAACGGCTTGGTGATGTAGTCGTCGGCACCCGCGTCCAGGGCCGCCACCTTCTCCTCCGAGGCCCGCCGGGCGGACAGCACCAGGATCGGGACACGGGTCCAGCCGCGCAGCGCCTTGATGACGTCGACGCCGTCCATGTCGGGCAGGCCCAGGTCGAGTACGACCACATCGGGCTGGCGCGCGGCGGCCAGCCGGAGGGCCGTGGCGCCGTCAGGCGCCGCGTCCACTCCGTACTGCCGTGCCTGCATGTTGATCACGAGGGCCCGTACGAGCTGCGGGTCGTCCTCCACCACCAGCACCCGGCTCATCGGTGTGCGGCCTTCCTGTCATCGGTGGGGTCCGGGCCTTCCGGACGACCGCGGGAGCCGGCAGGGCGGGAAAACCCGCACCGCCGACTCCCAGCCGCCTGTCCGCGTAAGCCCATCAGTTCTTTGCCAGTTCCTTGAGCGCGATGTTGAGCTCAAGGACGTTGACGTGGGGCTCGCCGAGGAAGCCGGCGCTCCGTCCGTCGCTGTGGTCCTTCACCAGCGTCTGAACCTGCGCGACGGTCAGACCGTTCGCCTCGGCGACCCGCTTGACCTGGATGTCCGCGTACTTCGGGGAGATGTCCGGGTCGATCGCGGAGGCGGAGCCGGTGACCGCGTCCTTGGGGACGTCGGACTCGGGTACGTGGTTGAACTCGGCGACCTGCTTCTTCGTCGCCTTGACCGCCTTGACGAGCCGCGGGTCGCCGGCGCCGAGCTGGCTGGAGCCGGTGGCCAGCGGGTCGTAGTTGCTGTTCGACGGCCGGCCCTGGAACCACTTGGGGTCCGGCTTGTCGGTTCCCTTGATGTTCCAGCTCTGGCCGATCAGCTTGGAGCCGACCTCCTTGCCGTCGACCTTCACCATCGAGCCGTTGGCCTTGTCGTGGAAGGCCAGCTGTCCGATGCCGGTCACCACCAGCGGATAGATGACACCGGTCACGACCGTGAGGACGAGCAGCATGCGCAGCGCCGCCCACACCATGCGCCCGGTGTTGACTACGGAGTTGTTCATGCTGATCAGCCGATTCCGGGGATGAGGGAGATGAGCAGGTCGATGATCTTGATGCCGATGAACGGGGCGACCAGGCCGCCGAGGCCGTAGATCCCGAGGTTGCGCCGCAGCAGCTTGTCGGCGCTGACCGGCCGGTACTGCACACCGCGCAGGGCGAGGGGTACCAGCGCGATGATGATCAGTGCGTTGAAGATGACGGCGGAGAGGATGGCGGAGTCGGGCGAGGACAGGTGCATGATGTTGAGCTTGTCCAGGCCCGGGTAGACGGCGGCGAACAGCGCCGGGATGATCGCGAAGTACTTGGCGACGTCGTTGGCGATGGAGAACGTCGTCAACGCGCCCCGGGTGATCAGCAGTTGCTTGCCGATCTCGACGATCTCGATGAGCTTGGTGGGGTTGGAGTCCAGGTCCACCATGTTCCCGGCCTCCTTGGCGGCCGAGGTTCCGGTGTTCATGGCCACGCCCACGTCGGCCTGGGCCAGCGCCGGGGCGTCGTTGGTGCCGTCGCCGGTCATCGCGACGAGCTTGCCGCCGGCCTGCTCGCGTTTGATGAGGGCCATCTTGTCCTCGGGGGTCGCCTCGGCGAGGAAGTCGTCGACACCCGCCTCCTCGGCGATCGCCTTGGCGGTCAGCGGGTTGTCACCCGTGATCATGATGGTCTTGATGCCCATCCGGCGCAGTTCGTCGAACCGCTCGCGCATGCCTTCCTTGACGACGTCCTTCAGGTGGATCACGCCCAGGACCCGGGCGCCCTTGTCGTCCTCGACGGCCACGAGCAGCGGCGTGCCGCCCGCCTCGGAGATCCGGTTGGCGAGGGTGTCCGCGTCGTCGGAGACCCGGCCGCCCCGCTCCTTGACCCAGGCGATGACCGAGGCCGTAGCGCCCTTGCGGACCTTCCTGCCGTCCACATCGACGCCGGACATGCGGGTCTGGGCGGTGAAGGCGATCCACTCGGCGTGCGCCAGCTCACCCTGGTGCCGCTCGCGCAGCCCGTACCGCTCCTTCGCCAGGACGACGATGGAGCGGCCCTCGGGTGTCTCGTCGGCCAGCGAGGAGAGCTGCGCGGCGTCGGCGACCTCGGCCTCGGTGGTACCGGTGACCGGCACGAACTCCGAGGCCTGGCGGTTGCCGAGTGTGATGGTGCCGGTCTTGTCGAGCAGCAGCGTCGACACGTCGCCCGCGGCCTCGACCGCCCTGCCGGACATGGCGAGTACGTTGCGCTGGACCAGTCGGTCCATGCCCGCGATGCCGATCGCGGAGAGCAGGGCGCCGATGGTGGTCGGGATCAGGCAGACCAGCAGCGCGATCAGCACGACCATCGTCAGGTGCGTGCCCGCGTAGTCGGCGAACGGCGGCAGGGTGGCCACCGCGAGCAAGAAGACGATGGTGAGGGACGCGAGGAGGATGTTCAGCGCGATCTCGTTGGGCGTCTTCTGCCGGGCCGCGCCCTCGACCAGGGCGATCATCCGGTCGATGAAGGTCTCGCCGGGCTTCGTCGTGATCTTGACGACGATCCGGTCGGAGAGGACCTTCGTGCCGCCGGTCACCGCGGACCGGTCGCCGCCGGACTCCCGGATTACCGGGGCCGACTCGCCGGTGATCGCCGACTCGTCCACGGACGCGACACCCTCGACCACATCACCGTCGCCGGGGATGATGTCGCCCGCCTCGCAGACGACCAGGTCGCCGATGGTCAGCTCGGCGCCTGGTACCTGTTCCTCGGTCTTGCCGTCCTTGGACAGCCGGCGCGCGACCGTGTCGGTCTTGGCCTTGCGCAGGGTGTCCGCCTGCGCCTTGCCGCGCCCCTCGGCCACCGCCTCCGCCAGGTTGGCGAAGATCACGGTGAGCCACAGCCAGGCGCTGATCGCCCAGCCGAACCAGTCGCCCGGGTCCTTGAAGGAGAAGACCGTCGTCAGGACGGAGCCGATGAGAACCACGAACATCACGGGCGACTTGACCATCACCCGCGGGTCGAGCTTGCGGAAGGCGTCCGGCAGCGACTTGACCAGCTGTTTGGGGTCGAAGAGCCCGCCGCCGACGCGCCCGTCGGGCTTGTGTCCGGTCGGTGCGTCCTGGTGGGGCGCAAGGGTCGGAGTGCCAGTGGACATGGCGTCCTGCTTCTTTACGTCGGGTTTCTGCGTGTTGGTGGTCATGACGCCAGCCCCTCGGCGAGCGGGCCGAGCGCCAGGGCCGGGAAGAACGTCAGACCGGTGATGATCAGGATCGCGCCTACCAGCAGACCGGTGAACATCGGCTTCTCGGTGCGCAGGGTGCCCGCGGTGACCGGGATCGGCTTCTGCTCGGCGAGTGAGCCGGCCAGGGCCAGGACGAACACCATCGGCAGGAAGCGGCCGAGCACCATGCACAGGCCCAGCGTCGTGTTGAAGAACTCGGTGTTGGCGCCGAAGCCCGCGAAGGCCGAGCCGTTGTTGTTGGAAGCCGACGTGTAGGCGTAGAGCACTTCGGAGAAGCCGTGCGCCCCGATGTTGGTCATGGCGTCCTTGCCGTCCGGCAGGGCCATCGCCAGCGCCGCGCCGATCAGCACCAGCGCCGGGGTGATCAGGATGTAGCAGGCCGCCAGCTTGATCTCGCGGGTGCCGATCTTCTTGCCCAGGTACTCGGGCGTACGGCCGACCATCAGGCCGGCGATGAACACCGCGATGATGGCCATGATCAGCATGCCGTAGAGGCCGGATCCGGTGCCGCCGGGCGCGATCTCGCCGAGCATCATGCCGAGCAGCAGCACGCCGCCCGAGAGCCCGCTGAATGAGTCGTGGAAGGAGTTGACCGACCCGGTCGAGGTCATCGTGGTCGAGACCGCGAACACCGAGGAGGGGCCCTCGCCGAAGCGCTGTTCCTTGCCCTCCATCGCGCCGCCCGCGAGCTGCGAGGCGGTGCCCGGGTGGGCGTACTCGAGCCAGGTCACCGCGACCACGCCGGCGAACCAGATGATGCCCATCGCGGCCACGATCGCGTAGCCCTGCTTGACGTTGCCCACCATCTTGCCGAACGTGCGCGGCAGCGAGAAGGGGATCACCAGCAGCAGGAAGATCTCCAGCAGGTTGGTGAAGCCGTTGGGGTTCTCGAACGGGTGCGCCGAGTTGGCGTTGAAGTAGCCGCCGCCGTTGGTGCCCAGGTCCTTGATGGCCTCCTGGGAGGCGACCGCGCCGGGGCTGATGGCCTGCTTGTCACCGCTGAGCGTGGTGATGGTGTGGATGTCGCCGAAGTTCTGGATGGCACCGGCCGCGATGAGCACGACCGCCGCGACCACCGAGAGCGGAATCAGGATACGGACGATGCAGCGCACCAGGTCCGCCCAGAAGTTGCCGAGGTCGCCGGTGCGGGAGCGGGCGAAACCGCGGACCAGCGCCACCGCGACGGCGATGCCGACGGCCGCGGAGACGAAGTTCTGCACGGCCAGCCCGGCGGTCTGGGTGACATGGCTCATCGCCACCTCACCCGAGTACGACTGCCAGTTGGTGTTCGACACGAACGACGCGGCGGTGTTGAACGCCTGGTCCGGACTGATCGGCTTGAAGCCGAGGGACAGCGGCAGCTTGTCCTGTACGCGCTGCAGCACGTACAGGAACAGCACGCTCACCGCGGAGAAGACAAGCACGCCGCGGAGGTAGGCGGGCCAGCGCATCTCCGCGTCCGGGTCGGCACCCACCGAGCGGTAGATCCACCGCTCGACGCGCAGGTGCTTCCTGGACTCGAAGACGGCGGCCATGTAGTCGCCGAGGGGACGGTGCACCAGGGCGAGCGCGCCGATCAGCGCGGTCACCATGAGCACATCAGCAAGAACGGGGCTCATGTCGGGGACTCAGAACCTCTCCGGGAAGATCAGGGCGAGGACGAGATAGCCCAGCAGGGCGACGGCCACGACCAGGCCGACGATGTTCTCGGCGGTCACAGCTTCGTCACCCCCTTGGCGACGAGGGCCACCAGCGCGAAGACCGCGATCGTGGTGACGACGAAGGCCACGTCGGCCATCGGGGACTCCTGAGTGAGGTTCGAATCGAGTGGATCGGACCACTACAGGGAAGCGGCCCCTCTGGCGGGATTCGGTCCCCTTAACGGTCCCCTTACGGCGGGACTGGCTGCTTTGACGCAACCCATACGCCGCCCCACGCCCGCCTTTCGAGTGATCATGACTGGCATGTGTTCACCGGCTCTGACGGCACCGGCCTCGCCTACGCCGCGGGCATCAGGGATGAGTCGGCAGCCCGTTAGCAACACGTCAAGAAACGGGGGAGCGGCGCCCTCCCGCGCCTAATGTCGGCGGCATGGGACGCCGCATTCACAGGCCCGGTATCGGCCGGTTGGACAGCGGGACCGGCGCGGCGCACGAACGCACCCTCCCGCAGAAGAGCCAGGTCTGTGACCACCGTTGGGCGAGGGACCTGCGAAGCGCGATCGCGTGCACCTCGACGTTCCTCGGTCTGCTGCTGTTGGTGGACGCTGCGGCCGGCACGTTCACCCCGGCACGCGTCGCACTGTGGAGCGGGCTCGCCCTGCTGCTCTTCCTCGTCCTGTTTCCGCCGCGAGTCACTGCGGGCGAAGGCTGGCTGGTCGTACGCACATCCCTGCGCACTCGCCGGGTGCGCACGGACCGCCTCGCTTCCGCACACACCCTGGGAAGCGCAAGCCGACGCCTGGTGCTCCGGGACTCACTCGGTGGCCGCGCAGAACTTGATCCACAGGCCCTGGTCGCCAACCCGCAGCTGTGGCACCGCGTCGGCACGGACATCCGCGTCGCGGCCACCCAGGGCCATCTGCGCCAACCCCCGGCAGCGCTGAGCGAATTGTCGGAGCAGATCGACCGGGAGACGGCCTGGGCGGTCTTCGAGATCTCCGGGCTGACAGGCGGGTCCGACGAGTCTTCAGCCCGCTAGCAAGAGCCCAATTTGCACTATTTTTCCCCATTCGGCGAAATCCTGACGGCTCCTTAACGCCTTCCCGGCCTCTCGCCCTACCATCCGGCTGCCCGTGCCCCCGGTTCCGTCCGCCGTGGCGAGCTCCCCACACCGGCGCCCCACCACCACGACAAGCCCCTGGGTCCCCAGCGGCCGTAGGCGTCGCTACTGGCCGTCGCGCTCTCCTCGTCGGTCGGACGGATGCGGCTGCAGGCCGGTCATCAGGACGTCCAGCCCACGCCGCGTCGTCGCCAGCACGACACGGTCGCCCGCGCGCAGCACCCTGCCGGCCGCGGGACGCCAGTCGAGCCCGATCCCGCCGGTCAGCGCCCCGGCCGGGGCGTCCTGCGACGGCGCGGGCAGCACGTCGATGTCAGCGGATCCGACGGCCAGCACCCGCCATTCGTTCTGCCGGAACGCCTCATAGACCGAGCTCCCTTCGAGCTCGGGGTGGCCGGCCACATCCACGACGGTGAACAGCAGCGAGCCCCGCTCCACTGGCATCACCCCCAGCACGTGGCGACCCATCATCGCGGCGGCGAAGGCCGGTGCGGCGAGCGCCGAGACGCTACGGCTGCGGGTGGGCGCGTCGGGGTAGGAGGCACGCAGGGTGCGCTGGACGGTGGCGGCGAAGTCGTCGTCGTACAGCCGCATCACCACGCGCACGCCCGGGTTGGTCTCGCGGGCGGCCATCACGATGTCGAGGTTCTCGCCGTCGTCACGGGTCAGGACGAGCAGCGACCTGCTGTGCCGGATGCGCGCCCGGTCGAGGACACGGGAACTGCTTGCGTCCTCCACAAGCAGCGGGACGCCAAGTTCGCGGGCGAGGGCGACGCCGCGCGCCTGCGGGTCCCGTTCGACGGCCACGACCTTGTGATCGGTGGTGCGGAGCTGCGCCAGCACGCGGGTGCCGATCTTGCCGAGACCGACGAGGACGATGTGGTCGGACAGGTCGTCCTCGGGCGGGTGGCTCGCTGAGGCGGTGCGGAAGGCGTCGGTGGCGTTCATGGTCGCGGCCACAACGAGCGGGAGGACGGCGAGGCCGACGAAGCCCGCGATCAGTTGCAGTATCCGGCGGGCCACGACCTCCTCGGTGGCCGGGTCGCCCATCGTGAAGATGTCCAGCAGTGGCAGGTAGATGTTCTTCCACCAGGGGTGCTCGTGCGCGAACAGGGCCGTGGCGGCGGCGAGCGCGAGCACGATCGCGGCGAGGGCGCCGAAGACCGCAATGACCTCGCGGGAGAGGAAGACCTTCCAGGGCAGGTGCGCGAGCCGCGCTCGTAGCCACCTCACGGGGCCACGTCGTGCGCGGGCGGGCGGCTCGGGTGCGTGGTGGTGGGTGACCTCTTCGAGCATCAGCCGGCCGTGCGTGAACTGCCGGTGGTAGGAGGTGCGGGTGTCCGGCAGCAGCTGGGTGCCGTCCTCACCCGGTGTCTCGGGGCTGTCCTGGCTCGCCGGATCGTCCTGGTGGGCACCGGACAGCACGGCCAGCGTCGCCAGGTCGGTCGGCCTGGCCGGTGAGCGCGCGGGCCGTACGACACCGCGGAAGACCTTGCCGTCGATCTGGAGGGTGTGGCCGTGGCCGACCGCGGCGGCCGCCACCAGTTCGGGCACGGCGGTGTCGGCGTCGGACAACACGGTGGTGGACATGTCCAGTGCCGGATCGTCGTCGCCTCCTCCCGTGGCCTCGGCTGCCGCGCGGTCCAGGAGGCGTTCCAGGTGGCGGCCGCGTTCCCGGTTGAACATGCGGATGACCAGGCGTATGGACGGGTTGAGACCGCGGGCCAGCAGCGCCGCCGTCATGTTCACCTGGTCGTCGCCGTAGGTCAGCGCGAGTGCGGCGGCACGCTCCACGCCCGCAGCGAGCAGGGTCTGTTCGTCGGGGCGCGCCGACACCTGGAGCTCGACGGGCGAGTGCGGGTCTCGGTGCAGCGCGGCGATCTCGGCTCCGTGCTCGTCGCGTCGCGACGGCAGCACGACGGTGACGGCCTCGCCGCACACGGCGTCCAGCTCGATGGCGAGCCGGTGCGCGAGCCCGTCGTCGCCGCAGATCACCATGTGCTGTGAGCGTTGGCCGACAGACGAGCCGACAGGCAGAGTTGACGTCACATCAGTCTTGAATGGCGGTGCGAGGCCGAATGGTTCCCGAAGGCGACGGGACCGGCGTCAAGATTCCGTATGCCTCGCAGCGACGCGTGTCTGTTCAGACCCGGGGCCGGGCCTGCGTCAGTCCGGCCGTGTCCAGAGCCGCGCCCGTCTGGTCGGCGAGCGTCACCGCGACCAGACGAGCCTTGAGCGACGGCACGGTCCCCGGTGTGGGGTCGAGCATGAACCGTCCGAAGTAGTGACCGTTGCCGTAGGAGCGCAGCTCGATCTCACCCTCCGGCCACCCGCCGTGGTCGACGTCCCAGTGCCGACGCCCGACCGCCACCGTGCCGTCCTGTTCCAGCCTCGGCGGCTGTCCCATCAGCGTGCCGTACTCGAAGCGGCAGCCGCGCAGTGCCAGCAGTTCGATCAGCTCGCGCCGTACGTGCTCGACCACGGCATCGGCCGATTTCGTGGACCGGGTGAGGTCGGCGGTCTCGTGGATGCGGCGGAGATGGTCGGCGTCCGTCACGGTGATCACCTCCAGCCGCCGTGCGCGGGCCGCCAGTTGCGACACGATCAGGCCGACGATCAACAGGAGTACGGCTGTCTCGATGTCGTCCGTGTCGGTCATGGTGAACCGCTCGAAGGGGCGGGTGAGGAAGAAGTCGAACCAGGCCGCCGCCGACAGCGCGGCGACCGCGCCGGCGACGCGGTTGCCGACGGCTGCGACCGCGACCACCATCACGACCAGGATCAGCGCCGCGTTCGTGTTCGACAGGTCGGTACGGAAGGGCACGAGGGCCAGTGCGACGAGAAACGGTCCTGCGAGGCCCGCCACCACGGCGAGCCGGTCCCTGAGTGGATAGCCAGTCATGTGTCCGCCACCTCCTGCGCTCATGCTCTGCCTCCTACAGTCTGCGTGCCACGGGGGTGCTCCGCCTGCTCGGCGAAGGGCAGGGACAGGACCATGGTCAGGCCCCGCCGGGAGTGTCCTCCGTGGTGAGCGTTCCGTCCATCGCTTCGGCCAGGCCCCGGGACAGTCCCAGTCTCAGGCCGAGTCCTGTGGAGTTGTCGTTGTCGCCCAACCGCTGAAAGGGCTCGAACAGCCGGTCGCGATCGCCGGCGGGCAGTCCCGGGCCTCGGTCGACGAACCGCAGCTCGACCCGTCCGGAGAAGGTGCTCGTCGGCACGAGGAGCTTGCTTCCCGGCGGAGTGTGACGGGCGGCGTTCCCGACCACGTTGTCGATCACCCGCTCCAGCAACGGCGGGTCGGCGAGCACGGGCGGTAGTTCCGCCAGGTCCCGCACCTCGACCTCGGGCGCGTCGGGGGGAAGCGAGTCGAGCAAGGTCACGAACCCTCCAACGTCACGCACGGGCGGTCGCCCGTGTCCCCCGTGCCGCTCAGTCTGCGACCGGTTACGGCCACGGACATCGTCCGTTGACGCCCTCTTGACGCCTTCTCAGGTTCGCTTGACGGGACCTTGACGCCCTCGTCGGTCAGCCCGTATGGCGCCACAAATTCTGTGCCCGGCAGGGCACTTCGAACATCGAGCCGGGCTGGATGGTTCGTTGGCCACCGGAGAAGCCACGGACGTCAGTGACATGACGACTCCCCTCCGGAAGCACCCGTCGGATGCTCACATCCGAAGCACCTCACGGCGTCCGGGCACGCGGCGGCGTTCTCGTCGTCCCACCGCCGACGTCTACGGCCCGGTCGGCACCACCTGGACAGCGACAGCTCCCGGACAGCCCAGGCACGCCATCTGGCCGCGGCCTTCCTGGCGCAGATGAGAGACGATCACGACATCCCGGTGGTGACCGCCGCCGTAGAGATCGTCCAGCTGATCGTCAGCGAAACTGGTCACCAACGCCCGCGGATGCGTGATCTTCTCGACGTCACCGACCGCCTCGGTATCGGCACCGGCCGCGGCTTCGCCGAGCGCACAGCTCTGCTGGATCGGGTGCGAGCCTACGAACAGGCCGCCGCGCAACAGCGAGAAGCTGCGGGTCCAGCTGTCCCGCGCGGAGGACTTCGCCCCCACGCTCCGCGGACACCGACAGGACGCTGACGGCTTCTGACGCTACAAGCCGCCTGACGCCACGCGTCAGGCGGAGCTCGCGGCGAGGAGGCGCTCCAGCAGGTGGGAGGCGGTGATGACGCCCACGAGTCGTACGCCCGCCTTGTTCTTCTCCACCACGGCCACAAGCGGGCTGCGGGCCTGCGCCATCAGCGCGGCGACCTCCAGCGCGGTGTCGTCCGGGGCGGCGACGGCCGGCGGCGGTGTGGTCTTCGACAGGCAGTCGCGCACCTTGCGGCCCTTCAGCGCGGCGCACAGCCGGTCGGCGTGACGTTCGTCGATCACCGCCGCAAGGGTGGGGTCCTCGATCACGTATCCCGGTACCAGGATTTTGATCATCTGCGAGGCGGGGAGAATCGCCTTCGGCGCGCCGTCTTCGTCCACCACCAGCAGTGCGGGGAGGCGGTGTTCAGCCATCAGCCGCGCGGCGTCCATGGCGTCGTGGTCGAGGCTGACCGTCTCGTACTTCTCTGCCAAGTCACGTGCACGCACACCCGGCTCCCGTCTCACTCCCCGACGCACCCACGACCCTCAGGCCTCTGCGGCGTTCGGCCCAAAGCTGCTGGTCGTACCAGCACGATACAACCACCCGAAGACAGGTGTGCCGGCCGGCAGAGAGCAGTGCCCTGCCCTCACTCGCGCCCGTGCGGCAGCCGACGCTGGTACGCCATCGTCCGCCGGTCCCGGCGGACGAGAACGACCGTGTTGAGCGCGACGATCACGAGGGCCGCGACGAGAGGAGCGAGGAAATACGTCATCGCGACTCCTGCCGTCCGGCCGTGTGGCGGGCGCTCGGGTTGGCGAGCCGGTGTCGGGGGTCGGCGACGCGGGTGATGGCCGACTCGACGGCGGCGACCCGGTCGGCGAGCAGGCCAAGGGCGGCGACCGCGCGCACGAGGGGGTCGCCGTCGGGGCCGCCGAAGTCCCGCGTGCGGACGTACGCGGCCTTCACCTCGGCCCAGCGGTCGGCCCGTGCGGTGGTGAGCGTGCCCCGCAGCTCGGCCAGCTTGAGGAGGTTGGCCTCGGCTCCGGTGGTGAGGGTCTGGGCCTCGGCTGCGTAGTGGTCGTCGATGACGGCGGCCAGCTCGGTGTCGTTCATGACGGGCTGGATGCGCTGGGCGATCTTGTTCATGTTGCGGTAGGAGCCCTGGAGCTGGAAGGGCGGTTCGGTGCGGGCGGCGTCGGACCGGGCGGCCGAGGCGATGTAGGCGGCGTTGACCGCGAGGACCGTCTCACGCGCGGCGACCAGATGACGCAGAACGGCCAGGATCCTCTCCAGTTCCGCGGGCGCGTAAGAATGGGTGAGCCGGTCGGCGCGTGCGGTCGCATCGCCGGTGGCGAGCCGGACCAGCAGATCGAGGTCGGCGCGGTCACGGCCGGCCAGCGGAGCCAGGACAGGGCTCGCCGTCAGCGCGTTCTCGACGAAGCTGAGAGCGAAGACGTCCTCCTTGCCCGTCAGGACCTCGCCGAGGTTCCACACGTCGGCGCGGTTGGCGAGCATGTCGGGTACCCGGAAGCGGCTGCCCGATTCGGTATAGGGGTTGCCCGCCATGCAGACCGCGAACCGCTTGCCCCGCAGGTCGTAGGTGCGCGGTTCACCGTCCCGCACCCCCTCCATGCGGCGGGTGGTGTCACACAGCGGGATGAACTTCTGCAGCAGCTCGGGCGAGGTGTGCTGGATGTCGTCGAGGTACAAAAGGGTGTTGCTGCCCGCTGCCAGAGCGAAGTTGATCTTCTCGACCTCCTGTCGGGCGGCGGCGTTCGGAGCTTGGGCCGGGTCGAGCGAGGTGACGGCGTGGCCGAGCGCCGGGCCGCTGACCTTCACCAGCAGGAGGCCCAGGCGGTCGGCGACGTACTCCATGAGCGTCGTCTTGCCGTAGCCCGGCGGGGAGACGAGCAGCAGGAGTCCGCCGGTGTCGGTGTGCTTCGTCTCGTCCGCCGTGCCGAGCTGCTTGGCAAAGTTGTCGCCGATGAGCGGCAGGTACACCTCGTCGATGAGGCGGCCCCGGACGAACGACGCCATGGGGCGGGGCCGGTGGTCGTCCAGGCGCAGACGGGTGCGTTCGGCGCTGACCAGGGCGGTACGCCGGCGCTGGTACGCGCGGAAGGCAGGGGTGTCCAGGTCGCGGAATCTGTCCGTCCGGGCGAGGAACTCGTCGATCCGCAGGGGCAGGCGGCGGCCGGTGATGCGCGGATGCGTGCCGAGCAGACCCTCGGCCGTGGCCGTCAGCGGGGCGTCCGCGTCGTAGCGGGTCAGTTCCGGGCACAGCTCGGCGGCCACCGCCTCGGCCAGGTCCCCGGGGTCGCCGTCCGCGCCGGTGGAGGAGACGTACGAGGACAGCCAGGCCTCGGCGAGCTGGCGGCGTTCGGCGAGGTCGTCGAGTGCCATCAGGTCCTCGTCGTAGGCCGAGGTGTCCACGGTGTGGCGGAACTTGTCGAGCAGGGTACGGGCGGCCGAGCTGAGCGCGAAACCGTCGGGTCCGCCGGTCAGTTCCTCGAACAGGTACGAAGCGGCGGCGGACGCGGTCCTCTCGTCCGGCGGGGACCAGGCGCTGATCGCGTCCGCCAGTTCGCCCTCCAGCTCGGCGATCGCGGGGGACAGGCCGAAGGTGTCCCGTGCCCGGGCGAGTGACACCGCGCGCCGTGTCCAGGTGACGCGCGCCTCGGCCGTGGTGCCGTGTGCCCAGAACAGCTGGGCGGCGGCGCGGCCGGTGGATTCGTGACGCAGCGGGCCCGCCTGCTCGTACAGCGGAAGCAGCGTGGTGAGGATCACGGTGGCGTCGTGGTCGTGCACGCCGCGCTCGTAGCCCTCGTCGTACGCCTCTTCCGCGGCCTTGCGCACCAGGGCGGGAAGCTGGGCGTCCGCGAGGGTCGCGTGCCCGTGCTCCTTCAGCAGGCGGGCGGCGAGGTGTTCGGCGCGGTAGACCTCCGGCGATTCCGACGGCAGGTGCCGGTTCCAGAAGGGGCGCGTCGCGGCGAAGTCGGGGTCGGTGACGGGCGAGCGGTAGTCGGTGCCGGTGAGGGTGAAGGCGAGGCCGTCGCCCTGCGGCACCAAAGTGAGGTCGAGGGGTTGGGTGTTGACGGCGAAGCGGCGGCTGCCCAGGCGGATGGTGCGGCCGCCGTCGGCGTAGAGGTCGACGCGGTCGCGCAGTGCGCGGGCCGCCTCCTGCCGTGCGGCCTTCAGCCGGCCGTCCAGGTCCTCCGCCCGCACGCCGTCGCCGAGATCACGCAGCTCGTCCGCGGTGCGGCGGACCTTGGCGACCATGGGATCGGAGGCGAAGAATGCGGAGACCGCGTCGGGGTCCGTGAGGGTCGCCGAGCGGCGGGCGATCGTCTCCAGAAGCCGGGCGGCGGACGTGGCCAGCTGTTCGGCCCGGCGGGCCCGGGCGTCGGCGAGCGTCTGCTTGCGGGAGGAGAAGACCTCATGGACCTCGGCGCGCTTGTCGGCCACTTCGCCGAGGAAGCCGTCGAATTCGGCGAAGCGGGACTCCAGGTCCTCCAACCGCACCAGGATGCCGGCGAGTTGTTCGTCGCACACCTCGGGCGTGCCGGCGACGGCGAGCGCGGCGGTGACCGCCTGGCCGAGCAGGGCGAATTCCGCGGCGAACTCGGCTCGCCCCTCACGGTCGAGGAGGGTGCGGCGGTGGGCGTCGAGGGTGGCACGAGCCCGGTTGAGGCCGCCCAGTACCTCGGCGACGCGCTCCAGCACGGACGTGCGGACCATGGCGTCGGCCATGTCGATCCCGGCGACGACCTCGGTCACCGTGCGCAGCCCCTCGGCCAGCTCGTCGAGGCGGGCCGTGACGGGCGCGGCCTCGGCGACGGTGGCGATCGACTCGGCGTCCGCGATGAGCTGTTCGACGCTCGCGTGGTGCCCGGCGAAGGCGTCCTCGCGGGCCAGGAAGGCGACGGCGCGCTGCCCGAACGTCGCGAGGTCCGCCGCCACGTCCGCGGCCAGCTCGTCGACGCGGGCGGTGTCGCAGTGGCGCAGCTCCTTGAGGGTCAGCAAGTACCCTTGGGCGTGGCGCAGTTCGGTCAGCCCCGTCACCCAGACAGCCGCGTCGCGTGGGGCTTCACCGCGCAGCCGGCGCACCACCGTCGCGATGCGGTCCGCGGCTTCGTCGAGAGCGTCGGACGCCTGCCGGGTCAGCGCCAGGACGGTCTCGAATTCGGCCAGCACTTGTTCGGCGGTACCGCGCACGGCCGACAGGGGGGTGAGCAGGTCACCCAGCTCTTCGTCACCGAGCCAGTGGTGGCTGTCCGCCGCACGGACACAGGCGGCCGACAGCTCCTCGTACACCTCGGTCGTGGGCGTGGTCTCGGCGACGGCGCGGGTGACGGACAGACAGTCGGAGATGCCACGGACGAGATCGGCGTTGCCGACGCGGGCCAGTGGTCCCGTGCCGGTGGGGGCGGTGGCGGCGTAGGTGTCGGACGCGTACGGGGAGCGCCACAGCTGAACGGGGTGGACGCGGGCCGGCTCGCCGCCGTCGGCGCGCAGCACCACCAGGGTGCCGTCGTCGAAGAGCGCCGAGCCGTGGCACGACAGGGGGGCGGCGACCTCCTTGCGGATCAGGTTGAAGGACAGCAGCAGCCTGCGGCCCTCCACGCGCGCGTGGAACGCGTACAGCACGTCCTCGCCGTTGGGCGAGCGCACCTCGCGCTCGAACTCCAGGCCTGTCGTGTCCAGGTCGTACGTCTTGTGCCCGCCGCCGGCCAGGCAGTAGCCCCCGGGGAACACGATGCCCTGGTCATCGGGCAGCCGGCGGCACGCCCGGCCGATGCCGTCGAGGCGGACCACGGACCTGGTGAGGGTGTTGAACACCAGGTAGCGGTGGGTGTCCTCCTTGTAGGGGCGGATCCGCAGCAGGATCAGGGCGCCCACCCGTGCGTGGGCGATGTCCGCGTCGGCGAGCGACTGCAGCGGCTCGTCGACCGGCTCGTCGAAGATCGCCTCCTCGGCCTCGGTGTCGTCGTCCACCTTGACGGTGAGTGCGCCGCCGACGGTCGAGACGAAGATCTCGTCCTGGACGCGGACGTGCGGGTGCCGGCCGAGCGCGTGGTCCTCGCGGGTGGTGCCGGTCCAGGCGAAGTCGTGGGAGGGCGCCAGGGCATGGTCGCGGTCCCCGCGCGCGTCCAGGAAGGACACCCGCCCGTCCGGGGTCGTCGCCCAGCGCAGGACGCGGATGTCCCCGGCCTTCTCTCCCGTCTGGAAGACGGCCAGCAGTCTGCCGTCCGTGCGGCGGAGCTGGAGGAGCCGGGCGTGCCGGTAGTAGCGGTGCAGGGCCGCGAACTCCCGTACGAACCCGGGATCGTCCAGGAGACCCGGTACGGCGTCCTCGGGAAGCCGGTTCAGGTTCCGGTCATGCAGCGCGAAGACGTCGCCCACCGCTGTCTCCGCCCGGACGTCGAGCTGCGGAACGCAGCCGAAGAGCAAGGAGTCCCCGAGGGCGACGACGTCCCGGGGCACGGACGGGCGCTCGCCGCGCAGCCGCTCGGTGCCGGTGAGTTCCAGCCGCACCGAACCGAACTCTTCCGCACGGCGGGCGTTGAGCGCCTCGGCGCGGTGGGCGAGTTCGGCGGCCTGGGCGGCGAGCCGGTCGCGGAGCACCTCGTACGTGCCGGTGTCGACGGCGTCGTACGTCCCGGTCCGGGGCTTCCCGGTCTGGTGGGTTCCCGTCTGGAGGCCGGTTGCCATGGTGTGTGGGTCCCTTCAAAAGGTGTGCGGGCCGGAGCTGCCCTCCCCTGTGGGGCAGCGTCCGGCCCGCCGGTCGTCAGGCCCTCGCGCTGCCGTTGAGCGCGGCGAGCGGGGTGTCCGCGAGGCCCAGCTCCCCCGCCTTGTCGAGGAGCTGCTGCACGGGCCCGGCGGCAGCACCGTCGGACTTCATGAGCTTCATCAAGAGGGCGGAGACAGTCAGGTTCTGCACGTCGGCGGTCGAGACCGAGCCGAGTACGCGGCTCAGGTCGTCGGTGAAGGACGAGGTCCCGTCCAGCCACGGGCCGGCCAGCGCCTGCGCCGTCTGTGAGTTCTCCACGAAGGCGTCGACTCCCTTGCCCAGCGCGATGGAGGACATCAGCCGGTCGAAGAAGACCGACTCGCCGCCGACGATGTCGATGTCGGCGTTCTCCAGCCCGGTGGCGAGCACCGTGGCCTGGGCCTCGGCGACCTGTCGCTGGACGTCCAGACCGGCGAGCCGGATCTCCTTCTCAGCCTGCAGGCGCAGCCGGTACTCCTCGTGGCCGCGGGACGCGTCGTCGAGGGCGGCCATCGCAGCGGCCTTCTCGGTCAGGCCTGCCGCCTCGGCCTTGAGCTTCTCGCCGATCGCCATGGCTTCCGCGAGGGCCTTGGCCTGCGCGCCCTCGGCCTCGGCGCGCAGCCGGGCCTCGGTGGCCACGGCTTCGGCACGGCCCGCCTTCTCGATGACCTCGGCTTCCTTGTCGCGGACCTGGACGGCCGCGAGTCCTTCGGCCGCCGCCTCGGCCTGCACGCCCTCGGCCAGTCGCAGCTTGGCCTTGGACTCCAGGTCGGCGGACTTCAACTGGGCTTCCGCGAGCGTGAGCTGCTCGGCTGCGCGGTGCGTCGCGGCCTGCTCGGCGGCCTCCGCTGCCTTGATGTCCTTGACCAGCTTCTCCTGCGCCTGGGCCTCGGCGGCGATGATCACCGTCTGGCGGTCGCGCTCCGCCGCCTCCACGGCGCGCAGCTTCTTGATGGACTCCTCCTGCTCGGCGACCGTCCGGTCCACGGCGACGCGCTCACGGATGACCTCGGCGATCTCCCGCTTCTCCGCCTCGACCTCCTTCTCCGCGGCGATCCGCGTCAGCTGCGTCTCCCTCTCGCGCCCGATGACTTCCAGGAGGCGGTCCTTCTCGATGCGCTCGTTCTCGATGGCGATCACGCGCTCGCGGTTCTTCGCCGCGACGGCGACCTCGCGCGCCTGGTTCTCCCGCTGGACGCCCAACTGCTCCTCGGTGCGCAGGAACGCGCCCTGGGCGCGCAGCCGCTCCTCCTCCACCACCCGGGCCGTCTCGGCCTCCTCGCGGGCTCGTACGGTGTCGATCTCCCGCTTCTGTTTGATCTCCGCGTCGGCCTGCCGGCGCTCCAGTTCCAGGATCGCCTCCCGAGCGTCGACGTCCTGCCGGGTGATCTCCTTCTGCTCGTTGCGCTGGGCCTCGTTGGTGCGGACGTGCTCGACGGCCGTCAGTTCGGTGATCTTGCGGATGCCCTGGGCGTCGAGGACGTTCGCCGGGTCGAGCTGGGTCAGCGGCGTCTGCTCCAGGTAGTCGATCGCCGCGTCCTCCAGGTGGTAGCCGTTGAGGTCGACACCGATCAACTCGATGATCTGGTACCGCAGTTCCTCACGCTTGGTGTACAGGTCGGTGAAGTCCATCTGCTTGCCGACGGTCTTCAGCGCCTCGGAGAACTTCGCGTGGAACAGCTCCTGCAGGGTGTCCCGGTCACTGGCCCGCGCGGTGCCGACGGCCTGAGCGACCTTGATGACGTCCTCGACCGTCTTGTTGACCCGGACGAAGAACGAGATGCGGATGTCCGCGCGGATGTTGTCCCGGCAGATCAGTCCCTCACGGCCGGTGCGCGTGATCTCGATCGTCTTCACCGAGATGTCCATGACCTCGGCCTTGTGCAGCACCGGGAGCACGATCTGCCCGGTGAAGGTCACGTCGACCCTCCGGGTCTGGGAGACGATCAGCGCCTTGCCCTGCTCCACCTTGCGGAAGAGCCGGGAAAGGGCCAGCAACAGCACGAGGGCGACGAGCAGCAGGGCGGCAGCGAGCACGCCGATGGCAACCATGGCATAAGTCCTTCAGGCGTAAGGGAGTTGAAACGAGATGGGGAGGCGGGACAGATCCCGCCGGAGGTGGGGCTCGGACGGCACGGTCCTGTGCCGCGAGCAGCTCACCGGTTCGTTCGCCGTCGGTGCTTGCGACGGTCCGCGATCGGACCGGGTTCCTCTGGGAAATGTCGGTGCAAGGACCGTACGAACAGGCAGGTCAGCCGCCAGGCGACGAACAGCGAACCTGCCGGTGCCAGCAGATGCAGAACACCGGTGACGGTCCCTGATGGCGCGAGGACGGAGAACAGGGCGGTCACGGCGACGTTGAGGAGCCAGGCGACCACCGTCAGCAGCGACAGCGCGACCGTCACCGGCACCCCGCCCATGCTCCAGGCGGTGAGGTCGGCGTCCGCGTCGAAGCTGTCCACCCTCACGGCGCCGACGGCTACCAACAGCCAGAAGCACACGGCCACGACAAGGGCGGCGGTGAGCAGGATGCCGGGCAAGCCGGTTGCGGCCTCGACGAACGTCCGCATCTCCCGGCCCCCTTCCCGCGCACGGCACACCCCGACGGCGCACTGCTCCCCTCCAGGTTCCGGGCCGGACACCATCTGCCGGTGTCCGGCACCAGAACCTTCGCAGTGCTCCCCGCAGGTCATGGTGCACGGCCCGGGCATGTACGCGCATTGCCGATTCCCGGCAGCATTCACTAGGGTCTGCATGCCGGTGAGCCGCTAAAAAACCGTCACCGGCGCGTCAAGATTCGAGGGACGACATGACCGACCGCGAGAACCCCGTGCACTATCTGCACGGCTACGCCGAGATCCTGGCCGTAGTCTCGGCCACCGGCCGGCGCCTCACCCGCGAGGAGATCGAGTCCCGGCGCGCCCTGGGTGAGCAGGCAGCGGAGGCCGGACATGGGCTGCGCACCCTCGTCAACGAACACCTGACCGCCGCGCGCTCCGCCTGGCCCCACTCACCCGGTTCCACCGACACCGCACTCGGCGCCATGCAGCAGGCGATAGACGCCTTCGCCGAGGGCTACGAACGCGCCCAGCACCACGCCGTACGCCAGGAGGAGGCCGCGCGCCGCGAGTTCATCGACGATCTCCTCTACGGCCGCAGCGACCTGGGCCGCCTCGCCGAACGCGCCGAACGATTCGGGTTGCGCCTCTCGCACGCGCACGCGGTCGCTGTCGCCCAGGGCCCGGCCGCCTATGACGAGGGCGACCCGGTGCCGCGGCAGGTCGAACGTGCGCTCATCGGCCGCTTCGGCGACCGCGACGTCCTGATCACCACCAAGGACGGGCGACTGTTGTGCATCGCGCCCGGCCATCAGGACGACGTCCTCACCTACTTCGCCAAACAGGCTTACGCCGCCACCGAAGGAGGACGCGTCGCCATCGGCCGCCCCCAGCCGGGCCCCGGTGGCGTCGTCCACTCCTACGAGGAGGCGCTCAACGCCCTGGAGCTGGGCGAGCGCCTGGGTCTCGACGAACCGGTCCTCCGCGCTGCGGACCTGCTCGTCTACCCGGTCCTGACCCGCGACCGCCAGGCCATGGCCGACCTCGTCCTCGACGCCCTCGGACCGCTCAGAGCAAGCCGCGGCGGCGCCCAGCCCCTCCTGGACACCCTCACCGCGTACTTCGACTGCGGCTGCGTCGCCGCCGAGGCCGCCCGCCGCCTGACCCTGAGCGTGCGCGCCCTGACCTACCGCCTGGAACGCATCCACAAACTCACCGGCGCCAACCCCGCCGACCCGGCGCACCGCTACATGCTCCAGACGGCGGTCATCGGGGCGCGGTTGCTGGACTGGCCTGCCCAGGACCTCTGACACCTGCCGCCTCTTGCTGACGGGCGATGCCTTGGGCGGCTCGGGCATTTCCTCGCCGCCCCTTCCGGGCTGCCTGCTGCCTTCCTCGCGGCGGGTGCCCCGGAGCATCGGCCATCACGTCAGCGCTGTGCTCGGAGGCCATTGCACACCGGCCGCCCGCAGGATCTGGCTGTACTTCGCATACCGGCGCCGGGCAAGGGAGAAGCCAAGTGCCCAAAGAGCCGCAAAGGCAAGCCAGATGGCAGCGCAGACCAGCAGGGCATTGAACGTGAAGCCTGTCTGGGAGAGCGGGATGAGCATGACGAACGGAATGATGACGAGAGCGATCAGGCCTCGCCGCCGGTGGGTACGGCTGTAGTCGACCATGATGCGTGCACGCAGGAGGTCGACGTCCCGTTGCGCCTCGGACAGCGGCCGCAGTCTGCTCCCGCCGGGCCGCATGCCGGGCAACTGACCACCCTGTGCAGCGGTCGGATACCGCTCTGCGGTGCTGCCGGCCTGTTCAACAGCGTGGGGCATACGGCGGAATGCGAAGTACGGGTTCGGACTCCCTTTGGGAGAGAGCGGGGACAGTCCCTCGTACCGGTATCCGTACTGCTCGGCCACGTAGGCAAAAGCCGCGAACTTCCGCCAGGAGCGCTGCAGATTGCGGGCGTCATGCCGTTCAACACCCCGTGAGCCGTCCCGCAGCAGGGCGTCGAGCTGGGACTGCAGGAACATCTCCGCCTCCGGGGCCGGGTTGTTGGGCATTTGTCAGGATGCCGTAGCGGTGTGGTCACGACGATGGCAGAACCGTCCGCATCACGGATAGCTTCCTATCACCTGAATCATCCAGCTCCCTGCGGCGGGAGCCGGGCGGCAGACGTTGGGGGAGCAGCAGTGGGTTCTTCGGAGTATCCCTGTCTCGGGTTCGATCCCGCACCGGGCGACCTGGAGACGGTACGGCTGATGGTCTCCGCGATCGGACGGGTCAACCGGGACAGCGGTACCGCGCATACGCAATTGAGCAAGATCGGCTCGTCCGACGGGATCTGGGTGGGAAAGTCCGCCGACGCGTTCAGCACGTCCGTCGAGAAGATCCCGCCGTACCTGAAGAAGGCCCTGGATTCGGTGGGTTCCGCCCACCGCGCACTGTCGAACTGGGAGACCAGCCTGGACGGCTTCCAGTCGCGGGCCCGCAAACTGGAGGAGGAGGCTGCCGCCGCTGCCAAGAAGGTGAGCAGTGCGAAGGGCGCTCTGCACGGTCTGCCGGACGACACGTCCGCGTTGTCCGAGAGGGAGAAGGACGAGCACGAGAAGGACAAGAAGAGCAAGCAGAAAGCTTGCGATGAGGCCAACAGTGAACTGGAAGCCGTACGTGGCCGGGCCCACAGCCTGCACACCGAATACACCACCGTCGCCGACGCGACCGCCCGTACGATCAAGGATGCAGCGGACGACGCCCCGCCCGAGCCGGGCTGGTTCGACGATCTGGTCGACGGCTTCACGGACTTCCTGTCCGATGCCTGGGATGTTCTGACTGACCCGAACTTCTGGAAGCTGGTCGGAGACGTCCTGGCCGACGTTGCCATGGTCATCGGCGTGATCTGCCTTGTCGCCCTGGCGCTCGGCACCGGGGTCGGCGCACTCGGACTGATCGGCTTCATCGTCGGTGTGGGTGCCCTGGCCGCGCACAGTGCCGCCATGATCGGTGGCGCTGAAGGGATGACCTGGCAGACCCTGGCCTGGGATGCTCTGGGAGTGGTTGCGGGTGGCGTCGGTCTGGCGGGTGCCCGGCTGGCGCGGCTCGGCCGGGTCATGGTGCAGTCCGGCCGGGCGCTCCGCGCGTCCGAGGGATTCATGGCGACCCTCGGCAAGATCGGGCCAGGGGCTTGGGGCAACATCGCGAAAATCCCGAGCGGCATGGGCAACTCGCTGCGCGGGTTCAGCATGGCCGGCCAAGGCTGGGTCCACGTCGCGACAGGCACGACGCTCGACATCGTCGGGACGGTCACCGGGGCGGGCTTCGCCATCGGCTCCAACACGAACGAGGGCCGCTGGCTGGACGGCGACTGGAACATATCCGACGTCCCCGTCGTCGGACCGATCGCCGGCTTCGCGAGCTATGAAGCACCCGAGAGCGAGCCCAGGATCATGGCTCCTGGCCCGCTGGGGCCGCAGTTCGACGCCTCCACCTCTCTGACGTCCGCGGGCCAGAGTTTCACCAATGCTCTGCAGCCCTCCAGCTTCGGAACCGCCGCGTGACCCAGAACCCGGTTGAGTCCGCCGCCGCGCGAGCGGTCCCGTACGCGTTCCAGTACACCGTCCCCGACGAGTTCATCCGGCTGCCGGACCCCACAGCCGGCGAAGGCTGGCGAGAGGCGCTGGCCCAGCTCATGCCGGACGCCGACGAGGCACAACTCGCCTCGGTCACCGAGCAGATGCGCGCCACCATCCCGGGCCTGTCGATGGGCGGCGAAGAGACAGTCGTGCTGACCGCGATGTGCCTGGGCACCGAGGATGTGGGCGGCGACGAGCGGCTGTCGATGGGGCTCCTCGCGGTGACCACGAAGCCCAGCGGGCACCGCGACCGGCTGCTGGCCGCCGAGGGCATCTACCGGGCGAAGGAGCAGAAGTTCTTCACGGGCGAGAGCGAGCTCCAGGAGCTGGACTTCGACCTGGGCAAGGGCCTGCAAGGCCGTCAGGACATGCTGCTCGCAGCGAAACTGCCGTGCGGGCCGGGCGTCATGTCCGCGTCCTTGAGATCGCTGACACTGCCTGCCCGCTTCGCAGCAGAGTCCGGTCTCGCGGATGTCGCCGGGACGGGGGACCTGGTGCGTCCGACGCTCCCCATGGCCTCGCTCCAGCTGATCATCCCAGCCCCCCGCGCCTACTGCGTGTACGTCACGATCTCCACGCCGTCGGTGTTCCTGCTCGACTCCTACTGCGGGCGTCTCGCCCAGATCGGCCGGACGTTCTCCTTCGACGTGCCGCAGGAGAGCCCGTCCTGAACTTGCCGGGGTACTACCTTTTGCCCTCGCCTGCCTTCTTCTTCAGTTCGTCGTGGAGCTTCTGGTCCAGCTTGGTGAACTCCTCGGCCGCCTTGTTGGCAAACTTCGATACGCCCTTGGTGAGCTTGGAGAGCTGCCCGAAGCCGTAGTCCCAGGAATCGGCGAAGTCGTCGCACGCAGACTCCAGGCCACTGTGGCCGATCTGCGAGGAGTCGGCGTGCTTCATCTCCTTCGAGGCCGACTTCATCTGGCCACCGCTGGTCTCCAGCGTGCCCGCCATCTCTTTGACTGCATCGCCCGCGAACTTCAAGAAGGACAAGTCCAACTCCCCTGCCACTCAAGCTGCCACCGGTCAAGGAGTCTGACGCTATGCGGAGACCCACGGTTCGCTCTACTGGCTTCGCTCTTCTCAGGGGGTTTCTCGCTCGTGAAGTGGACACGCCGGGTTGCGGTCGCCGCTCGGATCGAGCCCCTAGAAGTCTCCTGACGGTTCATTGCTGGCGCCGCACACCGCCGTGGGAGTCGTCGGTCGCTCGGTTCGCATCGTCCGCCGGTGGAACCGGTCGCCGAGCTGTGAGCCGCCTATGAGGCCGATCGCAAGCATCAGAAGGCCGACCTGAATCACGGTGGCCAAGAACAAGGTGTCATCGCCGTTCAGGCTGGTCCAGTGCAGCAGCGGAGCGATCATCCCTCCCGTCCACATGACCAGCATGGCCACTCCGCGGACGCGGATGCCCCACGGACTCGTGCGGTTCCGGACCCGCTTGGGCGCCCACCCCCGCAACGACGCGATGCTCAACGGCAGCACAAATGCCGACCAGACGGCTATCCAGAGCCACACGAACACGGCTCCCACTTCCTCACGTAAAGTCCCCGAGCGGCTGATCGGGCTTCAGGCTGCTGCCTGCGGCAAGGTTAGGTCCAGATGCTCCTCGCGTGAGCCCGGGCAGCGTAATGCTGCCCGGGCCCAGACATCCTTCGTCACCGTCAGCCGGCGATCTCGATCTTGCCGTTTGCCTCGGCGAGCGTCGTGTTCGGCATTCGGCACCGCCTCGCCCGCAGAGGCATCGAGTCATCCCGATACCTGGGCCGGCACCGCCGGGTCGTGGAGCGGACCGTGTCCTGGCTGTCCGGCTGCCGACGCCTCCACCGCCGCTACGAACGCAAGCCGGAGTACTTCCTGGCCTTCACCGCCATCGCCGCGACGCTCATATGCCACCGCCGACTCGCCAACTGAAATGACGTCTTATCCGAACGAGCCGGACCGACGCAATCGCCGCCCTCCTCGCGTCCCTGTTCGAAAGGGCGTGCTGAAGGGCACGTTCGGTGAGGCGGCCCGCGAGGTGTGCTCGGGAGGAGGCGTCGGCGTGTGCGTCGGTGGGGACGGGCCCGAGTCGGCGGCGTGTTCGGCGGCTCTCGCAGCGCTTACCGGAGGGTGAGGGCGCGGTAGACGGCGGTGGCGCGGACCGGGTGGTCCGCCATGTTCGCCAGGGCGACACGAGGCAGGTGGCCAGACGGCCACGCTCACGAGCGCCGGGTCCTGCCGGCGGCTTGGTCGCCCCCCCTCGGCGCCACCCTGGCCGCTGAGGGCGGCGCCCACCCGTCGATCACCACAGCGTCGTTGGGTATCGAGCAGCCCGGATGCGTGTCGTACGAGCCCGCGTTCGGCATCGACACGGAGTGGTGCCTGCTGGCAACGGTGGCCAACCTCGGTAAGCCGGACGGGGGTTCGGCCGATCTGCCGCCGTCCACGTGGCCGGCGGATCAGAGCCTGGCCGCCGTGCCGAAAGCCCCGGCCACGCGCGAGCGCCGGCGCGGTAGACGGTGGTGGGCGTCTACCTGCTGCGGCGGGCGGAGGGGGCGCCCGCCGCCACGATCGTGGTGATGGGCGCGATGGTCCCGAGGGCCTGGCCACCGCCGTACGTCTCGCTGAATTCGGCCAGCCAGCCGACGTGGACTGCGCAGTGCAACGTGGGCTCGGTCAACTAAAGCGGTTAGAGGGTCGGTCCCTCCGAAGGACGTGCCCGAGATTGGGCGTCCTGGGTCCTTGGCTGCGGGCCGGATAGCCATCGCAGCATGACGGATAAGGCATGTCGTTTCGCCCAGATTGGGGCGAATCAAACATTCGTGGCCCCGGATGCAGCCACCCCCTCATGTACATGTGCGGCCACTGGGCCTGCATGGTTCTCGACTCACCGCTACGGTGAGTCATGCGCCCACTGATAGCACGATGCCACCGAGGAGCATATGAACGAGCCCGTTGCGCCCGGTGCTGCCGCTCGGTCCGAAGGTGAGATGACATCTGCACCTGAGGCTGCTTCCTATGATGCGGTCACCGGGGTCGCCACTGCCTCGGCTGGTGAAACTGAGCGAGGATCGAGCACCTATGCGACCGGCGGTGGCGGCGTTTCGTTCGCGCACCGCGTCGCGGCTGTCTATCTCGCTGGCATGTTGACTGGCGAGCGACGGGCGGAGGCCTCTGAGCTGACGGTCCGGAAGGTGTCGTTCCAAACCGGTCCGGCGCACCCAGTGGATGATCTTCTGATCGAATGCGGCGATGAGGCAGCCGAGGTCATCCTTGCCGTGGCATGTCGAGCAACGCCGAACTTCGTCCAGAGCCATAGCGACACGGTGAAGCTCGTCGGGTCGCTGCTCGCCGAGGTCGAAAAGTTCGACAGTGACACTCACCGGGTCGCCGTCGCGACCGCCGGTCGGTCCGATCAGTGGGACCAGCTCGCAACGCTCTGCGGCATTGCGCGTGCTCATGCCGACCCGGAGTCGTTCCAAGCATCCATGGACGTCGATGGCCGCTGGTCGAAGCCGGTGCGTAAGCGCCAGGAGCATTTTCTGGAGATGGTCGAGAAGGCCGTCGAAGACGACACAACGTCGGAAGAGGTCCTGCGGCTGGCGTGGCGGCTGCTTGGCCGGCTGCAGGTCCTCGGGTTCGCGGTTCAGAGCCCAGACGAAGGTGACCGCGTGGCGGTCGCGACATCGCTGGACGGCGTGGCCTCGGCTGCCGCCGACGGGGTGGCGGTCCGGGACCGGCTCGAGGTCGAGGCAACCCGCTATGACGCGACCGGCGCCGTCGTGGATCTCAAGGCGCTCCGCCGTGACATTCACGTGGTGTTGGACTCGGCCGCGACTCGAAGCCGGCACGCGTGGTCGGTGCTTGCTGAGCAACGCAAGCTGGCCGTTGCCGGTGTGCGGGCCACTATCGGTGATGAGTCGTCCGGCGGACCGGTCGAGATCTCCTTCGCCGACCGCCGCGAACAACTCGCTGCAGCCCTGCGCGAGGCCGGTACCCGTGCTTCGGCTTTGTTGGTATCCGGCGAGTCGGGCATCGGTAAGAGCGCGTTGACGCTGTCGGCCATTGCCGAGTTGGAAGCCGCTAACCCCGCCGGGTTCCAAGGGGTGGTGGTGAACTTTCGCAGCCTGCCACAGTCGAACTTGGAGCTGCGTGCTGCACTCGGGATGTCGATGGAGGACGTGCTCGCGGAGTTGTCGGCACCTGGCCGGGTCTTGGTCATCGACGCGGCTGATGCTGCCCTGGAGCGGTCTGCCGGCTTGTTGAGTGACCTGGTGCTGGCAGCGGCTGCAGCAGGCGTTGGGCTCGTGGCGGTGACATCTGACGTGGCATCGGATTTTGTGCGGGAGCAGGTGGAGCTGGGGTTCGCTAAGCTCATTTCCTCTTTCCTGATGAGGCCGTTGGGCGACGAGGACATCTCGGTCGTCTCAGACCACTTTCCGCTTCTGCGTGCGGTCCTGCGTGACCTGCCGACGAACTCGCTGCTGCGCAGGCCCGTTGTGCTGGACCTGCTGGCTCGGACCGGGTCGGAGCCAGACAGCTCACTGGGTGAGTGGGAGTGCCTTGAGCTGGTGTGGAGCAGGGTTGTTCGGGGCGATGGGCGCCCCGGTGTCGGTTCGGCGGAGGCACGCGAACGGACATTGCTCGCAGTGGCCGCGACGACGATGAAGCTGCCCGAGGACCGTCGACCTGACGCAGGCGTTGATGCTGCAGCGGTCGACATGCTGCGCCGGGATCATCTGCTCGCGCCAGCGAGCCCGTATCGGGGCCAGCCGGAATTTGCACACGACGAAGTCCGGCGGTACGCGACCGCCATCCTTCTCGTCCGTGGCCAGAGCCCGACCGAGTTGCTGCAGGCAGCTGGGGCGCCCCGGTGGGCGCTGTCGGCCGCCACTCTTGCGTGCAAGGGGCTACTGAAAGCACCCGATGCGCGGCCCGTTCGGAAATTTGTCGAACTGCACTCGCAATTGCAGGTGTTCGCGGCAGCACATGGGCCCCGGTGGACTGACGTCCCGGTGGAGGCGGTGCTGGAGACACCGTTCGCGTATCAGTGTCTGAAGGCAGCGTGCACGGATCAGGCGGTCGGCCTGGTGCTCGGCGACGTGGTTCGAGTTGTTCAGCAGCGGCACAAGGCCAACGGGCTGGTCGACCGTCTGATCACGAACCCCGTTGTGCAGATTCTCCTCGATGACGAAAAGCCGTGGGACGTCTCGAAGGAGTCGTTCGAACTGCTCGCGGACTGGCTGCAAGCCATGTCCATAGCGGATGTTCCGGCCGGCAACGAACTGCGAATCCGGCTGCGGGACCGCCTCCTCGCCTACTGGAACTCGCTCCCTCTACGCGAAACCAGCAGGGATGAACTGCCCGGGTCGAAGTCACAGCATCGCCGACGCCGACGCAGGCTGGATTACCACCTGACCAAGGAAGAGTTCGTCGAAACGTTGGCGCTGCTCGGACCGGACATCGACGATGCCGCCGAAGCGTGCCTTCGTGCCATCGCCGACGACGCGCCAGCGTTCCTGGCTCCGGCAGCGGACTCGCCTTTGAGCGCCCGGGCTTTGGCGCAAAAGGATCCAGAGCTATTGGCGACGTTGATGGCGGCCTACTACATCGATGACGAGCCAAGCTGGCACCGAGATGAGGGCGTCCGAGGACATCAGGGCCGGTGGACCGGTTTCGGAGCACCGTTCTTCAACTACTACTTCGGTGGGTTCTGGCAGTTGTTCCATACAGCGCCATTGCTGACCTCAGTGCGGGTGTTGAACAACATCCTGAACAGCGGTGCGCGGGCGCGCGTAGCAACGCTGTCGCGGCCCAATTCGCCAGACGCGTCGGCTGGGCCCGTCGGCGTCCGGGAGGAAGACGCTGATGGCGAGTCAGAGAACGGAGAAGGCGACGACCGCGGTGCGGTCCTGAACCTTGACGGCACTGCCCGCTTGTACGTCGGCGACAGCCACGTGTGGAGTTGGTACCGGGGCACCTCGGTCGGCCCGTACTCGGCGATGAGCGCGCTCCAGGCGATGGAACGCCTCGCCGACACCTGGTTGAGTCGGGGTACGCCACCGAGGAAGGTTGTCGAAGTTCTCCAGGAGGGCTGCGAGAACCTGGCTATCCCGGGGATGCTGTTCGGTCTGCTCGTACGCCACATTGAGAGCGTCGACTCGGAGCTCGACCCGTTCCTCGCCGAACCAGACGTATGGGAGTTGGAGTTCGGCCGCAGGACAAGCGAGTACTCAGGGTTGCGTGCAACAACCGAAGGGCTCGCGAACCTCGAACGTCGCCAGTGGACACCGCGTGAGGTAGCCGCGTGGCTGATGACGCACGGCGGGGAGGAGCGTGTCGAGGCTTTGAAGAAGGTCGCCGTCAAGCTTGTCGAGAACGGCGACCGGCTCGGTATTAGCCAGGAGCTTACGAAGAACTGGGCTGCCAGCCTGGACTGGGATCGGTACCGATTCAAGCAACACGGCGATGCGTTCTACATCGAGGTCGAACCGCCGCCTGAGCTGCGCGCCGCACAAGATGCGCACGCGGCGTACCAGACAGTCGTGCAGACCAGCCTGCGGCTGCAGAATCGGTACTGGGGCTCGGCCAAGCATGACGCCGAATACGTGCCGCCCTCATCGGAAGAGATCGCTGCGGACCTGTCGGCAGGCCGCGCCTTGCTCGAGTCCGACGGAGACCTGATGCCGAGCCGGCCGATGGACGTCGTTGCCCACGTCGTCCGGGCAGCGGTCGAACGAGCCGCCGCTGGCGATACGGATGCGCTGGGCAATGAAGCGCAGTTCGTAACTGAGCTCGTCATCGGTATCGCAGCGTCTTTCCAGGACGCCGAGGATCAACGTCATGAGGACCAGTACTTCGACCTTGGTGCCGACCGAGCAGTGGCTCAAACCGTGCCCGCGTTCCTCACACCCGCACTGGCAGCGGCGCTGGAAGCGGCCGACGGTTCGACCGAAGATGTTGCCGAGGCCGGTCTTGCGATGGCAGGCAAGGCGTCCTTGGAGACACGGCTGCACCTGGCGCGTGGATGCGATGTCGTCTGGGCGGCTCCATGCAACTTCGACCCTTGCATCCACCGGACTGCGTTGACCTGGTTGCTGGAGACCGCCCGTGGCGCAGAAATCGGTCCGTGGGACCAGGACGGCCAGCGACGGCCAAACGTTCAGATCGCGGGCGACGTTGCCGAACGCCTCCAGGAACTATCGGCGGACTGCCTCGACATCGCGGTTCTCGACGCAGCCATTCGCGGACTCGGTGCAGCCGCGTCGACGGATCACTGTTGCACCGACGAGGCAACCGTGCTCCTCGTCGCGTTCCTCGACGTCGAGCGACGTGCCATGGTCGCGCAGGAGAAGGAGGGCTGGACCGCGGACGATCGCGGGACACACACCCTCGTCGCAGCACGGGCCCTGCTCGAAGGCTTTGCGAAGAACGGTGACGCCGGACCGGTGCTTGAGCACCTCGATGCCCTTCGCGCAGATGCGGGACTGATGTCGAATTTCCTCCACGGTCTTGCCGCAGCAGGTGCAGAGAACGAACGGTTGGCCGAAGCTGCACGAGGTGTCTGGCCGTCCTTGCTGTGCCACGCCGTTGGCTACTTGAGTGACGACCCGAGCCCCTACCGCGACCGTCACTGGGGCGACTGGGCTGCTGCTGCTCTGCTACCGGACCCTCTTCCGTGGACGCAAGGCCTGTACAACGAGGTTGTCGGTGGCCCCATCGACTGGGTTCGCGCTGAAGACTTCGTTGAGTCGATCGACGATTGGCTGCCGGTCGCTCGTGGGGAGGCCCAGTCCGTTGATGCGCTCATCGGCATCCTGCGGAAGCTCCCGGAGGAAGTGCAGGCCACCCGCGGCGTGCGCTGGATCTCCGACCTATGCATTCAAAATGGACGTGTCACGGTCAAACGCTCGTCGCTGTCTAACAGTTGGCTCAAGGAAATCCGCAGAACGGCGGAGGAAATCGGCAAGTTGGACGAGTGGCAGATGCTCGTCGATTCCTTGGTCGTTGCCGGAAACGAGGGACTGGCGCCGTACAGCAGGTGACGCCTCAGGGACCCTGTCCGACTCCTTGTGCAACACCCTTTGGGCCACGCGGTGGGCCCTCGGCACCTGCGCCTCGTCCGCGCATGTTCTTGGAGTGGCTGGCCCAAGGTGGTCCCGGCAGAAGCCGATGACTTCCGTCCCGGCCCCCGGGACGTCTACGAAGAGTAGGTCACCTGCAACTGGGTCAGCCGTGAGGGTGCGGCTTGACGAGGCCGCTCTAGTACGCGATGACGACGAGCTGAGCGCGGTCGGGGGCGTTCAGTTTGGTCATGGCGCGGTGTATGTGGCTGCGTAGTACGGTCAGCGGGCTCACCACCAGCTTGTCGGCGATCTCGGAGTTGGGCTTGCCGTGGGCGGCCAGGGCGACCACTTCGCGTTCACGGTCGCGTCTGGCCAGACCACGGGCAGAGGCCGCTCGACGCTGCCCTGCTGGGGGCCTGCGAGGTTTTCCAGCCGATGGGGCAGGCGACTGCGGTAGCGCGTCTGTAGTACCTCGGCGGCGGTCATCGATTCGTAGGTATGGACACTGTCTCGCTTGTGATCGTCTCCGTCAGGGCGAACGGCGGTCATCGAGGCCATGATGCAGTGCTTCGCACACAGGGGGCCTACCACCGCCGCTCGCCCCTCAGACGGCAGGGTCCGGATTACCGCTGTTGCTTGGCGCGGGGGTCCTGGGTCTCGTTGTCTGCCGCGATATGGCCATGCTGCTGATACGGCATCTCGTCCGGGTGCCGTTCGAGCCTGGTGCGCCGCCAGGCCGCGTCGAAGGAGAGATTGCCCTGGCTGGCTCGCGCCAGCTTCCACGCACGCCAGCTCGTCCAGGGCGAGAGCAGCCATCGCCAGACTGACGTGCTCACCGGACCACCTCACCCGGGGGGCTGAGACGGAAACCTGCCACTCTGCTCACGACTCGGCCCCCCGCTCGGCCGGGGCGTGCCCGTTGACCAGGGCTTGTGCCTTCGCGGCGTGGTGTGGCCGGTGGGCGCTGTCCATGCCGGCGGCAAGCAGCGTGTACAGCATGCGTTTTTGGGTGTGGTCGGGGAAGCTGGCGAGGAACTCGCGCAGTACTTCGACGGCTTCGTGCTCGACGCTGCGCTCGTCCTCAGGGCGATGCCGGGCGAAGACCTCTGCGATCGTGTTTGCCTCGTCGGCGAAGCGCGGGAGTTGGGACCAGTCGGTGTTGTCCCGCTCGATCCATCGCGCCAACAGGGCGGCGGGGTCGGCGAGTTCGAGGGCGAGTGCGTCGGTCTTCTGCCGTCGCAGGATGTCGGTCACGGCCTGCCGGCGCTGAGCGGCCAGTAGCGCGGCCACGGCGGCCCGGTCGTCGGGCAGCAGGTCGAGTGTGAGCTTGGCCGTGAATTCGACGGGAGGGTCGGTGGGCAGCTGACGTACTCGGGCGAGGTGCTGGCCGCAGGCATCCCGCGCCGAGGCGAGGTCGGCCGGGTCGCACATCTTCGAAACCTTGCTCGCAGCGTCCCTGAGCGTGGTGCGCACGGCCCCTGTGATCTCCTCGACGGGGCTGGGGTAGGGCGGCTCGGTGAGCACAGTGGCCGTGATCCGGGCGGTGAAGCCGATCCCGGGACAGGCGCTACGCAGGCGCACGTCGAATCGGGTCAGACCGCGCTGCACCGCTTTGCGCGCACGGCGGCGCGACCATCGGGTGGAGGCCATCGGTCAGGACTCCGCCGAGGCGCGCTCGTGCGCGGTGATCAGGGAGGAGAGCATCGGGGGCAGCCGGAGGTCCTTGCGCAGGTCGATGACCGCCTCGCCGTCGGCGACTCCGGGTTCGCCGAAGATGAGCGCGGCGACCGGGGAGGCGACCAGGTGGCCCAGCATGATCTGGTTGAGGAGGTCCGTCAGGAGCTCGGTCGGCATGTCCGCTGCCTTCCGCGCCTCGGCCCAGGCGGTCAGCAGCTGCCGGCATTCGGCTTCGACCCGGGTGTCGGCCAAGGCCGCGTTCCAGCCGTCCAGCAGCGCTTCCTTGATGTCTTCCTTCTGTTCGGCCGCCGCCAGCATCACTTGCAGAACGTACGGGTCCACCCGCGGATCCAGCAGCGACAGGAAGGCCCGGTGTCCGGCCAGGTGCTTCTTCTCAGTGGCCCACTTGATGACGGTGCTCCACACCCGCGGCAGCTGGCCGTCGCGTGCGGCGATGTCCCGCAATGCCTCCTGCGCTGTCCGTACGGCCTCGTCCGTCTCAGGCCGGTCGAGGATGTGTCGCAGGCGCACGAGGGCCTGGCGCGGGTAGTGCTCGGCGAACTCGCCCTGGCAGACCAGCGCGACGACCGTCGCGACGGCCTCCGATTCGTCCTGAGCTGAGTCCAGAAGCAGGGCACGGACCTGGACGCCCAGTGTGTCGGCCTCGGCGGCGACCGTCAGGACACGGGCGATCAACTCGCGGTGCTCAGTGCTGTCGGCGCCCTTGTCGATCCAGGCGTGGATCTGCTTGACGACACGGATGTCGTTCTCCGCTACGGCCAGTTCGACCAGGAGGTCGCCGATGGCGGCCAGCCGGTCGACCCCGGGGCCCTTGGGCGCGGTGAGGGTGTCCAGCCACTGCAACAGATGGGGGTGGATGTCGGCCCGCTGCTGCCACAGGTGGAGCAGGACGGCACGTGCGTAGCCGGATTTGTGATCGAGGGAGACCGTCCGTCCGTTGACCTCGGCGCCCATCTTCGTCAGCCGGGTGGTCAGATCGGGTCCGGTCAGGATGGTGCGGACGTCCGTTTCCGGATCATCGCCCAGCAGCGCTCGGGCGCTGTTCTGGATGGTGAGCGCGTCCTTGCCGTTGAGGAACAGGGACGAGATGAGCAGGGCGCGGTCCTCGGGCTCGTCCTCGGTCTCCGTGAAGACATTCTTCACGGCCGTGCGCCACTCTCGGAAGGAGCTCAGGGCGTTTTTGAGACCGTCCGGGGAGTCCTCCGCGGAGGCGAGCTTGGCGGCCAGCCGGGCGGCATCGTCGGGACGGCTGCTGTCGGTCAGCAGGTGCCCGGCCTCGCCGGCCGAGCCTTCCTCCGTCGGCGTGGTGAGCCAGCGGATCCTGTCCGGCAGGTGGTGAACGTACTCCAGGTGCGACCTGGCCACGCGGTGCGGGGAGGGCCGGGCCGTGGCGCGGGCGACGACGCCGACGACGGCTGCCGACACGCCCTCGGGCCACCCGTGTTCGTCGGCGATCACGACTAGGAAGGAGCCCGAGAACTTCAATTCCTCGGCGTAACTCACCAGTTGCTGGGCAACGAGTCCGGGCTTGTGCCAGGAGCTGATCTCCGCGGCCACGTCCAGCAGGTAGCACCTTCCCGGTTCATCGGGCAGCTCGCCGATGTCCGGTAGGCCGGACTTTTCCCAGTCCGGTGCGATCGACTGCAGCTTCAGAGCCTTGCCCCCGGAACGCTCCTCCGCCTGCGAGACCTCCCACAACGCCTTGATGCCGGCAGCGCGTTTACCGTATCCGGGAGGCCCGGCGATGACGGCCAGTCGCGGTCCGCCCCCGGTGAGCCGCTCGATCGCGTCGGATGCCGTCCGCACCCGTTCGTCGCGCACGCTCAGCTCCACCCATGCCCGGCGTACGGCGCGGAGTTCGCTCTGCGGGATGTCGGTGACCGGCAGTGGTGGTTTGCTCGTCATCGTGACGGAGCCCGCAGCCACGATGATCTTCGAGTTCTTAGTGTCGCGGATCTCCACCTGTTGGCCGGGTGCCAGCGGGGCCATGGGCGGTCGCGGTGGTGGAGGGACGGCCCCGGAAAAGCTCTCCTCGCTCACCGGCTCTGCTCCGGAGCGCGGTAGTGGAAGCCGCCCGAGGTATTGATGTCGCCGCCGGAGACGACGACCATGCTCTCGGTGTTGTGGTGCACGCTCGTCCGCGCCCCGTCACTGGTTCCCTTGGCCTGGTCAGCCAGATCCTGCAACTCCTGCGCCGCGTCCGGATGCTTCTGCAGGAACGCCGCCAGCTGGATCATCAGCTCGGTCCGCAGCCGGTCCTCCACGGACCCGCGCTCGCTCTCCGAGCTGGCCACAAGCCGCTGCCGCGCTGTGTCGATCAACCGCAAATCCTGCTGGGCGCTCTCCTCCCCGCCACGCCGGAAGAGCCGTGCCGCAGCGGCCCGCATGGAATCCCACGTGCTCTTGGCCATCTCGGCGACCAGGGCTCCGGCTCCCACGCCCGCGACCTGCATGATGTCCAACGTCTCCCCCAGGGTCGTATCCCCTGCTCGGCGAGGCGTGCAGGGGTCGGCGGCATATTCGACACATCAGGGTGGATGTCTGTGCAGGGGTCGGCAATCGAAAGTATTTGCCACATATCTGATCGCGTAATTCTCAACTGATTGGAACCGGTCAGTCCTTGTGGGTGTGGTGGTGCGCACGTGAGGCAAGGCGGCGAAAACTATGGCAAAACGGTCTACTGGTAGATGATTTGCGAGACTATTTGGCCAATGGATTGCTTTGGGTAATTGTCCTGAAGTGGGTGCAGTAGGCAGATGTGAGCTCCAGGAGTCGGTTACGCGGGTGGTGTATGAGCGGCGAACGGGGTGGGGCCGTGAGTTCTTTTGCTCGGGTCGGGAGCGGTGATCGTGCCGCTCGGCAGCGGGAGAGGCTGCGCGTGAGTCGCGCCGTTGATGGCGAGGCCTCCCGCCACTCGGAGACCAAGATCTCTAAGAGATGGGTTAAGGGGCGACCCGCTGGTCAGGGGGGCAGGTTTATCTGTCACGGCTGACGCTCGGGATCAGCGACACCGTCAGCCGACTCATCATTCGGCCGCTTTTGCTGACCCTTCGACAGCAGCTCCCAGTAAAGATCTCCTGAGGGGAGAGCCACGTTCCACGAGGAGAGGAACGCCGCCAGCCGGTCGAGCACCGGAGGCAGGGCGACAGGAGCAAGCCCACATTCACGCGCGATGCGGTCCACCTCGGTACACCCGTGTCCGGTCGAGAAATCGGAGTGCGCCGCAAGACAGAGAGCGACCAGCCTCAGACTTGCGTCGCCGGCGCCTGCACGACCGCCTCCTGCCGTACGCAGCGCCCAGTCAGCCGCACGCCTGCGGTCCGGGCGTGCGGGTGCGAGCAGAACATCGTCAAGGATCTGGGCAACCACCACACCGCCCTCAGAGCCTGGGAGAATCGGCACTCGGCGGAGCCACCGCGACTGCTCTAGCTCCCTCCAGGGGCCCGGATCACAATCGAGGCGAAGGCTGCGCAGGACCCCGATTGGCAGTCGCACTCGCCTTGCCGAGTCCATGCGCAGGAGGCACTGCACCGCGAGGAGCCGGGCCACAGCCCCGGTGTGGCTGGGCAGGGTCGCGGCCAGATAGCTGAGCATCTCGCGCACCCGAATTTGCTCACCCGGCCCCTTGGGTTGCCGGCCGCGACGGCGCGAGGGGCCGTCCGGCGACGTCGTGTCCGTGCGCAGGAAGGTTTCCGGCACCACGGCCGCTTGTTCCGTCACCGAGGCGCAGGCCGTACACGCGTCCGCCAGGCGCCAGAGCCGCCCACCACGCTCACGCGCTAGAAGCAGGCGGATAGGGCCGGCACAGCCGCGGTGACGGGGGTGCCAACGGCAGCCTCGTTCATGGCACTGGCAGGTGCGCATGTAGGGCGGCAGGTCGTCGCCTCGGGCGTGCCTTGCCAGATGCTCGAGCACCGCAGAGCGCGCGGATACGGTAGCGAGCAGCACACCCCTGTGGTCGCACTGCTGACACACGAGCTGCGGCCCGCTGGCGCCGGGTCGCAGCTCCACGATCCAGGCACGCCGCGCAGTTGGGCGTGTTGTGCAGAGCCTCATGGCGCGCTCCTCCCGATTCCGTCCCGCGCCGTCGTTCGCCACGAAGTGCGGCAGACGCACACCGTAGTGCAGACCTCTGCCCTTTCGCCTTGCGTTGCCACCTGCGGAAATAGGGCAGAGGTCTGCACTGACAGGGCAGGGTTCTGCCCCGTCGGATGGTCAGGTGACGATCTTTCCTCCCGATCCGGACTTCGGGGCGCTCCGCTTGGAGCTCGCGCGCCTGAGGGCGGCCAAGGGATGGACCTATGACGAGCTCGCCGCCCGAAGCGGCCTCGCCAGACGGACTCTGATCGAGATCGAGCAGGGCCGCACGATCGGGACCTTGAAGACCTGGCATGCTCTCGCTCACGCACTGAGCACCCCGCTTGACGAACTCTTCGCCACTCTGTGCAACGGTCACGAGCCCCCTGAAAAGAACAGTGGCTGACAGCTCCGGACAGCCATGTCCAACCGCCCGAATCGGTGACTCAGTGCGAACATGTGATCGCATAATCGAAAGTCAGTCTCACTCGATGCGGCAGTCCGGGGGACATCTGCGGTAGCGACACCGATGGATCGGCGCGTTGGCTGGCAGGTTCGCCCTCATGCGCTTCACACCACCCACTCCGCGTTCTTGGGATGGCAGCCCCGTACATGTCCGTACGAGGCGGTCTCTCCTCGTAAGCAACGACAGCGCCAGTCGCCTGCTGCGATGCGGCCAGGGCGACCATTGCCGGGATTGCGGCAACCTCATCGAGTGGTATCACCGCATCAACGAGCGGCCCATCCGTCTGCATCCTCACGAACTGCCCGCCGAGAAGGTGCCCGTCTCCTGCCACTGGCACGTCAGCTCCGGTGTCGCTCATCCAGCGGGCGATGGCAGCAGATGGTGCCGCCTGCCGCACAGCATGCTGTGCCCTGCTCGCGAAGGTCAGGTAGCCGTCCCTGAACTGGCAGGACTGCGTCGCGCCCTGGCGGTCAACACCCGACGCATGATCGACAGAGGCGCGTTTACTCCTCCCTCCGTTCCGCCGAAGGCCGGCGCCTCACCAGGGACCGTTTGCCGTCCGGCCCGACCCGTCGTGCAACTCCTGTACATCCGCTACCTCGCCAACCACCCGGTGGACGAAATCCAGTGCGTCGCCCAGACTCGACGACGCCACCGCTGCACCAGCCCCCTGCTCGCACCGGAGACGCTGGCAGGCATCTGGACCCTCCTGCCCGTCACGACGGCACACGGCCAACTGCCCTTGCCCGGCGAGGTCATGGCCGTCTACGCGCTCACCGGTCTGCCGTATGCCGAACAACTGCGCTGGAGGGCTCAACGCTGCCCCGAGCACGCCGCGATCCCCACGGCCGCCGACGTTGCAGTGCCCGAGTGGGAGCCCTTCGACCCGCTCCTCCACCACGAACACGTCCACACACGAGTCCCGACCCTGACCAGACGTCAGGGACTTGCCGGCCGGGGCAGGAAGGCGGCAAAGTCGTGACCGCGCACCATGCAATCGAGATCACCCTCAGTCGACCGGCCACCCATTGTGAGCTGCGTCGTGCATGCCGTGCCGTCCCGCTGGGTGCCAACACCGACCACACCAGACTGCTGGCCCTCCAGCGTGCCAAGACACCGGGGCGCGCGTTGCGAACCCTTCGGAATCGACTCGACGCCCTGCTGCCCATCGACGTCCTGACTACCCACTACCCGGACCGACAGGGCTGCGTTCTGCTGAACGTCGCCTTCAGTCGCGCCGTCCACACCGCCGTCCGGCAGGCCGCCGCAGCCCGCGGCCAGCGACCCCGCGACTTCCTCAGGAAGACCGTGACCGCTGATGTCGTACAACACCACGAGGAGCGCGCCCGCCATCTGACGAACCAGTTGGAAGGGCTGCTGGCCCAGTACAACCCAGAAGACCTCTTGCTCTGCGCAGCGAACACCCTCCTTAAGCACAGCCGCAGACCGAGCGGCGAGCCTTCCTCCACTCCCTCCTGAGGAGCCGTTGTGCCCACCCCGACCGACGAACAGGTCCAAGCTGCCGACGCCTTCCGAGCAGGAGAGCACCTCGTCCTGCAAGCGGGAGCCGGTACCGGCAAGACCACCACCCTCGCGATGCTCGCCGTCAGTACCCAACGACGGGGCCGTTACATCGCCTTCAACAAGGACATCGCTCACGACGCCGCAACACGCTTTCCTCGTACGGTGATGTGCAAGACCGCTCACGCGACCGCGTACGCAGCTCTCGGCCACCGCTACGCCGGCCGGCTCAACGGCCCTCGACAGCCTGCTTGGAAGGCAGGGCAGGCCCTCGGCATCACTCGATCCATTCGCATCGGTGATCACGAGATCAGCCACAGGACGCTCTCCCACACGGCGCTTCGTACCGTCACTCGCTTCTGTCAATCCGCCGACCGCACTCTCGCCCACCATCACGTACCGCCCTTGCGTCACCTCGGAAGTGTCACCGACTTTGCCCAACTCGCCGACACCGTCCTGCCGTTTGCGATCAAGGCCTGGGCGGACCTGCAAAACCCCGACCGAGGAGTGGTCCGCTTGGAGCACGACCACTACCTGAAGATGTGGGCTCTAACCGCACCCAAGATCGAGGCGGACTTCCTGTTTCTCGACGAAGCCCAGGACACAGCCGCGGTCCTCGAGCAGGTCTTCAACGCCCAGCGCGACCATGCCCAACTCGTCATGGTCGGTGACTCGGCCCAGGCCATCTACGGATGGCGCGGCGCCCGCGATGTGATGACCGGCTTCGATGCTATTGCGCTCACTCTGACCCGTTCGTTCCGCTTCGGCCCTCTCCTCGCCGAGCAAGCCAACCGATGGCTCGAACTGGCCGAGGCCCCCATCCGGCTGACGGGGAGCGAGACGATCCCGACCGAGGTCGGTGCCGTCGACACTCCGGACGCGGTGCTGTGCCGTACCAACATCGGCGCCATGGCCGAAGTCATGCGGCTCCTCGCCGAGGGCCACCGCGTCGCCCTCGCTCGCGGCGGACACACGCTCGCCGCATTGGCGTTGGCGGCTCGCGATCTCAAAGAGGGCCGCCGAACCACCCACCCGGAACTCGTCCTGTTCTCCTCATGGGGTGAAGTACAGGACTACGCCGCGTACGATCCTGCCGGCGGCGACCTCCAGCCCTTCGTCGACCTCGTCGACACCCACGGCCCCGACGCCATCCTCGCCGCAGTCGACGAACTCACCGACGAGGAACACGCCGACGTAACTGTGTCCACGGCTCACAAGGCCAAGGGTCGCGAATGGCCAACTGTCCGGATCGGCGACGATTTTCCACCCCCAAAGGACACCGACCAGCACGACGTCGAGGGCCGCCCGATCCCGGAACCTGTCAACGATACTGACGCCCGCCTCGCATACGTCGCGGTCACGCGTGCTCGTCGCCAACTCGATCTAGGTGGGTTGTCCTGGATCGATACACATCTCACGGCGTCAAGTGCCACTCAGAGCCAGTAACGGGCCTTGCAAACGTGCTCGGATGGGCATGATCGGTGTGTCCATTTGGCCGCTGACAACGTGGGTTCGATGGGACGAGTCGGCGAACGCGCATAGGAGGAGGCGGTGGGCCGCTTCTTGCTGGTCGCGTTCAGCCTCATGAGGGGTCTTCGAACTTAACCGTGCCCGGTAGGCACGGTCCGCTGTCAGGGTCCTGACGGGTGCAGAACGCCCGTGACGTTCTGTGATTCTTCGAGTTGCGACGCTTGAAGATCACGTGAAGGACCACGGGCTTGTCCAACCATGCGACGCGGCTGTTCGGCTTGGTCGGGGTGGAGGTGGTCGGCGTCGTGGTCGGCGCCGACGACATTCCGATGCCGGCCCTGGTCACCCGCGACGAGCAGGCCCGATGCTGTCCCGACTGCGGGGTGCGGTCCGGGCGGCCTCACTCCTGGGTACGCACTCGTCCGCGGAACCTGCCCGTGGCCGGGCGGCGAACCGGTCCGACCTGGACCAAGCGCCGATGGCGGTGCGTCAACGAGCAGTGCCGGCGCACGACGTTCACCGAGGCGCTGCCGTCGATCCCACCGCGGTCGCGGTTGACGTCGCGGCTGCGTACCTCGGTCGGGGAAGCGGTCGCCGACCGCGGACGGACGGTGGTGCAGGCCGCGCGCGACTTCGAGGTGTCGTGGCCGGTGGCGAACACCGCGTTCACGGCCGCGGCCGAGGCTGCGCTGCCGAAGGACACGCCGCCGGTGACGCACCTCGGGATCGACGAGACCCGACGCGGGAAGGCGAAGTTCCGCCTGGTCGAGGCGCCCGGCGGCGGTGAGATCTGGGAAGTCGTCGCCGACCGGTGGCATGTCGTCGGGCTGGTTGACCTGGTCGGCGGTGCCGGGCTGCTGGGGCAGGTCGAGGGCCGCACCGCGGCGAGTGTGTCGGCGTGGATCGGCGCCCAGACTCGCCAGTGGCGGGCCGGGGTCCAGGTGGTCGCGATCGACATGTGCACCGTGTTCAAAGCCGCGGTGCGCGACTCGCTGCCGCACGTCAGCACGTGATGGCCGCAGATCCTCGCCGCGATCACGATCGGCGTCACCAACGCCGCCTCCGAAGGGATCAACAGGGCGATCAAAACCGACGCCGTTCATCTCTACGCGAACGCGTTGTAAGTCAAGCATCGCCGAACCCTGATCGGGAGATGCATAAAGGATTCATATAAAACTGCTATGCTTCAGGCGTGAGTCGCCGAGACGCCGCGCACGGCGCTTCCGATGCCATCGGGTCAGCCCTCTACGGTCTGGCCACCAGGGCCGTGAGACGCCTTCCCCGCGACATGAGCCTGACGTCCGCCGCCACCTTGGCCACCCTGGACAAGACCGGCCCGCGACGGATCACCGATCTGGCGGTGGCCGAGGGCGTCACCCAGCCTGCGATGACCGTCCTGGTCCGGGTGATGGAGGAATCCGGGCTGGTCGAGCGGAAGGGCGATCCGTCCGACAAGCGGGTCACGCTGGTGTGCCTGACCGAGGCCGGCGCGTCGTACGTCCGGACGCGACGCCAGGCGGGCGTCGACGCGTACGCGCGGTTGATCGACGAACTCACCGGTGACGAGGTCGAGGCCTTGGCAGCAGCCCTTCCGGCGCTGCTGCATCTGGCGGAGCTCGAAAGCCACGCCCGAGAGGAGTCGGACCGGTGACCGCGGCCCAGGCTCATGACCAGCCCATGAGCACTGCCCTGATACGTTCCGAGGCACGTCTGCTGGTCCCCGCCCTGATGTTCATCGCCCTGGTCGTGGCGGCGGCCGCCAGCCTCGGGACGCCGCTCATCACCAGCGTGGCGACCACGTTCCACGTCTCCCTCGACAGCGCGCAGTGGACGCTGACCATCGCCCTGCTCAGCGGCGCCGTCGCCACACCCGTCCTCGGCCGGCTCGGAGCCGGCCCGCACCGGCGGGCCACGATTCTCGCCACGCTGGCGATCGTCGTCGTCGGCAGCGCGCTCACCGTGCTGCCGCTGCCGTTCGCCTGGCTGCTCGTGGGCAGAGCGGCCCAAGGCGTCGGACTCGGTCTCACGGCGCTGATGATGGGCGTGGCCCGCGACCATCTTCCCGAGGAGCGCAGCGCGGCCACGATCGCCCTGATCTCAGTGGTCTCCATCATCGGAGCCGGCCTCGGCTACCCGCTGGCCGCGCTGCTCGCCGAGTTCGGCGGACTGCGGGCCGCCTACGGCCTCGGCCTGCTCGTCACCGCCATCGCCTTCGTGACCGCGTGGCGCTCCATGCCCGCAGCTCCCGAAGGCCGCTCCGCTCACGTGAACGTGGCCGGTGCGCTCGTCCTGGCGGGTGGACTGCTCCTCGTCCTGTTCCTGGCCGGCGAGAGGAGCCTGTGGAGCCGACACCTCGCCGTGGCGGTGACCCTTGCCGTCGCCGCCGTACTCCTGCTCTGCGTCTGGACCGTTTCCGAACTGCGAACCAAGACGCCCCTGGTAGACGTCCGGGCGGTACGGCACCCGGCGGTCGCCGGGGCGAACATCGCCATGTTCGTCGGCGGGAGCGGCATGTACCTCCTGCTCACGCTCATCACCCGCTACGCGCAGACGCCGCACAGCGCCGGCTACGGCTTCGGACTGACCACCTTCGTGGCGGGGCTGGTCCTCATCCCGTTCTCCGTGCTGGGGTTCGTCGCCGGCAAGCTCACGCCGCGGGTCCGCGAACGGATCGACGGCCCCCTGCTCCTGGCCGGCAGCGCCGCCATCGTCGGCGGCGGGTTCGTCCTGTTCGCCACCGCCCGGTCCAACCTGGCCGAACTGCTCGCCGCGATGGGCGTGCTGGGCTTCGGCGTCGGCAGCTTCTCGGCCGCCATGCCCGGCGTCATCCTGGCCGTCACCCCCAAGAGCGAGACGTCGAGCGCCATGAGCTTCAACTACGTCGTCCGCAGCGTCGGGTACTCCCTGGGCAGCGCCATCGGCGGTCTGATCCTGGCCGCCGGCACCGCCACGGGCCGCCTCTTCCCGAACGACGACGCCTACACGACCGCGGCGCTGGTCGGCGTCGCCGCGATGGCGATCACGACGATGGCCGGCCTCGCCCTCGCCCGCCGACGCCCACCCGAGACCAATCCGATCACAGCCCCAGTCGGTAGGCCGGGCCCGGGCCGGTCGACTCGAACCGGAAGCTGAGGATCGAAGCCGTCCGACTTCGACGCCGTCTCCGTCGGCTCGCTGACCCACAGCGCGCCGGCCATGGATCCGAGCATCCTTCTGATCATCAATTCCGAACACAGGAGATACCGTGGCCAAGGGCTACTGGGTCAGCGTCTACCGCACCATCGCGGACCCCGAGAAGCTGGATGCCTACAACAAGCTGGCTGGCCCAGCCGTCAGGGCCGCGGGAGGGCGGCTGCTCGCCCGCGACGGCCGGGTCGTCGCACACGACGCCGGAATCGCCGAGCGCACCATCCTGATCGAGTTCGACAGCTTCGAACAGGCGGTCGCCGCACATGCGAGTGCGGCCTACCAGGAGGCGCTGGCCGCACTTGCTGACGGCGTCGAGCGCGACTTCCGCATCATCGAAGGCCTCGACTGACGATTGAGGCGATGTTGGAGAAGTAGAACGTGCCTCCGGGGCGGCACAGGCGGGACAGAGTGGTGCGGATCAGGGCTCGGGCGAAGCGTTCTTCGAGGTAGTCGAAGAGGCCTCCGGCCAGGACCAGGTCGAAGGGGCCGTGGTCGGCGGCCTGGTGGGCGGCGGTGCGCAGGACGTTGCCGGGGGCCGCGGCGGTCTGGGCGCGGGTCACGGGCGGCAGGTGTGTGAGGGCGTCGGGGTCGACGTCGTTGAGGACCAGGCGGTCGCGGCGGGGTGCAGGAGAGCCGGGTCGACTCGGCGCAGGTCGGCGGCGCCTCCGGACGCTATCAGCAGGATGCGGCGGCCGGTGGCGCACGCGGGGGTCGTGCTCGGGACGTCCGCCGGGCCGCTCCCGAATGCGGACTCGATGAGTGCGGCCTGGTGGGCAATCTTGTTGCGGTGCTGGTCGGTGATGGGAGCGTGCAGGAGGTAGTCGTCGAAGTGGTGGCCCCAGGTGCCGGGCACGCTTCCGGGCTGACCGCGCAGGATGTACTCGATGATCTCGAAGTCGCTGACCCGGCCGCGAGCCTGTTCACGGCTCAGCTGGACCATGCCGCTGGCGTCGGCGAACATCTCGGCCGGCGGTGCCATGGCCGCCGTGACGGTGTCCTGACGGGCCGTGGCGAGCGCGGCGGGGAGTTGGCGGAGGGCGAAGTCGTCGAAGTAGCGGTGTGCGGTCTGCGCCGGCGATCGCCGGGAGTTCGGCCATGGCTTGCCGGACGAAGTCGGCCAGCGCGGTAGGGCCGACTGTCTGATCCGCCGTGATCGCCTGATTCAGCGGTCCCCGCGGCGCGGGTAAGTCCGACGGTTCGGTCGTCTCGACGTCGATGGTCGTCATCGCGGATCCCCTCGCTGCTCAGCTCCCCTGGCAAGGAGATTGGCGGCGGTGCGGGCCTTTCTCCAGAAATCGGGAAACAGCACGCATATGATCCGGCGTGACGACCGACGTATCACACTCATGAGCCGTGGACCGCGACGCTTTTGAGGGCGGGGCCAGCACCTGAGTCGATGTCCCGGGCGAGTCGCTGCGCGTACTTGGTGAGCGGGTTACGCAGGTCCGCGTAGTGACGTAGCGGATCAGGGCGAGAGAATTGGAACCACGCGGTGTTCCGCCGTGCGGCCCATTGCCGCTGGATTTCGGTGGGTTGAGCGGCTTCGAGCGGGCGCGGAGCGAAAAGGTGCTCGCCTCGCGTGACCAACGTCCAGATGAATACCGAGGCGTCCTGGCGTTTGCGGTCATCGGTCAGAGTGCGGAACCGCATGAGGGTGGGCGGGAGTTCTCTGACCAGCTCATTCCAGGCATCGATGCTGAGTACCCAGTCCTGAAGTGCTTGTCGCCTGCGCCGGTAGTCAACTGGCGGTTGGCATGGTGATTTCAGATCTGAGGCAAGAGCGCGGAGGGCTCTGTCGAGCTCAAACGGGTTGCAACTCGTTTGAGCCGAGCGTCGGCTCTGGCGTCCATTGGGCAGGGGTGTCGGCACGGGTTTGATCCCGAGGAACTTCGCGGCGTCGTTGTAGGCTCCGCCCCGGGCCCACTGAACGAGTCGGACGGCGGCGGTCCTCCGCACGGTCCTGGATTCCGAGCCCGCGCAGCCGGCCAGGTAGCGCTGGTACCAGTCCTGTTCCAGGAATGCGGGGATGTGCTCGGCCTGGTATCCACTTTGGAATGGTGCTCGGGTTTCCGTGCGACCGTTGACTCGAGGGAAAGCCCTAGTCGCGGGCTCGGCAATCTGGCGGAGTCGTTCCGAGCAGTCGTTCTTTTGCTTGTCGTAGAGAACGGACCATGGTGTTCGGCTTGAAGGGCTGCCGAAGGCGGCGCGGGTGAGACCTGACAGGAAGTCAGGCAGGTCCTCTCTCGAGAGCAGGCGATCTGCGGCCATCAGTAGAGCGCCGCAGGCAACAGGGTCACGCGGTGGCGCGTCGCGAGCTTGTCGATTGCGCCTCATGCCCGGACCGTCGTGCAATTGCTGCGTGTAGGAGTCGATTCGCCCGACAGTAGCGGCATCGAATAGGTGTCGGCCCTGAGGCCACGTCGTGCTGATCAGGGCAACGGCCAGCCGGAGATCGGCAAAGTACTCGGACGCGTCCTTGGCCCGAGTGGGGGACTTCAGACGGGCACGGAGGAACTGCTGGAAACGGAGGACATCTGCAGTCGGTAGCGGCCGATCTTCGCGTGCATGGGCGCCAGGCTGGTCGAGTCTGCCGGCGCAGGCGTAAGACATTCTCCTCTGCGTCTGGGCATCAGCCGTCCACCGGCACTGTGCTGGATGGAGCGTATGGTCGTTGGCCCGCTGAATCAGATGCCCTTGCGTGTCGCGAGGCTGACCGCAGCGGGGACAGTCGGCTTCCAGATAGATCCGATGCTTGGTGCAGGAGAAGACGACGGGCAGGTGCCAGAGTTTGAGCCAAGGGCCACCGTGCAGTCGCTGCGCCGGAGTGCCGTCGCCCGCCAGGCACGAGGGGCAGAATCGAGGCGAGCCGACGTAGAGCCACGCGTCTGGTCTCATCAAGCGTCCTGGAGCAGCCATGGACCGGGCGATGGGCGGATACCGGTCTCGCCAATTCGACAGTGTCAGAGCGGAGACTTCCCTGGCCGTCTGCCCCGTGAGCCGGGCGAATGCTTCGGCCTGAGGCTTGGGCAGGTCCAGCAGCAGACTGCCGGGGAAGTGATTCGGGTTGTCTTGCTTGGTCCAGCCTGCTGCACGGATCAGGTGCAAAGGTGAGATGCCGAGACGGTGCCCGAGCCGAAGAAGGTAGCTGACCAGGGTCTCTCCCGTCAGGGGTTGGAGACTCCGGGGCAGTGGATGCATCACGGCTCCATTCCTCACGCGCCCCTGCGCGTAGCGGGGCCCGTGTCGTCGAATGTGGTGTTCCGGGGTCGTTTCGCTTGCGCGGATTTCTTGCCTGCGGTCGGCGGGTTTGCCGGGATCACGGGTTCGTCCGGCGGTTGCTCAGGCGCGTCCCGCCGGAGCACGATCTCGTCCAGCAGGCTCTCGTCGATCAGTTCTTTGCCGGACTCCATGGCTTCCTGGGCGCCGTCCTCGAGTAGGCGTCCCACGAGGCCGACGACACCGGCGGTACGACGCATCAGGTATTCCGGCATTCCGCCGCCGGTGAGCATGCCCTCCTTCGCGTTGAGCAGCCGCAGGTGCTGCTCGATCCCGGTCAGGTGGTTGATGAAGGCCTGGATCTGTTTCGGGGTGACGTAGCGGAAGCGATCGAGCTCGATGAGCTCAAAGCGGTGCTCGGTCTGGGTGATCTCCAAGCCGTGGATGCGGGTCGACTCCAGCGGTGGCATCTCCCACTGCCGGGTCTTCTTGTTCCACGTGGTTTCGCGCAGCAGGCCGATGCCGGGGATGTTGACCCCGGTGAGGATCAGGGTGACGTCCAAACTCATGAATGCCCGCATCAGATCGAGGACGTCCTGGTCGTCGGCTCTGTGCATCCGCAGTCTGCTGATGTCGTCCAGGATCAGTGCTTTGACGCCGTGGTCGTGGAGGGAGTCGGCGACGAGTCGGACCAGTTCCGGCAGCGTGGCCGATTTGCGGGTCGGGGCACGGAAGAAGCCCAGGATCGATGTGCAAAGACTCTTCGGGGTTGCTGTCACCGGGGTCGAGACGTAGACGACTGGCGCATGGAGATCACGTGTGCCGGGCAGAGCCCCTGGGTTGAGGCAGCTGTGCAGTTCCAGCCACTGGTCTTCGAAGACGGCACCGGCTGAGCAGACAGACGCGGTTTTGCCGTAGTTGCCCCAGCCGCTGATCATGACGCCGGCGCGCGTCGGGTCGTTCTTCTTCCTCGTGTTGCCGCTCAACCGGCGCCGGATCAACTTGCCGACCTTGTCGTGCATGGGAGTGTCCTGTAGAGGCAGGTTCGCGTTCGTCAGCTCTCGATAGATGTCGTAGTCGTACTTGCGGTTCTGGGGGAGCATCGACCACTGCTGCGGCGAGATCGTCGGAGCGGGGACGAGCAGGTCACGGTGGGTTCGGAAGTGCTGCCAACCGGCGTAGGTGTCGAGAGGTGGGCGGCTGCCAAGGATCAACTCGGCGATTCTGGCTCGTGAAGGCAGGCCCTCCAGTGGAGGATCCTGAGAGTCGGCTCGAGTCACTCGTCTCCCTCCGGGCCAGTGCTGTCGGATTCTGAGGCCTCGCGGGGCGGGAGCTGGAACATGGGCCGTCGGCTGAGGGCCTCGTGCAGCGTCGGCGGGGCGACGGGTCTGGTGTCGGAGAGCGCTTCTTCGCGTCGCCGGCGGCGGTCGGTGTCGACCGCTCGGTCGATCGTGCGGGCGTGCTCCGCCCAGGCCGCGGGCAGCTCGGCCGGAGCCGACTCGTCAGCGGGCGTCGGTTCGGCGGGGCGGTCGGCCGCTGCGGCCTGCGCGCGAGTGATCTCGCGGGCTTGGGCGATGCGCTGCTTCTTCCCGGCCTTTTTCTTGGCCTGGCTGGGCCATTGGTCGACGGGTGTGACCGAGCCGAGGATCTCCATTAGGGATTCCATGAGCTCGGTCTCGGAGCGGATCCTGATGTTGTTCGCCTTCACGTGTGTCAGGAGTGCGTCGGCGGTCTTGTCCGAGAAGGCGGGGATCTCACCTTCGGGTGGCAATCCTCGCCAGCGCAGGATGTGCCAGGTCTCGTGGTCGGCCGGATCCTGGAAGAACACCTGTCGGCGGTCCCTTCGGTCACTGCGGATCACCCACTTGCCCGCGTGTCTACCGCCTCGAGCTGAGGGATGCAGAAAGCGTGGCTCGTCGAGGATCGGATGGTGATACCAAAGCCCGAGGATCTTCACGCCGCGTCGCGGATGGATCTTCACGTGATGCTTGCGCAGGACCTTGTAGTAGATGCTCGGTTCGGGGAAGTCCAGGTCGAAGCCGCCCTGTTCCATTGCCGCGGCGAACAGGGTGTTGGGGCTGTGGTCCTCACCCGGCGCCCAGCTTGGCGCGTATTCACCTAGTTTGCGGTTCTGCCAGATCTGGACGATCCACGTCGCGATGATGTGTTCGGCCTGGGCGAGTGTGAGACTCGCGTCGCGTTCCGGGTCGGCCCCGCGGTCCGCGACGTTGCCGCCGGTGAAGCCCAGCAGGTGTTCGAAGAGCATGGTCTGGATGGTGAGGAACTGGCGCTCGACCGCGAACTTGTCGGTCTGCCGCAAGACGCGGGCGGGCAGGATCCGGCAGCCGATCTCCCGTTCGGCTTCCACCAGGTCGTGGTTCTTGTAGGGGCCGCCGTGGTCAGTGGTGACCGTCTCAGGGGCGAAGAACGGCAGAGCGGCGACCCGGTGCCCGGCGAATTCGGCGATCACGTCCGCCGGGACCCCGGCGTAGGGCCATTCCATGTCGTCACCCCAGCCGTCCCGCATCGGAAGCGGCAGCATCACGTCCCGCAGCAGCATCGCGATGTCGACCGAGGTGTCGGACTGCAACATGAGCCGGAACGCCGGCAGTCCGTGCGTGTAGAGATCGAGCGCCAGGGTCAGGGTCGAGGTGACCGCGTCACCGAATACGGTCTCGCGCAGCTTCACCGGCATCGGAGTTGAGTCCAGCACCAGAACTTGCCCCGGCCGGTGGACCACCACTCGGCCGGAGACGCCGGCCTCTGCGGCGGCTTGGGCCGTTCGCCGGTAGCGCGGCTGGGCGCCGTCGGACCCGAACCACTCCTTCCAGACCGTCCCGAGCGTCCAGCGGGAAGGGATTTTCTTGGTCGGAAAGGCCGGGAACCGCTCACGCATGTACTGGTGCAGTAACCGGTGTCTGGCGGCCAGGCCCAGGCGGGCGCGGTCGCCGCACTCGGCCTTGACGGCGAAGATCGCCTCACGGACCTCCTCGGTGACGCTGCGATGCCCACTGAGTCGCCGTGTCCAGCGCCCGTCCGCGCAGGCCAGCAAGAGACTGTCACCCGAGAGTGCCGACAGACGCTCCAGGGTTCGGTAGCTGAGGTGATGCAGACCGAGCCGGACCGCCTCCGGACCATGCATCGCTCTCGTTTCCGCAGCCTTCGCGTAGCGGCGCTGGGTCAGCGTCGTGCGGTCTGGGTCATAGGCGGGCCGAGGTTCACCTGGTAGAGCCCGGGCCGGGTGACCTTCTCGGAACCCCGTCTCGGCTTCCAGTACATGCGCAGCCCGCAGCCGTGCCCGCTCCAGTTGGTCGTCGGTCAGGTCGGCCACTGTCTTCGGCTGCACCCGGACGGGCGAAGGCCGCCTCGGCTCTTCGACCGTCGGCAGGAGCCGCAGGTCGGCATGGTTGATGAGCCAGCGGAACGAGCGAGTCTCCGCGCGGCCGTCGGCATCCACGAGGATGAGTCGGCCGAACTGGCCCTGGACATCCTCGATCGTCCACTCGACGCCGTTGAGCTCGATCCGCCTGCCCCGCGCGATCTGCAAGAAGCCCCTTGCCGCCATCACACCTCCCAGACCGGCGAGCTGTCGCGCAACGGGCTTCCCAGATCGACGCCGAGTTCGCGTTGCCAGAGCAGACGGACGATATTCGCCCGAGCAACGGCAGGCATGCTGGTCGCGTCCGCCAACTCGGAGAACGTCATCGGCCGCCCGTCCTGGCCGCCAATAGCGGTGAGCAACTGGTCCCGCATGCCCAGCAGGTCCCTTGTGGACCGTCGCCGTGACGACAAGTGATCAAGAACGCTCCACACATGCGGGCGCCAGCCCACGACCGCCGAGTAGCGCCAACCGCAAGCCGCCGCCGCCTCCCTGGCCGCCGCGAACTTCAGCGCGTCCGCGTCCTTGACCAGTTTCATCGGGCGGACATCCAGGAGCCACATCCCGCCGTCGATCACGGCCAGGAAGTCCGGGATGTGCCAGGACCCTCCGCCCACATGGTCGAAGTCCAGCCGGAACGGCTGCGACAACACCTCCGACGCCCTCAGGAAATCCAGCGCAACCAGCAGCCGCATCTCCTCAAGCGACTCGAAGCCGTGTGCCCTGCCCGTTGACGCCATCACCTCCAGCCCGGGGCGATGCCGCTGTTTCGCCCGCCACGTGAATCCCCGCATCGGCCGGGACGACAACACCGGCACGTGCGCCATGTCCCGGATCGGCCAGCAGACCTCGCCAGCGCCAATCCGCCACGTCGAACTCCACCGGCACAACCAATCGTCCCCGAGCCGCAGACGTTCCCGCGCTTCGGCATCCCCGCCGTAGTCCGTGACCAGCTGATCCAGGTGACTCGAATCCGAGGGGATCCGCGCCCTCGCTACCTCGTCCACTTATCCACAGCAGCACCCCCGGCCAGCATTGGGGACAAATCTTCGGAATTGATCATATGTGACTTAATGGTTGTGGTGACCTGTGAGCTGTTGACTCGATCCGCTCAGCCCCGCAGTCGGCTCGCTAGCAGAAGTGGTCCTGGTGCCGGGACGGCATCTGGTTTGAACGAACAACCCCGCCCTACTGCCTCCATATCGCAATCTCGCCAAGGCGCCCACGGAGCAACTTGCAAGGAAGGTTGGCGTGGGGGGGCATCCGGGCCGGGTCGGTCCGCCACGTGACTGTTCGTGTTAGCTGGCACGTCTTGCTGAAACGGGGCAGGCTAAGGTCTCCGATCGATCACCAGAAGTCGCATTCCGGTCAAGTCCGTTGATCTGCTGCGCCGGTACAGCGGACAAGCTGCCCTGAGCGGGTGAGCACTTCAAGCGAAGGCTGGTATCCGGTCGGGCTGTGCGGGCTCGAGCAATTGGTTGCGGTGTACGACGGTGATGCCATGGCGCGGGGGCAGTTGCGGCTGGAAGGAGTGGTGCGAAGGCCACCCGCTCTGACGCGAACGCCAAGCACTGCTCTGGTGCTGGTGGCTTACGGCCTACCTTGGCCTTCCGCGACCCCCCAGTCCCGAGAGGCGTGGCGAGCTCAGACAGCCGAGGCCAACAAGCGCCGTGGCAGAGTCCTACCGACAGCCGAGCCTGCGCCGTTGCCTGAGCGGGCCATGCCAGAGCATCTGAAGCGCCGCATGGGCGGCGTCGACGGCACCCGCTCTCGGCTCATCGCTGGCGGAGCCCAAGAGGCCATGGACTCCGGAGGAAAGCGCATCGAAGAGAGCCTCATCGACGAGATCGTCATCAGCCGGAAGGCTCCAGCTGATGAGATCGTCACCGAGGCCAGTGCGCCCGCCCGGGCCGCCCTCACGAAAGGCACCAGGAGCGCGAAGCCCGGCAGGAAGCGTCCCGGCGGGAACCCTACGCTCGGAGACACGGGGCCCAACGCCGCAGGCTTGCACGGCTGAGCCGTGTCCCCACCCGCGCCACTGCCCCGATCTCTGATCCCGTTGCCCGGCGAAAGCCTGCCTGGTCTGCTGCTTCGACTTAGCTACCGCCTAAATCACGCCCCCGGGGAAATCGCCCGCCACACTGGGCTGGCCGCGAAAACCGCTCACATTCCAGGCCGACACCTGCTGATGCTCGAACCGCCTGAGCTGGCGGCGTTCTCCACGGCCACAAGCGTGTCCAAGGCGCAGATCGACCAGCTCACCCTGCGCCCGCTCGCGCACCGCTATCCACCGATCCGCGACGCACTCACGCGGCCACGCTCGTCCGCCCAGAGGCCTCGCGGCTTCTTCTCGGCCTGGCTCCTGGGCGCCAGTAGCCGATACTGCCCGGAATGCCTGTGCGGCGACGGTTCCGAAATCCAAAACCGGTACGGCGGATCTTGGCATCTGAGCTGGCGCCTGGCGGTCGTCTTCGCCTGTATCAGGCATAATGCATTTCTCCGTTACCTTTGCCCGAGTTGCCAGCAGCCTGCTCACCGCGGCAGCTTCACCAAGCAGCGTCAGCTGATTCCCTCCTCGACCGTCGGTGGCCTGCATCCGGCCCAGTGCCGCAATCCGGCCCGCCATGCGCGCGGTGGACTGTGCGGTGCCTGGCTGAGCGAGTCCACGCCAGCCGACGGCCACGAGCTGACCCCGCAACTTCTCAACCTTCAGAAGCGGATCCTTCGCCTCCTTGACCCTGCAGACCCTGTCGAGGCCCCGAGCACCGCCTTCAGCGATCTGCAGGTCATCTCAGCCCTGGTTACCGCCACCTGGCCGGCCGCCGCGACGGTCACGCCCGAGAGAGAACTCGCCACCGCCTTCAATCAGTACGTCAAGCAGCACCACACGCCAGACTCCGCAGAACTAGGCCGTCACTGGACAGGCATTCCCAGCACGCCTATTGCGGCGGCCTGTCTCCTGGATGTCTCCACTCGCTTGCTGAACCTCCCAGGCAGAGCGCTCCCTCAGGCCCTGACTGTGCTTTTCGACCGGACAGCGCCGTCGAGTTCTGGATGGGGCAAGACCTGGACCACGCTCCGGCATCACTGTTCACCTGAGCTCAGGCAGTATGTGAACGAGACGATGCCCTCCCGGCTTGTCGGCAGGACTGCAAGAGCAGAGCCTCGTCGAGGGCGACGCCCGTTGATCGCCGCCGCTGTACGCCACTACTTGCCGGACCATGTCCCCCAGCGGATCCCCGATGACTGGTTCGCCGCGATGATCGGTGAAGTCCCGCCTACCGTCCTGAGCCCGAGCGTCTACCTCCGCCGCTTCGCCGCAGTCCAACTTGTCCAGATCGCAGCGAACGTAGAGTGGGGGGAAGCGGCACGTTTTCTCGGCATTCCGGACGCGTGGCACCGCACAAGCTTCGGGAGCAAGACCCGCAGCAGACTCCATGCATTTCCCCACCGAGAACGACCCGAGGTCCTGGACGCCGCCATGGCTCGGATCGTTAACCACGTCTCTGCGCTCCGGAACCACAGTGACTACCACGCTCGGCGGCGGCACTTCGCGGACTGGACCCTCTCTCCTTCGAGCTGGCCAGAGTTCGTCGATCTCATTGCCCAGCACGGCCCAGCTCCTCTCTTCCGTACCGACGACGTGCTCCGAGAGACGGCGTCGGTCTTCGTCTGGTCCCTTCTCACGGGGAGCGAGTGGTACCTCGCTCCTAACGCATGGATCCAGCTCGTCAACCGACCACCCATCTGGAAGACGCGATCGATGCTTCTCAGGAAGATCACCTACCGGGTTTCACCGCGCTTCAGCGCGTTGCGCGATGCCTTAGCGGCGCACGCCGAGCTGCTGCTCGGGTTGCCTCAGGCCGACAGCTGCCGTCCAACGTGAACCTGGACGCTGGCCTCACGAGCCAGCGTCCGGGTATGTCTGCCCGGGATCTGAGCGGCCGATCGAGCGCTCAGCCTCGCTGTAACGCAGCGTTACGGGACCGAGATCCGCCAACTAAAATTCTCATCCGCCAACTAAAATTCTCCGTCGCATCGGGTGCCCCTGGCGGCCACCCGCGAGGATTGCATAAACGTGCAGGGAAACGTATAGTCATGCCATCCAAGAGGAGGGTTCCATGGCGATGCGTGCGGCGGTGGCGGGAGCGAGTGGGTACGCGGGCGGGGAACTGCTGCGCCTGCTCCTGGCGCACCCCCAGATCGAGATCGGCACCCTGACCGGCAACTCCAACGCGGGCAGGCGGCTCGGCGAGATCCAGCCCCATCTGCTGCCGCTCGCCGACCGGGTCCTCGCCGAGACCACCGCCGAGGCGCTGAGCGGCCACGACGTGGTGTTCCTCGCGCTGCCCCACGGCCAGTCCGCCGAGGTCGCCGACCAGCTCGGTCCCGAGGTCCTCGTGGTCGACATGGGTGCCGACTTCCGGCTGAAGGACCCGGCCGACTGGGAGCGGTTCTACGGCTCTCCGCACGCCGGGACCTGGCCGTACGGCCTCCCCGAACTGCCGGGTGCCCGCGCCGCGCTGGAGGGGTCCAAGCGCATCGCGGTACCCGGTTGCTATCCGACGGCCGTCTCGCTGGCCCTCTTCCCCGCCTACGCGGCCGGAGTGGCGGAGACCGAGGCCGTGATCGTCGCCGCGTCCGGCACCTCGGGCGCCGGCAAGGCGCCCAAGGCGCACCTGCTCGGCAGCGAGGTCATGGGGTCGATGAGCCCGTACGGCGTCGGCGGCGTCCACCGGCACACCCCGGAGATGATCCAGAACCTCACCGCCGCCGCCGGTGAGCCCGTCACCGTCTCCTTCACCCCCACCCTCGCGCCCATGCCCCGCGGCATCCTCGCCACGTGCAGCGCCAAGGCGAAGCCCGGGGTCACCACCGAGGCCGTCCGGACCGCCTACGAGAAGGCCTTCGCCGACGAGCCCTTCGTCCACCTCCTTCCCGAAGGACAGTGGCCGGCCACGGCGTCCGTCTACGGTTCCAACGCCGTTCAGGTCCAGGTCGCGTACGACGCCGCCGCACACCGCATCATCGCGATCAGCGCCATCGACAACCTGACCAAGGGCACCGCGGGCGGTGCCGTCCAGAGCATGAACCTCGCCCTCGGTCTCCCCGAGGACCTGGGACTTTCCACGATCGGAGTCGCACCGTGAGCGTCACGGCAGCACAGGGATTCACCGCGGCCGGCGTCGCCGCCGGGATCAAGCAGAACGGCAACCCGGACCTGGCCCTCGTGGTCAACAACGGGCCCCGCCGCGCCGCCGCGGGCGTCTTCACCTCCAACCGTGTGAAGGCCGCGCCGGTCCTGTGGTCGGAACAGGTCCTCAAGAGCGGCCGGTTGGACGCGGTCGTCCTCAACTCCGGTGGTGCCAACGCCTGTACGGGACCCAAGGGCTTCCAGGACACCCACGCCACCGCCGAGAAGGTCGCCGAGGCGCTCGGTGACACCGGTGCGGGCGGCGTCGCCGTGTGCTCGACCGGCCTCATCGGGGTGCTGCTCCCGATGGACAAGCTGCTTCCGGGAGTCGACCTGGCCGTCGCCGAACTCGGCCCGCACGGCGGCGAGAAGGCCGCCATCGCCATCAAGACCACCGACACCGTGCACAAGACGTCGGTCGTCACCCAGGACGGCTGGACGGTGGGTGGGATGGCCAAGGGCGCGGGCATGCTCGCCCCGGGCCTCGCCACCATGCTCGTCGTCCTCACCACCGACGCGGACGTCGACAGCGAGAACCTCGACCGGGCGCTGCGCGACGCCACCCGCACCACCTTCGACCGCGTCGACTCCGACGGCTGCATGTCCACCAACGACACCGTGCTGCTGCTCGCCTCCGGAGCCAGTGAAGTCACTCCGGAGTACGCGGAGTTCGCCGAGGCCGTGCGCGCGGTCTGCGACGACCTCGGCCAGCAGCTCATCCGCGACGCCGAGGGCGCCAGCAAGGACATCAAGGTGGAGGTCCTGGGCGCCGCGACCGAGGACGACGCCGTCGAGGTGGGCCGCTCCATCGCCCGCAACAACCTCCTCAAGTGCGCCCTCCACGGCGAGGACCCCAACTGGGGCCGCGTGCTGTCCGCGATCGGCACCACCCGGGCCGCCTTCGAGCCGGACCGGCTCAACGTCGCCATCAACGGCGTCTGGGTCTGCAAGAACGGCGGCGTCGGCGAGGACCGCGACAAGGTCGACATGCGCTACCGCGAGGTCCACATCGTCGCGGACCTCGCCGCGGGCGACGCGACCGCCACGATCTGGACCAACGACCTCACCGCCGACTACGTCCACGAGAACAGCGCGTACTCCTCATGAGCAATGTGACCCGCAAGCACACCGCTCTGCCCAAGGCGCAGATCCTCATCGAGGCGCTGCCCTGGCTCACCCGGCACCGCGGCAAGACCGTCGTCGTCAAGTTCGGCGGCAACGCCATGATCGACGCCGAGCTGAAGGCCGCCTTCGCCCAGGACATCGTCTTCCTGCACCACGCGGGCCTCAAGCCGGTCGTCGTGCACGGCGGCGGCCCGCAGATCAGCGCGGCCCTCGACCGGCACGGCATCGTCAGCGAGTTCAAGGCGGGCCTGCGCGTCACCACCGAGGACGCGATGGACGTCGTGCGCATGGTGCTCGCCGGACAGGTCCAGCGCGAACTGGTCGGACTCCTCAACGAGCACGGACCCCTCGCCGTCGGCCTCACCGGCGAGGACGCGCACACCATCACCGCCACCAAGCACCGGCCCACGATCGACGGCCAGTTGGTCGACATCGGGCGGGTGGGCGAGATCACCGCGATCGACACGGGCGCGATCGAGGCTCTGCTCGCCGACGGCCGCATCCCGGTCGTCTCCTCGATCGCCCGGAGCCAGGACGACGGACATGTCTACAACGTCAATGCTGATACGGCGGCTGCGGCACTCGCTGCCGCGCTGGGCGCCGAGACCCTCATGGTCCTCACGGACGTCGAGGGCCTCTACGAGGACTGGCCGAACAGCGACGAGGTGATCAGCCGCCTCACCGCCACCCAGTTGGAGAAGCTCCTTCCCGAGCTGGCCAGCGGCATGGTGCCGAAGATGGAGGGCTGTCTGCACGCCGTACGCAACGGCGTCACCACCGCCCGTGTCATCGACGGCCGGGTCCAGCACTCGATCCTGCTGGAGATCTTCACCGACGAAGGCATCGGCACGATGGTCGTGCCGGACGACGAGGAAGCGGGGGACGCCGAATGACCGGCAGCGCGAGCAACGCGGAGCTCACCGAACGGTGGCAGGGCGCGCTCATGGACAACTACGGCACCCCGCGGCTGCCGCTCGTGCGCGGCGCCGGAACCAAGCTGTGGGACGCGGACGGCAACGAGTACCTCGACTTCGTCGGCGGCATCGCGGTCAACGCCCTCGGACACGGCCACCCCGCGATCGTCGAGGCGGTGAGCCGGCAGATCCGTTCGCTCGGCCACGTCTCCAACCTCTTCGTCGCCGAACCGCCCGTCGTCCTCGCCGAACGGCTGGTCCAGCTCTTCGGCCGCGAGGGCCGGGTGTACTTCTGCAACTCGGGCGCCGAGGCCAACGAGGGCGCGTTCAAGATCGGCCGGCTGACCGGCCGGACCCACATGGTCGCCACCACCGGCGGCTTCCACGGGCGGACCATGGGCGCCCTCGCGCTCACCGGCCAGTCCGCCAAGCAGGAGCCCTTCCTGCCGCTGCCCGGCGATGTCACGCACGTCCCCTACGGTGACGCGCAGGCCCTCGCCCAGGCGGTCACGGACGACACCGCGCTGGTGATCATCGAGCCGATCCAGGGTGAGAACGGCGTGGTCGTCCCGCCCCCCGGCTACCTGAAGGCGGCCCGTGCCATCACCGCGGCCCGTGGCGCGCTGCTCGTCCTGGACGAGGTGCAGACCGGCATCGGCCGCACCGGGCACTGGTTCGAGTACCAGGCCCACGAAGGTGTCCTGCCCGACATCGTGACGCTCGCCAAGGGCCTCGGCGGCGGACTGCCGCTCGGTGCCACGGTCGCCTTCGGCCGCGCCGCCGGGCTGCTGAAGCCCGGCCACCACGGCACGACCTTCGGCGGCAACCCGGTCGTCTGCGCCGCCGGACTCGCCGTGCTCGACACGATCGAGTCCGAGGGACTCCTGGAGAACGTGAAGCGCGCCGGCGAGAAGCTGCGGGACGGGATCGAGGGGCTCGGGAACGGTTCCGGCCATCCGCTGATCGACCACGTCAGGGGTGCGGGTCTGCTCCTGGGTATCGTGCTCACCGAGCCGCTCGCGCCCCAGGTGCAGCAGGCGGCTCAGGACGCCGGTCTCCTGGTGAACGCGCCCGCCCCCGATGTCGTACGGCTGATGCCGCCGCTGAACCTCGGCGACGACGAGGTGGACACGTTCCTCCGGGCCCTTCCCGGCATCCTCGACGCAGCCAACGGGGACGGATGATCCCGGGAATGGGACGACGACGATGAGTCAGGCGCAGGACCACGAGCACGCAGGGCCTGCCGTGCCGCAGACCCGCACCGCACGCCACCGCCGGATCGTGGACATCCTCAACCGGCAACCGGTGCGCTCGCAGAGCCAGTTGGCGAAGCTCCTGGCCGACGACGGGCTGAACGTCACTCAGGCGACGCTCTCCCGGGACCTCGACGAGCTGAACGCGGTGAAGATCCGCAACAACGACGGCGACCTCATCTACGCGGTGCCGAGCGAGGGCGGTTTCCGCACTCCGCGCGCACCGCTGGGGGAGTCGGCGAAGGAGGAGCGGATGCGCCGGCTCTCCTCGGAGCTGCTGATCTCCGCGGAGGCCTCGGCGAACCTCGTGGTCCTGCGCACCCCGCCGGGCGCCGCGCAGTTCCTCGCGTCGGCGATCGACCAGGCGGAGCTGCACGACGTGCTGGGCACGATCGCGGGGGACGACACCCTGATGCTGATCAGCCGCGACGCGACGGGCGGCCAGGCGCTGGCCGACCACATGCTGCGACTGGCCCAGAACGATCACTGACACGTACGACGGTGGAGGCGCACCCCGGAGCGGGGTGCGCCTCCACCGTCGTACGCGCCGACGCGGGTTCGCCGGGGGCCGCGCCCGGGAACGGGTGCCGGTCACCCAAGGCGCTGGGCGAGGCCTCCCGTGCATCTGACCTCGTTGCCGGCCGTGATGAGCAGCGCCTCCACGTCCGGGAGCGACTCCAGCCAGTCGAGGCCCGCCCGCGAGCCCATCGCGAAGGCGGCGGTCGCCCAGGCGTCCGCCCAGGTCAGCCGGGGGCCCACCACCGTCACGGCCAGCAGGTCGGTGACCGCCGACCTGCCCGTGCGCGGGTCGACGATATGGGCGCCGCGTTCGGCGGTGCCCGAGGTCGCGACGGCCAGCCGGTCGACGCCTGCCGCGGAGACCACCGCGGCGAGGGAGCCCGGGCGGAGCGGATCGGACACGCCCACCCGCCAGGGGCGGTGCGGCCCGGGGACGCCGCAGAGCTGGACGTCGCCGCCGCCGTTGACGCTCACTCCGCTCGCCCCGGCGGCGGTGAGACTCAGGGCGGCGCGCTCCGCCGCCCAGCCCTTGACGATCCCCGTGGGGTCGAGCCGGCCCTCGTAGCGCGTGCTGAACCAGCCGTCGCTGACCCGTTCCGCCTCGGCGCCCAGGGCGAGCACCTCGGCGACCTCCGGGTCGCACTCCTCGACGGTGAGCTCTCCGCGCACCAGCCGCGAGATCTGGCTTTCCTCGCGATAGGTACTGAACACCGCGTCCACGCGGTGCAGTTGGGTGACCGCCTCCTCCAACGCCGTCCGCACGGCCGCGGGTTCGCCGCCGCGCACGTCGAAGGAGAAGACCGTGCCCATCACCTCCTCGGCGTGGCGCAGCTCCTGCGGTGCGTCCTGCGTGGGCTCAGACACCGGCCTTGTCCAGAGCCGACTGCAGGGACTTCTTGTAGCCCTCGCTCGTGTAGGTCGCGCCGGAGACGGTGTCGATCTGGGCGCTGCCCGCGGCGACGGCCTCCTGGTTCAGCTTGGGCACCGCGAGTTCGGTCTTCTGGGAGCTGGTCCCGCCCGAGGGTGCCTGGACCGCCTCGGCCTTGGTGATCTTCTTGCCGTCGAGGGTGAGCCGGACCTGGACGGGCCCGTACTGGGTGTCGGACACGGTGCCGGTGACGACGCGCGCCTGCGCGGCGGGTGCCGCAGGGGACGCCCCGGCCGTGCCCGAGGACCCGGAGGAGCCCGCTGTGCCGCCGGCGGCCTTCGCCTTGTCCAGGGCCGACTGGAGGGACTTCTTGTAGCCGCCGCTGGTGTAGGTCGCCCCCGAGACGGCGTCGATGTCGGCGCTCTGCGCGGCGAGGGTCTCCTGGTTGAGCTTGGGCACCGAGAGGGCGGTCTTCTGATCGCTGGTCCCGCCCTTGGGCGCCTGGACCGCGTCCGCCTTGGTGATCTTGCCGCCGCTCATGGTGAGCTGCACCTGGACCGGCCCGTACTCGGTCTGCACCACGTCACCGAGGACGGTGGCGGTACCCGACTGCTGAGCGGTGCCGCCCTGCGGGGCTCCCTGACCGGCCGCCGTCTGCTGGGGCGCCGCACCGGCCTGCGCCGACGCGGCGGCGGGGTCGGTCGCCGGCTTGAGCGCCAGCAGCAGCACGATCCCGGACACGGTGGCGGCGCTCGCCAGCACGAACCGGCGGATGGGGTGATTGGTCTTCATCGTTCCTGACTCCCGTCGCTCACATCTCGAACGACTCGTGATGGATGCGGCGGGCGGGGACGCCCGCGCCGCGCAGTGCCGCGTACACCTCCTGGGCGAAGCCGGGCGGCCCGCACATGAAGACGTCGTGGTGGTCGATGTCGGGCAGTTTGCGGCGCAGCGACTCCGCCGAGATGTCGGGACGTTCGCCCTCGGGGCTGTTCACCGCGTACATCAGACGCGCCCCGCGCTCCTTGGAGATGGCGGCCAGCTCGTCCCACAGGGCCAGGTCCTGGGTGGTGTTGGCCCGGTAGAGCAGCGTGAGGTCGCCGGACGCGCCGGGAAGGGTCTCGAACAGGGCCCGCATCGGGGTGATGCCGACGCCGCCCGCCACCAGGAGCACCTTGCCGCGGCTGCGCTTTCCGGCGGTCAGCGCGCCGTAGGGGCCCTCGGCCCAGACCCGGGTGCCGGGCTCCAGGTCGCGCAGGGCGGAACTGTGGTCGCCGATCGCCTTCACGGTGATGCGCAGCATGTTGGGGCGGGGCGCCGCCGAGAGCGAGTACGGGTGGGAGCTGAACCGCATCCCAGGTGCCAGGAAGCGCCAGCGGAAGAACTGTCCGGCCTCGGCGCCCATCCGGTGCAGCTTGCGTCCGCTGATCAGCACCGACACGATGCCGGGCGTCTCCTCGATGACCGCCTGGACCCGCATCCGGTGCTTCAGGTTCAGCCGGATCGGAGAAAGGATTCGGTACCAGACGACCAGCGCGGTCACCGATCCGTAGAGCCCGTACCAGACGGTCTTGGCGACCGGTTCCACCGCGAAGTCGTTGCCGGTGGAGAGCTGGTGCCAGAACGTCAGGAACACCGCGGCGTACGTCAGCAGGTGGACGTGGTACCAGGTGTCGTACGGGATCAGCCGCCGGAGCCAGCCGACGGATATGAACCCGATGAGCACGAGCAGACCCGTGCCGATCGCGGCCTTGCCCATGTCGGGCAGCTGGTTGACCGAGTCGACGGTCTGCTGCACGATCCCGCCGAGGCCCTTGCCGGACTGAAGGGCGTAGCCCCACATCGTCAGGAAGAGATGGGCGAGGACCAGGCAGATCGTGTAGCGGCCGGTCATCGCGTGCCAGCGCGCCACCCGGTCGGATCCCACCCGGCGTTCAAGGGCGGGGACGCGGGCCATCTGCAGCACCACGAGGGCCATCAGATATCCGGCGAGCAGCCCGGTGATGCGGCCGGCGTTGAGGATCCTGCTGTTGTTGTCCGCGATGGACGGGGTGTTGTTCCACCACAGCCAGAGGACCCCGGCGGCGCCGGCCCATACGGCGATCAACAGCGGGACGGCGGGCGAGCGGCGAGGGCGGATTCGGCGCATGGTCTGGCGCCGCGCGGCGCGACCACCGGCGATCGTGGACACGGTTCCTCCGTGTTCGTCCTGGAGAGACGGGGTGAGGGGAGTGGCCCCCTGGCCCAGAGATACGGTCCACGACGCCCGTGCGTTCAGAGGCCCGCCGAGTCCAGTGCGGACTGGAGCGACTGCCTGTATCCGTCACTGGTGTACGTGGCTCCGGACACCGAGTCGATCTGGGCGCTCTGCGCGGCCAGCGTCTCGCGCCTGAGCTGTGGAAGCGCGTAACCGTTGATCTCCTGGTCCTTGGGATTGTCCGAAGGATAGACGACCGCGGCGGACTCGGTGATCTTGCCGTCCTTCAGCGTGATCCGCACCTGGACGGGTCCCCAACGGGTCTGCACCGAGTCGCCGGTGACGGTCCCCGTCCCCGTGCTCTTCGAGCCCCCGGACGCTCCCGAGGAGTCCCCTGAGGAGCTTCCCGAGGACGAGGACGAGGACGGGGAACGGCCCGCGGACGACGCGGCGTCGGCCGCTGTCGGAGCTGTGTGCGGCTTCAGCGACAGCAGCAGGACGAAACCGGTGACCGTGGCGGCGGCCGCCAGCGTCACCCGGCGCAGCGGACGGTTCTTCTTCAGGGCGTGCACGGCGGCCTCACAGCTCGAACGACTCGTGGTGGATTCGGCGGTCGGGGACACCCGCCGCGCGCAGCTCCCCGTACAGCTCCCGCGCCATCGCGGGAGGTCCGCACAGATAGACGTCGTGCTCGGCGATGTCGGGCAGGGTCTCGCGCAGCGACTCGGCGGTGAGCCGCGGCCGGGTGCCGTCGGCGGCGTTGAGCGCGTACAGGACGCGGGCCCCGCGCCACCGCGCGATGTCCTCCAGCTCGCCGCCCAGCGCCAGGTCCTCGGCCGTGCGCGCCCGGTAGATGAGCGTGAGCCGGCCGGGCAGGGTCTCGAACAGGGCGCGCAGCGGTGTGATGCCGACACCGCCCGCCACCAGCAGGGACTTCGGCGCCGTGCTCCGGTCCGCCGTCAGCGAGCCGTAGGGTCCCTCCGCCCACACCCGGGTGCCGGGGCGCAGCGTTCCCACGGCCGCGCTGTGGTCGCCGAGTGCCTTCACCGTGATCCGCATCCGGTCGGGACGGGGCGGTGCCGACAGGGAGTACGGCGTCGAGGTCCACCGCATTCCGTCGGCGAGGAAGCGCCAGCGGAAGAACTGGCCGGCCCGCGCGTCCAGTTCGTCCAGGCGCTCCCCGCGGATCACGAGGGAGAAGACCCCGGGGGACTCCCGGTGCACGGACTCCACGCGGAGCCGGTGGCGCCGGTTGAGCCGTACGGGGGCGAGCAGCCGGAACCACACGACGAGCCCGGCCGTACCGAGGTAGAGGGTGTACCAGGCGGCCCGCGCCGCCGCGTCGCCGACGAAGTCGGAGCCGAGCGCGAGCTGGTGGAAGAAGGCCAGGAAGACCGCCGCGTACGTCAGCAGGTGCGTGTAGTACCAGAACTCGTGACTGATCCGGCGGCGGGCCAGGCGTGCCGAGGTGATCCCGACGGCGAACAGGATGACCGTGCCGGTCGTCGCCTTGAGCATGTCCGGATAGTCGAACACCACGCTGAGCGTCTCGTGGACGATGCCGGTCCCGTCCTGGGCCGCGTAGCCGAAGAGGATCAGTGTCACGTGCGCGACCAGCAGGCAGATCGTGTACCGGCCGGCCATGGCGTGCCAGCGGGCCACCCGGTCGGAGCCGACGCGCCGCTCCAGGAGCGGGACCCGCGCCATGAGCGCCACCACGACGGCGCAGCCGTAGCCGCACAGCAGCCCGGCGATCCGCCCGGCGTCCGTCAGCCAGCCGGCCAGGCCCACCACCGACCGTGTGTCGGTCCACCACAGGGCGAGAACTCCGGCCGCTCCCGCCCACAGCAGGACGAGCAGCGGCCCGGCGGGCGAGGGCCGGGGCCGCCCGCCTCCCCGCTTCGTGCGCGGGTGAGCCGCCCGCTCGTACACCGTGGTCATCTGTACGCCCTTCTTTCGTGCCGTCCGGAAGGAACTGTGCGCGGTGAACCTCTGAGGAGGCTCTGAACCGGTCCCTTCCGCGCCGACTCATAGGGAACTCAGAGGTCGCGGGGCGGGGAGCGGCCGCCGGGAGGAGCGATGCTGGAAGGCGACATGAACACTCCCGCCCCAGACCCCGACCCCTCCCGGGACCCGGCCCCCGGCCTCTCCCGGGACCCGGACTCCGGCGCTCTCCGCGACCCGGCCCCCGGTACTCCCCGTGACCCGGCACCCGGTACTCCCCGGCGCCCGGTGTCCCGTGCCGTCGGTGACCCCGGCGCCGGTGCTGTCCGGTCCCGCGGGGCCGGCAGGCCGCCCTCGCTCACCCGGCCCGACGGCACCTCCGTGCGTGTCCTCGTCGTCGACGACGATCCGGACCTGGCCGAGGTCCTGTCCGGCGCGCTGCGCTACGAGGGCTGGGAGGTCCGCACCGCCTGCGACGGCGCCTCGGCCGCCGCGAGGGCGCGCGAGCTGCTGCCCGACGCCGTCGTCCTCGACGTGATGCTCCCGGACACCGACGGCTTCGCCGTGCTGCGCGACCTGCACACCGTGCTGCCGGACGTCTGCGTCCTCTTCCTCACCGCACGGGACGCGGTGGAGGACCGCATCGCCGGCATCACGGCGGGCGGCGACGACTACGTCACCAAGCCGTTCAGCCTGGAAGAGGTCGTCGCCCGGCTGCGCGGACTGCTGCGCCGTGCCGGTATGGCCCGCCGTGCCGACGAGGGCCCGCGGCTCGTCGTCGGGGACCTGTCGATGGACGAGGAGGCCCGGGAGGTGACCCGGGGCGGCGACCTGGTCGAGCTGTCGCCGACCGAGTTCGAGCTGCTGCGCTTCCTGATGCGCAACCCGCGCCGCGTGCTCAGCAAGGCGCAGATCCTCGACCGCGTCTGGTCGTACGACTTCGGGGGCCAGGCCCATGTCGTCGAGCTGTACATCTCCTACCTGCGCAAGAAGGTCGACGCGGGCCGGGACCCGATGATCCACACGGTCCGGGGCTCCGGGTACGTCATCAAGCCCGTGGTGGGCCGGTGAAGCCCGACACGAGGGACCGGGCCGGGGCCAGGCGCTGGTGGGCCCGGCTCACGGCGGCTCTGCGCGCGCTGCCGCGACCCCGCACGATGCGCGCCCGCCTCACCGCCGGCCTCGTGGTGCTCCTGGCCGTGAGCTGCGCGGCCGTCGGCGTGGCCGCGGTCTACGAGCTGGACGGCTTCCTGACCGGCCGCCTCGACCAGCAGCTCCAGGAAGCCGGGCCGCGGTTCGCGGCGAGCCTGGAGCACGGTTCGGCGATGCCGTCCGGCAGGCCGTCCGACCACGACGGAGACGAACACGGCGACACCCGGCGTCAGGCCACCGGCACGTTCGGAGCACGCCTGGTCGGCGACGACGTCACCAACGCCGCCGTTGTGCCGCCAGGCTCCGGCACGGCCCTGCGGAACGTGGATCCGACCGCTCACGACGAGGCGGTCCTGGCCGCGGTGCCGGTGGACGGCCGGGCCCACACCGTCCGTCTTTCGGCCCTGGGCGGCTACCGCGTCCTCGCGGTACCCGGAAAGGACGGTGACGTGCTGGTCACCGGGCTGCCCACGGAGCCGGTCGACGCGGCCGTCCACCGTCTGGAACTCGTCGCCGCCCTGGTCTTCGGCGTGGCCCTCGTGGTCGCCGGGGTCGCCGGAGCCCTGTGGGTGCGCTGGTCGTTCCGACCGCTGAACCGGGTCGCCGCGACCGCCACCCGGGTGAGCGAACTCCCGCTCGCCAGTGGCGAGGTGGCACTGCCCCCACGGGCGCCCGGATCGGACCCGCGCAGCGAGGTGGGCCGTGTCGCCGGCGCCTTCGACCGCATGCTCGGCCATGTCGAGGACGCGCTCACCAAGCGGCACGCGAGCGAGGAACGGCTGCGCACCTTCGCCGCCGACGCCAGCCACGAACTGCGCACCCCGGTCGCCTCGGTCCGCGGCCACGCCGAGCTGGCACTGCTGCACCCCGGCCCGGTGCCCCCGAAGGTGACGCGCGCCCTCGAACGGATCGCCGCCGAGTCCGCGCGCATGGGCGAGATGGTCGACGACCTGCTGCTGCTGGCCCGCCTCGACGCGGGCCGCCCTCTGGAACGCCTTCCCGTCGACCTCACCCACCTCGTCCTCGACGCGGTCACCGACGCCCGCGCGGCGGGCCCCGGCCACCGCTGGGTCCTGGAACTGCCGGAGGAGCCGGTGATCGTGACGGGCGACGCGCACCGGCTCCAGCAGGTCTCGGCCAATCTGCTGGCCAACGCGCGGGTCCACACGCCCGCGGGCACCCGGGTGACGGTGTCCCTGGAGCGGGCCGGCGAGGAGGCCGTGCTGAGGGTCCACGACGACGGCCCCGGGGTTCCCGAGGAGGTCCGGCCCGGCGTCTTCGAGCGCTTCACCCGCGCGGACCGCCGCCGCGCCGACGGCTCCGGCGGCGGGGCCGGGCTCGGCCTGTCGATCGTCGCGGCCGTGGTCGAGGCACACGGCGGCACGGTCACCCTGGAGAGCGGCCCGGGAGCGACCACGTTCACGGTCGGCATCCCCGCGGCCTGAACCACGGCCCCACCGGGTCGCCGCCGCTCCCTCGGCGCCGTCAGTACCGGGTGACCGCCGTCGTCCCGCCCGTCGTGCCGATGGCGATGTGCGGCCTGCGCGCGGGATCGGCCCACGCGAGGATCCGCCGCATCGCGTCCGCCGGCACGGACACGCAACCGGCCGTGGGCCCGCTCCCGTCGACGTGCAGGAAGATCCCCGCGCCCCGCCCCCGCACCGGCCGCGCGTAGTTGAACCCGATGACGAGGGCGTACGCGTACTGCTTCTCGTAGGCGATCAGATGCTCCGACTCCCCGGCCCGGCAGTCCGCGGGGCGCGGCTCGGCCCACCGGTTGTACGACCGGGACGCGTTGTCCTGGCACCACCAGGAGTCCTGGTTCACCCGGCGGTAGCGCATCGAGGTCCCGTCCGGCGCCGCCCGGGTCCCGAACGCGTACGGCAGCTCGTACAGCCCCGTGGGTGTCGTGTTCGTGCCCTGGCGCCGGGCTCCGCCCTCGACGAGTCCGCGCGCCCCGAACCGCGCGGGCGCGGAGCCGGCCCGCACCCAGCGCCCGCCCCGCAGATCCCACCACGTGAGGGTCCCCGAGGTCGCGCTCTCGCGCGGTGCCTCGGCGGTGAGGATCTGGCTCCCGCCGCCGGTGTCGGCCAGCCGCGAGGGCAGTACGGCGACGGGCGGCGGCCCGCTCGGGGCCAGGGCGAGCAGGGACACGGACGCGAGGGCGGCGGCTCCGAGGCGCATGGCTCAGACCGTACTGGGGGGCAACGGCAGCGGCAGCCCGGGAAGTCCGTCCAGGCTCGTCGCGATGTGCTCCTTCTTGGTGAAGTACGCGCTCAGCGAGGCGTCGTCCTCGCGCGCGAAGCGCCTGCCGTGCAGGTCGCGGTCCTCGTCGTAGGACATGTAGGGCACCGCGTAGCCGCAGGAGTCGCGGATGAGCTCGGCCGTCACGACGATGATCGCGCGCAGCCCGTGCGTGGTCGGGTCGATGCCGGCGAAGTGGGTGAGGAGTTCCGCGAAGCGCGGGTCGTCGCGGAAGACCGGCTCGCCGCGGCCGTGCACCCGCACGATGTTGGGCGGGCCCTGGAACGCGCACCACATCAGGGTGATCCGGCCGTTCTCGCGCAGGTGCGCGATGGTCTCCGCGGTGCTCCCGGCGAAGTCCAGATAGGCCACGGTCAGTTCGTCGAGAACGGCGAACGAGCCGGTGAGCCCTTTGGGGGAGAGGTTGACCGTGCCGTCCTCGGACAGGGGCGCGGTCGCGGTGAAGAAGAGGGGCTGTGCCTCGATGAAGGTGCGGAGGCGGCCGTCGATGCGTTCATAGGTCTTTCCCATGTCTAACGATTATCGGGGAAAACCTTTCGCCTGTCTCAGGGGTTGCGGGTCCCGGCGGCGTCGTTCAGGGGCACCGCCGGAACCCGCGGACCGCCCCGGCCCTTGCCGGCGGGGCGGTCGTTCGCGGCTCGGATCACTTGCTGAGCGTGCAGGCGGCGAGGGTGTCCAGTCCGGTGGGCTTGGCGGCGGTGCGGCCGATGGAGATCGCGATGCGGTCGATGGTGGAGGCGCGCTTGTCCTTGAGCGGGCCGAGGATCGCGTTCTGGACGAAGTTCGCGCCGCCCTGTCCGACGGTGTCGGCCAGTCGCTTGTTCGCCTCGGCGATCTGGGTGTTCAGCAGGGCGAGGTTGCGGTCGACCTCGGCCTTCGCGGAGGCCGGCACGGCGGGCAGTCGCGAGGCGACGTCCGGGCAGGTGATGGTGCCGGCGGCGGCACCCGCTCCGGTGTCGGCCCCGCCCGCCTGTGCCGTGGCCGGCGCGCTCGGCGCGGTGGAGGCCGCGCCCGCACCGCCGGCGGCCGCGCCCGCGGCGCCGAGGGTGCAGGGCGCGAGCGCGTCCAGACCCTGCGGCTTGGCGGCGGTGCGGCCGATGGAGATCGCGATGCGGTCGATGGTGGAGACCCGCTTGTCCTTGAGCGGGCCGAGGATCGCGTTCTGGACGAAGTTCGCGCCGCCCTGTCCGACGGTGTCGGCCAGTCGCTTGTTCGCCTCGGCGATCTGGGTGTCCAGCAGGGCGAGGTTGCGGTCGACCTCGGCCTTCGCGGAGGCGGGGACCGCGGGCAGGCTCGGGGCGACCGCCGGGCAGTTCACCGTGTTCGCGGCGGCCTTCGTCGTGGCGTTCTGCGCGGTGTCGTGCGACTCGCCCGCCAGGGCGCTGCCGGCGATCACCGCCGCGGACAGTACGACGGCGGAGGCTCCGCCGATCATCACGACGCGCCGCTTGTTGTACTTCGGAAGAGCCCTGGACATGCGGAATCCTCACTCGGGTCGGGGGCGGACGACCGGCCGGTGTTCGTCCGGTCGGCCGTCGTTCGTGTGCCTGTCGTGCGCGAACGCGGCGCCTGCGTTCAGCGGGAGATACGCGAAAGCGGTTTCGGGTGTTCAAGCCCCCGCGAGATTCGTCGGCCGCGTGCGTGCGGAACGTGCCGCCCGGAGCCCGGAGGATTCCGCCGCCCCGCGGGCCGCGATTGACGAACCATGCAGAGTGCTGCATACTCATGCATGTCAGCGAATGCACTGTGAGGAGAATCCCGTGACCGAGCGCGTCGTACTCGCCTACTCGGGCGGTCTGGACACCTCCGTCGCCATCGGCTGGATCGCCGAGGAGACGGGCGCCGAGGTCATCGCCGTTGCGGTCGACGTCGGCCAGGGCGGCGAGGACCTGGACGTCATCCGCAAGCGAGCACTCGCCTGCGGTGCCGTCGAGGCCGAGGTCGCGGACGCCAAGGACGAGTTCGCCGATGAGTACTGCCTCCCGGCGATCAAGGCCAACGCCCTCTACATGGACCGCTACCCGCTGGTCTCCGCCCTCTCCCGGCCGACGATCGTCAAGCACCTCGTCGCCGCCGCCCAGAAGCACGGCGCCACCACGGTCGCCCACGGCTGCACCGGCAAGGGCAACGACCAGGTGCGGTTCGAGGCCGGCATCGTCGCCCTCGCCCCCGACCTCAAGTGCATCGCGCCCGTCCGTGACTACGCGATGACCCGGGACAAGGCGATCGCGTTCTGCGAGGAGAAGCAGCTCCCGATCGCCACCACCAAGAAGTCCCCGTACTCCATCGACCAGAACGTCTTCGGGCGCGCGGTCGAGACGGGCTTCCTGGAGGACATCTGGAACGCGCCGATCGAGGACATCTACGAGTACACCTCGAACCCGGCCGAGCACCGCGAGGCAGACGAGGTGATCATCACCTTCAAGCAGGGCGTCCCGGTCGCCATCGACGGCAAGCCCGTCAGTGTGCTCCAGGCGATCCAGCAGCTCAACGAGCGCGCCGGCGCCCAGGGCATCGGCCGGATCGACATGGTCGAGGACCGGCTCGTGGGCATCAAGTCCCGTGAGGTGTACGAGGCTCCGGGCGCGATCGCGCTGATCACCGCGCACCAGGAGCTGGAGAACGTCACGGTCGAGCGTGAACTCGCCCGCTACAAGCGGCAGGTCGAGCAGCGCTGGGGCGAACTGGTCTACGACGGCCAGTGGTTCTCCCCGCTCAAGCGCGCCCTGGACGGCTTCATCGACGAGGCCAGCCAGCACGTCAACGGCGACATCCGGATGACCCTGCACGGCGGCCGCGCGGTCGTCACGGGCCGGCGCTCCGACACCTCGCTCTACGACTTCGACCTCGCCACGTACGACACCGGCGACACCTTCGACCAGGCCGCGGCCAAGGGCTTCATCGACATCTACAGCCTGTCGTCGAAGATCGCCGCCAAGCGGGATCTGGGTTAAGCCGTACGGGACTTGGCGCGGCCGTGTCGTGTCCGCCGCCTCGAAGCCTCCCGAGCACTAGCCTTGCAGCCGCCTCCTCACGCACGCGTGGGGAGGCGGTGGCACATCCACACCTTTCGAGGAGTAACGCAAGTGAGCAGCAACAGCGGTGACGTCCGGCTCTGGGGCGGACGGTTCGCCGACGGTCCCGCCGAGGCCCTGGCCAAGCTGTCCGCCTCGGTCCACTTCGACTGGCGCCTCGCGCCGTACGACATCGCCGGTTCGCGTGCCCACGCGCGCGTGCTGCACAAGGCGGGCCTGCTCACCGAGGACGAGCTCACGCGCATGACCGAGGGCCTCGACCGGCTGGAGTCGGACGTCGCCGACGGCTCCTTCGTGGGCACGATCGCCGACGAGGACGTCCACACCGCCCTGGAACGCGGCCTCCTTGAGCGCCTCGGCCCCGACCTCGGCGGCAAGCTCCGCGCCGGCCGCTCCCGCAACGACCAGGTGGCCACGCTCTTCCGGATGTACCTGCGCGACCACGCCCGGATCATCGGCGGTCTGATCGCCGACCTCCAGGAAGCGCTGATCGGTCTGGCGGAGGCCCACCCGGACGTGGCGATGCCGGGGCGCACCCACCTCCAGCACGCCCAGCCCGTGCTGTTCGCGCATCACGTCCTGGCCCACGTCCAGTCCCTGTCCCGGGACGCGGAACGGCTGCGGCAGTGGGACGAGCGGACGGCCGTCTCGCCGTACGGCTCCGGCGCGCTGGCCGGTTCCTCCCTCGGCCTCGACCCGGAGGCGGTGGCGAAGGACCTCGGATTCGAGCACGGCAGCGTCGCCAACTCCATCGACGGCACGGCCTCCCGGGACTTCGTGGCGGAGTTCGCCTTCGTCACCGCGATGATCGGTGTGAACCTCTCCCGGATCGCCGAGGAGATCATCATCTGGAACACGAAGGAGTTCTCCTTCGTCACCCTCCACGACGCGTTCTCCACCGGCTCGTCGATCATGCCGCAGAAGAAGAACCCGGACATCGCCGAGCTGGCACGCGGCAAGTCGGGCCGCCTGATCGGCAATCTGACCGGGCTGATGGCCACGCTCAAGGCGCTGCCCCTCGCGTACAACCGCGACCTCCAGGAGGACAAGGAGCCGGTCTTCGACTCCTGTGACCAGCTGGAGGTCCTGCTCCCCGCCTTCACCGGGATGATGGCCACGCTGACCGTCCACCGCGAGCGCATGGAGGAGCTGGCCCCGGCCGGCTTCTCGCTCGCCACCGACATCGCCGAGTGGCTGGTCAGGCAGGGCGTGCCCTTCCGTGTCGCGCACGAGGTCGCGGGCGAGTGCGTGAAGGTCGCCGAGGCGGACGGCAAGGAACTGGACGAGCTGACCGACGAGCAGTTCGCGAAGATCTCGGCGCACCTGACGCCGGAGGTGCGGACCGTCCTCGACGTCCCCGGAGCCCTGGCCTCCCGCGACGGCCGCGGCGGTACGGCACCGAGCGCCGTCGCCGTCCAGCTCGCCGAGATCAAGGCGGACGTCGCCGCGCAGCAGACGTGGGCGACGGCCAGGCGGAAGAAGTAGCGCGACGCCACCCTGCCCCGCCCGCGGAGCGGACACGGTCCGCGGGTGGGGGCGGGTGCCGACGACGGAGGGTGTCGCGGGTTACGTTGGCCGGGAGCCGTAAAGGAGCCGACCGAACGGAGCCGCGATGCCCTTCGCACGTCTCGCCTCAGCGACGACTCCCACCGCCCACCTCGGCCTGGGGCTCGCCGCGGTGGGCCGCCCCGGCTACATCAACCTCGGGCGCGAGGAGGACCTCCCGGCCGACCGCAGTGTCGACGCCCTGCGCGAGCGCACCCACGAACTCCTCGAAGCCGCCTACGCCCAGGGCGTGCGCTACTTCGACGTGGCCCGCTCCTACGGCCGTTCCGAGGAGTTCCTCGCCGGCTGGCTGAAGGGCCGCCCGGACGTCGACGACGTCGTCATCGGCAGCAAGTGGGGCTACGCCTACACGGCCGACTGGCGCACCGACGCCGAGGCGCACGAGGTCAAGGACCACGGCCTCGCCATGTACGAGCGACAGCGCGCCGAGACCGCGGAGCTGCTCGGCGACCGGCTCGACCTCTACCAGATCCACTCGGTGACCCCGGACAGCCCGGCGCTCACCGACAAGGAACTGCACGCGGCCCTCGCCGACGCGGCCGCCCAGGGCCTGTCGATCGGCTTCTCCACCAGCGGACCCGCCCAGGCGGAGACGATCCGTGCCGCGCTCGCCGTCACGGTCGACGGCGAGCCGCTCTTCCGTACCGTCCAGTCCACGTACAACATCCTGGAGACCTCCGCCGCCCCGGCGCTCGCCGAGGCCCACGACGCCGGGCTCACGGTGATCGTCAAGGAGGGCATGGGCAATGGCCGGCTCGCCGGTCCCCGCGCGCCGGAGGCACTGCGCGCCGTCGCCGCGGAGACCTCCCTCGGCTGCGACGCGGTCGCCCTCGCGGTGATCCTGCGGCAGCCCTGGTCCGGGGTCGTGCTCTCGGGGGCGGCCACCGCCAACCAGCTCGCCTCGAACCTGCACGCCGCGGTCGTCGACCTCGACGACGACCAGCTCGCCCGGCTCGCCGCCCTCGTGGAGGAACCCCGGGCGTACTGGGACCTACGCGGACAGCTCCCCTGGCACTGAGCAACCCTGGGCGTCCAGAATCGTGAGACGTACACGCGCCGGATGAGACAATGTTGTCTCATATGCAGTACTGTTGCGTCATGGCTGTCGACCGTGATCACCTGCTGCGCAGCGCAGCCGCCCTGCTCACCCGGAAATCCACCGCGACGATGGACGAGGTCGCCAAGGCCGCCGGGATCAGCCGGGCCACGCTGCACCGCCAGTTCGCCGGCCGTGACGCGCTCGTACGCGCGCTGGAGGCACTCGGCATCGAGGAGTGCGAGGCCGCCCTGGACGCGGCCCGTCTCGACGAGGGCACCGCCCAGGAGGCCGTGCGCCGCCTGGTGGGGGAGCTGGAGAAGGCGGCCGGACTGCTCGCCTTCCTCTATACGGAGAACCAGCTCTTCGAGGGCGACGGGCAGCACGAGGGCTGGGCCCGGCTCGACGCCCGGATGGCCGCGCTGTTCCGGCGCGGCCAGCAGGGCGGCGAGTTCCGCATCGACCTCAGCCCCGCCTGGCTCACCGAGGCGCTCTACGGACTGATGGCCTCGGCGTCCTGGGCCGTGGCCGAGGGCCGGGTCGCGGCCAAGGACTTCCACCACATGATCGTCGAGCTGCTGCTCGGCGGCGCGCTCAGGAGAGAGGAACCATGACCAGCACCCTGCGGCCGGCGGTGGTGACGCAGACGCCGAAGCGTCCGGGCCGCTGGCTCGCGCTGTGCGTCCTCGTCCTCGCCGTGCTGCTGGTGGCCGTCGACGCGACCGTTCTCGGCCTCGCGACCCCGTACATCAGCGAGGACCTCGAACCCTCGGGCACCCAGCTGCTGTGGATCGGTGACGTCTACTCCTTCGTCATCGCCGGTCTGCTCGTCTCCATGGGCAGCCTCGGCGACCGCATCGGCCGCAAGAGGCTGCTGCTGGCCGGCGCCACGGCGTTCGGCCTGATATCCGTGCTCAACGCCTATGCCACGACACCCGAGACGATGATCCTGGCGCGGGCGCTGCTCGGCGTCGCGGGCGCGACCCTGATGCCCGCCACCCTGGCCCTGATCCGCAACATCTTCCACGACTCGCGCGAACGCAGCCTCGCCATCGGCATCTGGGGCGCGACGGCCTCCGCGGGCACGGCGGTGGGCCCCGTGGTGGGCGGCTTTCTGCTCGAACACTTCTGGTGGGGTTCGGTCTTCCTCATCAACCTTCCCGTGATGGTGGTCCTCGTCCTCGTCGGGCGCAGGCTGCTCCCCGAGTCGAAGAGCCCGAACCCCGGGCCCTGGGACCTGATCAGCGTGACGCTCTCGCTCGTCGGAGTCATCGGTGTGGTGTACGCGGTGAAGGAGCTCGCCGCGCACGGGCCGGGCGGCGGGGCACTCGCCGCGGGCCTGCTCGGCGCGGGCGCCCTCTTCTGGTTCGTCCGCCGCCAACTGACGCTTCCCGCGCCGCTGTTGGACGTGCGCCTGTTCCGCAACCGGGGATTCTCGGGCGCGGTGCTCGCCGACCTGTTCACCGTGCTCGGCATGTCCGGGCTCGTGTTCTTCCTCTCCCAGTACCTGCAACTCGTGCAGGGACGCGGGCCGTTCGAGGCGGGACTGGCCGAAGTCCCCGCCGCCGTGGGCGCGGTGGCGGCGGGTCTGGTCGCGGGACGGTTCGCGCGGCGATTCTCCGTGCGGTCCGTCGTGTCCGGCGGACTCGCCGCGGTGGGTCTCGCGCTCGGCGCGCTCACCGTGCTGGACCGGTCCACCGGCTATCCGCTGCTCGGCGCGGCCCTGCTGGTCGTCGGCGTCGGCGCGGGCTTCTCGTTCACCGTCACCGCCGACGTCATCCTCTCCGCCGTGCCCAAGGAGCAGGCGGGCGCCGCGTCCGCGGTCTCCGAGACGGCGTACGAACTCGGCGCGGCCCTGGGCATCGCCCTGCTCGGCTCCGTCGTGACCGGTGTCTACGCGGGCTTCACCGGTCCCGCGGGCACGCCGGCCCAGGCGCACGACTCGCTGGGCGGAGCGGTGGAGGCCGCCGGAAGCCTCCCCGAGCACACCGCCGAGGCGCTGCTGACCGCGGCCAGGGAGTCCTTCGTGGACGGTCTGGCCCTCGCCTCCGCCGCGGGCGCGGTCGTCCTGCTCGCCACCGCGGTGGCGGCCTGGTTCCTGCTGCGCGGCCAGAGGCTGGAGGTGTAGGAGGGGACGCGGGGGCGCGGCCGAGGTTCCCGGGCGCGGGGCGGTTCGGCGGAGCCCGGTCCGTCCTGAGGGGCCGGGCGCAGGCTCCGACGGCACGCGAACGGGTGGGCCCCGGCCGGAAGCTTCCGGCCGGGGCCCACCCGTTCGCGATGTCGTGGCGCGGGGCGAAGAGCGGGAGGCCTTCGCGCGGCCGACGGGTCAGGCGGCCTTCGCCTTGGTGGCGTACATGTCGACGTACTCCTGGCCGGAGAGCCGCATGACCTCGGTCATCACGGAGTCGGTGACGGCGCGCAGCACGTACCGGTCGCGGTCCATGCCCTCGTAGCGCGAGAACTCCATGGCCGGCCCGAAGCGGACGGTGACCTTGCCCGGGCGCGGCATGCCCGCGCCGCCCGGCTGGAGCTTGTCGGTGCCGATCATCGCGAACGGGACGACCGGGGCGCCGGTCATCAGGGTGAGCCGGGCGATGCCGGTGCGGCCGCGGTACAGGCGGCCGTCGGGGGAGCGGGTGCCCTCGGGGTAGATGCCGAAGACCTTGCCCTCCTCCAGGACACGGCGGCCGGTCATCAGCGCGGCCACACCGCCGTTGGCGCCGTCCCGGTCCACCGGGATCATGCCGGTGCCGGTGAAGAACCACGCCATGAGCCGGCCCTTGAGGCCCTTGCCCGTGACGTACTCGTCCTTGCCGATGAAGAACACCTGGCGGTCGCAGACCAGCGGAAGGATCATCGAGTCGATGAACGTGAGGTGGTTGCCGGCCAGGATCACGGGACCCTTGCCGGGGATGTGCTCCACGCCTTCCACCCTTAGGCGGAACATCAGGCGCATGATCGTTCCGAGCACTGCCTTGATGAGCGCGAAGCGGGACAACGGGCCCTCCGGTGTCAAGGGGTCGGTATGGAGTCTGTGCAGGTGAGGACGATACTCGCGGTTCCCGGTCGATTGCACATCGGGTTCATCGACCGGATACGCACTGTTGACCTACGTTTACCTGCGGTTGTGTGCCCGTGAGCGGCTGACACCGGGGCGGTCCGGTGTGACGGACGTCGCGCGCGGGTACCGGCGAACGGGTGAGCGCCCGGCGAAGGGCCGTACGCCCCCCTCCCTCTCACGCCTACCCCCGACCGCCCTGCCGACGCCGACGGACCGTCATGTTCCGCATCCTGCGGGGGATCCGAGGTCACCCACTGTTCCGCCGCGGGTCTCCCTCCCGTCACGCGGGGACACCTACGATCGTCCCGCTTCGACAGGCAGGCACCTACGGCGGGAGGAGCGCTCATGCGGGCGCAGGAGTCGAACGGTCACGAGCGGGGCACGGCGCGGCGGACGCTGCTGGGAGCCGCGGTGCTCGGGGCGGGCGGAGCGGCCCTCGGCCTGCCCGGCACGGCGAGCGCGGACGAACGCCACGGAGGCGGCGGCTACCGGAGTCTGCCCAGACCGACCGTCATCGGTCACCGCGGAGCCAGCGGCTACCGCCCCGAGCACACCTTCGGCTCGTACCAGCTCGCCCTCGACCTGGGTGCCGACGTCGTCGAAGCGGGTGACCTGGTGCCCACCAAGGACGGCCACCTCGTATGCCGTCACGAGCCGGAAATCGGCGGGACCACGGACGTCTCGGCGCACCCCGAGTTCGCCGGCCGCAAGACCACCAAGACCCTCGACGGGGTCGCCACCACCGGCTGGTTCACCGAGGACTTCACCCTCGCCGAGCTGAAGACCCTGCGGGCCGTCGAGCGCATCCCCGCGAACCGCCCGCACAACACCCTCTACAACGGCCGCTGGGAGATCCCCACCTTCGAGGAGGTGCTCCGCTGGCAGGACGAGCAGACCCGCAGGCGCGGCAAGCAGGTCTGGATCTACCCCGAGACCAAGCACCCCACCTACTTCCGGTCCCTCGGCCTCGGCCTGGAGGAGCGGGTCGCGAAACTGCTGCGCAAGTACGGCAAGGACAAGAAGGACTCGCCGGTCATCCTCCAGTCCTTCGAGCCGAGCAGCGTCCAGCGGCTGGACCAGCTCGTCGGCAACCCGCTCGTCGTGCTGCTCTCGGCCGCGAACACCCGCCCGTGGGACTTCGTCGCGGCGGGCGATCCCCGCACGGTCGCCGACCTCGTCACGCCGGCGGGCCTGAAGTGGATCGCCTCGTACGCGCAGGGCATCGGCCCCACGCTCGACCTGGTCATCCCGAAGGACGCGGCCGGCAACCTCACCCGGCCGACCACCCTCGTCGCCGACGCGCACCGCGCGGGCCTGATCCTGCACCCCTACACCATGCGCAACGAGAACCCCTTCCTGCCCGCGGACTTCCGCGAGGGCACCGCCGTGGACGCCTACGGGGACCCCTTCGGCGCCTTCAAGGTCTACTTCGAGACAGGCATCGACGGTGTGTTCTCCGACAACGCGGACACCGCGGTGCTGGCCCGCGCGGACTTCCTCGGGCGATGAGGCCACCGCTCCGGGCCGCCGCCCTGCCGGGGCACGGGACGGGACGGACGCCCGCCCTCCGTCAACGGAGGACCCGCTCACCCCGGATGGGGTGAGAAACGGCCGCCCCGGCAACCTCGTGCCGGGGCGGCCGCGTCGTGCCGCACATGACCCACGAGCTGGTGACCACCCTGCGCCCGCTGCTCGCCGCCGAGGCGTCGGCGGAGGCCCACGCCTCCGGCGCCGAGCGGGGCGACCTGGAACAGGCCGTCTGGCTGCGGCTGCTGGAACGCCTGGACACGACGGGACCGCCCGCCGACCCGCATGGCTGGGTGCGCCGGGCCGTGCGCTCGGAGGCCCGCCGCAGCCGCCGCAGGGCCCGCGTCGAGCAGCCCTACGCCACCGAGCCCGCGGACGACAGCGGCTCCGGCCCGGAACAGCGGACGATGACCGCCCTCCGCCGTCGCGAGCTGCACGCGGCGGTACGCCGGCTGCCCGGCCGCTGCCCGCGCCTGATGGCCGCCCTGCTCTCCCCCGAGGACCTCACCTACCAGGAGATCGCAGGTGAGTTGGGTATCTCACAGGGCAGTCTTGGTCCGGAACGTTCCCGATGTCTTGGATGTCTTCGCCGATTGCTGACGCCGGAGGTTGCGGCCCGCTGACGACGGGGATAGGAGTGGGGGACGACCGGAACAGGTGAGCGGGAGGCATGCACACATGGGCATGAGCGTGACCATCTCGGCGGCGACCGAGCAGGATGCGGAATCGATCCTGAAGCTGCAGTACCTCTGCTATCAGAGCGAGGCCGAGCTGTACGGCGACTACGGCATCGAGCCGCTCACCCAGCCGCTCGACTCGCTCAGGGCGGAACTGGCGGACGGCACCGTACTGGTGGCCCGGCTCGGCGACGAGGTGGTGGCCTCGGTACGCGGCGCCGTCGACGCCGACGGCACGGCCCGCATCAACAAGCTCATCGTGCACCCCCGCATGCAGCGGCACGGCCTGGGCGGACGTCTGCTCGACGCCATCGAGACCCGCCTCGGCGCCGGCGGAGCGGCCAAGTCCTTCCAGCTGTTCACGGGCCACCGCAGCGAGCGCAACCTGCGTCTGTACCGCAAGCACGGCTACGCGCCCGTCTCCCAGGAGCGGGTGGGCGAGCGCATGACGCTGGTCACCCTGGCCAAGGGTGCCGACACCGGCGCGTACGCAACCAGCGCCTGAGCGCGGCCGGCTCCGGCCGGGCCGTCAGACGGCGGTGGCCGTACGCGCCTTGCGCAGCCAGTACATCGCCGACAGCGGCAGCAGGACCGGGATGAAGAGATAGCCCATGCCGTAGTCCGACCACACCGTGGCGTCGGGGAAGGCGGAGGGCTCGGCCAGCGTCCAGGTCCCGACGATCAGCACACCCGCGAGCTCGGCGGCGCAGCACACCAGCGCCGCCCTGCGCGCCCTCTCGCCGCCGCGCACGAGCGAGTACGTGATGAACCCGTAGACGAGACCGGCCACCGCGGACAGCGCGTAGGCGAGCGGTGCCTTGTCGAACTGCGTGGAGATCTGCACGGCCGACCGTGAGACGGCGCCGACCACCATCACTCCGTACAGCCACACCAGCAGGATGCCGGGGCCGCCGATCAGCCGCGCGCGCTGTGGGCCGGCGGCAGGCTCCGCCGGCTCCCCGTTCCGCTCGTCCCGCGTGTCCCGAGGCACGGTCGTGTTCTCCTCCGTGGCCGTCATCTCAGCCTCCCCAGATGTCGTAGAGCCGGACTTCGAGCACGGCGAGGACGATGCCGCCGGCCGCCACCGTGACCGAACCCCAGCGGGTGCGCTCCGCCAGCGACATGAATCCCGCGGCGGGGATGCAGGCGAAGGCGCCGATCAGATACGCCACGAAGATCGTCGTGCCCTGTTCCGGCTTCTCGCCGCGCGCCAGCTGGACGACGCCGATCACCAGCTGGACCAGGACCAGCGCGCTCACCACGGCCATGCCCATGAAGTGCCAGTCCTTGGTGGGCTGGTCGCGATGGGCGGCCCAGCCGCACCAGGCGGCGAGCGCGAGCGCGGCGACGGCCGTCGCGACCGTCAGGGCATCAAACATGCCGCGACCCTATTACGGGCCAAAAGACCTGATGCGCTCGCCCCCGGGGTGCCCCGTAGGGTCGAAGCCATGAAGATCCACGCTGAAGCCCTCCTGTTCGACAACGACGGCACCCTCGTCTCGTCCCTCGAGTCGGTGAACCGCTGCTGGACCCTGTGGGCCGAGGAGTACGGGATCACCGCCGAGGACTTCGCCGCGATCGGCCTCCACGGCCGCCCCGCCGTCGAGATAGCCGCCGACCTGCTGCCCGCCGCACGCGTCCCCGAGGCGCTCGCCCGCATCGAACAGCTGGAGGTCGACGACGTGCCGGGCGGGGTCGCGGCGCTGCCCGGCACCCTCGCGCTGCTCGCCGGACTGCCCGCCGAGCGCTGGGCCGTCGTGACGTCGGCCACCCGCCGACTCGCCGAGGCCCGGCTCGACGAGGTCGGGATCCGACCCAAGACGATGGTCTGCGCCGACGACGTCACCCGCGGAAAGCCCGACCCCGAGCCCTATCTGCTGGCCGCCCGCGAGCTGGGCGTCGACCCGTCCCGCTGCGTCGTCTTCGAGGACGCCCCCGCCGGGCTCCGGGCGGGCCGCGCCGCGGGAATGACCACCGTGGCGTTGGCCACAACGCACCAGGCCGGTGAACTCGACGCGGACCTCGTGGTCGAGGACCTCTCCGCCTTGTCCGTACTGGTGACGGACAAGGGAATGGAGATCTCCGTCCGGGCCTGAGAAGGCGTCCGCCGGTGTCCACGGCTGTCCGCTATTCGGACAGCGGTGGCGGACCCCGGTCCCCGGTCTGCTTTACTTCCTTCCATGACCACGACGAGCGACCGCATCCTTGCGACCGAGGCGACCATGACGCCCGGTGCTCGTTGTATGTGTCGAATGTGTGCCTGCTAGAGGGCCCCTGCACCACCGCCTGATCCCGCGCCCCGAAGCGGGATCGCCGCGCCCTGTGTCCGTACCGCGTACGTGACCGGGCTGCCCCGCGCACACGTTCTCCTTCCGGTTCCATCGCCATCGCGAGAACCGTGCCGCGTTCCGACCGAATGCACCCGTGCCCGGCGCACACCCACGCCCCGCACTCGACAGTGACGGAATTCCCCAGTGATCACGACAACGGGCCTCACCAAGGTCTACCGCTCGCGCGGCCGTGAAGTGACCGCCCTCGACGGCGTCGATCTTCATGTCCGCGAAGGCGAGGTGTTCGGCGTCATCGGCCAGTCCGGTGCCGGCAAGTCCTCGCTCATCCGCTGCGTCAACCTCCTGGAGCGTCCCACCTCCGGCACGGTCACCGTCGACGGCCGGGACCTCACCGCTCTCGCCGGGCGCGGCCCGCGCGCCGGCCGGGAGCTGCGCCAGGCACGCAGCCGGATCGGCATGGTCTTCCAGCACTTCAACCTGCTGTCCTCGCGGACCGTCCAGGACAACGTCGAGCTGCCGCTCGAGATTCTCGGCCTCTCCAGGAGGGAGCGCAGGCACAAGGCCCTCCAACTCCTGGACCTGGTCGGCCTGTCCGACAAGGCGGGGTCCTACCCGGCCCAGCTCTCCGGCGGTCAGAAGCAGCGTGTCGGCATCGCCCGCGCGCTGGCCGGCGACCCGAAGGTGCTGCTCTCCGACGAGGCGACCAGCGCCCTCGACCCGGAGACCACCCGCTCCATCCTCCAGCTCCTGCGCGACCTGAACCGGCAGCTGGGTCTGACGGTCCTGCTCATCACCCACGAGATGGACGTCGTCAAGACCGTCTGCGACTCGGCGGCGCTGATGGAGAACGGCCGCATCGTCGAGTCCGGCACCGTCAGCGAACTGCTCGCGACCCCGGGCTCCGAGCTGGCCGCCGCGCTCTTCCCCGTCAGCGGCGAGGCCTCCGGCGACGACCGCACGGTCATCGACGTCACCTTCCACGGCGAGTCGGCGACCCAGCCCGTCATCTCGCAGCTCTCGCGCACGTACAACATCGACATCTCGATCCTCGGCGCCGCGATGGACACCGTCGCGGGCAGGCAGGTCGGCCGGATGCGCATCGAGCTGCCCGGCCGCTACGAGGAGAACGTCGTGCCGATCGGGTTCCTCCGCGAGCAGGGCCTGCAGATCGACATCCAGGGGCAGCAGCCCGTCCTGGTGAAGGAAGGTGCCAAGTGAGCTGGTCCGAGATGCAGCCGCTGCTGTCCGAGGAGTGTTGGAACACGCTCTACATGGTCGGCTGGTCCACCCTCATCGCGATCGTCGGCGGCCTGCCGCTCGGTGTCCTGCTGGTGCTGACGGACCGCGGGGGCCTGTTGCAGAACGTCGTCGCCAACAAGGTCGTCGGGCAGGTCGTGAACATCGCCCGCTCGATGCCGTTCATCATCCTGATGGTCGCCCTGATGACCTTCACCCGGTGGGTCACCGGCACGATCATCGGCCGCGAGGCCGCCATCGTGCCGCTCGCCGTCGGTGCGATCCCGTTCTTCGCGCGTCTGGTCGAGACCGCCGTCCGTGAAGTGGACGGCGGGCTGGTCGAGGCCGTGCAGTCGATGGGCGGCAACACCTGGACGGTCGTCCGCAAGGCGCTCGTGCCCGAGTCGCTGCCGTCGCTGATCTCCTCGGCGACCACCACGGTCGTGGCCCTCATCGGCTACTCCGCGATGGCCGGCACCGTCGGCGCGGGCGGACTGGGCGATCTCGCCATCCGCTACGGCTACCAGCGCTTCGAGACCGAGCTGATGTGGATCATCGTCGCCCTCCTCGCCGTGGTCATCTCGCTCATCCAGTTCGCCGGCGACTACGCGGCCCGCACCCTGGACCGCCGGAGCGGCCACTCCGGCCCCGCCCCGAGGCTGCGCCTGCTGAAGTCCGGCCGGGCCACGGCCCCGGACGTCGGCGAGGCCGCCTGAACCACCGCGGACCCGCACGTGGTCCCCGGCCCCACCCGCAGATTTCCCCGTCCACCCCATGACGGGGCCGCTCCACCCCTCAGGAAAGGCACTTTTCGTGCGTAACACCGCCAAGATCACCACTGCCGTCCTCGCCGCCGGAGCCCTCACCTTGGGTCTCTCCGCCTGCGGCTCGGACAAGGACTCCTCCTCTTCCTCCGACTACAGCGGCCCGCTCATCGTCGCGGCCAGCCCGGTCCCCCACGCCGAGATCCTGAACTTCATCGAGAAGAACCTGGCGAAGAAGGCGGGACTCGACCTGGAGGTCAAGGAGTTCCAGGACTACATCGTGCCCAACACGGCGACCGAGGACGGCTCGGTGGACGCCAACTACTTCCAGAACCAGCCGTACCTGGACAACTTCAACAAGAAGCGCGGCACCCACATCGTGCCCGTCGTCACAGTGCACCTGGAGCCGCTCGGCCTCTACTCGCACAAGGTGAAGAGTGTCGACGCCCTGAAGAGCGGTGCGACCGTGGCGGTGCCGAACGACGCCGTGAACGAGGCGCGTGCCCTGAAGCTGCTCGCGTCCAAGGGGCTCATCACCCTCAAGGACGGCGCCGGCAGCGAGGCGACCCCGCGGGACATCTCCAAGAACCCGAAGAACCTCAAGTTCAAGGAGCTCGAGGCGGCTCAGACCCCGCGCTCCCTGGACGACGTGGACGCCGCGGTGATCAACGGCAACTACGCCATATCCTCGGGCCTCAAGCCCGCCACGGACGCCCTCGTCCTGGAAGCGGCGACGAACAACCCGTACGGCAACTTCCTCGCCGTCAAGAAGGGCAACGAGAACGACCCGCGCGTGAAGAAGCTCGCGAAGCTGCTCACCTCGCCCGAGGTCAAGAAGTTCATCGAGGACAAGTACGCCGGCTCCGTCATCCCGTCGTTCAAGTAGACCTGCGTCCGGGCCGATGCGCGGCCCGCGGCCCGACTCGTCACCGCACGGGGTCCGCTCCATTACCCGGAGTGGACCCCGTTGTGCCGTTCAGTGGTTTCATGCTGCATGCTGGGCAGTTCAGCGGACCCGACGGTACATCAGGTCCGAAGTCCCCGACGGTTACGGAGCGTCGCATGACGAGCACCTTCCCCGGCATCTCCATCAGCACGGAGCGGTTGGTCCTGCGTGCGCTCGACGAGGACGACGTGCCCGCGCTGACCGAGATGATGAACGACGAGATGGTGGCGGCCTGGACGTCGATCCCGCAGCCGTTCACCGAAAGCGGCGCCCGCGACTGGATCACCGACTACGCGCCCACGGAACGTGCCCGGGGGCGCGGACTGGACCTCGCCGTCACCGAGTTCCTGACCCAGCGTCTGGTCGGCGTCATCCAGCTCGGCAAGACCAACTGGCGGGTCCGCTCCACCGAGCTCTCCTACATCATCGCCCCCTGGGCGCGCGGCGAGGGCTACGCGTCCGAGGCCGCGCTCGCCACCGCCCGATGGCTCTTCCGCGAGCAGAAGTTCGAGCGCGTGGAACTGCGCACGGCCGCCGGCAACACCGCCTCGCAGCAGGTGGCCCAGAAGATCGGCTGCATCAGCGAGGGCGTGCTGCGCAACGCCTGCATAGCGCGCACCCGGACCGAGGAGGGCACCTGGGTCGACCTGCGCACCGACTTCATCGTGTGGAGCCTGCTGCCCGAGGACCTCGACGGAATGGACGGGCACCTCACCGACACGGGCGGCTACTCCTCTTTCAACGACTGGAACTGACAGTCCCGGCCTACGTACGGCAGCCCGTGCGCGGGCCCGCCCCAGGCGACCGGAAACCGTCACGACAGGTCGCGTTCGGTCACGGCGGGTCGTATACGGTCCGGTCGAGTCACATGGGTGTACGGGAGCCACCTCACCGGATCCCGGCCCCGGGGCCCCGGACCCGCCGACCCGGCACGGCGGGCCCGCTCCCCGCGCCACACCGGCCGCCTCACCCCCGCCGGGCCGCACCGGGGTACCCTCACCAAGCCCGCCCGGGCTGCACCTGAGACCTGCGAAGACCTTCTGGAGACTGACGACGATGGCCGACCGGGTCACGGTGATCGGCTGGGACGGCTCGCCGCTGGCCGATGCGGCGCGCTCCGCCCTCGGTGCCGCCACGCTGGTCGCCGGCGCGGCCCACCATCTCGACCTCCCCGAAGTGCCCGAGAACGCCGAACGCGTCCGGCTGGGCAGCGTCGGCCTCGCCGCCCGCCGTATCGCGGGCCACCGGGGCACCGCCGTCGTCTTCGCGGACGGGGACCCCGGCTTCTTCGGCGTCGTACGCACCCTGCGCGCACCCGAGTTCGGCCTGGAGGTCGAAGTCGTCCCCGCCGTCTCCGCGGTGGCCGCCGCCTTCGCCCGCGCCGGAATGCCCTGGGACGACGCGCAAGTGGTCGTGGCACACAGTCGCACCCTGCGACGCGCGGTGAATGTATGCCGAGCCCATACCAAGGTCGCCGTCCTCACCTCGCCCGGCGCCGGCCCCGCCGAACTCGGACTGCTGCTCGAAGGAGTGCACCGCTCCTTCGTCATCTGCGAGGAGCTCGGCACCGCCCGGGAACGGGTCACGATCCTCACCTCCGACAAGGCGGCCGACCACACCTGGCGCGACCCGAACGTCGTGATCGTCATCGGCGGCTTCGTGGCCGCGGCCGAGGGCGGCGGCTGGATCGCCGGACGGGAACCCGGAGGAGAGCCGCGCGGCTGGGCGCTGCCCGCGCGCGCCTACGGCGGCGCGCTCGGCGAGGGCGAGACGGATCTGCTGCGCGCCGCCCAACTCGCCCGGCTGGGACCGCGCGTCGGCGACCTCGTCTGGGACATCGGCTGCGGCAGCGGCGCCTTCGCCACCGAGGCGGCCCGCACCGGTGCCGCCGTCATCGCGGTCGACCGCAGTCCGGGCTCCTGCGCCCGCACCGAGCACTCGGCCCGCCGCTACGGCGTGCAGATGCAGATCGTGCACGGCAGTGCCCCGCACGTCCTCGAAGACCTGCCCGAACCCGACGTCGTCCGGGTCGGAGGCGGGGGAGCGGCGGTCGTCTCCGCGGTCGCGGACCGCCGTCCCCAGCGCATCGTCGCGCACGCCGCGACCCGTGACGCCGCCGAACTCATCGGCCGCGATCTGACCGAACACGGCTATGACGTCGAGTGCGCTCTCATTCAGTCCGTCGAACTCGATACACGGGCCTGGACGGAGAAGGAGCGGAGCGTCGCGTTCCTGCTCAGCGGCCGTCTGCCGGATCGCGCCCCGTGATCCTGTTGTCGTACTGCGCGCGGTAGGCTGGCCGATCGTTGTACCGCTCCCGGGGGTCGGCCTTTCGTAGGCCAATGTCCGGAAAACCCGCCCGTTTTGAGGCGTGTGTGGTACGGCAGAACCGGAGGACGCGCAACGTGGCGCAGTCCACAGCGAGCACTCGCGGATCACGCTGTCGCGAGGGCGGGATGACCGGGACAATGCCTGTTAATGGCTTTGTCGTCTTTGTTGGCCGGTCGCACGTGCCGCTGGGCACGCACGCTCGTTCTTCACTGTGGGGCGGTCGGTGCGCCGTTCCGGGCGAGCTGGACTTTGGAGCACTAACCGATGGGCGAGGGGTACGCATGACCGACACCGGCCAGGTCCCGGGCGAGGGATTGCCGGAGAACGCAGGCATGGTGGAGCAGCCGGGCGTCACCGCGCCGGGCGCGTACACCTACCTCGACTCCTCCGAGAGCTCTGTCGAGGAGGACGACCTCCTTCTCCTGCCGGGCGCGCCCGGTGCCCAAGGTGCCTGGGGCAACGAAGTTCCGCCACCGGCCCCGATGCCCTTCACGGACGAACCCGGCCCGCACGAGACGGACGGACGCGACACCGGAGCCGTCGACCTCGGCGCCGTGCGCGCGCCGAGCCCGGCGCCCGTACCCCAGCCGGTCCCGCAGCCCGTGACGCCGCGCCGTCCGCTGCACCTCGGCCCGCCCACGCCGGACGGTTCCTCCAGCCCGGTGCGCTCGCTGGCCGACCGCGGTCCCGCGGGCGCCCGCCCGAGCTCCATGACCACCCCCGTCACTCCGCTGCGCCAGGCCGGTCCGCCGAGCGTCGGCCCGGAGTACCTGGACGTGGCGCAGGCGGGCGACGCCCTGCCGCAGAGCGCGGCGGTGTGGGGGACCGTGACGACGGGCGGCGAGGCCGCGGCCGTGGACACGGTCGTTCCCGAGGCGGCACAGCTGCCCGCGTCCGCGGTGATGACGGACCCCGCACCGGGTCCCGAGGCACCGCGGGCCGCCGGGGCCGAGCAGGCGCCCGGCCTCGTGGCGGCGCCCTTCGCCCACGACCCGGCCCCGGAGTCCGACGCCCTCCAGCCGCCGCTGCCGGGGGCCGACGGCATGTCGCTCGACCTCCAGGACCCGGTGGACGGCCCGGCCCCCGAAGAGGTGCCCGCGGCGGACGCCCCGGCCGCCGTGCGGATTCCCGGAGCCCCGCAGTTCCAGGACGCCCCGGATCTCCCGGATGCCCCGGACACCCTGGGCACGCCGGACCTCGCCGACGCCGAGGGACAGCCCGTGAGCGAGGGGGAGACGTTCGCGCACGAGGCCGTGCCGGCACAGATCGCCGAGGACGCCGGACCCGCGCAGCCACTCGCCCCGGCCGAGGGCTTCGTGCCCGCCGAGGACCCCGCCGCCGCGCAGGTACCGCCGCAGCTCGCCGGCCACGACACCCACGGAGCCGGCCTGGCCGCCCCCGGTGTCCAGGAGGCCGGGTTCGCGCAGCCCGCCGTCCACATCCCGGAACCCGCCGTCCCCTTCGTGGACGCAGTCTTCCTGCCCGGCACCGAGCACCCCGCCGACGTACCGGCCCCGCACGCGTACGAGACCCCGGAGTCCGCCCTGACGGCGCTCTCCGCGCGCTCGGCGGACGCCTCGCTCGGCGGACAGGGCATCGCTCTCGACGAGGTCCAGGGCCAGACCCAGGGCCTGCGGCTCACCGGCCCGCCCGCCCTCGCCGAGAACGGTGCCGCCCTGTCCGAGGACGACGCCCTCGCCCACGACGGCATCGCCCTGACCGAGCCCGGCACCGCCGAGGCCCCGGGGGCCGTACCGGCCGGCGTGACCGCGCAGACCGAGGCCGCCCACCAGGTCGCCGCCGCCCCGCACCTTTCGGACCTCGGTGACCCGCACCCGGAGAGCGCGCCGGCCGCGACGGGCGCCCCCGGATTCCCCGGAGCCCCCGAGGTGCCCCAGGCCGACCGGAGCCTCGGCGGGTTCGTGCCCGTCGACGTCACGGTGCCCGCGACCGCGCACCTCACCCCGACCCCGCCGCACGGCATGACCCTGGCTCCGGAGGCCGCCGGGGAGCAGCCGCAGGCCCAGGAGCCGGCGCAGGCCGGCCACGCGCCGGCACCCCTCCCGGTGGAGGAGACCGCCCTGGCGCAGGCCGAACCGACCGCTCAGGCGTCGGTGCCCGCCCCCCGGGAGGCGGAGGCCGAGCCCGAGACCACCCCCGTGCCACAGCCGCTCACCGCGGAGCCGGAACCCGTGGCCGCACAGCAAGCGGAGGACCTGGACACCCAGGTCGCCGACCAGGAAGAGAGCACGGCCGTGGTGGAAGACGTACGCGAGTCCACCGGCCCGGCGGCCCCCGGCTACAACGACGCCGAACGCGAGGCCGTCCTGCGCGTGATCCGCGAGCGCCGTGACATCCGCAACGGCTTCCGCAGCGACCCGATCCCGCACGACGTGCTGCTGCGCGTCCTGGAGGCCGCGCACACCGCTCCGTCCGTCGGTCACTCCCAGCCCTGGGACTTCGTCGTCATCCGCTCCGCCGAGACCCGGCGCGGCATGCACGAACTCGCCCAGCGCCAGCGTGAGGCCTACGCCAAGTCGCTTCCCAAGGGCCGTGCCAAGCAGTTCAAGGAACTGAAGATCGAGGCCATCCTCGACACCCCGGTCAACATCCTCGTCACCGCCGACCCGACCCGGGGCGGCCGGCACACCCTGGGCCGGCACACCCAGCCGCAGATGGCGCCGTACTCCTCCGCCCTCGCGGTCGAGAACCTGTGGCTCGCGGCCCGCGCCGAGGGCCTCGGCGTCGGCTGGGTCAGCTTCTTCGACGAGCGCGAGATGGTCCGCGCGCTGGGCCTGCCCGAGCACCTCGAAGCCGTGGCCTACCTCTGTGTCGGCTACGTGGACGAGTTCCCCGACGAGCCCGAGCTGATGCAGGCCGGCTGGTCCAAGCGCCGCCCCCTGTCGTGGGTCGTGCACGAGGAGACGTACGGCCGCCGTGCCCTGCCCGGCGAGGAGCCGCACGACCTGCTCGCCGAGACGGTCTCCAACATCCGCCCCCTGGACGCGAAGGCGCTGGGCGAGGCCTGGGAGCGCCAGAAGCGGATGACCAAGCCCGCGGGCGCCCTCGGCATGCTGGAGATCATCTCCGCGCAGCTGTCGGGCCTGTCCCGGATGTGCCCGCCGCCGATCCCGGAGCCGGCCGCCGTCGCGATCTTCGCCGGTGACCACGGTGTCCACGCGCAGGGCGTAACCCCCTGGCCCCAGGAGGTCACCGGCCAGATGGTGGCCAACTTCCTCGGCGGCGGCGCGGTCTGCAACGCCTTCGCCAACCAGGTGGGTGCCGAGGTCTGCGTCATCGACGTGGGCGTCGCCTCCGACCTGCCGGCCACGCCGGGCCTGCTGCCGCGCAAGGTCCGCGCGGGCACCGCCGACATGACCATGGGTCCCGCCATGACCCGGGACGAGGTCGTCGCCGCGCTGGAGGTGGGCATCGAGACGGCCCGCGACCTGGTGGCCGCGGGCAACAAGGCGCTGCTGACCGGCGAGATGGGCATCGCCAACACGACCGCGTCGGCGGCCCTGATCTCGGTCTTCACCGGGGCCGACCCCGCCGAGGTGACGGGCCGCGGCACGGGCATCAACGACGAGACCCTGGCCCGCAAGACCGAGGTCGTCCGTCGCGCCATCGAGTTCCACCAGCCGGACCCGGCGGACCCGATCGGCGTCCTCGCGGCGATCGGCGGCCTGGAGCACGCCGCCATGGTCGGCCTCCTCCTCGGCGGCGCGTCCCTGCGCACCCCGGTGATCCTGGACGGCGTCAGCGCCGGCGCCGCCGCACTGGTGGCCCGCGCCATCGCCCCCGAGGTGTTGGCCGCCTGCATCGCGGGCCACCGCAGCGCCGAGCCCGGTCACGTGGCCGCTCTGAACAAGCTGGGCCTGCGCCCCCTGATCGACCTCGACCTGCGTCTGGGCGAGGGCACCGGCGCCCTGCTGGCCCTGCCCATCGTCCAGAGCGCGGCGCGGGCCATGCACGAGGTCGCGACGTTCGACTCGGCCGGGGTGACCGAGAAGTAGGCCCCGGCACCGGTGGGGTGGGCAGGCGTCCCGAACTGCCCACCCGGCCCCGCCGTACGCTGGACCCCTAGCGAAAACCCCCACGTCAGGGCCGCTCCAAAGCCGCAGCGCCCACCGCACCGCCTGCCCGTACGAGGAGCGCACCTCCATGGCCGAACACCCCGCCTACCCCGTAGGCCTCCGCCTCGCCGGCCGTCGTGTCGTCGTCCTCGGCGGTGGCCAGGTGGCCCAGCGCCGGCTTCCCGCGCTCATCGCGGCGGGCGCGGACATCCACCTCGTGTCCCCGCAGGCGACCCCGTCCGTCGAGGCGATGGCCGACGCGGGCGAGATCACCTGGACCAGGCGACCGTACGAGGAGGGCGACCTCGCCGACGCCTGGTACGCGCTCATCGCCACCAGCGACCCGGGGGCCAGCGCCGAGGCGTCGGCCGAGGCGGAGCGCCACCGTGTCTGGTGCGTCCGCTCCGACGACGCCGACGCGGCGACCGCGTGGACCCCGGCCACCGGTCACAGCGAGGGCGTGACCGTCGCCGTCCTCACCACCGACGCCAAGGGCCGCGACCCCCGCCACACCGCCGCGATCCGCGACGCCGTCGTCGAGGGGCTGCGGGACGGCACCCTCGTCGCACCGCACCACCGCACCCGTACCGCCGGAGTGGCCCTGGTCGGCGGAGGTCCCGGCGACCCCGACCTGATCACGGTCCGCGGACGCCGGCTGCTCGCCGAGGCCGACGTGGTCATCGCCGACCGCCTCGGCCCCCGCGACCTGCTCGCCGAACTCCCGCCGCACGTCGAGGTGATCGACGCGGCGAAGATCCCGTACGGCCGGTTCATGGCCCAGGAGGCCATCAACAACGCGCTCATCGAGCACGCCAAGCAGGGCAAGGCCGTCGTCCGGCTGAAGGGCGGCGACCCGTTCGTCTTCGGCCGTGGCATGGAGGAGGCCCAGGCGCTCGCCGAGGCGGGCATCCCCTGCACGATCGTCCCCGGCATCTCCAGCTCGATCTCGGTGCCGGGCGCCGCCGGAATCCCCGTCACCCACCGGGGCGTCGCGCACGAGTTCACCGTGGTCAGCGGTCATGTGGCCCCCGACGACGAGCGCTCCCTCGTCGACTGGCCCGCCCTCGCCAAACTGCGCGGCACCCTCGTCGTCCTCATGGGCGTCGACAAGATAGGCAGGATCGCCGAGACCCTCGTCGCGCACGGCAAGCCGGCCGACACCCCCGTGGCCCTCGTCCAGGAGGGCACCACCGCCGCACAGCGCCGCGTCGACGCCACCCTGGCCACCGTCGCCGACACCGTCCGCGCCGAGGACGTGCGGCCGCCCGCGGTCATCGTCATCGGCGAGGTCGTGGGCGTCGGCTCCGGACTTCCCGAGTAACCACGGGTAACCCAACCCGTTCCCAGCCGTTGGCACCGCACCCAGGACAAGGCAGTATCACCCTGTGGCCGATCTCATCACCGTCGAGAACCCCGACGACCCGCGTCTGCGCGACTACACGGGCCTGACCGACGTGGAACTGCGCCGCAAGCGCGAACCCGCCGAGGGCCTGTTCATCGCCGAGGGCGAGAAGGTCATCAGACGGGCCAAGGACGCCGGCTACGAGATGCGCTCGATGCTGCTGTCCGCCAAGTGGGTCGACGTCATGCGCGACGTCATCGACGAACTCCCGGCACCCGTCTACGCGGTCAGCCCCGAGCTCGCCGAGCAGGTCACCGGCTATCACGTGCACCGGGGAGCGCTCGCCTCGATGCAGCGCAAGCCGCTGCCCACGGCGGACGAACTGCTGCGGTCCGCGCGCCGGGTCGTCGTCATGGAGTCGGTCAACGACCACACCAACATCGGCGCCATCTTCCGCTCCGCAGCCGCCCTCGGCATGGACGCCGTGCTGCTCTCCCCGGACTGCGCCGACCCCCTCTACCGCCGCTCGGTGAAGGTCTCGATGGGCGCCGTCTTCTCGGTCCCGTACGCCCGTCTCGACACCTGGCCCAAGGGCCTGGAGTCGGTGCGCGACGCCGGGTTCAACCTGCTCGCCCTCACCCCGGACGAGAAGGCGAGGTCCCTCGACGAGGCCGCCCCGCACACGATGGACCGGGTCGCGCTGATGCTCGGCGCGGAGGGCGACGGGCTGTCCACCCGGGCCCTGATGGCGGCCGACGAATGGGTGCGCATCCCGATGGCCCACGGCGTCGACTCCCTGAACGTCGGCGCGGCGGCCGCGGTCGCCTTCTACGCGGTGGCGACGGGCCGGCCCGCGAGCTGAGGGCCGTGCGGCACTAGCGGGCCGCTCGGTGCGCGCTCCCGTACGGATCGGTGATCGCCTCGTCCGCGGACAGTCGCCCGGACGCCGACTGTTCCTGGTGCACGCCGTCGCGCGGCCCGTCGTCGAGTCCGCGGGACGGCCCCTGGCATCCCTGGGCCGCCGCGATTCCGAGCGCGACCAGCAGCGTCACCACCACGAACACGAAGAGCCGCTGGCGCAGCAGCCGCGGATTGGCGGGCCGCCTGCCGGTGCCGGTGGTACGCGGACCGGGCCGTCCGGCGCCGCTGCGGGGCGCGGGCCTGTTCCCGGTGCGGCCGGTGTTGCGGGCGGGCGCCGGACGCGAACCCGACCGCGATCCGCCGTTCGTCCCGCCGGTGCGCGGCGGGGGAGTGGTCCCCGGCCGCCGCTGGGTGCGCTGCTCGGCGTACTGCTCGGCCAGGCGTCCGGTCGGCCGGTCCGGGTCCGAGCGCGGCGCGGGCGGCCGGGTGTCCACCATGCCCTGGGCCTCGCGGGCCGCGATCTCCTTGAGCCGCAGGGACAGTTGGAGGGTGCTGGGCCGTTCCTCCGGGTCCTTCGCCAGACAGGCCCGGACGAGCGGCGCGAGCGCGTCCGGAACCCCGTGCAGATGCGGCTCCTCGTGCACCACCCGGTAGAGCATCACCTCGGAACTGCCCTGGCCGAAGGGCGAGTCCTGGGTCGCCGCGTAGGCGAGCGTGGCCCCGAGCGCGAACACGTCCGTGGCCGGGGTGACGGCGACGCCGCGTACCTGCTCCGGCGCCAGGAAGCCCGGGGAGCCGACCGCCGTGCCGACGTGGGTGAGCGTGCTCGCCCCGGTCGCCCACGCGATGCCGAAGTCGATGATCCGCGGCCCCTTGGGGGACAGCAGGATGTTGGACGGCTTGAGGTCGCGGTGGACGACCCCGGCCTCGTGCACCGCGACCAGCCCCTCGGACAGGGCGGCACCCACGGCGGCCACGTCGGCGGCCGACAGCGGCCCCTCCTCGGCGACCTTGTCGTGCAGGGAGGGACCGGGCACGTACTGCGTGGCGAACCACGGCCGGTCCGCCTCCAGGTCGGCGGCGACGAGCCGCGCCGTGCAGCCGCCCCTGATCCGCCGTGCCGCCGAGACCTCGCGCGCGAACCGGGAACGGAACTCCTGATCCTCCGCCAGATCAGGCCGGATCACCTTCAGTGCGACCCGCTGGCCACGCCGGTCGGAGCCCAGGTAGACAACACCCATGCCCCCCGCGCCGAGCCGTCGGTGAAGCCTGAACGAGCCGACGACACGCGGGTCCTCGCGCCTCAGGCGCATCATCGCCATGTCCATCCCCGCTGCCCGGTCCGTTTGACGAGCCCCAGCTTACGTTTTCGCGGCCGGGTGCGCGCAGAGGCCGCGCCCTCTCGTTCCGATCGATTGTCAGTGCCGGGTGGGAAACTTGAGAGGTGGTCAGGGAGCGTGCGAACAGTACCTCTTTGGCCTGCCCTTGATCCCAACCATCCATCGTTGAAGGGGGATTGAGCCCGTGAGGGGTGACCGCGTGGAGATAGTCGTGGACGCAGGGGACACGACGCGTACGTACGAGGTGGTGGCGAGCAGGGCGGGTCGCCGGGTGGAGACGGCGGTGCGCCGAGGTGTCGTAGAAGTGAGCGAAGTCACTCGAAACGGAACAGTGGTACGGACCGCCCGCTTCATGGCGACTCGGGTGCTGGCGCTCGTCGAGCAGCCGGTTCCCCGGGAGGACAGCTCGGAACAGTAGGGCAGATCGGACGCCCCCTCCGGGAAGACCCTGAGACCTGGGTCCGCGTCTCCACCCACGGTAGTACGCAGCAGGTCATGGCTCATCCTCCGGGAGGCCCGGCAATCGGTACGAGGGCATGACGACCCGATGTCGTCACGCGCCTAGATTTGAGGTCAAGCGGCGGGTGCAGCACTCGTCCCCCGAGGTCAGACACCCGCCGCTGCCAGGCACAACAGAATCTCGGTCAGGAGAGGGACCATGGCCCACACGGCACCGCGGACAGATCTCCGCACGCAGGGACGCAAGGCGTACACCGCCGTGTTCGGCACCCGCCAGGGTCAGCGCCACCCCTTGGTGGCGACAGCGATGGTCCTTCCCCTGGCGGCCCTGCTCGTGGTCGTCTTCGGCGGCTGGGACGCGGTGGTCACACAGGCGTCGTCCGTGGGCGTGATGCTGGGGCGCTGAGCGGCGCCCCAGGCCCGGAAGAGCGGTCCGGGCGGGGACATCCGGCCATGAAACCCCGTGGGGACGGGGGTGCGGCGGACGGCAGGAAGATGCCCGCGCAGCTGGGGAGCTGCGCGGGCATCTCTTTATGTCCGCTGTCCGCTGCCTGCCGCCGCAGCACCGGGCCGCCCCTGCTCACGGGATCCGGGACAGCCGCGGCGGTGGGTGACCGGGGGCCGTGCCGTCACGGTGCCGGGTGACGGGCGCCGGCCCCGGGTGCGTACGCTCGCCGGCAGGTGTCCTGACCGGCAGGCGCCCTCGGCGGCGGTGTCGTACCGGACCGTCGTCCAGCTCAGGGGGATCCATGACCTCAGCCGGCCTGGTGTCCGCGCTCGCCGCCGCGGCGCGCGGCGCGGCCCACCCGGTGGCGGCCGTGCCCGGCCCCCGCGGAGCGGCCTGTCCCTGCGGCGCCGAGGACACCCTCCTCGCGGACCGCGACGACGGCACCGTGGTCCGTCACGGCGGCATCGTCGCCAAGGCCCACGCCCCGGACACGGAACCCGAGGCCCTCGCCCGCCGTGTCGCCGCGGCCGCCCGCCTCCCCGGCATCCTCCTGCCGCCGTCGAACCCGGCCCCCGCCGACCTCCTCGGCCGCCGGGTGACCCTCTGGCCGTACGGCGCTCCCGTCGACCCCGACACCCCGGAGGCGGCCCCCTGGGAGGCGGCGGCGACCCTGCTGGCCCGGCTGCACCGGGCTCCGGCTCCGGACGGGCTGCCGCCCATGCGGGGCCCCGTCAAGGCCGCCCGCGCGATGGCCCGCATGCGCGCGGCCGGCCCGCACCCGGCCGCCGCCCCGGTCCTGCGGGCCTGGGCCGCCCTGCCCGGCTGGGCGCGGGCCGAGGCCCCGATGCCGGACGCCACGACCCTGTGCCACGGCGACCTGCACCTCGGCCAGCTGATACGCCACCCCGCGCCGGACGGTCCCTGGCTCCTCATCGACGTCGACGACCTGGGCGTCGGCGCCCCGGCCTGGGACCTGGCCCGTCCCGCCGCCTGGTACGCCTGCGGGCTGCTGCCGCCCGACGAGTGGTTCCGCTTCCTGGCCGCCTACCGGGGCGCCGGCGGTCCCGCCGTGCCCGCCGACGGCGATCCCTGGCCCGCGCTGGACGTCGCGGCCCGCGCCCTCACCGTGCAGACCGCGGCCCTCGCGGTCGCCAAATCCGCCGCCGCGGAACGGCCGTTGGACGAGGTCCAGCAGGCCGTGGTGGACGCCTGTGACCGAATGAGTTCCATCCCGCCCGAGTTGGCCCGCGGTTTCGCGACGTAGGCTGCAACCGATCGAGGCCGGGCGGTGTCTGTCCTGGCGGAAGCAGTACCGACCGGCGAGGAGTTGAGCCGAGCATGCAGTGTCCGAAATGCCATGCGCCGATGCACACGTACAACCGCAATGGCGTCCAGATCGAGCAGTGCAGCGGCTGCCGAGGGATCTTCCTCGACTACGGCGAGCTGGAGGCCCTGACCCGCGTGGAGTCGCAGTGGTCCCAGCCCGCGCCGCCGCCCCAGGGCGCCCCGCAGGCGTACCCGTCCGCTCCGGCTCCCGCGTGGGGCGCCCCGCAGCACGGCGGCGGTCACGGAGGCCACTACGGCGGTCACGGCGGCCACCAGCGGCACAAGAGCTTCGGCCACATGCTCTTCTCGTCCTGAACCACACGAAGGGGCTCCCTCCCGAGCGGAGGAGCCCCTTCGGCGTGTCCGGACCTGTGGGTTCAGGCTCGTGTGTCCAGGCCCACACGTCTCAGGGCCACGTGAGCAGACCCGCAGACCCACAGGCGCAGCCCCGAGGACCGGGTGCTCAGGGCGGCGGACACGGCCGGCGCCGCACCGGGAACGACGAAGCCCCCGGTCGAGAAGACGACCGGGGGCTTTGCTGGTGCGCGATACTGGGATTGAACCAGTGACCTCTTCCGTGTCAGGGAAGCGCTCTCCCGCTGAGCTAATCGCGCAGGTCACGCGGCCGGAGCCACGCTTGCTGCTGGTACTGCGTGCGCGATACTGGGATTGAACCAGTGACCTCTTCCGTGTCAGGGAAGCGCTCTCCCGCTGAGCTAATCGCGCGGGGATCCTTGCGGACCAAGTCCTTGCGGACCAGTGGACGATACTGGGATTGAACCAGTGACCTCTTCCGTGTCAGGGAAGCGCTCTCCCGCTGAGCTAATCGTCCTTGGAGGTGGAGACGGGATTTGAACCCGTGTAGACGGCTTTGCAGGCCGTTGCCTCGCCTCTCGGCCACTCCACCAGGAGTGCGGGTTCGGGAAGAATCCCCCACTTCCTGCGAGCGGACGACCAGGTTCGAACTGGCGACCTCAACCTTGGCAAGGTTGCGCTCTACCAACTGAGCTACGTCCGCTTGTCGTTTCCGTTTCGCTTGCGCGTCCCGGCGACGAGTTGAACTCTAGCGGATTCCCGGGCCAGCACAAAAACGCGTTTGTGCAGCGTGCTGCGGTCTGTCCGCCCGAGGACATGGTCAGGGCACTCGCGGGACACCCGCCCTAGACTCGTCTGCGTGCTCGACCTCCCTCCTCTCGCCCGCTTCGGCGGCCTCGTCGCGACCGGTCTCCTCGATGTCACCAGCGATCCCGCGGCCCTGGACTCGTCCGGCTTCTGGGCCGTCTCGGCCGACTTCGAAGGGCGGCTGACCTGCGCCCGCTTCCGCGACGTACGAGAGGAGCCGGTGCCCGCGCCGGTGCCCGGACGCTGGCACGGCCCGGCGGCCGGTGACTGGACGTCGTCCCTCGACCGCGCCGCGTACACCGCCGGTGTCCGGCGGATCCGGGAGTACATCGCGGCGGGCGAGGTCTATCAGGCGAACCTCTGTCGCGTGCTCCGCGCGCCCGTCCCGGCCGACGCCGACGTCGACGCGCTGACCGCTCTGCTGGCCCGCGGCAACCCGGCACCGTACGCGGGAACGATTCGGCTGCCGGACCACGGCGTCGAGATAGCCACCGCCTCCCCGGAACTCTTCGTCCGCCGCGCGGGCCGCTCCGTCGAGTCGGGGCCGATCAAGGGCACCGGACGCACCGAGGCGGATCTCCTGGACAAGGACTACGCCGAGAACGTGATGATCGTGGACCTCGTCCGCAACGACATCGGCCAGGTCTGCGCCACCGGCACCGTGACCGTGCCCGACCTGTGCGTCGTCGAGAAGCACCCGGGGCTCGTCCACCTCGTCTCCACCGTCAGCGGCGAACTGCGCGAGGACGTCGGCTGGCCGGCCCTCCTCGCCGCGGCCTTTCCGCCCGGTTCCGTCACCGGCGCTCCGAAGTCCAGCGCGCTGCGGATCATCGAGGAACTGGAGACCGCGCCCCGGGGCCCGTACTGCGGAGGCGTCGGCTGGGTCGACGCCGACCGCGGCACCGGCGAGCTGGCCGTGGGCATCCGCACCTTCTGGATCGACCGCGCCGACGGCGTCCTTCGCTTCGGTACGGGGGCCGGCATCACCTGGGGGTCCGACCCCGAGGGGGAGTGGCGGGAGACCGAGCTGAAGGCGTCCCGGCTGCTCGCGGTAGCGTCGGGAACGTACGACGCGGGTGACGGGACCCTCACCGACTGACCCGGTTGCGGGGACGACGCGGGGACCGGGGCCGGAACGCCGTGCCGGAGATGTCCGGCACATTCACATGCGAGGTAGGACCAGTGAAGCTTTGGCTCGACGGCGGGCTCCAGGACATCGAGTCCGCCCGCGTCTCCGTCTTCGACCACGGACTGACCGTGGGTGACGGCATCTTCGAGACCGTGAAGGCGGTCGACGGCCGGCCCTTCGCGCTGACCCGCCACCTCGACCGGCTGGCCCGCTCGGCGCGCGGCCTCGGTCTGCCCGAGCCCGACGCCGACGAGGTGCGACGCGCCTGCGCCGCCGTCCTCGACGCCAATCCGATGCCGCTCGGCCGGCTCCGCGTCACCTATACCGGCGGTCACGGTCCGCTCGGCTCCGACCGCGGAGAGCACGGTCCGACCCTCGTCGTCGCGCTCGGCGGCTCGGCCCCGCGCCCCGACTCCACGGCCGTCGTCACCGTTCCCTGGACCCGCAACGAGCGCGGTGCCGTGACCGGCGTCAAGACCACCTCGTACGCCGAGAACGTCGTCGCCCTGGCCCGCGCGCGCGAACACGGCGCGTCCGAGGCGCTGTTCGCCAACACGGTGGGCCAACTCTGCGAAGGCACCGGGTCGAACGTCTTCGTCGTCCTCGACGGCGAGATCCACACCCCGCCGGTCGCCTCCGGCTGCCTCGCCGGCATCACCCGTGCCCTCACGGTCGAATGGACCGGCGCCAAGGAGACCGACCTGCCGCTGGACGTGCTGGAGCGCGCCGACGAGATCTTCCTGACGTCCACGCTGCGCGACGTGCAGGCCGTGCACCGCGTCGACACCCGTGAACTGCCGGGCGCGCCGGGCCCGGTGACCGCCAAGGCCATGCGCGTCTTCGAGGAGCGGGCCGGGGACGACCTCGACCCCTGACCGGCCCTCAGGGGGCCACCGGCCCCCGGTCGCCGGGTAATTCGGCTGACGACGCGTGCGTCAGCGGGTACAACACCCCTGATGACCACGACCCTGCGGCCGACCGAGCCGCTCCATCGCGCCGCCGACGGGACCCTCTCACGCCGCTACCAGGTGTGCGTGAACAGCCGTCCCGTCGGCCGGGTACACCTCGCCACGGAACCCGGCTCGGGGCCGCCCGCCGCCAGGATCCGCGAACTCCGCATCGACGAGCCGGACCGGGGCCGGGGCCGGGGCACCGTGGCCGCGCTGGCCGCGGAGGAGGTCGCCCGCGGATGGGACTGCCGGCAGATCGAGGTGACCGTCCCCGGAGACGCCGCCGCGGCCCTGGAGCTCACCAGGGCGCTCGGCTACGTCCTGCGCAACCGCATCATGGAGAAGGCGCTCGACGGCCCCGCGGTCGTCCTTCCCCCGGGCAGCGCCGACCGTCCCATGACTCGCGGCGAGTACGAGATCTGGGACCGGGCCGGCAGGCGGGACTACGCCGAGGACTGGATCCGGCGTGGTGTGCCGGAGGCCGAGGCGCTCGCCAAGGCGGACCGTGACTTCGGCGGTGCGTTGCCGCAGGGCCCGGACACCCCGAACATGTGGCTGACCGTCCTGGAGCACGAGGGCGTCCCCGTGGGCGATCTCTGGCTGGGGCGCCGGGGCGGACAGGCCTTCGTCTACGACGTCCTGGTACGCGCCGACCAGCGCGGGCGCGGGCACGGGCGGACGCTCATGCGGCTCGCCGAGGCCCGCGCGACCGCCGCCGGACTGGACCGCATCGGGCTCAACGTCTTCGCGGGCAACACCCCGGCCGAGCGGCTCTACGAGTCGCTCGGCTACGAGACGAGGGAGCACCACCTGTACAAGACACTGCTGTAGGCAGGGCAGGGCAGGGCAGGGCAGGGCAGGGCAGGGCAGGGCAGGGCTCCGGTCCGGTCCGGTCGGGGCGCGACTCTGTTCCGGGGTCAGGCCTGGTCGGCGAGCAGCCGGTCGGCGATCTCCTCGATCCGCTCGCGCAGGCCCTCCTGGCTCTTGCCGCCGTCCAGGAGCTCACCGCCGATGACGTACGTCGGGGTGCCGGTGACGCCGATCGCCTTGCCCTCGGCATGGTCCGCGTCGACGATCAGGATGTGCCGTCCGTCGATCAGGGCCGTGTCGAACTCCTCGGCGTCCAGGCCGAGTTCCCGTGCGACCTCGACCAGGAAGGCTTCGCCGTCCTTGCGGTCCAGCTCCTCGACGCGGCCGAGCACGGCCTCGATGTACGGCCAGGCGTCCCCCTGCTCGGCGGCCTCCTCGGCGGCCTGCGCCGCGGCGAAGGCGTGCTTGTGCTTCTCCAGGGGGAAGTGCCGCAGCCGCAGCTCCAGGCGGTCGCCGTAGCGGGCGCGCAGCGCGCGCAGGTCGGCGAGAGCGTCACGGCAGTCGGGGCACTGCAGCTCGCACCAGACGTCCAGGACGACAGGGGCCGGGCGCGCGGCGGAGGAGCCGGAGGAGTCGTTCATGGGACCCAGTCTCCCAGTCCGGTGAGGGGGAGGCTCCACCGGGACCTGAGGAGGACGGCGACCCCGAGATGTCCCTGAGGTCTGCCCGGACCGTGGCATACCGGGCATGGGGCGGTGCAGGATGGAAGGGATGGGAAACATGTCGCACCGAGCCCTGCCTGGAGGACCGGAATGATCGCAGAGACCGTCTGCTCCGCCGTCTCCGTCGCCGGCCTGGGCATCGCCGCGGTGACGGCCTACCGCAAGCGTTTCCTGGCGGCCGCCCGGATCGCCGCCTACTCCCTCGTGCCGATCGGCCTGGTCATGACCGGAGTGGTCGGCTGGCTGGCCGACACCGCGTTCAGCCCGACCGCCTGGGCCGGCTTCGTGGTGCTCGGCGGCGCCTGGGCGCTGTTCATGATCACCCGTGCCGTGGAGCGACGCGGCGGCGGGACCCGGAAGGAACGCAGGGCGGCGAAGGCCGCCGCCCGGCGCGAGGCGGAGGCTCCCGCGGCCTCGGCCCCGTCGCTGGGCCAGGGTGCACCTCTCGCCTCCCGGCCGGCGGCGACACCGCGGGCGAAGAGCTCCGGGGACGACTTCAGCGACATCGAGGCGATCCTGAAGAAGCACGGCATATGACCGACAGAAGCGACACAAGATCACATGCGTGACACAGGGAACGCGCGGAACCGTTCACGTTCGAGCGCGCCCGTCACATCATCCAGCGAACTCCCGTATATTCCGGGCGTGTTGATCGCGAAGCAGGCGCGCTCTGCGTCATCATCGCCCGCGAGATGCTGGACACAACAACGAGCGACACCGCTGCTCCCCCCGAGGAGCGGCGCGGTTGTCTCTTCGCGCTCTCCCAGCCGCCGCTGATGATCTTCCTTGCGGTGATCGGCTGTCTGCTGCTCATGGCTTCGCTGCACGACCTGCTGCTGCTCTGAGCTGTACACGGAGCCCCTGGCGTCACCCGCCGAGGGCTCCGTCAGTCCGGCCGAGATGCCGGACCCCTCTCCGTGGTGCGAGCGGTCAGCCCGCGGCTTCCTTGCGGCGTGCCCGGTACGCGGCCACGTGGAGCCGGTTCCCGCACGTGCGGCTGTCGCAGTAGCGGCGGGAGCGGTTGCGGGAGAGATCGACGAAGGCCCGTCGGCAGTCCGGGGCCTCGCAGCGGCGCAGCCGGTCCTGCTCTCCGGCGACCACGAAGAAGGCCAGCGCCATCCCGCAGTCGGCCGCGAGGTGGTCGGCGACCGAGGCGCCCGGTGCGAAGTAATGGACATGCCAGTCATACCCGTCGTGGTCCGTCAGCCGGGGTGTGGTGCCGGCGGCCGCGACCAGTTCGTTGATGAGCGAGGCGGCGGTCCGCGGATCGTCGGCGGCGAAGATCCCGGCGAACAGGTCGCGTACGTGGCGTACGGCCGCCAGATCGCGCTCCGACAGCACCCCGACATCGCTGATGTCGTGCTTTCGTACGAAGTCGGCGAGGGACGGCACGTCGGCGAGCCCGTCCGCCGTCTCGTCCTCCGGCGCGGTGTTCACCAGATCCACCACGGCGTCGAGTGCGCACCGGGTGTCGTGGGTGATCAGCACGTTTCGCTCCCTGGCCTGGGGGTCGGGCGAGGGCGCCCGCCCGATGCTGGCCGATCGTAGTGGCTTCGCGGCGCGGCCGAGACGGGCGCGTGGGCCTGGGAGCGCGAGAGTGGGGGCCCGTACCGGTGGACGCGCAGCGGCGCCGGCACCGCGAACCTTCCGCGGTGCCGACGCCGGCGCCTTCCCTATGCGATTGTCTGAGCCCGAGCCGTCTCCCCGAGTGGACGGCGCCGGGCGGCTCTGTTGTGACGCGTCAGCTCTCGGCCAGGATGTGTGAGAGCTCCGTGTCGAGATCGAAGTGCCGGTGTTCCGTGCCGGGGGGCACGGCTGCGTCCGTTCGCTTCAGGAATGACTCCAGGGCCCGCGCTGGGGCTTCGAGCAGGGCTTCACCCTCCGGAGAGCTCAGGGCGATGCATACGACGCCCTGGCCGTGGCTCCGGGACGGCCAGACTCGGACGTCGCCGGTACCGGTGGGCCGGTGGAGGCCCTCGGCGAGGAGGTCGCGGGCGAACACCCACTCGACGGTTTCCTCGGCTCCGGTGTGGAAGGTGGCGTGCACGGCATAGGGATCGGCCGTGTCATACCGCAGTCCTGCGGGTACAGGCAGTGAGGACTCGCTCGACACAACGAGGCGCAGGTGCAGCTCGCAGCTGACCGTGGTGTTCATAAGCGCCAGGGCCTTTCGCTCAGTGTGCGCTCGGGGATTCGCACGTCGGCGAAATCGACATGCCACCTACGGTGCCGTTGTAAACCCCTCTGAGGGTTTTGCATGTCTTTATGTAACTCATCCGGCCGAGGGCGCGTTCTCCGGATAGGGCCATTCCGGTGACTGGTTTCTCTCGGGTAGGGTTTGGTCGTATGAATACGGGGAGTGACGAGTCGGGCGAGGTCGCCACGGCGGGCGACGGGGCGAACAATGAGCGAGCGCTCGGTTCACGGGCGCCTCACTACATCAAGGCCCGCCGGGCGCTGCACGTGAGCTGGCAGGTGGGCGTTTTCGTCGTGGGGCTCGCGGTCGTGGCCGCGGGCGTGATCATGCTTCCGCTGCCGGGGCCCGGCTGGCTGGTGATCTTCGGCGGCATGGCGATCTGGGCGACCGAGTTCGTCTGGGCGCAGCTGGTGCTTCGCTGGACGAAGCGCAAGGTCACGGAGGCCACGCAGCGGGCGCTCGACCCCAGGGTCCGGCGTCGCAACATCATCCTCACCTCGATCGGTCTCGTGATCGTCGCCGCTCTGGTGGGGGTGTACCTCTGGAAGTTCGGCTTCGTGATGCCGTGGAGCATCAAGGAATGACGCGGCCGGCCCGGACGTCGTCGGGGCCGTCTCGGCTGGTCGAAGCCACCCCCTGACATGGGGTAATGTTCTCTCTGCGCCCGGGCGATTAGCTCAGCGGGAGAGCGCTTCGTTCACACCGAAGAGGTCACTGGTTCGAACCCAGTATCGCCCACACGTAGGAAAGACGGCTCCGGCCCACGACACCGTGGACCGGGGCCGTTTTCGCGTTCCCGGGGGGCCGGGCGGGTTCGCTCGCGCCGGCGTTTGCGGTGGGGGGTCGGGGCCGTGCGGGTTCGCTGCGCCGGCGTTTGCGGGTCTCGGTCCGGTGGGGGGTCGGGGCCGTGCCGGTACATCCGCCCGTCGCCGTTGGATCCGACGTCAGTCCGGGAGCGAACCGCTGCTCGATCCGGACGTAAGCGACGGGCACGTGATGTACCGGCACGGCCCCTCCCGCGCGCTCCCGGCTGCGGGAGGGACCGTGGTGGCCGTGGCGGCCGGACCGTAGAAGGTTCCAGCCCTTCCGGCCCGCCCTTTCACGGCGGGGCAGGATTCAGCCCTCCGGCCCGACCCTTCGCGGCGGGGCAAGATTCGGCCCTCCGGCCCGACCCTTCGAGGCGGGGGAAATTTCAGCCCCTCCGGCGTTTGAGGAGCGGGGTCTGGGGCGGAGCCCCAGGGGGTGAGCGCCGGTGCCGGGCGGAGCCTCACGGCGTGGGCGCCCCGGTGCTGGAGGGAGCCACAGGCGACGAGTGCACCGGTGCCGGGCGGAGTCCCAGGTGCGGGTCGGGTGGGCAGGGGGCGTGAAGCGGGCGCCCCGGTAGCGTCGCCGCGCGCTCACGCTCCGTTTCCGCCGGCCCCGCCGACACCCCGTCAGCACCCCTCGCAACAGTACGTTTTCGGCCGCGCCACCCAGCCGCCCCGCCGTCCACGGGATGTTCGGCGGGCCGACCGCGCGGGCCCGACCTGCGTACTCCCGCGCGAGTGCCCCGGATGGGGTGAGGCGCCCGCCGCGACGGGATCCGACCGCCGCACATCAATTCCTGTCCGAATCATTGACGCGCCCCGGGTGCCTCCGTACCTTGTGCCAGCAAGCGCTTACTTGAAACGATTCATGCAGGCGGCGTCGACGTTGCGGGGAGGCCCGGCAGTGGGGAACAACGGGAGTGTCGAGAGGCGGACGGTACTGAAGGCGGCCGGGGCTTCGGTGGCCGCGCTGGGGCTGGCGGCGACGACGGGCTGCGGTGGGAGCGGAAGCGGCGCCGGGGACGGGACGGTGACGATCCGTTACGCCTGGTGGGGTGCGGACGAGCGGGCGAAGCGGATCAACCAGTCCATCGCGCTCTTCGAGAAGAAGTATCCGAAGATCAAGGTGCAGACGGACTTCCAGGATTATGTGGCCTTCTGGGAGAAGTTCCAGACCCAGGCCGCCGGCGGAAATCCGCCGGACGTATTCCAGAACGCCGTCGGATTTCTGCGGAAGTACGACAAGCGAGGGATCCTGCTCGACCTCAAGTCCCAGATAGACGCCGGAAATCTCAGCCTGAAAGGCTTCCGCGCCGGCATGGAGAAGGTCGGCCAGGTCGACGGAAAGCAGCTCGGAATTCCCGTCGGATCCAACACCATGTCACTTGTCGTCGACGAGAAGGTGTTCGAGAAGGCCGGTATCGAGCCGAAGCAGGGCTGGACCTGGGACGAGTACTTCGCCGCGCTCAAGAAGATTCACGACACGCAGAAGGTCGCGGGCGACACGGGTTACTTCAGCATCATGTACCTGTACGACCTCTACCTCCGGCAGAACGGCAAGGCGTTCTTCACCGCGGACGGACTCGGTTTCGACGAGGCCGATCTGACGGAGTGGTGGACCGACGGCTACAACCGTGTGAAGGCCGGCATCATCACCGACCCCAAGCGGGTCGAACAGGACAAGCCCAAGTCCTCCCTCTCGGCGGGCCACGCGGCCTCCGAGTTCACCTGGGACAACTTCACGGTCCGTTATACGGCCGAGGGTGACAGCAGTTACGGTCTGGCGCCGATCCCGACGAGCGACGGCAAGCAGACCGGCCAATACCTCGCCTCGCTGATGCTCAGTGCGTCCGCGCACACCAAACACCCCGAAGAAGTGGCCCGGTTCATCGATTTCATGGTCCACGACCCCGAGGTCGGCAAGATCATGGGCTACGACCGCGGGATCCTCGCCACCACCGAGCAGTTCGACGCGTTCCAGCCCGCCGACGCCCCGAGCAAGGCGATCGCGCAGTACGAGCAGGACGTCGCGGCGGCCGGCGTGCTGGGCACCATCACCCCGCATCCGGCAGGCGCCGACACCGTCGAGTCCGCCTTCCTGCGCATAGGCGGTGACATGTCGCAGGGCACCACCAAGGTCTCCGACGCGGTGAAGCAGTTCTTCTCCGAGGCGAAGACCGCCCTCGCCGTCTGATGGGAACCGCCGTGACGCTCGTCAAGGACTCTCCGCCCGACGCGGCACAAAGACGTCCCGAGGCCCCCGCCGCCGACAAGCGCCGGCGGCGCGGGGACAACCTCGCCGGCTATCTCTTCATGTCGCCCTGGATCGCGGGCTTCCTGCTGTTGACCGCGGGCCCGATGGCCGCCTCCCTGTACTTCGCCTTCACCGACTACAACCTCTTCGACGCGCCGCGGTGGATCGGCTTCGACAACTTCACCACCATGTTCGACGACCCCCGGTGGCAGAAGTCCGTCGAGGTGACGGCCAAGTACGTCGTCATCGGTACGCCGCTCAAACTGCTGCTGGCGCTCGGTGTGGCCCTGCTCCTCGCCCGGAGCCGCCGCGGCCAGGCCTTCTACCGGGCCGCGTTCTACGCCCCGTCGCTGATCGGCGCGAGCGTCTCGGTCGGCTTCGTCTGGCGCGCGCTGTTCTCCGACGACGCCGTCGTGGACCGTACGCAGTCCTTCCTGGGCTTCCCCTCCGGAGGCTGGGTCGGCGACCCGGAGCGGGTGCTCTACAGCCTGGTGGCGCTCACCGTCTGGCAGTTCGGCGCCCCCATGGTCATCTTCCTGGCCGGGCTCAAGCAGGTGCCGAAGGAGTTGTACGAGGCGGCCGAGGTGGACGGCGCGGGACCGCTGCGCAGGTTCTGGAGCATCACGCTGCCGATGCTGTCCCCGGTGCTGTTCTTCAACGTGCTCCTGGAGACGATCCACTCGTTCCAGATCTTCGGTTCGGCGTACGTCGTCTCCAACGCCACCTGCGGTCCGGCCGACGCCACGCTCGTCTACACCTGCTACCTCTACCAGAAGGGATTCAGGGAGTCCCAGATGGGCTTCGCCTCCGCCATGGCCTGGATGCTGCTGCTCGCCGTCGCGCTGGTGACGGCCGTCCTCTTCTGGTCGCAGAAGCGCTGGGTGCACTACGAGGAGGACGCCCGATGAGCAGTGTCACCGGCAAGGCATTCGGCTCCGCGACCGCCTCGGGAAGCCCCGGGAGGTCCGGACGCGGGCGCGCCGGCTCGCTCGCCTGGCACCTCGGGGCCCTGCTGGTCCTCGCGGTCGTCCTCTACCCCGTGATCTGGGTCCTCGGCGCCTCCTTCAAGCCCAGTCGCGAGATCATCGGCAGCCTGGACCTGTTCCCGGCCGACCCGATCCTGGCCAACTTCAAGGGGCTCGCCGACGGGATCGCCGACATCTCGATCGCCACCTTCTTCCAGAACTCCCTCTTCTACGCGCTCGGTTCCGTCGCCGGCATCCTGATCTCCTGCTCGCTGACCGCGTACGCCTTCGCCAGGATCCGCTTCGCCGGGCGGAACGTGCTGTTCTCGCTGATGATCGGCACGCTCCTGCTGCCGTATCACGTGCTGCTCATCCCGCAGTACGTGATGTTCCAGAAGGCGGGGCTGATCAACACCTATGTGCCGCTGCTGATCGGCAAGTACCTGGCCACCGAGGCGTTCTTCGTCTTCCTCATGGTGCAGTTCATGCGGAACCTGCCGCGCGAACTGGACGAGGCGGCGCGGCTCGACGGCTGCGGGCACCTGCGGATCTACTGGTCGATCGTGCTGCCGCTGTGCCGCCCGGCCCTCATCACCAGCGCCATCTTCACCTTCATCAACGCCTGGAACGACTTCATGGGCCCGCTGATCTACCTGAACGAGCCCGGCAAGTACACGGTCTCGCTCGGCATGATGATGTTCCGCGACCAGGAGGGAGTCGCCAACTACGGCGGCATGATCGCGATGTCGCTGGTGGCGCTGCTGCCCGTGCTCCTCTTCTTCCTCGCCTTCCAGCGCTATCTGATCGACGGCATGGCGACCTCGGGACTGAAGGGCTGACATGACCGTCACCGAGTCGAGGACCCGCGCCGGGGCGCGAGCCCGCAGGACGCCCCGGGAGTCCGTTCTCGCCGAGAGGTTCGCCGTCTTCGCGGAGTGTCTGCTGACGGGCGTGTGGATCGCGGTGGCCTCGCTGCCGCTCGTGACCGTTCCCGCCGCGTTCGCGGCCGGCGCGCGGCATCTGCGCCGGCGTACGGCTCATGAGGGCGGCGGACGGCGGGAGTTCGTCGCCGACTTCCGGGCGGCCGCACGCGGCGGCTGGCTGGTCGGAGTCGCCGGCTGGGCCGGGGCGGCGGCGGTCCGGGTGGACGTCCAGGCCGTGCGCGCGGGAATCCCGGGTGGGCCGTTCGTCGGAGCGGTCGGGCTCCTCGCGCTGATCGGGGGAGTCGTCGCGGGACTGCGCGCGGCCGCTGTCTGGGAGCCGGGAGCGGCCTGGCGCGGGCTGCTCGCGGACGCCGGACGCCGGACCGTCCTCGATCCCGCAGGGTCGTTCCTGCTCGTCGGCGGACTGGCCGTGGTGGTCTGCTCCGCCCTGCTCGTCGCACCGTTGGCGGTGTCCGTCCTGGGAGCCCTGGCCGCGGCGGCCGTCGCCGTCGAGGAGCGCCGGCGGCGCCGCTGAGCGCGCACTCCTGCGGGCCGGAGCGCCGAGCGCCCGGCCCCGTTCCGCCGCGCCCTCATGACTGTCATGACCCTGACCATTCTGTAAGGAGAGGAAAGACCATGTCGCCCATCCCCCGCAGGTCCCTTCTCAAGGCGGCCGCCGTCGCCGGAGCCGCCGCGCAGTTCAGCTGGGCCCTCGGAACCACGAACGCGCAGGCCGCTCCCCGAGCCGAGGCCGCCGACCCGGATCCCGTCGGCCTCGACTGGCTGGAGGACGGCGGCCTCGGCGCCGCCCCCGGGTCCACCGTCGGTGTGCCCTGGCCCAGAGGCGCGTACCAGCAGGACCAGACGTTCGCGCTGACGGATGCCGACGGCAACGCCGTCCCCGTGCAGTCCTGGCCGATCGCCTACTGGCCGGACGGCTCCCTCAAGTGGACCGCCCACGCGGTGAGTTCGGACGCGGGTGCCCTCACGCTGACGGCGGGGGAGGCCGCCGCGCCGGAGCGGAAGGTCACCGTCGACAGGAGCGGCGGCACCATCACCGTCTCGACCGGGGTCATCACCGCGAGGATCGGCAGGAGCGGCTCGGCGCTGGTCAAGTCCGTGACACGCGGTACGACCGAGATCGCCAGGAACGGCCGCCTGGTCCTCATCCGCCGGCCGGAGATCGAGGACCAGGACCAGGGCACCGCGAAGTCCGAGCGCTTCGAGAGCGCGATCTCCGCGGCCGAGGTCGAACAGGACGGCCCGGTGCGGGCCGTCGTCCGCGTCGACGGCAAGCACCGCAAGGGCGACCGGAGTTGGCTGCCCTTCTCGGTCCGCCTGTACTTCTACGCGGGCGCCGACTCCTTCCGCATGGTGCACACGATCACCTTCGACGGGAAGCAGGAACCCGGGAAGAGCAGCGGCGACTTCGTGGGCGGGCTCGGCGTCCGCTTCACCGTGCCGATGCGGGACGCCGCCTACGACCGGCACATCCGCGTCGGCGGCGACGGAACCGGCCTGCTGCGCGAGGCCGTCCAGGGCGTCACCGGGCTGCGCCGCGACCCCGGAGCCTCCGTCCAGGCCGCCCAGTTCGCCGGCGAGAAGCTCGCCGACCCGTCCACCTGGGACCAGCGGGTCACCACCCGGCTCCAGTACATCCCCGAGTGGGGCGACTACACCCTCTCCCAGCTCTCCGCCGACGGCTTCACCCTGCGCAAGCGCACCAGGAAGGGGCACGGCTGGATCGCCGCGGGCGGTGGCCGGCGCGCCTCCGGGTTCGGATACGTCGGCGGGCCCAGCGGCGGATTCTCCTTCGGGCTGCGGGACTTCTGGGAGAAGTTCCCCGCCCAGCTCGACATCCGGGACGCCCACACCGACGAGGCCGAGGTCACCCTCTGGCTCTGGTCGCCCGAGGCGCAGCCCATGGACCTGCGCTTCTACCACGACGGCATGGGCCAGGACACGTACGCCGAACAGCTCGAAGGCCTCAACATCACCTACGAGGACTACGAACCGGGCTTCGGCACCCCCTACGGCATCGCCCGCACCTCCGAACTGCTCTTCTGGGCCAACGAGTCGACGCCCACGCCCGAGAGGCTCGCCGAACAGGTGGACGCCGTACGCGTGCTGCCGCAGCTCGCCGCCCCGCCCAAGCAGCTGATCAAGGCGCAGGTCTTCGGCCCCGGCCTCTACTCGGAGCCCGACCGGTCCACCCCCGCCAAGGCGAAGATCGAGGACCATCTCGACTTCCTCTTCACCTACTACAAGGACCAGGTGGAGATGCGCCGTTGGTACGGCTTCTGGGACTACGGCGACATCATGCACTCCTACGACCCGGTCCGGCACCAGTGGCGCTACGACGTCGGCGGCTACGCCTGGGACAACTCCGAGCTGTCGCCGGACCTGTGGCTGTGGTTCGCCTACCTGCGCAGCGGCCGAGCGGACATCTTCCGCTTCGCCGAGGCGATGACCCGGCACACCGGCGAGGTCGACGTCTACCACCTCGGCCAGTGGGCGGGGCTCGGCACCCGGCACGGCGTCCAGCACTACGCCGACAGCGCCAAACAGCAGCGCATCGCCAACACCACCTACCGGCGCTACTACTACTTCCTCACCGCCGACGAACGGGTCGGCGACCTCATGCACGCGAACGTCGACTCCGACGAGACCTTCCTCGCCCTGGACCCGCTGCGCAAGATCCGCACCGAGCCGTACACGCCGGACCGGCACGCGCTGTCGATCGGCTTCGGCACGGACTGGAGCGGCCTCGTCTCGGCGTGGCTGACCGAGTGGGAGCGCAAGGGGCCCAAGTGGGAGAAGGCCAGGGCGCGGGTGCTGTCGACGATGGAGACCATCGCCGCGCAGCCCAACGGATTCGTCCAGGGCTCCGGCCTGTACGACCTCGACACCGGACGGTTCGCCGTCGCCACCGAGCCGGTGGTCGGCGTCTCGCACCTGTCCGCCGTCTTCGGCCTGAACGAACTGTGCGCCGAACTCATCGATCTCGTCGACATGCCCGCCTTCAAGGAGGCGTACCTCGACTACTGCCGCTACTTCAACGCCACCAAGACCGAGCAGGCGGCCCGCTACGGCAGCAACTTCGGCACCCTGCTGCTCTTCCAGGGCCACTCGCGCCTCGACGCGTACGCCGCCGTGCAGACCGGCGACACCCAACTCGCCACCCGTGCCTGGACGAAGTTCTACAGCTCCGACGGCTACACCGAGTCCTCGCCCTGGAAGACGGAGAAACTGAGCGGCCCGGTCACGCTGGTGCCGGGCAGCGAGGCCAACTGGGTCTACACGAACGACACAGCGCTCTACGGCCTCGCCGCCATCGAGAACCTGGCACTCCTCGGCGACAAGATGCCCGCGTGAACCGGATGCCCACGTGACGGGATGCCCACGTGACCGGATACCCGCATGACCGGTCGCCGGTGACCGCCCGCTAGTCCATCCTCCCCAGCACCTCCCGCACCCGCCGTGCGTCGCGGATCCGCTGCTCGTACGTGGCACCCAGCGCGAGCAGCAGCAGGCCGGCGAGTGCGGGAGGCGTCCAGCGGGGGAGCGCGTCCACCACCTGCACGATGTACGGGGCGAGTTCGTGCAGGGCGTCCAGGACGAGCACGGTGCCGCCCAGCACCAGCGGAGCCTGTAGCCGGTGCCGGGCACCCAGCAGGGTGACGGCGAGGGCCGCCGCGCCCAGCAGCAGCGGACGTGGCCACTGTCCGTCGCCCCACGCCGCGAAAAGGCTCGGCACGAGCGTCACGGACAGGCCCGGCGCGTACGCCGTCCACGAGGACACCGAGGTGTCCGAGCGGCGCCTGAACGCGCCCAGGAGCAGTGCGGGAACCGTCACCGGCAGCGTGTACGCCTCCGGGGAGCCGACGCCCCAGGACGCGAGCCGCACCCACGAGGCCAGCACGAACAGGGCGACGGCCGCGTATCCGACGGGGCGCCGGTCCTCCCGTACGGCCGTACCCGCGGCGATCAGCCCGCACAGGGCCAGGACCATGGCCAGCAGCGCCGGTTCGGCCACCGCGAGCGCGACGGCGAGCAGCCCGGCGAGGGCACCGGTGATCTCGATCGACACGGTCGTCGGTCCGTGCTCGGCGCGTGCGGCGAGCAGCGCGGCGACCACGGGCACGACCAGCACGAGCAGCGCCGTGTGCTGGGGCTGGAGCCCGAGTGAGGCGCCGGCCGCACAGGCGAGGGCCGACGCGTATCCGAGCGCCGCGGGCGCCGCGACCGGGCCGTGGCCGGGCCGTACGGCGGCCGCCGCGAACAGGGCGGTCAGCACGGCGAGCACGGTCAGGGTCGCGCCCTCGGAGGCCAGCGCGAGGAAGGCGAGACCGAGGGAGGTGACCAGGGCCAGCACGAGCGCCACCGCCGGGAGGCCGGTCCGGCGGGCGTACCGAAGCAGGGCCGCCGTGAGGAGGCCGTGGACCGACAGCGCGGCCACGTAAGGGAGTTCGAGGGTCGCCGGCAGGACGAGGGCCGTCGCCCACGCCAGGGTCAGCGCGCAGGCCAGGGCGTACGGACGCCAGGCGGCGGCTCGGACGGCCACCACCAGGACGGCGGCGACGAGCGCGAGCACGAGCGGTGCCGTGACCGCGTCCGCGGGCCAGGGCAGGCCGTTCGTCACCGCGTCCCGCGCGTTCGCCGGAGCCCCGGACCAGACGGAGCCCGCCTGGCCCACCGGGCCCAGCAGGGTGATCACGACCACGGGCAGGGCCCAGGCCACGGCGAGGGCCCCCACACACCCCGAGGCCAGGACGATCCCGCGCCGCACCGGGGTGGGGACGCCCGCTTGGGCGACGGCCAGCAGGGCGATCGCGCACGCCAGATGACCGGGGACCGTCCACTCGCCCGGCAGTGACGTCCGCAGCAGCCCGCCGGACGCGACGACACCGATCAGTCCGCCGGCCGTCGCGATGCCCGTCGCGGTGTTCGTGGTGAGGCCCGGCTTCGGGGCGCCCCACGCCGCCGTCAGCGCGATCGACGCGGCGAGGAGGAGGAGCGCCGCCGCACGGGCGGCGGCGCTCGGACCGGCGGACGTCCAGGACAGCCAGCCGGCGGCGAAGGCGCCCCAGCCGCCCAGGCCGTACGCCCCGACGGCGGCGACGGCGCGGACCGGCCGCGCGGGCAGGCGCAGGGCGAGTGCCGTGTCGAGCGCCGCCGTGACCAGCAGGGCGGCCGTGACGGCGTACGCGCCCGCCGAGGCGGCCACCGCCCACAGGAGCAGCGGAAGCTGCGCGGCGACCACGGCGGCGGGCAGCGGCAGCCGCAGCGACGCACGCGCGCCGGGGGCGGCGGTCCGCAGCGGCGCGCCCAGCGCGACCGCGTACCCCGCCCACACCGCGGCCAGCACCGTCGAGGCGAGCGCCGCGTAGCCGACGCCGTCCGTGCGGGGGAGCGCCACCGCGTACAGCGCGTACGCGTCCAGGACCGTCAGCACGAGGCCGGTCCCCGCCACCGCCTCGGCCGTCGAGCGCAGCCCGCGGCGCAGCAGGGGCACGGGAGCGCCGAGCGCGGCGAGCGTCACCGCGCCGAGCACCAGCGACCGTCCCGCGATCCCGAGGTGCCCCCAGCCGACCAGAGTGAACGCGACGGCGGCGACGGCCAGCAGGATGCCGCCGAGCAGCAGGAGCGCGTTCTGCACCCCGGGTGCGCCGGTCTCGGGCCGCCGGGCCCCGGGAGCCGGGGGCGCGGTTTGTACGGGCGTCGGCTGGAGCGCGTGGACCAGCCAGGCGCGGCGGGTCAGCAACACGGCCCGGCGCGCGTCGAGTTGCCGCAACTCGGTGTCCAGGAGCCGCAACTCCTCGGCCGGGGACGGGATCTGGGTCATGGTTCGCAGTGTGGTCCCGGTCACGCCCCCGGACATGAGCGCGCGTACTCACGCCGTACTCAGATCAGCGGACATGCCCGGCGGGTACTTCCGGTACCTCCGCCGCGTGGGCACACTCGGTCCATGGACTGGACCCACTACCGCTTCCGCACCGTGTGGGAGCTGCCCGCGCCGCCCGCGGACGTCTACACGGTCCTGGAAGCGGCCGAGACCTACCCGCGCTGGTGGCCCCAGGTGCGCGAGGTGACCCCCGTCGACGAGCACAGCGCCGTCATCAGGATCCGCTCGGTCCTGCCGTACGACATCACGATCACCGCGCACGAGACGCGCCGGGACCCGGCGGCCGGCGTCCTGGAGATGGAGATGTCGGGCGATCTCGACGGCTGGGCACGCTGGACCTGCGAGGCGGCCGGCCCGGGGACCCGCGCCCGGTACGACCAGAACGTGCACGTCACCACGCCGTTGCTGCGGCGGCTCGCCGTGCCGGGACGCCCCTTCTTCCGCGCCAACCACGCCCTGATGATGCGCGCGGGACGGCGCGGACTGAAGGCTCACCTCGGAACGGTTTGAACCCCACCCGCCGGGACCTGTATTGTTCAGTCCGTTCCCGGGCGATTAGCTCAGTGGGAGAGCGCTTCGTTCACACCGAAGAGGTCACTGGTTCGAACCCAGTATCGCCCACCGGGAGAAGACCGGTCCGTCATCGACGGACCGGTTTTTCGTTGTGCCCGACGGCATCGCCCCCGGTCAGGCCGCCGCCGGCAGATCCGGGCGCAGCGGCCACGCCGGATCGACCGCCTCCGGCGCACCGCTGCGCGCGAACCAGGCCTGGAGCCCGCGCGCCTGTGCCGCGTGCCACACCGCCTGGAGCGTGTGCAGCTCGGACGGCGACAGCCGTTCGAGACGGGCCGCGAACCGCCGCCCCACCGCACGGACGACCTCCATCGAGGCCAGCGCGTCGGCCGCCGCGTCGTGCGCGCCCTCCAGGGGCACCTCGTAGTGCGCGCACAGATCGGTCAGGGTGCGGCGGCCCTTGCGATAGCGGTCCAGATGCTTGTCCAGGACCCGGGGGTCGAGCACCCGCAGCGACGCCGACGCGAACCAGTGGTCGAGGGACGACGCCCGATGCCTGCGCAACTCCCGGTCCAGCAGCGTCAGATCGAACGGGGCGTTCATCACCACCAGCGGCCGGCCCGCCGCGGCCTGCTCACTCAGCTCGCGCGCTATCTCCTCCATCACGGGCGACGGCCAGCGGCCGTTGCGCTGCAGATGTTCGTCCGTGAGCCCGTGGATCGCCGTCGCCCCCGCGGGCACCGGCACTCCGGGATTCACCAGCCACCGGGTCACCCGCGGACGGGAACCCGGGGCGTCCTGGACGACGACGGCGGCCGACACGATCCTGTCGGTCTCGACGTCCACGCCCGTGGTCTCCGTGTCGAACGCGGCCAAGGGGCCTTCGTACCAGCACGTCATACGCACACAACTCCTCGTTCACCCACGGCAGCTGACGCACCGTCTTCTGCCCGTTTGGTGATACCCGGGCTGTTTGCGCCGTACGCCGGCAGGAGACAACAGAGGTACGGGTCTTTGCAGTTCAGCGACCCGTCGCGGGGATACATCACGCCTGGAAGGCCGTTGGACTCATGGCACTCGCGCAGCCCGAACAGGGCGGGCTGCTGCCCCAGCGGACGGCACCCCACCGCGGATCACTCGCCACCACCGCCTGCATGGAGACCTTGCAGGTGGGCTACCTGCACGCGGTCGCGGCGGCCGCGGGCTGCTCGCTGTCCCAGCCGTTTCCCGACAACGGCATCGACTGGCACGTCAGCCACAGCGCCCCCGGGCACACGGTCGACGACGAAGTCACCATCAAGGTGCAGCTCAAGTGCACGTATCAGATCCCGCCCGACCCCCCGGGGCCCGCCTTCTCCTTCACGCTCGACAACGAGCACCTGGCGAAGCTCGCGCGGACCCCGGTCTCGGTGCACAAGATCCTGGTCGTGATGCTCGTACCCCGGTCCCAGGACGACTGGCTGCGCGCCGGCCACGACCGGCTCGACCTCAGGCACTGCTGCTACTGGATCAATCTCGCCGGGCACGCCATCACGGGCCGGCGCCGGACCACCGTCCGCATCCCGACGGCCCGGATCTTCGACGACCGGGCCCTGTGCGAGATCATGACGAGGGTCGGGACGGGAGGCAGACCATGACACACCGCCCCATCGACGAGGTGCTCAGGCCGGTCAGGCCGCACCCCGCCGAAGCCTTCTGGAACGATCCGCCGGCCCCCGACCAGGTGGACCCGGCCGTGCTCGGCGCGCTGCTGCGGCGGCACGGCTGGCGGCGCCGCGGGGGAGCCGCCGGGCGGTACGGCCGGTGGACCCCACCCGGGCCCGGGGGCGGCGGCACCAGCCTGCTGGTGCCGGAGAACCGGGCCTTCCCCGACAGTGACGACCTCCTCGGTGAGGCACTCGTCGCGCTCTCCCGCAGCGGCTCCCCGGCCGCGCGTGACGTGCTCGTCGCCCTCGCCGTGCCCAGCGACGAGATCCGCTGGTGGCGGGATGTGCCGACCGGCCCCGTGGGCGCGGCGCCCTGGACCGTCGAGGAGCAGACGCGTGGGGCCGCCCGCCAGATCCTGCTCGCCGGCGCGCTCGCGGCACACGCGCGTGCCGGCTACTACGGCGCCCGCCACCGCAGGGCGGCCACCGCCTCCCTGGAGAACGTCCTGGTGGGCGCGGAACCGGGAGGCCGCGGTCTCACCGCGTTCGTGCCCGTCACCACGGGCCGACCGCTCGCCGTGCGCCTGCACGAGGCGCTGTGCGCCGCTCGCGAGGCCGTCGACTACCAGCGGGCCACCGGCGGCATGGAGGCCTTCGACGCGGCCGTGGAGGCGGGCGTCAGCCATGAACTGATGGAAGCCCTGGTGGCCCTCGTCCGGGGCACCGAGGGCGCCCGGATCACCGTCGAGTGGTCACCGGCCGCGGGCGTCCCCGAAGGCGGTGCGAGCCCCGCCGAGCCGGTCGAGTTCTCGCCCGGCGACCTGCCCGTGCTGCGCGAGGCCGGGGCCCGCTATCTGCGCGAGGAGCCGTCCGTGCCGGTGCGGCTCACCGGTGCCGTGGTCCGGATGCGCAGGTCCGGCCCGCGCGGAGCGGGGACGGTACGGCTGCGGGTCATCGCGGGCGCCGAGGTCCCGCACGTCCGCATGACCCTCGACGAGGAGGCGTACCGGATAGCGGGCCAGGCCCATCTGGTCGGGCTGCCGGTTCGGGTGCACGGCCGCCTGGAGAGCCGCGGCGGCTTCCGCAGGCTCACGGACGCCACCGGTGTCGTACCCGTCCAGGTGGACGAGGCCGAACGGGACCGGCTGATGAAGTCGCTCCAGGAGAATCTGGACTTCTTCGAGGAGGCGTGCAACGAGGACTGAGGCGCGCGTGCGGGGAGGACCGAGGCGCGTGTGCGGGGGGCCGAGGCGGTCGTGCGGAGGGGGCCGGGGCGCACTGTCCACAACCGTTTCGCGGAGGGCCCCCCGGGCTCGGTAGGATTCGGGGCATTGCCATGCCATCCCGTATGTGGTGTGGCACCCCTTCAGTCAGGAGAGACCGGTGTCAGACGTCCGTGTGATCATCCAACGCGATTCCGAGCGGGAAGAGCGCGTGGTGACGACGGGGACTACGGCCGCCGACCTCTTCACCGGCGACCGCACCATCGTCGCGGCCCGTGTCGCGGGCGAGCTGAGGGACCTCGCGTACGAGGTGCAGGACGGCGAGGAGGTCGAGCCGGTCGAGATCTCCTCCGAGGACGGCCTGAACATCCTGCGCCACTCCACCGCGCACGTGATGGCCCAGGCCGTGCAGGAGCTCTTCCCCGACGCCAAGCTGGGCATCGGCCCGCCGGTCAAGGACGGCTTCTACTACGACTTCGACGTCGAGAAGCCCTTCACGCCCGAGGACCTCAAGGCCGTCGAGAAGAAGATGCAGGAGATCCAGAAGCGCGGGCAGCGCTTCTCCCGCCGCGTCGTCACCGACGAGGACGCCCGCGAGGAGCTGGCGGCGGAGCCGTACAAGCTGGAACTCATCGGCATCAAGGGCTCCGCGTCCTCGGACGACGGCGCGAACGTCGAGGTGGGCGGCGGCGAGCTGACCATCTACGACAACCTCGACGCCAAGACCGGTGAGCTGTGCTGGAAGGACCTGTGCCGCGGTCCCCACCTGCCGACCACCCGCAACATCCCGGCGTTCAAGCTGATGCGCAACGCCGCCGCGTACTGGCGCGGCAGCGAGAAGAACCCCATGCTCCAGCGCATCTACGGCACCGCCTGGCCCTCCAAGGAGGAGCTGAAGGCGCACCTCGACTTCCTCGCCGAGGCCGAGAAGCGCGACCACCGCAAGCTGGGCAACGAGCTGGACCTGTTCTCCATCCCGGACCAGATCGGCTCCGGCCTCGCCGTCTTCCACCCCAAGGGCGGCATCATCCGCCGGGTCATGGAGGACTACTCGCGCCGCCGGCACGAGGAGGAGGGCTACGAGTTCGTCTACACCCCGCACGCCACCAAGGGGAAGCTCTTCGAGACCTCCGGCCACCTGGACTGGTACGCCGACGGCATGTACCCGCCCATGCAGCTCGACGAGGGCGTGGACTACTACCTCAAGCCCATGAACTGCCCGATGCACAACCTGATCTTCGACGCGCGCGGCCGCTCGTACCGTGAACTGCCGCTGCGCCTGTTCGAGTTCGGCACCGTGTACCGGTACGAGAAGTCGGGCGTCGTGCACGGCCTGACCCGTGCCCGGGGCTTCACGCAGGACGACGCCCACATCTACTGCACCAAGGAGCAGATGGCGGACGAACTCGACAAGACGCTCACCTTCGTCCTGAACCTGCTCCGCGACTACGGCCTCACCGACTTCTACCTGGAGCTGTCCACCAAGGACCCGGAGAAGTTCGTCGGCTCGGACGAGATCTGGGAAGAGGCCACCGAGACGCTGCGCCAGGTCGCCGAGAAGCAGGGCCTCCCGCTGGTCCCGGACCCGGGCGGCGCCGCTTTCTACGGCCCGAAGATCTCCGTGCAGGCCAAGGACGCCATCGGCCGTACCTGGCAGATGTCGACCGTGCAGCTCGACTTCAACCTGCCCGAGCGCTTCGACCTGGAGTACACCGGCCCCGACGGCTCCAAGCAGCGCCCGGTCATGATCCACCGCGCGCTCTTCGGCTCCATCGAGCGCTTCTTCGCCGTGCTCCTGGAGCACTACGCGGGCGCGTTCCCGGCGTGGCTGGCGCCCGTCCAGGCGATCGGCATCCCGATCGGCGACGCGCACGTCGAGTACCTCCAGAAGTTCGCCGCCGAGGCCCGCAAGAAGGGTCTGCGCGTCGAGGTCGACGCGTCCTCGGACCGGATGCAGAAGAAGATCCGCAACGCGCAGAAGCAGAAGGTGCCCTTCATGGTCATCGCGGGCGACGAGGACATGGCGGCCGGCGCCGTCTCCTTCCGCTACCGCGACGGCTCGCAGGAGAACGGCATCCCGCTCGACGAGGCCATCGCCAAGATCGCGAAGGTCGTCGAGGAGCGCGCCCAGATTTGATCGGCCTCTCCGGCCGAGCCCGAAGCCCCCGGGAAGCTCAGCTTCCCGGGGGCTTCTCGTCGCCCTCGCGCGAGAACAGCTGCAACAGCCACGAGGAGAAGGAACCCGTCACCGCGCCGAGCAGGGCCAGACCGCAGACCATCATGGCGACGGCGATCGTGCGGCCCCGAGGGGTCACCGGTGTCACGTCCCCGTACCCGACCGTCGCGAGGGTGGAGGCGGCCCACCACACCGAGTCGCCGAAGGTGACGATCGTCGCGTGCGGCGCCTGGTACTCGGCCTGGTAGACGGCGAGGGCACCCGAGAAGCCGAGCAGCAGGACCGCGATGCTCGCGTAGAAGATCACCCGCGCGTACAGCGGGAGACGGGGCTCCCCGCGGCGCCTCAGTACGGAGTCGTAGAGCTTGACGACCCGCAGTGGCCGAAGGAGCGGCAGGACGAGCACCACGGTGTCCAGCAGGTGGGTCCGGACGAACCGCGGACCCTGTCCGCTGAGCCGCCAGAGCACCAGGTAGTCGACGAGGAACGCCGCCCAGGCGACCGCGATCACCGCCAGGCAGACGTCGCGCCCGACCTGGGGCAGGCCGTGCGCCAGCACGTGCACCGCGTAGGCGGCGAGGAACAGCAGCGACGCGACCGCCAGCGGTACCTCGGTGCGGCGCTCCCAGCGGGTCATCGGGCTGTCGTCGTCCATGGCCACAGCTTGGCCGCACGCTCCATTGCCCGGCACCCGGCGACACGCCGCGAACGGGCGAAGCAATATGCTGCAACACATGACGAGCGAGCCGGAGCAGCAGATCGGAGTGGGAACGCGGGACGCGTTCCAGCGCCTTTGGACGCCCCATCGGATGGCTTACATCCAGGGCGAGAACAAGCCCACGGGCCCGGGGGCCGACGACGGTTGTCCGTTCTGCTCGATACCGGCCAAATCCGACGAGGACGGGCTGATCGTGAGGCGCGCGGAGCACGTGTACGCGGTGCTCAACCTCTACCCGTACAACGGTGGACACCTGATGGTCGTGCCCTACCGGCACGTCGCCGACTACACGGACCTCACCGGGCCGGAGACCGCCGAACTCGGTGAGCTGACCAAGCAGGCCATGACCGCCCTGCGCACCGCCTCCGGCGCCCACGGGTTCAACATCGGCATGAACCAGGGATCGGTCGCGGGTGCCGGCATCGCCGCCCATCTGCACCAGCACATCGTGCCCCGCTGGGGTGGCGACACGAACTTCATGCCGGTCGTCGGCCACACCAAGGTCCTGCCGCAGCTCCTCGCGGACACCCGCAAGATGCTGGCCGAGGCCTGGCCGACCGCCTAGGACCTGTCCGGTCGGTTCCGGGGCGCCCCACCGGGCGCCCCGTCCGCCTCCACCCGGGGGCTCGTCCGCCGGTCGCGGCCGGCTCTCGTCGGACGTGCGGTCACGCGTCGTACATGTCGGCCTTGCGCGGTGAGGGGTCCTGCACCGCCGTGCTGAGGAACGCCGAGCGGTTGCCGAACTTCTCCGTGTCGACGCCGTTCTCGCCGAGGACCTTGATCGCCGCCGAGTGCACCACGCGCAGCACGGGCGTCGCGGCCCGCAGCGCGTCGTCCGCCATGAAACGGTGCCGCCACGGCTGATCCGCCCAGGCGTGCCGCAGCCCGAAGGGCTCGGGCAGCGCCAGACTCCCGCCGACCCAGTTCAGCAGCGGCGGATACCAGGTGAGGGGCGCCCGCGCCGCGAGCCGTACGACCTCGTCCGCGGTGACCAGCGGCAGGCTCACCTTCCGGGTCTCCCAGAACTTGACGGTCTTCGCGACCTCCTTGGTGGGAGCCTCCGGCTTGCTGGTGAACAGCGAGTTCACCGGTCCCAGCGCGTGCCCGGTCACCTCGATGCGCAGGGTCTGGTGCAGCACGGTCACCGTGATCATCATCGTGATGATCAACTGGCCGTCCCAGAGCGTCCACTGGACCCCGAGATAGTGCCGGTCCCCGCTGCCGAACTGCTGCTTGTTGCAGATGTCCTGCACGGCGTGCGACTTGATCGTGTACGCGTCGACGTCCGTGCCGCCCGGCCGGGACACCGCCTTCGCGTTCTCGCCGATCGGGGTGACGATCCAGTGCTTTATCGAAGGGGCCGGAAAACCACCGGTGTTGAGCGGCCCGCGCTCCAGCATGCGCAACTGGTCGTGGATGTTGCGGATCACGTCCCAGCTGCGGAACGGATGGATCTCCTTCTTCTCGTCCATCGCCACCAGGTCCTCGGCGAGCTGCCAGCTCCCCCAGCGGGTGCCCATGCCGAGTATGCCCTTGGGGCCCGCGTAGAAGACCGAGTTGGACTGCTGCTCCGCGGTCAGCCGGGCGAGCGACTGGCGCAGCTGCTCCGCCGCAGTCTCACCCGGGCTGCCGGGCACCGCCTCGGGGATCTTGGCGCCGATGCCGCCGCCCGACAGCAGATTGTCCCAGCGCAGCCGCAGGTCCTTGGCGGTGCGCTCGCAGATCCGCTTCGCCCACAGCCAGCCCACGACCGGGAGGACCACCGCGGCGCGCGCGTACCAGGCCCAGAAGCCGGTGAACGGCATGCGGAGGAGGAAGAGGACGGCCAGGGCGCCGACGGCGAACAGGAGCGTGGTGCCGAGCGCGGAACCCCGCTTGTCCGCGCGCTTGGCGATCTGCGTACGGATCTGGAAGACCATCAGCCAGATCAGGAGTCCGGGCAGGAACAGCAGCCCGCAGAGCACCATGACGGCCGAGAGCCAATTGTCGCGCTCCCGGCGGATGTTGGTGGCCGCCAGGCAGTGCTCCACGATGACCTGCGGCTCGGTGCCGAAGGACTGGATGAGCGGATTGCGGCCCGCGCCCAGCATGCGGGCCGTGACGGCCCCCGAGAAGGCCTCGCCCAGATTCGGCCTGAACAGCTTGATCCGGCCGGCCTTCACCGTGGACTGGTGCCATTCGTTGTCGGCCTTGAGGATCTCCTCCATCGGACTGTCGCGGTACGCCGCCGAGGCCAGCGCGAACGTCGCGGCCGTCTGCCCCGCGGAGCCCGTGAGCGGCACCTGCGCCCCGGGAGTGAAATCGAAACCGTCGAACGCCACTTCCGCCCCCATCGCCGCCGCACCCGCTCCTGCGGCTTTCCCGACTTCGGTGCCCCGCACACCTGTTGATCAGGTCTTCGTCTTGATCAGCTCTCAGAGTATCGGCCGCGGCCGACATTCGTCGGCGGACGGCCGAAGCCGCCCACCGACGGATGACACCCCCCGGCGAAGTGCCCGAAGCCCCCCTGGCCTCAGGCACCCGCCTCCTGTTCGCGGAGCCGCTCGGCGATGTGCTGCGGCATGGGTTCGTGCCGTGCGTAGCACCGGTCGAAGCGCGCGGTGCCGTGCGAGACGGACCGCAGATCGACGGCGTACCGCCCGATCTCGATCTCGGGGACCTCGGCGCGGACGAGGGTGCGCCCGCCGGCCGCCTGCTCGGTGCCGACCACCCGGCCGCGCCGTCCCGACAGATCGCTCATCACCGGGCCCACGTAGTCGTCGCCGACCATGACCGTCACCTCGGCCACCGGCTCCAATAGATGGATCGTGGCGTCACGGGCCGCCTCGCGCAGCGCGAGCGCGCCGGCCGTCTGGAACGCGGCGTCGGAGGAGTCCACCGAGTGCGCCTTGCCGTCCTTCAGCGTGACCCGTACGTCGATGAGCGGATAGCCGGCGACCACGCCCTTGGCCGCCTGGGCGCGCACCCCCTTCTCGACGGAGGGGATGAACTGCCGGGGCACGGCGCCTCCGACGACCTTGTCCACGAACTCGATGCCCGAGCCGTTCGGCAGCGGTTCGACCTCGATCTCGCAGATCGCGAACTGGCCGTGCCCGCCGGATTGTTTGACATGGCGGCCGCGCCCGGTGGAGGGGCCCGCGAACGTCTCGCGCAGGGAGACCTTGTGCGGCACCACGTCGACCTGCACGCCGTAGCGGTTGCGCAGCCGTTCCAGGGCGACGTCCGCGTGGGCCTCGCCCAGGCACCACAGGACGACCTGATGGGTGTTCTGGTTCTGTTCCAGACGCATCGTGGGGTCCTCGGCCACCAGCCGGCCGAGCCCCTGGGAGAGCTTGTCCTCGTCCGCCTTGCTGTGCGCCTCGATGGCGAGCGGGAGCAGCGGGTCGGGCATCCGCCACGGCTTCATCAGCAGCGGGTCGTCCTTGGCCGAAAGGGTGTCTCCCGTCTCGGCGCGGTTCAGCTTCGCCACACTGGCGAGGTCGCCCGCGATGCAGTGGGTGAGGGCGCGCTGCTGTTTGCCGAACGGCGCGGACAGGGCGCCGATCCGCTCGTCGACGTCGTGGTCCTCGTGTCCGCGGTCGGTCAGCCCGTGCCCGGAGACATGCACCGTCGCGTCGGGACGGAGTGTCCCGGAAAAGACCCGGACCAGGGAGACCCGGCCCACGTAGGGGTCGGACGCGGTCTTCACGACCTCCGCGACCAGCGGCCCGTCCGGGTCGCAGGCCCTCACCTCGCGCGGAGCGCCGTCCGGCGTGGTCACCACGGGCGCCGGACGCTCCAGCGGGGTGGGGAAGCCGCCGGTGATCAGTTCGAGGAGTTCGACCGTGCCGAGGCCCTGCCGGGCTCCGTCGGCGGCGGGCGCGGCGGCCAGCACGGGGAAGAACCTCCCGCGGGCCACGGCCTGTTCCAGGTCCTGTACGAGTGTCTTGAGGTCGATCTCCTCGCCGCCGAGGTAGCGGTCCATGAGCGTCTCGTCCTCGCTCTCGGCGATGATCCCCTCGATCAGCCGGTTGCGGGCCGTCTCGATGAACGGCTGCTGCTCGGGCCCCGGGTCCGCCTCCTTGCGCTCCCCGGAGGAGTAGTCGAACAACTGCTGGGTGAGCAGGCCGGTCAGGCCGGTCACGGGCGCGTGCCCGTCCGGTCCCGCCGCGCCGTGCAGCGGAAGGTACAGCGGCAGGACGGCGTCGGGGTCGTCGCCGCCGAACGCCCGCGCGCAGATCGCGGTCATCTCCTCGAAGTCGGACCGGGCCGATTCGAGGTGGGTGACCACGATGGCCCGGGGCATGCCGACGGCCGCGCACTCCTCCCACAGCATCCGGGTCGAGCCGTCGACCCCGTCCGAGGCCGAGACGACGAAGAGGGCCGCGTCCGCCGCTCGCAGACCGGCCCTCAGTTCGCCGACGAAGTCGGCGTATCCGGGGGTGTCGAGAAGGTTGATCTTCAGCCCGTCCCAGTCGACGGGCACCAGGGAGAGCTGCACCGAACGCTGCTGCCGGTGCTCGATCTCGTCGTAGTCCGAGACGGTGCCGCCGTCCTCCACGCGGCCCGCCCGGTTCACCGCTCCCGCCGTCAGCGCGAGAGCCTCCACCAATGTCGTCTTGCCCGATCCGCTGTGGCCGACCAGCACCACATTCCGTACGGACGCGGGGTGGTCGGCCGCCGTAGCCCTGCCGGCGGCTCCGGTGTGCGTGTTCGCCTTGTCGCCCATGGCCTTGCCTCCCGTGCACGGTGAGGTCTCTGTGGGCGCGGGACATGCCGAAGCCTCCCCCAGACTCCGTCCGGGGGTACCCCCAGCGGTGGCGGCTCCCGGGGACGCCCGCGGTCCTTCGAGCTTTGCACTCGCGTCACTGTGCGTCCATACAAGGGACGCGATCGCGCCGTGACACCGGCGGCATCGGGTCGTGACACGGGGCGCGGGTGCCCGGCCATCGCACAAGCGCACGCGTGGCTACGATGGGCCAGCCGACGGCCAGCAGGGGCCCCCGGCGACACCGACCCTCGGGAAGGCCATGCTGAACAAGTACGCGCGTGCATTCTTCACGCGTGTCCTCACACCGTTCGCCGCGTTTCTCGTCCGCCGGGGGGTGAGCCCCGACACGGTCACCCTCCTGGGCACGGCCGGAGTCATGGCGGGGGCGCTGGTCTTCTTCCCCCGGGGAGAGTTCTTCTGGGGAACGATCGTCATCACACTCTTCGTGTTCTCCGACCTGGTCGACGGGAACATGGCGCGCCAGCTCGGCCGCTCCAGCCGCTGGGGTGCCTTCCTGGACTCCACGCTCGACCGGGTCGCCGACGGCGCGATCTTCGGCGGCTTCGCCCTCTGGTACGCGGGCAACGGCGACGACAACGTGCTGTGCGCCGTGTCGATCTTCTGTCTCGCCAGTGGCCAGGTGGTGTCGTACACCAAGGCCCGTGGCGAGTCGATCGGCCTGCCGGTCGCCGTCAACGGTCTCGTCGAGCGCGCGGAGCGGCTGGTCATCTCGCTGGTCGCGGCCGGTCTGGCGGGACTGCACACCTTCGGTGTGCCCGGCATCCAGGTGCTGTTGCCGATCGCGCTGTGGATCGTCGCCGTCGGCAGCCTCGTGACGCTGATCCAGCGCGTCGTCACCGTCCGCCGCGAGGCCGCCGAGGCGGACGCCGAGGTCGCCGCGCAGAGCAGTGAGGCCACCTCGTGACCAGCCTGCGGGACAGGCTGGTCGACGGTGCCTACGCCGTGGGCTGGAGCGCCGTCAAGAAGCTCCCCGAGCCGGTCGCCGCGGGCCTCGGCCGCACGATCGCCGACATCGCCTGGAAGCGGCGCGGCAAGGGGGTCCAGCGCCTGGAGAGCAACTACGCGCGCGTGGTGCCGGACGCGACACCGCAGCGGCTCGCGGAGCTGTCCCGGGCCGGCATGCGTTCCTACCTGCGCTACTGGATGGAGTCGTTCCGGCTTCCCGCGTGGAGCGAGGAGCGGGTGCGGAACGGGTTCGAGATCAAGGACGTGCACCGTCTGACCGACGGGATCGCCTCCGACCGGGGCGTCATCCTGGCGCTTCCGCACATGGCGAACTGGGATCTCGCGGGCGCCTGGGTCACCACCGGGCTGAAGACGCCGTTCACGACCGTCGCCGAGCGTCTCAAGCCCGAATCGCTGTACGACCGTTTCGTCGCCTACCGCGAGGGCCTCGGCATGGAGGTGCTGCCGCACAGCGGGGGTGCCGCGTTCGGCACGCTGGCCCGGCGCCTGCGCGACGGCGGACTGATCTGCCTGGTCGCCGAACGGGACCTGTCCGCCTCGGGCGTGGAGGTGGAGTTCTTCGGCGAGACGACCCGGATGCCCGCGGGGCCCGCCCTGCTCGCCCAGCAGACCGGCGCCCTCCTCCTGCCCGTGACGCTCTGGTACGACGACTCTCCCGTGATGCGCGGTCAGGTGCATCCGCCGGTCGAGGTCCCCGAGTCAGGCAGCCGCGCCGAGAAGACGTCTGTCATGACACAGGCGCTGGCCGACGCCTTCGCCCACGGCATCGCCGAGCACCCGGAGGACTGGCACATGTTGCAGCGTTTGTGGCTCAAGGACCTCGACGCCGGGAAGGCTCCCCGAGAGGGGTCCGGCACGGTGGATCCCGAGAAGAGGGCCTCGTGAGGATCGGCATCGTCTGCCCGTACTCCTGGGACGTCCCGGGCGGCGTCCAGTTCCACATCCGCGACCTGGCCGAACACCTCATCCGCCTGGGGCACCAGGTGTCCGTCCTCGCCCCCGCGGACGACGACACGCCCCTGCCGCCGTACGTCGTCTCGGCGGGCCGCGCGGTCCCGGTCCCGTACAACGGCTCGGTGGCGCGGCTGAACTTCGGCTTCCTGTCGGCGGCCCGGGTACGGCGCTGGCTGCACGACGGCACCTTCGACGTGGTCCACATCCACGAGCCGTCCTCGCCCTCGCTCGGCCTGCTCACGTGCTGGGCGGCGCAGGGCCCGATCGTCGCGACCTTCCACACCTCGAACCCGCGCTCCCGGGCGATGGTCGCCGCGTACTCCATCCTCCAGGCCGCCCTGGAGAAGATCAGCGCGCGGATCGCCGTGAGCGAGTACGCCCGGCGCACCCTGGTCGAGCACCTCGGCGGTGACGCCGTCGTCATCCCGAACGGCGTCGACGTCGACTTCTTCGCCCGTGCCAAGCCCAAGCCCGAGTGGCAGGGCGACACCATCGGGTTCATCGGCCGCATCGACGAGCCCCGCAAGGGCCTGCCGGTGCTCATGAGGGCCCTGCCGAAGATCCTGGCCGAACGCCCGCAGACGCGACTGCTGGTCGCCGGGCGCGGCGACGAGGAGGAGGCCGTGGAGTCGCTTCCGGCCGAGATGCGTTCGCGCGTCGAGTTCCTCGGCATGGTCAGCGACGAGGACAAGGCGCGTCTCCTGCGCAGTGTCGACCTGTACATCGCCCCGAACACCGGCGGCGAGAGCTTCGGGATCATCCTGGTCGAGGCGATGTCCGCCGGAGCGCCCGTGCTCGCCGCGGACCTCGACGCGTTCGCCCAGGTCCTCGACCAGGGCGAGGCGGGTGAGCTGTTCGCCAACGAGGACGCGGACGCCCTGGCCGCCGCGGCGGTGCGGCTGCTCGCCGACCCGGATCGCCGGGCCGCGCTGCGCGCGCGGGGGAGCGAGCACGTACGGCGCTTCGACTGGTCGACCGTCGGCGCGGACATCCTGTCCGTGTACGAGACGGTGACGGACGGCGCCGCCGCGGTGGCCACGGACGAACGCACAGGCCTCCGGGCCCGCTTCGGCCTGGCCCGCGACTGACCCCCGGCCCGCCTCACCAGCCCGGCCCACCCGGCCCGGAATTGACACCCCGCACGCCCCTCTGGGCCGAACCGCCCTGGGCCGGGGCTGGTGCCCCGTACGCCTCGGCGGGCCGGACCGCCCTGGGCCGGGGCTGGTGCCCCGTACGCCTCGGCGGGCCGGACCGCCCTGGGCCGGGGCTGGAGCCCGCACGCCTCGGCGGGACCGACCGTGCCGGTCCTGGTGGCCGGCCCGAGTGGGTTGTGGTGGGGGCCTGCCCGGACCGTAGTCGCTCGGTCCCGGGCCCGCCGGGCCGCGACGGCTGCGCCGTGGCCGCGCCACTGTGCCGCCGCGCCCGTCGGTACGCGGCGCCCAGCGGCAGGTCCCGTGCCGGTGCACCCGCCGGGGGCCGGCCGGGAACCGTCGCGTCCCGACGGGGTGGGCCGGCGCCGACGTGGCGGGCTCGCGTCGTGGTGCGGGCCCCGGTGGGCCGGTGACCGGCACGGGTAGCCTTGCCGCCCGTGACCGCAACCCTCATCTGGACCCTCGTCGGCCTCGTCGCGATCGGCCTCTACCTGAGCTGGACCGCCGGCCGGCTCGACCGCCTGCACGCCCGTATCGACGCCGCCCGCGCCGCCCTCGACGCGCAGTTGCTGCGCCGGGCCTCCGTGACGCAGGAGCTGGCCACCTCCGGGGTGCTCGACCCGGCCGCCTCGATCGTGCTCTACGAGGCGGCGCACGCGGCCCGGCAGGCCGAGGAGGAGCAGCGCGAGGTGGCCGAGAGCGAACTGAGCCAGGCCCTGCGGGCGGTGTTCGGGGAGCCCCAGCAGGTCGAGGCGGTACGCGAGGTGCCCGGCGGCGAGGAGGCGGCCGGCGAGCTGGCCCAGGCCGTGCGCCGGGTGCCGATGGCGCGGCGCTTCCACAACGACGCCGTACGCGCCGCCCGCGCCCTGCGCCGGCACCGCAAGGTCCGCTGGTTCCGCCTCGCGGGCCACGCCCCGTTCCCCATGGCCTTCGAGATGGACGACGAGCCCCCGACGGCCCTGGCGGACCGCCCGACGAACTGATGTACACCGGTGGACCGGAACGAAAACGAGCCACCGACTCCCCATTGGCCCTTGCAGTGGACTGGTCGCCTCGCGTTTCCTCGGAGCTGCAGAAATCCTCTTTCACCGAGTGAGGTCAACCCGTGTCCAGCACCCTCCCCAGCTCCGCCGAGAACACCGCGATCGGAACCGCCCGCGTCAAGCGCGGCATGGCCGAGCAGCTCAAGGGCGGTGTGATCATGGATGTGGTCAACGCCGAGCAGGCGAAGATCGCCGAGGACGCCGGCGCCGTGGCCGTCATGGCCCTGGAGCGGGTCCCCGCCGACATCCGCAAGGACGGCGGCGTCGCCCGGATGTCGGACCCGAACATGATCGAGGAGATCATCGAGGCGGTCTCCATCCCGGTGATGGCCAAGTCCCGCATCGGCCACTTCGTCGAGGCCCAGGTCCTTCAGTCCCTCGGCGTCGACTACATCGACGAGTCCGAGGTCCTCACCCCGGCCGACGAGGTCAACCACTCCGACAAGTGGGCGTTCACCACCCCCTTCGTCTGCGGTGCCACCAACCTGGGCGAGGCCCTGCGCCGTATCGCCGAGGGCGCGGCCATGATCCGCTCCAAGGGCGAGGCCGGCACCGGCAACGTCGTCGAGGCCGTCCGCCACCTGCGCCAGATCAAGAACGAGATCGCCCGGCTGCGCGGCTTCGACAACAACGAGCTGTACGCCGCCGCGAAGGACCTGCGCGCCCCGTACGAGCTCGTCAAGGAGGTCGCCGAGCTCGGCAAGCTGCCGGTCGTGCTGTTCTCCGCCGGTGGTGTCGCCACCCCCGCCGACGCCGCGCTCATGCGTCAGCTCGGCGCCGAGGGTGTCTTCGTCGGCTCCGGCATCTTCAAGTCCGGCGACCCGGCCAAGCGCGCCGCCGCCATCGTGAAGGCCACCACCTTCTACGACGACCCGAAGATCATCGCGGACGCGTCCCGCAACCTCGGCGAGGCCATGGTCGGCATCAACTGCGACACCCTCCCCGAGACCGAGCGCTACGCCAACCGCGGCTGGTAGTCACATGACCACTCCTGTCATTGGCGTCCTGGCTCTCCAGGGCGACGTACGGGAACACCTCATCGCCCTGGCCGCGGCGGACGCCGTGGCCAGGCCGGTGCGGCGTCCCGAGGAGCTCGCCGAGATCGACGGTCTGGTCATCCCCGGCGGAGAGTCCACCACCATCTCCAAGCTGGCGGTCCTCTTCGGAGTGATGGAACCGCTGCGCGCGCGGGTCCGCGCGGGCATGCCCGTCTACGGCACCTGCGCCGGCATGATCATGCTCGCCGACAAGATCCTCGACCCGCGCTCGGGCCAGGAGACCATCGGCGGCATCGACATGATCGTGCGCCGCAACGCCTTCGGACGGCAGAACGAGTCCTTCGAGGCGGCGGTCGACGTCAAGGGCGTCGAGGGCGATCCTGTAGAGGGCGTTTTCATCCGCGCCCCCTGGGTCGAGTCCGTGGGCGCCGAGGCGGAGGTGCTCGCCGAGCACGGAGGCCACATCGTCGCGGTCCGCCAGGGAAACGTGCTCGCCACGTCGTTCCACCCGGAACTGACGGGCGATCACCGCGTGCACGGTCTGTTCGTCGACATGGTGCGCGCGAACCGGACACCGGCGTCCTTGTAGGATCTGTGGGGTCTTCCCAGGCTCTCGATGTCTGGGGGAGTCCGTACAGGTTGGGTTACGCGAAGGAGACAGGCAGATGTCCGGCCACTCTAAATGGGCTACGACGAAGCACAAGAAGGCCGTGATCGACGCCAAGCGCGGCAAGCTCTTCGCGAAGATGATCAAGAACATCGAGGTCGCGGCCCGGACCGGCGGCGCCGACCCGGCCGGCAACCCGACGCTGTTCGACGCCATCCAGAAGGCGAAGAAGAGCTCGGTCCCGAACAAGAACATCGACTCCGCGGTCAAGCGCGGCGCCGGTCTCGAAGCCGGTGGCGCGGACTACGAGACGATCATGTACGAGGGGTACGGCCCGAACGGTGTCGCGGTGCTCATCGAGTGCCTCACCGACAACCGCAACCGCGCCGCCTCCGACGTGCGCGTCGCCATGACCCGCAACGGCGGGAACATGGCAGACCCCGGCTCCGTGTCGTACCTCTTCAACCGCAAGGGCGTCATCGTCGTCCCCAAGGGCGAGCTGACCGAGGACGACGTCCTCGGTGCCGTGCTCGACGCGGGCGCCGAGGAGGTCAACGACCTCGGCGAGAGCTTCGAGGTCCTCTCCGAGGCCACCGACCTGGTCGCGGTGCGCACCGCGCTCCAGGAGGCCGGCATCGACTACGACTCCGCCGACGCCAACTTCGTCCCGACCATGCAGGTCGATCTCGACGAGGAGGGCGCCCGGAAGATCTTCAAGCTGATCGACGCCCTGGAGGACAGCGACGACGTGCAGAACGTCTTCGCCAACTTCGACGTCAGCGACGAGGTCATGGAGAAGGTCGACGCCTGACCCAGGGCTTGCCCGAAGCGACGGGCCGACGGGACACCCCCCGTCGGCCCGTCGCTCTGTCAGTGGCACCCGATAGCCTGCACGAACCGGGGAGACCCCCGGTGACGACGGGCGAGATCGAAGGAGGGCCCGGGTGCGGGTGCTGGGTGTTGACCCCGGGCTGACCCGGTGCGGTGTCGGAGTGGTCGAAGGAGTCGCCGGGCGGCCCCTGACCATGCGCGGCGTCGGCGTCGTACGCACCCCCGCGGACGCCGAGCTGGGCCTTCGCCTGGTCGCCGTCGAGCAGGGGATCGAGCAGTGGCTCGACGAGTACGAACCCGAGTACGTCGCCGTGGAGCGCGTGTTCAGTCAGCACAACGTCCGGACCGTGATGGGCACCGCCCAGGCCAGCGCCGTCGCCATGCTCTGCGCGGCCCGGCGCGGCATCCCCGTCGCGCTGCACACCCCGAGCGAGGTCAAAGCCGCCGTCACCGGCAGCGGACGGGCGGACAAGGCCCAGGTCGGCGCGATGGTCACCCGGCTGCTCCGGCTCTCGGAGCCGCCCAGGCCCGCCGACGCGGCGGACGCCCTCGCCCTCGCCATCTGCCACATCTGGCGCGCCCCGGCCCAGAACAGACTCCAGCAGGCCGCCGCGCAGAACAGGCCCCAGCAGGCCCTCGCGCAGAACAGGCTCCAGCGGGCCGCGGCCGCGCACGCCCAGAACCCAGCATCGAAAGGCCGTACCGCATGATCGCCTTCGTCAGCGGCCCGGTCGCCGCCCTCGCCCCCGACTCCGCGGTCCTCGAGGTCGGCGGCATCGGCATCGCCGTCCAGTGCTCGCCCAACACGCTCTCGGGACTCCGCACGGGACAGCAGGCCAAGCTCGCCACCTCGCTCGTCGTCCGCGAGGACTCGCTCACCCTCTACGGCTTCGCCGACGACGACGAACGCCAGGTCTTCGAGCTGCTCCAGACCGCGAGCGGAGTCGGCCCGCGCCTCGCCCAGGCGATGCTCGCCGTGCACACTCCCGACGCGCTGCGCCGGGCCGTGTCCACCGGCGACGAGAAGGCGCTCATCGCCGTCCCCGGCATCGGCAAGAAGGGCGCCCAGAAGCTGCTGCTGGATCTCAAGGACCGGCTCGGCGAGCCGCTCGGCCCCGGCGGGCCCGCCATCGGCACGGCCGTCACCACCGGCTGGCGCGACCAGCTGCACGCCGCGCTCGTCGGCCTCGGGTACGCGACCCGCGAGGCCGACGAGGCGGTCGCCGCCGTCGCGCCGCAGGCCGAGGCCGCCGAGGGCACCCCGCAGGTCGGTCAGCTCCTCAGGGCTGCCCTGCAGACCCTGAACCGGGCACGCTGAACGCCCCGGGCCCCCGGACCGGGCGCGCCCCGGTGCGGCCCGCGCCCGCCGCACCGCCGACCGCCCCCCACCACGAGACCGCGAGGCACCACCGATGAACTGGGACGACACGACAGACGAAGCCGCCGACGAGCGGCTCGTCGGCCCCACCGCGGAGCGGCTGGTGCGATCGGTCGCCGACGGAGAGGACCAGGCCGTCGAGGCCGCGCTGCGCCCCAAGGACCTGGACGAGTTCATCGGCCAGGAGAAGGTCCGCGAGCAGCTCGACCTGGTCCTGCGCGCCGCACGCGCGCGCGGGGCCACCGCCGACCACGTGCTGCTCTCCGGCGCCCCCGGCCTCGGCAAGACGACCCTCTCCATGATCATCGCGGCCGAGATGGGCGCTCCCATCCGCATCACCAGCGGCCCCGCCATCCAACACGCCGGCGACCTCGCCGCGATCCTCTCCTCCCTCCAGGAGGGCGAGGTCCTCTTCCTCGACGAGATCCACCGCATGTCCCGGCCCGCCGAGGAGATGCTCTACATGGCGATGGAGGACTTCCGCGTCGACGTCATCGTCGGCAAGGGCCCCGGCGCCACCGCCATCCCGCTGGAGCTGCCCCCGTTCACGCTGGTCGGCGCCACCACCCGCGCGGGACTGCTGCCCCCGCCGCTGCGCGACCGCTTCGGCTTCACCGCGCACATGGAGTTCTACGAACCCGCCGAACTGGAGCGGGTCGTCCACCGCTCCGCCGGCCTCCTGGACGTCGAGATCGGCGCCGAGGGCGCCGCGGAGATCGCCGGCCGCTCCCGCGGCACACCCCGTATCGCCAACCGCCTGCTGCGCCGCGTGCGCGACTACGCGCAGGTCAGAGCGGACGGGATCATCACCCGGGAGATCGCCGGGGCGGCTCTGAAGGTCTACGAGGTCGACGCACGGGGTCTGGACCGGCTCGACCGCGGAGTTCTCGAAGCCCTGATCAAGCTTTTCGGTGGCGGCCCTGTCGGATTGTCCACACTTGCTGTCGCCGTGGGGGAGGAGCGTGAGACCGTGGAGGAGGTCGCCGAGCCCTTCCTCGTACGGGAGGGACTCCTCGCACGCACTCCCCGTGGCCGGGTGGCGACACCCGCGGCATGGGCGCATCTCGGCCTCACGCCGCCCCGCCGTTCGGCAGGCGGAAACGGACAAGGAGACCTGTTCGGGGCGTGACGGCGTGCGTACGTACCGGGGCAGGAACCCCGGTGCCATGCTGAGCGTTGTTCCCTGAGTGCGGACTCGCTTAGACTCCGCCGATGCCGCCCTTGTCGACGGCATACATACCCCCATCCAGCAGGCCGCTCACCTTTGCGGTTGAAGAAGGAAGTCCCGACCCGTGAGTCCTCTGACCCTCCTCCCGTTCATCGTGCTCATCGGGGCCATGTTCCTGATGACCCGGTCGGCCAAGAAGAAGCAGCAGCAGGCGGCTTCCATGCGCAATGAGCTGCAGCCCGGCTCGGGCGTGCGCACGATCGGCGGTATGTACGCCACCGTCAAGGAGGTCAACGAGGACACGGTCCTCCTCGACGCCGCCCCCGGCGTCGACCTGCTCTTCGCGAAGAACGCGATCGGCGCCGTCCTCACGGACGACGAGTACAACCGCATCGTTCACGGCATCGAGCACGACCTGAAGGCCGACGGAACCGTCGTTCCGGACGACGCCTCCTCCCTCACCGAGACCGACGAGCCCGCCGCCGACGCCTCTTCCGACGCCTCCGACGACAAGCCCCTCGACCTCGGCAAGAAGGACGTGGCGGACAAGCCGGCCGACGAGGCCGTCGCGGCCAAGGCCGACGACGCCGTCGCCGACGACGCGGAGCCGAAGAAGACCGACGGCGGGGCCGAAGCGAAGTAGTCACGACCCGGGAGCACGGCCCGATCCGCTCGCGCCGCACACCTCCCGGGACGTGCTGTTCTCGCACGGAGTCCCGACACCATGGCATGGCCGTTCCGCGCTCACCCGGCGCAGGGCGGCCCGAGAGGGAGTACGAGAAGGTGGCAGCACCGAAGAAGGGCCGGAGCGCGAGCGCCCAGAGCAGGCCGGGGCGCTCGCTGGCCCTGATCCTGATCGCCATCGCGGCGCTCACCGGGGGGATGTTCGCCTCCGGGCACACCACTCCGCGTCTTGGCATCGACCTCGCCGGCGGCACGAGCATCACGCTCACGGCGAAGAACGAGCCGGGCCAGCCCAACGCGATCAACAAGACCAACATGGACACCGCGGTCGACATCATGAACCGCCGTGTCAACGGTCTCGGTGTCTCCGAGGCCGAGGTTCAGACCCAGGGATCCGACAACATCATTGTCAACATCCCCAAGGGCACGAACTCGGAGCAGGCCCGCGCGCAGGTCGGCACCACCGCCAAGCTCTACTTCCGTCCCGTGCTGACCACCGATGTCTCCGGGGCCGCGGCGTCGTCCAGCCCGTCGCCGAGCGCCTCCAGCAGCTCCTCCGGCAAGGCCGAGGACAAGGCGACCCCGTCCTCCTCGTCCTCCGTGACGCCGTCGGCGTCCGCCACCACCCAGGGCCGCGTCGTCACCGACGCCCTGAAGGCGGGCTCCTCGCCGTCCGCGAGCAGCACCCCGAGCGCCTCGGCCTCCGCGAGCGCCTCGCCGTCCGCGAGCGCCAGCGTGGACCCGGCGACCGCGAAGCTGCAGGCCCAGTACGCCACGATCGACTGCTCCGACAAGGCCGTCCGCGCCAAGGCTGGTTCCGGCACCAAGCCGACCGACCCGATCGTGGCCTGCGGCCAGGACAAGAACTCCGCCGGTGAGTGGCAGAAGTACATCCTCGGCCCGGCCGAGGTGGCCGGCACGGACATCAAGAAGGCCGGCGCGCTCTTCGACACGCAGACCGCCGCGGGCTGGAAGGTCACCATGGACTTCACGTCCGGTGGCTCCAAGAAGTTCGCCGCCATCACCGGCAAGCTCGCCCAGAACCAGCAGCCGCAGAACCAGTTCGCGATCGTCCTCGACGGCCAGGTCGTCTCCGACCCCTCGGTCGGCCAGTCGCTGAGCGGCCCCGCGGAGATCTCCGGCAGCTTCACCCAGACCGAGGCCGAAGACCTGGCCAACATGCTGAAGTACGGCGCCCTGCCGCTCAGCTTCAAGGAGTCCAGCGTCACCACGGTGACCGCCGCGCTCGGTGGCGAGCAGCTGCACGCCGGTCTGATCGCGGGCGCCATCGGCCTCGCCCTGGTCATCATCTACCTGGTGATCTACTACCGGGGCCTGTCGGTCATCGCCATCGCGTCCCTGGGCGTCTCCGCGATCCTCACCTACGTGCTCATGGCGCTGCTCGGCCCGGCCATCGGCTTCGCCCTGAACCTCCCGGCCGTCTGCGGTGCGATCGTCGCGATCGGTATCACCGCGGACTCGTTCATCGTGTTCTTCGAACGCATCCGGGACGAGATCCGCGAGGGCCGCACCCTGCGCCCGGCCGTCGAGCGTGCCTGGCCGCGTGCGCGGCGCACCATCCTGGTCTCCGACTTCGTGTCGTTCCTGGCCGCCGCGGTGCTCTTCATCGTCACCGTCGGCAAGGTCCAGGGCTTCGCGTTCACCCTCGGTCTGACCACGGTGCTCGACGTCGTCGTCGTGTTCTTCTTCACCAAGCCGCTGATGACGATCCTCGCCCGCAGGAAGTTCTTCGCGGAGGGTCACAGCTGGTCCGGCCTCGACCCGAAGCGACTGGGCGCCAAGCCGCCGCTGCGCCGCACCCGTCGCGCGTCCGCCCCCGTCGACACGAAGGAGGCGTGAGATGTCGAAACTCGGCACCCTCGGCGCCCGGCTCCACCGCGGCGAGATCGGCTACGACTTCGTCGGCAAGCGCAAGATCTGGTACGGCATCTCGATCCTGATCACCATCACGGCCATCCTCGGCCTGACGGTTCGGGGCCTCAACATGGGCATCGAGTTCCAGGGCGGCGCCGTCTTCACGACCGAGAAGAGCAGCATCTCGGTCAGCCAGGCGGAGACCTTCGCGGAAGAGGCCTCGGGGCACGACGCGGTCGTCCAGAAGCTGGGCAACGGCGGACTGCGCGTCCAGATCGCCGGCATCGACACCGACAAGTCGGACACGATCAAGCAGAAGCTCGCCGCGGACCTGAAGGTCAACCCCGAGCAGATCAACGCCGACCTGGTCGGTCCGAGCTGGGGTGACCAGATCGCCAACAAGGCCTGGGAGGGCCTGGCGATCTTCATGGTCCTGGTCGTGATCTACCTGGCCATCGCCTTCGAGTGGCGCATGGCCATCGCCGCCCTGGTGGCCCTGATCCACGACATCACCATCACGGTCGGCATCTACGCCCTGGTCGGCTTCGAGGTCACCCCGGGCACCGTGATCGGTCTGCTCACTATCCTCGGTTACTCGCTCTACGACACGGTCGTCGTCTTCGACAGCCTCAAGGAGCAGACGAAGGACATCACCAAGCAGACCCGCTGGACCTACAGCGACGTCGCCGACCGCTCCATCAACAGCACCCTGGTGCGTTCCATCAACACCACGGTGGTCGCGCTGCTGCCGGTCGCCGGCCTGCTGTTCATCGGTGGCGGCGTGCTCGGGGCGGGCATGCTCAACGACATCTCGCTGTCGCTGTTCGTCGGCCTCGCGGCCGGCGCGTACTCCTCGATCTTCATCGCCACGCCGCTCGTCGCCGACCTCAAGGAGCGCGAGCCGCAGATGAAGGCCCTGCGCAAGCGGGTCCTCGCCAAGCGGGCCCAGGCCGCCGCCAAGGGCGAGTCCCTGGAGCCGCAGGCCGCGGGCGCCGCCTCGTACGAGGACGACGAGCCGGACGACGCCACCCCGGCGGTCGTCGGCCCCCGCAACCAGCCCGCGTCCCGCACCCGCGGCCGCGGGCGGCCCTCGGGGAAGCGCCGATGACCGGCATCGAAGAGCTGCTGTCCAGCCGTATCCGTGACGTGGCCGACTACCCGGAGCCGGGAGTGATGTTCAAGGACATCACCCCGCTCCTGGCCGACCCGGCCGCGTTCGGCGCGCTGACCGGCGCCCTGGCGGACATCGCCGTGCGCAACGGCGCCACCAAGATCGTCGGTCTGGAGGCGCGCGGCTTCATCCTCGGAGCCCCGGTCGCCGTCCACGCCGGGATCGGCTTCATCCCCGTGCGCAAGGCGGGCAAGCTCCCCGGAGCGACCCTGTCGCAGGCGTACGACCTGGAGTACGGCTCCGCCGAGATCGAGGTGCACGCCGAGGACCTGAGCGCGGGCGACCGCGTGCTGGTCGTCGACGACGTCCTCGCCACCGGCGGCACCGCCGAGGCCTCGCTCCAGCTCATCCGCCGGGCGGGCGCCGAGGTCGCGGGCGTCGCCGTGCTGATGGAGCTCGGCTTCCTCGGCGGCCGCGGCCGTCTGGAGCCGGCCCTGGCCGGGGCTCCCCTGGAGGCGCTCCTGACGGTCTGAGGACCGCGTGCGCACCACCCGGGGGGTCTGTTCCCGGAAAGGCCCCCGAAAGGCCTGAGGCACCCGTAGGACACCCTGGAGGCGGGCCCGGAGGAATCCGGCGCCCGCCTCCGGCGTTTCCCCCGCGAGGCCGCTGCCGGCGGCCGACAGCGAGTCCGGCGCGAAGGATCGCTACCATGGGGTTTCCGGAGCCTGACCGGGGGACCCGGATCGCGCACGAGGAGCCCTCTTGCCAGACGAGGCCCAGCCACTCGCCCCCAGCGCGGAACGCCTGGGGCGAACCGCCTCCACCCAGCCCGAGCCCGCCTCGGGTGCCGCGGAGAAGCCCGCAGACGACGGAGCGAGCGGGCCGGTCGAGCACGCCCAGGCCGCGCCCGACGCGGCGGCGGCCGAGGGAGCACGTCCCAAGCCGGCGTCGCCCGAGCGCCCCGCGAACACCCCGGCGGTCCGTCCCTCGGCGGCGCAGCCCACCCGCTCCGGAGGCTCCTCCAACCGCGTCCGAGCCCGCCTGGCCCGTCTCGGCGTCCAGCGCTCGAACCCGTACAACCCGGTTCTGGAGCCGTGGGGGGGGGGGGGGGCCCCCCCCCCCCCCCCCAACCCCCCCCCCCCCCCCCCCCCCCCACAGAAAGCCAACCACGACGGCCCCCCCACGCCCCCCCGCCCCCCCCCGCCCACCCGGGCCCCGCCGGGGCCCCCCCCGCCCAACCCCCAACACCCGGTTTGGGGTGGGGTGGCGGGTGATCCCCCCCCCCAACGACCCCAAGATCGAGACGTCGACGCTCCGCCAGATCGAGAAGGCCTACCAGGTCGCCGAACGCTGGCACCGCGGCCAGAAGCGCAAGAGCGGCGACCCGTACATCACGCACCCGCTCGCCGTCACCACCATCCTCGCCGAGCTCGGCATGGACCCGGCGACGCTCATGGCCGGCCTCCTGCACGACACCGTCGAGGACACCGAGTACGGCCTCGACACCCTGCGCCGCGACTTCGGCGACCAGGTCGGGCTGCTCGTCGACGGCGTCACCAAGCTGGACAAGGTCAAGTTCGGCGAGGCCGCCCAGGCCGAGACCGTGCGCAAGATGGTCGTGGCCATGGCCAAGGACCCTCGCGTCCTGGTCATCAAGCTCGCCGACCGCCTGCACAACATGCGCACCATGCGCTATCTCAAGCGCGAGAAGCAGGAGAAGAAGGCGCGCGAGACCCTGGAGATCTACGCGCCGCTCGCCCACCGCCTGGGCATGAACACCATCAAGTGGGAGCTGGAGGACCTCGCCTTCGCGATCCTCTACCCCAAGATGTACGACGAGATCGTGCGCCTGGTCGCCGAGCGCGCCCCCAAGCGCGACGAGTACCTCGCCATAGTGACCGACGAGGTCCAGTCCGACCTGCGCGCGGCCCGCATCAAGGCGACCGTGACCGGCCGCCCGAAGCACTACTACAGCGTCTACCAGAAGATGATCGTCCGCGGCCGTGACTTCGCGGAGATCTACGACCTGGTGGGCATCCGCGTCCTCGTGGACACCGTCCGCGACTGCTACGCGGCGCTCGGCACCGTGCACGCGCGATGGAACCCGGTCCCCGGCCGGTTCAAGGACTACATCGCGATGCCGAAGTTCAACATGTACCAGTCGCTCCACACGACGGTCATCGGCCCCAACGGCAAGCCCGTCGAACTCCAGATCCGTACGTTCGACATGCACCGCCGTGCCGAGTACGGCATCGCCGCGCACTGGAAGTACAAGCAGGAGACCGTCGCCGGGTCCTCCAAGATCCGCACCGACGTGCCCCGGGCGGCCAAGGGCAGCGCGGGCCAGGACACCGTCAACGACATGGCGTGGCTGCGCCAGTTGCTCGACTGGCAGAAGGAGACCGAGGACCCCAGCGAGTTCCTGGAGTCGCTCCGCTTCGACCTGTCGCGCAACGAGGTCTTCGTGTTCACGCCGAAGGGCGACGTCATAGCGCTTCCGGCCGGTGCGACCCCGGTGGACTTCGCGTACGCCGTCCACACGGAGGTCGGCCACCGGACGATAGGAGCACGGGTCAACGGCCGCCTGGTGCCCCTCGAATCGACCCTGGACAACGGCGACCTGGTGGAGGTCTTCACCTCCAAGGCCGCCGGCGCGGGCCCCTCCCGCGACTGGCTCGGCTTCGTGAAGTCACCGCGCGCCCGCAACAAGATCCGCGCCTGGTTCTCCAAGGAACGCCGCGACGAGGCGATCGAGCACGGCAAGGACGCCATCGCCCGCGCGATGCGCAAGCAGAACCTGCCGATCCAGCGGATCCTCACCGGCGACTCCCTGGTCACCCTCGCCCACGAGATGCGCTACCCCGACATCTCGTCGCTGTACGCGGCGATCGGCGAGGGGCACGTCACGGCCCAGAGCGTCGTCCAGAAGCTCGTCCAGGCGCTCGGCGGCGAGGAGGCGGCCACCGAGGAGATGGACGAGGCCGTACCGTCCGCACGGGGCCGTGGCCGCAAGCGGCGCAGCAACAACGACCCCGGCGTGGTCGTCAAGGGCGTCGACGACGTGTGGGTCAAGCTCGCCCGCTGCTGCACACCGGTGCCGGGCGACCCGATCATCGGGTTCGTCACCCGCGGCAGCGGCGTCTCGGTCCACCGCAGCGACTGCGTCAACGTCGACTCGCTCTCGCGCGAGCCCGAACGCATCCTCGAGGTCGAGTGGGCGCCCACCCAGTCCTCGGTCTTCCTCGTCGCCATACAGGTCGAGGCCCTGGACCGGTCCCGGCTGCTGTCGGACGTCACCCGCGTCCTGTCCGACCAGCACGTCAACATCCTGTCCGCGGCCGTCCAGACCTCCCGCGACCGGGTCGCCACCTCGCGGTTCACCTTCGAGATGGGCGACCCCAAGCACCTGGGACACGTCCTGAAGGCCGTACGAGGCGTCGAGGGCGTCTACGACGTGTACCGCGTGACGTCGGCGCGCAGACCCTCCGAGGCCTGACACCCGCCGCCCGTCCGCCCCGCCACGCGGCCGGGCGGACGGACGGACGAAGACGAACGAAGAAGACGAACGAAGAAGACGTACGAAGAAGACACACGAAGGGGCTCCCGTACGGCGTGCGTACGGGAGCCCCTTTGTATGGGTGCGACGGATGGATCAGCCGCCGAACTCCTGAAGACCCTTCAGCGCCTGGTCCAGCAGCGCCTGACGGCCGTCCAGCTCCTTCTGGAGCTTGTCGGCCTTCGCGGTGTTGCCCGCGGAGCGCGCCGTCTCGATCTGGCCCTGGAGCTTGTCCACGGCGGCCTGAAGCTGACCGGTCAGACCCTCGGCACGCGCGCGTGCCTCCGGGTTCGTCCGCCGCCACTCGGTCTCCTCGGACTCCTGGAGAGCCCGCTCCACCGCGTGCATCCGGCCCTCGACCTTCGGGCGGGCGTCCCGCGGCACGTGGCCGATGGCCTCCCAGCGCTCGTTGAGGGAACGGAAGGCCGCACGCGCCGCCTTCAGGTCCTGCACCGGGACGAGCTTCTCGGCCTCCTCGGCCAGCTCCTCCTTGAGCTTCAGGTTCTCCGTCTGCTCCGCGTCGCGCTCGGCGAAGACCGAGCTGCGCGCCGCGAAGAACACGTCCTGGGCTCCGCGGAAGCGGTTCCACAGGTCGTCCTCGTGCTCGCGCTGGGCACGGCCCGCGGCCTTCCAGTCCGCCATCAGCTCGCGGTAACGGGCCGCCGTCGGGCCCCAGTCCGACGAGCCGGACAGCGACTCGGCCTCGGCGACCAGCTTCTCCTTGACCTTGCGGGCATCCTCGCGCTGCGCGTCCAGCGACGCGAAGTGCGCCTTGCGCCGCTTGGAGAACGCCGAGCGGGCGTGCGAGAAGCGGTGCCACAGCTCGTCGTCCGACTTGCGGTCGAGTCGCGGCAGCCCCTTCCAGGTGTCCACCAGCGCGCGCAGGCGCTCACCGGCCGCCCGCCACTGGTCGCTCTGCGCCAGCTCCTCGGCCTCGACGACCAGGGCCTCCTTGGCGTGCCGCGCCTCGTCGGACTGCTTGGCCCGTTGGACCTTGCGTTCCTCACGGCGCGCGTCGACGGTCTCCACGAGCTTGTCCAGCCGCACCTTCAGCGCGCCCAGATCGCCGACCGCGTGGTGGGCGTCCACCTGCTCGCGGATGTGATCGATGGCGGTCTGGGCGTCCTTCGCCGACAGGTCGGTGGTCTTCACTCGCTTTTCGAGGAGGCCGATCTCGACAACCAGGCCTTCGTACTTGCGCTCGAAGTAGGCCAGCGCCTCATCAGGAGTGCCGGCCTGCCAGGAACCGACGACCTGCTCGCCGTCGGCCGTACGCACGTACACGGTCCCCGTCTCGTCGACGCGGCCCCACGGGTCGCTGCTCACAGCGCCTCCTCCACATGATGCCTGTGTGGGGCTTCAGCGCCCCCTGGCATCGTCCACAGTTTCGTCACGGCCAACATAGGCGACCGGCGGGGCGGCTGTCCGCATCCCGCGCGACCGAAATTCAGCAGCTGACGGTCAGGATTTCGTCACGGTCAGCTTGTTGACGACGACGGTCGCGTTCGGTGCGCCGTCGCCCTGCCCGGTGCTCTCGCCGGCGGCCGCGATCTTCTTGAGGACCGTCAGGCCGGACTGGGAAATAGTTCCGAACGGTGTGTAGCTGGGCGGAAGCTGACTGTCCTGGTACACCAGGAAGAACTGGCTGCCGCCGGTGTGCTTCTGACCGGTGTTGGCCATCGCGATCGTGCCCGCCGGGTACACGTTGCCCTTGAGCGTCTTGTCCTTCAGATTCTCGTCCGGGATCGTGTAGCCGGGACCGCCGCTGCCCTGGGCCGTCGGGTCACCGCACTGAAGGACGTAGATCCCGTTGGTGGTGAGCCGGTGACACTTCGTGTGGTCGAAGTAGCCCTTGCCGGCGAGGAAGTCGAACGAGTTCACCGTGTGCGGGGCGGCGGACGCCTTGAGCGCGATGTCGATGTCACCGCAGGTCGTCGCCATCTTCATGGTGTAGGCGGCGGACTTGTCGATGGTGACCGCCGGCTCCTTCTTCCACGTGAGCGACTTCACCTTGCCCTCCGCGGGCTTCTCGCACGGATCGGGCGCCTTGCTCGTCGGTGTCGCGCTGGGCGTCGCCCCCGCGCCCGCGTTGGCCTTCTTGCCGTCGCTCTCGAAGACGCCGGTCGCGTACGCCGTCGCACCGCCCGCGACGACCACGCCGACGACCGCCGCGATCACCGCGTTACGTGTATGGGTCCTTCGTCGAGCGGATGTGCGGCGCTGCTGCTGTCGCAAGAACTTCTCCCGGGCGAGCTGACGCCGCCGCTGTTCCTGGCTGACCACCGGGTTTCTCCTCGTGCGTCTCGTACGTCGAGTGGGACGCGTGCGTCGCCTGAGCCGACCGCCCGCGTGTGCCCGTACCGTATATGGGTTAGCTGAGGAATCGGCAGCGCCGGTAGGCTCTGATCCACAGCCACCCGCCCGTACGACACACGCGCGTACGCCACCACGAAGGACGATCGTGCTCATTGCCGGGTTCCCCGCCGGGGCCTGGGGGACCAACTGTTACCTGGTCGCCCCCGCCGCGGGTGAGGAGTGCGTGATCATCGACCCGGGCCATCAGGCCGCCCAGGGAGTCGAGGACACGCTCAAGAAGCATCGGCTCAAGCCCGTCGCGGTCATCCTCACCCATGGCCACATCGACCACGTCGCCTCGGTCGTCCCGGTGTGCGGAGCGCACGACGTACCAGCCTGGATCCACCCCGAGGACCGGTACATGATGAGCGACCCCGAGAAGGCGCTCGGCCGGTCCATCGGCATGCCGCTGATGGGCGAGCTGACCGTGGGGGAGCCCGACGACGTGCGGACGCTGACCGACGGCGCGGAGCTGAAGCTGGCGGGCCTCGGCCTCTCCGTCGCGCACGCGCCGGGCCATACGAAGGGGTCGGTGACGTTCCGGATGCCCGAGGGCGCGGACATTCCGTCCGTGTTCTTCTCCGGGGATCTGCTCTTCGCCGGCTCCATCGGACGCACCGACCTGCCGGGCGGCGACATGGACGAGATGCTCGACTCGCTGGGCCGTGTGTGCCTGCCGCTCGACGACTCGACCGTGGTGCTGTCCGGCCACGGCCCCCAGACGACCATCGGCCAGGAACGCGCCACCAACCCGTATCTGCGGCAGGTGGCCGCCGGCCTGGGAGCGGACCCGACCTCCGCTCCTCGACGAGGAATGTGACCAGACTTCCGTGAGCACCTTCAGGGCCCCCAAGGGCACGTACGACCTCATTCCGCCGGACAGCGCCAAGTACCTCGCGGTACGCGAGGCCATCGCGGCCCCGCTGCGCAACTCCGGCTACGGCTACATCGAGACGCCCGGTTTCGAGAACGTCGAACTGTTCGCCCGCGGTGTCGGTGAGTCCACCGACATCGTGACCAAGGAGATGTACGCCTTCGAGACCAAGGGCGGCGACAGGCTGGCCCTGCGCCCGGAGGGCACCGCCTCCGTGCTGCGCGCGGCCCTCGAAGCCAACCTGCACAAGGCCGGCAACCTCCCGGTCAAGCTCTGGTACTCGGGCTCGTACTACCGCTACGAGCGCCCCCAGAAGGGCCGTTACCGCCACTTCTCCCAGGTGGGCGCCGAGGCGATCGGAGCCGAGGACCCGGCGCTCGACGCCGAACTCATCATCCTGGCCGACCAGGCGTACCGCTCCCTGGGGCTGCGGAACTTCCGCATCCTGCTGAACAGCCTGGGCGACAAGGAGTGCCGCCCCGTCTACCGGGCCGCGCTCCAGGACTTCCTGCGCGGCCTGGACCTCGACGAGGAGACGCTGCGCCGCGCGGAGATCAACCCGCTGCGCGTCCTCGACGACAAGCGGGAGGACGTCCAGAAGCAGCTGGGCGGGGCGCCGTTGCTGCGCGACTACCTGTGTGACGGCTGCAAGGCGTACCACGAGGAGGTGCGCGACCTGATCACGGCCGCGGGCGTCTCCTTCGAGGACGACCCGAAGCTGGTGCGCGGGCTCGACTACTACACGCGGACCACCTTCGAGTTCGTGCACGACGGCCTCGGCTCGCAGTCCGCGGTCGGCGGCGGCGGCCGCTACGACGGGCTGTCCGAGATGATCGGCGGCCCCGCGCTGCCGTCCGTCGGCTGGGCGCTGGGCGTCGACCGTACGGTGCTGGCGCTGGAGGCGGAGGGCGTGGAGCTCGAACTCCCCGCGCTCACGAGTGTGTTCGCGGTGCCGCTCGGGGAGGAGGCCCGCCGGACGCTCTTCGGTGTGGTCACCGAACTGCGCAGGCTCGGTGTCGCCGCCGACTTCTCGTACGGCGCGAAGGGGCTCAAGGGCGCGATGAAGAACGCGAACCGCAGCGGCGCCCGTTTCACGGTCGTCGCCGGTGAGCGTGACCTCGCCGAGGGTGTCGTGCAGCTCAAGGACATGGAGTCCGGGGAACAGACGGCGGTCGGCACCGGCGAGATCGTGGCCGAGCTGCGGTCGCGCCTGGGCTGAGGCGGGTCCTCCGCCCCGGCGGCCGGCCCACACCTGGGCCGGTCTCCGGGCCGGCCCGGTCAGGCAGGTGGCCGGCTCCGGCGACGGGCCTGTCCCGGGTGGCGGCGGCCCAGGCGCCGGGCCCGCCGCTGACGGGCGGACGCCTCCCGCTGTCCGCCCGGCCCACACGTTCCACGTCGGACCCCGGCCCGCGAACGCCGGTGGGGCTGAAGGACTTCAGCCCCACCGGCCCCGGGAAAGCGGTGCGGTGGCGCCGAACAGGCCGAAGATCGCGCCGGACGCGCCGAGCGACGGCTGCTCGGGGCGGGGGAGCCTCACTCCAGCAGCCCGAAGCGCATCGCGCTCGTCACCGCGGCCGTCCGGTCGCCCACCCCCAGCTTCTGGAAGACGCGCAGCAGATGGGTCTTCACGGTGGACTCGCCGATGAAGAGCCGGCGTCCGATCTCCGCGTTCGTGCAGCCCTCGGCGACCAGCCGCAGCACCGCGGTCTCCCGCTCGGAGAGGCGGGGCCGCTCCGGCCTGGTGCGGAGCTGGTCGACCAGCCGGGCGGCCACGGAGGGGGCCAGCACGGTCTCGCCCCGCGCGGCGGCCCGTACGGCGTCCGCCAGTTCGGCACGCGGCAGATCCTTCAGCAGATACCCGGCGGCCCCGGCCTCCACCGCCCGCAGGATGTCCCGGTCCGTCTCGTACGTCGTCAGCACGATGACCCGGCAGGGCAGCCCGGCCCGCGTCATCCGCACGATCGCGTCGACGCCCCCGCCCTCGGGCATCCGCAGGTCCATGAGCACGATGTCGGGCCGTAGTTCGGCGGCCAGCGCCTCCGCGCGGGGCCCGCTGGACGCGTCGGCGATCACCTCGAGATCGGGTTCGGCGCTGAGCATCGCGCGCAGCCCTTCACGGACGACGGGATGGTCGTCGGCGAGGATGATCCGGATCACGCGTCACTCCCGGGGACGGGCAGACACACGGTGACGGTCGTGCCGTCGCCCGGCGCGCTGCGGATCAGTGCCGTACCGCCCACCTCGGCGGCCCGCGCGCGCAACCCTGCCAGCCCGTACCCGCCGACCGGCACGGCGGGGTCGAAACCCCGGCCGTCGTCGCGTACGGAGAGGGCCAGCGAGTCGGCGGCGTAGGCGAGGGTGACGGCGATCGCGGAGGAACTCCCGGCGTGTTTGCGCGTGTTGGCAAGCGCCTCCTGGCACGAGCGCAGGATCACCACCTCGGAGCCCGCGGGCAGCGGGCGTACGGCGCCGGTCACCTGGAGGCTCGCGGCGTGGCGGGTGGCCAGCCGGCGCAACGCGTCGGGCAGCGTGGCGCCGTCCAGGTCGGCGGGCGTGCCCCCGGTGACCAGGGCCCGCGCCTCGGCGAGGTTCTGCCGGGCGGTTTCGTCCATCAGGGCCAGATGGCGGCGGGCCTGCGGCAGATCGTGGTCGAGCTCGGCCTCGACGGCCTGCACCAGCATCAGCAGGCTGGTGAAGCCCTGGGCGAGCGTGTCGTGGATCTCCCGGGAGAACCGTTCGCGCTCGGCGAGCGCTCCGTGCGCGGCCGAGAGCCGGGCGATCTCGTGGCGGCCGGCGTCCAACTCGGTGATCAGCGAGGCCCGTTCCTGGCTCTGCTCCATGATGCGGATGATCCAGCTGCCCAGGGCCGTCGAGAACACGAGTGTGACCACGGCGAAGACCGTGTTGAAGAACAGGTCCTGACCGGAGGGCCGCCACAGCAGGGCCCAGCCCGCCACCGGCACGATGTTGATGACGGTCGCGGCGGTGAGCGCCCGGCGCAGCCGCAGCGCGATGAAGCACTGCGGGATGAGCGCGAAGGTCATCAGGCGCGTCTCGCCGACCAGCACCCCGGGGGGCAGGAAGAGCAGGACCGCGCCCGCGATGTAGCCGAGGGCGCGGCGCTCGTCGGGGGCGTCGGCGGTCAGGACGGGGCGCCCGACCAGCAGGTACCAGGGGATCAGCAGCAGAAGCAGCCCGCCGGCGGCGACACGGACGTGCCACCCCGGGTGCGCCGTGCCGAGCACGAACACCAGGGTGGCCACCCACACGATCGCGAAGTACGAGTCCCAGAGCCGGAACGAGAGCTCCCAGGTGTTCGAAGCACGGGCCCCGCCCGGCACCGGACCCGTTGGGGCCCCGCCCGGCGCCGGACCCATGGGGGCCTTGTCCGGCGCCGGGGCGGGGCGCGCGGCCGGAGTCCTCATCCGTCGCGCCGGTTCTTCCACCGGAAGGTCAGCAGGCACAGCAGCAATCCTCCGGCGCACCATGCCCCGAGCACCAGGGCGATCCGCCCGAACTCCCAGCCTCCCGCCTGTTCGAGGACCTGGGCGGACTCGGGCAGGAACACCCCGCGCAGCCCCTGGCACATCCACTTGAGGGGGAACAGCGCGCCGATGTTCAGCATCCAGTCCGGGATGGTGTCGACGGCGATGTAGACGCCGGAGATGAACTGGAGGACCAGGAAGGGCAGGACGACCACCGACGTGGCACTCCTGCCCGACTTCGGCACCGAACTGATCGCGATGCCGAGCAGGGCGCAGGCGGTGAGCCCCAGGACGAAGATCCAGGCGAAGTCCGCCCACTTGCCGGGGTCCGAGGGCAGGTCGACGTCGTACAGCGTGGTGCCGACGAGGAGCAGGATCGCCGTCTCCAGGGCGCCCGTGGCGAGAACCAGCCATATCTTGCCGAGGAAGTACGCGGCGGGCGGCATCGGCGTTCCGCGCAGCCGGCGCAGCACCCTCTCGTCCCGCTCGATCGCGATCGAGATGCCGAGGGACTGGAAGCTGGTCGACATGATGCCCGCGGCCATCATCGCCGGGACGTACAGCTGGGAGGCGGTGATGCCCGCGCCCGCCACGTCGTCGCTGAAGATCGACGCGAACAGGAACAGGAAGACGACCGGGAAGGCGAAGGTGAAGATCACCTGGTCGCGCTGCCGGAAGAACTGCCTGATCTCCAGGGCTCCGCGCCGCAGTCCGAGCCCCCAGGCGCCGGGCAGCCCGCCCGCCGTGGTCCTCGTGCGCACGCGTACGTCGGTGCTGGTCATCGGGCGTCCTCCAGGCCGGTCAGTCGCAGATAGACGTCCTCAAGGGTGGGGCGGCTCACCCGGAGCCCCGGGATCTCCCCGTCGAAGCGGCGCGTGAGGGCGGCGACGGTCCTGGTGGGGGTGTCCGTGCGTTCGCTGCGCGGGCTGCCGTCGGTCTCCGTCCACTCGACCGTGGCCCCGGTGCCGAAGCGCTCGCGGAGCGCGGCCGGTTCGCCCTCGGCGACGACACGGCCCCGCGCGACGACCGCCAGCCGGTCCGCGAGCGCTTCCGCCTCCTCCAGGTAGTGCGTGGTCAGGAGGATGGTCGTGCCTTCGTCGGCCAACCTGCGGATCAGGTCCCAGAACTGCCGTCGCGCCGCCGGGTCGAAGCCCGTCGTCGGCTCGTCCAGGAGGAGCAGTTCGGGGCCGCCGATCACGCCGAGGGCCACGTCGAGCCGTCGCCGCTGGCCACCCGAGAGCGACTTGATCCTGCTGCCCGCCTTCTCCTGGAGACCGACCAGGCCGATGACTTCCTCCGGATCACGAGGATTCGGGTAATAACGGGAGAAATGATGCACCGTCTCGCGCACCGTCAACTCGGCGGGCGCGGATTCGTCCTGCCAGACGATTCCGACACGAGACCGCCACGCGCGCGGGGCGGTCGCCGGGTCCGAGCCGAGCACGGAGACCTCGCCCGCGTCCCGTCGGCGGTTGCCCTGGAGGATCTCCACGGTGGTGCTCTTGCCCGCCCCGTTCGGTCCGAGCAGGCCGAACACCTCGCCCCGCCGGATGCCGAGGTCGATGCCGTCGACGGCGGTCACGTCCCCGTACTGCTTGCGCAGCCCCCGTACATCGACCGCGAGCCGGTCCGCGTCTGTTGTCATGACAGCGAGCCTCCCGCCGAACCGAACCTTCCGGGGCGACCGTGCGTACCTTCTTATGTCCACCGAACGGTGGACAGCCGGGCGGGTGCGGCACAATGAGCCTGCCCGCAGGCCCTTCGAAACTACGGAAACGGCGTGATGAACAAGACGACAGTCAAGGACGTCCCGACCGATCAGGAACGCCCCGCCGCCGCGGTACGGACGGCCGGCGGCAGCCGCGCCCTCGCGGTGCTGCTGGTGATCACGGGTGCGGCCGGTCTCCTTGCCGCGTGGGTCATCACGATCGACAAGTTCAAGCTGCTGGAGAACCCGAACTTCGTCCCGGGGTGCAGCCTGAACCCGGTGGTCTCCTGCGGCAACATCATGAAGAGCGACCAGGCCTCGGCCTTCGGCTTCCCGAACCCCATGATGGGGCTCGTCGCCTACGGCATCGTGATCTGCGTCGGCGTGAGCCTGCTCGCGCGGGCCACCTTCCCGCGCTGGTACTGGCTGACCTTCAACGCGGGCACGCTCTTCGGCGTCGCCTTCTGCACCTGGCTCCAGTTCCAGTCGCTGTACCGGATCAACTCGCTCTGCCTGTGGTGCAGCCTGGCCTGGGTCGCCACGATCATCATGTTCTGGTACGTGACCTCCTTCAACGTCCGCAACGGCTTCCTGCCCGCCCCGCGCTGGGCCAAGAGCTTCTTCGGCGAGTTCACCTGGGTCCTGCCCACGCTGCACATCGGCATCATCGGCATGCTGATCCTGACCCGCTGGTGGGACTTCTGGACCAGCTGACGGTCCCGCGGGGATTGTCAGTGGGGTGACATAGGGTTTCCGACGTGGAGCCCGACCTGTTCACCGCCGCAGCAGAAGAACGCCAGGAGAAGGACCCGTCCGGCAGCCCCCTGGCCGTTCGGATGCGTCCGCGCACCCTCGACGAGGTCGTGGGACAGCAGCATCTGCTGAAGCCGGGCTCGCCCCTGCGCAGACTCGTCGCCGAGGGGAGCGGCGGTCCCGCCGGACCGTCCTCGGTGATCCTGTGGGGCCCGCCGGGCACCGGCAAGACGACCCTCGCGTACGTCGTCTCCAAGGCCACCGACAAGCGCTTCGTGGAACTCTCCGCGATCACCGCCGGCGTCAAGGAGGTGCGCGCGGTCATCGAGGGAGCCCGCCGCGCCACCGGCGGCTACGGCAAGGAGACCGTCCTCTTCCTGGACGAGATCCACCGCTTCAGCAAGGCACAGCAGGACTCCCTGCTCCCCGCCGTGGAGAACCGCTGGGTGACCCTGATCGCCGCGACCACGGAGAACCCGTACTTCTCGGTGATCTCGCCGTTGCTCTCCCGCTCCCTCCTGCTGACCCTCGAACCGCTCACCGACGACGATCTGCGCGGCCTGCTGCGCCGCGCGCTCGACGCGGAACGCGGCCTCAAGGAGTCCGTGGCCCTGCCCGGGGACGCCGAGGACCACCTGCTGAGGATCGCCGGCGGCGACGCCCGCCGCGCCCTGACGGCCCTGGAGGCCGCGGCGGGCGCCGCCCTCGACAAGGGCGAGCCGGAGATCACCCTCCAGACGCTGGAGGAGACGGTCGACCGCGCCGCCGTGAAGTACGACCGCGACGGTGACCAGCACTACGACGTGGCGAGCGCGCTCATCAAGTCCATCCGCGGCTCCGACGTGGACGCCGCCCTGCACTACCTGGCCCGGATGATCGAGGCGGGCGAGGACCCCCGCTTCATCGCCCGCCGCCTGATGATCTCCGCCAGCGAGGACATCGGTCTCGCCGACCCGAACGCACTGCCCATAGCCGTGGCCGCCGCCCAGGCCGTCGCGATGATCGGCTTCCCCGAGGCGGCTCTCACCCTCAGCCACGCCACGATCGCCCTCGCCCTGGCCCCGAAGTCCAACGCCGCGACGATGGCCATCGGCGCCGCCATGGAGGACGTGCGCAAGGGCCACGCCGGCCCGGTGCCGACGCATCTGCGCGACGGGCACTACAAGGGCGCGGCCAAGCTCGGGCACGCCCAGGGGTACGTGTATCCGCACGACCTGCCCGAGGGCATCGCCGCCCAGCAGTACGCGCCGGAGGAGCTCAAGGACCGGGAGTACTACACCCCGACCCGGCACGGCGCCGAGGCGCGGTACGCCGACGCGGTGGAGTGGACCCGCAAGCGCCTCGGTAGAGGGCGGTCGTGAGCACCCTGTAACATGTCTCGAAGCGCTGCGTCCCGTGTCCGGCTCCGGTCGGCATCACCCAACGGGACATGCAGCCGGAACCCCGACACCGTACTCGTACGACGAGGGGATCCAGGAGCGTCGCGCACCGTCGGAGGTGTCGCGGGCTGCCCACCACCACCCGGTCTCCGGGAACGGTCGGTGGGCTACTCGTGTGCTGCACGTATGTGCCCAGACCAGGGAGCGGCTGCCCGGCAGGCCCGTCAGGGCCCGCAGGGTTTCCCCGGCTGCGGATGCGACCTCCTTTAACCCGGGTGAGCCGGAAAAAGGAAAGAGAAACAGACAGTGGCGAATCAGTCCCGCCCCAAGGTCAAGAAGTCGCGTGCGCTCGGTATCGCGCTGACCCCGAAGGCCGTCAAGTACTTCGAGGCCCGCCCCTACCCGCCGGGCGAGCACGGCCGCGGCCGCAAGCAGAACTCGGACTACAAGGTCCGTCTGCTGGAGAAGCAGCGTCTGCGCGCGCAGTACGACGTGTCCGAGCGCCAGCTCGTCCGCGCCTACGAGCGTGCCGCCAAGACGCAGGGCAAGACCGGTGAGGCTCTGGTCATCGAGCTGGAGCGTCGTCTCGACGCGCTGGTCCTTCGTTCGGGCATCGCCCGCACGATCTACCAGGCCCGCCAGATGGTCGTCCACGGCCACATCGAGGTCAACGGCGGCAAGGTCGACAAGCCGTCGTTCCGTGTCCGTCCCGACGACGTCGTGATGGTCCGCGAGCGCAGCCGCAGCAAGACGCTGTTCGAGGTCGCCCGTGCCGGTGGGTTCGCCCCCGACGGCGAGACCCCGCGCTACCTCCAGGTGAACCTCCCGGCCCTGGCCTTCCGCCTGGACCGCGAGCCGAACCGCAAGGAGATCCCGGTGATCTGCGACGAGCAGCTCGTCGTCGAGTACTACGCCCGCTGATCTTCTTACAGCGGACGCGGTACCACCTGCGCGTCAGCGTCAGCCCGTCGTCTCCCCGCCCTTCGAGGTGGGCGAGACGGCGGGCTTTCGCACGTCCGGGGGCAGTCTGCGCGGCGACGGCACCGCCCCGAGCGGCGGCACCCCGGCACCGCCCAGCGCGCGGGCGACCGCCGCGTCCTGCCCGAGCAGCTCTCCCGCCCGCAGGCACTCTTCGTAGCGCTCGTCGCCCAGCTGCTGCCGGGAGAGAGCCGCGCAGCGCTCGTGCGGCGCGTTGTAGTACGCCGAACCGAACAGTGGCAGGCCCACCGACGGCCACATCCGCGACGCCGCCCCCTGGAGCACCGCGGCCTCGGCCGGATCGTCCTCCGCCACCGTGACCAGGGCGAGCAGCTCGACGGCGAGAACGGCACCGAGCAGATCGTGGAAGCCGTGCGCGATGCCGAGACCCCGCTCCAGCAGACCGCGAGCCCGCGCCTGATCGCCCTCGGCCTGCGCCGCGTACGCGAGGACGTACAGCGCGTACGCCAGCGCCCAGCGCTCCCCGTGGTCCTCGCAGACCCCGCGGACGTCCTCGCACAGCTTCACCGCGCCCGGCAGATCGCCCTGGAAGGCGAGCGCCATCGCCAGTTCGACCTGGCCCATCAGCACGTTGCTGTTGAGCTCGCCGATCTCGTGATAGCGGTCCAGCGCCGAGCGCAGCAGTCGCTCGGCACGCGCCATGTCGTCCGTGACCAGGGCCAGACAGCCGGTGCGATGCTCGGCGTACGCGACCGCGACGGCGTTCTCGCAGCGCTCCGCCTCCTCGCGGCACTCCTGGAGCGCGGACAGCGCCGGCACCGAGTCCCCCTGGAGGACCGCCACGTAGCCGAGCACCCACAGGGCCTTCAGCCGTGACTGGTCACGGTCGCCGTCGAGCTCGACACTGCGCTCCAGCCAGTGCCTGCCCTCGGAGAGCCGGCCGCAGCCGACCCAGTAGAACCACAGGGCGCCCGCCAGGTACTGGCCCAGATGCGCCTCGTCGGGTTCGCCGAGCGAGTACTCCAGCGCGCAGCGCAGATTCGGCAGTTCCGTCTCGACGCGGACCGCCACCTCGGCCTGCCGCGGCGAGAACCAGTCCAGCTCGCACCAGGTGACCAGGCCCATGTACCAGTCACGGTGGCGGCGCCGCAGCCGCTCCGCGTCGCCCGTCGCCTCCAGCCAGTGCGCGCCGTAGGCCCGGACCGTGTCCAGCATCCGGTAGCGCACACCCGCCGCGGTCTCCTCGCGGGACAGCACCGACTGCGCGAGCAGCTCGCCGAGCACGTCCAGCACGTCGTCGGCGTGCAGCCCGTCCCCGCTGCACACGTATTCGGCGGCCTCCAGGTCGAACCGGCCGGCGAACACGGAAAGGCGTGCCCACAGGAGCCGTTCCGCCGGTGTGCACAGTTCGTGGCTCCAGCCGATCGCCGTCCGCAGGGTCTGGTGCCGCGGCGGCGCGTCGCGCACACCACCGGTCAGCAGCCGGAACCGGTCCTCCAGGCGGGCCAGCAGCTGCGCGGGGGACAGGGCGCCGACGCGCCCCGCCGCCAGTTCCAGCGCCAACGGGATCCCATCCAGCCGCCGGCACAGTTCCCGGACGTCGGAGCTGTTGCCCTCGTCCAGGGCGAAGCCGGGCACCCGGGCCGCCGCCCGGTCCGCGAACAGCTCCACCGCCTCCGCCGCGGCCAGCGGAGCCAGCGGGAACACCCGCTCGCCCGCGATGTCCAGCGGTCTGCGGCCCACCGCCAGCACCCGCAGGTCCGGCGCCCGCCGCAGCAACTCGCCCACCAAGGAGGCACTCACGTCGACCAGGTGCTCGAAGCCGTCCAGGACCAGCAGGAGCCGGCGCCCGGAGAGGTGGTCGAGCAGCGTCCGGCGCGGCGGCTTCGCCGTGTGGTCGGTCAGGCCGAGGGCCTCGGCCACGGCGTACTCGACGAGTTCGGGTTCCTGCACCGCGGACAGGTCCACGCGCCACACGCCGTCGCGCGGGTACGTCCCCGCCGCCGCGTGCGTGGCGAACCGTGTCTTGCCGACGCCTCCCATACCGGTCACGGTGACCAGACGGACCGTCTCCAGTGCCTCGGCCAGCCGCGCGAGCTCGGCGGAGCGCCCCACGAACGCGTCGAGTTCCAGGGGCAGATTGCCGGGTGCGGCAGGACCGGAGTGTCGGGCGGGCTGAGAACGTTGCATGAGATACGGAGCGTACTGACCCGTTAGCGCTCCGTACAATCGCTTCACGCAACTCCACACTCCGGAGCGGATAAATGCGGTACGGAGCCCCGGCCCCGGCGCGATAGGCTCGGGTGACGACTTTTCGATGTTCAGGCACACAGTCAGGGAGCGGGTGCACAGTGTCCGGTGGTGAGGTGGCCGGGATCCTGGTGGCCGTCTTCTGGGCGATCCTGGTCTCCTTCCTCGCCGTCGCGCTGGTGAGGCTGGCCCAGACGCTCAGGGCGACCACCAAGCTCGTGGCGGACGTGACCGACCAGGCCGTCCCGCTCCTGGCCGAGGCCTCGGCGGCGGTGCGCTCCGCGCAGACGCAGATCGACCGGGTCGACGCCATCGCGTCGGACGTCCAGGAGGTCACGTCGAACGCCTCGGCGCTGTCGACTACCGTCGCCTCCACGTTCGGCGGGCCGCTGGTCAAGGTCGCGGCGTTCGGGTACGGCGTGCGCCGGGCCATCGGAGGCCGTCGAGAGAATGTGCCCGACAAAGCGTCCCGTCGTACCGTGATCGTGGGCCGCACCGTCCCGTCCGCGCGGCGGGGAAAGCGGAAGAAGGACTGACGCAGCGATGTTCCGCCGTACGTTCTGGTTCACCGCGGGCGCAGCCGCGGGTGTATGGGCCACCACCAAGGTCAACCGCAAGCTCAGGCAGCTGACCCCCGAGAGCCTCGCGGCGCAGGCCGCGAACAAGGCGATCGACGCGGGCCACCGGCTCAAGGAGTTCGCCCTCGACGTCCGCGACGGCATGGCCCAGCGAGAGGCCGAACTCGGCGAGGTGCTCGGCCTGAACGCGCACCCGGATCCCGAAGTGCCCACGCAGCGCCGTATCGCCGCGATCGGCGGAGGCGAGCAGTCGGGCGACAACAAGCAGATCAAGTACATCGACAACACGACGTACTCGTACAACCGGAATGAGGACCACTGATGGAGTCGGCTGAAATCCGCCGCCGCTGGTTGAGCTTCTACGAGGAGCGCGGTCACACCGTCGTTCCTTCGGCGTCGCTCATCGCGGACGACCCGACTCTGCTCCTGGTCCCCGCCGGCATGGTCCCCTTCAAGCCGTACTTCCTCGGTGAGGTCAAGGCTCCCTGGGCCCGCGCCACCAGCGTGCAGAAGTGTGTGCGCACACCCGACATCGAAGAGGTCGGCAAGACCACGCGCCACGGCACGTTCTTCCAGATGTGCGGCAACTTCTCCTTCGGCGACTACTTCAAGGAAGGCGCCATCACCTACGCCTGGGAGCTGCTCACCTCGCCCCAGGACAAGGGTGGTTACGGCCTCGACCCCGAGCGCCTGTGGATCACGGTCTACCTCGACGACGACGAGGCCGAGACCATCTGGCGCGACAAGATCGGCGTCCCGGCCGAGCGCATCCAGCGCCTGGGCAAGAAGGACAACTACTGGTCCATGGGCGTCCCCGGTCCCTGCGGTCCGTGTTCCGAGATCAACTACGACCGCGGTCCCGAGTTCGGCGTCGAGGGCGGCCCGGCCGTCAACGACGAGCGCTACGTGGAGATCTGGAACCTGGTCTTCATGCAGTACGAGCGGGGCGAGGGCACCTCGAAGGACGACTTCGAGATTCTTGGCGACCTGCCCAGCAAGAACATCGACACCGGCCTCGGTCTCGAACGCCTCGCCATGATTCTGCAGGGTGTGCAGAACATGTACGAGATCGACACCTCCATGGCCGTCATCAACAAGGCCACCGAGCTGACGGGTGTCGAGTACGGCGCCGCCCACGGCTCCGACGTGTCGCTGCGTGTGGTCACCGACCACATGCGCACCTCCGTGATGCTCATCGGCGACGGTGTGAGCCCCGGCAACGAGGGCCGCGGCTACGTGCTGCGCCGCATCATGCGCCGCGCCATCCGCAACATGCGCCTGCTCGGCGCCGGCGGACCGGTCGTCAAGGACCTCATCGACGTCGTGATCGCCATGATGGGCCAGCAGTACCCGGAGCTGGTCTCCGACCGGCAGCGGATCGAGACGGTGGCCCTCGCCGAGGAGGCCGCCTTCCTCAAGACGCTGAAGGCCGGCACAAACATCCTCGACACGGCCATCACCGACACCAAGGACTCCGGCGGCACGGTCCTCGCCGGCGACAAGGCCTTCCTGCTCCACGACACCTGGGGCTTCCCGATCGACCTCACCCTCGAAATGGCCGCCGAACAGGGCCTGTCGGTGGACGAGGACGGCTTCCGCCGCCTGATGAAGGAGCAGCGGGACAAGGCCAAGGCCGACGCCCGCGCCAAGAAGACCGGCCACGCCGACCTCGGCGCCTACCGTCAGATCGCCGACGCCGCCGGCGAGACCGACTTCATCGGCTACGACCGCACCGAGGCCGAGTCGACGGTCGTCGGCATCCTCGTCCACGGCGTCTCCTCCCCGGCCGCCACCGAGGGCGACGAGGTCGAGATCGTCCTGGACCGCACCCCGTTCTACGCCGAGGGCGGCGGTCAGATCGGTGACACGGGCCGCATCCGCGTCGACACCGGTGCCGTCATCGAGATCCGCGACTGCCAGAAGCCCGTCCCGGGCGTGTACGTCCACAAGGGCGTCGTCCAGGTCGGCGAGGTCACCGTCGGCGCCAAGGCCCAGGCCACCATCGACGTACGCCGTCGTACGGCCATCGCCCGCGCCCACTCGGCCACGCACCTCACGCACCAGGCCCTGCGCGACGCTCTCGGCCCGACGGCCGCCCAGGCCGGTTCCGAGAACCAGCCCGGCCGCTTCCGCTTCGACTTCGGTTCCCCCTCCGCCGTCCCGACGGCCGTGATGACGGACGTCGAGCAGCAGATCAACGAGGTGCTCTCCCGCGACCTGGACGTCCAGGCCGAGGTGATGAGCATCGACGAGGCCAAGAAGCAGGGCGCCATCGCCGAGTTCGGCGAGAAGTACGGCGAGCGCGTCCGCGTCGTGACCATCGGCGACTTCTCCAAGGAGCTGTGCGGCGGCACGCACGTGCACAACACCGCCCAGCTCGGCCTGGTGAAGCTGCTCGGAGAGTCGTCCATCGGTTCCGGCGTGCGGCGCATCGAGGCCCTGGTCGGCGTGGACGCCTACAACTTCCTGGCCCGTGAGCACACGGTCGTCGCCCAGCTCCAGGAGCTGGTCAAGGGCCGCGCGGAGGAGCTTCCGGAGAAGATCTCCGCCATGCTCGGCAAGCTGAAGGACGCCGAGAAGGAGATCGAGAAGTTCCGCGCGGAGAAGGTCCTCCAGGCCGCCGCCGGTCTCGTCGAGTCCGCCAAGGACGTCAACGGCGTGGCCCTGGTCACCGGCCAGGTCCCGGACGGCACGGGCGCCGACGACCTGCGCAAGCTGGTTCTCGACGTGCGCGGCCGCATCCAGGGCGGACGCGCCGCCGTGGTGGCCCTGTTCACGGTCGCGGGCGGCAAGCCCCTGACGGTCATCGCCACCAACGAGGCCGCCCGTGAGCGCGGTCTGAAGGCCGGCGAACTGGTCCGCGCCGCGGCCAAGACGCTCGGCGGCGGCGGTGGCGGCAAGCCGGACGTCGCCCAGGGCGGCGGCCAGAACCCCGCCGCCGTCGGCGAGGCCATCGACGCGGTCCAGCGCCTCGTCGCCGAGACGGCCAAGTAGAGGCCGCGGACATGCGCAGAGGACGTCGGCTCGCGATCGACGTCGGGGACGCCCGGATCGGGGTCGCCTCGTGCGACCCCGACGGGATCCTCGCGACACCGGTGGAGACGGTCCCGGGACGTGACGTCCCGGCCGCCCACCGCCGGTTGCGGCAGCTCGTCGAGGAGTACGAGCCGATCGAGGTCGTCGTCGGGCTCCCTCGCTCCCTCAAGGGGGGCGAGGGTCCCGCCGCGGTCAAGGTCCGTGCCTTCACCCAGGAGCTCGCGGAAGGGATCGCTCCCGTTCCGGTACGGCTCGTGGATGAGAGGATGACCACGGTCACGGCCAGTCAGGGCTTGCGCGCCTCGGGCGTGAAATCGAAGAAGGGCAGGTCGGTGATCGACCAGGCGGCGGCCGTCGTCATCCTTCAGCAGGCCCTGGAATCCGAACGGGTGTCAGGCAAGTCGCCCGGCGAGGGCGTCGAAGTGGTCATGTGATCGCGATACGGTAACGTTCCGCCCGATGCGGTGGTGTTCGAACAGCCGTCGCACAGTAAAGAGGCGGACGGGAGCCGGGCCATAGGAGCCGGCCGCTGCCGGCTCGCGGCTCGTAGGGGATCGATGACTGAGTATGGCCGGGGCCCTGGCTCCGAACCGTGGCATCCGGAGGACCCGTTGTACGGGGACGGCGGATGGGGCGGGCAGGCCGCCGACGGCCAGTCCGCCTACGACGGCGGCCAGCCGCAGCACTATCCGCAGCAGGGCGACTGGGGCCAGGGGCAGCAGTACCAGGGCCAGGGCCAGCAGTACCCGCCGCAGGGCCAGCACGGTCAGTACCCGGGCCAGCAGCAGTACCAGGACCAGCAGTTCCAGGGGCAGCAGCAGTACCCCGGCCAGGGGCAGCAGCAGTATCCGGGGCAGGGGCAGCAGCAGTACGACGGTCAGGGTGGGCAGCAGTACCCCGGCCAGGGGCAGCAGCAGTACCCGGGCCAAGGTCAGCAGCAGTACCCCGGCCAGGGGCAGCAGCAGTACCCGGGCCAAGGTCAGCAGCAGTACGACACCCAGGGCGGGCAGCAGTACCCGGGCCAGGGGCAGTACGCCGACAGCGGCACCGGCGCGCAGCCCCAGGTGCCGTACGCGGCCGACCCCTCCGACCCCTACGCGGGCCAGTACACGGGTGAGCAGCCCGACCGTTACAACACCCCGGACGCCTATCCGCCGCCCGAGCCTCCGGCCCGGCGCCGTGCCGAGCCCGAACCCGAGCCGGACTGGGACCCGGGGCCGGACCAGGGCGAGCACGCGTTCTTCGCCGGTGGCGACGACGAGGACGACCTCGACGAGGACGACGACGATCCGAAGAAGCGCCGGGGCCGCGGGGACCGCAAGGAGCCGCGGGGCGGCGGCAAGGAGCGCGGCGACAAGGGCAAGAAGCGCCGCAGCGGCTGCGCCTGCCTGGTGGTCGTCGCGGTCTTCGGCGGCGTTCTCGCGGGCGCCGGGTATTTCGGGTACCACTACTACCAGAATCGTTTCGGCGCGGCCCCCGACTTTGCCGGTGAGGGGACGGGAGAAATTCCCGTCGAGATCGGCAAGGGCGAGGGCGGCTATGTGATCGGCCAGAAGCTCAAAGCGGCCGGTGTCGTCAAGAGCGTGGACGCGTTCGTGTCCGCTCAGGCGGAGAATCCCAAGGGCAAGTCGATCCAGGCGGGCGCCTATATCCTCCGCAAGGGGATGTCGGCCAAGAGCGCCGTCGAGTTGATGCTCGACCCCAAGAGCCAGAACAACGTGACCGTGTTTCCCGGTGCGCGCAATGCTCAGGTGTACAAGCTGATCGACACGAAGCTCGGACTCGCCAAGGGCACCACCAGCGCCGTGGCGAAGAAGAAGTACAAGAGCCTCGGGCTGCCGACCTGGGCGAACAGCGACAAGGACATAAAGGACCCCCTGGAGGGGTTCCTCTATCCGCTGACGTACCCCGCCGCCAAGGGCATGAAGCCCGAGGCCGTGCTGAAGAGCATGGTCGCGCAGGCCAACAAGAGGTACACGGCGTTGGGGCTCGTGGCGAAGGCGAAGAGCCTCAAGCTCGACAACCCTCTTCAGGTGGTCACGGTCGCGAGTCTGGTCCAGGCCGAGGGCAAGACGCACGACGACTACCGCAAGATGGCCGAGGTCGTCTACAACCGTCTGAAGATCACCAACACCGAGACCAACCAGAAGCTGCAGTTCGACTCGACCTTCAATTACCTGAAGGGCCAGAGTAAGATCAATATCGGCGAGTCCGAGATCAACAGCAATCCGGACCCGTACAACACGTATTACCACAGGGGTCTGCCGCCCGGTCCGATCGGCAATCCGGGCGACGACGCCTTCAGGGCGGTGTTCAACCCCACGAAGGACGGCTGGATGTATTTCGTGGCGACCGACGGTCAGAACAATACGGAATTCGCCAAGACGCTGGCCCAGTTCGAGAAACTCAAGGACAAGTTCAATGCCAGCTCGGGCAACTGACGCCCGCCGGGCTGCCGTGCTCGGTTCGCCGATCGCGCACTCCCTCTCGCCGGTGCTGCACCGCGCCGCGTATCGGGAACTGGGCCTCGGCGACTGGACGTACGACCGCTTCGAGACCGACGAGGCGGCGCTGCCCGCGTTCGTCGAGGGTCTCGGGCCGGAGTGGGCCGGGCTGTCGCTGACCATGCCGCTCAAGCGGGCCGTCATGCCGCTGCTCGACGGGATCAGCGAGACGGCCGCCTCCGTCGAGGCGGTCAACACCGTCGTGTTCACCGAGGACGGGCGGCGCGTCGGCGACAACACCGACATCCCCGGGATGGTCGCCGCGTTGCGCGAGCGGGGGATCGAGCAGGTCGACTCGGCCGCCGTTCTCGGCGCCGGTGCCACCGCCTCCTCCGCCCTGGCCGCCCTCGCCCGGATCTGCACCGGCGAGGTCGTCGCGTACGTACGAAGCCGGGAGCGGGCCGCCGAGATGCGGCAGTGGGGCGAGCGCCTCGGCATCGAGGTGCGCACCGAGGACTGGGGTGACGCCGAGCAGGCGCTCCGGGCGCCGCTGGTGATCGCCACGACGCCGGCCGGGACCACGGACGCGCTGGCCGCCGCCGTCCCGGGGCGCCCCACGACCCTCTTCGACGTGCTGTACGACCCCTGGCCGACCGATCTCGCGGCGCGCTGGTCCGCGTACGGCGGAGCGGTGGTCGGCGGACTGGATCTGCTCGTGCACCAGGCGGTGCTCCAGGTGGAGCAGATGACCGGGCGGCACCCGGCCCCTCTGGACGCCATGAGAAAAGCTGGGGAACACGCGCTCGCCTCCCGTAGGATCCGCTGAGTTCCGCAGGGGGCGGAGCACGGGGTAGGGGGAGTCAGGTACATGACCAGCGTGTCCACCGGGGTGCCACTGGCGTCCGGCAAGGGTGAGATCTTCGAGCTCGTCCTCAAGTTCATGCCCGACTGGGTGCAGATCACGGTGCTCGCGCTGGTCGTGCTCGCCGTCCTCGGCTCGTGGATCCTGAAGCTCACACGCAAGATCAAGTATTGGCGTGCCGTGCGGGCGGGTGTGCCCGTGCACGCCGCGGCCCGGTACGGACAGGGCCGCGGCGCGGACTACCTGGGCGCGTACGCCCCGCAGCGGAACCAGACGGACCCGCGGAACCAGCAGGACCCGCAGACCCGGCAGGACCCGCAGAACCAGTTCCCGCGGACCCCGGCGCAGGACGGGCCCAGCGGTGCCGACTTCCTCGGTTCCTACGCTCCGGGCCAGGATCAGGGCCGGGGGCAGAACGCGGCGCGCTGAGCCCGCCGTCCGGGCCCGGCCGTCCCGCCTGATGGACCGGCGGCCGGTTCCCGTCTCCGGACGTGGGAGGATCGGACATGGCGGGCCTGGGCCGCGCACCCGGTCGCGCCGTCGCCGTACGCGAGGACACGTGTACGCAGCAGCAGTACAGGGCGCGAGCATGAGGAGCACCGTTGAGCAGGTTGCGCTGGCTGACCGCCGGGGAGTCCCACGGTCCCGCACTTGTCGCGACGCTGGAGGGACTTCCCGCCGGCGTGCCGATCACCACGGAGATGGTGGCGGACCACCTCGCCCGGCGGCGCCTGGGCTATGGGCGCGGTGCCCGGATGAAGTTCGAGCGTGACGAGGTCACCTTCCTCGGCGGCGTCCGGCACGGACTCACCCTCGGCTCCCCGGTCGCGGTCATGGTCGGCAACACCGAGTGGCCCAAGTGGGACCAGGTCATGGCGGCCGACCCGGTGGACCGCGAGATCCTCGACGGTCTCGCCCGCAACGCCCCGCTGACCCGCCCGCGGCCCGGCCACGCCGACCTCGCGGGCATGCAGAAGTACGGCTTCGACGAGGCCCGGCCGATCCTGGAGCGCGCCTCCGCCCGGGAGACCGCGGCCCGCGTGGCGCTCGGCGCCGTCGCCCGCTCGTACCTGAAGGAGACGGCCGGGATCGAGATCGTCTCCCACGTCGTCGAACTCTGCTCCGTGAAGGCCCCGCAGGGCGTGTACCCCACCCCGGCCGACGTCGACAAGCTCGACGCCGACCCGCTGCGCTGCCTCGACGCCGACACCTCGAAGGCGATGGTCGCGGAGGTCGACCAGGCCCACAAGGACGGCGACACGCTCGGCGGCGTCGTCGAGGTGCTCGCCTACGGCGTTCCCGTCGGCCTCGGCTCGCACGTGCACTGGGACCGCAAGCTGGACGCCCGGCTGGCCGGTGCCCTGATGGGCATCCAGGCGATCAAGGGCGTCGAGATCGGCGACGGCTTCGAACTGGCCCGGGTGCCCGGCTCCCAGGCCCACGACGAGATCGTCAACACCCCCGAGGGCATCCGCCGCGTCTCCGGCCGCGCCGGCGGCACCGAGGGCGGTCTGACCACCGGTGAGCTGCTGCGCGTCCGCGCCGCGATGAAGCCGATCGCCACCGTCCCGCGCGCGCTGGCCACCATCGACGTCGCCACCGGCGAGGCCGCCAAGGCCCACCACCAGCGCTCCGACGTCTCCGCCGTACCGGCCGCCGGCATCGTCGCCGAGGCCATGGTCGCCCTCGTCCTCGCGGACGCCGTCGCCGAGAAGTTCGGCGGCGACTCGGTCACCGAGACCCGCCGCAACGTCCGGTCGTACCTCGAGAACCTGGCCATCCGGTGACCGCCCCACGGCTGGTCCTGGTCGGACCGATGGGGGTCGGCAAGTCCACCGTGGGCGCGCTCGTCGCCGAGCGGCTCGGCTGCGCCTACCGGGACACGGACGACGACATCGTGGCGGCCGAGGGGCGCGCCATCGCCGACATCTTCGTCGACGAGGGCGAACCCGCCTTCCGCGCGATCGAGAAGCGGGCGGTGCGCGAGGCGCTCGCCGGGCACGACGGCGTACTGGCGCTGGGCGGCGGTTCGATCCTCGACGCCGACACCCGGGCGCTGCTCGCCGGCCACCAGGTCGTCTATCTCTCCATGGACGTCGAGGAGGCGGTGCAGCGCACCGGCCTGAACGCCGCCCGGCCGCTGCTCGCCGTCAACCCCCGCCGGCAGTGGCGCGAGCTGATGGAGGCACGCCGCCACCTGTACACCGAAGTCGCCCGCGCGGTCGTGGCGACCGACGGCCGTACCCCCGATGAGGTCGCCCAAGGGGTCCTCGACGCACTGGAGTTGAAGGAAGCATGAGCGAGGCAGTGACCCGGGTCCAGGTCGGCGGCACCGCGGGCACCGACCCCTACGAGGTCCTGATCGGCCGTCAGCTCCTCGGCGAGCTGGGCGGGTTGATCGGCGGCAAGGCCAAGCGGGTCGCCGTGATCCACCCCGAGGCGCTCGCCGGCACCGGCGAGGCGCTCCGCGCCGACCTGGCGGAGCAGGGCTTCGAAACCGTCGCCATCCAGGTGCCGAACGCCGAGGAGGCCAAGACCGCCGAGGTCGCGGCCTACTGCTGGAAGGCGCTGGGCCAGTCCGGCTTCACCCGCACCGACGTCATCGTCGGCGTCGGCGGAGGCGCCACCACCGACCTCGCCGGCTTCGTGGCCGCGACCTGGCTGCGCGGGGTCCGCTGGATCGCCGTCCCCACCACCGTGCTCGCCATGGTCGACGCGGCGGTCGGCGGCAAGACCGGCATCAACACCGCCGAGGGCAAGAACCTCGTCGGCGCCTTCCACCCGCCCGCGGGCGTGCTGTGCGACCTGGCCGCGCTCGACTCGCTGCCGGTCAACGACTACGTCTCCGGGCTCGCGGAGATCATCAAGGCCGGCTTCATCGCCGACCCGGTGATCCTGGAGCTCATCGAGTCGGACCCCGAGGCGGCCAGGACGCCCGCGGGACCGCACACCGCCGAGCTGATCGAGCGCTCCATCAGGGTCAAGGCCGAGGTCGTCTCCGGCGACCTCAAGGAGTCGGGGCTGCGCGAGATCCTCAACTACGGCCACACGCTCGCCCACGCCATCGAGAAGAACGAGCGCTACAAGTGGCGGCACGGCGCCGCCGTCTCCGTCGGCATGCACTTCGCCGCCGAACTCGGCCGTCTCGCGGGCCGGCTGGACGACGTGACCGCCGACCGGCACCGCACGATCCTGGAGTCCGTCGGGCTCCCGCTGAGCTACCGCTACGACCAGTGGCCGAAGCTCGTGGAGAACATGAAGGTCGACAAGAAGTCGCGGGGCGACCTGCTGCGCTTCATCGTCCTCGACGGACTGGCCAGGCCGACCGTCCTGGAGGGCCCGGATCCGGCCGTCCTGCTCGCTGCGTACGGCGAGGTCGGCGAGTAACGGGCGGCACCCCGCGACGACGTAAGGTCCGAAGAGCACCTGCTCAGCCCGTTTTGCCTCTCCTCGCAGGGCACTTCGCACGGTCCCCGGCCGTTCACACAACGGCGGCCGGGGAAGGTACCGTTCGGTAGCGACGGGACCGGGGTCCCGTCCGCCAGCGCACATCGCCTGTACGAGACGGAGTGGCACCGGATGCAGCACGCAGTGGGGGCTCCGCTGCCGCCGCCCCACCAGCCGGGGCAAGGGCCGGCCGCCGGATGGGCGCCGGCCGGACAGTACCCGGGGCAGCAGGGTCCCGCGCCCGCTCCGGGCTTCGCCGGAGCGCCGGGGCCAGGTGCCCCACCCGCTCAGGCGCCACAGCATCATCTGCCACCGCACCAGATGCCCCAGCAGCCTCCGCAGCACCCGTCGGTGCAGCCTCCTCAGCACCCCTCGGCGCAGCCTCCGCAGCACCCGCCGGGTCAGCCCGCGCCGGACACCACCGGGCATGTGCGGCTGCCTCCGGGCGTGTCGGTGGCCATGCCGAGCCTGCCGCCCGCCACGGGCGCGCCCGACCCGGCGGCGACCACGCTCGCGGTCCTGCTCATCGGGCCCGCGGGCGCCGGGAAGACCAGCGTCGCCAAGCACTGGGCCGACCACCGCCGGGTGCCCACGGCCCACATCAGCCTCGACGACGTACGCGAATGGGTGCGCTCGGGCTTCGCCGACCCGCAGTCGGGATGGAACGACCATTCCGAGGCGCAGTATCGTCTCGCCCGCCGCACCTGCGGCTTCGCCGCCCGCAACTTCCTGGCCAACGGCATCTCGTGCATCCTCGACGACGCCGTCTTCCCGGACCGGCCGGTCGTCGGCCTGGGCGGCTGGAAGCGGCACGTGGGACCCGGGCTGCTGCCGGTCGTGCTCCTGCCGGGCCTGGAAGTGGTCCTGGAGCGCAACGCGGAGCGCTCGGGGAACCGCAGGCTCAGCGACGAGGAGGTCGCGCGCATCCACGGTCGCATGGCGGGCTGGTACGGCTCCGGGCTCCCGATCATCGACAACTCCCAGCTCGACGTGGCGGCCACGGCCCGCGTCCTGGACGACGTCCTGGCACGCTCGATCGCCAGCCCGCCGCAGTGGTGAACGGGTTCGGCCCGCGGAGATGAAGAAAGGGTTCGGCCACGCGCGGTGCTGAGGGGGTCCGCCCCTTCGCCGCGTTGAAGGGTCCGCCCCTTCGCGGTGCTGAATTGGCAGCCCCTTCGCGGTGCTGAGGGAGTTCGGCCGCCGAGGTGAAGAAGGGTTCGACCGCCGGCGGTACCGAAGGGGTCCGGCTCTTCGCGGTGCCGGAGGGGTTCGGCCCTTCGCCGTGGTGAAAGAGTCTGCCCCTCAGCGTGCCGGACGGGTCGGGGCCGCGGCCCCGGGGCCGTTCGTCCGGGTGCCGGGCTACCCGTCCGGCCCTCTGAACCGGCGACATCCGGCCACCGCTCGTAGGCTCGGTTCATGCCAGAGGTGTACGCGACCCGCAGAGAGCGGCTCCGGGAGCGCTGTACGGCGGGCGGCAGCGCGACAGCGCTCGTCACCCGTCCCGCCAACGTGAGGTATCTCGCCGGCGCCGCGCCGCTCGGCGCGGTGCTGCTGCTCGGCAGCGACGAGGACATGCTGCTGTGCGCCGGCCCGCCGTCCGGCGAAGCCATGGAAGGGCGCCCCGACGAGGCGCTGAACGTCCGGGTGCTGCCCCGTGCCGGAGGCGATCCGGCCGTCGCCGCCGCCGGACTGGCGGCCGATCAGGGCGCGGAGTCCCTTGCCGTCGAGGAACACCACCTGACCGTGACCCGGCACCGCGCCCTCGGCTCGGTCGCGCCGCGGCTGCGTCTGGACGACCTGGGCGGCGCGGTGGAGCAGCTGCGCGTGATCAAGGACGAGGAGGAGATCTCCGCGCTGCGGACCGGCGCCGAGATCGCCGACCAGGCGCTCGGCGAACTCCTCGAATCGATTCTGGTCGGCCGCACGGAACGCCATCTCGCCCTGGAGCTGGAGCGCCGGCTCGTCGACCACGGCGCCGACGGACCGGCCTTCGCGACCTCGGTCGGCACCGGCCCGAACTCGGGACGCCGCGGCCACCGGCCCAGCGACCGGCGCGTCGAGGAGGGCGACTTCCTCTCCGTCTGTCTCGGCGCGACCTACCGCGGCTACCGGTGTGAGATCGGTCGTACGTTCGTGATCGGCACCTCGCCCGCCGACTGGCAGATCGAGCTGTACGACCTCGTCTTCGCCGCCCAGCGCGCCGGCCGGGAGGCGCTGGCACCCGGTGCCGCCTACCGGGACGTGGACCGCGCGGCCCGTCAGGTACTGGAGTCGGGGGGCCATACCGAAGGCCTTCCGCCCCTGACGGGACACGGGGTCGGGCTCGAAATCGACGAGGACCCGCAGCTTGCCCCCGCGGCCATGGGTAAACTGGACGCTTGCGTGCCGGTCACCGTCGAACCGGGGGTCCACCTTCCGGGCCGGGGCGGTGTCAGGATCGATGACACGCTCGTCGTACGCCCTGAGGCGGACGGCGGACCCGAGCTACTCACCATCACGACCAAGGAACTGCTCGCGCTCTAGCTTTCGAGCTGTGTGCGTGCGCCGGGGTCGTCCACGTCAGTCCAGGAGATTCCGCAACCGTGGCTTCCACGAACGACCTCAAGAACGGCCTGGTGCTCAAGCTCGACGGAGGCCAGCTCTGGTCCGTCGTCGAGTTCCAGCACGTCAAGCCCGGCAAGGGCCCGGCCTTCGTGCGCACCAAGCTGAAGAACGTGCTCTCCGGCAAGGTCGTCGACAAGACGTTCAACGCCGGCGTCAAGGTCGAGACGGCCACGATCGACAAGCGCGACATGCAGTTCTCCTACATGGACGGCGAGTACTTCGTCTTCATGGACATGGAGACGTACGACCAGCTCATGGTCGACCGCAAGGCCGTCGCCGACGCTGCCAACTTCCTCATCGAGGGCTTCACGGCCAGCGTCGCCCAGCACGAGGGCGAGGTGCTCTTCGTCGAGCTGCCGGCCGCCGTCGAGCTGGTCATCCAGGAGACCGAGCCGGGCGTCCAGGGCGACCGCTCCACCGGTGGCACCAAGCCCGCCACCCTGGAGACCGGTCACCAGATCCAGGTCCCGCTCTTCATCACCACCGGTGAGAAGATCAAGGTCGACACCCGCACCAGCGACTACCTCGGCCGGGTGAACAGCTAACCGTGGCTGCTCGCAACACGGCCCGCAAGCGCGCCTTCCAGATCCTCTTCGAGGGCGACCAGCGCGATGTGGACGTCCTGACGGTCCTCGCGGACTGGATCCGGCACTCCCGCTCGGACACCCGGCAGCCGCCGGTCAGCGAATACACGATGGAGCTGGTCGAGGGCTACGCCACCAAGGCGCGGCGGATCGACGAGCTGATCGCGCAGTACGCCGTCAGCTGGACGCTGGACAGGATGCCGGTCGTCGACCGCAACATCCTGCGCCTCGGTGCCTACGAGCTGATCTGGGTCGACGAGACCCCGGACGCCGTGGTGCTCGACGAGGCGGTGCAGCTGGCGAAGGAGTTCTCCACGGACGAGTCGCCCTCGTTCGTGAACGGCCTGCTGGGCCGGCTGAAGGACCTGAAGCCGTCGCTCCGCCGCGACGAGGACTGACCGGCAGCAGCAACCGCCTTGGCCGTACGGCCCCAAGGGGGCGTACGGAACGCCGGAGGGCCCGCAGTGATCACGCTGCGGGCCCTCCGGCGTTCCTGTACCTCGACGGCTCCCCGGGCCCGCAGAACAGAATCTCCGGGTCCGCAGCACGTGCTCCCCGGGCCCGGGGAGCACGTTCCAGGACCGCAGACGCCGCCGGGGGGGGGGGGGGCCCCCCCGGGGGGGCCCCCCCCCCCCGCCCGGGGGGGGTTGGGGGGAGAAGTAATTTTAGCACAAAAGGGGGGGGCCCGCG
>NZ_JBIBSY010000015.1:0-15345 GCF_043078065.1 Streptomyces sp. NPDC015532 | reverse complement strand
CTTCACCGCGGGCCCCCCCCGCGGGCCCCCGGGGGGGGGGGCCCGCGCCCCCCGCCCCCCCCCCCCCCGGGGGGGGCCCCCCCCCCCCCGCCCCCCCCCCCCCGGGCGCCACGTTTCTGCTGAGCTGTCCTAAGGGATTCAGCCCTCGTCGTGGGCGACCGCGCGGCGCGCGTCCGCGTCCAGGACGCCCCAGCTGATGAGCTGCTCGGTCAGGACCGAGGGGGACTGGTCGTAGATCACGGCGAGGGTGCGCAGGTCGTCCTGGCGGATCGACAGCACCTTGCCGTTGTAGTCGCCGCGCTGCGACTGGATCGTCGCCGCGTAGCGCTGGAGCGGGCCCGCCTTCTCGGCCGGCACGTGCGCGAGCCGCTCCAGGTCGAGGACCAGCTTCGGCGGCGGCTCGGCGGCCCCGCCCGGAGTGGTGCCGGGCAGCAGCTCCTGGACCGGAACCCCGTAGAAGTCCGCCAGCTCGGCGAGACGCTGCACGGTGACGGCGCGGTCGCCGCGCTCGTACGAACCGACCACGACCGCCTTCCAGCGGCCCTGCGACTTCTCCTCCACGCCATGGAGGGAAAGGCCCTGCTGGGTGCGGATGGCGCGGAGCTTGGCCCCGAGCTGTTTGGCGTATTCGCTGGACATATAGCTCCCCGGACGCTGTATCAACGTGCGGCTCCGCCGCGCGGCTGGTGACTCACTGTGAGGTTACGCAGCGTTACTCTCCCCCGTCAAGCCGAAGGATTTCCGACCGGTCCCCGCACGGGTGTCACCGGGGGTGGCTCAAAGGGGGGTGATCAGGTCCGTTGCCGGGCTGGTACCGTTGATGGCGCAAATCCGACGTCCTTTAATGATCCGTCCCGTGAGGCGGAGAAGGAGGTCCGTTTCTTATGGACACCGAGCACGACAAGCAGCAGTACGAAGCCGACGCACGGCCCGTTCTGGAGGCACCCGACATCGCGCGGGTGCTGACCCGCATCGCCCACGAGATCGTCGAACGCGCCAAGGGCGCCGACGACGTGGTGCTCCTCGGCATCCCGACCCGAGGCGTCTTTCTGGCCCGCAGGCTGGCCGAGAAGCTCGAAGAGATCACCGACCGCAAGATCCCGGTCGGCTCCCTCGACATCACCATGTACCGCGACGACCTGCGCATGCACCCGCCCCGTGCGCTGGCCCGCACCGAGATCCCCGGTGACGGCATCGACGGCCGCCTCGTCGTCCTCGTCGACGACGTGCTCTTCTCCGGCCGCACCATCCGTGCCGCGCTCGACGCGCTGAACGACATCGGCCGGCCGCGCGCCGTGCAGCTCGCCGTCCTCGTCGACCGGGGCCACCGCGAACTGCCCATCCGCGCCGACTACGTCGGCAAGAACCTCCCCACGTCGTTGCGGGAGACGGTCAAGGTCCAGCTCGCCGAGGAGGACGGTCGCGACACCGTGCTGCTCGGTGCCAAGCGGACCTCCCCGGGCGAGCGCCAGTAGCACTCCGGCCCGTGCCGCGACGTGCGCTCCCGCGCGCCCGCATGCCCGAATCCTCCCTGAACTTCCCTACGGAGCCTGACAGATGCAGCGTCATCTCATCTCGGCCGCCGACCTCACCCGCGACGACGCCGTCCTGATCCTCGACACCGCCGAGGAGATGGCCCGGGTCGCCGACCGGCCGATCAAGAAACTGCCGACCCTGCGCGGCCGCACGATCGTCAACCTCTTCTTCGAGGACTCGACCCGCACCCGGATCTCCTTCGAGGCCGCCGAGAAGCGCCTCTCCGCGGACGTCATCAACTTCACCGCCAAGGGGTCGAGCGTCTCCAAGGGCGAGTCCCTCAAGGACACCGCCCAGACCCTGGAGGCGATGGGCGTCGACGCCGTCGTCATCCGGCACGGCGCCTCCGGAGCCCCCTACCGGCTCGCCACCTCCGACTGGATCGACGCCGTCGTCATCAACGCGGGCGACGGCACCCACCAGCACCCCACGCAGGCCCTGCTCGACGCCTTCACCATGCGCCGCCGGCTCGTCGGCCGGGACGCCGGGATCGGCCAGGACCTGTCCGGCAAGCGCATCACGATCGTCGGCGACGTCCTGCACAGCCGCGTCGCCCGCTCCAACGTCGACCTGCTGCACACCCTCGGCGCCGAGGTCACCCTCGTCGCGCCGCCCACCCTGGTGCCGGTCGGCGTGGAGGCCTGGCCCTGCGAGATCTCGTACGACCTCGACAGCACCCTCTCCAAGTCCGACGCCGTGATGATGCTGCGCGTGCAGCGCGAGCGGATGAACGCGGCGTTCTTCCCCACCGAGCGCGAGTACTCGCGTCGCTACGGGCTCGACGGCGACCGCATGGCGAAAATGCCGGAGCACGCCATCGTGATGCACCCCGGTCCGATGGTCCGCGGCATGGAGATCACCGCGGAGGTCGCCGACTCCGAGCGCTGCACCGTCGTCGAGCAGGTCGCCAACGGTGTCTCCATCCGCATGGCCGTCCTGTACCTGCTCCTGGGCGGCAACGAGCCCGCCGTCACCCACACCCGTACCGAGGAGAAGTAAGAACATGAGCAAGATCCTTATCCGAGGTGCGAGGGTGCTCGGCGGCGAGCCGCAGGACGTCCTGATCGACGGCGAGGTGATCGAGGCCGTCGGCACCGGGCTGTCCGCCGAGGGCGCGGAGGTCGTCGAGGCCGACGGCAAGGTGCTGCTGCCGGGTCTGGTCGACCTGCACACCCATCTGCGCGAGCCCGGCCGCGAGGACTCCGAGACCGTGCTGACCGGCACCCGCGCCGCGGCGAGCGGCGGCTTCACGGCCGTGTTCGCCATGGCCAACACCTTCCCCGTCGCCGACACCGCCGGTGTGGTCGAGCAGGTCTACCGGCTCGGCCAGGAGCACGGCTACTGCGACGTGCAGCCCATCGGCGCCGTCACCGTCGGCCTGGAGGGCAAGAAGCTCGCCGAGCTGGGAGCCATGCACGAGTCCGCCGCCGGTGTCACGGTCTTCTCCGACGACGGCAAGTGCGTCGACGACGCGGTGATCATGCGGCGCGCGCTGGAGTACGTGAAGGCCTTCGGCGGCGTGGTCGCCCAGCACGCCCAGGAGCCCCGCCTCACCGAGGGCGCCCAGATGAACGAGGGCGTCGTCTCCGCCGAACTCGGTCTCGGCGGCTGGCCCGCGGTGGCCGAGGAGTCGATCATCGCCCGGGACGTCCTGCTCGCCGAGCACGTCGGTTCCCGCGTCCACATCTGCCACCTGTCGACCGCCGGCTCCGTCGAGATCGTCCGCTGGGCCAAGTCCCGGGGCATCGACGTCACCGCCGAGGTCACCCCGCACCACCTGCTCCTCACCGACGAACTGGTGCGGTCGTACAACCCGGTCTACAAGGTCAACCCGCCGCTGCGCACCGAGCGGGACGTCATGGCGCTGCGCGAGGCCCTCGCCGACGGCACGATCGACATCGTCGCCACCGACCACGCGCCGCACCCGCACGAGGACAAGGACTGCGAGTGGGCCGCCGCCGCCATGGGCATGGTCGGCCTGGAGACCGCGCTGTCCGTCGTCCAGCAGACGATGGTCGAGACCGGACTGCTCGACTGGGCCGGCGTCGCCGACCGCATGTCCGTGAAGCCCGCCGCGATCGGCCGGGCCACCGGTCACGGACGTCCCGTCTCGGCAGGTGAGCCCGCCAACCTCACGCTCGTCGACACGGCATACCGTGGGACCGTGGACCCCGCTGGCTTCGCCTCGCGCAGCCGCAACACCCCCTACGAGGGCCGTGAGCTGCCGGGCCGGGTCACCCACACCTGGCTGCGGGGCAAGGCCACCCTCGTCGACGGGAAGCTCGCGTGACACCTCTCCTCTCCATCGCCGCCGCACAGAAGTCCGCGGAAGTGACCGACTGGTCCGCCCGGATCGGCTGGCTCGTCGGCCTCGCGCTCTTCGTCGCGCTCGTCTACTGGCTGATGCGCGAGGGCTGGAAGTGGCGCGGCACCCTCCAGGGCGACCTGCCCGGGCTTCCCGACGCGCCGGAAGACCCCGGCCCGGCCAGACTGAGCATGAGCGGCCGCTACCACGGCTCCACCACCGCCGGGCAGTGGCTCGACCGCATCGTGGCGCACGGCCTGGGTACCCGCAGCCGGGTCGAGCTCACCCTGACGGACGCGGGACTGGACGTCGTACGTCCCGGGGCCGACGACTTCTTCATCCCGGCCTCGCAGCTGCGCGAGGCCCGGCTCGACAAGGGCATCGCGGGCAAGGTCCTCACCGAGGGCGGACTCCTCGTCGTCACCTGGGCGCACGGCGACAGGCTCCTCGACTCCGGATTCCGCTCGGACCGCGCGGCCGAGCACAACGAATGGGCCGACACCCTGAACGGCATGATCAACAAGACGGAAACGGAAGGCGCACGATGACGACCTCCACTCAGGGGAACGCCGCACAGAAGGAAAAGGCGCTTCCCGCCGTACTCGTCCTGGAGGACGGCCGGGTCTTCCACGGCCGTTCCTACGGGGCCGTGGGGGAGACCTTCGGCGAAGCGGTGTTCTCCACCGGCATGACCGGCTACCAGGAGACCCTCACCGACCCGTCGTACCACCGCCAGGTCGTCGTGATGACCGCCCCGCACGTCGGCAACACCGGCGTCAACGACGAGGACCCCGAGTCGCAGCGGATCTGGGTCGCCGGATACGTCGTCCGCGACCCCGCGCGCGTGCCCTCCAACTGGCGCTCCCGGCGCTCCCTGGACGAGGAACTGCGCAACCAGGGCGTCGTCGGCATCAGCGGCATCGACACCCGCGCCCTCACCCGCCACCTGCGGGAGCGCGGCGCCATGCGCGTCGGCATCTTCGCCGGCAACGCGCTGCCCGACGCGGGCACCATGCTCGCCCAGGTGCGCCAGGCGCCCGAGATGAAGGGCGCGAACCTCGCCGCCGAGGTCGCCACCAAGGAGACGTACGTCGTCCCCGCGATCGGCACGAAGAAGTTCACCGTCGCCGCCGTCGACCTCGGCATCAAGGGCATGACCCCGCACCGGATGGCCGAACGCGGCATCGAGGTGCACGTGCTGCCCGCGACGGCCACCGCCGAGGACATCTACGCCGTGAACCCGGACGGCGTCTTCTTCTCCAACGGCCCCGGTGACCCGGCGACCGCCGACGGTCCCGTCGCCGTCATGAAGGAGGTCCTCGCCCGCAGGACCCCGCTCTTCGGCATCTGCTTCGGCAACCAGATCCTCGGCCGCGCCCTCGGCTTCGGCACGTACAAGCTGAAGTACGGCCACCGCGGCATCAACCAGCCCGTGCAGGACCGTACGACCGGCAAGGTCGAGGTCACCGCGCACAACCACGGCTTCGCCGTCGACGCCCCGCTCGACGAGGTCTCCCAGACCCCCTTCGGCCGCGCCGAGGTCTCCCACGTCTGCCTCAACGACAACGTGGTGGAGGGCCTCCACCTGCTCGACCAGCCGGCCTTCAGCGTCCAGTACCACCCCGAAGCGGCGGCAGGACCGCACGACGCCGCCTACCTGTTCGACCGCTTCGTATCTCTGATGGAGGGCCAGCGTGCCTAAGCGCACCGATATCCAGTCCGTCCTGGTCATCGGCTCCGGCCCGATCGTCATCGGCCAGGCCGCCGAGTTCGACTACTCCGGCACCCAGGCGTGCCGCGTCCTGCGTGCCGAGGGCCTGCGGGTCATCCTCGTCAACTCCAACCCGGCGACGATCATGACCGACCCGGAGATCGCCGACGCCACCTACGTCGAGCCGATCACCCCCGAGTTCGTCGAGAAGATCATCGCCAAGGAGCGCCCCGACGTCCTGCTGCCGACGCTCGGCGGCCAGACGGCCCTCAACACCGCGATCTCCATGCACGAGCAGGGTGTGCTGGAGAAGTACGGCGTCGAACTCATCGGCGCCAACATCGAGGCCATCAACAAGGGCGAGGACCGCGACCTCTTCAAGGGCGTCGTCGAGGCCGTGCGCCAGAAGATCGGCCACGGCGAGTCCGCCCGGTCCGTCATCTGCCACACCATGGACGACGTGATCGCGGGCGTCGACACGCTCGGCGGCTACCCCGTCGTCGTCCGCCCCTCCTTCACCATGGGCGGCGCCGGCTCCGGCTTCGCCCACGACGAGGACGAACTGCGCCGGATCGCCGGCCAGGGCCTCACGCTCTCCCCGACCACCGAGGTGCTCCTGGAAGAGTCCATCCTCGGCTGGAAGGAGTACGAGCTGGAGCTGATGCGCGACAAGAACGACAACGTCGTGGTCGTCTGCTCCATCGAGAACTTCGACCCGATGGGCGTCCACACCGGCGACTCCATCACCGTCGCCCCGGCCATGACGCTGACCGACCGTGAGTACCAGCGGCTGCGCGACATCGGCATCGCGATCATCCGTGAGGTCGGCGTCGACACCGGCGGCTGCAACATCCAGTTCGCGGTCAACCCCGAGGACGGCCGCATCATCGTCATCGAGATGAACCCGCGCGTCTCGCGGTCCTCGGCCCTCGCCTCCAAGGCGACCGGCTTCCCCATCGCCAAGATCGCGGCCAAGCTCGCCGTCGGCTACACGCTCGACGAGATCCCGAACGACATCACCGAGAAGACCCCGGCGTCCTTCGAGCCGACCCTCGACTACGTCGTCGTGAAGGCCCCGCGCTTCGCCTTCGAGAAGTTCCCGTCCGCCGACTCCACCCTCACCACCACCATGAAGTCGGTCGGCGAGGCCATGGCGATCGGCCGCAACTTCACCGAGGCGCTGCAGAAGGCGCTGCGCTCGCTGGAGAAGAAGGGCAGCCAGTTCACCTTCGTCGGCGAGCCCGGCGACAAGGCCGAGCTGCTGCGCGAGGCCGTCCGGCCCACCGACGGCCGCATCAACACCGTCATGCAGGCCATCCGCGCGGGCGCCACGCAGGAGGAGGTCTTCGAGTTCACGAAGATCGACCCGTGGTTCGTCGACCAGCTGTTCCTGATCAAGGAGATCGCGGACGAGCTGGCCGCCGCCGACAAGCTCGGCCCCGAGCTGCTCGCCGAGGCCAAGCGGCACGGCTTCTCCGACGCCCAGATCGCCGAGATCCGCGGGCTGCGCGAGGACGTCGTCCGCGAGGTGCGGCACGCGCTGGGCGTACGCCCGGTCTACAAGACGGTCGACACCTGCGCCGCCGAGTTCGCCGCCAACACGCCGTACTTCTACTCCTCCTACGACGAGGAGACCGAGGTCGCCCGGCGCGAGAAGCCCGCGGTGATCATCCTGGGCTCCGGCCCGAACCGCATCGGCCAGGGCATCGAGTTCGACTACTCCTGCGTCCACGCCTCCTTCGCGCTCAGCGACGCGGGCTACGAGACCGTGATGGTCAACTGCAACCCCGAGACGGTCTCCACGGACTACGACACCTCCGACCGCCTGTACTTCGAGCCGCTGACGCTGGAAGACGTGCTGGAGATCGTCCACGCGGAGTCGCTGGCCGGTCCGATCGCCGGTGTCATCGTGCAGCTCGGCGGCCAGACCCCGCTGGGGCTGTCGCAGGCGCTCAAGGACAACGGCGTGCCGATCGTGGGCACCCCGCCCGAGGCCATCCACGCCGCCGAGGACCGCGGCGCCTTCGGACGGGTCCTCGCGGAGGCGGGTCTGCCGGCCCCCAAGCACGGCACCGCCACCACCTTCACCGAGGCCAAGGCCATCGCCGACGAGATCGGCTACCCCGTCCTGGTGCGCCCCTCGTACGTCCTCGGCGGACGCGGCATGGAGATCGTCTACGACGAGACCCGGCTTGCCTCCTACATCGCCGAGTCCACCGAGATCAGCCCCTCCCGGCCGGTCCTGGTCGACCGGTTCCTCGACGACGCGATCGAGATCGACGTCGACGCGCTGTACGACGGCGAGGAGCTCTACCTCGGCGGCGTCATGGAGCACATCGAGGAGGCCGGCATCCACTCCGGCGACTCGGCGTGCGCGCTGCCGCCGATCACCCTCGGCGGGTTCGACATCAAGCGGCTGCGCGCCTCGACCGAGGCCATCGCCAAGGGCGTCGGCGTCCGCGGCCTGATCAACATCCAGTTCGCGATGGCCGGCGACATCCTCTACGTCCTCGAGGCCAACCCGCGCGCCTCGCGCACCGTCCCCTTCACCTCGAAGGCGACCGCGGTGCCGCTCGCGAAGGCCGCCGCCCGCATCTCGCTGGGCGCGACCGTCGCCGAGCTGCGCGCCGAGGGCCTGCTCCCGGCGAACGGCGACGGCGGAACGCTGCCGCTCGACGCGCCGATCTCCGTCAAGGAGGCCGTCATGCCGTGGTCGCGCTTCCGCGACATCCACGGCCGCGGCGTCGACACGGTGCTCGGCCCGGAGATGCGCTCCACCGGCGAGGTCATGGGCATCGACTCGGTCTTCGGCACCGCGTACGCCAAGTCGCAGGCCGGCGCCTACGGCCCGCTGCCCACCAAGGGCCGCGCCTTCATCTCGGTCGCCAACCGCGACAAGCGCTCGATGATCTTCCCGGCGCGGGAACTCGTCGCCCACGGCTTCGAGCTGATGGCCACCTCCGGCACGGCCGAGGTGCTCAAGCGCAACGGCATCAACGCCACGGTCGTGCGCAAGCAGAGCGAGGGCGAGGGCCCGAACGGCGAGAAGACCATCGTCCAGCTCATCCACGACGGCGAGGTCGACCTCATCGTCAACACGCCGTACGGCACCGGCGGCCGTCTCGACGGCTACGAGATCCGCACGGCGGCCGTGGCCCGCTCGGTCCCGTGCCTGACGACGGTGCAGGCGCTCGCCGCCGCCGTCCAGGGCATCGACGCGCTCAACCACGGCGACGTGGGTGTGCGCTCGCTCCAGGAACACGCCGAGCATCTGACCGCGGCGCGCGACTAGCGGCCCCAGGGGGACACCGGAAACGGTGTCCCCCTCTTCATGCGGCCCCCCGCCCCTTCAAGCGGCGCCCCTCACCGGGCACTTTCGAGGACACGATCATGTACAAGCTGTTCTTCAACCTCGTCTTCAAGCGGATGGACCCGGAGCAGGCCCACCATCTCGCCTTCCGCTGGATCCGGCTCGTCGCCCGCGTCCCCGTCCTGCGCACCTTCGTCGCCGCCGCGCTCGCGCCCCGCCACAAGGAACTGCGCACCGAGGCGCTCGGCCTGCGGATGCACGGGCCCTTCGGCCTCGCGGCGGGCTTCGACAAGAACGCCGTGGCCATCGACGGGATGTCGATGCTCGGCTTCGACCACATCGAGATCGGCACCGTCACCGGGGAGCCGCAGCCGGGCAACCCCAGGAAGCGGCTGTTCCGCCTCGTGCAGGACCGCGCGCTGATCAACCGCATGGGATTCAACAACGAGGGTTCCGCGGCCGTCTCCGAGCGCCTGGCGGCCCGTACGCCCGTGTTCAGGACCGTCGTGGGCGTCAACATCGGCAAGACCAAGACCGTCCCCGAGGCGGAAGCCGTCGGCGACTACGTCAAGTCCGCCGAACGCCTCGCCCGGCACGCCGACTACCTCGTCGTGAACGTGTCGTCCCCGAACACCCCGGGGCTGCGGAACCTCCAGGCGACCGAGGCGCTGCGGCCGCTGCTCAGCGCCGTGCGCGAGGCCGCCGACCGCGCCGTCACCGACCGGCGCGTCCCGCTGCTCGTCAAGATCGCGCCCGACCTCGCCGACGAGGACATCGACGCGGTCGCGGACCTCGCCGTCGAGCTCGGCCTGGACGGGATCATCGCCACGAACACGACCATCGCCCGCGAGGGACTCGGGCTGACGTCCGACCCCTCCCTGGTGAAGGAGACCGGCGGTCTGTCCGGCGCGCCGCTCAAGGCGCGCTCCCTGGAGGTGCTGCGCCGCCTCTACGCGCGCGTGGGCGACCGGATCACCCTGGTGGGCGTCGGCGGCGTCGAGAACGCCGAGGACGCCTGGCAGCGCATCCTGGCCGGCGCCACGCTGGTCCAGGGCTACAGCGCCTTCATCTACGAGGGCCCCTTCTGGGGCCGTGCCATCCACAAGGGTCTCGCCGCCCGTCTGCGGACGAGCCCGTACGCCACCCTCGCCGACGCGGTCGGCGCCGACGTGAGGACATCCGTATGAGCCTGGAACCCTTCGGCGCGCGCCTTCGCCGCGCCATGGACGAGCGCGGCCCCCTGTGCGTGGGCATCGACCCGCACGCGTCCCTGCTCGCCGACTGGGGGCTCGGCGACGACATCGCGGGCCTGGAGCGCTTCAGCCGTACGGTGGTCGAGGCGCTCGCCGAGCGGGTCGCCGTCCTCAAGCCGCAGAGCGCGTTCTTCGAGCGGTTCGGCTCGCGCGGGATCGCCGTCCTGGAGAAGTCGGTCGAACAGGCGCGGGCGGCCGGCGCGCTGGTCGTGATGGACGCCAAACGCGGCGACATCGGCTCGACCATGGCCGCGTACGCCGAGACCTTCCTGCGCAAGGACGCGCCGCTCTTCTCGGACGCGCTGACCGTGTCGCCGTATCTCGGCTACGGCTCGCTGAAGCCCGCGGTGGAGCTGGCGCGCGAGAGCGGGGCCGGGCTCTTCGTCCTCGCGCTCACCTCCAACCCGGAGGGCGGCGAGGTGCAGCACGCCATCCGGGCGGACGGGCGCAGCGTCGGGGCGACGATGCTCGGGCACCTGGCCGCCGAGAACGCGGACGAGACACCGCTCGGCTCCTTCGGGGCGGTCGTCGGCGCCACCCTGGGCGATCTCTCCTCCTACGATCTGGACATCAACGGCCCGCTCCTCGCGCCCGGTATCGGCGCGCAGGGGGCGACCGCGGCCGATCTGGCGGGTGTCTTCGGGGCCGCCGTGCGCAACGTCGTCCCGAACGTGAGCCGGGGTGTTCTGCGTCACGGTCCCGACGTCATGGCGCTGCGTGAGTCGGCCGAGGGGTTCGCGGAGGAGATCAGGGCGGCCGTGGCGGCCGCCTGAGAGCTCCGACACCCGTTCGAGAGTCCTCCGGCGAGTGCCGTCCGGGCTCCCCGAGTCTGCATACATTCTCAAATCCGGGGAGTTATGTCGTAAATGTCGGGCTCCAGGGAGGCTGACCAGGACTTTTCCTCTGTTCTCGCTGACTCCGGCGCACTTGCCCGCTAGTCTCCGTCGAGTGGGAGCACCTCCCGCGCTGTCAAGGCGGCGGGGGAGGGACGGGCGAGCGTGTTGCCCATGGCTCCCAGGTGTGGGGCGACTAGGTTCCTCACCGGTCCGTATCCGACAGTTCGACATCCGAGGTGACGTAGGCGTGGCTCTTCCGCCCCTTACCCCTGAACAGCGCGCAGCCGCGCTCGAAAAGGCCGCCGCGGCTCGCCGGGAGCGGGCCGAGGTCAAGAATCGACTCAAGCACTCCGGCGCCTCTCTTCACGAGGTCATCAAGCAGGGCCAGGAGAACGACGTCATCGGCAAGATGAAGGTCTCCGCTCTCCTGGAGTCGCTGCCGGGCGTGGGCAAGGTCCGCGCCAAGCAGATCATGGAGCGACTCGGGATCTCCGAGAGCCGCCGCGTTCGCGGTCTCGGCTCGAACCAGATCGCCTCTTTGGAGCGCGAGTTCGGCGGTTCCGGCGCCTGAGTCCTGGACACACCAGGATTGCTGGAATAATCGCTGTATGGCTGTAACACCCCGGGGGACGACCCCCGTACCCCCGGACGTACGTCCGCGGCTGACCGTGCTCTCCGGCCCCTCAGGGGTCGGCAAGAGCACGGTCGTCGCTCATATGCGCAAAGCGCACCCCGAGGTCTGGCTCTCGGTGTCGGCGACGACCCGCAAGCCTCGCCCCGGCGAGAAGCACGGAGTCCACTATTTCTTCGTCACCGACGACGAGATGGACAAGCTGATCGCCAACGGCGAGCTCCTGGAGTGGGCCGAGTTCGCCGGCAACCGCTACGGCACTCCACGTGCCGCGGTCCTGGAGCACCTGGAGTCGGGTGTGCCGGTCCTCCTGGAGATCGACCTCCAGGGAGCCCGGCAGGTCCGCGAGTCCATGCGGGACGCGCTGCTCGTGTTCCTGGCCCCGCCCTCCTGGGAGGAGCTGGTGCGCAGGCTCACCGGACGAGGCACCGAACCGCCGGAGGTGATCGAGCGCCGCCTGGAAGCGGCCAAGATCGAACTGGCCGCCGAGCCGGAGTTCGATGTCACCCTGGTCAACACCTCCGTCGAGGACGTGGCGCGTGAGCTGCTAGCCTTGGTGGCAGTTGTTTGATCTTTCAGGTCAATTTCCACCATTCGGAAGGCAGAGCGTGTCCTCTTCCATCACTGCTCCCGAGGGCATCATCAACCCTCCGATCGACGAGCTTCTCGAGGCCACCGACTCGAAGTACAGCCTGGTGATCTACGCGGCCAAGCGCGCCCGCCAGATCAACGCGTACTACTCGCAGCTCGGCGAGGGCCTCCTCGAGTACGTCGGTCCGCTCGTCGACACCCACGTCCACGAGAAGCCGCTGTCGATCGCCCTGCGCGAGATCAACGCGGGTCTGCTGACCTCCGAGGCCGTCGAGGGCCCCGCTCAGTAGTCGTTCAATCGCTCATCCCAGGCCCGGCGGCGCGACTGCCGGGCCTGTGGTGTGTCATGGAGTCGTAGATTTCCGAGCCCGGGGAGAGACGGTGGACAAGCCGAAGGTCGTTCTGGGGGTCAGCGGTGGCATCGCCGCGTACAAGGCCTGTGAGCTGCTGCGACGACTGACGGAGTCGGGGCACGACGTACGTGTCGTGCCCACCGCCTCCGCGCTGAACTTCGTCGGCGCCGCCACCTGGTCCGCCCTCTCGGGCCACCCCGTGTCCACCGAGGTCTGGTCGGACGTCCACGAGGTCCCGCACGTCCGCATCGGGCAGCACGCCGACCTCGTGGTGGTCGCCCCCGCGACGGCCGACATGCTCGCCAAGGCCGCCCACGGGCTGGCCGACGACCTCCTCACCAACACGCTGCTCACCGCCCGCTGTCCGGTCGTCTTCGCGCCCGCCATGCACACCGAGATGTGGGAGCACCCGGCGACGCAGGAGAACGTGGCGACGCTGCGGCGGCGCGGCGCCCTCGTCATCGAGCCCGCCGTGGGACGTCTGACCGGCGTCGACACCGGCAAGGGACGGCTGCCCGACCCGGGAGAGATCTTCGAGGTCTGCCGCCGTGTCCTCGCCCGCGGGATCACCGAGCCGGATCTCGCCGGACGGCACGTCGTCGTCAGCGCCGGCGGTACCCGCGAGCCCCTCGACCCGGTCCGCTTCCTCGGCAACCGTTCCTCCGGCAAGCAGGGGTACGCGCTCGCCCGGACCGCGGCCGCGCGCGGCGCCAGGGTCACCCTGATCGCCGCGAACACGGGTCTGGCGGACCCGGCCGGGGTCGACGTGGTCCAGGTCGGCACCGCCGTGCAGATGCGGGAAGCCGTGCTGAAGGCGTCCCCGGACGCCGACGCGGTGGTGATGGCGGCCGCGGTGGCGGATTTCCGCCCCCAGGCGTACGCGGCCGGGAAGATCAAGAAGAAGGACGGCAAGGAACCGGAGCCGATCGTTCTGGTCCGCAATCCGGACATCCTCGCGGAGATCTCCGCGGACCGCGCCCGCCCCGGCCAGGTCGTGGTGGGTTTCGCGGCCGAGACCGACGACGTCCTGTCCAACGGACGGACCAAACTGGAGCGCAAAGGCTGTGATCTCCTGGTGGTGAACGAGGTGGGGGAGCGCAAGACCTTCGGTTCCGAGGAGAACGAGGCGGTGGTGCTCGGAGCCGACGGAAGTGAGACCCCGGTGCCCTACGGACCCAAGGAAGCACTGGCCGAGACGGTGTGGGACCTGGTGACACGCCGACTCGTGTGAAAGCTCATCCGTCACACCCGTCACCACAAAGCCCGCGAAATCGGGCGTGGCGACCCTGGCGGAGAGCCCTGACGATGGCGGAGAATGCCCGTGCCGCAGGTCACAGGCCTTCCGAGAGGCGAGACAGGGGTCCCGCGGCCGAGTGCGACCGATAAACTGTTCTCGGACGACGCCGGGCGCAGCCCCCGACCCGTCCACCCATGATCAGCCAGCAGCCGCTGCAACCACAGGGAGCGTTGTGTCCCGTCGCCTGTTCACCTCGGAGTCCGTGACCGAGGGCCACCCCGACAAGATCGCTGACCAGATCAGCGACACCATTCTCGATGCCCTCCTGCGTGAGGACCCGACATCCCGGGTCGCCGTGGAGACGCTCATCACCACCGGCCTGGTGCACGTGGCCGGAGAGGTCACGACCAAGGCGTACGCGCCGATCGCCCAGCTCGTCCGCGACAAGATCCTGGAGATCGGCTACGACTCCTCGAAGAAGGGCTTCGACGGAGCGTCCTGCGGGGTGTCGGTGTCGATCGGGTCCCAGTCCCCGGACATCGCGCAGGGTGTCGACACGGCGTACGAGTCCCGTGTCGAGGGCGACGAGGACGAGCTGGACAAGCAGGGCGCCGGCGACCAGGGCCTGATGTTCGGGTACGCGACGGACGAGACCCCGAACCTGATGCCGCTCCCGATCCACCTCGCGCACCGGCTCGCCCGCCGGCTGTCCGACGTCCGCAAGAACGGGACCATCCCGTACCTGCGCCCCGACGGCAAGACCCAGGTCACCATCGAGTACGACGGCGACAAGGCGGTCCGTCTGGACACCGTCGTCGTGTCCTCGCAGCACGCCTCGGACATCGACCTGGACTCCCTGCTCGCTCCCGACATCCGCGAGTTCGTGGTGGAGCCGGAGCTGAAGGCCCTCCTCGACGACGGCATCAAGCTGGAGACCGAGGGTTACCGCCTGCTGGTGAACCCGACCGGCCGCTTCGAGATCGGCGGCCCGATGGGCGACGCCGGCCTCACCGGCCGCAAGATCATCATCGACACGTACGGCGGCATGGCCCGCCACGGCGGCGGCGCCTTCTCCGGCAAGGACCCGTCCAAGGTCGACCGCTCCGCCGCCTACGCGATGCGCTGGGTCGCGAAGAACGTCGTCGCCGCGGGCCTCGCCTCGCGCTGCGAGGTCCAGGTCGCCTACGCGATCGGCAAGGCCGAGCCGGTGGGTCTGTTCGTCGAGACCTTCGGCACCGCCAAGGTCGACGCGGAGAAGATCGAGACCGCCATCACGGACGTCTTCGACCTCCGCCCGGCGGCCATCATCCGCGACCTCGACCTGCTCCGCCCGATCTACTCCCAGACCGCCGCCTACGGCCACTTCGGCCGTGAGCTGCCCGACTTCACGTGGGAGCGGACGGACCGGGTGGACGCGCTGCGCAAGGCCGCGGGCCTGTAGCCCGCGAACGTTTCGTCGCAGCCGTGGGGGCCCGCCCCCCCCGGGGGGGGGGGGGGGGCCGGGGGGCGGGGAACCCACAACGCGGGGCGGGAAAAACGTGGGCGGTGCGGGGCGGGGGTGGTAAGCAGTCGGTGTGCCGGG
>NZ_JBIBSY010000014.1:0-282503 GCF_043078065.1 Streptomyces sp. NPDC015532 | reverse complement strand
GGGCCGTGCCGGTACATCGATGCCCGTCGCCACCGACGCCCACCCCTCACCCAACGGCGACGGGCTGATGCACCGGCACGGCCCCGACCCACAACGCACCCGAAGACGCCGACGCCGACGCAAGCGAACCCGCGAACGCCGGCGCAGCGAACCGGTCGGGACCGCGGTACGTCAGAACCCCCGCCGGGTACCTAACAGAAGCCCACCCCTGCACAACGGTTCCTGACACGGCGTCAGTTGCGTAATCTGACAGTGCGTCAGTTAACCATTGGCTGTCACACAGGAGCGGCGGACCGATGCTTGGATCAACCCACGGCACCCTCACCACCGACTCCCGCCGGGCCAGGGTCATCGCCTGCGGCGAGCAGCCCTCCCCGGTCGTGCACGGCCGGCCGGCCGAGGTCGACGACCTGGACGTCAGCGGTCGCCCGCTGTACGCCGCCGTACCCGACCTGGACCGCTTCTTCCGTCCCGAGTGCGTGGCCGTCATCGGCGCCTCGGACGCCGAAGGACGGCCGAACACCGGGATCACCCGGCAGCTGATCGACTGGGCCGGGCGGGTCGGCGCCCGGCTCCACCCGGTGCATCCCACGCGTCGGTCCGTCTTCGGTCTGCCGTGCCTCCCGTCCGTCGCGGACCTGCCGGAGCAGGTGGATCTGGCGGTGCTCCTCGTCGGTGACCCCCTTCCGGTGATCGGCGAACTGGCCGAGGCCAAGGTGAGGTTCGCCGTCGCCTTCGCCTCGGGATTCGCCGAGACCGGGGCCGAGGGCGCCGCCGCCCAGACCCGGCTCGCGGCCGCCGTGCGCGGCTCCGGCCTGCGGCTGCTCGGGCCCAACACCAATCTCAACGCGTTCGAGAACTTCCGCGACGACCTCGACGGCCCGGCCATCGCGCTCATCACCCAGTCCGGCCACCAGGGCCGCCCGGTGTTCGCGATGCAGCAGCTGGGCGTCCGCATCTCGCACTGGGCGCCCACCGGCAACGAGGCCGACCTGGAGACCGCGGACTTCATCTCCTACTTCTCCGAGCGGCCCGAGGTCGGCGCCATCGCCTGTTACGTCGAGGGACTCAAGGACGGCCGCTCCTTCCTGCTCGCCGCCGACCGCGCCGCCCGGCGCAAGGTGCCCGTCGTCGCCGTGAAGGTCGGCCGCACCGAGACCGGCGCCCGGACCGCCGCCTCGCACACCGGCAAGCTGACCGGCGCCGACACCGTGGTGGACGCGGCGATGCGGCAGTACGGCGTGATCCGCGTCGACGGACTCGACGAACTCCAGGACACCGCGGCCCTGTTGGCGCGGGCCCGCCCGCCGCAGGCCGACGGGGTCGTCGTCTATTCGATCTCGGGCGGCACGGGCGCGCACTTCGCGGACCTGGCGACCGAGGCGGGCCTTGACCTGCCGGTCCTCTCGGAGGCCAAGCAGGCCGAACTGCACACCTGGATACCGGAGTACCTGAACGTCGCCAACCCGGTCGACAACGGGGGCCACCCGGTCGGCGACTGGCGCGGCCGGAAGATCATCGACGCGATCCTCGCCGACCCCGCCGTCGGCGTGCTGATCTGCCCGATCACCGGACCCTTCCCGCCGATGAGCGACAAGCTGGCGCAGGACCTGGTGGACGCGGCGGAACAGACGGACAAGCTGGTGTGCGTGGTGTGGGGCTCGCCGGTCGGTACCGAGGCGGCCTACCGCGAGACCCTGCTCGGTTCCTCCCGGGTCGCGACCTTCCGTACGTTCGCCAACTGCATCACCGCGGTCCGCGCCCACCTCGACCACGCGCGGTTCACCGCCGCCTACCGCTCGCCCTTCGACGAGGCCCCGCGCACCCCGTCGCCCTCCTTCCGCAAGGCGCAGGCCCTGATGCGTCCGGGTCAGCAGCTCAGCGAGCACGGCGCCAAGCAGCTTCTGCGGGCGTACGGGATCCGCGTGCCGCGCGAGCAGTTGGTGACCAGCGCGGCGGCGGCCGTGCGGGCGGCGAGCCAGGTCGGCTACCCGGTGGTCATGAAGGCCTCCGGCGCGCAGATCGCCCACAAGACCGAACTCGGCCTGGTCAAGATCGGCCTGACCTCCGCCAGCCAGGTCCGCGACGCCTATCGCGAGCTGACCGACATCGCCCGCTACGAGGGAATCTCGCTCGACGGGGTCCTCGTCTGCCAGATGGTCGAGCGGGGCGTCGAGATGGTCGTCGGTGTCACGCACGACCAGCTCTTCGGACCGACCGTGACCGTCGGGCTCGGCGGGGTCCTCGTCGAGGTGCTGCGGGACACCGCCGTGCGCGTGCCGCCGTTCGGTGACGACCAGGCGCGGGCCATGCTGTCCGAGCTGCGGGGCCGGGCCCTGCTCGACGGGGTGCGCGGGGGCCCGCCGGTGGACGTGGACGCACTGGTCGAGGTCGTGATCCGGGTCCAGCGGATGGCGCTGGAACTCGGTGACGAGATCTCGGAGCTGGACATCAATCCGCTGATGGTGCTGCCCCGGGGACAGGGAGCCGTGGCCCTGGACGCGCTGGTGATGTGCCGCTGAGCCGAGGCCGACCCCGACGCGGGCCCGCCCCCGGACGAGACGGGCCCGTCCCCGGACGAAACGGAGCATCTTCATGACCGACTCCCCCCATATATCCCATGAAGCTCCTGATTCGCCTGAAACTCCCGCACCAGCCGAAAAGTCCCTCGACTCATTGATACGGCACGCCACTGACAACGCGGTCTCGTGGATCACCCTCGACCGGCCCGAGACGATGAACGCGCTCACCTGGGACCAGCGCGAACGCGTGATCGATCTGCTCGCGGCGGCCTCCGCCGACCCCGGCGTGCGGGCCGTGGTGATCACCGCCACCGGCCGCGGATTCTGCGCCGGAGCGGACCTGCGGGGCGGTCCACCCGCCGGGGAACGGGTGCCGGGTGATGTCGCCCGCACCATCCGGCTGGGCGCACAGCGCCTGATCGCCGCCGTCCTCGACTGCGAGAAGCCGGTGATCGCGGCGGTCAACGGCACGGCGGCCGGGATCGGCGCGCACCTCGCCTTCGCGTGCGACCTCGTCCTCGCGGCCGAACCGGCGCGGTTCATCGAGGTGTTCGTGCGCCGCGGTCTCGTACCGGACGGCGGCGGGGCCTATCTGCTGCCCCGCCTCGTCGGCCCGCAGCGGGCGAAGGAGCTGATGTTCTTCGGCGACGCGCTGAGCGCTTCGGACGCCGAGCGGATCGGGCTCGTCAACCGGGTCGTACCGGCCGAGGAGTTGGAGAAGACGGCCCGCGCGTGGTCCGAGCGGCTCGCCGCCGGGCCCACCCGCGCCCTCGCCCTCACCAAGCAGCTCGTCAACGCCTCCCTCGACACCGACCGGGCCGGCGCCTTCGCGGCGGAGGCGGCGGCGCAGGAGATCAACATGACGACGGCGGACGCCGCCGAAGGCGTGGCGAGCTTCGTGGAGCGCCGGGCCCCCCGCTTCAAGGGCCGCTGACAGACCGCACCCGGCGCACCCGGCGCGGCCCGACCCCCCCACCGGCCGAACCCGGACGCCCGGCCGGCCCCCTTCACCCCCGCCGCAATATGCGCAGATCCCCCGCGTCGGGGTCGCCGAACAGGACGAAGAGTTCCGGGTGGGCCTCGGTGCCGCCGATGGTCCAGTACGTGTCGTGGCCGCAGTCGCCGACGCGCACGACCACGCCGTCCCGCCGATCGGAGGCGGGCTCGTCGGCGTACGGGTCGTAGTGGCCGGCGGTGTCGAGGAACCACGTGCCGACGCCGTCGCAGCGCGTGAAATCCTTGGTGGCCACGTCCCCGAACTCGGGCTGCGCGGGCACGCCCGAGAGCTCGGCCCGCCCGTCGGCGCGCAGCCGCAGCTCGGCCCCGTGATCGCCGCGCCAGACGCCGGTGAGCCGGTCGACGCCGAGCTTCGGGGGCTCGTACTCCTGGACGAGTCCCGTGGCGAGCCCCACGGTGCCCGCCGCCACGACCAGGGCGCACGCCCCGAGGCTCACGAGCGCCCAGCGGAACCAGACGCGGTCGGCGCTCGGCGGGCGTCCGGTGACGCGTTCGCGCCGCCGCACGAAAGCGACACCCAGCGTCGGCGGGACACCGGACACGGCGATCAGCAGGGCCGTGGCGCCGGTGGGGGCGAGGCCGCCGAGTGCGACCGCGAGAGCGGCCCAGAGCGTGCCGAGCGCGAGGACGAAGGCCAGGTGCCAGGCGCCCTCGGGACCGGGTGCGCGCCGGGTCGCCCAGCGGGCGAGCGTGGCCGCCGGCATCGTATACATCGCCGTGTGCAGCAGTCCGAGGACGGCGAGCAGCTGCGGCCCGAAGACCAGCATGCACAGGAACCCGGCGCCGGCGAGTCCACCGCCCAGCCCCACGCCGTGGTCGTCGTCGTCGAACGTGGCGACCCACCGGACGGTGAGGGCGACCGCGAACTGCGCCGCGCAGATCGCCGCGGCGAGGTTCACCTCGCCGTCCGCCCATGTCAACCGGGAGCGCGCCCGCCTCCCTGAGTCTCCCCACCCCATGAGGCGAAAGATACGCGGGCGAAACACACGGCTCCCCGAGGGGTTCCCGCGGGCCGCTGCGGCGGGCTCCGCGGGGCCTTCGCCCCTGACCCGTCGCGATCCCGCCCTCCGGGCCTCGCCCACCCCTTCCTATCTGACATGCCGTCAGCTTCAATGGAAGGCGTGATGGGACACGCAGGGATGGCCGCCGCCGCCGTCCGCTACCTCAGGTCGGCCGGGGCCCCCACCGTCGCGGGGCCCGTCGAGGCGCTGCCGCGCCCGGATCTGCGCGCGGTCGGCGAGGACGAGCGGGCGCCGGTCGATCCGGCCCGGTTCCGGTACGTACTGGGCCACTTCGCGACCGGCGTGACCGTCGTGACGGCACCGGCCGCGGACCCCGAGGACCCGGCGGGCCCGGCCGGGTTCGCCTGCCAGTCGTTCGCCGCGCTCTCCCTGGACCCTCCGCTGATCTGCTTCATGGTCGGCCGTACGTCCACGACGTGGCCGCGCATCGCCCGTGCCGGCGTGTTCTGCGTCAACGTACTCGGCGCGCACCAGGGCGACTTGTGCCGCGGCTTCGCGGTGAGCGGTGCGGACAAGTTCGCCGGGGTGGTCCACGACGCCGCTCCGGTGTCCGGCTCCCCCCGCCTCGCGGGCGCCGCGGCCTGGATCGACTGCACGATCCACGCGGTGCACACGGGCGGGGACCATCTGATCGTGGTGGGCCGCGTGGACGCCCTCGGGGCGAGCGGCGACGGCGACGGCGACGAGGGCGCGGACGTGCCGCCGCTGCTCTTCCACAAGGGCCGGTTCCTCACCTGACGCGAGGACGGGTCGCCGGTTCCGCACCGCAGCCCGGCGGGCCGGGACGGGAGCGGCCCCGCCTGACGCGGGGCATGCCCCGCCCCACCGGACGCTGGGCGGGGCGCGACCGTCACGCGGGAGCCGGAGACACCGCCGGGGTCGCGGCCGCAACCGCGGGACGGTGGCGGCGGATCACCAGGGCCATCAGCGCGGCCGCGGCGCACAGCGCGCCCGAGGCGTACCAGACCACGTCGTACGAGCCGAAGCGGTCGCGGGCGACGCCGCCGAGGAAGGCGACGAGCGCGGCGCCGACCTGATGGGAGGCGAGCACCCAGCCGAAGACGATGGCGCTGTCCTCGCCGTAGCGCTCACGGCACAGGGCCAGGGTGGGCGGGACGGTGGCCACCCAGTCGAGGCCGTAGAAGACGATGAAGAAGATCATCGGCGGGTGCACGGCCGGGGCGAGCAGCATCGGGAGGAACAGCAGCGAAATGCCGCGCAGGGCGTAGTACACCGCCAGCAGACGGCGCGGCTCGAAGCGGTCGGTGAACCAGCCCGAGGCGATCGTGCCGATCACGTCGAAGACACCGACGACGGCGAGGAGCGAGGCGGCCGCGGTGATGGGCATCCTGTGATCGTGGGCGGCGGGCACGAAGTGTGTCTGGACCAGGCCGTTCGTCGAGGCGCCGCAGATCGCGAACGTCCCGGCCAGCAGCCAGAAGGGGCCCGTGCGGACGGCGGAGAACAGCACGGTCACCGCGCGCCGGGCGGCCCCCCGTACGGGCTCGGGCTTCGGTACGAACTCCTTCGCCCCGTAGGGCATCTGGCCGACGTCGGCCGGGTGGTCGCGCAGCAGCAGCCAGACGAAGGGGACGACCGCGAGGGCGGCGAGGGACACGGTCACCGCGGCCGGACGCCAGTCGTGCTCCGTGACGATCCAGGACAACAGCGGCAGGAAGATGAGCTGTCCCGAGGCCGAGGCCGCCGTCAGGATGCCCGTCACCAGGCCCTTGCGCTCGGTGAACCAGCGGTTGGTGACCGTGGCCGCGAAGGCGAGCGCCATCGAACCGGACCCCAGGCCCACCAACAGGCCCCAGCACAGGAGCAGTTGCCAGGCCGCCGTCATCCACACCGTCAGCCCGGAACCGACCGCGATGACGGTCAGGGCGACCGCCACCACGCGCCGGATGCCGAAGCGGTCCATGAGCGCCGCGGCGAACGGCGCCGTGAGTCCGTAGAGCGCGAGGTTGATCGAGACGGCCGCGCCGATCGTGCCGCGCGACCAGTGGAACTCCTCGTTCAGCGGATCGATCAGCAGCCCCGGCAGCGACCGGAAGGCCGCCGCGCCGATGATCGTCACGAAGGCGACGGCGGCGACGAACCAGGCGCGGTGGACGCGGTGAGACGGGGCGGGGCGGACGGGCCGGGAGTCCTCCGGGGCCTGCGCGGCTTCGGTTGTCTGGGTCACGTCATCGAGCTTCGGGGAACGGGCGCCGGTGGACCACTGGCCCGAAAGACAGCATTCGTTAGGATCGGGCCATGGCCCCTTCCGGTACGTCGCCCCGGCACCGCGTCGCCGTCCTCGCTCTGGACGGTCTGATCCCCTTCGAGCTGGGCATTCCGCAGCGCATCTTCGGCAAGGCGCGGGACACCGACGGGCGTCCGCTGTACGAGGTCGTCACCTGCTCGGTCCGGCCGCCGGGCCCCGTGGAGACGGACGCGGACTTCTCGGTCCTCGTCGGCAACGGACCCGAGACGCTGGCCACCGCCGACACCGTCATCGTCCCGGCCTCGTACGAACTGGGCCCCGTGCAGCAGGAGGGCATCCTGACCCCGGAGCTGGCGGCCGCCCTCACCCACATCCGTCCCGGCACCCGCCTCGTCTCCATCTGCACCGGCGGCTACGTCCTCGCCGCCGCCGGATATCTCGACGGGCGCCCCGCCACCACGCACTGGATGCACGCCGAGCACTTCCAGCGGCTCTTCCCGAACGTCGACGTCGACGCGGACGTGCTCTTCGTCGACGACGGGGACGTCCTCACCTCGGCCGGGGTCGCGGCCGGGATCGACCTGTGCCTGCATCTCGTACGCCGCGACCACGGGGCCGCCGTCGCCAACGAGGTGGCCCGCCGGACCGTCGTACCGCCGCACCGCGACGGCGGCCAGGCGCAGTACATCCAGCGCCCGGTCCCGGAGGCGCGGGCGGCCACCACGACCGCCGCCCGCGCCTGGGCGCTCGGCCGCCTCCACGAGCCGATCCAGCTCCGGGACATGGCCGGGCAGGAGTCCATGTCGGTCCGCACCTTCACCCGGCGTTTCCGCGAGGAGGTCGGTGTCAGCCCCGGCCAGTGGCTCACCCGGCAGCGCGTGGAGCACGCCCGCCATCTCCTGGAGTCCAGCGACCTGTCCATCGACCAGGTGGCCCGCGACGCCGGCTTCGGCACGGCCCAGTCGATGCGCCAGCATCTCCAGACGACCCTCGGCGTCACCCCGACCACCTACCGGCGCACCTTCAGATCCGGCGCCGCGGCCGAACGATGACCCCCCGGCGCGCGAACGGTGCCCGCGCGGGCGCTGGTGCCGCGTCAGCCAAGGTTCGCCCCGTCGCGACGCCCGGCCCTCGAAGGGCAAACCTTGACTGACACGGCACTAGAACGTCAGCACCGCCCGCGCCACCTTCCCCGCGTGCGCGTCCTCGGCCGCCCTCTCGAAGTCCTCGACCGGGTACGTCGCCGTCACCAGCTCGTCGAGCAGCAACCGGCCTTCGCGGTACAGCTCGGCGTACAGGGCGATGTCCCGCTGGGGGCGGGACGAGCCGTAGCGGCAGCCCAGGATGGACTTGTCGAGGTACATCGAGGAGACGAGGAAGGAGGCCTCGGCCGTCGCCGGGGGGACGCCGAGCAGGATCGCCTGGCCGTGCCGGTCGAGCGCGTCGACGGCCTGGCGGATGAGTTCGACGCGGCCGACGCACTCGAAGGCGTGCTGGGCGCCGGTCGGCAGGATGTCCTTCACCCCGTCCACCGAGGTGAGGAAGTGCGTCGCGCCGAACCGGCGGGCCACGGCCTCCTTGGCCGGATTGGAGTCGACGGCGACGATCCGCAGGGCGCCCGCGAGCCGGGCGCCCTGGATGACGTTGAGACCGATGCCGCCGGTGCCGATGACCAGGACGGTGTCGCCGCGGTCGACCCGCGCCCGGTTCAGGACCGCTCCGACACCCGTGAGGACCCCGCAGCCGATCAGCGCGGCCGAGGTCAGCGGAATGTCCTTCGGGATCCGGACCGCCTGCACCGCCTTCACGACCGTGCGCTCCGCGAAGGCCGAGTTGGCGGCGAACTGGTGGAGCGGTTCGCCCGAGCGCGCGAACGGCCGCTGCGGCATGCCGATCGCCTTGCGGCACATCGTGGGCCGCCCCCGGTCGCACTCCGCGCACGTCCCGCAGTTGGCCAGGGTGGACAGCGCCACATGGTCGCCGGGCCCGACATGGCTGACGCCCGCGCCCACGGCCTCCACCACGCCCGCCCCCTCATGGCCCAGCACCACGGGAACGGGGAAGGGGATGGTCCCGTCCACCACGGAGAGATCGCTGTGGCAGAGTCCCGCCGCGGCGATCGCCACCTGAACCTCTCCGGGCCCTGGATCGCGTACCTCCAGGTCGTCCACGACCTGGGTCCTCTTCCCGTCGAAGATCACGCCTCGCATCGCGCCGGCTCCCCTCTTCCCGGGCCACCCCGGGCCGATCCCGTTCCGTGCCGGGCTGTTCCCGGCCGTACCGGGCCGTTCTCACGCCGTACCCGGCCGTCCCGCCGGCTCATGGCCGGCCCCGGGGTTCCCTCGGCAGGCCGAGCGCGCGCTCGGCGATGATCGTGCGCTGGATCTCGTCCGAGCCGCCGTAGATCGTGTCGGCCCGGCTGAAGAGGAACAGGTGCTGGGCGGCGTCCAGTTCGTAGGGCAGCGCGGCCGACCGGTCCACCGGACCCGCCGCCGCGGCGGCCCCGCGTACCTGGACCGCCAGTTCACCGAGCCGCCGATGCCAGCCGCCCCACAGCAGCTTCGCCACACTCGGCGCCCCCTCGCCCCCGGAGCCGCCGGCCCTCCCGGGGCTCCCCGAGCCCTCGGAGGCGCCCAGGGTGCGCAGGGCGTTCCAGCGCATCGTGCGCAGCTCGGCCCACAGGCGCACGAGCCGGTCGCGTACGACGGGATCCCCGGCCGCTCCCGTCGCGACGGCCGTCCGCAGCACCCGTCCCAGCTCCTCGGCGAATCCGATCTGCTGGGCCAGCGTGGAGACCCCGCGCTCGAAACCGAGCAGGCTCATGGCGACTTGCCAGCCGTTCCCCTCGCCGCCGACCACGTCCTCGGCCCGGGCCACCGCGCCGTCGAAGAACACCTCGTTGAAGTCGCTCGTGCCCGTGAGCTGGCGGATCGGACGGACCTCGACGCGGCCGGGCTGGTCCATGGGGACGAGGAGGAAGGAGAGGCCGTGGTGGCGGGTGGACCCCGGCTCCGTGCGGGCGAGCACGAAACACCAGTCGGCCTCGTGGGCGAGCGAGGTCCAGATCTTCTGGCCCGTGATCCGGTACGCCCCCGCGGGGCCCGCCCCCGGGTCCCGTACGGCGGCCGTGCGCACTCCGGCCAGGTCCGAGCCGGCGCCGGGTTCGCTGTACCCCTGGCACCACAGCTCCCGGCCCTCGGCGACCGGCGGCAGGAAGCGGCGCTTCTGCCGCGCTGTCCCGTGCGCGATGAGCGTGGGCGCCAGCAGGTTCTCGCCGATGTGCCCGGAGCGGGCCGGAGCCCCGGAGCGGGCGTACTCCTCGGCCCACACGACCTGACGGGTCAGGTCCGCACGCCGGTTGCCGTACCCGTCCTCCTGCCAGCCGAGCCCGATCCAGCCGCCCTTCCCGAGTTCCCGCTCCCAGTCGCGGCGCCCGGGGGTGCCGGTCAGACGCTCCTCCAGCCAGGCCCGCGCCTCGCGCCGGAAGGCCTCGTCCTGCGGGCCGAATGCGAAATCCACGCGCTCTCCTCCCGCCGTGCCCGGGGCACGGCTACGCGTTGGGGCGTGCCTTGTCCGCCGCCGCCCGCGCCATCGCCTCCAGTTGTTCCAGCAGCGGCATCGGATCGACGCCGACGGTCCCGGGCAGGAAGTCGGCGATCCTCTCCGGGGTCCAGCCGCCCTCGGCGTAACCGGCGCGCAGTTCGCGGGGCTGGGCCCACACGGCGATCTTGGGTCCGGCGATCGTGTAGACCTGCCCGGTGATGCGTTCCGCACGGGCGCGGTCCGACAGCAGGTAGACCACGAGAGCGGCCACGTCCTCCGGTTCGCCGATCTCCTTCAGCTCCATGGGCACGTTCGCCGACATGCGGGTACGAGCGACGGGCGCGACGGCGTTCGCGGTGACCCCGTACTTGTGCAGTCCGAGGGCCGCGCTGCGCACCAGCGAGATGATCCCGCCCTTCGCCGCGCTGTAGTTGGCCTGGGCCACCGATCCCTGGTGGTTGCCGCTGGTGAAGCCGATCAGCGTGCCCGAGCCCTGCTTGCGCATCACCGCCGAGGCGGCCCGGAAGAGCGTGAACGTGCCCTTGAGATGGGTGGCGACCACGGGGTCCCACTCCTGCTCGGACATGTTGAAGAGCATCCGCTCGCGCAGGATGCCGGCCACGCACACCGCACCGTCGATCCGCCCGTACGAGGCGAGCGCGGTGTCGACGACCCGCTGCCCGCCGGCCATCGTCGAGATGTCGTCGGCCACCGCGACCGCTTCCCCGCCGGCCGCCTCGATCTCCTTGACGACGGTGTCGGCGACCGAACTCGTGGGCTCGCCGCCCTCGACGGACACGCCGTAGTCGTTGACGACGACGCGCGCGCCCTCGGCGGCCGCGGCGAGGGCGACCGCCCGGCCTATCCCCCGGCCCGCGCCCGTGACGGCGACGACCTTGCCCGCAAGGAAGTTCCCCATGCCCGGCCCCTTCCCGCAGTTTCTGACGGTCCGTTAGATTCAACTCGGATTCTACGACCCGTCAGATACCTGGAGACAAGCCCCCGGGGAGGACTCATGTCGCGGCCGACGCTTCATCCGGAGTTCCACGAGATCGCGAAGCGCGTCAACAACTGGGGGCGCTGGGGGGACGACGACGAGATCGGGACGCTGAACCTCGTCACCGACGAGGTGGTGCGGGAGGCCGCCGCGACGGTGCGGACCGGGCGCCGCGTGCCGCTCGCCCTGCCGCTCCAGCAGGACGGTGTGCAGACCGGGATGATCCCGGGGCGGGTCAATCCGCTGCACGCGATGGTGCAGATCAACCAGGAGATCTTCGGCCCCGGCACGGTGGCGTGCAGCGACGACGCCGTGACCATGGGCCTCCAGGCAGCCACCCACTGGGACGCGCTGCCCCATGTCTCGCACTCCGGCAGGCTCTACAACGGACGCCCCGCCTCCACCGTCACCCCGCACGGCGGCGCCGAGTTCGGCGGGATCGACAAGCCGCGGCACATCGTCTCGCGGGGCGTCCTGCTCGACGTGGCGCGGGCGCGCGGCGAGCACCGGCTGGCCGGCGGGCACGCTGTCACCCCCGAAGACCTTGAGGCGGCGGAGGAGTTGGCGGGCACGCGGGTGAGGGCGGGCGACATCGTGCTCGTACGGACCGGGCAGATCCAGGTCTATCTGGCGGGCGACAAGCACGGGTACGGGTATCCGTCGCCGGGTCTGTCGGTGCGCACCCCCGAGTGGTTCCACGCGCGCGATGTCGCGGCGGTCGCCAACGACACCCTGACGTTCGAGATCTTCCCGCCCGAGATCGAGGACCTGTGGCTGCCCGTGCACGCGCTCGATCTGGTCGAAATGGGGATGATTCAGGGCCAGAACTGGAACCTCGAAGAGTTGTCCACAGCCTGTGGACAAGAAAACCGCTACGCCTTCCTGCTGTCGGCGATGCCGGAACCCTTCGTCGGCGGGACCGGCACCCCGGTGGCACCCGTGGCCATTTTCTGACGATTCGTCCACCTCGGGCACCTCAGGGGGCAACGCTCCAAGGTTCCGTCCGACCGGGGGCCGGCCCAGGGCTTCTCCGTCCGAGGGCCGACCCCGAGCCTCTTCGCCCGAGGGCCGGCCGGCGGCGCGCCTCCCCCACTCTCGACTGCGCCCGGCCGGAAGGTCCCCACCTCTCCCCGGGCACGGCATCGCGCGCCGCCATCCGCCTCCGGCGTTCCCGCCCTGCCTCCCCTGACCGTGGGGGAGCCGACGCCGAATCACGACCCACACTCGCCGAGAGCCCCCGTCACCGGAACCCTCGCCGTCCCCTCGCGGCGAATCGCTGAACACAAGCGTGATCAAACGGACACGCCACGTCAACACCCGATCGGGGATTTGCGGTACTCCACCCTATTTGAGACCACGCGTACGGAAGCACGACCCGGCGCATTCGGCCACAACCGCGGCCGTGTACAGCGGTTTCGTGCATACATGCACAAAACGCGAGACGTGTGCGAGAAGGAGGGATCGCCCCGACGCCCCAGCATGCACACCGCAGCCCGGCACGGCACGACACAGCGCGGCCCGGCTCAGGCGCGGCGCCTACGAGAACCTGGCCGCACGGCATCCGCGAGAGTCATGCCGAGCCGGCCGGACGGACCGGATGGACCGGACGGACCGGCCGCCCGGAGAGCTCCTAGACCGCCTCGTACGCGAAGCCGCCACAGGCGCCGTACGGGGAGTCCTGCGCGGCGCCCGAGGCGCAGCGGTCCAGCTCGCACCAGATGCGCTTGCCGGCACCCTCGGGATTCCAGCCCCAGCGGTCCGCGAGGCCGTCGACCAGCTCCAGGCCGCGGCCGTTGGTCTCGTCACCGTCCGCGTGCCGGGGCATGGGCGGCCGGGCGCTGGAGTCGGCCACTTCGAGGCGCACGGTGGCGTCCCCGGCACCGCCCGGCAGACACAGCCGCAGCACGGCCGGACACCCGGTGTGCACCACGGCGTTCGTGACGAGCTCGGAGACGAGCAGGATCAGCGTCTCGGCGAGTGGTTCATCGGCATCTATCCCGGACCCCGCGAGCCTTGAACGGGCCCACCGCCGGGCTCGCCCCACCTCTGCGGGGTCGGGCCGGATCTCCAGCTGCACTTGAAGCACCTGCACCGCTCACACCATCCGAACCGGCGGACACATCGCCTCGCGCCTCACAAGGGCCACGATCGTAGCCATTTTCTGCATGGCCAGAACAAGGATCACGGAACGTGATTCCCTTACGAGACAGCATGGTTGACGTACAGTCACCCCAACAAGCGCTTCGGGCATATTCCAGCGCGAAGGAGTACGCGTGCGGCATACTGTGCGACGCTCGCCAAGGGGAGTCGAACAGGCAGGTACGGGGGTCCGTCCCGCCTTGCGAACGGCGCGCATCGCCGGGTCCGGCGCGGCCTCGGGGGCAACACCGGGATGGCTCAGCCTCAGAACCACTCGCATCCCACACAAGGTACCGGAGCCCGGCGCCGACTCCAGGCCGTGACAAGTCACGCCTAGGACACAACCCGGTCTCAACGCTCCGTGATGCCGTTCCGCCACGATCCGCGACATCCGCCCCCGTTCCTCCCGTGGCGCCCCGGTGCGGCCGGCCTTCACGCCGTCCCGGCCACCAGATCGTCCGCCAACTCCTCCTCACTCCGCGTGGCTCCGCCGGTGCGGTGCGTCCGCGTCCACGCTCTCTTCAGGTGCAGATGAACGTCGGACTCCCAGGTGAAGCCCATGCCGCCGTGCACCTGGAGGCAGTCGCGGGCACCGCGCACGGCGGCCCGGTCGGCGAGCAGGCGGGCCGCCGCGATGTCCACCGGGTCGGCGGTGACGGAAGCGGCGTAGACGGCCGCGCGGGCCACCTCGACCCGCGCGAGCATGCCCGCGCACAGATGCTGCACCGCCTGGAAGGCGCCGATCGGCTGCCCGAACTGTTCGCGCGTCCGGGCGTGTTGCACGGCGCTCTCGCAGGTCCGGGCGGCACTGCCGAGCTGTTCGGCGGCGGTGAACAGCGACGCGAGCAGCCCGTCCGGCGTCCGGGCCGCCCCGAGCACGCCCCCGCCGGGCGGCCGGCCGTCGGTCACGGGCAGCCGGTGCAGGGGGGTCAGCGGGTCCACCGGGACCATCGGCTCGGCTCCGGTGACGTCGCCGCGGACGACGTCGGCCTCCTCCAGCCATTCCACGAGCCCCCCGTCGGCGGACGTCACGACCACGTCCCCGGCGGCGGCCCCGGCCACGGTGCCCGCGGCGAGGTGCGTGGCGATCAGCGGGCCCGGCAGCAGGACGCGCCCCGCCTCCTCGAAGGCCAGCACGGCCTCCGGGAGTCCCTGCCCGACGCCTCCCTCGGCCTCGGGCAGGCGCAGCGCGAAGAACCCCGCCGCGCCCAGCTCGTGCCACAGCTCCCGGTCGAGCACCCGGCCGCTCCCCCGGCGCCCCCCGGCCGTCCCCTCTCTCCGGCCTGCCGTGCCCGTCCCGTCCGCCCTCTCCGGGGCGCCCGCCCCGCGCTTCGCGTCCGCCCGGTCCACGGCCGCGCGCAGCGCCTCCCGTCCGAACCGGCCCTCGAACAGGTCGCGTATGCCCTGCCTCAGGGCCCGTTGGTCCTCGGTCAGCCGGAAGTCCATCGCTCGAACTCACCTCCCCTTGGGCAGGCCGAGGATCCGCTCGGCCACGATGTTCCGCTGGATCTGCGACGTGCCCGCCGCGATGGTGTACGACAGCGACGACAGCCGGACCAGGGTCCAATCCCGCCCCAGGTCCAGGGCCTCGGGGCCGAGAACCTCCGCGGCGGCGTCGAACAGCTCCTGGCGGGCGTGCGAGTACCTCAGCTTGAAGACCGAACCGCCGACACCGGGCCCGCCCCCGGTGCTCTGCGCCTCGCTGACGTTCCACTGGGTGAGCCGCCACAGCGCGCGGAACTCGGCGTTCAGGCCGCCGAGACGGCGGCGCAGTACGGCGTCGTCCCAGCGGCCGTTCTTCCGCGCCTCGCGCGCGACCTCGGACAGGACGCGCCGGCAGGCGACCACCTCGCCGACGAAGGCGGTGCCCCGCTCGTAGGACAGCGTCACCATGGTCACGCGCCAGCCGTCGTTCTCGGCGCCCACCCGGTTGGCGACCGGGACGCGCACCTCGTCGAGGAAGACCTCCGCGAACTCGGTGGAGCCCGCGAGCGTGCGCAGCGGCCGGACGGTGATGCCGGGCGCGTCCATCGGCATCGCGAGCCAGGTGATGCCCCGGTGCTTACGCGCGGCGGGGTCCGTGCGCACCAGCAGCTCGCACCAGTCGGCCACCTCGGCGTGGGAGGTCCAGATCTTGGACCCGCTGACCACGTAGTCGTCGCCGTCACGCCACGCGCGCGTGCGCAGCGACGCGAGGTCGGAGCCGGCGTCCGGCTCGCTGAAGCCCTGGCACCAGACCTCCTCGCCGCGCAGCACGGGCGGCAGCCAGCGCGCCCGCTGCCCGGCGCTCCCCTCGGAGGCGATCGTGGGCCCCGCGTGCAGCAGCCCGACGAAGTTGGCCCCCACGTAGGGGGCGCCCGCCTTCTCGGTCTCCTCCAGGTAGATGAGGTGCTGGGTCGGCGTGGCACCCCGGCCGCCGGCGTCGACGGGCCAGTGCAGCCCCGCGTACCCGGCGTCGTACAGCATCCGCTGCCAGCCGAGGTCGTACGCCCGTCGCGCGGGCCAGTCGTGCGGGGACGGTTTCGGCGGCAGCGCCGGCAGGACCCCGGCGAGCCATGTCCGCAGCCGCGCGCGGAACTCCTCCTCCTCGGGGGTGTACGTCAGGTCCACTACAGGTCCAGCTCCAGCATGCGGATGGCGTTGCCCCGCATCAGCTTGTGGACGGTCTCGTCGTCGAGGCCCTTCACATGGTCGAGGGCGACCTCCTTGGTGTGCGGGAAGGTCGAGTCGACGTGCGGGTAGTCCGTCTCGAAGGTGGCGTTGTCGCGGCCCACCACGTCCAGGGACGCCACCCCGTGCTTGTCGCGGAAGAAGCAGCAGAAGATCTGCCGGTAGTAGTACGTCGACGGGGGCTCGGGGATCAGGTCCCTGACCCCGCCCCAGGCGCGGTGCTCCGACCAGACGTCGTCGGCACGCTCCAGGGCGTACGGGATCCAGCCCATCTGGCCCTCGGAGTAGGCGAGTTTGAGGCGCGGGAACTTCACCAGGACGCCGCTGAACAGGAAGTCCATCATGGAGGCCATCGCGTTGTTGAAGGACAGCGAGGCCTGGACGGCGGGGGGCGCGTCGGGGGAGGCGGCGGGCATCTGGGACGACGAGCCGATGTGCATGTTCACGACCGTCCCGGTCTCCTGGCAGACCGCGAAGAACGGGTCCCAGTAGCCGGAGTGGATGGAGGGCAGCCCGAGGTAGGTGGGGATCTCGGAGAAGGTGACGGCCTTCACGCCCCGGGCGGCGTTGCGGCGGATCTCGGCGACCGCGAGGTCGATGTCCCACAGAGGGATCAGGCACAGCGGGATCAGCCGGCCGCCGCTGTCGCCGCACCATTCCTCGACCATCCAGTCGTTGTACGCCCGCACGCAGGCCAGAGCCACCTCCTTGTCGTGCGCCTCGGCGAAGGTCTGGCCGCAGAAGCGCGGGAAGGTGGGGAAGCAGAGGCTGGCCTCGACATGGTTGAGGTCCATGTCCTTGAGCCGCTCGGCGGGGTCCCAGCAGCCGCGCCGCATCTCCGCGCGGGTGATGCCCTCCAGTGTCATCTCGTCGCGGTCGAAGCCGACGGCGGCGATGTTGCGCTTGTACGGGAACTTGAGGTCCTCGTAGATCCACCAGTCGGTCGGCGGACCGTCCGGGTCCATCGTGATCTGGTACTTGCCCGCGACGTAGGCGAGTTCACCGATTCCGGCGGTCAGCGGCTTCGGCCCCCGGTCGTGGTACTTCCGCGGCAGCCAGGTCTCGAAGAGGTGCGCGGGCTCGATCACATGGTCGTCGACGCTGATGATGCGGGGCAGTTCGGTCATGGTCCCCTCCGCCTGCGTGCGGGTCCGTCGGCGGGTGTCCCCGCGACGCGTCCGATGGGCCGTATCCGGTGAGCCGTGTCCGGAGCGCCGCTCCCGGAGTCCGGATCTGACGGATCTGATGGCCCGTCAGATCTCTGTTCAGAAGCAGGCTAGCCCCGCGCCTATGGACCGACAAGGCGGCGAGCCCTACGCTCTGCGCACGATCTGACTGTCCGTCAGCTCGGTTCGCCGAAGTGACCGACCACAGGGGGTCGCAGTGAACGACATCGCCCACGCCCTGAGTTCCGCGCGCACGCTGTGGGAACTGGTCGACCGCCGCGCCGACCTCACCCCCGACCGGCCCGTCCTGCTCCAGGGCGACCGTTCGCTGACCTTCGGCGAGCTGCGCGACCGCGCCGAACGGGTGGCGGCAGGCCTCCACGACAAGGGCGTACGGCCGGGCACGGTGGTCGCCTGGCAGCTTCCCACCCGGATCGAGACCGCCCTGCTGTCCTTCGCGCTGGCCCGCGTCGGCGCCGTGCAGTCGCCGGTGATCCCCTTCTACCGCGACCGCGAGGTCGGCTTCGCGCTGCGGGAGTCGAAGGCCGAGTACGTCGCCGTCCCGGGCGAGTGGCGCGGCTTCGACCACACCGCGATGGCCCACCGGCTGGACGCGAAGAACGTCTTCGAGGCGTACGACGATCTGCCCGACGGCGATCCCGCCGTCCTGCCCGACCCGCCCTCGGACGGCACCCGTGTCCGCTGGATCTACTGGACCTCGGGCACCACCTCCGACCCCAAGGGTGTGCTGCACACCGACCGTTCACTGATCGCGGGCGGCTCCTGCCTCGCCCACGCCCTGCGGCTGTCCGAGAGCGACGTCGGCTCGATGGCCTTCCCGTACGCGCACATCGCCGGACCGGACTACACGGTGATGCTGCTGCTGTACGGATTCCCGGCCGTGATGTTCGAGCACTTCGCGCTGCCCGCCGCCCTGGAGGAGTACCGCAGGCACGGGGTGACGGTGGCGGGCGGTTCGACCGCGTTCTACTCGATGTTCCTCGCCGAACAGCGCAAGCGGCCCGGGGAGCCGGTCATTCCCACGCTGCGGCTGCTCGCCGGCGGCGGGGCCCCCAAGCCGCCCGAGGTCTACCACTCCGTGGTCCGGGAGATGGGCGTACAGCTCACCCACGGATACGGGATGACCGAGGTCCCGATGATCACGATGGGCGCGCCGGACGACACGGCCGAGAACCTGGCCACCACGGAGGGCAGGCCCCCGCGGGGCATGGAGATACGGATCGTGGACGCGGCGGGCGCCGCCCGGCCGTGCGGTGCCGACGGTGACGTGCGGCTCAGGGGGGAGGCGGTCTGCCAGGGATACCTGGACCCGGAACAGACCGCGGAGGCGTTCGACGCGGACGGGTTCCTGATCACCGGGGACGTGGGGCATCTGACCGGGAGCGGTCACCTCGTCCTGACCGGCCGGGTGAAGGACATCATCATCCGCAAGGGCGAGAACATCTCGGCGAAGGAGATCGAGGATCTGCTGCACCGGCACCCGGCGGTCGGCGACGCCGCCGTGATCGGACTGCCCGACGCCGAGCGCGGGGAACGCGTGTGCGCGGTGGTGGAACAGCCGCCGGACGCCCCGGAGCTGACGCTGGCCGCCGTGACGTCGTATCTGCGCGGGGAAGGGCTGTCCGTGCACAAGCTGCCGGAGCAGCTGGAGGTCGTGGACGCCCTTCCGCGCAACGAGACGCTACGGAAGGTGCTCAAGTACCGGCTCAGGGAGCGCTTCTCGGGATGAGAGCCGCCCGACGGCCCGCTCCGCTCACTCCGGGACGGTGAAGTAGCGGGCGAACCCGCTCACGATCTCCGTCTCGCCGATCCGTCCGTCGGTGTCCGCGTCCAGGGCGGCGGCCACGGTGGCGGCGATGGCGTCGCCCACACCCAGGGCCCTGAGGACGCGCGTGGTCTCCTCGACCGTGGCCGCGCCGTCCCCGTCGGTGTCCGCCACGGCGAGGGCCGCGTGCAGGAAGGGGCGGGCGATCTCGGCGAACCGGTCGGGGTTGTCGCGCAGCCGCTTCACGGCGCCGCTCACGAACTCCTCGCGCGTGATCCGCTGGTCGCCGTCCCGGTCCGCTATCCCCGCCATGCCCTGCCAGAACGCCTCGGCGCCGATGTAGAGGGCCTGGCCCCTGTCCGACCGGGCCGGCGTGCCGAACTCGGCGAGGACGGCCTTGGTCGCGGCGTTGAAGTCCTCCCGGTCGATGTAGCCGTTGCCGTCCTGGTCGAAGCCGGCGAACCGGGCGGCGATCCTGCGCTCGTACTCGGAACTGACCATGGTGTGTCGGCCCGCCTCACTTCTCAGCCGGCCTCGGCCGGACTGCGGTTCATCTGGGACGGAGCGTACGACGCCCGAACGGTCCGGGGCGCCGGAAAGCGACGGTTGTACCAAGACCGCAAGAATTCCGCGACAACGGCGTGCTGGTGTGCCGGGCGGTGATCAGGGGATGTCGCTCCGGGCGAGGACGCGGGGGGCGCGGGGGCGCGGGGGCGCGGGGCGGCGAGGGAGGGCGAAGAGGACGGACCGTGAGCGGGACGTCAGGCCGACAGCGGGCTGGACTCCTCGTCCGTGGCCGCGTCGACGTCGGGGTACACGTCGAAGAGCCGGCGCACGCCGAGGGCCCCGAGGACACGGTTGACGTGGGAGCCGTCCACCGCGCCCTGCGCGGGCAGGATCAGCCGCAGACGCCCCCGGCAGGAGCGCATGAGGCGGCGGGCGGCGATCAGGACGCCGACGCCGCTGGAGTCGCAGAACACGACCTCGGACAGGTCCAGGACGACGCTGTGCCGGCCCGCCGCCACCACGTCGTGGACGTTCTGGCGCAGCGCGGGCGACGTCACGAGATCGAGCTCGCCCGACACCCGCAGCACGACCCACTCGCCCTCGTGGCCGCGCGGGGCGCCCGTACTCCCTCTCCCCGTGCGGTCCGCGCCGCCCTCGCCGTCGGTCATGTCGGGCACGTCGGTCACGTGCGTCACCTTGAGCGTCACCGCCACGCCTCTCGCTCGCCTCGCCCAGCAGAAACGGAAGCACTCCGTACGCTTCCTTCCAGCGCGGCTGCCCCGTCGTAGTTCCATGAAACACGGATCTCGCCAGGAAGAAACGCCTGTCTACGGTCGAAAAAGCTTCACGAGGGTTCTCTTTCGGTCGCATATGGCCAGTTGCGATCAGGTAGAAGGGTGGAAGTGGCGCGCTTCTACCATCCACGGCCCGCCCAGGGGCGCACATTGACGCAAAGGGGCGTGCGCTGCCGGGCGTGCCGACTACATTCAAGACAGCGGGTGCGCACAGGCTGGACGGCGGCACCGCATGACGGGACAGCGACAGGGGACACGGCCGGTACACCGGGCGGACGCAGGGACGGGCGCCGGGCACGACCAGGGGTGAGGGGGCCGTATGGCGACGCAGGACGCACCACCCCGCTGGGACCGCAAGATGCAACAGCGGCTCTCGCGCGGGGAGGCCGCCGCGCTCGGCGAGCTGTACGACCGGTTCGCCTCGCTCGTGCACGGTCTCGCGCATCGCGTGCTCGGGGACGAACGGGCCGCCGACGGGATCACCCGCGAGGTCTTCGCCCATGTCTGGGAGAACCCGGACGCCTACGACCCCAAGCAGGGCCCGCTGCGTTCCTGGGTCGCCACCCTGACCCACCGGCTGGCCGTGCAGCGCCTGCGCGCCACCGAGACCGCCGCGCTCGCCCGGGGCGGCGACGGCACCGCCGAGGAGCTGGAACGCAAGGTGCGCAGCGCGTCCGTCGCCGCCCGCGCGGACTACATCGTCACGTCCATGCCCACGCCGCTGCGGACCGCCCTGGAACTGGCGTATTTCCAGCGCCGCGACTACCGCCAGGCGGCCGCCGATCTCGGCGTCACCGAGGACGAGGCCCGCCGCCGGCTGCGCCTCGGCCTCCAGCTGCTGTCGACCGCCCACGACGCCGGGCCCGCCGGCGCACCGCCAAAACCCGGGGGTGCGCGGTGAGTGAGGAACCTGGCCGGTTCACGTCGTCCGACGACGGGGAGGGGCGCGCGGGCGGGCACGAGGACGGGCACGGGAACACGGACGAGAACGAGGACGGGCACAGCGGCATGCGCGAGGACGGGCACGAGGACGCCGACGGCGCCGGGCGGGGGCCGGGCGGGCCGCCGCTCATTCCACCGCCCCGCGCCTCCGTGGAGGACACCGGGCTGCCGCTGCCCGCACCGGCCGCCGCACCCGGCCCCGCGCCGCTGCTCCTCGAACACCGGGTCCTGAAGTCGCTGCTGGGCGCGTGGGCGCTGGCCGCCTGCTCGGCGGACGAGACGATCGCCGTCGAGGACCACCTCGGGTTCTGCGGCTCGTGCGCGGACGAGGCGCTGCGGCTGCGCGAGGCGGTCGGACTGCTGCACCCGGCGGAGAGCCTCGACCTGGACCCGACGCTGCGCACCCGTGTCCTGACGAGCTGCCTGGACCGGCGCCCGCCGCGCATCCCGGTACCCGGGTGGGCCGCTCCGTACGACGCGGAGACCGCGCGGCTCGACGCCCTGCTCCAGGACATCGGCGGCTCCGAGTGGCACGCGCCCGTGCGGCTGCGCTGGTTCGAGGGCGACGGGCCCGTGAGCCGCCGCACGACCGTCGCCGGGGTCATCGCCCATCTGCTGAGCGTCGACGGACTCGTCGCCGTCGCGCTGGGTCTGGACGACCCGCTCGGCGGATCCGAGGCGGAGCGGCCCTCACCGCAGGAGCGCACCGAGGCGTACTGGCGTTCCTCGCGCGTCCCGCCCACCCGGTCCGTGCGCGGACCCTGGCGGGAGCAGAGCCACGGCATCGTGCGGACCGTGTCGTTCGTGGAGGAGGGCGCCCCGGCCGCGGGCGCCGTCGCCGGCGGGGAGGCCTCCGGGCGGCTCACCGTGGCGTACGGCGGTTTCGAGCTGCCGCTCAGCGACTCGATGCTGGACCGGGCCTTCGAGTGCTGGGTGCACGCGGAGGACATCGCCGACGCGGTGGACTACCCGTACGAACCGCCCGCTCCCCGGCATCTGCACCGGATGATCGACCTGGCCGCGCGGATGCTGCCCGTCTCGCTCGCCGAGCGGCGCCGGGCCGGTCTCTCGGCCCGGTCGGTCCGGCATCTCGTCGCGGCGGGTGCTCCGGGGCGCAGCCTGCGCCTGGAGATCGAGGGCTCCGGGGGCGGGGAGTGGCTCATCCCGCTCGACTCGCCCGGCGCGGTCGGCTCCGCCGATCACGAGGTGGCCCATGTCGCGCTGGACGGGGTGGAGTTCTGCCGCCTGGCCGCGGGCCATGTGTCCCCGGAGGAGGCGGCCGCCGGACAGGACGGCGACCGCGAAGTCATCAGGGACGTACTGACCGCGGCGGCATCACTCAGCCGCATGTGACCCCCGGCGGTCAGACGGTCAGACGGTCAGACGGTCAGGCGGTCAGGCGGTCAGGCGGTCAGGCGGTCAGGCGGTCAGGCGAAAACGACCGTCCGGCGCCCGTTGAGCAGGATGCGGCGCTCGGCGTGCCACTTCACGGCGCGGGCGAGCGCCTGGCACTCCACGTCACGGCCGATGGCGACCAGCTGGTCGGGGGTGACGTCGTGGCCGACGCGCTCGACCTCCTGCTCGATGATCGGACCCTCGTCGAGGTCGGCGGTGACGTAGTGCGCCGTCGCGCCGATGAGCTTGACCCCGCGGGCGTGCGCCTGGTGGTACGGCTTGGCGCCCTTGAAGCTCGGCAGGAAGGAGTGATGGATGTTGATGATGCGGCCGCTGAGCTGCTTGCACAGGTCGTCCGAGAGGACCTGCATGTAGCGGGCGAGGACGACCAGCTCGACGCCCTTCTCCCGCACCAGCTCCAGCAGCTGCGCCTCGGCCTCGGCCTTCGTGTCCTTCGTCACCGCGATGTGGTGGAAGGGAACGTCGTACGACCCCACCAGCTCCGCGAAGTCGGTGTGGTTGGAGACCACCGCGGCGATGTCGACGGGCAGCGCGCCGATCCGCGCGCGGAAGAGCAGGTCGTTCAGGCAGTGGCCGAACTTGCTGACCAGGAGGACGACCCGCATCCGGTCCTCGGCCCGGTGGATCTGCCACTCCATGTGGAAGGCGTCGCCGATCGCCGTGAAACTCGCGCGCAGTTTCTCCACCGTCACCGGCGACTCCGCCGAGAAGTGGACGCGCATGAAGAACAGACCCGTGTCGTGGTCGCCGAACTGCTGGCTGTCCTCGATGTTGCAGCCGGTCATGAACAAGTAGCTCGACACGGCGTGCACGATGCCCTGCTTGTCGGGGCAGGACAGCGTCAGGACGTACTGCTCGGCGGCGGGCACGGTCTCGCGGACGGACGGCTCATTCATGCCGAACAGCGTTTCATATCAAGCGCCCGCGCAGGAGTGCCGTTCCGCCACCCGGACCGCGCCCGGGGCACGCACGGCCGCCGGACCACCGGGCAGGTGCTCAGGCGGACCGCGTCAGAATCCGCAGGACCTCAAGGGTGCGCGGAGGCGCGTCCGGGTCCTCCCCGTCGCTCGACGCCAGCCGTACGTGCGCGGCACGCGCGGCCTGGAGGGCGTCCGGCCACGCCTGGTGGTCGAGATAGGCCGAGACCGGCGCGTCGGGCCCGACCTGGTGCATGATCCGCAGGACCCGCAGGACGGCACTGTCCACGAGGGCCGCCTCCTGGGAGTCCCGGAAGATCGTGCCGACGTATTTCTCGGCCGACCAGTTGTCCAGCCAGGTGTCCTCGACGAGGCGGTACACGGCGTCGGTGACGTCGCCGTATCCCTCGACGCCGGCGAGCCAGACGTCTCTCTGGAAGGCGGGGTCGGAAAGCATGTGCAGCGCGGAGCGCACATTGCTGCGCCAGCGCCACCACGGCATGTCGTTCAGTGGCATGCCGCCCATGGTGGATGAGCGACGGCCACGACGGGAAGAGTTCTCCGAGTCTTGCACGGTCACCGATCGTACGTTCCCTGGGAAAATCAGTTCATCGACCCCTGCAATTCACCTCTGCGTCACTCCGTGTCGACCGTGCGTCACACAAAGGTTCTCGGTGTGGGGGAATCGTGCATGCCCATGACCGGTAGGCGACGTACTCGCATCACCTCCCCCACTCCGCCCCGGCCCCGCAAGGCCACGCTGCTGTACGCGAGCGCGCTGGCCGCGTGCGCGTCGGTCGCCGTCGGATGCGGGGTCATCCCTGGTGCCACGGGGGGCTCCGGGGATGGCCCCGTCAAGGTGATGACCTGGGCCCCCGAGAAGACCAACGCGACGAACAAGCCCGGAATGCCGGCCCTGGCGAAGGCCTACGCGCGCTGGGTCAACGCCCACGGTGGCATCAACGGGCGCCGGCTGGAGGTCCTCACCTGCAACGACCACAACGACTCGGTCGACGCCGCGCACTGCGCCGAGCGGGCCGCCGACGAGAACGTCGTCGCGGTCGTGGGCTCCTACAGCCAGCACAGCCGTGCGTTCCTCGCCCCGCTGGAGAGCGCGGGCATCCCCTACATCGGCGGCTTCGGGGTGACCGACGACGAGTTCACCAGCCCCATCTCCTACCCCGTCAACGGCGGTCAGGGCGTCCTGCTGGCGGGCCTCGGCGAGCAGCTCGGCAAGAGCTGCGGCCCCGTCTCGCTCATACGCCCCGACACCATCGCCGGTGACGAGCTGCCGGTGCTGCTCGACGCCGGCCTGAAGGCGCTCGGCCACCCGCAGGCCGCGGACCAGCGGGCGGCCGAGGACGCCACCGAGTACTCCCGGCCGACCCGGCTCGCGCTGGAGCACGCGACCTCCGACCCGAGCCGGCGGGGCTGTGTGGTCCCCGCGCTCGGTGACCACACGAAGACCTTCATGGACTCCTTCCGGCGCGATGCCGAGGAGTACCGGAAGGTGTACACCGGCACGGTCATCGGCAACGTCGACCAGTCGCTGATCGACGCCACCGGCGGCAGGTCGAGCCCCTACGAGGGTTCGTACGTCACCGGCTGGTACCCCACCGCCGACGACGCGCGCTGGAACCCGATGCGCGCGGTGATCAAGGAGCAGGCCTTCGGCGACAACCGGATCGATCCCGGCGACGCCGGGGTGCAGACCACCTGGATCGCCTACACCGTGCTGAAGAAGGCCATCGAGTCCCTCGGCGCGGGGGAGGTCTCGCCGCTCACCATCCGGCACGAGCTCGACAACGGCCTCAAGGTGAACACGGGCGGGGTCACACCGACCCTCGACTGGCGCTTCGACTCCGAGACCGCGGCCGCCGACTTCCCGCGCCTGGTCAACGCCGACGTCACCTTCCAGGTCATCCGCGGCGGTCAGCTCTCCTCGCAGCGACGCGGGTTCGTCGACATGGCGAAGACCCTGGCCACGGCGGGGTAGCGGGCCGGCCCGAAGCGGGCCCCGCACACGACGAAGCCCGGCCTTCTCACCGTTCGGCGAGGAGGCCGGGCTTTCGCGCGGGCTCAGAGCTGGGCGCGGGTCCGCTGCGTCAGGCCGTACTTGGACGCGATGGAGTTCCACAGCCGCGCGGCCTTCTCCTTCTGGGCCGAGGCCGTGCCGCTGGCCCGGTCGCCCGCCTGGGTCTGACCGGTGGTGCGGGCGTGGCCCTTGCGGCAGCCCTTCTTGTCGTTGGCGACCTGGTCGGCCCAGGCCGCGTAGTGACTGTCGGCCGAGGCGGAGGCCTTCCAGCCGCTGTTGAGGGCGGCGGTCAGCTCGTCGTGGTTCGGCAGCTTGTCGACCGCGAGGCCGGTGAGCCGGGTGACCAGTTCGCCGCGCTGCTTGGCCGCGTCCCGCAGATCACTGGCCGCCTGGCCGAGGTTGTTGCACGCCTTAACGTTCGCCACGGCGTTGATCACCGAGCCACGGCTGCTGGTGCTGTCCGCGAGGAGCTTGTCCAGTTCGACGGCCTGCGCCTTCACCGCGTCACCGGCGGGCGCCGACGAACCCGCCGACGCCGGCGCGGTCGCGGCCACCGTCTTGCCGGTGTCGTCCTTGGCGTCGTCGCTGCCGCCGCCTCCGCTGAGCAGGGCGCCGGCGCCGACACCGAGCACGATGATGCCGATGCCGACAGCCGCGATCACCGGGACGCGCGAGCCGCCACGGCCACCGCCGCCGCCTCCGTCACCGGCGGCCGGGGCGCCACGCCGTCCGCCGGCCCGCCCTCCGGGGGCGCCGGGCGCCGGCTGGGCGCCGTACATGTCACTCCCGCCGTACGGGGCCTGCGGGGGCCCCGCGTCGATACGGGGCAGCATCTGCGTCGAACCGGCCACCTCCGGCTCGCTGCGGAAGAGGCTGTCGAACTCCGCCGGGGGCTGCCGCTCCTCGGGCGCGCCGGAGGGCATCCCGAAGGACCCCGACGGCTGCCCTGGCACGGGCGGGATGTACTGCGTGGCGTCGGCGTCCGAACCGCCTCGCGCCGACTGCCCCAGGTACTGCGGCGCGCCGGTGTGGATCTCCGGCGGCAGAGCGCCCGGCCCCACCGGCGGGATGAACTGGGTGGCGCCCTCGTCCGGCGCGGCGGCGACCGGCGGTATGAACTGCGTCGCCCCCTCGTCGGCACCCGGGGCGGCCGGTATGTAGGGGATGTACTGCGTGGCGCCGTCCGCGCCGCCGGGCGGGAGCTGAGCGCCGGGTCCCGCGTGCCCGCCCTGCTGGTCCTGGGCCCCGTAGGAGCCGTAGCCGTCGTATCCGGAGGCGTGCGAGCCGTGCGCCCCGGGCGCATAGCCGCTCTGGGCGCCGTAGCCCGAGGACGGCGCGCTCTCGGGCGGCAGCGGTCCGGAGCCGGACCCCTGCGCGCCGAAGCCCTGCGCCTGCTGTGCGCCGTGCGGGTCCGCCGCCGGCCAGCCCTGGGAGTCGGTGGGCGCGGAGGCACCCCACGACGGAGCGGCGTTCGCGGGAGCACCCCAGCCGTCGGCGGACTGCGGGGCCGGGGCGGCCGACTGGTCGGGGCCCCACTGCCCACCCCAGGCCGGGCCGCTGGCCGGGGTCACACGGTCGCCCGTCGTGCCCGGCAGCATCGGCTCGCTACCGTCGGAGGGCAGCACGATGCCTTCGCGCGCGGGCCGCGCCGAGGGCTCCTCGCCCTGTCCGCTCTGCGTCACCGGGACTCCTACGAATGGGGGACCTTCGGAATCATCGGCTCACGCTACCGGGTCCCCGCAACCCGGTGCTACGCAGCACCTGCGGTGACCGCGGCGCCTTGTGACACGGGTAACGAAACCGCCCTCGAATGCGCTGTATCTCACTCCTCTCCCTCACGGTGCCCTCGTTTTCCCGGCGTTCACTCCCGTACGGGCCATATGTTCACGAGCGCGGGGCCGGCGGACGCGGGAGCGAAATGATCACACCCCCACCGGCGGGCGACGCCCGGCGTCCCCCGGCTCCCGTGACCAGGTCCCCCGCCGGGCCGCGCCCAGGTCCCCCGCCTGACCGGGCACAGGCCCCATGCCTGACCGGGCACAGGTCCCCCGCCGGACGCGCACACCCCCCGCGCGCGCGGACCGCGGTCCGGCCGGGGGCGCACGCGGCGTGCGCCCCCGGCCGACACACACCGTCCGGCCGCACCGGACGGCACACCCTCAACTCGGGTGCCAGAAACCCCTCTCATCACCGAAGACCCCGCAGCGCCCCAAGTCCCTTGAGCCCCTCAAGTCCCCAGGACCCTCGGGTCACCACCGCCCCCGGCGTACGGTCACGCCGCCGCCTGCAACTCCATGCGCGCCCCGAACTCCCGCACCACGGCCTCGTCCTGGAAGGGCTCCAGGCGCTGCTGCAGGTCCTCCAGGTACTCGGAGCCGCGGTTGGAGCGGAGCGTGCCGAGAAGTTCGACGGCGCGCAGCCCGGTGTGACAGGCCTGCTCCACCTCACGCTGCTGGACCTGTGCCGTGGCCAGCAGGACATAGCCGATGGCCCGGCGGCGGGCACGCGACTCGGGATGCCCGGCCAGGGACTCCTCGGCGCACCGCGCGGCGGCCTCGGCCTGGCCGAGGTCCCGGTGGCAGTGGGCCAACTCGTCGGCCAGATAGGCCTCGTCGAAGTGCGCGATCCACGTCGGGTCGTCGCCGGAGGCCGCGTCCGCGTTCTCCAGGGCCGTGACGGCCCGCCCGGACGCCACCTGCGCGGCGCGCGCGTCCCCCATCAGCGCGTGCCCGCGCGCCTCGGCGGCGTGGAACATCGACTCCGCCCGCGGGGTCACCCGCCCGCGCGCTCCTTCCTGGGCCGCGCGCGCCAACTGCGCGATCTCGCGCGGGTTGCCGAGCTGGGCCGCCAGGTGGCTCATGGACGCGGCGAGGACGTAGCCGCCGTAACCGCGGTCACCGGCCGCCTGCGCGAGCCGCAGCGCCTGGATGTAGTAGCGCTGGGCGAGCCCGGGCTGGCCGGTGTCGATGGCCATGTAGCCGGCGAGTTCCGTCAACCGGGACACGGCCGCGAACAGTTCACGTCCGACCGCCTCGCGGTAGGAGCCGGCGAGCAGCCCGGAGACCACGCTGTTCAGGTAGTGCACGACGACCGGGCGCACATGCCCGCTGCCGTACTGGTGGTCCAGGTCGACGAGGGCCTGGGTCATCGCGCGGACCGCCGCCACGTCCGAGAGCCCGACGCGCGGGCCCGCCGACCGGGCCACCTGCGAGTCCGGCGACGAGATCAGCCAGTCACGGCTGGGCTCGACGAGCGCGGAGGCGGCGACGGACGAGCCGGACAGGAAGTCCCGGCGGCCCACGTCGCTGCGCCACAGCTCGCAGACCTGCTCGATGGCGCCCAGTATCGTCGGCGAGAACTGGAGACCGACGCCGGAGGCCAGGTTCTTGCCGTTGGCCATGCCGATCTCGTCGATCGTGACCGTCCTGCCGAGTTTGCGGCCGAGCGCCTCGGCGATGATCGCCGGGGCCCGCCCCCGGGGCTGCTGACCGCGCAGCCAGCGCGCGACGGACGTCTTGTCGTAGCGCAGATCGAGTCCGTGCTCCGCTCCGCACATGTTGACCCGGCGGGCCAGCCCGGCGTTCGAGCAGCCCGCTTCCTGGATGAGCGCCTGGAGCCGCTCGTTCGGCTGCCTGGCGATGAGAGGCCTTGCGGCCATGGCGTACCCCCTGTGGCTGCGGTGCCTGCCCACGCACCGAGTTGATGTGTCCTCACCGGCCGGTCGCACCGAAGGAGGCCGGCCACGAAGATCAATGCCCCGCAGACATACCGAAGATGCGAGACATGTGAGGATTGCCGGGGTACGGAAGGTCGCCCGGCCCCACCCCTGATTACCCGCTACCGGCTGCCGCTGCCCCCGCGCGCCCCCACCCGTGCACCCATGCGCCCCAGGCGGGGAAACGATGCTCCTCCCCCGCGCGCGTGTCCCCCGTAACCCGAGGTGGACGCGGGAGTTGAGACCGACGTGGAAGAGACCATCGCAGGCACCGAGTCCGCACACGTCCCCCAGCAGCGTGGCGAATCGCTGCGGGACGCCGCCGTGCGCTATGCCGAGGAACGCCACTGGGACGTGTTCCCCGGCACCTGGCTGGAAGCGGACGGCGGGGTGCAGCTGTGCTCCTGCGGCGAACCCGCCTGTGCCGCGCCCGGCGCGCATCCGGCGCGCGAGGACTGGGCGAGCCTGGCCACGGGCAGCGCGACCGTCGCGGGGCGGCTCTGGTCGGTGCGGCCGACGGCGTCGATCCTGCTCCCCACGGGGCGTACGTTCGACGCGATCGAGGTGCCCGAGACCGCCGGGTTCCTGGCGCTGGCGCGTATGCGGCGGATGGAGCTCACCCTCGGGCCGGTGACGTGCACCCCGGACCGTCGCATGCACTTCTTCGTGCTCCCCGGAGCCGCGGCGAAGACCCCCGGCCTGGTGCGGGCCCTGGGCTGGCCGCCCGCCTCGCTCGATCTGACCACGCTCGGCGAGGGTGCCTACGTGGCCGCGCCGCCGACCCGGGTCGGATCCCGCGGTGCCGTGCAGTGGGCCTGCCGGCCGACGCCCGCGAACCGCTGGCTGCCGGACGCGGAGGAGCTGATCTCGCCCCTGGCCTACGCCTGCGGACGCGACCGCGACCGCTAGGCGGCGGAGGCCGGCCCGGACCGGTAGATCGACGGAGACTCGACGGACGCGGGTGACGGGAGGCCGGGGGCGCTTAGGGTGCCGGTATGAGCGAGGGAGCGAGGGACGGCGGCGTGCCCGCCGTGCGTGTGCGGGGGCTCTGGAAGCGGTTCGGTGACCAGGTCGCCGTGGCCGGGATCGATCTGGAGCTTCCCGCGGGGCAGTTCATCGGACTCGTCGGGCCGAACGGGGCCGGCAAGACCACCACCCTCTCGATGGTGACCGGGCTGCTCAGACCCGACCAGGGCACCGTCGAGGTCGTCGGTCACGACGTCTGGCGCGACCCGGCGGAGGTGAAGGCCCGGATCGGCGTCCTGCCCGAGGGACTCCGGCTCTTCGAGCGGCTCTCCGGACGCGAACTGCTCGCGTACACCGGCCGGCTGAGGGGGCTGCCCGGCGCCGAGGTCGACAAGCGCGCCACCCAGCTCCTCGACGTCCTCGACCTCGCGGGCGCCCAGCACAAGCTGGTCGTCGACTACTCGACCGGTATGCGCAAGAAGATCGGCCTGGCCTGCGCGCTCCTGCACAACCCCGAAGTCCTCTTCCTGGACGAGCCGTTCGAGGGGGTGGACCCGGTCTCCGCGCAGACCATCCGGGGTGTCCTGGAGCGGTACACCGCGTCCGGCGCCACCGTCGTCTTCTCCTCCCATGTGATGGAGCTGGTCGAGTCGCTGTGCGACTGGGTCGCCGTCATGGCCGCCGGACGCATCCGCGCGCACGGTCCGCTCGCGGAGGTGCGCGGCACCGCGCCCTCGCTCCAGCAGGCCTTCCTGGAGCTGGTCGGCGCCCATGGCCGCGGCACCACGGCCGACCTGGACTGGCTGGGCGGCGGGGCTCCCCGGTGAGCGCCGGCACCGGCGTCTCCGCCGCGTCGATCACCCCCGTCGTCGTACGCCTGAAGCTGTCGCTCCTGCGCAACGGCCTGCGGCAGTCCACCGGGCGGCGGGCCGCGTTCATCGCGTCCACGGTGCTCGTGCTGCTCTTCGCCGTGCTCCAGCTGCTCGGCCTGCTCGCGCTGCGCGGCAACGTGCACGCCCCGGCCGTCGGCGTGCTGCTGGTGGCGGTCCTGGCGCTCGGCTGGGCCGTGATGCCGCTGTTCTTCCCCAGCGGTGACGAGACACTCGATCCGACACGGCTGGTGATGCTGCCGCTGCGACCGCGACCGCTCGTGCGGGCGCTGCTGGCCGCCTCCCTGGTCGGGGTCGGGCCGCTCTTCACGTTCTGCCTGCTGCTCGGTTCGGTGATCTCGGTCGCGCACGGGGCGGCGGCGTACGCGACGGCGGTGGTCGCCCTCGTGCTCGCCCTGCTGGTCTGTGTGGCCCTCGCCCGGGCCGTCGCGGCCGCCAACATCCGGCTGCTGTCCAGCCGCAAGGGCCGCGATCTGGCGGTGCTCAGCGGACTGGTCGTCGCGATCGGCGCCCAGCTGGTCAACTTCGGCGCCCAGCGGCTCGGTTCGGCGGGCGGGCTGTCGGAGCTGGACCCGGTGACGGACGTGCTGCGCTGGATCCCGCCCGCGTCGGCGATCGGTGCCGTGGACTCGGTGAGCGGGGAATCGTACGGAGCCGGGTTCGTCCAGCTCGCGCTGTGCGTGGCCGCCCTGGCAGGGCTGCTGGCGCTCTGGACCCGTCATCTGACCCGGCTGATGACCTCGCCCGACGGGTCGACGCTCCAGGCCGCGGAGCCCGCGGGCCGCGAGCGCGGCTCCTCGGGGCTCGCGCGGCTGCTTCCGGCCGGGCGCACCGGCACGGTCATGGAGCGCAGTCTGCGGTACGTGTGGCGCGATCCGAAGACCAAGGCGGCCTGGGTGACCTCGCTGGCCATCGGTCTGATCGTGCCGGTGTTCAACGCGCTCCAGGGCACCGGCTCGGTCTACTTCGCGTGCTTCGCGGCCGGGATGCTCGGGATCCAGATGTACAACCAGTTCGGGCAGGACACGTCCGCGTTCTGGATGGTGGCGCTGACGATCTCCTCGACCCGTGACGCGTACGTCGAACTGCGCGGGCGGGCGCTGGCCCTGCTGCTGATCACCCTGCCGTACGCGACGCTCGTGACCACGGTGACGACCGGGCTGCTCGGCGCGTGGGAGAAACTGCCCGAAGTCCTCGGCCTCTCCTTCGCGCTGCTCGGCGCGATGCTGGCGACCGGCGCGTGGTCCTCGGCCCGCTTCCCGTACTCGATCCCGCAGGAGGGCTACAAGAACGTGGCCCCCGGTCAGGCCGGTCTCGCCTGGATCGCGATCTTCGGCGGCCTGATCTCGGCCGCTCTGCTCGCCTCCCCCGTCATCGCCCTGACGATCTGGACGAACGTGAGCGCCGACGGCGACGGCTGGGCCTGGCTGCTGCTGCCCCTGGGCGCCGGCTACGGGGCGCTGATCACGCTGCTGGGACTGCGGCTCGCGGCACCCAGGACGGCAGGCCGGCTGCCGGAGATCCTGGCGGCGGTCAGCAAGGGGTGAACGCGCGCCGTTCCAGGGGGCGGCGCGCGAGGTGAACCGGGTGACGACGCGCGAGGCGCCGCCGCACTCTTTCGCGGGTCGGTGCGCGTCTCCCTGAAAGGTGAGCTGAGCGGCCGAGACAGCGCACCGCACCGCAGGACCATTGGGCACAGGATGTGAACCGAAGGTGAAGATCCCATGAACCTTCGTGATCATCTCGTGACGCGTCAGGGCGACGACGGCCCCGCGGGTCACTCCACCTGGGGCCCGGTGAGCACTCCGTCCAGAAACGGCTCGATCGCGGCGCGCCACGCCTCGGGCTGGTCGTAGTGCACGAGGTGGCCGGCGTCCGCGACCTCGGCGTACTGGCCGCGCGGCAGGACCCGGACCATCTCCTGGGACTCGGCCCGGCCGAGCTCGCCGTCGAGGCCGCGTACGACCAGGGCGGGGCACTGGACCTGGGCCAGCTCCTCCCAGTGGGCGTCGTACACCCATGTCTGGCGGGACTTGAGCATCTGTTCCGGATCGAAGACGGGGCGCCAGCCGTCGGGGGACTCCTGCATCACCTCGGCGTAGAACTCGCCGCGGGAGGGATTGCGGCGCTCCACCCAGGGGTCGTCCTCGCCGAACCACTTCCGTACGTCGGCGAGGGTGGCGAAGGGGACGGGCCAGGCCTTGAACCAGTCCTCCCACTCGCGCTGGGAGGCGGCGCCGAGCGCCGAGGCCCGCATGTCGCAGATGATCAGGGCGCGGACGAGATCGGGACGCTTGGCGGCGAGCTGCCAGCCGGTCAGCGCGCCCATCGCGTGGCCGACGACGACGGCCGGTCCGAGACCGAGCTGGTCGAGGGCGGCTTCGGCGTCCTCGACGTAGGCCTCACGGGTGTACTCGGCCTCCGGGGCCTTGTCGCTCTGGCCGTGACCGCGCTGGTCGAGGGCGATGGCGCGGTGCCGCTCGGAGAGCCAGCGGGCGGTGGGCGCCCAGTGCGAGGCGCGGCCCATGAGGCCGTGCAATAACAGCACGCCGGGCGCCTCGGACGCCTTCGGCCGGTCGCTCTTGGGAGGGTCGGCGAACTCCCATGCGGCCAGGCGTACACCGCCCGCTCCCGTCACGTCGATGCGCCGCACCATCGGTAATGGCACCCCCCTGGCTCGCTCGGACCGCATTCCACCTCATCGTCACGTTATCGAATGGGGATTCGAAAATGGCCTTTCCGGCCGCAACACCCCTCGTTCGAGTGACCGCCCACAAGGATTGACCGTCGTCGCCCGGGGGAGATCTTCTGCGGGAGGCGGACCGCTCGGGGAAAACGGTCCGAAGGGAATGACCCTGGGAGCTCGGGGCTCCGGGTCAGCACAGGGGAGGACAGGCCCCGGCGCCGGACGGCGCCGGGGCCCTCTCCACATCTGCGGCACATCCTTACGCCCCCTCCCCGACCGTGCACGATCGCTCTCGGACACGGTCAAGAGCCCTCAGGTCATATGCCTCACGCGACAGCCTTGCACGCAAACGGTCCCGGCGCTGCGATTCCGCACACTGAATCTTCGTTTCGAGAAGGTCGCGAAGACATCACAACTGCCCCTGCCGTCACAGCAGTTGACACGCCCGGGGCGGTACGGGCCGGGTGTGTCCCACGGTGTCCGGCGTGCTCCCGGACGCCGACGTGGAGGTCAGCGACTGCCGGCCCCTCGGTCGGCGCCCGGGAACTGCCCCTCGCGGGTACCGGAAGCGCGGGTGGAGAAAGGCCGGAATCCGGAACCGGGGATACCGGAGGTACGGATACCGGAAGTGCGGCCACCGGCGGCACGGCTGCCGGTGAGCCCGCCGACCGTGTCAGCGCTTGGCGACGAACACATGAGAGGCAACGTCCGCCTCCAGCTCCGCGGCCTCGCCGCCGCTGCCGACGAGGACCCCGCCGGCCGACTCGGTCACGCTGACCACGGATCCGGGCTGCACGCCCGCCCGTCGCAGCGTGTACATCAGCTGGGCGTCCGTCTGGATCGGTTCCCCGATCCGCCGGACGACCACGGTCTTGCCGTCCACACCCGGGTCCAGCTCGGACAGCGACACCATGCCCTCGTCCAGGAACGGGTCCGCGCCGTCCTTCTCGCCCAGCTCCTCCAGACCCGGGATCGGGTTTCCGTACGGCGACTCGGTCGGGTGGCGCAGCAGTTCCAGCACGCGCCGCTCCACCGCCTCGCTCATCACGTGCTCCCAGCGACAGGCCTCCGCGTGCACCTGCTCCCACTCCAGGCCGATGACGTCGACGAGGAGACACTCGGCGAGGCGGTGCTTGCGCATGACCCGGGTGGCCAGCCGCCGTCCTTCGTCCGTGAGCTCCAGATGCCGGTCGCTCGCCACCGCCACCAGACCGTCGCGCTCCATCCGCGCCACCGTCTGGCTCACCGTCGGGCCGCTCTGGTCGAGCCGCTCCGCGATCCGGGCGCGCATGGGGACAACGCCTTCCTCCTCCAGCTCGAGGATGGTGCGGAGATACATCTCCGTGGTGTCGATCAGTCCGGACATTCGTGCCCCTCGATTAGCTCTGCCGGAGACTCGATGGTCCACCGGCGTGTGCGCTGGCCCTGAACTCAATTCTGACGCATAGCACTGACAACCGTGCCTCGCCGTCGAAACCGCTTGGCGGCGATCACCCCGCGGTCCACCCGGGCACGCCCCCTGGACGACCCCCGGCCGGCCCCCGGACACCCTCGCCGCCGTGCCCGGCGCGCCGCGCCGCCGCGTTCGGCAGCGCCCCCGGAAGCCGTATTGACAGGGCAGTGGTCCAGACCGCAACGTGATCCGCGACACGGCGGAGTACGGCCGCGCCGGGCGACCGGTTCAGCCGTCCGCCCGCCCTGCGCCGACCCGGCGCCGACGAGACGTCCAAGCCGACGAGAGTTCTAAGGGGCTTCGCCGATGAGCGACAGCAAGCTTGCCGGGCAGTTCTTCGACGCCGCGATCGGCCTGCTGCGGCGGGTACGGGACGAGGACGCCGGGGAGATCGAGGCGGCCGGGAGCCTGATCGCGGACACCGTCGTGGACGGCGGCCGCCTCTTCGCCTTCGGCGCCGGTCACTCCTCGCTCGCCGCGCAGGACATCGTCTACCGCGCGGGCGGCCTCGCCCTGATGAACCTGCTCGCCGTGCCGGGAGTGGTGGGCGTCGACGTCATGCCCGCGACCCTGGGCTCCGCCCTGGAGCGCGTCGACGGTCTGGCGAGCGCGGTCCTGGACTGCAGCCCGCTGCGCTCCGGCGACCTGCTGGTGATCATCTCGCTGTCCGGCCGCAACGCGCTCCCCGTGGAGATGGCGATGAACGCCCGCGCCCTGGGAGTGAAGGTCATCGGCGTCACCTCCGTCGCCTACGCCACCGAGACGACGTCACGACACGTGTCGGGCACCTACCTCAAGGACCACTGCGACGTCGTCCTCGACTCGCGGATCCCGGTCGGCGACGCGGAGCTGACCCTGGACTCCATCGAGGCACCCTTCGCCCCCGCCTCGACCGTCGTCACCTCGGCCCTCCTCCAGGCCGTCATGGCCACCGCGGCCGGCGCCCTCGCGGACCGCGGTGTCGAACCGCCCCTGCTCCGCTCGGGCAACGTCGACGGCGGCCACGAGTGGAACGGCCGGGTCATGACGGAGTACGGGGACCGGATCTTCTACCGGCGCTGAGGAGCCGGGTGGCGCCCCGGAGGACGGGCCGACAGGGCGCCCAGGGCGCCCCACGGCGTCCTCAGGCCTTTCCCGCCAGCTCCTCCAGGTCCAGGGCCGCCGCGATCCGTACGGCCACGTCCTCCGCGTACATCGCGTCTCCGCGCTCGAAGCGGCTGCGGCCCGCGCTCCGCAGGAACGTCACGACCCCCAGCGTCCGCCCGCGGCTGCGCAGCACCGCGCACAGGGCGTGCACGGAGTCCCGCGGCCACTGACGGGCGAGCGCCCAGTCGCGCGCCTGCTCGGGGTCGGCGGCGGCCGCGTCGGCCCGAACCGATCCGGCGCGGTCCACGCACTGGAGCGCGGGGTGCCCCTCCCCGTAGCGCACGGGCAGTCCGGCCTTCCCCGTGATGTGACTCGGTCCGGGCGATCCGGCGGGCGTGGCGACCGTCCGTACGAGCCGCACGGGCCCCTCCGCGTGGACCGGACCGCCCCCGGCCACCCGGTCGACCAGGGCGTGGTCGGCGAAGCCGGCGAGGGCGAAGTCGAGGTGGACGGCGGCGGCCTCGCCCGGGTTCTCGCACTCGGCCGCGGCCCGCGCGGCACGATGGAGCTGGTTGGCGCGGAAGCGCAGCAGCGCCGCCTCCTGCTCGGTCTGCTTGGCCTCGGTCACGTCCTGGAAGAGCCAGCCGACACCGAGCGGCACGGGTTCCTCCGCGAGCGGCGAGGCGAGCCGCACGAAGCCGCTGAGCCAGCACCGCCGCTTCTCGCCCTCCGCCGTGCGCAGGCTGACCCACATCTCCGCGGGGGCCGGCGGCGCGCCTTCGGACAGGACGTGGGTGAGGGCGCTCTCCAGTTCCTCGACGCCCTGGGAGAGCAGGTCCCCCAGGGGCCGGCCGAGGACGGAGCTGCGTCCGGTCCCGAGGGCCTGTGCGGCGTGCGCGTTGACCACGGCGGGCCGCAGGTCCGCGTCGACCAGCACGACGCCCCAGCCGGCGTCCTCGAAGAGCGCCTCGCTCAGCGCGATGGACCGTTCGAGGTCGATCTGGGTGTGCACCTCGCTGAAGGCGCAGTAGACCCCGGCGGGCTTGCCCTCCGGGCCGCGGACGGCGGCGGACTGGGTGCGGACGAGCACCCTGCCACCCTCCTTGGTGAGGAGCGCGAACTCGTGCACCTGGCGGCCGGGCGCCTCCATGGCGGACATCAGCCGGGCCTCGACCTCCTCGGCGTCCGCGGTCCGCACGGCCCAGCCGGCGAATCCGCGCCGCCCCACGGCCTCGGCCGCGGTCCACCCGAGAATGCGCTCGGCCTCGCGGTTCCAGTGGGTGAGGACCCCGTCGGCGTCGAAGGCGCACAGGGCCGCGTCCATGCCGTCCAACAGCGCGGCAAGCAGATCGGAGCCGTCCGGCTCGGGCTCGTCCGGCCCCAGCTCGTCCGTGGTCCCACTACGCCGGGAAGCACTCACCTGGACCCCCTGCAGGCTGCGTCCGTGTGTACGGCGCGACAGTTCGCTCACTCGTCACCATTCAACTCGAACGTGACCCAGCCCACACCTCGTTCCCCGAAGATGGGGGGAAATCGATGTACGCCGGATTTCCGCACCTCCCGCCCCAGGAGTCCCCGCTCCGCGCTTCCCGCCCCAGGAGCCCCGGTCCCGCGCCTTCCGATAAATCGCTTGAGGCTCCCGGGGCACCTTCCTAGAGTGGTTCTCACGTAGGAGAGGAGGTGGTTCGGCTCATGACGGAAATCCGGACATACGAGGTGACTGCGGGCTAGCGGCCCGTTGTCGGACTCGGTTCGGCGCCGGACCAGCGTGTGCGAAGCGCACGCAGCCGGCCCAATCCAACGCAGTCACCCGACCCGTGAGCTCGCCGGTACGTCCGGCCGGCCCCGTCGCCGCGAGGCGCAGGGACCCGAGCTCACGGGTCGTCTGCGTTTCGGCTCACCCTCGGAGTGACCCAGGTCACAGGTGGTTCGCCGGGAGAGCAGTACGCTGTGGCCATGCTTCCGATGCTCGTCCGACGCCGCCACGTGGATTTCGTGCGCGTCACGAGCATGGGCTGTCGGCGCTCAGCCTGACCCAGCCCCTTTCGCACGGCTTCTCCCCTTCACCCGGCACCCGTGGCCCCCGCCCCACCCCCGGCGGCCGTCCCGGGCACCCGTAGACCTCGCGGACGCACCTCATGACGACGAACACGTCTTCCACGTTCTCCACGCCTGCCCCGAACGGGCGGCCGTTCCCCTCGTACCAGCAGCTTCCGATCATCGACCTCTCGGCGGCCGACCGCGGCCCGCAGGCACGGGCGCTGCTCCACGCGCAGTTGCACAGCGCCGCCCACGACGTCGGGTTCTTCCAGCTCATCGGGCACGGAGTGACCGAGGCCGAGACCGGCGCGCTGCTGCGGGCCATGCACCGGTTCTTCGCCCTCCCCGAGGCCGACCGGCTGGCCCTCGACAACGTCGGCTCACCGCACTTCCGCGGGTACACGCGGACCGGCGACGAGCGCACCGGCGGCAGCCGGGACTGGCGGGACCAGCTCGACATAGGCGCCGAACGGCCCGCGCGGACGCCCCGCCCCGGGGAGCCCGCGTACTGGTGGCTCCAGGGACCGAACCAGTGGCCGGCCGCGCTGCCGGAGCTGCGGACGGCCGCGCTGACCTGGATGGAGCGGCTGAGCGCGGTCGCGGCCCGGCTGCTGCGCGAGCTGCTGACCGCCATCGGGGCTCCCGCCGGCTTCTACGACCCGATCTTCGGCGAGCGGGCGCACCCGCACCTGAAACTGGTGCGCTATCCGGGCAGCGCGGGCGACGGAGCCGATCAGGGCGTGGGCGCGCACAAGGACTACGGGTTCCTGACGCTGCTGCTCCAGGACCGGGTCGGCGGGCTCCAGGTGCAGCGCGAGGACGGCCGCTTCCACGACGTGCCGCCGCTGCCGGGTGCCTTCGTGGTCAACCTGGGCGAACTCCTGGAGGTCGCCACGAACGGGTATCTCCTGGCGACCAACCACCGGGTGGTGAGCCCGGCCGGGGCCACGGAGCGGTTCTCGGTGCCGTTCTTCTACAACCCGCGCCTCGACGCCCGGATCGAGCCGCTGCCCTTCCCGCACGCCTCGGCCGCGCCCGGCGTCACCGACGACCCGTCGAATCCGCTCTTCGCCGAGTACGGCTTCAACGAGCTGAAGGGCAAGCTGCGGGCGCACCCGCTCGCCGCCGCCCGCCACCACGCGGAGCTGCTCGCTCCCGCGTGATGACCGGCGGCCCGGACGGGGTCAGTGCGTGATGCCCTCGTGTCCCTCGATGTCCTGGACGGTGCGCGAGCCGGGGCCCACGTAGTGCGCGGAGGGGCGCACCAGGCGGCCGGTGCGCTTCTGCTCCAGGATGTGCGCCGACCAGCCCGCGGTACGGGCGCACGTGAACATGGACGTGAACATGTGCGCCGGGATCTCGGCGAAGTCCAGGACGATGGCCGCCCAGAACTCGACGTTCGTCGCGAGGACACGGTCCGGGCGGCGGGCGTGGAGCTCGGCGAGGGCGGCCTTCTCCAGGGCTTCGGCGACCTCGAAGCGGGGGGCGCCCAGCTCGCGCGCGGTGCGGCGCAGGACGCGCGCGCGGGGGTCCTCGGCGCGGTACACGCGGTGGCCGAAGCCCATCAGGCGCTCGCCGTTGTCGAGGGCGTGGCGGACGTAGGCGTCGGCGTCCCCGGTGCGCTCGATCTCCTCGATCATGCCGAGGACGCGGGAGGGGGCGCCGCCGTGCAGCGGGCCCGACATGGCTCCCACGGCCCCGGAGAGCGCCGCGGCGACGTCCGCGCCGGTCGAGGCGATCACGCGCGCGGTGAAGGTGGAGGCGTTCATGCCGTGCTCGGCGGCCGAGGTCCAGTAGGCGTCGACGGCGGCGACGTGCTTGGGGTCCGGCTCGCCGCGCCAGCGGATCATGAACCGTTCGACGATGGAGTGGGCCTTGTCGATCTCGTTCTGCGGGACCATCGGCAGGCCCTGGCCGCGCGCGGACTGGGCGACGTACGACAGGGCCATGACGGCGGCGCGGGCGAGGTCGTCGCGGGCCTGTTCCGCGTCGATGTCGAGGAGGGGTTTGAGGCCCCAGACGGGCGCGAGCATGGCGAGCGCGGACTGCACGTCGACACGGATGTCACCGGAGTGGACGGGGATCGGGAACGGCTCGGCGGGCGGCAGACCGGGGTTGAAGGCGCCGTCGACGAGGAGTCCCCACACGTTGCCGAAGGAGACATGGCCGACGAGGTCCTCGATGTCGACGCCCCGGTACCGAAGAGCGCCGCCCTCCTTATCGGGTTCGGCGATCTCCGTCTCGAACGCGACGACTCCTTCGAGTCCGGGTACGAAGTCGGACATCAGGCGGCTCCTCGTGATGTTTACGACGGATGGTGTTGTCGGGGTTGTGGTGACCCTGCGCCCCTGTGGGGGTGACGGTCGACGGTGAGGCGCTTCGCCGGCCGGTCCCACGGTCATCTGCGAAGACTCCCGAATGCTCCTCGATCAGTCTGCGCCGACTCGCGGTCCGAAAGCGGTCACCCCGGTGATGCCCCGTACGGCTGGTCCTCCAACCGGAACGGCACCAGCACGATATCCCTGAGTGCCATCTTCCGGGAGACTACGCGGCACTGAGTGCCACCGCGTGACGAAGCACACCCGCCCGCGCACCCGCCCCCGGAAGGGGGCCCGGATACGGCAGGATGACCCCGTGAACGATCGTTTCGCGGACGAATCCACGACCGAGCCCCTCATCCAGGCCGCGGCCGAGGCCGCCGAGGCCTCGCACGCGGAGATCGCCGCCGATCCCGCCTCCATGCGGGCTCACTACCGGGCGGAGGGGCTCGACGAGGGTGACCTCGCTGCGCACCCCATGGAGCAGTTCTCCCGCTGGTTCGAGCAGGCGGCGCAGGCCGCGGTGCACGGGTTCGTGCACGAGCCGAACGCGATGGTCGTCTCCACGGCTGACCCCGAGGGCCGACCCAGCTCGCGCACGGTGCTGCTCAAGCAGTACGACGACCGGGGCTTCGTCTTCTACACGAACTACGACTCGCGCAAAGCCCGCGAGCTGGCCCACAACCCGTACATCTCGCTGCTCTTCCCGTGGCACCCGATGGCCCGGCAGGTCATCGTCACCGGGACGGCGCGCCGCACGGACCGCGAGGAGACCGCCGCGTACTTCCGCACCCGCCCGCACGGCTCCCAGCTCGGTGCCTGGGCGAGCACCCAGTCCACGGTCATCCCCTCGCGCAGCGAGCTGGACGTCACGTACGCGGAGCTGGACGCCCGCTACCCGGAGGGTGAGCAGGTGCCGGTACCGCCGCACTGGGGCGGTTTCCGGATCGCCCCGCAGACGGTCGAGTTCTGGCAGGGCCGCGAGAACCGTCTGCACGACCGGCTCCGCTACGTGGCCGAGCCCGACGGCGGCTGGCGGATCGAGCGGCTCAGCCCCTGACGGCGGCCGGGACGACGCCCCGGAACCCGGGCCGGCCGGGCACGGCCGCGGCTCAGCCGAGTGTCTCCTCCACGATCGCCCCCCACTGGGCCACGACCCGCTCCCGGCGCGCGGCGTCGTCGGTGAGCAGGTTCGCGAGGCCGAGACCGCGCGCCATGTCGAGCAGGCCCTGCACCGTCTCGCGCACCCCGGGCCGGGACTCGTCCGCGCCCAGCAGGTCCACCGCGATCCGGTGGCTCTCGCGGCCGACGCGGCCTTCGAGCTCGGTCACCCGCGCGCGGAGCTGGTCCTCGTTCGAGGCCGCGACCCACAGGTGAAGGGCGGCACGGAACAGGGGCCCGGTGTAGAGGCCGACCAGGGCGGCGACCACGGCCCGCCGGTCGGCGGGGCCGTCGGGGAAGAGGTCGCGCAGCGCGGTGGAACGTTCCTCGGCGACGTACTCGACCGCCGCCGTGAAGAGGTCCTCGCGGGTGGGGAAGTGGTGCTGGGCCGCACCCCGGGACACCCCGGCGCGCTCGGCGACGACGGAGACCGTGGAGCCCGCCCAGCCGTGTTCGGCGAGGCAGGCCACGGCGGCGGCCAGGAGCCGTTGCCGGGTGGCCCGGCTGCGGTCCTGTTTGGGGACGTGCGGAGTACGTGCCGCGTGTTCCGTCGCGCTCACACCACCCATGCGGGATCCCGTCGTTCGAGGAAGGCCGTCATCCCCTCGCGCGCCTGCGCGGAGGAGAACAGCCGGGCCGAGAGCGCGGTCAGGTCCGCCGCGTCCCGGTCGAAGGTCTCCAGCACCTTAGCCGTGAGCAGCGCCTTCGTCTCGGCGAGGGCTTCGGGGGCCGCCCGGCGCAGCCCGTCGAGCACGGGCGCGAGGACGGCGTCCACGTCGTCCCCTGCCGCGGTGAGGAGCCCGCCGCGCACCGCCTCGGCGGCGTCGAAGCGCTCCCCGGTGAGGTAGTAGCGGGCCAGTGCGCGCGGGTCGGCGCGGGGCAGCAGCGGCAGCGAGATGACGGCGGGCGCGACCCCGATCCGTACCTCGGTGAAGGCGAAACTCGCCGCCTCGCCCGCCACCGCGATGTCACAGGCGCCGACCAGCCCGAGGCCGCCCGCCCGGACATGTCCGCTCACCCGGGCCACGACGGGCTTGCGCAGCTCGACGATCCCCCGCAGCAGGCCGACGAACGCGTCCGGGGGCGGGGGGTCGCGCAGGTCGGCGCCCGCGCAGAAGGTGTTCCCGGTGTGGGTCAGGACGACGGCGCGGACCTCGCCGTCCTTGCCGCAGCGGGTGAGCGCGTCGGTGATCTCGCCCACGAGGACGGCCGACAGCGCGTTGCGGGTGGAGGGCGAGTCCAGGGTGAGCGTGGTGATGCCCCGCTCGTGTTCCGTGCGGACGACGGTCATGACAGGCCTCGCAGTTCGCGGCGCAGGATCTTCCCGGAGACCGCCCTCGGGATCGCGTCGATGAAGGTGACGATGCGGACCCGCTTGTACGGGGCGACGCGCTCGGCGACGTACAGCATGACCTCGTTCCCGGAGAGGCCCTCGGCCGAGGGCTGGCGCACCACGAAGGCGTGCGGGACCTCGTTGTTGTCCTCGTTGTAGGACCCGATGACGGCGGCGTCGGCGATGCCGGGGTGGGTGAGCAGCAGTGCCTCCAGTTCGGCGGGGGCGACCTGGAAGCCCTTGTACTTGATGAGTTCCTTGACGCGGTCGACGACGAACAGCCAGCCGTCCGCGTCCACGTGCCCGACGTCGCCGGTGTGCAGCCAGCCGTCCGGGTCGATCATCGCGGCGGTCGCCTCGGGCCGGCCCAGGTAGCCCTTCATGACCTGCGGTCCCCGGACGACGATCTCGCCGCGTTCTCCGGCCCCGACGTCCTTGTCCGGGTCGTCGAGGGAGACGATGCGCATCTCGGTGCCCGCGACGAGCTTGCCGACCGTTCCCGGGGGCGGGTTCTCCGCGCCGAGCGGGACGACGTGCGTCCCGGGCGACAGTTCGGTCATGCCGTAGGCCTGGCCCACCGGCGGAAGCCCGAGCCGGGCCGAACAGGCGGCGGCCAGCGCGGCGTCCAGGGGCGCGGCCGAGCAGACGATGTACTGAAGGGAGGACAGGTCGTACTCCGCGACGGCGGGGTGCTTGGCGAGCGCCAGGACGATGGGCGGTGCCACGTACAGGCCGGTGATGCGGTGTTCCTGGATGGCGCCGAGGAACGTGTCGAGATCGAAGCGGGGCAGGACGACCACGGTGGCGCCCTGCCGCAGGGGCGCGTTCATCAGGGCCGTCAGTCCGTAGATGTGGAAGAACGGCAGCACGGCGAGGATGCGGTCGCCCGGGTTCATCGGCATGGCCGGGGAGAGCTGGGCGAGGTTGGTGGCTATGGAGCGGTGGGTGAGCATCACGCCCTTGGGGACGCCCGTGGTGCCCGAGGAGTACGGGAGGGCCGCCACGTCCTCCACGGGGTCGATGTCCACCCGCGGTTCGGGCGCGGTGCTGCCCAGCAGGTCGGCCATGGAGCGGTGGCCCTCCGCCTGGTCGCACACGAAGATCTCCCGTACGCCGCCCGCGAGTTCGGCGGCCCGGCGGGCCGTCTCCAACAGGGGCGAGACGGTCACGATCCAGCGGGCCGAGGAGTCGCGGAGCTGCTTGGCGAACTCCTCCGGTGTGGCGAGCGGATGGACCGTCGTGACCGACGCTCCCGCGCGCGTGGCCCCGTAGAAGACGACGGGGAAGGCGATGGTGTTGGGGCTGTGCAGGGCGAGCACGTCGCCCTTGCGCAGTCCCGCCTCGGCGAGCGCGGCGGCCAGTCGCCGGTGGTACTGGTCGACCTGTGCGTAGGTGAGCGTGGTGCCGTCGACGCCGTCGACGAGCGCGGGCGTCTCGCCGCGCTCGGCGGCGCGGCCCAGCACGGCGTCGTGAATGGGTTCCTCGACGGCCGGGACATCTGCGTACTCGCTGCGGAACACGGTTCCTCCTAGAGCGGTCAGTACGACTTGGGCAGGCCCAGGGTCTGGTGGGAGACGTAGTTGAGAATCATCTCCCTGCTGACGGGCGCGATACGGGACACGCGCGCCGCCGTGATCAGGGAGGCGAGGCCGAACTCACGGGTGAGGCCGTTGCCCCCGAGGGTGTGCACCGCCTGGTCGACAGCCCGCACGCAGGCCTCTCCGGCCGCGTACTTGGCCATGTTGGCGGCCTCCCCCGCCCCGATGTCGTCCCCCGCGTCGTACAGGCAGGCGGCCTTCTGCATCATCAGGCGGGCCAGTTCGAGCTCGATGTGGGCCTGCGCGAGAGGGTGGGCGATGGCCTGGTGGGAGCCGATCGGCGCCTTCCAGACGGTACGGTCCCGCGCGTACTCCACGGCCTTGGCGAGCGCGAAACGGCCCATGCCGATCGCGAACGCGGCCGTCATCACCCGCTCCGGGTTGAGGCCGGCGAACAGTTGCAGCAGTCCCGCGTCCTCGTCGCCGACCAGCGCGTCGGCCGGCAGCCGCACCTCGTCCAGCGTGAGCTCGAACTGCTTCTCGGCACTGGACAGTTCCATGTCGATCTGCCGCCGCCCGAAGCCCTCGGCGTCGCGCGGGACGATGAACAGACAGGGCTTGAGGCTGCCGGTGCGCGCGTCCTCGGTGCGGCCGACGATCAGCGTCGCGTCGGCGATGTCGACGCCGGAGATGAACACCTTGCGGCCGGTCAGGACCCAGTCGGTGCCGTCGCGGCGGGCCGTGGTGGTGATGCGGTGCGAGTTGGAGCCGGCGTCGGGCTCGGTGATGCCGAACGCCATGGTGCGGGTGCCGTCCGACAGGCCCGGCAGCCAGGTCCGCTTCTGTTCCTCGGTGCCGAAGCGGGCGATGACCGTTCCGCAGATGGCGGGCGAGACCACGAGCATCAGCAGCGGACAGCCCGCGGCGCCCAGCTCCTCCAGCACGATGGACAGTTCGGCGATGCCGCCGCCTCCTCCGCCGTACTCCTCCGGCAGGTTCACCCCGAGATAGCCGAGCTTGCCGGCCTCGGCCCACAGCTCGTCGGGGTGACCGCCTTCGGCGATGGCCTTGGTCATGTACGCGCGGCCGTAGCGCTTGCCGAGAGCGGCGACCGCGGAACGGAGCGCCTTGTGTTCGTCGGTCTCTGTGACAGGGCTCATGAGTGCTCCTCGGTACGGAGAGTACGGAAAACGCGTCCTGTGCGTAGCTGTTCGAGCCCGCGCGGCGCCCAGCCGCGCGGTGGTCCGTCCCGGCGCCCCGCCGCGGGGCGCCGGCTCACCGGGCGTCGGCCGGCGTTTCCCCGGGTACCGCTTCCTCCCGCACGACGGCCAGCAGCGCGCCCACCTCGACCTGCTGTCCGACCACGGCGTGCAGAGCGGTGAGCGTGCCCGCCGCGGGCGCCGAGATCCTGTGCTCCATCTTCATCGCCTCCAGCCACAGCAGCGGCTCCCCCGCCCGCACGGCGGCGCCCTCGGCGAGCCCCTCGGCCACCCGGACCACGGTCCCGGGCATCGGCGCGAGCAGCGAGCCCGGGGCCCGGTCCGCGGCCGGATCGGGGAAGCGGGGGAGCTCGGTCAGCGCGGTCGCGTTCACGAAGACCCGGCCGTCGGCGTACCGCGCCACCTCGAACGTCCGCCGCACGCCCGCCACTTCGAGGACCACCCGGCCCGCGTCGGCGTGCAGCACGAGCACCCCGTCGGCCACGAGGCCCTCGCGGGTGTGCCGGTACGCGGCCTCGTGCTCGGCTCCGTGCATCCGGTAGCGCTTGGTCTGCGGCCCCGCCGCCAGGTTCCGCCAGCCGCCGAACCGCGAACGCCCGTGCGCGTCGGCCAGGGCCGCGGCCAGCGGGGCATGCGGGTCCGGGACGGGCTCGGTCAGCGCGGCGAGGTGACGGTCGTAGAACCCCGTGTCCATCCGGGCCCCGGCGAACTCCTCGTGGCGCAGCGACCGTACGAGCAGATCCCGGTTGGTGACCGGGCCGTGGACCGTGGCCCGCTCCAGGGCGCCGGCCAGCTTGCGCACGGCCTCCGCGCGGGTGCCGGCGTGCGCGACGACCTTCGCGAGCATCGGGTCGTAGTGGATGCCGACCGAGTCGCCGTCGGCGAACCCGGTGTCCAGCCGGACGCCGTCCGGGACGGCGATCCGGTGCAGGGTGCCCGTCTGCGGCGCCCAGGCACCCGCCGGGTCCTCCGCGTACAGCCGGGCCTCCACCGCGTGGCCGCGCGCGGGCGGGGGCTCGCTCTCCAGCCGCTCCCCCTCGGCGACCCGCAGTTGCAGGGCGACCAGGTCGACCCCGAACACCGCTTCGGTCACGGGGTGTTCGACCTGGAGGCGGGTGTTCATCTCCAGGAAGTGCGCGGTGCCGCCGGCGACCAGGAACTCGACCGTGCCGGCGCCGACGTAGTCCACGGCGCGGGCGGCCCGCACGGACAACGCGTAGAGCTCCCGGGTGAGTTCGTCCCCGAGTCCGGGGGCCGGCGCCTCCTCGATCACCTTCTGGTGACGTCGCTGGAGGGAGCAGTCCCGGGTGCCGAGCGGCCAGACCGTGCCGTGCGCGTCGGCCAGGATCTGCACCTCGACGTGCCGGCCGCCCTCCACGTACGGCTCGACGAACACCTCACCGTCGCCGAAGGCGCTCAGCGCCTCCGCGCGGGCCGCCTCCAACTCCGCGTCCAGGTGCGCCAGTTCACGGACGATCCGCATCCCGCGCCCGCCGCCGCCCGAGGCCGCCTTGACCAGCACCGGCAGGTCCTCCGCGGTGACCCGCTCCAGGGGTTCGAGACCCATCAGCTTCTTGGCCCGGGTCTTGGACGCCATCGCCTCGATCGCCTCCGGCGGCGGACCGACCCACACCAGCCCCGCGTCGATCACCGCCCGCGCGAACCCGGCGTTCTCCGACAGGAACCCGTACCCCGGGTGCACCGCGTCCGCGCCCGCGTCCAGCGCGGCCCGCACGATCAGATCGCCCCGCAGATACGTCTGTGCGGGTGTCGCGCCCGGCAGCCGTACCGCGGCGTCCGCCTCGCGTGTGTGCAGGGCGTTCTCGTCGGCGTCCGAATACACCGCGACCGTGCGCACCCCGGCCTCACGGCAGGTGCGGAAGACCCGGCAGGCGATCTCGCCCCGGTTGGCGACCAGCAGACTCGAAATCACGGAAACCCTCACATCCGGAAGACGCCGAAGCCACCGCGCGCGCCCTCGAAGGGCGCCGTGTGGATCGCGGACAGGCACAGGCCGAGGACGGTGCGGGTGTCGCGCGGGTCGATGACCCCGTCGTCGTACAGCCGCCCGGACAGGAACATCGGCAGCGACTCGGACTCGATCTGCTGCTCCACCATGGCGCGCAGCGCCGCGTCGGCGTCGTCGTCGTACGGGTGCCCCTTCGCGGCGGCCGACTGCCGGGCGACGATCGACAGGACGCCCGCGAGCTGCTGCGGTCCCATCACCGCCGACTTGGCGCTCGGCCAGGCGAAGAGGAACCGCGGGTCGTAGGCGCGACCGCACATCCCGTAGTGCCCGGCTCCGTAGGAGGCGCCCATGAGCACCGACAGATGCGGGACCCGCGAGTTGCTCACCGCGTTGATCATCATCGCGCCGTGCTTGATGATGCCGCCCTGCTCGTACTCCCTGCCGACCATGTAGCCGGTGGTGTTGTGCAGGAAGAGCAGCGGGATGTCGCGCTGGTTGGCGAGCTGGATGAACTGGGCGGCCTTCTGGGACTCGGCGCTGAACAGCACACCCTGGGCGTTGGCGAGGACGCCGACGGGATAGCCGTGCAGGCTCGCCCAACCGGTGGTCAGGCTCGTCCCGTACAGCGGCTTGAACTCGTCGAAGTCCGAGCCGTCGACGATCCGGGCGATCACCTCGCGCGGGTCGAACGGGTGCTTCAGATCCCCCGGGACGATCCCCAGCAGCTCGTCCCCGTCGTACTTGGGGGGCTCGGCGACGGCCGGATCGCCGTACGCCTTGCGGTGGTTCAGCCGGGCGACGACCCTGCGGGCCTGGCGGAGCGCGTCCCGCTCGTCGACGGCGAAGTAGTCCGCGAGGCCCGACACGCGGGCGTGCATCTCCGCGCCGCCCAGCGACTCGTCGTCGCTCTCCTCGCCCGTGGCCATCTTCACCAGCGGCGGCCCGCCGAGAAAGACCTTCGCCTTCTCCTTGACCATGATCACGTGGTCGGACATGCCGGGGACGTACGCGCCTCCGGCCGTCGAGTTCCCGAAGACCACCGCCACCGTGGGGATCCCGGCCGCCGAGAGCCGGGTGAGATCACGGAAGATCGCGCCCCCGGGGATGAAGATCTCCTTCTGCGAGGGCAGGTCCGCGCCGCCCGACTCGACCAGGCTGATGCAGGGCAGCCGGTTCGCGAGGGCGATGTCGTTGGCCCGCAGCGCCTTCTTCAGGCTCCAGGGATTGCTGGCGCCGCCGCGCACGGTCGGGTCGTTGGCGGTGATCAGGCACTCGACGCCCTCGACCACCCCGATGCCGGTGACCAGGGAGGCGCCGACGGCGTAGTCGCTGCCCCAGGCGGCCAGCGGGGACAGCTCCAGGAACGGGGTGTCCGGGTCGAGCAGCAGCTCGATGCGCTCGCGGGCGAGCAGCTTGCCGCGCTTGCGGTGCCGCTCGACGTACTTCTCCCCGCCGCCCGCGAGGGCCTTGGCGTGCTCGGTGCCGAGATCGGCGAGCTTGCCGAGCATGGCCTCGCGGTTCGCCCGGTAGTCCGGGCCGCCCACGTCCAGGGCGGACGAAAGGACCGTCATAGCAGGACCTCCGGGATATCCAGGTGACGGGAGCGGAGCCATTCGCCGAGGGCCTTGGCCTGGGGGTCGAAACGGGCCTGGGAGGCGACGCCTTCGCCGAGGATCCCCTCGACCACGAAGTTGACGGCGCGCAGCTCGGGCAGGACGTGCCGGACGACCTTCAGCGGGCGGCTCTCCGGGATCAGCTCCCGGAAGCGGTCGGCCGTCAGCTCGTGGGCGAGCCAGCGCCAGGCCTCGTCGGTGCGGACCCAGACGCCGACGTTGGCGTTGCCGCCCTTGTCGCCGCTGCGGGCACCGGCGACGAGGCCGAGAGGGGCGCGGCGGGTGGGCCCGGCCGGCAGGGGTTCAGGGAGGGGCGGTACGGGTGCGTCGTCGAGGACGAGGGTGTCCTGGGCCGGGATCACCGAGAGGCGGCTCCCGTCGTGGAGGACGGCCACATGGTCGACGGCGTCCTGGGGGACGTACACATCCTCGAAGACCCCATAGGGCGCGCCCTTCCCGGGTGGCGCCACCACATGGAATCCGGGGTAACTGGCGAGCGCCAGCTCGATGGCGGCCCCGCTCAGCGCGCGCCCCACGATGCCCTGGTCGGGGTCGCGGACGACGAGCCGCAGCAGGGCGCTCGCCGTCTCCTCGGTGTCCGCGTCGGGCCGGTCGGTGCGCACCAGCTCCCACCGCACGTCCGCGGGCGGCGACTTGGCGAGCGCGTCACTCATCTGCTCGCGCACCAGCGCGGCCTTGGCCTCGATGCCGAGTCCGGTCAGGACGAAGGTCACCTCGTTGCGGAAGCCGCCGAGCCTGTTGAGGCCGACCTTGAGGGTGGGGGGCGGGGCCTCGCCGCGCACGCCCTCGATCCGCACCCGGTCCGGGCCGTCCTGGCCGAGCCGTACGGTGTCCAGGCGGGCGGTGACGTCGGGTCCCGCGTACCGGGCGCCCCCCGTCTCGTACAGCAGCTGCGCGGTGACCGTGCCGACGTCCACGAACCCGCCGGTGCCGGGGTGCTTGGTGATGACGCAGCTACCGTCCTCGTGGATCTCCGCGAGCGGGAAGCCGGGGCGGCGTACGTCACCGTCGCCGAAGAAGGCGTAGTTGCCGCCGGTCGCCTGGGTTCCGCACTCCAGCACGTGCCCGGCGACCACGGCGCCGGCGAGCCGGTCGTGGTCGCCGGGCCGCCAGCCGAAGTGGGCGGCGGCGGGCCCGGTGACCAGAGCCGCGTCGGTCACCCGGCCGGTGACCACGATGTCCGCGCCCGCCCGCAGGCACTCCGCGATGCCGAAGCCGCCGAGGTAGGCGTGGGCGGCGAGGCTGCCCGGGTACAGCGCGGTGAGGTCGTCGCCCTCGACGTGGGCGACGCGCACCGGGATGCCGAGCCGGCCGGCCAGCGTCCGCACCGCGTCGGCGAGCCCGGCCGGGTTGAGGCCGCCGGCGTTCGTCACGATCTTCACGGACCGCTCGTGCGCCAGGCCGAGACAGTCCTCCAGCTGGCGCAGGAAGGTACGGGCGTATCCCGCGGCGGGGTCCTTCAGCCGGTCCCGGCCCAGGATCAGCATGGTCAGCTCGGCGAGGTAGTCGCCGGTCAGGACGTCCAGTTCGCCGCCGGCGAGCATCTCGCGCAGGGCGTCGAAGCGGTCGCCGTAGAAGCCGGAGGCGTTGCCGATGCGCAGCGTCACTCCGCGTCCCCCTTCGGCGGGCGTCCGTCGCCGGGCGGGCCCGCGAAGGCCTGGGCGATGTCGAGCCAGCGGTCGGCGTCGGGGCCCTCGGCGCGTACGGCGACGTCGCCGCGGTGCGCCCGCTGGGTGACCAGCAGACAGAAGTCGAGGGCGGTGCCGGTGACGCGCTGGGAGGCGTCCTCGGGGCCGTAGGCCCAGGTGTCGCCGGAGGGGGCGAGGATCTCCACCCGGAACTCCTCGGCGGGCGCGGCGAGCCCCCGCGCGGCGAAGGCGAAGTCCCGGGTGCGGACCCCGATGCGGACCACATGCCTGAGCCGGTCGGTGGGGGGACGGACCACACCCAGGGCGTCGGCGACGTCCTGGCCGTGGGCCCAGGTCTCCATGAGCCGGCCGGTGGCCATGGAGGCACCGGACATGGGCGGGCCGTACCAGGGGAAGCGGGTGCCCGGCACGGACGCCCGCAGCGCCCGGTCCAGCGCGGCGCGCCCGGTGCGCCACCGGGCCAGCAGTTCGGCGGACGGGAGCCTGGCCCCCTCCTCGGCGCCCTCGTCCACGAACGTCGCGGGTGCCGCGAGCGCCTTCTCGACGAGGCCGTGGAAGGCGCCGGCGTCCGTGACGGAGAGGAGGGCGGAGTGATCGGTCCAGGCGAGGTGGGCGATCTGATGGGCGACGGTCCAGCCGGCGGCGGGCGTCGGGAGGGCCCACCGCTCCGGGCTCAACCCGGCGACGAGCCGGTCGAGTTCGTCGCTTTCGTCACGCAGATCGTCGAACACGGGCGTCGGATCGGACATGGGGGGAGCATGTCAGCACCCCCAGAAACAATCAAGCATGCTTGCATCAATTTCTTCCGCCCGGGTGGACCGTCCGGGCAGGCCGCCCCGAGCGGTCAGGGCGCGTCGACGGGGACCACTGCCTTCCCCCTCCCCACCTGGGTCCGCACGGCGCCCATGCTCGCGCCGATGACCAGGGCGATCGCCGCCGCCTGGGTGGTGGACAGGGACTGGTCGAGGATCAGGAAGCCCGCTGTCGCGGCGATGGCGGGCTCCAGACTCATGAGGACCGCGAAGGTGGAGGCGGGCAGGCGGCGCAGGGCGAGGAGTTCGAGGGTGTAGGGGAGGACCGAGGACAGGACCGCCACCGCGGAGCCCAGGGCCACCGTGGTCGGGTCCAGCAGCCGGGTGCCGGACGAGACGATCCCGAGCGGCAGGAACAGCAGCGCCGCCACCGCCATGGCCAGGGCCAGGCCGTCGGCCTGCGGGAACCGGCGGCCCGTACGGGCGCTGAAGACGATGTACGCCGCCCACATCGCACCCGCCCCGAGCGCGAAGGCCGCGCCCACCGGGTCCAGGTCCCCGAATCCTCCGCCGCCCAGCAGGAAGACCCCGCACAGGGCCAGGCCCGCCCAGACCGCGTTGACCGCGCGGCGGGAGGCGAGCACCGAGAGGGCGAGGGGGCCGAGCACCTCCAGGGTGACGGCGGCGCCGAGGGGGATGCGGGCGACCGACTCGTAGAAGAGGCCGTTCATCGCGCCCATGGCGATGCCGAAGACGGCGACGGTCCCCCAGTCGGTGCGCGAGTGGCCGCGCAGCCGGGGGCGGCAGACCACGAGAAGGATCACCGCGGCGGCGAGCAGGCGCAGGGTCACCACACCGAGTGCTCCGGCCCTCGGCATGAGGGTCACCGCGAGGGCTCCGCCGAACTGGACCGAGATCCCTCCGGCCAGCACCAGCCCGACGGGCCCGAGGGAACCGAGACGGCCGGGAGCCCCGCCCGAGGACACGGGGGCGTGCTCCGTCCCGGAGACGGGCGCGGGCGACGAGGTGGTGGCGCTGGAGGTGCTCACGGGCGGTCCTGGAGGCTGGCTCGGTCAGGTGTTCATCACGATGTACTGCCGAGTCCAGGGTAATAGACTTCGTCAGGAGTGTGAACTGCTTATGTAACTGTCCTGGATACCGAGACCGGACCCACCCCTGGGTGCCGGGACCCGGACCGGGACGCCCCGCCTAGCCGACGGTCCGGCCGGCGACGGGCCGGCCGAAGGCGGGCCGGCCGAAGGCGGGCCGTCCGGCCGCGGGCCGTTCAGCGACGGGCCATGTAGACGTCCAGTGCCTTGTGCAGCAGCCGGTTGATGGGGAGGTCCCACTCCCCGAGGTACTCCGCGGCCTCGCCGCCCGCACCCGCCTTGAAGCGCAGCAGGCCCACGAGGTGGTCGCTCTCGTCGAGGGTGTCGGTGATCCCGCGGAAGTCGTAGACGGCCGCGCCCAGCGCGTGGGCGTCGGTCATCATGCGCCACTGGATGGCGTTGTTGGGCTGGACCTCGCGCTTGCGGCCGGTGGAGGCCCCGTAGGAGTACCAGACATGGCTGCCGACGGTCAGCATGGTGGCCGCGGCGAGGACGTCGCCCTCGTGGCGGGCGAGGTAGAGCCGCATGCGGTCGGGGTCCTCGGCCGTCAGCGAGGTCCACATCCGCTGGAAGTAGGGCAGCGGGCGCGGGATGAAACGGTCGCGTTCCGCCGTCTCCGCGTAGAGCTCGTAGAACGCGGGCAGGTCGTCGTAGCCGCCCCGGACCACCTGGACGCCGGCCTTGTCGGCCTTCTTGATGTTGCGCCGCCACTGCTGGTTGAGGCCCCGGTGGATCTCCTCCAGCGACCGTCCGGCGAAGGGGACCTGGAAGACGTAGCGCGGCTGTCCCGCCGCGAAGCCGTCCTCGCCGCCCGGCTCGGTCCGCTGCCAGCCCATCGCCCGCAGCCGCTCGGCGATCTCGGCGGCGCCCGGTTCGTCCGCGGTGGCCGTCACCTCGCCGAGGCGCCGTGCCGCCGGGTCGGCGATGGCCGTCTTGACCGTGTCGGCGCTCCAGCGGCGCGCCACCACGGGCGGGCCCATCTTCACGGTGAACGCCCCGCGTGACTTCAGATGCGCCACCATCGGCCGGAGCCAGCGTTCGGCGAGGTCCGGGTCGTGCCAGTCGATGACGGGGCCCTCGGGCAGGTACGCGAGATACCGCTTGATCTTCGGCAGCGGGCGCAGCAGCACGAGGCCGGCCCCCTGGAGGCGGCCGTCCGTGTCGAACCAGCCGAGACTCTCCGCACGCCAGTCCGGCTTCACGTCCCCCCAGGACGGCACCTGCATATGGCTGGCCGAGGGCCGCGAGCGGACGAACGCCAGGTGCTCGTCGCGGGTGATCGCCTGCAGGCGGAGAGTCATGCGCGTCGCTCCTCGAAGGTCTTCGGCCGGTGAAAGCCCAGCGTACTTACGCGGTGGGCGCGGACCCGTCGTCCCGCGGGCCGTTCTCCAGCGCCTCGGCCAGGACCTCCGCCAGGTGGCGGCCCCGGCGGCCGGAGAGCTGGGCCAGCTGGGTGCGGCAGGAGAAGCCGTCGGCGAGGATCACCGCGCTGTCGTCGGCCGCCCGTACCGCCGGGAGCAGCTGTTCCTCCGCGCAGGCCCGCGACACCTCCTCGTGGCCCCTCTCGAAGCCGAAGTTGCCCGCGAGTCCGCAGCAGCCGCCCGCGAGGGTGCCGGTCAGGCCGGCCGCGTCGCGCAGCCGGCGTTCGGCCGCGTCGCCGAGGACCGCGTGCTGATGGCAGTGCGTCTGGCCGGCCGCCGGGCGGTCCAGGCGCGGTGGCGTCCAGCCCGGCGCGTGCCGCTCCAGCGCCTCCGCGAAGGTCACCACCGCCGCCGCCAGTCGCGCCGCGCGCGGGTCGCCCGGCAGCAGGTCGGGCAGGTCGGTGCGCAGGGCCGCGGCGCAGCTCGGCTCCAGCACGACGACCGGGAGGCCGTCCATGGCGAGGTAGGGCTCGACGAGGTCGAGGGTGCGTCGCAGGACGGCGCGGGCGCGGTCGAGCTGGCCGGTCGAGACGTACGTCAGCCCGCAGCAGACGCGATGGCGGCGGCGCGGGAGCAGGGTGCCGAGGCGCAGCGGGCCCCTGGTGACGCCGTCGCCGACGGGCCCGTGCCTCCACACCGTCCTCGGCGGCAGCAGGACGGCCAGTCCGGCGGCCTCCAGGACCCGCACGGCGGCACGTCCGACGGAGGGTTCCAGGTGCTCGGTGAAGGTGTCCGGCCACAGGAGGACCGTCGTGCGGCCGAAGCCCGGGAACAGCTCGTCCACGGGCCGCCCGCCCCCGCGCCTCTCCCCGCCCGGTCCGCCCGGTCCGCCCGGAGTGCCCTGCCCGCCCCGGCGCCGTTCGCGCTCGCCCGCCCGTGCCCGGTCCCGGAACCGGGCCGACCACCACCGGCTGAACGTCTCCGGCGCCAGCCGCGGGATCTCCCGTCCGGGTGCGACACCGGCAAGGCGCTTGGCGGCGGCGGCCAAGGGGCGCAGGGACGCGAGGGAGTTGACGAGCCGGGCCGAGCGGGTGCGGGTCACGGCCGCGAGCCAGAAGGGGAGCCGCCCCAGGGCGTAGTGCGCGGCGGGACGGCGGCGGCCCGCGTAGTGGTGGTGGAGGAACTCCGCCTTGTACGTGGCCATGTCGACGCCGACCGGGCAGTCGGACCTGCATCCCTTGCACGACAGGCACAGGTCCAGCGCGTCCCGGACCTCCGTCGAGCGCCACCCGTCGGTGACGATCTCCCCGGCGAGCATCTCGTGCAGCAGCCTGGCCCGCCCGCGCGTGGAGTGCGCCTCCTCGCCGGTCGCCCGGAAGGAGGGGCACATGACCTCGGCGCCGCCCGGGACCGACGCCGTACGGCACTTGGCGACACCCACGCAGCGGCGCACCGCCGCCGAGAAGTCGCCGCCGTCCGCCGGATAGCCGAACTCCACGTCCACCGGGCGCTTCGGCAGCACCGCGAACCGCAGGTTCTGATCCAGCCGGTGCGGGCGCACGAGCATGCCGGGGTTGAGCAGCCCCCGCGGGTCCCAGAGGTCCTTCGCCCGTTCGAAGAGGCGGACCATCTCCGCTCCGTACATCGCGGGCAGCAGTTCCGCGCGGGCCTGTCCGTCGCCGTGCTCCCCGGACAGCGAGCCCCCGTGCGAGACGACGAGGTTGGCGGCGTCCTCCGAGAAGCGCCGGAAGCGGGTGACGCCCGCCGCGGAGATCAGGTCGAAGTCGATCCGGACGTGGACGCAGCCGTCGCCGAAGTGGCCGTACGGGGTGCCGTGCAGCCCGTGGGCGGCGAGCAGGGCCCGGAAGTCCCGCAGATACGCGCCGAGGCGGGCGGGCGGCACCGCGCAGTCCTCCCAGCCGGGCCAGGCCTCCTTGCCGAGCCCGCGGCCCGCGCCGGGCGGGGAGCCGTCCCCGGCGTACGGCATCCGGGTCGCCGTGCCGCTCGCGTCCTCCCGCAGCCGCCACAGCGCCCGCTGCCCCGCCGGGTCGGTGACAACCAGGGCGTCCCCGGTGTCCGCGGCCCGCACGATCGTGTCCGCACGCGCGCGTGCCTCCGCCGGCGTTCCGCCGCCCGTCTCCACGAACAGCCAGGCCCCGCCGCGCGGCAGCCCCGCGTCCGCGGGCACGAGATCGGCGGCCATCCCCTCCACGGTCAGCGGCCCGTACCGGAGCAGGCCGGCCGCGGCGTCCGCGGCGGCGCTCTCGTCGGGGTAGGCCAGGACGGCCAGCGCCCGTGCCCGGGGTGCCTCGACCAGGCGGACGACCGCCTCGGTGAGCAGGCCCCAGGTGCCCTCGGAGCCGCAGAAGGCGCGGGCCACGTCGGCGCCGCGTTCGGGCAGGAGCGCGTCCAGGGCGTACCCGGAGATCCGCCGCGGCAAATCGGGGAAGCCGGTCCGCAGCAGCGCCAACTCGCTCTCGACCAGGGCCCTCAGGCCGTCCGGGGCGCCCTGCCAGTCCCGGCCGAGGCGGCGGGTGTCCCCGGCCGCGCCGACGACCGAGAGCTCCCGCACGTTGTCCGCCGTGGTGCCCCAGGCGACCGAGTGGGAGCCGCAGGAGTTGTTGCCGATCATCCCGCCGAGGGTGCAGCGGCTGTGCGTGGAGGGGTCGGGGCCGAAGCGCAGTCCGTGCGGGGCGGCGGCCTCCTGGAGACGGTCCAGGACGGCACCGGGCTGGACGACGGCCGTACGGGCCTCCGGGTCCAGCGCGAGGACCCGGTTCATGTGGCGGGTGAAGTCCAGGACGACGCCGGTGCCCGTGGCCTGTCCGGCGATCGAGGTGCCGCCGCCGCGCGCCACGACCGGCACCGCGTGGGCGCGGCACACGGCGAGCGCGGCGGCCACGTCCTCGGCGTCCCGCGGGGCCACCACGCCGAGCGGTACGCGCCGGTAGTTGGAGGCGTCCATGGTGGCCAGCGCCCGCGCCGTCGGGTCGAAGGAGACCTCGCCGCGCACGGCCCCCGCCAGCTCGGACCGGAGCCGTCCGGCCGGCCCGTCCGGCTGCCCCTCCGGCCGTCCGTCCGGCTGCCCCTCCGACCGCCCCGCGGGCCGTCCGTTCGGTCGTCCGTTCGGCCGTCCACCCAGATCCGTCATGTCTCCAGGATGCCGCCGGGCACCGGCGGCGGCCCTGCGGCCGGGCACCCGAAAGGCACCGAAATGCGGGGGCGATCATGAAACCGCTTCCCGAAGCCTCCCAATCGGATCACGAACTCTCATATAGTGACCGCGAGTTGAGCATCGAGTGTCGCTTCTCGCCCAGGACCGACCGAGGACACGACCGAGGACACGTTCTCCCCCCAGGAACACGACCGAGGACCGATTGATGACCCCGCCCCTGCCCTCCGGCGAACGACCCACCCCCCGCACGACGGCGAAAGCCGCGCTGGCCGCCGCCGTCCCGGCCGCGGCCGCGGTGGTGGCCGCCGTCCTGCTCGCCCCCGAACCGGCCCGCGTAGCCCTCGCCTGGGGCACCGGCACCGCCGCGGTGCTGCTGTGCGCCGCCGTCGCCGTGGCCGCCCACGCCGCGCAGAGCAGGCGACTCGCCCTGCGCCGCCTCGACAGCGTGACGAAGGACGCCGGCCGGCTCCTTCAGGAACGCGCCCGGCTGGCGGAGGAGTTCGGCCAGGACCGGGCCAGGCTCGCCGACGAGGCCGCCCGCGAACGCGCCCGCGCGGCCGAGAGCGCGGCCCAGGAACGGGTCCGCCTGACCGAGACGGCCGCCCGCGAACACGCCCGGCTCACCGAGGAGTTCGCCAGGGAGCGGGAACTGCTCACCGGCGACCGCGCCCGGCTCACCGAACGCAACGCCGAACTCTCCGAGCGGGTCAGACAGGCCGTCGCCGACCGCGCCGCCGCGATCTCGGCGATCGCCAACGCGGCCGGACGCATGCAGGCGCTGTCCACCGGCATGCTGGCCGACCTGCGCGCGATGGAGGAGAGGCACTCCGACGAGGACGTCCTCACGGACCTGCTCCACCTCGACCACCGCACCGCGCAGGCGGGCCGCCTCGCCGACTCCGTCGCCGTCCTCGCGGGCGCGCGCTCGGGGCGCCGCTGGGCCCGCCCGATCGTCATGGAGTCGATCCTGCGCGGCGCCATGGGCCGTATCGGCGGCTACCAGCGGGTGCGCGTCCACTCCGCCAGCGAGGTCGCGGTCGCCGGACACGCCGCCGAGGGCGTCATGCACGCGATCGCCGAACTCCTCGACAACGCCGCCAACTTCTCGCCGCCCACCGCCGAAGTGCACGTGTACGTCGAGGAGGTCCCCGCCGGTGTCATCGTCTCCGTCGAGGACAGCGGCCTGGTGATGGGAGACGTCCAGCTGCGCCGCGCCGAACGCGCCGTCACCGGCGTCGTCGGACCCCGGTCCGGGCTCGGCGGCCTCACCGGCACCCGCCTCGGCCTCTCGGTGGTCGGCCGGCTCGCCCGCAAGCACGGTCTGAAGGTGTCCTTCCGGCCCTCCGCCCGCGGCGGCACCGGCGTCCTGGTCCTGATACCGCAGGACATCCTCACCCAGCCCAGCCTCCACCTCTCCGCGGCCCCGCTGCCCGCCGAGCCCGTCGCCTCCGCCCCGGCCGCCGTCGAGGGCCACACCTCCGCGCCGAGGCCCCGAGATGACCAGGAACCGTCGGAGTCCCGGCGGTCCCCGGATCACCAGGAATCCGCGGCGTCCCCCGTGTCTCCGGCGTCTCCCGTTTCGTACGCCGCCGCCCGCGCGGCCCGCGACCTCGACCCGGAGCCCGTCCCGACCCACGACTCGCCCCGGCACGAGCAGGGCCTCCCGTCCACCGGCGGCCTGCCCAAGCGCCGCCGCGGACGCACCCTCGCCCACGCCGAGCGCAGCCGCTCACACGTCACACCCCCGGCCGCCCCCGAACCCCGTACCGGCGACGACCCGAAGACCCGGTCCGCCGCCCGCTTCGGCACCTTCCGCCAGGCGGTGCGCGGCACGGCACCGGGCGCCCCCGGACCCGTGCCGGCCGACGATCCGCCCCGGGCCGAAGCACCGGCACGGCCCGAGGACCACGCGACCGCGTCCACCAGTTCCCCCAACCCGATCCCCACCACCCCCACCGCGCTCCCGGAAGGCGACACCACCCCATGACCGGCACCATCACCGCCGACGAGAAGCTCACCTGGCTCATCGAGGGCCTCCTTGAGCGCACCCCGGGCGCACGGCACGCGCTTGTGCTCTCCCGCGACGGACTGAAGCTGTGCCGCACTCCGGAGCTGTCGGTCGACCAGGCCGACCAGCTCGCCGCCATCGCCGCCGGCATCCAGTCGCTGTCCCACGGCGCCTCCGTGGAGTTCGGCGACGGCAGCGGGGGCGTGCGCTCGGCGATGGCCGAGTTCTACGGAGGAGTGCTGTTCATCGTGGAGGCGGGCGACGGAGCGCACCTCGCCGTCGTCACCGCCGAGGACGCCGACGCCGGACTGGTGGGACACAACATGAGCGAACTCGTGGAACAACTCGGGGAGCACCTGACCTCGCCGCCCCGGTCGTCATGAGCCGTCCTGGCAGGGACGACGCGCCCGACCGGCTGTACACCCTCACCGGAGGGCGCACCCGGTCCGGCCCCGACACCCCCTTCGACCTCGTGACACTGGTGGTCGCCGAGTGCGACCCGGTGGTGGGCATGCAGTCCGAGCACGCCGCGATCCTGCGGATGTGCGAGCGGCCGACGGCCGTCGTGGAGATCGCGGCGGAGCTGAGACTGCCGGTGTCGATCACCCGCGTCCTGCTCTCCGACCTGCTCTCCACGGGCCGTGTCAGCGCCCGTCACCCGCACACCACTGTTCCCTCCGGTCTTCCCGATCCCGACATCCTGGAGCAGGTGCTCGTTGGACTCCGTAACCTCTGACGCTCGTGCGCCCCTGTCCGCGTCCGCCGACAACGGCCTCAAGATCGTGATCGTGGGCGGCTTCGGTGTCGGCAAGACGACGCTCGTCCGCTCGGTCAGCGAGATCCGTCCCCTCAACACCGAGGAGACGATGACGCAGGCCGGCGAGAACGTCGACGACATCAGCGAGGTGCGCGGCAAGTCCGCGACCACCGTCGCCTTCGACTTCGGACGCATCACGCTGGACACGCACAACATCCTGTACCTGTTCGGCGCACCCGGGCAGGAGCGGTTCTGGTTCCTGTGGGACCGGCTGTTCTCCGGAACGCTCGGGGCGATCGTCCTGGTCGACACCCGCCGCATCGACGAATCCTGGTACGCCATCGACCGGCTGGAGCACCACGGCACACCCTTCATCGTGGCCTGCAACGACTTCGGCGGGCCCCCGCACACCCCCGCGCAGATCCGCGAGGCCCTCGACCTCGACCCGGACGTACCGCTGCTCGACTGCGACGCCCGCTCCCGGGAGTCCAGCAAGCAGGTGCTGATCACGCTGGTGGAACACCTCCAGTCCCGCTACGCCCGTCACGGCGCCGCAGCCGCGGAAGGCGCCCTTCACTCACCGGAGCCCGCGCTGTGACCCCCGCTTCCGTAACCGCGCCCGTCCCCCTCGGCGGGCCGCGGTTCCAGACCGAACCCGCCGAGCTGTACCGGGAGATGCGGCGCGACCACGGATCCGTCGTGCCGGTCGTCCTCGACGGCGACATCCCCGCCTGGCTCGTGCTCGGCTACCGCGAACTGCACCAGGTCACCGGTGATCCCCAGCTGTTCAGCCGGGACTCGGAGCTGTGGAGCCAGTGGGACCGTGTCCCCGACGACTGGCCGCTGCTGCCGATGATCGGCCGCAAACAGCCCTCCATCCTGTACACCGTCGGCGAGCGCCACCGCGAGCGCGCCGCGATGATCAGCGACGCCCTCGAAGCCGTCGACCCCTCCGAACTGCGCTCCCAGGCAGAGAAGTTCGCCGACGAGCTGATCGACGCGATCTGCCCCAAGGGCGAGACGGACCTCATCGGCGACTACGCGGCCCTGCTGCCCGTACGGGTCCTCGCGACGCTCTACGGCTTCGCGGACGAGCAGGGTCCCGGCCTGGTCACGGCCCTGAACGACATGATCAACGGGCGTGCGGGCGCGCTGGCCGGACAGCAGCATCTGGCGTCCTCCATGGCCCAGTTGATCGCCGACCGCAAGGAAGCGCCCGCCGCCGACGTCGTGTCCCGGATGCTCGCGAACACCGCGGGCTTCGACGACATGGAGATCGTCCAGGACCTCATGGTCATGATGGCCGCCGGCCACCAGCCGACGGCCGACTGGATCGGCAACTCGCTGCGCCTGATGCTCACCGACGAACGGTTCGCCGCCTCCCTGTTCGGCGGCCGGCACAGCGTCGCCGAGGCCATGAACGAGGTCCTGTGGGAGGACACCCCCACCCAGAACGTGGCCGGGCGCTGGGCCTCCCGCAACACCCAGCTCGGCGGCCGCCGCATCCGGGCCGGCGACCTGCTGCTGCTCGGCCTCCAGGGCGCCAACTCCGACCCCCAGGTCCGCACCGACAGTTCCGCCCTCACCGGCGGCAACAACGCCCACTTCTCCTTCGGCCACGGGGAGCACCGCTGCCCGTTCCCGGCACAGGAGGTCGCCGAGGTCATCGCGCGGACCGGCATCGAGATCGTCCTGGACCGGCTCCCGGACATCGACCTGGCGGTACCCGCCGACTCGCTGACCCGGCGCCCCTCCCCGTGGCTGCGGGGGCTGAACGAACTGCCCGTACGTTTCACACCCGTACCCGTCCTCTGAGACCCCGTTGCCACCCGGCCGGCGCACCCGCCCGGCCGGGGCCCGGGGCTGTCCCCATGCCCCGGGGAAAACGCGTCACCCCCACCCAGCCCTTGGAGGCACCCCCGCATGACCACCGGTACCGAAGAGACCCGCATAGTCCTGGACCCCTTCGTCACCGACCTCGACGGCGAGAGCGCCGCGCTGCGCGCAGCGGGGCCGCTCGCCGCCGTCGAACTGCCCGGCGGTGTGCCGGTGTGGGCGGTCACCCACCACGCCGAGGCGCGCGCCCTGCTCACGGACCCCCGTCTGGTGAAGGACATCAACGTCTGGGGCGCCTGGCAGCGCGGCGAGATCGCCCCCGACTGGCCGCTGATCGGACTCGCCAACCCCGGCCGCTCCATGCTCACCGTGGACGGCGCGGACCACCGGCGGATGCGCACCCTGGTGGCGCAGGCGCTGACCCCCCGCCGGGTGGAGCAGATGCGGGAGCGGATCGCGAAGCTGACGGAGAGTCTGCTCGACAACCTCACCGGGGACGTCGTCGACCTGAAGGCCGACTTCGCCTACCCCCTGCCCATGTACGTGATCGCCGACCTCATGGGCATCGAGGAGTCCCGGCTGCCGCGTCTGAAGGAGCTCTTCGAGAAGTTCTTCTCGACGCAGACCCCGCCCGCCGAGGTCATCGCGACCCTCACCGAGCTGGCCGGGATCATGGCGGAGACGGTGGCGGCCAAGCGCGCCGAGCCGGGCGACGACCTGACGAGCGCGCTGATCCTGGCCTCCGAGGACGGCGACCACCTCACCGACGCCGAGATCGTCTCCACCCTCCAGCTGATGGTCGCGGCCGGCCACGAGACGACCATCTCCCTCATCGTCAACGCGGTCGTCAACCTGTCCGCCCACCCCGACCAGCGCGCCCTCGTGCTGTCCGGCGAGGCCGACTGGTCCGCGGTCGTCGAGGAGACCCTGCGCCACTCCACCCCGACCTCCCACGTCCTCATCCGCTTCGCCACGGAGGACGTCCCGGTCGGCGACAAGGTGATCCCGGCAGGCGACGCGCTCATCGTGTCCTACGGCGCGATCGGCCGCGACGAGAACGCCCACGGACCCACCGCGGGCGAGTTCGACGTCAGCCGCACCGGCAAGAACCGGCACATCTCCTTCGGCCACGGACCCCACGTCTGCCCCGGCGCGGCCCTGTCCCGCCTGGAGGCGGGCGTCGCCCTGCCCGCCCTGTACGAGCGCTTCCCCGCCCTGGACCTGGCCGTCCCGGTGTCGGAGCTCCGCAACAAGCCGGTGGTGACGCAGAACGACCTGTTCGAGCTGCCCGTCAAGCTCACCGCCGGATAGCCGGACCCCATGAGCCGCCGGCCCGGGGGGGGGGCCCCCCCCCGCCCCCCCCCCCCCCCCGCCCGCCCCCCCCCCCCCCCCCCCCCCCCCCCCCCCCCCCCGGGGGGGGGGGGGCCGGGGCCCCCCCGCGCCCCCCCCCCCCCCCCCGCCCGCGGCCGTCAACACGCCCCGTCTCAGCCGACGGACGACGTTTCACCGAGGTTTCCCGCACCGGCTAGGCTCCTGGCGTGGCTGATATCCAGATCCCCGCTGACCTCAAGCCCGCCGACGGACGATTCGGCGCCGGCCCCTCCAAGGTGCGGACGGAGGCCCTGGACGCGCTCGCCGCGACCGGCGGCTCCCTGCTCGGCACATCCCACCGCCAGGCCCCGGTCAAGAACCTGGTCGGCAAGGTACGCGAGGGCGTGCGCGAGCTGTTCTCCCTGCCCGACGGATACGAGGTCGTCCTCGGCAACGGCGGCTCCACCGCGTTCTGGGACGTCGCGACGCACGGCCTGATCGAGAACAAGTCGCAGCACCTCACGTTCGGCGAGTTCTCCTCCAAGTTCGCGAAGGCGGCCAAGCTGGCCCCGTGGCTCGCCGAGCCGACCGTGGTCTCCTCCGACCCGGGCACGCACCCCGAGCCGGTCGCCGAGGCGGGCGTCGACGTCTACGCCTTCACCCACAACGAGACCTCGACCGGTGTCGCCGCCCCGGTCAAGCGGGTCGCGGGCGCCGACGAGGGCTCCCTGGTCCTGGTGGACGCCACCTCCGGCGCCGGCGGCCTGCCCGTCGACATCGCCGAGACCGACGTCTACTACTTCGCCCCGCAGAAGTCCTTCGCCTCCGACGGCGGACTGTGGATCGGCGTGTTCTCCCCGGCCGCGATCGAGCGCGCCGAGCGCATCCACGCCTCGGGCCGCCACGTCCCGGAGTTCTTCTCGCTGCCCACGGCGATCGACAACTCGCGCAAGAACCAGACGTACAACACCCCGGCGCTGGCCACGATCTTCCTGCTCAACGAGCAGATCGAGTGGATCAACGGCCAGGGCGGCCTCGCCTGGTCGGCCGCCCGGACCAAGGACTCCTCGACCCGCCTGTACCGCTGGGCCGAGGACAGCAAGTACGCCACCCCGTTCGTGACGGACGCGGCCAAGCGCTCGCAGGTCATCGGCACGATCGACTTCGCCGAGGAGATCGACGCCGCCGCGGTCGCCAAGGTCCTGCGCGCCAACGGCATCGTCGACACCGAGCCCTACCGCAAGCTCGGCCGCAACCAGCTGCGCGTCGCCATGTTCCCGGCGATCGACCCGGCGGACGTCGAGGCGCTGACGCACTGCATCGACTACGTGATCGAGAAGCTGTAACCGTCCCGGCCTCGAAGGGGCGTCCGGCGCGCGAGCGTGCCGGACGCCCCTTCGCCGTGTGTACCGGGGCCCTGGCCGCCGTCCGTCGCGTACGGCCCTCGGCCGCCGTCCGTCGCGTACGGGCCCGCGGCCGCCGTCCGTCGTGACGCGGGCCGAGGCCGTGGTCAGCGGCGGCGCAGCCGCTTGAAGCCGAACACCACGGCGAACAGGGCCGCGACCGCGATGGCGCCGATCTTCACCTGACCGCTCGTTCCGTCGCCGCTGGCGCCCCCGTCCGCGGAACCGCCGTCCTTGGAGGGCGAGTTGGAGCCGGACCCCGCGGCACCCGGCGCGTCCTCGGGCTCCACGCCACTGTCCGCGCCCTCACTGCCGTACAGGAGCGTCGATCCGTCGGGGGTGTAGGTGATCGACTCACCCTGGCCCTGGAGGGGCACGTTCAGGCGCTCCAGGCGCTTGATCCGCCCGCCGTTCCAGGAGTAGGCGATGCCGCCGAAATAGCCACGCACGGCGAGCTGCCGGCCGTCGGGCGAGAAGGCGCCGTCGGTGACCCAGAGGTCGATGGTGGCGACGGGCTTGAAGACGTTGGTGGCGGAGGCGGAGAGCTCGGCGGGGCCCTCGTACAGGTGGCCGCCGTCCTCGTCCTTGTCGGCGATGTAGACGCGCCCCGTCTTGGGGTGCACCATCAGCGCCTCCGCGTTGCGGGGACCGTCCGCGTACTTCACGACGTACTGGGTGGCGCGGATCGTCTGATCCTTGAGGACCTTCGGCTCGGGGAGCTTGTAGATCCACACGTGGTCCCACGAGCCGCCGAGGTTGTCGCCGATGTCACCGACGTACAGGTCGCCGTCGGGGCCGAGGGAGATCGCCTCCACGTCCCGGGGAGCGCCGACCCCGCTCATGGTGACCGTGGCGACGGTCCGGCCCGTCCTGCTGTCGACCGCGTAGAGGTAGGGCCCGTCGTCACTGTCGTTGTGGGTCCAGTAGACGCCCGGGTGGGCGCGTGAGGCGGCGAGGCCGCTGGACTCCTTGATCCGGGGATCCTTGATGGTGAATCCGCCGTCCCCTCCGTCGGCGAGGGCGGGCGCCGCCAGGGCGAGGACGAGGGCCGCTCCGGCAAGGGTTCCGGCGGCGGCTCCGGACACGAACGAGTGCGATCGGCGCATGGCCCAAGCCTGCCATCCCACCGGCCTGTTCATGTGACCGGCGCCCGCCGGGACCCGTACCGCCCGGACCTCGCGCCCCGCCCGGCCCCCTGTACCGCGCCGGACCGCCCGCGGGCGTGTCCAGCTTCACACCGTGGCGGCCCGTGGCGCCCGGACCGATCGTTCATGATGATCGGATGCTCAGGTTCATGCCCGTCGGCGACTCCATGACGATCGGTAGCGCGGGCGAACACACGTGGCGTTACCGGATGTGGCAGCACCTGCGGGCGACGTACGGGGGCCCGTTCAAGATCGTCGGCCCGCGCGAGGCGCTCTACGACAAGGCCACGGGCTCCCCCGACTCGCACGAGTACGCGGACCCCGAATTCCCCCGCGCCCACCTGGCCGGCTGGGGCGAGGGCTGGCTGCACATGGCCCCGATGATCCGCGAGACGGTCCGCGCGCAGCGCGCCGACGTCCTGCTGGTCTCGCTCGGCCTCATCGACCTCGGCTTCTACACCAACGCCGCGCAGACCGCCGACAACGTCCGCGTCTTCGTCGAGGAGGCCCGCGCCGCGAACCCGCGCGTCCGCATGGTCCTGCTCCCGGTGATACCGAACGTCCGCGCCGAGTCCGACGCCCCCTTCGCCACCGAGGTGGCCGCCTTCAACGAGCTCCTCGCCAAGGCGGTCGCCGACCTCGACGAACCACGCTCCCCGCTGCTGCTCGCGTCCCCGCCCGCCTCGTACGACATCACCTTCGACACGTACGACGGCACCCATCCGAACGCGAGCGGCGAACACAAGATCGCGGAGGGTTTCGCGGAGGCGATGCACCAGGCCTGGGACCTGGGCGAGCCGTACACGGCCGCGCCGGCCTGACCACACCCCGGGGCGCCGTCGGCCGACCGGCCCCGCTCTTGCCTAGAGCGCACTCCACGCCGTTGGCTTGTGGTCCATGAAGTACACACAGCTCGGACGCACGGGGCTCAAGGTCAGCCGGCTCGTCCTCGGCACGATGAACTTCGGACCGCAGACGGACGAGGCCGACAGCCACGCCATCATGGACGCGGCGCTGGACGCCGGAATCAATTACTTCGACACGGCGAACGTGTACGGCTGGGGCGAGAACAAGGGCCGTACGGAATCGATCATCGGCAACTGGTTCGCCCAGGGCGGCGACCGCCGCGACCGGACGGTCCTCGCCACCAAGGTGTACGGGAACATGGGCGCCGAGGGCGACCCGTGGCCCAACCACGACAAGCTCTCCGCCCTCAACATCCGGCGCGCGGTCGAGGCCAGCCTGAAGCGGCTCCAGACCGACTACATCGACGTCTACCAGTTCCACCACGTCGACCGGTCCACCCCCTTCGAGGAGATCTGGCAGGCGGTCGACGTCCTGGTACGGCAGGGGAAGATCCTCTACGTGGGATCCAGCAACTTCCCCGGCTACAAGATCGCCCAGGCCAACGAGATCGCCGCCCGCCGCGGCGGGACCATCGGCCTGGTCAGCGAGCAGTGCCTCTACAACCTCGCCGAGCGCCGCGCCGAGATGGAGGTCATCCCGGCCGCCGAGGAGTACGGACTCGGCGTCATCCCCTGGTCGCCGCTGCACGGCGGACTGCTGGGCGGTGTGATCAAGAAGGAGGTCGAGGGCGGCCGCCGGGCGAGCGGCAGGTCCGCCGACGCCCTCGCCAACACGGCCGTACGCGCCCAGATCCAGTCGTACGAGGATCTGCTGGAGAAGCACGGTCTGGAGCCCGGAGAGGCCGCGCTGGCCTGGCTGCTGACCCGTCCCGGTGTCACCGGCCCCATCGTGGGTCCGCGCACCGCGGAGCAGCTCGAATCGGCGCTGCGCGCGGTGGAGCTTGAGCTGTCGGAGGAGGTCCTGGAGGGGCTCGACGAGATCTTCCCCGGCCCGGGCCCGTCCCCCGAGGCGTTCGCCTGGTAGGAGGAGCGCCCAGCGGTGGCGGTCGCTACCTGACCGCCGCCGCCATGGCCACGACGAAGAACATCAGCACGAGCACGCCGGCCATGATCCGGTTACGGGTCTTCGGGTTCACGCCAACGAGGTTAACGGGCCGCCGGACCGGTCCCGTCGCCCGCCCCCAGCGGGAAACCGGCCACCGTTTCGTATCGGGGCTGCTCACCGGGCACTCCCGACGTCGGCAGGTTGCTGCGGACGAGACACAGCTCACTCACCGTCCAGGGCTTCCCGGCGAACGCGTCCAGCGCGGCGACGTACGGCTTGAAGTCCGCGGAGTCGCGGCTGCGGGCCACCGTCAGATGCGGCCGGTAGCGGCGGTGCTCCTCCATCTCGACGCCCGCCTTGCGGCCCGCCGCCTCCGCCCGGTCCGCCAGCAGCCGCATGGTCTGGATGTCCCCCGCCGCGCCCACCCACAGGGCACGCCCGCCGAAGTGCCCGCCGCCGCGCAGGGACAGCGGGAACGGGTCGGTGCGACGGGCGGCCCGCAGCAGCCGTTCGGCGAGGTCCGGGACGCGGTCGTCGGCGACCTCTCCGTAGAACGCGAGGGTGAAGTGCCAGCCGGGGCGGCCCGTCCAGCGCAAGGCGTCCGCACCCGGCGTCCGCTGCAACGCGTCCACCGCGGGGGCCAGTTCACGCACCGCGCCGGCCGGGGGCAGTACCGCGGCGAAGAGTCTCATGGGGCCAGCCTTCCAGGGAACGGCGATCAGCACACCGGAGTACGCGAGGCGGCCGGCCGCGTGAACCGGCCGACCGCCTCCGAACCGCCTGGTCACACCGCGGTGGCGAGCTGCTCCTCGCTCCGCTCACGCGGGACGAAGCGGATCCTGGGGCGGCCGTGATGCCACCCGAGGGAGACCCGCAGGCCGCCGAGGCGGGCCAGGACCAGGCCGATCACCGTCGCCGCGGTCATCGAGACCAGCCCGCCGAGCGCGAAACCCACCCGGGGACCGTAGACGTCGGTGACCCAGCCGATCAGCGGCGCGCCGAGCGGTGAGCCGCCCACGAAGACCATCATGAACAGCGCCATGACCCGGCCGCGCATGGCCGGGTCGGTGGCCATCTGGACCGAGGTGTTCGCGGTGACGTTCACCGTCAGTCCGAAGATGCCGATCGGGACCATCAGGAGCGAGAACAGCCAGAGCGTGGGGGCCGTGGCGGCCACCACCTCCAGCGCGCCGAACGCCACCGCGGCGGCGATCAGCACGCGCAGCCGGGCCGTGCCGCGCCGGGCCGCGAGCAGCGCTCCGGCCAGCGAACCCAGCGCTATCAGCGTGTTGAAGAGGCTGTAGGCCCCGGCGCCCGAGTCGAAGATGTCGTCCGCGTACGCCGACAGCCAGACGGGGAAGTTGAAGCCGAACGTGCCGATGAAGCCGACGAGGACGATCGGCCAGATCAGTTCGGGGCGCCCTGCGACATAGCGCAGGCCCTCGCGGAGCTGGCCCTTGGCGCGCGGCGCCCGCTCGACGACGTGCAGTTCACGGGCCCGCATCAGCAGCAGGCTCGCCAGCGGGGCCACGAACGACAGGCCGTTCAGCAGGAAGGCCCAGCCGGTCCCCACGCCGGTGATCAGCAGGCCCGCGACGGCGGGTCCGACCAGCCGCGCGGACTGGAAGTTGGCCGAGTTCAGACTGACGGCGTTCTGGAGCTGGCCGGGGCCGACCATCTCGGAGACGAAGGACTGGCGTGCCGGGTTGTCGACGACGGTGGCCATACCGACGGCGAACGCGGCGAGATAGACGTGCCAGACCTGGACGTGGCCGGAGAGGGTGAGGAAGGCGAGCGCGAGACCGGTGAGGGCCATCGCCGTCTGGGTCACCAGCAGCGTGGGGCGCTTGGGGAGACGGTCGACGAGAACACCGCCGTACAGGCCGAAGAGCAGCATCGGCAGGAACTGGAGCGCGGTGGTGATACCGACCGCGGCGGAGGAGCCGGTCAGGCTGAGCACCAGCCAGTCCTGGGCGATGCGCTGCATCCAGGTGCCGGTGTTGGAGACGACCTGGCCCAGGAAGAACAGACGGTAGTTCCGGATCTTCAGCGAGCTGAACATCGAGGAGGAGCGGGGGGAGTCGCGGGCGGCCTCGGGGTCGTGGGTGGCTGGTGCGGGGGCGGAGTGTGCTCCGGATCCCGTACTCAAAAGGGCTCGCCTCCAGGGCAGTCGTGGACGTCGGCGTCATGGGGGCGTCGGCGCTTGCGGGGAAGGGCGGGCCCTCCGTTGCTCCGATCAGTGACCGGTGATCCGGACCGGGATCAGTGCTCCGGTCGGTGACCGGTGATCCCGGCCGAGACCGGTGATCCGGACCGAGATCAGTGCTCCGGTCGGTGACCGGTGCTCCGGACCGAGATCGGGGAGCGAAAGGAGGCCGCCGTCGGTCAGATGTGCGCGAGCTTCTCCAGGACGGGAGCGGCTTCGCGGAGCTTGGCCCATTCGTCCTCGTCGAGGGCCTCGACCAGTCCGGCGAGGAACGCGTTCCGCTTGCGGCGGCTCTCTTCGAGCATCGCCTCCGCCTTGTCGGTCTGCGTCACCACCTTCTGGCGCCGGTCGTCGGGGTGCGGCTCCAGCCTGACGAGCCCCTTGGCTTCGAGCAGCGCGACGATGCGGGTCATCGACGGCGGCTGCACGTGTTCCTTGCGGGCGAGCTCGCCGGGTGTGGCGCTGCCGCAACGGGCGAGGGTGCCGAGCACCGACATCTCGGTGGGGCTCAGCGACTCGTCGACCCGCTGGTGCTTGAGTCGACGCGACAACCGCATCACTGCGGAGCGCAAGGCGTTCACGGCGGCCTCGTCGTCGCCATGGGTGAGGTCAGGCATGTTCTTTAGCGTAACTCATTACTCTCGCTAAAGAACAATGGGGCCCCTGTGAAACGCGCCATCCGCCACGGAGATCACTCATATGAGTGAGATCGCTCCGGAAAGTGACCCGCATCCGGTCGGGAAGCGGCGACCCTCGACTGCATGGGGACCAGCGTGCTCAGCCTGCGTATCGACGGGGAGCTGCTCGACCGGCTCCGACAACATGCCGCGAAACGCGGAATGAGCGTCCAGGACTATGTGGTCCGGACGCTCATTCGCGACGACTTCGACGAGCGGTTCCAGACCGCCGTCGAGGAGACGGAGAAGTTCTACGGGGTCACGTGACCCCTGGCACGGTCGGGGGCCCCGTGACCCCCCGCTCGGCCGAGGCCGCTCAGGTCAGGCCGAGGGCCGGCATGAGGTAGTAGAAGGTGAACACGGCCGACACCACGTACATGGCGACCGGGATGTCACGGCCGCGGCCCGCCGCCAGGCGCAGGACGACGAAGGTGATGAAGCCCATCCCGATGCCGTTGGTGATCGAGTAGGTGAACGGCATCATCATCATCGTCACGAAGGCCGGGATGGCGATCGTGTAGTCCGCCCAGTCGATCTCCTTGACCGAGTGGGACATGATCAGGAAGCCGACCGCGATCAGCGCGGGGGTGGCCGCCTGGGACGGGACCATCGTGGCGACGGGGGTCAGGAACAGGGCGACGGCGAACAGCGCGCCGGTGACCACGTTCGCGAAGCCCGTGCGGGCACCCTCGCCGACGCCGGCCGTGGACTCCACGAAGCACGTGGTGGCCGAGGAGGAGGAGACTCCGCCCGCGGCGACGGCGACACCGTCGACGAAGAGGACCTTGTTGATGCCGGGCATGTTGCCCTGCGCGTCCGTCAGCTTGGCCTCGTCGCTGATGCCCATGATCGTGCCCATCGCGTCGAAGAAGCACGACAGCAGCACGGTGAAGACGAAGAGGATGCCGGTCAGCACGCCGACCTTGCCGAAGCCGCCGAACAGGCTGAACTGGCCGATCAGACCGAAGTCCGGGCTGGCGACCGGGTTGCCCGGCCACTTCGGGGTGGTCAGGCCCCAGGACGGGACGGTGGTGACAGCGTTGACGATCACCGCGGCGACCGTCATGGTGACGATCGAGATGAGGATGGCGCCGGGCACCTTGCGCACGATCAGCGCGAGGGTCAGCAGGGTACCGAGGACGAAGATCAGCACGGGCCAGCCGTGCAGGTGACCGTCGGTGCCGAGCTGGAGCGGGACGGTCGTCTGGGCGATGTCCGGGATGCGCGTGACGAAGCCCGAGTCGACCAGGCCGATCAGCATGATGAACAGGCCGATGCCGATCGCGATGCCCTTGCGCAGGCCGAGCGGCACCGCGTTCATGACGCGCTCGCGCAGACCGGTGGCGACCAGGAGCATCACGATGAAGCCCGCGAGGACCACCATGCCCATGGCGTCCGGCCAGGACATCCGGGGCGCCAGCTGGAGGGCGACGACCGTGTTCACGCCGAGGCCCGCCGCCAGCGCGATCGGCACATTGCCGATGACGCCCATGAGGAGCGTGGTGAAGGCCGCGGTCAGCGCGGTCGCGGTGACCAGCTGCCCGTTGTCCAGGTGGTGCCCGTACATGTCCTTCGCGCTGCCCAGGATGATCGGGTTCAGCACGATGATGTACGCCATCGCGAAGAAGGTGGCGAAGCCGCCGCGGATCTCCCGCGGAAGGCTGGAGCCCCGCTCGGAGATCTTGAAGAAGCGGTCGAGGGCGCTCTGCGCGGGCCGGGACTCCGGCTCCTGCGGGGCGGGGGCCTTGGTGGCGGCCGAGGTGGACATGCGAGTCCTCAAACGTGCGGGGGACGGGGAACATGATCGAGCCTGGTCAGCGATCGACCACCAGAAGGTTTCCCCCGGATCCCTTTTGGTGATTCATACGAATACAACTGGCCAGACTCGGACCGTTTCAGTATGAACATATGAGTTGGAAATCGCTATCTCCGCGCGTAGACCCTTGCCGTACAAGGGGAGGACGGGTGCGAACACAACCGGTCGCGGACCCTCGTAAGCTGTGCACATGGCGAAGTGGACCCCCAAGCACGAGGCGCCGGAGCCCCTGGAGGGCCCCGTCGTCGCCACCATCACGGGCGGCACGATCCTCTGGTTCGTCCTCTTCCTGGTGCAGCTGCCGTTCTACGGCTGGTTCGACGACCACGGACACCTGTGGTGGCTGTGGACCTGCCTGGCCGGCGCGGGCCTCGGGCTGATCGGCATCTGGTACGTCCGCAGGCGCGACACCGCGATCAAGCACGCCCAGGCGGCCGGCACCCCCGTGACGGAGTAGGGCAGGCAGGCCCTACGGGCTCCTCTCCACCCACGGTGGCATTCCCCGCCGCCTCCCCTCCTCCGCAAGTCGGAGGTTTGGCCCACTCGGCGGGTGAAGCGGCATATCCGCACGTACCGTCGAGGGCATGACCCACACCGACGCGGGCGCCGGACTCGATCCTGTTCACCCGGTGCCGATACCCGCCTCCCGGCGGGCCGAGGGGCTGTCGGCCGCCGAGGTGGCCGAACGGGTCGCGCGCGGCGAGGTGAACGACGTCCCGGTGCGCAGCAGCCGCTCCGTGGGCGAGATCGTCCGGGCCAACGTGTTCACCCGGTTCAACGCGATCATCGGTGTCCTGTGGCTGGTGATGCTGTTCGTGGCACCGTTCCAGGACAGCCTGTTCGGCTACGTGATCATCGCCAACACCGGGATCGGCATCATCCAGGAGTGGCGGGCCAAGAAGACCCTGGACTCGCTCGCGGTGATCGGCGAGGTGAAACCGACCGTCCGCAGGGACGGGGTCGCCGCCGAGGTGAGTTCCTCGCAGATCGTGCTCGGGGACCTCCTCGAGATCGGGCCGGGCGACAAGGTCGCCGTCGACGGCACCTGCGCGGAGGCCGACGGGCTGGAGATCGACGAGTCGCTGCTCACCGGCGAGGCCGACCCCGTGGTCAAGCACGCCGGCGACCCGGTGATGTCGGGCAGCTTCGTGGTCGCGGGCAGCGGTGCCTTCACGGCGACGAAGGTGGGCCGGGAGGCGTACGCGGCGCAGCTCGCGGAGGAGGCCTCGCGGTTCACGCTGGTCCACTCGGAGCTGCGCAGCGGCATCTCCACGATCCTCAAGTACGTGACGTGGATGATGATCCCGACCGCCATCGGCCTGGTCATCAGCCAGCTCGTCGTCAAGCAGCACGGCTTCAAGGACTCCGTGGCGCGGACCGTCGGCGGGATCGTGCCGATGGTCCCGGAGGGCCTGGTCCTGCTCACCTCCGTCGCCTTCGCGATCGGCGTCATCCGCCTTGGCCGAAAACAGTGCCTCGTGCAGGAACTTCCCGCCATCGAGGGCCTCGCTCGCATCGACACCGTCTGTCTCGACAAGACCGGCACCCTCACCGAGGGCGGCATGGACGTCACCGAGCTACGGCCGCTCGGCGGCACCGACGAGTCGTATCTGCGCAAGGTCCTCGGCGCCCTCGGCGAGTCCGATCCGCGGCCGAACGCCTCCCTCCAGGCGATCATCGCCGCCTACCCGGACAGCGAGGAGTGGCGCTGCACCCAGTCCCTGCCCTTTTCCTCCGCCCGCAAATACAGCGGCGCCGGCTTCAGCGAGGGCAACGGCGAGTCGAGCACCTGGCTGCTCGGCGCCCCCGATGTGCTGCTGCCCGCCGACGACGCGGCACTCGCCGAGACCGAGCGGCTGAACGAGGCGGGGCTGCGGGTGCTGCTGCTCGCGCGGACCACCAAGGATCTCGACGACCCCGGCGTCGCCAAGGCCGCCCGGCCCGCCGCGCTGGTCGTGCTGGAGCAGCGGCTGCGCCCGGACGCGGCGGACACCCTGCGCTATTTCGCCGACCAGGACGTCAAGGCCAAGGTCATCTCCGGCGACAACGCGGTGTCGGTGGGCGCGGTCGCCGGAAAGCTGGGGCTCACCGGCGAGGTCGTGGACGCGCGCCGGCTGCCGGACGAGCACGAGGAGATGGCGAAGTCCCTGGAGAAGGGCACGGTCTTCGGGCGGGTCACCCCGCAGCAGAAGCGGGACATGGTCGGCGCCCTTCAGTCCCGCGGGCACACGGTGGCGATGACCGGCGACGGCGTGAACGACGTCCTGGCCCTGAAGGACGCCGACATCGGGGTGAGCATGGGCTCGGGGTCCGAGGCGACCCGCGCGGTGGCCCAGATCGTGCTGCTGAACAACAGCTTCTCGACCCTGCCCTCGGTGGTCGGGGAGGGCCGCCGGGTCATCGGGAACATCACCCGGGTCGCGACCCTGTTCCTGGTGAAGACGGTCTACTCGGTGCTGCTGGCCGTCCTGGTGGTGTGCTGGCAGGTCGAGTACCCCTTCCTGCCGCGCCATCTGACCCTGCTGTCCACCCTCACGATCGGCGTCCCGGCGTTCTTCCTCGCCCTCGCCCCGAACAAGGAGCGGGCCCAGCCCCACTTCGTGCGGCGGGTGATGCGGTACTCGATCCCGGGCGGCGTCGTCGCGGGAGCGGCGACCTTCGCGATGTATCTGATCGCGCGCCACTACTACACGGGAGAGGGCTCGCTGGAGGCGGAGACGAGCGCCGCGACGCTGACGCTGTTCCTGGTCTCGATGTGGGTGCTCGCGATCATCGCCCGGCCCTACACCTGGTGGCGGGTGTGCCTCGTCGCCTCGATGGGCGGGGCGTTCCTGCTCGTGCTCGTGGTGCCGAGGCTCCAGCACTTCTTCGCGCTGAAGCTGGTCGGCACCACGATGCCGTGGGTCGCGGTGCTGATCTCGGTGACGGCGGCGGCCGTCCTGGAGTTCCTGTGGAGATGGGTCGACCGCCGCGTGCCCGCGTAGGGCTACGTCACCTGATGGCCCCGCGTCCGGCTACCGCACGTCGGTCTACTGCACGTCGACGTAGTCACCCGCGGCGCTGACGGCCGGGGTGGTCGTGGTGCCCGCGAAGCTGTAGCGGAAGTAACCGTCGACGGTGGCCGTCGTGGTCGTCTTCAGGTTGCCGACGCTGTCCGACTTGATCGTCTTGAGCGTGGTGTAGGTGCTGCTGGTCTTCTTGCGGAACTGCAGCTTCACCGACTGGCCCGTGTAGCCGTGGTACTTGAGGTCGTCCCAGTTGGCGCGGGACAGCTTGCCGGTGACCGTGACGGTCTTGCCCTTCTTCACCGGCTCCGGGGCGGCGTTGACCGTCTGCGTGGAGGCGCGCTGCACCCGGGCGGTCTTGTAGGCGTCGATGGTGGTGTAGTCGGCGTCGTTGCCCACGGCTCCGGCCCACACCTTCCAGGTGCCGGCCAGGATGTTGCCGTAGATGTTGTCGTTCGGGTCGGCGACGACCGTGACCTTGCAGGTCGCGGTGGTGGCGTTGGTGGCGGTGCAGGTGCCCGCGTCGGCGTCCGGGACGATCGCGCCGTCGACGTGGTCCATGTCCGAACCGTGCCACAGCATGGCGTAGCCGTCGTAGATGCCGGTCGGGTCGGTGGCCGTCACCGAGATGGTGAAGGTCTTCTTCTGGGTGGTGCCGACGACGATGTCCTTGCCGCTGTTGACGGTGACGCTCGTGATCTTGGTGTCGCCCACGACCTCGTCCGCGGGCGTGGAGCCGGTGAACGGCGTGATCTTCGAGGTGGACGGCGCCAGCGAGGCGAGAGACCTGTGGCCGTCCGCCTGTGCGGCCGGCGCGGCGAGAGCGGAGAGAGCCAGGGCGCCGGAGACGGCGGCCACAGTGGCACGTATGCGCATGCGATCCCCACGTGGAGTGTGGAGGCCCCGGCGATGGCCGGTCCTGACAGTTCGTCATCACTGGGGCCGAAGTGATGGTGGAGTCTGATGACCCGGAAGAGAAGATCAGCGAGAACGACCAAAGGTTGTACGCCAGTTGAACTTTTTTCCGCGGCCGTGCGAGCAGGCGGGGACAGACGGAATCCCCGGCCCGAGGAGGGCCGGGGATTCAGGTCGGATCAGGTGACCGGGTCGCGAGGGGATCACGCGCCCCGGACGAGGGGCTATCGCACGTCGACGTAGTCACCCGCGGCGCTGACGGCCGGGGTGGTGGCGGTGCCCGCGAAGCTGTAGCGGAAGTAGCCGTCGACGGTGGCCTTCGTGGTCGTCTTCAGGTTGCCGTGGCTGTCCGTCCTGACGGTCTTGACGGTGGTGTAGGTGCTGCTGTTCTTCTTGCGGAACTGGATCTTCACCGACTGGCCCGTGTAGCCGTAGTAGTCGTGGAGCTCCCAGTTGGCGCGAGTGAGCTTGCCCGTGACCGTGACGGTCTTGCCCTTCTTCACCGGCTCCGGCGCGGCGTTGACCCGCAGCTTGGAGTAGCGCTGGAGCTTGCTGGTGGTGAGCGCGTCCTGGTCGATGTAGCCGACCTTGCTCAGGTCGGCGTCGTCGTCGCCCGGGTCGACCCCGTTGAAGGCGACCGCGACGCCCATGGCCTTCCAGGTGGTGGCGTCGGCGTTGACCAGTTCGTCGCCCGGGTAGACGTCGATGGTGCTCTTGCAGGTGGCGGTGGTCGCCGAGGTGACGGAGCAGGACGGGAAGTCGTCGCCGACCAGGATGCCGACCGGCTCCGCGAAGGAGCCGCGGTAGAGCTCGACGTCCAGGAAGAAGTCGTCGGCGGTGATGTCGACGGAGGCGCCGTGCTTGACGCCGAAGGTGACCGGGACGGTGACCTGGTTGGCGATGCCGGCCACGATCGGCTTGCCGTTGTTGACCTTCACGTTCGAGAAGGAGAGGTCGAGGGCGTAAGGCGTGCCGGTGGTGTCGCCGGTGGATCCGGTGTAGGCGGCCTTGCCCGAGACGGTACGGGCGGCATCCCGCACCGTGGCGATGTCCGCGCGGTGGTCGGTGGAGCCTGCGGCGTGGGCACCCGGCGCGGCGAGCGCGGAGAGAGCCAGGGCGCCGGAGACGGCGGCCACAGTGGCACGAAGACGCATGCGATCCCCCAGTGGAGACAGGGCCCGGTTGTGGTCGTTCCTCGCGGCTCGTGGTCACAGGGGCCCAAGTGATGGCGGAGTCTGATGACTCGTCAACAAAGATCGCCGGGACACTCGAACGGTTGCACGAGAAAGGAGATCCTTGCGCGATCCGTGCGGAGATCGGGACGGATACCGGGACAAACAGAAATCCCCGGCCTCAAGGCCGGGGATTTCCGGTGACATCAGGCGGTACCGCGCGCTGAGGCGGTTCCGCGTGTTCAGGTGTTACTGCACGTCGACGTAGTCACCCGCGGCGCTGACGGCCGGGGTGGTCGTGGTGCCCGCGAAGCTGTAACGGAAGTAACCGTCGGCGGTGGCCGTGGTGGTCGCCTTCAGGTTGCCGGAGCTGTCCGTCGTGACCGTCTTCAGCGTGGTGTACGTGCTGCTGCCCGCCTTGCGGAACTGCAGCTTCACCGGCTGGCCCGTGTAGCCCTGGTACTTGGCGTTGTCCCAGTTCGCGCGGGTCAGGGCGCCGGTGACCGTGACGGTCTTGCCCTTCTTGACCGGCTCGGGCGCGGCGTTGACCGTCAGCTTCGACAGACGCTGGACGTTCTTGGTGCCCAGGTCGCCCTGCCACTTGTCGTTGCCGCTGTCGTCGATGGCGAGCGCGCCGACCTTCCAGGCACCGGCCTGGGCGTCGGTCAGGTCCACCTCGGCGGAGCCGGCCGGACGGAACTGGATCTTGGCCGTGCACTTGGCCACCGTGGAGGAGGAGGCGGTGCAGGTGCCGGGGTCGTCGCCGAAGACGACGTCGGTCGGGGAGGTGACCGAGGTGCCGCGGTAGAGCATCGGGCCGTTCGCGAAGGAGCTCAGGCTGACGCTGGAGGGGTGCGTCACCGTGTAGGTCGCACTGACCGTGACCTGCGCCGAGGCGCCGACCACGATGTTCTTGCCACTGTTGATCACGACGCTGGAGAAGGTGACGCCGGACACCGAGTTGCCTGCGGCCTGCGCGGCCGGCACGGCGAGAGCGGAAAGGGCCAGGGCGCCGGTGACGGCGGCCACGGTGGCTCGTATGCGCATGGGGTTCCCCAAGTGGAGAAAGGGGGTCCCGGCGGTGGTCGTTCCTCACGGCTCGTCGTCGGCACGGGACCCAAGTGATCAGTGAGTCTGTTGACTCAAGAGGTGAGATTAGTGAGAGGTGCGACGGGTTGTGCGGGCGGGGTGAGAAAGCCGCGGATTTTGCGTTCGCGTTACGTGGCGACGGCACATCACGGAAAAGGCCCGGCCCCGGAATACCCCGGGACCGGGCGAAAAAGGCACCGCCCGAATTCAGCCGCCCCGACGGTCCCGACCAGCCCGAAACCCTCAAGGCCGACCGGCCCGACCTCCGAGCCGCTTGACCGACCGGCCCGAAAACCTCAGGCCCGACCGGCCCGACCTCCGAGCCGCTTGACCCGACCGGCCGAAACCTCGGGTCCGACCGGGCCGGTCGGCGGTCTCCGGTCCGGTCGGGTCTGACCGGCTCGGTCAGTCGAACCAGCGGTCCCGGGCCAGTTCCGCCGTGCGGGACGGGTCCTCCAGCAGCGCGGCCACCTCGAAGCGGCGCGGCCACTGGCCCGCCGACCAGGCGAGCCCGGCGGCGACGCCCTCCAGGGTGGCGGCGTGCAGCACCCCGTCCCGGCTCCGGCGCCAGTCGAGTTCGGTTCCGTCGACCACGAGCTCCTCGTGCTCGACGTACGAGGCGGGGGTCGCGGGGCCCAGCAGGACCCGTACGGACTCCGGTACCTCGTGCTCGGTGCCCTCGGAGGTCACCTCGCCGGTGACGGACTCGCTCAGCCGCCGCACCTGGAACAGCTCGGCGAGCTCCGCGGCCCGCGACGGCGGCACCGGCAGCAGTGGCACCCCGGCGGTGAAGGCCAGCAGATCCGGGGAGTCCACGACCACCGCGTCGGCCGCGTCCACGACCTTCACCTCGCCGTCCACGACCGCCCGCAGCTCGTCCGGCAGTGTCACCCGCTCCGGGTCGAGATCGGCCAACGCGCTGTACAGGGCGTGCAGTTGGACTCCGGAGACGCGGCGTCCGGGGTCGGCGAGCCGGTCGAGCAGTTCGGCCGCGCCGCCCGGCTCGTCGAGCAGGGCGGCCACGGACGTACGGACGCCCAGTGCCCGCAGGACCTGCTCGTCGTCGAAGCCGGTCGCGTCGGCCTCGTCGTACAGGCCGCGCAGCAGCGGATCGCCGCCGGCGGCGAGCAGACCGGCCGGCCGGCGCCCGTCGAGCACCGGATGCCCGCGCAGCCACCACGCCGTGTACGGCCGGACGATCTCGTGCGTGCCGTCCGGAAGCAGGACGCGCACCTGCTGGATGATCGCGTCCCGCAGCGGCGGCTGGGCGAGCAGCGCGAGGGCCCGCGGCCACTGGTCGTCGTCCACCAGGTCCAGATCCCGTACGGCCGCGATCTCGGTGGCGACGGGCGGCACCGGCGAGTCGGGCAGCCGGTCCAGGACGTCCTCGCACCACACGTCCACCGCGTCCAGCAGACCCGCGTCGTCGGGTTCGGCGAAGTCCCCTTCGCGCGGCTCCAGTTCGTCCGGATCGAGGACGACGTCGGTGGCCCGCACCAGGGCGAAGCCGGCCAGCACACCACAGGCCGCGAGGGGCTGCTCGCCCCAGCGGTCGGCGAGTTCGGCGTCGACGAAGGCGAGTTCGTCCTCGCGCATGATCCGGGCGAACGGGCTGCCGGGCAGCACGAGTTCACCGGCGGGCACGAGCTCGCCCTCCTCGTCCGGCAGGGCGAGCGCGCCGAGCCAGGGCTCGTCGCCCGGTTCGAGCGCGGCGTCACGGACCAGCGCGAGGACGGTGTCCGCGAGCTCCTCCGCGTCCAGGGTGTCCTCGTCCCACGCCCCGCCCTCGTCGTCGAGCGAGGCGGCCACCGCGGCCCGCACCTGCGGCGTGGTGAGCACCGCGCGGGGCGAGGCCGGGAGAGCGCCCAGCTTCTCCAGCAGGGGGTGGGCCGCGTCCGGGTGCGCGACCTTGAGGCCGAGCCGGGCAAGGGTGCCGGGGGCCACCAGGGATCCCTCGGCGGTGGGCAGCAGGATCTGGCGGGGCCCGATCGTCGTGCGGCCGTCGGCCAGCGGCACCGGCAGTCCCGACAGCCGGTCCGGGTCGACCCCGGCGAGGCTGTCGTACAGGCGGTGCCACCACTCCGGGTCCTTCTCCAGGCCGGCCAGCCGGTCCACGGCCTCGGTGAGCGGCACCCGGGCGACGCCCAGCGTGCGCAGCTCCACCCGCCGTTCGAGCCCGGCGGGCAGCAGGCCGGTCAGCACCTCCGCGAGCACGCGGATGGTCTCGGCGCCCGCGCCCTCCACCACCTCGGCGTCGCGCGGCCGCAGGGCGGCGGGGTTCTCCGCGGGACTGCTCCCGGGCCAGTCCTCGGGGACGTCGACGTCCGGCAGCCGGGCCGGCGGGGTGGCGGGCGGCAGGAACGCGGTGCGCGGCAGCCGGTCCAGGATCGCCTGGCGCAGCGCTCCGTCGAGCTCGCCCTTGCCGAGCGGGCCGGGCACCAGGTCGATGATCCCGGTGTCCACCGGCCGCCAGTCGGCGAGGAGTTGGGCGTAGGCGTCGGCCGCGCGCTCCACCAGGAAGTCGGTCAGCGGGCCGGGGGCGGCGTGCCGCCGGGCGGTGTCGAGCGGGAGGGAGGCGATGAGGAGCGCCGGTACGCCGAGGGCTTCGTCGCTCGGTGTCGGCGCGTGCACGACGGGGCTGGTCCTCGGACGGGCCGGGGTTCCCTCCGCGTCGACCGGGACCGCCCAGGTCACGGACCAGTGCGGGCGCAGCCGCTCCTCGACCGGGCGGTCGGCGAGCAGGGCGGGGTCGAGGGGGCCGTGCGCCGCGACGGTGCGGTAGCGGGTGGTGCCGTCGCGGGAGTCGTCGATGACGGCGCCGTGCTCGGCGGTGGTCCGGCGCAGGGTGCGTACCTCGGCGTCGCCGATCTCCACCACCACTTCCTCCAGGCCGGGAAGGGCCAGCAGGAGGGCGTCGTCGATGCTCCGCAGGAGGCGTTCGGCGAGATCCGCCGCGGCGGTGTCGCGCAGCGGCAGGATCACGGCGGTGTCGTACGGGTCCGGGGCGGTGCCCTCGGCCGCGAACGGCAGCCTCAGCAGCGGCACATGGCCGTCCCGTCGGCGGATCTCGTCGCCGAGGCCGGGGCTGTCCTCGGCGACGCCGGCGGCGAGGTCGTGGGCCTCTGCGAGCGCCCAGCGGACGCCGCCGCCCCGGCCTACGACGGCGGGCTCGTCGGTGACGGCGAGGACCGCGGCGAAGCCGACGCCGAAGCGGCCCACGGCGGTGTCGTGCGCGTCCCGCTTCGCGGAGGCCCTGAGGGTGGCGAGGGACTCGACGCCGGCCGCGTCGAGGGGGGCGCCGGTGTTGGCCGCCACCAGGACGCCGTCGCGGAGCGTGAGACGCAGGCGGCCCGGGGTGCCCGCGCGGGCCGAGGCGTCCGCCGCGTTCTGGGCGAGTTCCACGACGAGCCGGTCGCGGTACCCGCCGAGGACCAGGTCCTCCTCGGCGTTGGCGTCCTCGCGGAACCGGGCGGGGCTGGTCGCCCAGGCGTCCAGCACTCCCCGGCGCAGGCGGGCCGTGCCGAACGGGTCCGCACCCTCGGCAGCCGGCCGCACGAACTTACTCACGGGTTCACTCTCCCTCTCACCTGGCGCGACCGCGAATGCTGCTCCGGTTCGCGGCTTGAAGGTACCGCGCGCCTCCGCCACACCGGCGTTCGCAGTACGGCCCGCCGGGTGGGTCCCGGCCGCGGGTGCGAGATCCAGTCCGTCCGGGCCAGTTCTTTGGCCGCGGGGCAAGATCCAGCCCCTCCGGCGCTTTGCGAGATCCAGTCCGGCCGGGCCGGTTTTGGGCCGTGGGGGCAAGATCCAGCCCCTCCGGCGTTTGAGGAGCGGGGGCTGGGGCGGAGCCCCAGGGTGGGACGGGCAGGGGCGGCGGGGGCGAGGAAGGCTGGGGGCGCACGGGTGCCGGGGACGGCGAGAGCACCGGTTCCCGGCACGGGTGAAGAGCACCGGCTCCAGCCCCCGGGGCCAGTAAAACTAGGAGTGGCCCAGTTCCGCCGTGGATTCGTCCGTGGTGGCCGGCACCGAGCCCGAGTCGGGGGACGGACGGAGCGGGAAGGGGTCCACCTGGGTCTCGTCGATCACCGGAAGCGGCGGCCGCGGAGGCGTCGGCATGACCGCGGCCTCGGAATGCCCCCCGCACCCGTAGGCGAGGGACACGACACGCCCGTCCGCCGGCGAGAACTCATTCGCACAGACACCGAACGCCTGTCCGAGCGAGCCCCCGATACGGTTCAGGAAGCCACAGCTCACGCACGTCGCGGGCGCGGCCTGCGCCATCGCCGTCTTGGCGCCGTACGAGTCCTCCCAGCGGTCGGCCGCGACATGCAGCCCGTACCGGGAGAGCACCCGGGCCCGGCGGAGCCCCAGTTCCTCGGCCACGGAGGCGATCGAGCCCCGGCGCGGAGCCATCGGCAGGTTCGCGGGCGTTCCCGCGGTCACCTCCGCGTCCTCCGCCTCCACCAGCTCGGCCATGTCCTCGGAGACCGCGGAGTTCGGCGCGGGCTCGTCCTCACCGGAGTAGCCCGGCTCCAGCCGGAGATCCTCGGCGTCCGTGGGAAGCAGGTCCCCCGGGCCCATGTCGCCGGGGCGCAGCCGCTCGCTCCACGGCACCCACTCGGGGGCCAGCAGCGCGTCCGTGCCGGGCAGCAGAACCGTCTCGTCGAGGGTGACGATCTTCGCCCGGGAGGCACGGGCCACGGTCGACGCCCAGCGCCAGCCGCGGTACCCGGGTTCCTTGCACTCGAAGTAGTGCGTGACGACGCGGTCCCCCTCGGAGACCATCCCGAGGTGCTCGCCGACGACGCCGGGGTACGCGGTTTCCTCGGCGGCCGCGCGGGCGAGGTCGACGGCCTCTGCGCACAGGCGGTCAGGGGTGCGGCTTCGCGTGGTCGCTGCGCTCACAGGTATCGCTTCTCTCCTACGCCGTCTCACGGGTGCGCCATTCCTCCGGCGGGGGTGCGGACGGAGCGGACCGTTGGGCCGCGTCGACGTCCGCGCCCGATCGCACTCGGGCGCACCTACGCCATCCATTCTGCGGGATGGCCGAGAGGCGCGCGGCCGAGAACAATCGCCGCAGGCGCGTTACGCACGCTACCTTCTCCTGGCCCCTGGGCCCACACCGGCGGCCGTCTTCGGCGCTCCGCGCCGACATCTCCGCCGCTCCGCGGCCCCCGGAACCCGCCGCTCCGCGCCATTCCCCCGTCGCTCCGCGCCGGAAGTTTCCCACCCACCACCCGTCTCGCCCAGCCCCGATGAGCCCCACTCGGCACCCATACGCGCGGTAACCGCACTACGCACCCCGAAGTCGGGGCACTATGACGGAGTGGCATCCGCAAGGTCACCCCAGGGAGCAACCGGTGTCGGTGGCGCCAAGGGGAACAACCGAAGTGGCGGATCGGGCCGGGTGACCGGATCCGTCCGTGCGGTGGGGCGTGCCCTGCACTTCCCGGTGACACGGACCGCCCGCGGCATCCGCAAAGCGACGCACGCGCACGGAGCGGGCGAGTCGGGCCTCGGGAAACTGATCGAACTGCACGCGGTGAACGGCGCGGGCGATGTCATGATCACGGTGGCCCTGGCGTCCACCGTGTTCTTCTCCGTGCCGACCGACGAGGCCCGCGGAAGAGTCGCCCTCTACCTGGGCATCACCATGGCGCCCTTCGCCGTCCTGGCCCCCGTCATCGGTCCGCTGCTCGACCGTCTGCCGCACGGCCGACGGGCCGCGATGGCGGGCTCGATGCTGGCCCGGGCGATGCTCGCCCTGATGCTGTCGGGCGCGGTCGTCACGGGCACCTTCGAGCTGTATCCCGCCGCGCTCGGCGTGCTCGTCGCCTCCAAGGCGTACGGCGTGGTGCGCAGCGCCGTCGTCCCCCGGCTGCTGCCGCCCACGTTCTCCCTGGTCAAGGCGAACTCCCGGGTCACTCTGGGCGGACTCCTGGCCACCGGTGTGGCCGGGCCGATCGCCGTCCTGCTCCATTCGCTGGGGGCGCGCTATCCGCTCTACGGCGCCTTCACGATCTTCATCGCGGGCACGTTCCTGTCGTTCTCGCTGCCGCCCAAGGTCGACTCCGCCAAGGGCGAGGACACGGCGCTGCTCGCCGCCGACCCCGAGCATCTGCACGGCCCGCGCCTGAAGAAACCCCCGCGCCCCGGGCTGCGGACCGTGGGGACGGCCGTCACCCACGCTCTGGGCGCCAACGCCTCGCTGCGCTGTCTGTCCGGCTTCCTGATCTTCTTCCTCGCCTTCCTGTTGCGCGAGAGCCCGCTCACCGGCAAGACCGCCGCGGTCTCGCTCGGCCTGGTGGTCGTCTCGGCGGGAGTGGGCAACGCGATCGGCACGGCCGTCGGCGCCTGGCTGAAGCAGCGCTCCCCGGAGATCATCATCGTGACGGTGGTGGCGGTCGTGCTGGGCACCGCGATCACGGCGGCGCTCTTCTTCGGCACCCTGATGGTGGCGTGCCTCGCGGCGATCGCCGGCTTCGCCCAGGCCCTCGCGAAACTGTCCCTGGACGCCCTGATCCAGCGAGACGTCCCCGAACTTGTCCGGAATTCGGCCTTCGCACGCTCCGAGACGCTGCTCCAGATGGCCTGGGTGCTCGGCGGAGCCGTCGGTATCGCGATGCCGCTCAACGGCCCGCTCGGCCTCTCCGTGGCGGCCGCGATCGTGGCCGTGGGGTGGCTGACGACCGTGCGGGGACTGCTCAAGGTGGCCCGGCGCGGCGGATCGGCCCGCGGTCACGTCTCCTGAGCCGCGCGGGGGCCACGCACGGCACGCCGCACCCCACGTGGGGGCACCGGTGAGCCTGCCCGATAGCCTTCGGTCATGACCTCCCTGCCCCGCGGCAGAGCCGCTAATGGACAACGCGCTGCGCGCCGTCGCCGCGCCGTCGCCACGGTCGGCGCCGTTTCCGCCGGACTCCTCGTCCTGTCCGCCTGTGACAAACCGACTCCGATGGCCACCGTCACGGTCGGCGACAAGTCGGTGAGCTCCGAGGCCGACTGCTACAACGACGGCGACGCCCTGAAGGCCACGGACCTGTCGGGCTGCCTGCGGTCCAAGGACATCAAGTCCATCACCGTCGACCCCGACGAGACCGTGCGGTTCGGCGTGGACCCGAAGATCGCGGACAAAGGCTGGACGCTCCTGATGAACGGGCAGCAGCTGCTGCCCGAGACCACCAAGAAGACGTACCTGACGATTCCGGGCAGCGTCTTCTTCAACCAGCAGTACGGCGCCACCGGCAGCTCGACGCTCGTCTCCATCAAGCAGGGCAAGGCGACAGCCACCGGCCTGTGGTCCTTCAAGTTCAAGAAGGACACGGACTGATCGCCGCCGCCGGGCCGAGGGTGCTCGTGGCCACCGCAGTCCCCGCGGAGCGGGAAGCGGTGGCCTCGGCGTCGTCCGGCACGGCGCGGGAGATACGGCTCCCGGGGGCGACGCTCCACCGGACCGGCGGGCACGACCTGCTCGCCGCCGGTGTCGGCCCCGCGCTCGCCGCCTCCTCCGTCTCCGCCGCGCTGACCGCCGCCGCCCTCGGCGGCACGCCCTACCGCCTCGTCGTCTGCGCGGGCATCGCCGGCGGATTCCAGCCCGGAGCGCCCGTGGGATCGCTCGTGGTCGCCGACGACATCGTCGCGGCGGACCTGGGCGCCGAGGCGCCGGAGGGCTTCCTGCCGGTCACCGAGCTCGGCTTCGGGACCGTCAGCCACCGGCCTCCGGAATCACTCGTACGAGAAGCCGCGGCCGTCACCGCCGGCCACGTCGGAACGGTCCTCACGGTGTCGACCGTGACCGGCAGCGCTGCACGCGCCGCCGAACTGCGCGCCCGGCACCCGCGTGCCCTCGCCGAGGCGATGGAGGGCTTCGGGGTCGCCGAGGCCGCCGCCGCGCACGGGGTGCCGGTGCTGGAGATCCGCGCGGTGTCCAATCCCGTCGGCCCGCGCGACCGCGCCACGTGGCGCATCGGCGACGCCCTCACGGCCCTCACCGACGCCTTCGGGAAGCTGGGACCCCTGCTGGAGAGTTGGAACCCTCATGAGCACACCGACTGAATCCGCCGAAGCCCTGCGGATCGCCTACTCGCCCTGCCCCAACGACACCTTCGTGTTCGACGCCTGGGCGCACGGCCGCGTCCCCGGCGCGCCCTCCCTCGACGTGACCTTCGCGGACATCGACATCACCAACGGCATGGCCGAGCGCGGCGAGTTCGACGTGCTGAAGGTGTCGTACGCCGTGCTGCCGTACGTCCTCGACGACTACGCGCTGCTGCCGTGCGGCGGCGCGCTCGGGCGGGGCTGCGGGCCGCTGGTGCTGACCAGGGACGCGGGCGCCGACCTGACGGGACGTACGGTCGCGGTGCCCAGCGAGAGGTCGACGGCGTATCTGCTGTTCCGGCTGTGGGCGGCTGACACGGTTCCCGGCGGGGTCGGCGAGATCGTGGTCATGCCGTTCCACGAGATCATGCCGGCCGTGCGGGACGGGAAGGTCGACGCGGGACTCGTCATCCACGAGGCGCGTTTCACGTACCAGAACTACGGGCTGCACAAGCTCGCCGACATGGGCGAGCACTGGGAGCACACCACCGGGCTGCCGATCCCGCTGGGCGCGATCATCGCCAGGCGGTCGCTGGGGGCCGAGCGGCTCCGGGAGCTCGCCGAGGCCGCCCGCGCCTCGGTCCGCGCGGCCTGGGACGACCCCGAGGCCTCCCGCCCCTACGTCCTGGAGCACGCCCAGGAGATGGACCCGGGCGTCGCGGACCAGCACATCGGCCTGTACGTCAACGAGTTCACGGCCGATCTGGGCGAGCCCGGATACGCGGCGGTCCGCGGGCTGCTCACGCGTGCGGCGGCCGAGGGGCTGGTGCCGCCCCTCGGACCGGACGCTCTGTCGTTTCCCTGATGTCCGGTTCGCGCACCGGAACCGGCCGGATTCCTCCGGAGCCCGGCGGCTCCGGCCGCTGACGGCCGGTCACACGTCGAGCTGGTCGGCGACCGCGCGCAGCAGGCCCGCGATCTTCTTGCCGGAGGCCTTGTCGGGGTAGCGGCCCTGTTCCAGGGTGGGCGTGATGTTTTCGAGGAGGGTCGTCAGGTCCTGCACGATGGACGCCAGTTCATCCGGTTTGCGGCGCTGGGCGGCCGCGACCGAGGGAGTCGGGTCCAGAATGGTCACCGAGAGGGCCTGATCGCCGCGCTGACCGGCGACGACGCCGAACTCGACACGCTGGCCGGGCTTGAGGGCGTCTACTCCGGCGGGCAGGACCGAGGAATGGACGAAGACGTCGCCGCCGTCGTCGCGGGAGAGAAAGCCGAAGCCCTTCTCGGTGTTGAACCACTTGACTTTGCCGGTGGGCACGTCTGTCCTCGTCCTCGTACTCGTCGGAAACTTCTCTGGGAACGCCCCGGGTGGTTGCGGGGGCAACTGCCCGGGAAACGCCTCTGGATAGCACTACAGCGGGTCAGCCGACCCGCCGGTACCAAGGCTAATGGTCCGTCGGCTCGTGACAAGACGTCGCTGGATTGTTCCTTCGCGCAGGGAACTACCCTGGTCGGGTGCGTGACAAAACCCAAGCGAATTCCCCTGAAGCCGGTGACGGCCTGATCCGTGCCGGTGCCATCGTGTTCTTCATCGGAGCGTTGGCCACACTGGTCACCGTGGCCCCGCTGTTGCTCGGTACTAAACCTTTTCCGTTCTACATGTTCGGCTTGAGCATGCTCATGGGTGTCGGATTCCTGCTGGCCGGCGCGGGCGTGCTCCAGTCCGCCGCCCACGGTCGCCGCCAGGCCCGCGCCGCCCGTTCCTGACGACGGCCGGTCGTCCTGACGGCCGGTCCTGACGACGGCCGTTCCCGACGGAGGCCGGACGGCCGGTCCTGACGGTGGTCACCCTCGCCGCGGCTGCTCCAGCGAGCCGCGGGCCGGGGCCCGGTTCGGCGTGCCCTCAGCGGTGGTTCTCCAGCCACGCCGGGAACTCCGTGAGGTCGCCGAGGACGACATCCGCGCCCGCCGCGCGCAGCTCCTCGGCGTCGCACGGTCCGGTCGCCACGGCCACGCTGTACGCCCGCGCGGTGCGCGCTCCGCGCACGTCGCCGGTGTGGTCTCCCACGTACACGCTCGCGCCGTGCTCGCGCAGCGCGACCGCCTTCTGTTCGGCCCACAGACTGCCGACCACCTCGTCCGCGTCGATGCCGAGGTGGTCCAGGTGCAGCCTGGCGTTGGGCTCCCACTTCGCGGTCACGACGACGGCGCGCCCGCCGGCCGCCCGCACCGCCGCGACGGACTCGCGCGCGCCGGGCATCGCGAGCGAGCCGGTGATCGCGTGCTCGGGATACATCGCGCGGTAGAGGTCGGCCATCGCCGGTATGTCCTCGCCCGGGAACCAGTGGGCGAGTTCCTCGTCCAGCGGGGGCCCGAGACGCGTGACCACGAGATCGGAGTCGATGTACGTCCCGGTCCGTGCCGACAGCGCCTCGAAGCAGGCGTGGATCCCGGGGCGGGAGTCGATCAGGGTCATGTCGAGGTCGAAGCCGACGGTCAGCGCTGGTGAGGTCATATACGCCATTGTGCCCAGGTCGCCGGGAGCCCGGTCCAGGCCTTTTCGCGGGGCCGCCTCCGGGCCCGGGCCGGGAACGCCTCACGGGCTCCGGTCGGGTTCCTCCCGGGCGGCCGGGAGCACGTCTCTCGTCCGTACCGGGTGTCAGCGGGCGCGCTGGGAGCGCCAGACCAGATACAGGGCCGAGGCGATCGCCGCGCCGCGGACGACGAAGGGCCAGGTCTGGGCCATCGCCTCGTTCATGTGGCCCTGGGCGACGGGAGTGCCCCAGCGGCCGTCCGAACGGCCCCAGAGCCAGATGATGCCGGCCGTGGCGGACAGACCGGGCAGGACGAGGACGGCCCACTTCGACTCCGCCCGGGTCAGCCGGCGCGAGCCGTAGGCGATCAGCCAGCCGAGGCCGAGCGCGAACCAGTTGCCGAGGACCGCCCCGGCGACGAGGAGGGCGGCGGCGAGCAGGAGCAGCGGGTTGGTGTAGCCGCTGAGGCGCGGCAGGAGGCGGCGGGGCAGGCGGCGTACGGCGACGGCCTCGGTGGCCGGTTCGTCCTCGGGGGCCGGTGCCGTCTCCTCGGCCGGGTTCGCCTCGTCCGCGGGCCCGCCGTCCTGGTCCCCGGGGGGTGGCTTGAGCAGCTCGGGAATCTCCACGCCGCCGACGAACCCGGGCACGCTGTCGCCGAGCCCGAAGGGACTGCCGGTCGCGCGCCACCAGTCGGGCCGCGTAGCACTGTCGCCCAGTTCGGACGCGCTCGCCAGATGGGGCGGGGACGGCGCGTCGGCCCCGGCGCTCTCGGCGGGCCGCTCCTGGGCCGGGCGTGGGCGGGGGACGACGCGGCGCAGCCTCTTGGGGCGCTCCTCCGGTTCGGCGGCGCGCTGGGACGGCACGGCGGCCCAGGTGCGGGCGCCGGCGGCGGCCTCGGTGCCTCCGGTGGCCCTTCCGGCCGCCGCGACGATCTCGTCGGGGGTGCCGAGGCGGTCGAGGATGCGGCGGACGGCGGCGGGGCCGTCGGCGATGGCTCCGGCCCGGCGGCGGCCGATCTCCTCGCGCAGTTCCGTGACCAGCCGCATGCGGGTCGCCGACGGCAACTGCCGCTGCTGGGCCAGGTCGCCGACCCGGCTCAGGTAGTCGAAGACCAGCTGGTCGCTCTCGATCCCCACGAAGTCCCCTCCGGGGCGGGTGCGTTGGATACCCCGTGGAAACGAAGGTACCGGTTTCCCGTGCGCGGGAGCGTCCGGTCCGGGGCTAGCTCTGCCGTGCGAGGTCCGCCGGCCGGAGATCGTGTGGCCCCCGGACGGTCCACCGGCCGGGGGCCGGGCCCGGCGGGCCCGCCACCCGCTAACGTTGACAGGATGAGCCCCGAGACGACCGCCCCGCGGTCCCTGGCGGAAGCACTCCGCGCGCGGGACGACGCCTCGCTGTCCGCCCTCCTGCGGTCCCGGCCGGACCTGATCACCCCCGTCCCCACCGATCTCACCCAGCTCGCCACACGGGCGGGCACCCGGGCGTCGGTCGTCCGCGCCCTGGAGCGTCTGGACCGTTTCACGCTGCAGACGGCGGAGGCGCTCGCGGTGGCGCGCGAACCGGCGACGTACGACGAACTGCTCGGGCTGCTCGCGGGCGACGACGCGGACCCCGCGGTCACCGCGGCCTTCCCGCACGCGCTCGGGACCTTGCGCGAGCAGGCTCTCCTGTGGGGGCCCGACGACCGCCTCCGGCTCGTCCGCACGGCACGTGAACTGCTCGCCCCCTCCCCGCAGCACCCGTCCCCGACGGGGCTCGGGCCGACCGTCGGCGAGGCCACGGCCGGCATGTCGCCGGGTCGCATCCAGGAGATCGTGGCCGCGGCGGGGCTGGCGTCCACCCATGACTCCGTGTCGGCGGTGGCGGCCCTGAGTGCCCTGTTCGCCGACCGGAGCCGGATGTCGGCGCTGCTCGACGAGGCGCCCGCCGACGCGGTGGAAGTGCTGTCCCGGCTGGTGTGGGGGCCGCCGTACGGGCAGGTGACGGCCGAACCCGCGGCGCATCTGCGCTGGCTGATCGGGCGGGGGCTGCTGCTGCCGACGGCACCGGGCACGGTCGTGCTGCCGCGGGAGGTCGCCCTGCATCTGCGGGCGGGCCGCGCGCACCGGGTGACGGAACCGGTGCCCCCCGTGGTCGAGGCCGCGGCCACCCGCCGTCCACAGGCTGTGGACGCCGCCGCGGCCGGCCAGGCGTACACGACGCTGGCGACCGTCGAGGAACTGCTGAAGGACTGGCACGAGGGCGGTCCCGCCGTGCTGCGCGCGGGCGGCCTGAGCGTGCGGGACCTGAAGCGGACGGCGGTGGCGCTCGACGTCCCCGAGCCGGTCGCCGCCTTCTGGGTGGAACTCTCCTACGCGGCGGGCCTGGTGGCCTCGGACGGCGAGGCGGAGGAACGGTACGCGGCGACGCCCGCCTACGACACCTGGCTGGAGCTGCCCGCCGCGGAGCGCTGGGCGCGCCTCGCCACGGCGTGGCTCGTGGCGACGCGCACCGCCGGTCTGGTCGGCGGACGGGACGCGAAGGACCGTACGCTCTCGGCGCTCGGCCCGGGCCTCGACCGCTCCGCGGCACCCGAGGTCCGCCACCGCGTCCTCGCCCTGCTCGCCGAGCTTCCCGAGGGCGCCTCTCCCGACCCCGACTCGCTCCTCGCCCGGCTGTACTGGGAACGGCCCTCGCGCAGTGTCCGGCCCTCTCCGGACGAACTGCGGGCCCGGCTGGCCCGCTGGACGCTGTCCGAGGCGGAGCTGCTCGGGGTGACCGGCCGGGGCGCGCTGTCCGCGCAGGGGCGGGCGCTGCTGGGCCTGCCCGCCCCGGCGGGCGCGCGGGCGGCGGAGCCGTCCGGTCCGGGCGACAGACTCCCGGCGCCGCACAGACGGCGCCCGCCGGTGACCGCCCCCGTCCCGCACTCCCCCGCCGAGCAGGCCGCGACGGCGGCCCGGGCCGCCGCGCTCCTCGCGCCGCTGCTGCCCGAGCCGCTCGACCACGTCCTGCTCCAGGCGGATCTGACGGCGGTCGCGCCCGGCCCGCTGGAGCGTCCGCTGGCCGACACGCTCGGGGTACTCGCGGACGTCGAGTCCAAGGGCGGGGCGACGGTCTACCGCTTCACCCCGGCCTCGGTGCGCCGGGCGCTCGACGCGGGCCGTTCGGCGTCCGACCTGCACGCCTTCCTCGCCACCCATTCCCGTACGCCGGTCCCGCAGCCGCTGGCCTATCTGATCGACGACATGGCGCGCCGGCACGGCCATCTGCGGATCGGGGCGGCCTCGGCGTACGTCCGCTGCGACGACGAGGCGGTGCTCAACGAGATCCTCGCCGACAAGCGTTCACAGGAGTTCGGGCTGCGGCGGATCGCTCCGACGGTGCTGGTCGCGCAGACCGACCCGGCGAGCCTCCTGACCGGCCTCAGGGCGATGGGCTTCGCGCCGGCCGCCGAGTCGGCGGAGGGTGACGTGCTGATCAGCCGGGCGCACGCCCACCGCACCCCGCCGCGCACGGCGCCCGAGCCCGTCCCGGACGGTCCGCCGGTCCCCGACGCCACGCTCCTCGGTGCCGCGATCCGGGCGATCCGGGCCGGTGACCTCGCCTCCACGGCCCCGCGCAAGGACGACCCGGCCGCCGGCCGTCCCGGCAACGGCACGCTGCCCCGCACCAGCTCCGCCGAGACCCTCGCGACCATGCAGGCCGCCGTGATGACGGGCGAGGCGGTGTGGATCGGCTACGTCAACGCCGAGGGCGCGGCCAGCCAGCGCGTCATCGCCCCCATCCGGGTCGAGGGCGGCTTCGTCACGGCGTACGACCACACGGCGGACGAGGTCCGCACCTATCCGCTGCACCGGGTCACGGGGGTCGCGGAGCTCGCCGACGACCAGCCGTGACCAGCCGCCGGTAGGGCACACTGGACGTTTGGCCGAGCATCCGCGCCGGGTGCCGCCACGCAGAAAGGGACGGGTTTGACTCCTCCCCCTGAACCGAGGATCCCTTGCGCAGCCACGCGGTCGCGGTACGGGCCTCGGTCAGCATCCTGTCGAGACGGGCCGGGCCGCACTTCTCGCCCTCGGCGTGAGCCTTCTTCGACCGGGCCACGCACTCGTTCCAGATCCAGCGGCACCGTGCCCACTCCGCCTCCGGCGCCGCACGGGCGGACGACGACACACGCAGAATCCGGCTCCCCAGCGAGCTCCACGACCGCCTCGCCGCACTGGCGAAGCGAGACCGCAGGTCGGTCAACGGCGAGATCGTGCACCTCCTGGAGGTCGCACTCGCCGACCGGCCGGAAAGCGCCGGTTCGCCCTGACGGCGATTCGGCTTTCCCTGTCCTGCTCCGCAGGAGTCCAATTCGTCCCCGGCTTGAAAACTGGGGCAGCCTCGGAGGAACCCTGTGAACGGACCCCTCATCGTCCAGTCCGACAAAACGCTTCTGCTGGAAGTCGATCATGAGCTGGCCGACGCCTGCCGTCGGGTCATCGCCCCCTTCGCCGAGCTGGAGCGGGCGCCCGAGCACATCCACACCTACCGGGTGACGCCGCTCGGCCTGTGGAACGCGCGGGCCGCCGGGCACGACGCCGAGCAGGTCGTGGACGCTCTGGTGGAGTTCAGCCGCTATCCGGTCCCGCACGCCCTGCTCGTGGACATCGCCGAGACGATGGACCGCTACGGACGCCTCACGCTGAGCAAGCACCCGGCCCACGGGCTCGTCCTGACCACCACCGACCGGCCCGTCCTCGAAGAGGTGCTGCGCTCCAAGCGCGTCGCGCCGCTCGTCGGCAACCGGATCGACCCGGACACCGTGGCCGTGCACCCCTCCGAGCGCGGCCAGATCAAGCAGACCCTGCTGAAGCTCGGCTGGCCGGCCGAGGACCTCGCCGGGTACGTGGACGGTGAGGCGCACGACATCGAGCTCGACGAGACCGGCTGGGCGCTGCGGCCCTACCAGCGGCAGGCCGTGGAGAACTTCTGGCACGGCGGGTCCGGTGTGGTCGTGCTGCCCTGTGGCGCGGGCAAGACGCTCGTGGGGGCCGGCGCGATGGCGCAGGCCAAGGCGACCACGCTCATCCTCGTCACCAACACCGTCTCCGCCCGGCAGTGGAAGCACGAACTGGTGAAGCGGACCTCGCTGACCGAGGACGAGATCGGCGAGTACAGCGGCACCCGCAAGGAGATCCGCCCGGTCACCATCGCCACCTACCAGGTGCTGACGACCCGGCGGAAGGGCGTCTACCCGCACCTGGAGCTCTTCGACTCCCGCGACTGGGGCCTCATCCTCTACGACGAGGTCCACCTGCTGCCCGCCCCGGTCTTCAAGTTCACCGCCGACCTCCAGGCCAGGCGCCGGCTGGGGCTGACCGCGACGCTGGTGCGCGAGGACGGGCGCGAGTCCGACGTCTTCTCGCTCATCGGGCCCAAGCGGTTCGACGCGCCCTGGAAGGAGATCGAGGCACAGGGCTACATCGCGCCGGCCGACTGTGTCGAGGTGCGGGTGAACCTCACCGACTCCGAGCGGCTCGCGTACGCCACCGCCGAGAACGAGGAGAAGTACCGCTTCTGCGCCACCACCGCGACCAAGCGGAAGGTGACCGAGGCGCTGGTGCGCAGGTTCGCCGGTCAGCAGATCCTCGTGATCGGCCAGTACATCGACCAGCTCGACGAGCTGGGCGAGCATCTGAACGCGCCCGTCATCAAGGGCGAGACCAGCAATGCCCAGCGGGAGAAGCTGTTCGACGCCTTCCGGCAGGGCGAGATCAGCGTGCTCGTCGTGTCCAAGGTCGCCAACTTCTCCATCGACCTGCCGGAGGCCACCGTGGCCATCCAGGTCTCGGGCACCTTCGGCTCCCGCCAGGAGGAGGCCCAGCGTCTGGGCCGCGTCCTGCGCCCGAAGGCCGACGGCCACCAGGCCCACTTCTACTCCGTGGTCGCCCGCGACACGATCGACCAGGACTTCGCCGCCCACCGCCAGCGCTTCCTGGCGGAACAGGGCTACGCCTACCGAATCATGGACGCCGACGAACTCCTGACGGACACCGAGTAGCAGAATCCGTCCCGGGCCGGCGAAGATTCCAGCCCCTCCGGCGTCAAGACCCAGCCCTCCGGGGTCAAGATCCAGCCCCTCCGGCGTTTGAGGAGCGGGGTCTGGGGCGGAGCCCCAGGGGCGGGCCGGTCAGCTGGGCCGGGCAATGCCGACGGGGCCGGGGTCAGGTTGTCGGCGAAGGAAAGCGGGCGTACACGTCAGCGGCGCCGTACGCCCGCCTCTTCGCCGTACTCGCCGAGCAGAACGACCCCGATGGCCGCGCGCCCGAACACCTTGACGGCCTTCAGCGCGTCGCCGAAGCGGTGGTGGTGCTGGATGGAAGTGACGGCCGTCGCGCCACGCGCGACCGGCCCGGGATGGGCAGGACCTGGGGTGAAAGTGGCTGCGCTCATATCTCCATGGTGCGGCCACACCGACCCGAACGGCGTCGGTCCATGGACCGAACCTCGCCCACCCCTCAGGTACCGCTCCGGGCCACCCGCCGTACGCCTCACGACGGACCCCGCCCCCTAGGGACTCCCGGGCCGGACCCCGAGGCGTCACGCGGGCACCAGGAGGACACGGCGCTCGGGCGCCGGGAAAACCATTGGCCCCGGCATCCATCCTTCGCCTAGAATCCTCGGTCTTGCCCGCCTCCCTCGACGGAGTGCCGCCGCCCGGCCGGAAACCGGACGGCACCCGGAATCACAGCGGATTCCGCAGGGATTCCCGACGGATTCCCGACGAAATCCGCAGCGATTCACGATCTGCATCATCGCGCAGCACTGCCAGAGCGCCGCGGCACTCCCGCAGCACCCCCACGCAGGTTTCCGGAGGCAATTCCCCGTGTCCACCCTGTCCGAAGGTCCGGCCGGCGCCCCGGCCGAGTCCGACGATCCCCTTTCCCGCGAGCGCTCCCACCTCGCCCGGTCCCGTTCCGCGCTCCGCGCGATGCGCGAGGACGCGGAGAACCTCGACATCCGCGACGTCACCGCGAACTGGGTGAACGCCGAGGTGCTGCACCGGCAGATCGCCGAGCGCATCAAGGCCCTCGCCGACCTCAGCCACACCCCGCTGTTCTTCGGACGGCTCGACTATCTGCACGCTCCGGGCTCCGACCTGGCGGAGGGCGCGGAGGGCGAGCGGTTCTACATCGGGCGACGCCATGTCCACGACGCCGACGGCGACCCGATGGTCGTCGACTGGCGCGCGCCGGTGTCCCAGCCGTTCTACCGGGCCTCGAAGAAGGACCCGATGGATGTCGGGCTGCGCCGCCGCTTCGGCTACACCGGCGGCGACCTCACGGCCTACGAGGACGAGCACCTCTCCGACCCGGCCGAGGCCGAGGCCACCAGCAAGCTGCTCCAGCAGGAGATCGAGCGGCCGCGTGTCGGCCCGATGCGCGACATCGTGGCGACCATCCAGCCCGAACAGGACGAGATCGTACGGTCCGGACTGTCCGGTTCGGTCTGCGTGCAGGGAGGCCCCGGCACCGGAAAGACCGCCGTCGGCCTGCACCGGGTCGCGTATCTGCTGTACGCGCACCGGGAGCGGCTCGCCCGCACCGGCACCCTGGTGATCGGGCCGAACAAGTCCTTCCTGCACTACATCGAGCAGGTCCTCCCCGCGCTCGGCGAGCTGGAGGTCAGGCAGGCGACCGTCGACGACCTCGTCGCGCATGTCGAGGTGCGCGCGAGCGACGACGCCGCCGCGGCCGTGATCAAGGGCGACGCCCGGATGGCCCAGGTGCTGCGCCGGGCCGTGCGCTCGCACGTGAGTGTCCCGACCGAGCCGGTGGTGGTGGTCAGGGGGTCCCGGCGCTGGCGCGTCCCGGCGTACGAACTGGAAGAGATCGTCCGGGAGCTGCTCGACCGGGACATCCGGTACGGCGCTGCCCACCAGGCCCTTCCGCAGCGCATCGCGCATGTCGTGCTGGTCCAGATGGAGCGCTCCGGGGAGGCGCCGGACGACCGGGTGCAGGACGCCGTCGCCCGCAACGCCGCCGTGAAGGCCGCCGTGAAGGCGATCTGGCCGCAGGTCGACCCCGCGAAGCTGGTGCTCCGGCTGCTGACCGACGCGGAGTTCCTCGCCGCGCACGCGGAGGGGCTGCTGGACGAGGGCGAGCAGAAGGAGATCCTCTGGGCGAAGCCGGTGCGCAGCGTGAAGAGCGCGAAGTGGTCGGCCGCCGACGCCGTGCTGATCGACGAGGCCACGGATCTCGTCCAGCGCACGCACTCCCTCGGGCACGTGGTGCTCGACGAGGCACAGGACCTCTCCCCGATGCAGTACCGCGCGGTGGGCCGGCGCTGCACCACGGGGTCGGCGACCGTGCTCGGGGACCTGGCGCAGGGGACGACCCCGTGGGCGACCCGGAGCTGGGAGGAGGCCCTTCGGCATCTGGGCAAGGGGGACGCGGTCGTCGAGGAGCTGACCGCGGGTTTCCGCGTCCCGACGGACGTCATCGCCTACGCCTCCCGGCTGCTGCCGCACATCGCGCCGGGGCTGGCACCGGTCGCCTCGGTGCGCGAGAACCCGGGCTTCTTCGAGGTGCGCGCGAGCACGGCGGACGCCGAAGTCCTGGACGCGGTGGAGGAGTTGCTGGGCCACGAGGGGTCGGTCGGGCTGATCGCCGCCGACGCCCGGATTCCCGCGCTCGCCGAGGCGCTGACGGCGGCCGGGCGGACGTATCTCGGTCCGGGCGAGGAGACGACGGCCGAGACCCGGCTGACGCTGGTGCCGGCCTCGCTCGCCAAGGGCCTGGAGTACGACTACGTGGTCCTGGACGAGCCGCGGGCCGTCGTCGACGGCGAGCCGGACGAGCGCACCGGGCTGCGCCGTCTGTACGTGGCGCTGACCCGGGCGGTCTCGGGGCTGATCGTGACCCACGCGGCGCCGCTCCCGGCCGAACTGGGCTGACCGCTCCCGGCCGAACCGGGCCGACCGGCCCACGGGCGGCCCCCGCCCCGCCCCGGCCCGCGCCCGCGGCACGGACGCCGACGGCCCCCGGCATGAACGCCGGGGGCCGTGAACGGCTTCACGCGAGGCCCTAATTGAACTTTCTACTGGTCGCCAGGTAGACCTGCTTGGCGTTCTCGCCGAGGCGCGGCCCGGTGATGAACGTCTTGCGGTCGCTCAGCGAGTTGTTGGAGACCAGATAGGTCCGGCCGTTGTGGCTCATGAACCAAGGCCCTCCGGAGGCACCGCCGTTCATGGTGCAGCCGATCATGAACTGGGCGGGGACGTTGCTCGCGAGCACGAACCGCTTCGTGGCGCCGTGGCAGTCGTACATCTTCGAGCCGTCGTAGGGCGACTCGGCCGGGTAGCCGCGGACCTTCATGGACGTGACCTTGTTGGCCGCCGGAGCGCCGAACCACACCGGCAGGGCCGAACCGAGCTGCTCCTGAAGGGACTTGCCGCCCTTCTCCGGCTTGACGTGGAGCACGGCGTAGTCGTACCCGGAGGCCGCATTGCCCGTGTGGGCGCCGCCCTTCATCCACTGGGACGAGGTGGTGGCCCAGTCGGCCCACCAGATGCCGTACGGGGAGACGGACTTGGCGCGCGGGTCGGTGATCTGGCGGCTGCTCAGGCTCGCGCTGTTGTTGTACGAGGGGACGAAGGCGATGTTGCGGTACCAGCCGCCGCCCTTGCCCGCGTGCACGCAGTGGCCCGCGGTCCACACCAGGTTGGACTTGCCGGGGTGGGCCGGGTCGGTGACGACGGCCGCCGAGCAGACCATGTTGCCCTGGGGCGAGGAGAAGAACATCTTGCCGACGGGCGGCGCGTAGTGGTGATAGGTGCCCCTGACCTTGGCGGCGGTCTGCTTCTTCACCTTGCCGTCGGGCAGGTAGGAGGTGGCACCGCTGCCCGAGCCCGAAGTGGTGCTGCCCGCCCGGGCGACCGGGATGCTGGCCTTGGCCTCGGCCATCTTCTCCGGCGACCAGAAGTCCTTGATGTACGGGTTGGCGAAGTCCTGCGCCTCGGAGGCCCAGTTGCTGTAGTCCTGCCACCCCCCGCTCTTCCACTTGTCCAGGGCGGCGCCGCTGAGTTCGGTGGGAATGCCCGCGGGCAGCTTGTAGCCGCCGATCGAGACGGAACCGTCGTCCTGACCGGTGTCGGCACCCTTGTCGGCCTGGGCGGACGACGTGGGCCGGGCGGCGGCCCCCTCGTCGTCCTTCTTGCCGTCACAGGCCGTGGTGGTGATCATGACGGCCGCGATCACGGCCGCGGCTGCCGCGAGCGTGCGGCTGCGTATGGATGGCATGAAGCCTTGTCCCCCTGATGCTGCTGTGCTGCCGCACCGCTTTCGCCGGCACGCACACATGTGTGATTGTCATGCCCCGGCCGATCGGGGCACGATCAAATATGCACGCAAAGGGCTGCCCGGTGATCGCCGCGTGACTCTCACAACACAACAACTACGTGGCGGAGATGGATCCGTGACCTGCCGGACCCGACCGCCCGCACACGACCGGCACGCGGGGCCGGCACGCGGGCCGGCACGCGGGGCCGGCACGCGGGGCCGGCGCAGCACACGGCACCGGTCACGGCACGCAGCACACGGCACCGGTCACGGCACGCAGCACACGGCACCGGTCACGGCACGCAGCACGCGGCACCGGTCGCGGCACACAACACACGGCACGCGGCACCGGTCGCGGGCCCGGCGCGCGGCACCGGTCGCGGGAAGCCGGCCGCCTACGCGTCGACGGCCGTCCGCCACTCCCGTACCGACTGCGCGGAGACCGGCCCCGTCCAGCCCCCGGGACGTGCGGCACCGCCGATGTGGAAGGCGTCGAGGCCCGCCGCGCGCAGCTCCGGCAGGTGGTCGAGGCGCAGACCGCCGCCGACCATGATCCGCGGCTCGTACCCCGGTTCCCCGCGGCGGGCGCCCTCGGCCGTGAGGATGGGGAGTCCGTCGTCGACACCCGTCGGGGACCCGGCGGTCAGATAGGCGTCGAGGCCGGGCAGGTCCGCGAGCTGCTTGCGCAGGGCGTCACGGTCGGCGGTGCGGTCGATCGCGCGGTGGAACGTCCAGCGGCAGCCGTCCAGTTCGGCGACGATCCGCTCCAGGGCGGGCAGGTCGGGGCCGCCGTGCTCGTCGAGGAAGCCGAGGACGAACTCGTCCGCGCCCGCGTCCCGCAGCTCGCCCGCGGCCCGTACGAGAGCGTCGACGCCCGTCGCGCCGCCCGCCGAGAAGCCGTCGGACAGGCGCAGCATCACGCGCAGCGCGATGTCGACGGAAGCACGGATCCCGGCGAAGGTCTCCACCGACGGGGTCAGCCCGTCGGCCGCCATGTCCGTGACCAGCTCCAGCCGGTCCGCCCCGCCGGCCTGGGCGGCGACCGCGTCCTCCACGTCGAGGGCGATCACCTCCAGGACTGCGCTCTTCCGCTCACTCATCGGACCTCTTCTCCTGGGCCGCTATAGGTCTAGTCCAATCAAACAGTACGCGGGCGGGGGCGGGGGCGCGAGAAGATCACGGCGAACAAAGGGGCGGTCACGGCGGTTTCCGGTCCGGCCCCCTCCCGGGAGCCGCCGACCCGCGCACCGGATTCCGCCCTGTTCCAGCCATAGTTGAACCCTCATGTACCCTCCTCAAGCGTGGAGATCTTGTAAAGGTCGCGTGAAGGGGTGGGCGGTGCGACGACGCGGGTGGGGTGCGGCCGTTCTGGCGGTCGCGGCGGTGTCCGGGACGCTGGTCGTCCAGGGAGCGGACGGCGGTTTTGAGGGCGCCGGGAGGTCCGGGCCGATCCGGACCCGTTCGAGCACCGCCGCGCTGACGGTGGCCCACGGCGGCACGTCCGCCCGGCTGGACCAGCGGGACACCGCTCCCTTCAGCATGCTCGGCGTCACCTGGGCCGAGGCTTCCGCACGGGTGAGCGGCACCATCGAGGTCCGGACCCGGGACACGGCCAGCCGCACGTGGTCGACGTGGCGGCGGCTGGACGGTGACAGCGGCGAGGGCGAGCGGGGCGCGTCCCGCGGCGGCACCACGCCCGCGTGGGTGGGCCCGTCCGACGGCGTCCAGTTGCGGATGTCGAGCGGTGCCGCGCGGCGGCTGCCCGAGGGCCTCCGGCTGGACATGATCGACCCCGGTGGTACGGCCTCGGCGCTGGAGCCCGCCGGGTATGTGATGGACCCGGTCGACCCGACCGGCGAGGCCGACCCGACCGGCACGGCGGACGCGACCGATCCGGCCACGACGGACGCCCCCGCGGACACCGCGTCGCCCGACCCGTCCCCGTCCCGGACCTCCGGGCCCCCGTCCGGTCCGACGGACTCCGCCGAACCCACCGGGACGGAGACGCCGTCGTCCACCGGGAGCGCGAGCCCTTCCCCGGCCGTCTCCGCGCCGGACCCGGCCTCGCCGACCGCGACCGTGCCCCCGGCCCCGCCCTCCACCGTGCCTCGCCCGCCGATCACCTCGCGCGAGGGCTGGGGTGCCGACGAGTCCATCAGCCCCGAGGAGCCCGGCTATCTGCCGGGAGGGCAGATCAAGGCGGTGGTGCTGCACCACACCGCCACCTCCAACGACTACACCTGCGCGGAGGCCCCGGCCATCATCCGGGCCGTCTACGCCTACGACGTACAGCAGTTGACCTGGAAGGACATCGGCTACAACTTCCTCGTCGACAAGTGCGGCACGATCTACGAAGGCCGCAAGGGAGGCGTCGACCGGCCCGTGATGGGCGCGCACGCCTACGGCTTCAACTCCGAGACCACGGGCATCGCCGTCATCGGTGACTACAGCGACGTGGCCCCCTCGAAGGAGGCGATGACCTCGGTCGCCCGGCTCGCCGCGTGGAAGCTCGGCCAGTACGGCGTCGACCCGACGGGCACCGCCACCCTCACCGCGGGCGCGAGCGGGCCGAACTACTTCCGCCAGACCTGGGACGCGGGCACCAGGATGACCTTCCCCGTCATCCACGGCCACCGTGACGGCTACAACACCGTGTGCCCGGGCGACGCGTACTACGCCATGCTGCCCACGGTCCGCGCCTGGGCGGGCGGGACGGTCGAAGGGCTCAGGCTGGACTCGGTCACTGGTACCGGCGTGTCCGGCACGACCGTCCTCACCGACACCGCCGTCACCGTGAAGTGGTCGGCCTCGACCCCGGCCTCCCTGGTCGAGCGGTACGCCGTCCTGGTCGACGGCGAGGTCGCGGCCACCGTCGCCGGCACCGTCTCCTCCGCCGAGGTGAGCCTGGCCCCGGGTACCCACAAGGTCGCCGTGCGGGGCGTCCACCAGTCCGGCAGGACCGCGATCACCGAGGACATGACCGTCCTCGCCGAAGCAGCCCCGGCCTCCACGCCCCCCGCCGCGACCACCCCGCCCACGACGAGCCCCGCCACCCCCGCGGCGACGACCTCGCCCACGGCCGGGGCGACCACCCCCGCCGCGACCACCTCGCCCACCTCGCCCACCGCGAAGGCGAGCACGCCCACCCCGACCGCCTCGCCCACCACGAAGGCCACCACCCCCGCCGACACCACGCCGCCCGTCTTCTCCACCCAGCCGAGCCTCGCCCTGCGCACCGGCACGGTGAGCACCACGGCCGTCCCGCTCACCCTGAAGTGGAAGGCCACCGACACGAAGGGGCTGAAGGAGGTCCGCCTCACCGCCCCGGTCGCCAGGACGTACGGCCCGACGGTCACGAGCGCGAGCATCACCGCCAAGTCCGGTGTGGCCACGACCTGGAGGATGGCCGCGTACGACCGGGCCGGCAACGCCCGCTCGGCCTCGGTGAGCGGCACCCCCGTGATCCTCCAGGAGAGCGCGGCCACCAGGAGCGGCACCTGGACGTCCAGGTCGTCGAGCAGCTACCTGGGCGGCACGTCGTACAGCAGCTCCAAGAAGAGCGCCTCGCTGACCTGGACCTTCACCGGGCGCTCGGCGGCCCTGGTGGTCTCGCGCGCCACGACCTCCGGCCAGCTGTACGTCTACGCGGACGGCAGGAAGACCGCGACCGTGGACCTGAGGTCGACGACCACCAGGTACCGCGACGCGATCTGGGCGACGGCCTGGACCGCCGCCGCCAAGCACACGGTGAAGCTCGTGGTCGTCGGCACCGGCGGGCGGCCCACGGTCACGACCGACGGACTGGTGTATCTCAAGTAGGCGGCCGGTCAGGGCCACCGCGCCGGGCCGGTGCGGTGGCCCTGACCGGCCGGATCCGTCGTACTCGCCATGGATCCGTCGGAACGGTTCCCCGGTCAACCGAACAGATTGAGCTCTTCCTCCCGCGCCCCCACCAGCTCGTACGCCGCCGTCTTCGGGACCGGCCGCCCCGAGCAGAGCCGTACGAGGGTCGCGGCGCCGCCGAGGTAGCGGGCCGGGGGACGGTCACCGGGGACGCCGCCCAGGCGCAGCGGGTCGTCGAGCTGGTCGAGGTCGGCGTGCAGCGGGACGCGGCCGCTCTCGCGGCTGAAGCGGACCAGGAGCGCGAGGGCGTGCGGGAGTCCTTCCCCCTCGTAGGCGCCCGGTTCGCCGAACGCCTCGCGCACGTCCCCGGCGTGGATCCACTCGCCGAGCGCGACCGCGTCGAGCGCGCCCCGGGTACGGGCGATCGCCGGGCCGGCCTCGGTCATCCCGTGTTCCAGCTCGTCGATGACCCGCGCCGTCGGCCAGTCGGCACGCTCGGCGATGTCGCGGTCGTTGGCCTCGGGCTCGAACACCCCTGGTTCGAAGCGGCGCTCGACGACCCGTGACAGCACGGCCGAGCAATGTGCCAGCACGTCCCGCACCGTCCACGCCGGGCACCCGGCCGTCAGGAGCGCGAAGTCGTCCTCCGGGCGGGCCCGCAGCAGCGGGATCAGCGCGTCGCGCTCGGTGCGCAGGAGCAGACCGGGCAGTTCCGGGTCCCGTACATCGTGTGCGTCTTGAGGAATCATGACTCCACGCTAGGGCTTGTCTGACAATTCGCGTCGTCGCCCGAAGGGCAGACGGGAATTGTCAGACGAGCCCTAGGGGCTACCCGCGCAGTTCGAAGGAGATGTGCGGGGACAGCGCGCGGAGGAAGTCCGGGGCGTCGAAGATCTCGCCGGCGGAGGCGACGCCGACCGTCCTGGTGCGTCCCGTCAGGACGCGTTCGAGCGCTTCCACCACGAGCGGCGCGGTGACGGCGTAGATGTCCTGGCCCCGTGCCACGGCGCGCCGTTCGGCACCGCCGGAGCGCACCACGACGTCGACGAGGAAGGTCTGCCCGGACCGCCCGCGCTCGTCGACCGGGCTCGGAGAGGGGGTCTCCGGGGCCGCCAGCTCCCCGGCCGCCTCGACGGTCATGTAGGTGCACACCTCGGAGACCGCGATGTGGCTGGGCACGGTGACCACGTCGGCCATCGAGAACTCCCCGAGGACGGCGCGCGGGCCCATCGGCTCGGGGAACGGCCACTCCAGGGCGGGCAGAGCGTCCTCGACGTACTCCAGCCGCCCTCCGGTGTAGCGGACGCGTCGGCCGCCGCGCCGGTCCCGGGAGACCGCGCCCGCGGCGCGCGTCCCCGCGGTGGGGTGCCAGCCGCTCAGCCCGTACGCGATGTGCGCCTCGTCGGCCGTCGTCCACTCGCCCATCGCGGCGGTGACCAGCAGGTCGCCGAAGCCGCCGTAGAAGGCCATCGCGGGGACGATCACCGTTCCCGCGGCCTCGGCCCGCTCCGCGAAGTGCGCGAACGTGTCGAGGTTGGCCTCGATCTCGGCCGCCACGTCCACGTACGGGATCCCGGCGCGCAGGGCCGCCTCGATCACGGGTCCGGCCGTCGTGGCGAACGGCCCGGCGCAGTTGACCACCGCCGCGGCGCCGGTCAGCGCGTGGTCGAGGGACGCCGGATAGTCGACCGTCGCCGGCCGGACGTCCAGGCCCGGCCAGGAGGCCGCCAGTTCCTTCAGCTTCTCGGCGTCCCGGCCGGAGAGCACCGGGGTGAACCCGCGCTCCAGCAGCTCGGCCACCACGAACCGACCGGTGTGCCCGTACGCGCCGAACACCGTCACCGCCTGCCCCGACTTCATGGGTTCTCCCCCGTGCTCGAAGTGAACTGCCTTGATCCGTAAGGACATCCTGGCGAGAACGGGCGCCCCGCACGAGTGTCCGGAACGCCATGCCCCATACAATTCCGGACATGACCTCTGTCGCGCTGGCCGTCACCGACGGGATGCTGCACTTCGAACTGGCCCTGGCCTGCGAGGTCTTCGGCTCCGCTCCGGACGCCGTACGGGTGCCCTGGTACGACCTCGCGGTCTGCGGGCCCAAGGCCGTGCGCGTCGGCCCGTTCCGGCTGGAGCCCGACCACGGCCTCGACCGGCTCCCGTACGCCGACACGGTGATCGTCCCGGGCTGGGCCGACATCGACCGGGAGCCGCCCGCCGCCCTCGTCGACGCGGTGCGCGCGGCCCACGAGGCGGGCGCGCGCGTGGCCTCCCTGTGCACCGGCGCGTTCGTCCTGGCCGCCGCCGGGCTGCTGGACGGCAGGCGCGCGACCACGCACTGGGCGCACACCCGGACCCTGGCCACCCGCCATCCGCGGGTGCTGGTGGACCCGGACGTCCTGTACGTGGACGACGGCGGCGTGCTCACCTCGGCCGGCAAGGCCGCCGCCATGGATCTGTGCCTGCACCTCGTCCGCCTCGACCACGGCTCCTCGGTCGCCAACACCGTCGCCCGCAACCTGGTCGTGCCCCCGCACCGGGACGGCGGCCAGGCCCAGTTCGTCAGCACGCCGGTGCCCGCGCCCGACCACCATCCGCTCGCCGAGCTGTTCCCCTGGGTCATCGAGCGGCTGGACCGTCCGCTGACCGTGGAGGACCTGGCCCGCCAGGCGCGGATGAGCTCGCGCAACCTGGGCCGCCACTTCAGGTCGGTGACCGGCACCACCCCGCTCCAGTGGCTGCTGACCCAGCGGATCCGCCATGCGCAGGAATTGCTGGAGACCACCGACGCGGGCGTCGACTCCATCGCGGCGGCCACCGGCATGGGTACCGGGACGACACTGCGCCGGCACTTCAACCGCACGGTGGGTGTGCCTCCGGACGCCTACCGCCGCACGTTCCGCGCACGGACCCGCCCCGGCCCCGCGCCGGCGGACAGCACCACAGCGGACAGCGCCACGGCGGGCACCACCACGGGCACCACGACAGGCCCTACGACGGGGAGTCCCGCGGCGGGGACAATGGCGGCATGGCAGCAGAGAGCAACCGCCACCCGGCCCACGCGGAGCTGACGAAGCGCTGGGCGGACACCGTCCTGACCGCACGTGACGGCGAGGGCGGGACCGGCCCGGCGCCGGAACCCTACGGGGCCGATCTCCTGGCCCGCTGGGCCGAACCCCGGCGCCGGTACCACACCACCGACCATCTCCTCGCGGTCCTCGGCCACATCGACGTGCTGGAGGCCCACGGGGAGCGCGCCGACGATCCGGCCGCCGTGCGCCTGGCCGCCTGGTTCCACGACGCCGTGTACCTCCCGGACCGTTCGGAGAACGAGGAGCGCTCCGCCCGGCTCGCCGAACGCGCGCTGGCCGAACTGGGCTTCGCCCCGGACCGCACGGCCGAGGTCGCCCGGCTCGTCCGGCTCACCGTCTCCCACGACCCCGCCGACCAGGACACCGACGGCGCCGTCCTGTGCGACGCGGATCTCGCGATCCTGGCCTCGCCGCCGGCCGCGTACGCCGCCTACACCGCCGCCGTCCGCGAGGAGTACGCCTTCGTCCCCGACGACGCCTTCCGCGTGGGCCGCGCGGCCGTCCTGCGTCAACTCCTCGACCTGCCAAGGCTGTTCAGGACTCCGTACGGCGAGCGCGTCTGGACGGCACCGGCCCGCCGGAACATGGAGGACGAACTGGCCACGCTGACGGAGGTCTGACGGGGACGGCTCCGGCCCTTCCGGCGGGCGAGGGGCGGGAACGGCCGCAGCGCCGGGTACGGGGAGGGGCGAGAGGTACGGGGAAGGCGGGGGTGCGGGGAAGGCCGAGGGAAACGGGTTCGACTGCGGGCGCCGGACCACGTACCAAGGAGCCATGCCTCCGAGCCCCGGCCCCCTGAAGCCGGACATACCCGCCACCGCCCGGGCCCTCGCCCCCGGCTCCTCCCCGGACGTCACCCCGGCCGCCGGCCGGCCCCGTATGCCCCTGTCCGTCCATGTCCTCGCCCTGTGCGTCTTCGCCCTCGGCACCAGCGAGTTCATGCTGTCCGGGCTGCTGCCGTCCATCGCGACGGACCTGGGCGTGACGATCCCACGGGCGGGACTGCTGATCTCGGCGTTCGCGATCGGCATGGTCGTCGGCGCGCCGCTGCTCGCCGTGGCCACGCTCCGGCTGCCGAGGCGGACCACCCTCGTCGCCCTGATCGCGGTCTTCGGGCTCGGCCAGGTGGCGGGAGCCCTGGCGCCGGACTACACCGTGCTCTTCGCCTCACGGGTCGTCAGCGCCCTGGCCTGCGCGGGCTTCTGGGCGGTCGGCGCGGCCGTGGCCGTCGCGGCGGTGCCGGTGACCTCGCGGGCACGGGCGCTGGCCGTGATGATCGGCGGCCTGTCGATCGCGAACGTGCTGGGCGTGCCCGCGGGCGCCTTCCTCGGCCAGGGACTCGGCTGGCGGGCCGCCTTCTGGGCCGTCGGAGCGGCGTCCGTCGTCGCGCTCGTGGGCATCGTGACCCTCGTCCCGCCCATCGCGCCCCCGGACGTGCGACCACGGCTCAGGGGAGAGCTGCTCGTCTACCGCGACCGGCAGGTCTGGCTGTCCGTCGGCACGATCACGCTCACCGCGGCCGGTGTCTTCTGCGCCTTCAGCTATCTCGCCCCGCTGCTCACCGAGGTCGCCCATCTCCAGGAGAGCTGGGTCCCGACCGTGCTGGCGCTGTTCGGCGTGGGCGCGATCATCGGGACGACGCTCGGCGGGCGGTTCGCCGACGCGTATCCGTTCACGGTCCTGCTGTGCGGTATGGCCGCGGACATCGCCGTCCTCGTCGCGTTCGCCCTCCTCGGGCGGTACGCCGTCGCGGCCGTCCTGCTCTCCTTCCTCCTCGGGGTCGCCTGCTTCAGCACCGCCCCGGCCCTGAACGCCCGGATGTTCCATGTCGCCGCTGCCGCCCCGACCCTGGCGGCCGCCACCACCACCGCCGCCTTCAATCTGGGCAACACCGCCGGTCCCTGGCTCGGCGGGGCCGTCATCGACGCGGGGCTCGGATACCCGGCCACCGCCTGGGTGGGCGCGGCACTGACGGCCGCCGCCGTCTGCCTGACCCTCGTGGCCAGGAATCCCGTACGTTCCAAGGGGTGATCCGTCCTATTCTCGGCCGCATGACAGACATGGGCGGGGATCAGATCGAGGAAGCCGTCGCGAGCTGCGCCGCGCTGCTGCGCGCGGCGGCCGGACGTGACTGGGACGGTGTACGGGCGGGACGGCTGGAGTGGAGCTGCCGGCGGACCGCCGAACACATCGCCAGTGATCTCATCGCGTACGCCGGGCAGTTGGCCGGGCGGGCCGGGACGGCGTACGTGCCGTTCGAGATCACGGTGGACGAGGGCACCGGCGCCGCGGGGGTCGTCGACGTGATCGAGACGACCGGCGCCCTGCTCGCCGCCGCCGTCCGCACGACCCCGCGCGAGGTGCGCGCCTTCCACCCGTACCCGTTCCGCAGCGCGAACCGCGAGGGCTTCGCCGCGATGGGGGTCGCCGAGGTCCTGCTGCACACGCACGACATCGCCGAGGGCCTCGGCCTGCCGTACGAGCCGCCGGCCGAGCTGTGCGCCCGGGTCCTCGCCACGATCTTCCCGCACGTGCGACCCGAGCCCGACGCGCCGTGGAGCACGCTCCTGTGGGCCACCGGGCGCGGTGACCTGCCCGGCCGGGAACCGCTCACCGAGTGGCGCTGGAACAACAACCTGGTGATCGACGCCGAGCGGCTCACCCTCCAGGGGGTCACCCCGGCAGCCGCCGCCGATCTGCGCGCGGGCGGCACGGGCGGCTTCGAGTGGATCGAGGGCGGCCCCTTCGACGGCACCCGGGACGCCTCCGGGATGATCGCGAGCGCCTACGAGAAGGGCGTGCACCGGCCGGAATGGGGGATGTTCGTGCTCGTACGGCGCGAGGACGGTCTCGCGGTCGGCGCGATCGGCTTCCACGGCGTGCCCGACGAGGAGGCGCGCGCCGAGGTCGGCTACGACCTCGCGGAGAACGCCCGCGGCCGGGGCTATGCCACCGAGGCCCTGCGCGCCCTCTCCGCATGGGCCCTCGCCCGCGACGACGTCAAGATCCTGCTCGCCGCCATCGACCGGGAGAACGCCCCCTCGCAACGGGTCATCGCCCGCGCCGGTTTCACCCGGGTGAGCGAGGACATGGAGAAGCTGGCCCGTGAACTGCACGGCCTGGAGGAGCCCTTGAGGCTGTACGCCCGCGAAGCCTGAGCCTCCCGGTGGCCGGGCAGCCCGCGACCGCGGTCCCGCCCGGTCATCGCGCCCGCTTGCGGCGGCGCAGTCCCGCCCCGTGCAGCAGCCGTACGACCTCACGGCTGCTGACCTCCACCGCGCCGGCGGCGACCGCGTCGGCGTAGCGGTGCGAGGGGATGTCGTAGTGGTCGCGCTCGAAGGCCCGCGGGGGCGCGCCCAGCCGCTCGGCGAACGCGTGGAGTTCGTCGTAGGAGACATCGCTGATCAGGTGGGACCACACACGGTCGTGGCCCGGCCAGGTGGGCGGATCGATGTACACGGTCACGAGGGCGGATTCGTTCCGGTCGCCGAGCCGAGCGAACCCACCGGGGAGATCTTCACGCCCGCCTGGTGGCACACCCAGTGCGGGTCGGGGCCCAACTCGGGCTCCACCTCCAGGGCGTGCGGGTCGCCGCTGGAGCACACCGGGCACAGCGGCCACCGTCCGTGCCGCTCCAGGATCGCGTCCTGCACGTCCTGGGCGACGAGCCCGGCGACGAACCCGGCGCCTTCCGGCCACTGCTCGACCCACCAACGGCGCTGCACCACCGAGTCCTCGACCAGGGAGACGACGTCCGCCTCGGCCACCTGGCCCGCGATCAGGTCGGCGAGCACGCGGGCGCGCGCCGCGTGCAACGCCTGCTCCAAGGGGCTGAGGGGGCTGCCGGTGGGGTCCATGTCCCCATTGTGGGCACCCTTGACCGTATGCCCCAAAGGAAAATATCTTTCATGGTGTGACCCATGACGTGAAGGAAATTTTCGCGGGTGAGGCACCGCCCGCCCCCGCGGCCCTCGCGGCCAAGGTGCGGACCCTCGCCCCCTCGATGACGCGCTCCATGCAGCGGGTCGCCGAGGCCGTCGCCGCCGACCCGGCCGGCTGCGCGGCCCTCACGGTCACCGGACTCGCCGAGCTCACCGGCACCAGCGAGGCCACGGTCGTACGCACGGCCCGCCTCCTCGGCTACCCCGGATACCGCGACCTGCGCCTCGCCCTCGCCGGGCTCGCCGCGCAGCAGCAGTCGGGCCGGGCCCCCGCCGTCACCGCCGACATAGCCGTCGACGACCCCATCGCCGACGTCGTCGCCAAGCTCGCCTACGACGAGCAGCAGACCCTCGCCGACACCGCCGCCGCGCTCGACACCGTCCAGCTCGGCGCCGCCGTCACCGCCATCGCCACCGCCCGCCGCGTCGACATCTACGGTGTCGGCGCGTCCGGGCTCGTCGCCCAGGATCTCCTGCAGAAACTCCTGCGGATCGGGCTCATCGCCCACGCGCACAGCGACCCGCACCTCGCGGTGACGGGCGCGGTGCAGCTGCGCGCCAAGGACGTGGCGATAGCCATCACGCACTCCGGCTCGACCGGCGACGTCATCGAGCCGCTGCGGGTCGCCTTCGAGCACGGAGCGACGACGGTGGCGATCACCGGCCGCCCGAGCGGACCGGTCGCGCAGTACGCCGACCACGTCCTCACCACCTCGACCGCCCGGGAGAGCGAGCTGCGCCCGGCGGCCATGTCGTCGCGCACCAGCCAGCTCCTGGTGGTGGACTGTCTGTTCGTGGGGGTCGCCCAGCGCACCTACGAGACGGCGGCGCCCGCGCTGTCCGCCTCGTACGAGGCCCTGGCGCACCGCCACTCCCCGCGCGGCGGCCGCTAGCCGCGCCGCCCGGCCGGCGGACCGGGATCCGGGGCCGCGGGACACACCGGGGAACTTCCATCAGCGGGGAGAGTGCGGCCCGGCGGGCGGCTGTCGGCGCCCGCGCGGCGGTCCCGCACGTCGTCCCGGCCCGCGCCCCGCCCGGGGCCGCGGATACGACACCTCACCGGAAAGAGCCGACCCTGTCATGACCTCCATGCCCAACCACGGCGATCTTCGAGCGGAGTTGGAGACGCTGACCACCGAGGCGTTCCGCCCCGAGCTGTCCGACATCGACCGTCTGTCCACGCTGGAGATCGCGCGGATCATGAACGGCGAGGACACGACGGTGCCGGCGGCCGTCGCCGCGCAGCTTCCGCTCATCGCCGCCGCGATCGACGACATCGCGGAGCGCATGGCCCGCGGCGGCCGTCTCGTCTACGCGGGCGCCGGCACCGCGGGCCGCCTCGGAGTCCTGGACGCCTCGGAGTGCCCGCCCACGTTCAACACCGATCCCTCCCGGGTCGTCGGCGTGATCGCGGGCGGCCCGACCGCCATGGTCACCTCGATCGAGGGCGCCGAGGACTCCCGGGACCTCGCGGCGGCCGACCTGGACGCACTCGCCCTGACGGCCGACGACACCGTGGTCGGTGTCTCCGCCTCGGGCCGCACCCCGTACGCCGTCGGCGCGGTCGAACACGCCCGCAAACAGGGCGCGCTCACGATCGGCCTGTCCTGCAACGCGCACAGCGCGCTCGCCTCCGCCGCGGACCACGGCATCGAGGTCGTGGTCGGCCCCGAACTGCTCACGGGCTCCACCCGGCTGAAGTCCGGCACCGCGCAGAAGCTCGTCCTCAACATGCTCTCGACGATCACGATGATCCGGCTCGGCAAGACGTACGGGAACCTGATGGTCGACGTACGGGCCTCGAACGAGAAGCTGCGGGCCCGCTCCCGCCGCATCGTCGCCCTCGCCACCGGGGCCTCCGACGAGGAGATCGAGCGCGCGCTCGCCGCCACCGACGGCGAGGTGAAGAACGCCATCCTGACGATCGTCGGCGGCGTCGACGGACCCACCGCCGCCCGCCTTCTGGAGGAGTCCGAGGGCCATCTGCGCGCCGCGCTGGCGGCTTCGGCCCGCTGACCAGCACGCTCGGGGAGTGAGCACAAAGGACTCCACCACAGCAGCGGCCATCCTCCCCCTCGTGGGCGGACCCGCGAACGTCCTCACCGTCGCCCACTGCATGACCCGGCTCCGGCTGGGGCTGCGGGACGGCGACCTGGTGGACGAGGCGGGCCTGCGGGCCCTGCCCGCCGTCCTCGGCCTGGTCGCGGACGACGGCTCGTACCAGATCGTGCTGGGCCCCGGCACGGTCGCCCGGGTGACGCCCGCCTTCGAGGCACTGCTGGCGGGCGCCCCGGCGCCCCTCGCCCCGCCCGGCGCGGAACCGGCCACCGCGCCGGGCACCGGACCGGCGACCACCGCGGACCGGCTCGCCCTGCGCGGCGCCGAGCTGAAGGCCTCCCGGACCCGCCGCAACGCCACCCCCCTCAAGCTGTTCCTGCGGCGGATCGCGGACGTCTTCGTGCCCCTGATCCCCGCCCTGATCGGCTGCGGGGTCATCGCCGGCCTCAACGGCCTGCTGATCAACCTCGGCGTCCTGAAGGGCCTGACCCCCGCGCTGACCGCCATCGCCGCCGGGTTCATGGCGCTGATCGCCGTCTTCGTGGGACACAACACGGCCAAGGTGTTCGGCGGCACCCCGGTCCTGGGCGGCGCGGTGGCCTCGGTCGTCGTGTACGCGGGGGTCGCCAAGGTGACCGTCCTCGGGGTGACGCTCGCCCCCGGCCAGGGCGGTGTCCTCGGCGCCCTGGCCGCGGCCCTGCTCGGGACGTACGTGGAGAAGTGGTGCCGCCGCTGGGTGCCGCCGACCCTGGACGTCCTGCTCACCCCCACCCTCACCGTGCTGCTGACCGGCCTGGTCACGCTGTACGCGCTGATGTACGCGGCCGGTGAGCTCTCCGCCGCCATCGGCAGCGCCGCCGCCTGGCTGCTGTCCACCACCGGCGCCCTCGCCGGGCTCGTCCTCGGCGCCCTGTTCCTCCCCCTGGTGATGCTGGGCCTGCACCAGGCCCTCATCCCCATCCACACCACGCTCATCGAACAGCAGGGGTACACCGTCCTGCTGCCCGTGCTCGCCATGGCGGGCGCGGGCCAGGTCGGCGCCGCCCTCGCGGTCTACGTCCGGCTGCGCCACGACACCTCGCTCCGTACGACGATCAGATCGGCGCTCCCGGCCGGGCTCCTCGGCGTCGGCGAACCCCTGATCTACGGCGTCTCCCTGCCCCTCGGCCGCCCCTTCGTCACGGCCTGCGCGGGCGGCGCGGCGGGCGGTGCCTTCATCGGCTTCTTCTCGATGCTGGGCGACCGCGTGGGCTCGACCGCCATCGGACCCTCCGGTGTGGCCCTGTTCCCGCTGCTGTCCGGCAACCGGGGCCTCGCCGTCACCGCGGCGATCTACGCGGGCGGCCTGCTGACCGGGTACGCCGTCGGATTCGCGGCCACCTACTTCTTCGGCCTCGGCGGCGCCCTGCGAAACGGTCCCGACGGCGGACTCGACCGTGACACCGGCGGCGCCTCACCGGCCCGCCGCTCGGAACAGGCCGCCGTCTAGGACCTGTCCCGGCCGCGCTGTCGGTGGCGCGTGCGACGCTGGGGGCATGAACCACGCACAGCTGACCGCCCTCGGCCGCGCTCTGCGGCTGCTCGGGGAACACGGCGACGCACTGAACGCCGACACCCCCGACGCCAAGCTGCACGAGGTCAAGGCGGACCTGAAGCGGGCCCTGGACCTGCTCGACGAGACGGTGTCGACGGCCAAGCCGACCACCCGCTGCCCCGAGCACCCGAACGGCCCGGTGGACGAGAGCGCCCCGGACCGCTGTCTGCTCTGCGAGACCCGCCGCCGCACCGCCCGCCGCACCGAGGTCAACGACGCGTACACGCACGGCCGGCCAGCCGCCCCGGACGAGCTGCCCGACCGCACGATGTCCCGCTACGGAGTGCGCGGTGACCGCCCCCAGCCCCAGCAGCGCTGGCTCCCGGAGGTGTGGAACGGCCAGACGTGGCTCCTGTGCGGCACTCCCCGCCGCGACCGCCAGGAGGCCGAGCGTTACCTCGCCGCCGAGCGCCGGGCCCCCCGCCCCGGCATGGCCTACCGCCTCGTCCACGAGTTCACGGACTACGAGGTGCTCCGCATCTGGGGCACCCCGGTCAAGGTCGACATCGAGCCGATGGGGAACCTCTAGGCAGGCCGGGAAACCTTCAGGAAGGCCGGGGGCCCGAAGGCGGGCCCCCTCCCCGGCCCCGGGTCAGGGCAGCCGCCCCTCCGCGTTGAGCCGCCGCACCCGGGCCCGCAGCACCTCACCCGGCGGCGCCTCCCCGAGTGCCTCGGGCGGACAGTCCCACTCGATTCCCCCGCCGGGCGGCCGCAGTTGTACGAGGCCGCCCTCGCGCCCCATCACCTGCCCGAGCCGCCCGTCCCGTACGTCGATCGCGTACTCCTCGCCCGACGTCGTCTCCATCGCACCGCACCTTCCACGCTGAGTGTTCGCTTTCACCACCCAGCGTGGCCATCACCCCCCTAGCCTGGGAAGGGACGCCGGTCCAACAACCCCACCTGTGTGACAGGGAGTCGCCATGCCCGGCCCCAAGGACCTCGACCCGGCCGCCTCCCCCCGCGCGATGATCGGCGCCGAGCTGCGGCACGCCCGCGAGAACGCCGGTCTCAGCCAGGCCGACCTGGGCGAACCCCTCTTCGTCAGCGGTTCGTTCATCGGCCAACTGGAGTCGGGCACACGCCGCTTGCAGCTCGAATACGCCGTCCAGATAGACGAGATCCTCGGGACCAAGGGCTTCTTCGAACGCAACTGCCGGGCCCTGGCCAGGTCGAAGTACCCGGACCACTTCGTGGAGGCGGCAGAGGCGGAGGCGGTTGCCACGGGGATCAGGGAGTATGCGCCGGCACTCGTCCCGGGCCTGCTGCAGACACGGGGGTATGCCCAGGCCATGTTCCGCCGGGGACGCCCGACGGCAACAGCGCAGGTCATCGACGAGTTGGTCGCGGCCCGACTGGAACGTGGGCGCCTGCTCGACGATCCAACAACGCCGCTGTTGTGGGCGATCCTTGACGAGGCTGTCCTACGCCGAAGGGTCGGCGATTGGCCGGTCATGGCCGAGGCCCTACGCCACATTGCCACCCTGGTGGAAGGGCACCGGGTCATCGTGCAAGTGCTGGCCTTCGCAGCGGGAGCCCACATGGCCATGGAGGGCTCCCTCAAGCTGATGACCTTCAACGACGCCGCACCTCTCGCTTACCTGCAAGGCCTGGGGACAGGCCGGCTGGAGGACGACCCGGCCACCGTCGCCCACCATGACCTGACCTTCCACCTCCTCGCGGCCAGCGCACTCTCACCGCACGAATCACTGGCCCTGATCCGCTCGGTGGCCGAGGATTACGCGCATGAGCGACAGCCCTGAGTACGCCCTGCGCAAGGCCACTTGGCGCAAGTCCAGCTACAGCGGAGCAAGCGGCGGCGACTGCCTGGAAGTTGCCCTGGCTGCGGGCCACCCCCCTCACATCCCCGTCCGGGACTCCAAGAAGCCCGGTTCCGTGATCGCCTTCGGGGCCGCCGCGTGGGGCGCCTTCGTGGGCCACCTCGGCGCCACCGGCTGACCGGGGCGGAGCGCGGAAAAAAGGGACGGCGCCCGCGTCGCGGCGGGCGCCGTCCCTCCCCCGTTCCCCCTGTTTCCAGGAAGCTGTGTCAGCTGAGCGTGCGCAGCGCCGCCGCGTCGTACGGAGCCAGGTCCTCGAAGCGTCCGGCCAGGACCTTCGCCGCCCACTCGGGGTCCTGGAGCAGCGCGCGGCCGATGGCGACGAGGTCGAACTCGTCGCGCTCCATGCGGTCGAGGAGGTCGTCGATGCCCTTGACCGGGGAGCCCTCGCCCACGAAGGCCTTGATGAAGTCGCCGTCCAGGCCGACCGAGCCGACGGTGATGGTGGGCTTGCCCGTCAGCTTCTTCGTCCAGCCCGCGAGGTTGAGGTCGGAACCGTCGAACTCGGGCACCCAGTAGCGGCGCGTGGAGGCGTGGAAGGAGTCGACACCGGCCGCGGCGAGCGGGGCGAGGATCGCCTCCAGCTCCTCCGGGGTCTCGGCGAGCCGGGCCTCGTAGGCCTGCTGCTTCCACTGCGAGTAGCGGAAGATGACGGGGAACTCGGGCGAGACCGCGGCACGCACCGCGGCGACGATCTCCGCCGAGAACTTCGTACGGGCCACCGGGTCACCGCCGTACGCGTCCTCGCGCCGGTTGGTGCCGGCCCAGTGGAACTGGTCGAGCAGGTAGCCGTGGGCGCCGTGCAGTTCGACACCGTCGAAGCCGATGCGCTCGGCGTCCGCGGCGGCCTTGGCGAAGGCCTCGACGACGTCGTCGAGGTCCTGCTGGGTCATGCTCTTGCCGGTGACCTCGGCGCCCTCCTTGTAGAGGCCGGAGGGGCCGACGGGCGGGGCGTCCGTGAAGGGCGGCTCGCCCGCCTTGCGGACCATGCCGATGTGCCAGAGCTGCGGGACGATCGCACCGCCCGCCGCGTGCACGGCGTCGGCGACCTTCGCCCATCCCGCGAGCTGCTCCTCGCCGTGGAAGCGCGGCACCGCGTCGCTCTGTCCGGCCGAGTCGTGGCCGACGTAGGTGCCCTCGGTGACGATCAGGCCGACGCCCGCGGCGGCGCGGCGGGAGTAGTAGCCGACCACGTCCTCCCCCGGTACACCACCCGGCGAGAACATCCGGGTCATCGGGGCCATGGCGATCCGGTTCGGGACGGTCAGGCCGTTGATCGAGACGGGACGGGACAGGATCTCGGCTGCGCGGGTCGCGGCGTCAGCGGTCACGTGGGGGCTCCTCGAAGAGGTGGTCGGTATGACGTCGAGCGGTCTGCGAAGCAGGAGATTCCGTGCGGTATGTGCACATGCATCAACTGCTCTTCAGCGTCAACCTCCGCACCGGGCGGAGCATTCCGCCGTACCCGGGCCCGCTTCTGTGATCCGGGCCACGTCGCGGGTCGGGCCGCGGCCCCGGGAGCCGTCCGGGGCGGGCCGGGAAACGCCCGAGGGCGGCACCCCCCTTGCGGGAAGGTGCCGCCCTCGGTACGTCAGGACGGTTGATCGACCGGGGTCGATCAGAAGTCCATGTCACCGCCCGGCATGCCGCCCGGAGCGCCGCCGGCAGCGGCCTTCTCCGGCTTGTCGGCGATGACGGCCTCGGTGGTCAGGAACAGCGCGGCGATGGAGGCGGCGTTCTGCAGGGCAGAGCGCGTGACCTTCGCCGGGTCGATGATGCCTTCGGCGATCATGTCGACGTACTCACCGGTCGCGGCGTTCAGGCCGTGGCCGACGGGAAGGTTGCGCACCTTCTCGACGATGACGCCACCCTCGAGACCACCGTTGACGGCGATCTGCTTGAGCGGGGCCTCCAGGGCGAGACGCACGGCGTTGGCGCCGGTCGCCTCGTCGCCCGTGAGCTCGAGCTTCTCGAAGACCGAGGAGGCCTGGAGCAGGGCCACGCCACCACCGGCGACGATGCCCTCCTCGACGGCCGCCTTCGCGTTGCGAACGGCGTCCTCGATGCGGTGCTTGCGCTCCTTGAGCTCGACCTCGGTGGCGGCACCGGCCTTGATGACGGCCACGCCGCCGGCCAGCTTCGCCAGACGCTCCTGGAGCTTCTCGCGGTCGTAGTCCGAGTCCGAGTTCTCGATCTCGGCACGGATCTGGTTCACACGGCCGGCGACCTGGTCGGCAGAGCCGGAGCCGTCGACGATCGTGGTCTCGTCCTTGGTGATGACGACCTTGCGGGCGCGGCCCAGCAGGTCCAGACCCGCGTTCTCCAGCTTGAGGCCGACCTCCTCGGAGATGACCTCGCCGCCCGTGAGGATGGCGATGTCGCCGAGCATGGCCTTGCGGCGGTCACCGAAGCCCGGAGCCTTGACGGCGACGGACTTGAAGGTGCCACGGATCTTGTTGACGACCAGGGTCGACAGGGCCTCGCCCTCGACGTCCTCGGCGATGATCAGCAGGGGCTTGCCGCCCTGCATGACCTTCTCCAGGAGCGGGAGCAGGTCCTTCACGTTCGCGATCTTGGAGTTCGCGATCAGGATGTACGGGTCGTCGAGGACGGCCTCCATACGCTCCATGTCGGTGGCGAAGTACGCCGAGATGTAGCCCTTGTCGAAGCGCATACCCTCGGTGAGCTCCAGCTCCAGACCGAAGGTCTGGGACTCCTCGACGGTGATGACGCCTTCCTTGCCGACCTTGTCCATCGCCTCGGCGATGAGCTCGCCGATCTGGGTGTCGGCGGCGGAGATGGAGGCCGTGGAGGCGATCTGCTCCTTGGTCTCGACATCCTTCGCCTGCTCAAGCAGGGCACCGGAGACGGCCTCGACGGCCTTCTCGATACCGCGCTTGAGGGCCATCGGGTTGGCGCCGGCGGCGACGTTGCGCAGACCCTCGCGCACGAGCGCCTGGGCCAGCACGGTCGCCGTGGTCGTACCGTCGCCGGCGACGTCGTCCGTCTTCTTGGCGACTTCCTTGACCAGCTCGGCGCCGATCTTCTCGTACGGGTCCTCGAGCTCGATCTCCTTGGCGATGGAAACACCATCGTTGGTGATCGTGGGGGCGCCCCACTTCTTCTCGAGGACGACGTTACGGCCCTTGGGGCCGAGGGTGACCTTGACGGCGTCAGCGAGCTGGTTCATCCCGCGCTCGAGACCGCGCCGTGCCTCCTCGTTGAACGCGATGATCTTGGCCATGTGAAGTGGTCCTCCCGGACGGGGTGGATTGCTCCGGATCGTGCCCGCGCCCGCGACGGACGGCCTGCAAGCCTTGTGGTTCCTTGCCCCACAGGCCCGCGGGCCTCGCTGACCCGATCCAAGTTCTGTCACTCTCACTGGGAGAGTGCTAACGCCAATGATTAGCACTCGACCCCTGCGAGTGCAAGCGCCTCTCGCGAAAACAGCCCCTGCGCGGGCCCTTGCGCGAAGGTCCGCACAGGTACCGCGCGGGGGGCGTGCGCAGGCGCGGGACGCGCGCCGGGCAGCGCCCGCGACGGGCCGGCACGCACGAGGGGCCCGCATCCCCGGTGGGATGCGGGCCCCTCGTGCGTGAGTTGCGTCGGTGGTCGTTCGCGCCCGATCAGACGGCGAGTTTGACCATGTCCGCCTGCGGACCCTTCTGGCCCTGCGAGATTTCGAACTCCACTCGCTGACCCTCTTCAAGGGTGCGGTAGCCGTCCATCTGAATCGCGCTGTAGTGCACGAAGACGTCCGCACCACCGTCGACCGCGATGAAGCCGTACCCCTTCTCCGCGTTGAACCACTTGACGGTGCCCTGAGCCATGCCTAACTCCCCTATTACTGGCCCTTGCACAGATCCACACTTCGCGGATCCGGGTCAGACCTCACCCCCCAACGGTTGGGGGTGTGCGCCGGAACGCGTCGACCGCGGCTGAATGTATCTGTCCAACTGCCCTCTGCAACAGGTCAATCGGACGAGAATTCTGGGCATGGCCGATCAATGATATGCGGAGAATGCGCAAGGATTCGGGGCAAGTCGGGCCCCGTAAATGCCATAAAATGCCCAAAAAGGCGAGGCAGTTTGGCTACTTCTTGTCGGCCCGCGAACGGTCACTCATATGCGTCCGGCATGAAACCAACATCCAAAAACAAGCGGCTTCCCCGACTCTAGCGCGTTCAACCCTACAGAATTGCCCCCTCCGTTTCTCTCACGGAGGGGGCAATTCGATGAACTCAGCGTGTTCGGCATTACCGAGGGTAACGATCAGCCTCCGGCGACGGCCGGAATGATCGAGACACCCACACCGTCCGGGGTCGCCGTCTCCAGGCCCTGCTCGAAGCGGACGTCGTCGTCGTTGACGTACACGTTCACGAAGCGGCGCAGCTTGCCCTGGTCGTCCAGGACGCGCGCGGCGATGCCCGTGTGGTTCTTCTCCAGGTCGCTGATGACCTCGGCGAGGGTCGCGCCCTCGGCCGTCACCTCGGCGGCGCCACCGGTGTAGGTGCGCAGGATGGTGGGGATGCGGACGTTGACGCTCATGATGCGAGGCCAGCCTCTCGGAAGGAGTCGAGGTTCGGGCGGATGGTCGCGGTCAGCCCGGTGTCCGAGGCCACCGCGTCCAGGGTCTTGAGGCCGTCGCCGGTGTTCAGCACGACCGTGGTGAGGGCCGGGTCGAGGAGACCGTTCTCGATCAGCTTGCGGGTGACGCCGACGGTCACGCCACCGGCCGTCTCCGCGAAGATGCCCTCGGTGCGCGCGAGCAGCTTGATCGCGTCGACGATCTGCTCGTCGTTCACGTCCTCCACCGCGCCGCCGGTGCGCCGCGCGATGTCGAGCACGTACGGCCCGTCCGCGGGGTTGCCGATGGCGAGCGACTTGGCGATGGTGTCCGGCTTCTGCGGCCGTACGACGTCGTGGCCGGCCTTGTAGGCGACGGAGACCGGGGAGCAGCCCTCGGCCTGGGCGCCGAAGATCTTGTAGGGCCTGTCCTCGACCAGTCCGAGCTTGATCAGTTCCTGGAGTCCCTTGTCGATCTTCGTGAGCTGGGAGCCGGAGGCGATCGGCACGACGAGCTGGTCGGGGAGCCTCCAGCCGAGCTGCTCGCAGATCTCGTACGCCAGCGTCTTGGAGCCCTCGGCGTAGTAGGGCCGCAGGTTGACGTTGACGAAGCCCCAGCCCTCGCCGGCCGGGTCGCCGATCAGCTCGGAGCAGAAGCGGTTCACGTCGTCGTAGTTGCCCTGGATGCCGACGAGCTCTCCGCCGTAGACCGCGGCCATGACGACCTTGCCCTGCTCCAGGTCGTGCGGGATGAACACGCAGGAGCGGAAGCCGGCGCGGGCCGCCGCGGCGCCGACGGCGCCGGCGAGGTTGCCGGTGGAGGAGCAGGAGAGAGTCGTGAAGCCGAAGACACGGGCCGCTTCGATGGCCTGGGCGACGACGCGGTCCTTGAAGGAGTGCGTCGGGTTGCCGGAGTCGTCCTTGACGAAGAGCTTTCCGGCGTCGACACCGAGCTCACGGGCCAGGTTGTCGGCCTGGACGAGCTTGGTCCAGCCCGGGTTGATGTTCGGCTTATCCGCCACGTCCGCGGGGACGGGCAGCAGCGGCGCGTAGCGCCAGATGTTCGCGGGTCCCGCTTCGATGCGCTTGCGGAGTTCTTCGGTCTCGTAGGCCGAGAAGTCGTAGGCGATCTCCAGCGGGCCGAAACACTCCTCACAGGCGAAGACCGGGCCGAGCGGGACGCGGTGTCCGCACTCGCGGCAGGAAAGCGCCGTGGCCGGGCCGAGGTCGACCGCTTCGGCGGAGTTCGTGGTACTTGCAACTGTCTGCGCAGCCATGGAGGCGAGGCCCTTTCCTCATCTTCCTCACGGCGCACTTCGCCGCGAGACGGATTTGGCACCTTCCCGAGCCGGGAGCCTCGCGACGCGATCGACATCGATCGGTACGAGACCGGCTGGAGGGTTGCCGGGGCTTCATCGGGCCGTATCCCTCTGCCCCTCTGGATGAGCGGTATTTGATTGTTGAACTGTTGAACGCGATACGTACCGACGATCCAGGACATGCGATGGTCATCCGCGTTGTTCAAGACTGTAACCGAAGGCCAGGACAGTTGAGATAGTCGTCCGAACCGCGAGACGACGGCAATCGATCTGCCGCTGGCCGCAGCGGGCACGCCGATGAGAGCGTGTGATCAGACAGTGAGGAGCCGCAGACCGTGCTGAAAGACGTCGAAAGCTGGCTGAGCACACGCTCCTGGTCCGTGACCGACCGCCCGCTCCACAAGATCATGGCCGCGAAACGCATCACGGGATCGACGGTCAGTGTGGTGCTGCCCGCGCTCAACGAGGAGGAGACCGTCGGCGAGATCGTGGCGATCATCCGCCACGACCTGATGCAGCAGGTGCCGCTCGTCGACGAGATCGTCGTCGTCGACTCCGGCTCGACCGACCGCACCGCCGCGGTCGCCGCCGCGGCGGGCGCGAGGGTCGTGCACCGCGACGACATCCTCCCGCGGATCCCGGCCGTGCCGGGCAAGGGCGAGGTGCTGTGGCGGTCTCTGCTCGTGACGAGCGGGGACATCGTCTGTTTCATCGACGCGGACCTCAAGGAGTTCTCGTCCGACTTCGTCACCGGGATCGTGGGCCCGCTGCTCACCGACCCCGGCGTAGATCTGGTCAAGGCCATGTACGACCGCCCGCTGGGCGGCGCCTCGGGACAGGGCGGCCGGGTCACCGAGCTGATGGCCCGCCCCCTGCTGAACATGCACTGGCCGCAGCTCGCGGGCTTCGTCCAGCCGCTCGGCGGCGAGTACGCCGCCCGCCGCTCGCTGCTCGAACAGCTCCCCTTCCCCGTCGGCTACGGCGTCGAACTGGGCATGCTGGTCGACGCCCTGCACCTGGTGGGCCTGGACGCCCTCGCCCAGGTCGACGTCGGGGTGCGCAAGCACCGCCACCAGGACGGCCAGGCCCTGGGCCGCATGGCCGCAGCGATCTACCGCACCGCACAGCTCCGGCTCGCGCGCGGCCATCTGATCCGCCCCGCCCTCACCCAGTTCGAGCGCGGCCGGGACGGTTTCCAGCCGCGCACGTACTCGGTGGACACGGAGGAAAGGCCGCCGATGAGCGAAATCTCCGAGTACCAGCGGCGCAGGGCCGCCTAGACCGGCCCCGACGGCCGCGATCACATACGGCCGAAGGGGCGCGTTTGAGCGTTTCGACACGGGGCTAGGTTTCGAGGCATGGCTTCAACGCACGGTGCTCACCACATCCTGGTCGCCTCCAACCGCGGCCCGGTCACCTACGAGGTACGGGAGGACGACTCGCTGCACGCCCGGCGCGGCGGCGGCGGGCTCGTCTCCGGACTCTCGGCGATCGGGCCGGACGCGGGCGCCCTGTGGGTGTGCTCGGCGCTCGGCGACGGCGACCGCGAGGCGGTCCGGCGCGGGGTCGGCGAGGACGGCGTGCGCATGCTGGCCGTCGACGCCGAGGTGCACGCCGACGCGTACAACGGCATCGCCAACTCCGTGCTGTGGTTCGTCCACCACATGCTCTACCAGACCCCGCTGGAGCCGGTCTTCGACGCGGAGTTCCGGCGCCAGTGGGAGTCGTACCGGACCTACAACCGTGCCTTCGCCGAGGCACTGGCCGAGGAGGCGGCCGAGGGCGCGGCCGTGCTCGTCCAGGACTACCACCTGTGCCTGGTCCCCGGGATGCTCCGCGAACTGCGCCCCGACCTGCGCATCGGCCACTTCTCCCACACCCCGTGGGCACCCGAGGACTACTTCCGGATGCTCCCCGACGACATCCGCGCGGAACTGCTGGACGGCATGCTCGGCGCGGACCGCGTGGCGTTCCTGACCCTGCGGTGGGCGACCGCCTTCACGCGGTGCGTGGAGACGGCCGCCCCGGAGCGGTACCGGGTCTCCTCCCCGGAGGGCCGGCCGGAGATCGAGCACCTCGACGGCTCCCCGCCCCGCCGGACCCTCGTCGGGGTGCACGGCCTCGGCGCGGACGCCGAGTTCCTGCGCGAGCGCTCGCACCGCGCGGACGTCGGGGAACGGATGGCCGCGCTGCGCGAGGAGATCGGCGCGGGCCGCAAAACGATCGTGCGCGTCGACCGGACCGAGCTGTCCAAGAACATCGTGCGGGGGCTGCTGGCGTACCGGCAGCTCCTAGACGACCACCCCGAGTGGCGCGAGCGGGTCGTCCACGTGGCGTTCGCCTACCCCTCGCGGCAGGACCTCGCGGTCTACCGGGACTACACGGCCGAGGTGCAGCGCGTCGCCGACGAGATCAACTCCGGGTACGGAACGCCTGGCTGGACTCCGGTGGTGCTGCATGTGAAGGACGACTTCGCGCGCTCGCTCGCCGCCTACCGGCTGGGCGACGTCGCCCTCGTCAACCCCATCAGGGACGGCATGAACCTCGTCGCCAAGGAGATCCCGGTGGTCTCCGACGAGGGCTGCGCGCTGGTCCTGTCGCGGGAGGCCGGGGCGTACGAGGAACTGGGCGAGGACGCGATCTCCGTGAACCCGTACGACGTGACCGGTACGGCGCGGGCGCTGCACGAGGCGCTCGGCATGCAGCCGGGCGAACGAGCCGAACGCACCAAGCGCCTCACCGCAGCGGCCACCGCCCTCCCCCCGGCCCAGTGGTTCCTGGACCAACTGCGCGAGCTGGAGGCCTGAGCAGAAAATTCAGCCCTCTGGCCGGATCCCGGCTGCGGCTGCAATTTTCAGCCCCGGCCGGGGAAATCTCAGCCCCTCCGGCGTTTGAGGAGCGGGGGTCCGGGGGCGGAGCCCCCGGGTACGGGACGGGCAGGGGCGGAGGGGGCGAAAAGCCTGCCCCCCGGCCCGCGCGGAAGACGAGCGGCCGGTCAGGCGAGTTCGGCCGCGAGGGCCGCGAGGAGGCGGACGACTCCGGCGGGCCCGTCGACCACCAGGTCGGCACGGTCGGCGAGTTCGGCGACCTCGGAGCTGCCGCTGCACACCAGAAGGCCGGGGATCCCGTCGGAGCGGAGCTTGTCGACGGCGGCGAAGGCGGGCAGGTCACCCAGGTCGTCACCCGCGTACAGAACGGCCTCCGCACCGATCTCCCGCACGTACTCCATGAGGGCGACGCCCTTGTCCATCCCGGGCGGGCGCAGCTCCAGGACCATGCGCCCCGGCTCGACGATCAGCCCGTGCCGGGCGGCCAGTTCACCCAGCGGCCCCCGGAGCGCCTCGAACGCGGCCTGAGGATCGGCGGCACGCCGCGTGTGCACCGCGACCGCACGGCCCTTCTCCTCGATCCAGGTGCCCTGCCAGGCGCCGATGCCGTCGAGGAACCCCGGCAGTTCGGCGCGGACGGCGGCCACGCCGGGATGCGGGGCGGGGGCGGTGACCGTGCCGCTCACCGCGTCCCAGCGCTCGGCGCCGTAGTGGCCGAGGACGACCAGGTGCTCCAGCCCGGCCACGCCCGCGAAGCCGCCGTGGCGCACGGCCACACCGGCGGGGCGGCCGGTGACCACGGCGACGGAGGCGACCTTGGGGGCGAGTGCGGCGAGGGCGGGGACCGCGTCGGGGTGCGCGCGGGCCCGGTCGGGGTCGGGGACGATGGGTGCGAGGGTTCCGTCGAAGTCGAGTGCGACGACCGTCCGGGCGGGGCGCGTGAGGATCGCTTCCAGAGCGTCGCGTCCGGCGGGGGTCACCGGGGCCGGCAAGGAGTCCTTGGATTCGGGGTGGCTGCCCATGGGGCGACCCTATCCGGGCGGAGGCGGGCGCACCGTTCCTATGGACCGACCGGAACGGACTCCTGTCGCGAGAACTCCTGATCGGTCAGGAGTCCTGGGGCCGGTCCGGACGCCCCGCCCTCAGCGCTCGTCCCGGCGGGCCTCCCGGACCCGGCGCAGTCTGTTCACCGTGACGGGGTCGTGCGCGAGGGCGCGCGGGTCGTTCAGCAGCGCGTTCAGGAGCTGGTAGTAGCGGACCGGGGCCAGGCCCAGTCGCTCGCGTATGGCGCGCTCCTTGGCGCCGGGGCCGGGGAAGCCGCGGCGCTCCAGGGCGAGAATGCTCCGTTCGCGCGCGGGCAGCTCTTCCATGGACAGCACGGTAGTCCCCGCCACCGACAGGCGCCCGGGCCGGGCCGTCGTGCCGCCGCGCCTGGGGTACCGGTCCCGGAACGCGGAATACGCGGAATACAACGCCTCCTATCCCGTGAGTGGACTAGACCTTTCAAGGGGTAAAGGGCGACACTGTCCCCCGTGAGACACGTCATCGCCCTCGATGTGGGCGGCACCGGGATGAAGGCCGCCCTCGTCGGGGTGGACACCGAGCCCTCCCCGGCCCGCCCCGACGCGCGGCCGGGGGCCCCCGGGCACCCCGCGCTGCTGCACCAGGCCCGCCGGGCGACCGGCCGCGAACGCGGGCCCGACGCCGTCGTCGAGAACATCCTCGACTTCGCCGCCGAACTGCGCGCCCACGGCGAGGAGCACTTCGGCGAGAGCGCCCTGGCCGCGGGCGTCGCCGTCCCCGGCATCGTCGACGCCGCCGAGGGCATCGCGGTCTACGCCGCCAACCTCGGCTGGCGCGACGTCCCGCTGCGCCGGCTGCTCGGCGAGCGGCTCGGCGGCCTGCCCGTCGCGCTCGGGCACGACGTGCGCACCGGCGGGCTCGCGGAGGGCCGGATCGGCGCCGGACAGGGCGCCGACCGCTTCCTGTTCGTCCCCCTGGGCACCGGCATAGCGGGCGCCATCGGCATCAACGGCCGCGTCGAGGAGGGCGCGCACGGCTTCGCGGGCGAGATCGGCCACATCGTCGTACGGCCCGGCGGCGCCCCGTGTCCGTGCGGGCAGCGCGGCTGTCTGGAACGGTTCGCCTCCGCGGCGGCCGTCAGCCAAGCCTGGGCCGAGGCGTCCGGCGACCCCGAGGCGGACGCGGCGGACTGCGCCAAGGCCGTCGAGTCGGGCGACCCGAGGGCGCTGGCCGTCTGGCAGGAGGCCGTCGACGCGCTCGCCGACGGCCTGGTCACCGCGCTCACCCTCCTGGACCCGCGCACGCTGATCATCGGTGGCGGCCTCGCCGAGGCGGGGGAAACCTTGTTCACACCCCTGCGGGCCGCGGTCGAGCGACGTGTCACCTTCCAGAAGCTGCCGTCCATCGTCCCCGCCGCTCTCGGGGACACCGCCGGATGCCTCGGTGCCGGGCTCCTCGCCCGGGACCTCCTGAACACCACTTCTACGACTCCCCGGAGGTAACCACCCGATGGCCCCTAGCAAGGTTCTCGCCGGCGCCCGGGTGGTACTGCCCACCGGGATCGCGCACGACGGCCGCGTGATCATCGACGGTCCGCGGATCGCCGGCGCGGGTGCCGCCGAGACGCACTCCGCCGGAGTTCCCGGGGGAGCCCCCGCGGACACTCCCGTGACCGACCTGTCCGGCCACTGGGTGGTGCCCGGCTTCGTCGACATCCACAACCACGGCGGTGGTGGCGCGTCCTTCACCTCGGGAACCGTCGAGGACGTCCTCCGTGGCATCCACACCCACCGGCTGCACGGCACCACGACCGTCGTCGCCTCAACCGTCACCGGTGACATGCACGGCCTCGCCGAACGCGCCGGGACGCTCTCCGAACTGGCCGAGCAGGGCGACCTCGCGGGCATCCACTTCGAGGGCCCGTTCATCTCGCCGTGCCGCAAGGGCGCGCACTCCGAGGAACTGCTGCGCGACCCGGACCCGGCCGATGTCCGCAAGCTCCTCGACGCGGCGCGCGGCAGGGCCAGCATGGTCACGCTCGCCCCCGAACTGCCGGGCGGACTCGACTCCGTACGGCTGCTCGCCGAACACGGGGTGATCGCGGCGATCGGGCACACCGACGCGACGTACGAGCAGACGAAGGCGGCCATCGACGCGGGCGCGACCGTGGCGACCCACCTGTTCAACGCGATGCCGGCGCTCGGGCACCGCGCGCCGGGCCCGATCGCCGCCCTGCTGGAGGACGAGCGGATCACCGTCGAGCTGATCAACGACGGCACGCATCTGCACCCCGCCTCGCTGGAGCTGGCGTTCCATCACGCGGGTTCCGGCCGGGTCGCGTTCATCACCGACGCGATGGACGCGGCGGGCTTCGGCGACGGCCGCTACATGCTCGGCCCGCTGGAGGTCGAGGTCGCGGACGGTGTCGCCCGCCTGGTGGAGGGCGGTTCGATCGCGGGCTCCACACTCACCCTCGACCGCGCCTTCCAGCGCGCCGTCACGGTCGACAGACTGCCGGTCCAGGACGTCGTGGCGGCCATCTCGGCCAACCCCGCCCGCCTGCTCGGCGTGTACGACCGGGTGGGCTCCCTGGAGCCGGGCAAGCACGCGGACCTCGTGGTTCTCGACGCCGACTTCGCCCTCAAGGGCGTGATGCGCGGCGGAGAATGGGTGGTCGATCCCCAACTGGGGTGATTCACACCTTTGTTACTTGCGGCGGTTGGCCCGGGGGGACTGGGCCGACCGCCGTTGCGTTTGGCATGATCGAGCCTCCGGAACCACCGGCGGGCGTCCGAGAGGCGCCCACGTCACAGAACTCTTCGGGGGAGGTCGGCCCAGGTGATCCTCACGGTCACACTGAACACCGCTCTCGACATCACCTATCGCGTGCGCGCGCTGCGCCCGCACAGCTCGCACCGGGTGAGCGAGGTGACCGAACGCCCGGGCGGCAAGGGCCTGAACGTGGGGCGGGTGCTCGCCGCGCTCGGACACGAGGTGACGGTCACCGGTTTCACGGGCGGCGGGACCGGCCGCACCGTGCGGGACCAACTGGCCGGGACGGCCGGGGTGGTGGACGCGCTCGTCCCGGTGCGGGGCTCGACACGCCGCACGATAGCCGTGGTCGACACGACGACCGGTGACACGACCCAGCTCAACGAACCGGGGCCGGCGATAACTCCCGCCGAGTGGTCGGCCTTCCAGGAGACGTACGAGCATCTGCTGCGCTCCGCCTCCGCGGTGGCCCTGTGCGGCAGCCTGCCCCCGGGCGTCCCGGTCGGCGCCTACGCCCAGCTCGTGCGCACCGCACGCGCCGCGGCCGTCCCGGTGCTCCTGGACACCAGCGGCGAGCCGCTGCGCCGGGGAGTCGCCGCCCGCCCCGACATCGTCAAGCCGAACGCCGAGGAACTGGCCGAACTCACCGGCTCCCACGAGCCGCTGCAAGCCACCCGCAACGCCAGGCGACGCGGCGCGCACGCGGTGGTCGCCTCCCTCGGCACGGACGGGCTCCTCGCCCACACCCCCGAGGGCCACTGGCGGGCCGTCCCGCCCGTGCGGGCGCACGGCAATCCGACCGGCGCGGGCGACTCGGCGGTCGCGGGCCTGCTGTCGGGCCTGGTGGAGGGCCTGCCATGGCCGGATCGCCTCGCCCGGGCCGTCGCCCTGTCGGCGGCGACGGTGGCGGCACCCGTGGCGGGCGAGTTCGACCGGGCCCTGTACGAGAGCCTGCTGGGCCGGGTGACCGTGACCGCGGAGTCCGCCGCGGCCTAGTCCCCCTGGCCCCCTCAGCCCCGGGGGCTAACGCTTGACCTGCCCCTTCTTCACCGAGAACTGGTCGAGCAGCACGTTGCAGCTGTCGCCGTCCCCGCAGGAGAGGGTGATCGTGTTGGTGCCCTTGTTGAGGGTCGGCCACGCGTAGGTCGTCGTCCAGCCCTTGGCGAAGTCGCCCTCGGCGGCGTGCGCGTAGTTCTCCATGCTCAGCTTGGAGCCGAAGGGCTTGCCGTTGACGGTGAGCGTCATCGACGCGTCCTGGCCGGGCACGCTGTAGCGCGCGAACACGGTGTAGGCGCCGTCCTCGGGGATGCCGTTGAACGTCCAGGTCACCGAGGCGCCCGGATTGTTCAGCCCGGCCACGTAGACCCCGCCGTCGGACTGGGCACCCTGGACGTCGGAGGCCGTCGTCACGCCGTTGCCCAGCTTCAGCGCCTTCGCGTCGACCTTGGGGAGCTCCGCGGGCTCGTCGGCGCCCTTCGACTCCTCCTGGGTCGGTGCGGCGCTCTGGGAGGCCGTCGGGGTCGTGCCCGCCTGGTCGCCGTTCTTGTCGTCGTCACCGCCGCCCGTCATGGCGATGGCGATGCCGATCACCACGGCGGCCACCACGGCGACCGCTCCGATGAGGAGGCCCTTGGTGTTCGGGCCACGGCCGCGTCCACCGCCGTCACCGTGACCGGGCATCGGCGTCCGCGCCGTCTGCGCGCCGCCGGGAACGGTCTCGGGGGCTCCGTAGTGGGCGTTCGGCTGGCCGTGGCCGCCCTGCTGCGGCACCTGGCCGTAGGGGGCGGTGGGGGCCTGCTGGCCGTAGGTGCCCTGAGCGGTCTGCTGGCCGTACTTGCGCTCGCCGACCGCCCGCACCCGGTTGACCGAGCCCGGGTAGCCGTAGCCACCGCCTCCAGAGGGCGGCGTGGCTCCGTTGGCCTGACCGTCGGCGTACAGATAGCCGAACGGGTCGTCCTCCTCGGGCGTGCTCGCGCCGTTGTTGCCGGGCGTCATCCCTTGGTCTCCTCAGCGGGTGCGGTTCTGATGCGGTACACGAATGAATGGCGAGCCTACCCGGTTTCGCTGGGCCGAACGGGGGGCCTTCACCGCATCGATGCACTGACCTGCGTCTTACCCCGCCCGCCTGTGCTGTTTGGGACGAGAACGTTTCTCGACGTACATCCGCTCGTCAGCCGATTTCAACACCTCGTCCGCCGTCATTCCGCAGTGGGCCCACCCGATGCCGAAACTGGCGCCCACGCGGACGGCCCGTCCATCGACCCTGATGGGAGGAATGATCGCGTTCCTGAGGCGTACGGCGAGGTCCTGGGCGTCCGCGCGTCCGAGGCCGTCGGCGAGCACCACGAACTCGTCGCCGCCGAGCCGGGCCACCGTGTCGCCGTCCCGGACCCCGTGGGTGAGACGGCGGGCGACCTCGATGAGAACCTCGTCACCCGCGTTGTGCCCGAACCGGTCGTTGATCGACTTGAAACCGTCGAGGTCGCAGAAGAGCACCGCGAGCCCCTTGGTGCCGTCGTCCGTCTCGCCCTCGGGCGCGACGGTGTGCACATGGTGGTCGAAGGCCTCGAACGCCTCGGCGCCGGCCCGGAAGTCGAAGCCGTGCCCGTTCCCGTCGTAGGCGGGGTGGCCGTTGTCGTCGTAGTCGCCGGACAGCGGGTCCGCGAAATCCCCGTGGCCGTACGCCGCGTCCAGCGAGGCGACCACGCCGGGCGGCAGGGACGCCGGGCGCCGGCAGAGGCGGGCGCCGAGCCGGGAGCGCAGCTCGGCGGAGTTGGGCAGGCCGGTGAGGGCGTCGTGCGAGGCGCGGTGCGCGAGCTGGAGCTCACGGCGCTTGCGGTCCTCTATGTCCTCGACGTGGGTGAGCAGGAAGCGGGGGCCGTCGGCGGCGTCCGCGACGACGGAGTTGCGCAGGTGGACCCAGACGTAGGTGCCGTCGCGGCGCCCGAGCCGCAGCTCGGCCCGGCCGCCCTCGGCGGAGGTCCGCAGCAGGGTGCCGATGTCCTCGGGGTGCACGAGGTCGGAGAAGGAGTAGCGGCGCATCGCGGAGGCGGGCCGGCCGAGCAGCCGGCACAGGGCGTCGTTGGTGCGCAGGATGCGGCCGTGCTGATCGCCGCCCATCTCGGCGATCGCCATGCCGGAGGGGGCGTACTCGAACGCCTGCCGGAAGGACTCCTCGCTGGCGCGCAGAGCCTGCTGCTCACGTTCCAGCCGGACCAGGGCGCGCTGCATATTCGCGCGTAGACGTGCGTTGCTGATGGCGATGGCGGCCTGGAAAGCGTACATCTGGAGGGCCTCACGGCCCCAGGCGCCCGGCTTGCGGCCGTTGCGCGGCCGGTCCACCGACAGCACGCCGATCAGCTCGCCGTGGCCGGTGCCGCCATTGCCGCTGCTGCCGCCACTGTTCACGTTCGGGGTGTACAGCGGGGCGAAGAGACGGTCGGAGGGGTGCCACTCGTCCTCGAAGCGGGGCGCGGGACCGTCGGTGTACCACTGCGGCACGTCGTCCTCGTCCAGGACCCAGCCCTCGGTGTGCGGTATGAACCGCAGGTCGCCCCAGGCCTCGCCCATGGTGAGCCGGCGCTCCCAGGACGTGCGGGAGCCGACGCGGCCGGTGATGAGGGCTTCGGCGGCGGAGTTGCCGGCGAGAGCGGCGACGACGAGATCGCCGTCGGGGCGTACGAGATTGACACACGCCAGCTCGTAGCCGAGCCCGGTGACCACACCGTCGGCGACGGTCTGCAGCGTGTCCGCCAGGCTGCGGGCGGTGTTCATGTCCGCCATCACCTGGTGCAGCTGCCGCAGGGTCGCAAGACGGACGTAGGGCTCCGACTCGGTCTCCATTCGCCCTCCCCTCGAGACCTCGCAGCAACTCCAGGGTTCACTCGGCGTACTGGGTGCTCTTTCGGTTCCGTGCTGACTGCCCGGCGCTTCCCCGCGAACCCCTTCACGCCGTACTGCTTGGTAGCTTCCCCGCGTAACGCCTCAGCCACTGAATCACAGCGCGCTCCCCACTCGGTACACAGGGTCAACAAAATATGGCTCCTGTGACTCAAGTCACAGCGGAACCTGAGCAATTGAGTGGAGTTTCTGCATTTCCGTGTGCGTCTGACACATGCATTATTGGCCGACTGTGCGAATCCTGTGCACGCCCGGCCCCGTGGAACGAGTACGGACGAGAGTACGGCCGTCACCGCCTCCGCGCTCGCCCGCCCCGCCTTCGCGCCGGCGCCGGGCCCCCGCCGCGCCGTCCGCTCTCGGTCCCCGGACCTAGGTCCCGCATGGGACCGAGGTCCGATGCGCTGTCCCCGGCGCGGAGACTAGCGTTTCGGCGTGCTCACGACTCCCCCCGCTCTCGCCGCCACCCCGTCCGTGCATGCTGAGGGGGTGAGCAACGACGAGTTCCGTGCCGCCATGACCCGGCTCGCCACGGGTGTGGTCCTGGTGACCGCGCACGAAGCCGCACTGGCCGCGGACGGACCGCGCGGCGAGGACGTCGGCATGACCGCGACCGCGTTCATGTCCGTGTCCCTGGACCCGCCGCTCGTCCTGGTCAGCCTGCGCGAGGGGTCCCGGATGGACGACCTGCTCGACGAACAGCCGCTGTGGGGCGTCTCCGTGCTCGCGGAGAGCCAGGCCCACATCGCCGGCCGCTTCTCCATGAAGGGCCGCATCAGCGACCGGCTCCTCTTCGAGGACATCCCGTACGTCCGCGGGGAGGCGTCCGGGGCGCTCCTGGTGAGCGGCGCCCTGGCCACCCTGGAGTGCAGCACCGAGCAGCGGATCCCCGCGGGCGACCACACCCTCGTCATCGGCCGCGTCCTGACGGCCCGGGTGCCGAGCGCCGACGGCGGGCCCCTGACGTACTTCAAGGGCCGCTACCGGCAGCTCGGCTGAAGCAGCCCCGGCGGCTTTCCCACGGGACCCCGGTAGGGCGGCCTCGGATCGGAACGGCCGGAGGCTAGCCCCAGTCGCGGCCGGTGCGACCGCGCTTGGTCTCGGAGCGGGCCTTCTTCTCGCGCAGCCGGCGTTCGTTGATGCCCCGGGGGATACGGGTGGCGCGGCGCGGTCTGGGCGGCGGAGCGGTGGCCTCGGCGAGAAGGGCTGCCAGGCGCACGGCCGCCGTCTCACGGTTGCGCCACTGGGAGCGGTGCTCGGAGGACCGGACGCTGACGACCCCGTCGACGAGCCGTCCCGCGAGCTTCTCGAGGGCGCGGTCCTTCCACACGGGCGGCAGCGCCTCGGTGCCGGCGAGGTCGAAGCGGAGCTCGACCTGCGAGTCGCTGGTGTTCACGTGCTGCCCGCCCGGCCCGCCGGAGCGCGAGAAACGCCACATGAGCTCGGCCTCGGGCAGGGAGACGGAGCCGCGGATGACATAAGGACCGGACATGTGTTCATGGTCGCCCGGACGGCCGGTCCGCGTCACGCGATTTTCGGCGTCTCTCGGGGTGAACATGCGTCTGTCGGGGTGAAGAGGGGGGTCTGGGTAAAAAAGGTAAAGACAGGCGGAACCTCGGGTACCCCCCTTGGCGTTCATAGGGGTGACGGTAGCTTCGTCCTCAGTACGAAGCCCGTACGTAACGAGGGAAGGGACTCCCAACAATGGCTGTAAGCCTGTCCAAGGGTGGCAACGTCTCGCTCACCAAGGAGGCTCCGGGCCTGACCGCCGTCACCGTGGGCCTCGGCTGGGATGTCCGCACCACCACGGGCACCGAGTTCGACCTCGACGCCTCGGCCATCGCGGTCAACCCCCAGGGCAAGGTCTACTCGGACGCCCACTTCGTCTTCTTCAACAACAAGCAGACCCCGGACCAGACCATCGTCCACACCGGTGACAACCGGACGGGTGAGGGCGCGGGCGACGACGAGGCGATCAACGTCAACCTGGCGGGCCTCCCCGCCGACGTCGAGAAGATCGTCTTCCCGGTCTCCATCTACGACGCGGAGACCCGCACGCAGAACTTCGGCCAGGTCCGCAACGCCTACATCCGCATCGTGAACCAGGCCGGCGGCGCCGAGATCGCCCGCTACGACCTCTCCGAGGACGCCGCCACCGAGACCGCCATGGTCTTCGGCGAGCTCTACCGCAACGGCGCGGAGTGGAAGTTCCGCGCGGTCGGCCAGGGCTACGCCTCGGGCCTGGCGGGTATCGCGCAGGACTTCGGCGTCAGCGTCTGAGTCCAGCCACGCGCGCACGCGCACGATGAGCGAAGCCCCCGGACCGCGGTTCGCCCGGGGGCTCCTCTCATGGGCACGGACCGGCCCGGACCGGCGGCTCACGGGTGGGCCGGTTTGCCCTTTCCGTACAGCCAGTTCTTCCAGATCCCGCTGAAGTCCTTGTCCGGCGCCGCCTTCTCGACGTACGCGGTGAAGTCGGCCGTGTCCGCGTTCGCGTGACGGCGGGTGGCGGCCCAGCCCTGGACGATGTCGTAGAAGGTGTCGTCGCCCACCAGTTGGCGGATCTTGTGCAGGACCATCGCGCCGCGGTAGTAGACGGGCGGGTCGGAGATCTGCGCGGCACCGGGCGGATCGGCGGGCGGGAAGGCCCAGATCTCGCTGCTGTCGACCGGTTCGTAGTAGTCGCCCTTGTAGAGGGCCTTGAAGATCTCCTCGGCCGAGTCGCCGCCGTGGTCCTCCTGCCACAGCCACTCCGCGTAGGTGGCGAAACCCTCGTTGAGCCACATGTCCCGCCAGGACTTCGGGGTGACCGAGTCGCCGAACCACTGGTGGGCCAGTTCGTGGACCAGGGTCCCGGTGTCGGGCGCGCCCGGGAAGACGGGGCGGGTCTGGGTCTCCAGGGCGTAGCCGGCGTCGTCGGAGCGGTCCACGATCGCCCCGGTGGAGGAGAAGGGGTACGGACCGAAGTTGTACTCCTCCCAGTCCATGATCTCGGGGATCTCCCCCAGCACCTTCTCGCTCGCCTGTTTCTGGGTCGGGTCCACCGCCGTGTAGACCGGCAGTCCGTTCTTCGCCGTCGAGCGGGTGATGTCGTAGTTGCCGATCGCGAGCGTCGCCACGTAGCTCGCCATCGGTTCCGCGGTGTGCCAGGCGTAGGTCGTCCGGCCGTCCTTGGTCGACTCGCTCGTCAACTCGCCGTTGGAGACGGCCTGGAGGCCCTTCGGGACGGTGATCCTGACGTCGTACGACGCCTTGTCGGAAGGGTGGTGGTCGCCGGGGAACCAGGCCATCGACCCCGTGGGCTCCCCGAGGGCGAGGGCGCCGTCGGCCGTGCGCAGCCAGCCCTCCTTGGAGGAGTCGGCGTCGGTGATCGTCCGGGGGACCCCGGAGTAGCGGACCGTCGTGCTGAACGTCTCCCCCTTGTCGAGGTCGTCACGCGGACGCACGGTCAGCTCCTGGCCCGCCCGGCTCCAGCGGGCGTCGCGGCCCTCGACGGTGACGTCGGAGACGTCCAGCCCCAGCAGGTCGAGGCGGAAGGCGCTGAGGTCCTTCAGGGCCCGCGCGGTGATCTCGGCGGTTCCCGTCAGCCGTTTGTGCCGGGGGTCGTAGGACAGGGTGAGTCCGTAGTGCGTGACGTCGTACCCGCCGTTGCCCATCTTCGGGAAGTACGGGTCGCCGACGCCGGCCGCGCCGGGTTTCCCGTGCACGCCGTCCCCGCCGCAGGCGGTGAGCCCGGCGACGAGCGCGAGAGCCAGGGCAAAGGGGACGGTGACGGAGGATCGGGGCACATCCGCGATCCTAGGCGGCCGCTCCGCCACCTGCGGGGCGGCCGACGCCTCCCCGCGGTCCGACGCCCCCGTTCCGTCCGGAAACCACCACCCCGGCACCCCCACTCCGGCTGAAAACCACAGCCCCAGCCCCTCAACCCGGCAGAAACCGCGACGCCCGGCACCCCGGTCCCGGGCGGAAAGCGCGACTCCCGACGCCCCGGGTCCACCAGAAACCGCGCTCCCACCACCCCGGGCCCGGGCGGAAACCGCGACTCCCGGCGCCCCCGGCCGACCAGAGACCGCGCTCCCCGCGACCCCAGCCGGGGCCGAAACCACAGCCCCCAGCACCGCCCGGCCCTGCCGGAAACCGCGACACCCGGCGCCCCCCGGCCGACCGGAGACCGCGCTCCCGGTACCCCGGCCGGGGGCGGAAACCGTGGCCCCGTCACCCCCGGCCCGGGCGGAGGCCGGGGCTCGCGCCCGGCCGGGAAGCGGACGTCCTCCGGCGTGACACCATCTCCTCGTGCTCGACATCGGCTACGCCCTCTCCAACCGCTTCCCCGACCCTCCGCAGACCGACTACCGCCGCGCGGACGTCCACGCGCTGCGGCACGACCTGTTCTGCGGGGACGTGTACCTCGCCGACACCAAGACGGACCGGGAGGTGTCCACGGGCTGGGGCTGGGTGCCGGTGCTGGACTTCGCGTGGGCGCTGTGCGACATCGTGGAGCAGCTCGACCGGGACCCGCTCGGCAGCCGCGCCTCCCGCCCCCAGCAGGCGGAACTGGACTTCACCGAGTCGACCGACCGCATGCTCTTCGAGCGCCGCTTCGGCTGGGTGGACATCGAGGCCGACTGGATGCCGGGCGACGAGGAGCCGCTGACCTTCTCGCACACCGAGTTCCGCCGCGAGGCCCGTGACTTCCTGCACGACCTGCTCGCGGACCTCACCGACCTGCACGAGGACCTCGCCGAGAACCCGGCGATCTGGACGCTCCAGGCCCGCTTCCCCCGCGTCTCCTAGCCTGCGGCCCGGACGGCCCCCGTAGGTCTCAGACCTCTTCCGCGCCGCCGTCCACCCGGACCCCCAGGGCGGCCGCCAGCACCGGTGCCAGGTCCAGGAGCTGGTGGGTACTGATCATCGCGCCCGCGAGCCGGTCCACGCCCCGCGCGATGTCCAGCTCCGCCGCCGCGCGCAGGTCCACGTCCACGAGGGTGGCCGCGGTGAGGTCCGCACCCTTCAGGACGCAGTCCACGAACTCCACCCGCTCCAGGCGCGCGCCCCCGAAGTCCGGCTCGACCAGGACACAGCCCTCGAAGACGACGTCCTTGAGCCGCGCCTTGCGCAGATTCAGATAGTCGATCTTCCCGCCGCGCACGAGCACCCGCTCCAGGACGGAGCCGTGCAACTGCGCCCCGCCGAGACGGGCGTCGATCAGCTCGACATCGCGCAGCGTCGACTCGGCGAGATCGGTCCCCACGCCCCGGATGCCCGTGAGGACCGAGTCCAGCACGCGCGCGTGGTGCAGCCGCGTCTCGTCCAGCGCGCAGCCCGTCAGCGCGCAGTCCATGAAGCGGGCTCCCCCGCCGTCCTGCCCGGCGAAGTCCGCGTCACGGAACTCCAGCCCGTCATAGTCGCCGTCCGGCTCCAGTTCCCCGCCGTCGTACGGCTCCAGCGCGGGCAGCCGCAGCTCCGGCCGCCGTGCCGCCCTCAGGCCGGTTCCCGGTGCCTTCGCACCCGTCCCGCCGCGTCCGCCCGCAACTCTCCTCACCATGCCCCCCATCCTGCCCGCCGCCACTGACAACGGGCGCCGGCCGGCGAGAACGCCCCGCTGTCGCACCACGCCGGCCTGCGGAAACGCCCCCCATGTCACATCGCAGGCCCGCGTCACGTCGTATCCACGGAAAGCCTTGCCGTCAGAGCACCCGGAAGCGCGAGCGCAGGTCGGCCGACACCGAGCAGACACCGAGCAGAGGAGACCTCCAGCCATGTACCGCATCACCGTCATCGGCGGCGGCTTCGCCGGACTCACCGCCGCCGTCACCGCCGCCGAGGCGGGCGCCGAGGTCACCGTGTACGAAGCCCACCACACCCTCGGCGGGCGGGCCCGGACCGCCGAGGGGCCGTACCGGACGAACGAGGGACCGCACGCCCTCTACAGCGCGGGCCCGCACTGGACCTGGCTGGCCCAGCGGGACCTGATCGGAGCGCTCGCCCCGATCCCGCCCCTGGAGGCCGCCCGGCTGCGCCTGCGGCACCGGGGCGTGCTGCGCCGCACCCCGCCGTTCGCGATGCTGAAGCTGCTGCGGCGCTCCTGCCAGCGGGCTCCGTCGGACGTCGACTTCATGACCTGGGCGAGGGGGCAGGCGGGAGAGGAGGGCGCGCGGGCCGCGGCCCACTATTCGGCGGTCGCCCTCTTCCACCACGATCCCGGTTCGCTGTCGGCGGCCTTCGTGCAGGAGCGGCTGCGCCGGGCCATGAAGGTGCCGACGGAGGTGCACTGCCCCCGCGGCGGCTGGGCCAACGTCATCGACCGGATGGCGGGGCGGGCGTGGAACCTCGGCGTGCGGATGGAGACGCTGGCCCGGGTGGACGCCGTCCCCGAGGGCCGGGGTCCGGTCATCGTCGCCACCTCGCTGGACTCGGCCCGCCGTCTGCTCAAGGACGACTCGCTGACCTGGCCGAGCGGCCGTACGGCCCTGGTCGACCTGGCGCTGCGGAGCCGTCGCGGGGACGCGTTCGCCGTCTCCGACCTGGACGCGCCTGGCTGGATGGAGCGCTTCACCGCCCGGGACCGCACCCTCGCGCCGGCCGGCGAGCAGCTCCTCCAGGGGCAGTTCCCGATCGCCCCGGGGGAGTCCGGGGCGCACGGCGCCGCCCGCGCCGAGGAGCTGCTCGACCTCGCCTTCGAGGGCTGGCGCGAGCGGGTCACCTGGCGGCGTACGAGCGTCGCGAACGGCCGTACGGGCGCGGTCGACCTGCCCGGCACGAGCTGGCGGGACCGTCCGCGCATCGACCGGGGCGACGGCGTCTACCTCGTGGGCGACCAGGTCGCGGCTCCCGGGGTGCTCTCGGAGGTGTCCTTCAACAGCGCGATGGAGGCCGTCTCGCTGGCCCTGGGCATCCGGGAGCGCCTTGACCTCAAGCGAGCTTGAGGTTGAACAGTGGTCAGGGCCTGTCCGGTCGATCACGCCGATTCCGAGGAGCCCCCGATGTACGCGATCCGACTGCACGCCTTCGGTCCCGCGGAGAACCTCGTCCACGAGCGGACGGATGACCCCGAGCCGGGTCCCGGCCAGGTCCGGATCGCCGTGGCCGCCGCGGGTGTCCACCTCCTGGACACCGCCCTGCGCGCGGGCATGCGGGGCGGCCCCGCCCCCGAGCCCGTGCTGCCGACCGTTCCCGGCCGTGAGGTCGCGGGAACCGTCGAGTCCCTCGGTGAGGGCGTCGCCGGGCTCTGGCTCGGCCGGCGCGTCGTCGCCCACCTCGGTTTCGCCCCCGGCGGCTACGCCGAGCTGGCGGTCACGGAGGTCGAGCGCCTCCACGACATTCCCGGGAATCTCGACTTCGCGCAGGCCGTCGCCATGATCGGGACGGGCCGTACGGCCATGGGGATCGCGCAGTTCGCCGAGTTCGGCCCCTCCTCCGTGGTCGTCGTGCCCGCGGCGGCGGGCGGTGTCGGCACGCTCCTCGTGCAGTACGCGCACCACGCGGGCGCGACCGTGGTGGGCCTCGCGGGCGGCCCCGAGAAGGTGGCGCTGGCCCGCGCGAACGGCGCCGATCCGGCCGTGGACTACACCGACCCCGGCTGGCCGGGGAAGGTCCGCGCGCACCTCGGCGGCCGGGCGGCGACCGTCGTGCTCGACGGCGTCGGCGGTGACGTGGCCCGGGACGCCGTCGCGCTGCTCGGCCCCGGCGGCCGGCACCTCGTCTTCGGCTGGTCCGGCGCGGGCCTGCGCGGCGGCTCCCCGTACCTCGTGGAAGGGGTCTCCGAGCAGGTGCTCGGCCCCGTGATGATGCGCAGGGCGGGCGGACCCGACCCCGTGCGGACCCTGGAGCTGCGGGCCCTGGCCGAGGCCGCGGCCGGCCGCCTGGTCCCGGCCGTGACCCGTTTCCCCCTCGCCGAGGCGGCCTCGGCGCACCGAGCCCTGGAGAACAGGGCGACGACCGGAAAGGTGGTGCTGGAACCATGACCACGAGCCGTGGGAACGCACCTCGTCAAGCCGAGTCACCCGAAGATGCGACTCCTTCCGTTCCATGGTCTTCTGGGCGAATGAGTGTCACCCGGACAGGTGAACCGGAAGCGCCCGTGGGTCCCGACCCGCATCGCTGGTGGGCGCTGGTGATCATCGCGCTCGCCCAGCTCATGGTCGTGCTGGACGCGACGATCGTGAACATCGCGCTTCCGTCCGCGCAGCACGATCTCGGCATATCCGACGGCGACCGGCAGTGGGTCATCACGGCCTACACGCTGGCCTTCGGCGGGCTGCTGCTGCTCGGCGGCCGTGTCGCCGACCTCGTCGGACGCAAACGCACCTTCGTCATCGGGCTGATCGGCTTCGCGGTGGCGTCGGGCATCGGCGGCGCGGCGACCACGTCGGGCATGCTGTTCGGCGCCCGCGCCCTCCAGGGCGCCTTCGCCGCCCTGCTCGCGCCCTCGGCGCTGTCCCTGCTGACCACGACCTTCACCGACCCGAAGGAACGCGGAAAGGCCTTCGGTGTCTACGGGGCGCTGGCGGGTTCCGGTGCGGCGATCGGGTTCATCCTGGGCGGCCTGCTGACGGAGTACCTGAACTGGCGCTGGTGCCTGTACGTCAACATCCCCATCGCGGTCATCGCGGTCTTCGGCGCGTTCGGACTGCTGAACGACCGGCCCGGCCACAAGAACGTCCGGCTGGACGTGCCCGGCGCGGTGCTGGGCTGCGGCGGACTGGTGGCCATCGTGTACGGGGTCAGCGAGGCGGAGTCGCACGGCTGGTCGTCCCCGCTGGTGCTGGGTCTGATCGGGGGCGGGATCGCGCTGCTGGTCGCGTTCGTGTGGTGGCAGAACAGGGCGCCGAGCCCGCTCCTGCCGCTGCACATCGTCAAGGACCGCAACCGTGCCGGCTGCTTCCTGACGATGGGGCTCGCCGTCATCGGCATGTTCGGCGTGTTCCTGTTCATGACCTACTACCTCCAGGTCGTCCTCGGCTACTCGCCGGTGAAGACCGGGCTGGCGTTCCTGCCGCTGACCGTCGCGATCATCATCGGTTCGACGCAGATCTCGGCGCGGCTGCTGCCCCATGTGGCGCCGCGCGTGCTGATGGTCCCGGGCATGATCCTCGCGGCCGGCGGCATGCTGTTCTTCACCCAGCTCACCGTCGACTCCGCGTACGCCACCGAGCTGCTGCCGGGGCTGCTCCTGCTGGGTCTGGGCATGGGCCTGACCTTCATGCCGGTCTTCGCCACCGCGACCGCCGGGGTCGCCCCGCAGGACGCGGGCGTGACCTCGGCGACGGTCAACACCTCGCAGCAGGTGGGCGGTTCGATCGGCACGGCGCTGCTGAACACCATCGCCACCACCGCGAGCACGGCCTACATCGCCGCCCATCTCCGCGATCCCTCGCAGAGGGAGCTGATCACCCGGGAGGGCGTCGTCCACGGCTACACCGTGGCCATCTGGTGGGCCGTCGGCATCATGCTGCTGGCCGGCCTGGTCGCGGGGCTCATGGTCACGGCCAAGGCCCCCAAGCACGCGCCGTCGGACGCGGCGGTCGCGGAATCGGTGGGCTGACCGGGCTGACCCGGAATCGGTGGGCTGACCCCGGAGCGCGGGGAGCCGGCGGCCGGCGGTCCCCCGGCAGCGGGTCAGTGGCGCCCCGCCACCCGGTCCGCGATCCGGGCCAGCCGGGACGACTCCGGGCTGTGGGTGGCCCCTTCGCGGCGGTCGGCCGTGCGGTAGGTCGCGTACATGCCGTGGACGCCGATCCAGCGGAAGGGCTCCGGTTCCCACTTGCGGACCTTGTGGCCGACCCAGGGCAGGTCGGTCAGCTCGGTCGCGCCCGCCTGGCCGGAGTCCTGCCGCACGAGGTCGCGCAGGGTGCGGGCGGCGAGGTTGGCGGTGGCGACGCCGGAGCCGACATAGCCGCCGGCCCAGCCGAGGCCCGTCGAGCGGTCCAGGGTGACCGTGGCGCACCAGTCGCGCGGGACTCCCAGGACGCCCGACCAGGCGTGGGAGACCTGGACGCCGGTCAGCGACGGGAAGAGGCGGACGAGGATCTCGTACAGGGCGTCGACGGTGGACGGCTGGGTGCGGCCGTCGTTGTCGGTGCGCGAGCCGAAGCGGTACGGGACGCCGCGGCCGCCGAGCGCGATCCGGCCGTCGGCGGTGCGCTGGGCGTACATGTACGCGTGCGCCATGTCGCCGAGCGTCTCGCGGCCCTCCCAGCCGATCTCCGCCCACTGTTCGGCGGTCAGCGGCTCCGTCGCGATCATCGAGGAGTTCATCGGCAGCCAGGTCCGCTTCTGGCCCTTGAGGTTCGCGGTGAAGCCCTCGGTGCAGCGCAGGATGTAGGGGGCGCGGACGGTGCCGTACGGGGTCACCGCGTGCTGCGGGCGGATCTCGGTCACCGGCGTCTGCTCGTGGAGGGTGACGCCGAGCGCCTCGACGGCGGCGGCGAGGCCCTTGACCAGCTTCACGGGGTGCAGCCGGGCCCCGTGCGGGGTCCAGGCCGAGCCGACCGCGTCCGCGACCCGGATCCGCCCGGCGGTCTCCTTCGCGCCGTACAGCTCGCGGTCCTTCTCGCCGAACGACAGCTCGTGCGCGTGGAAGGCCTTGAGCCGCGCGAGCTGGGCGGGCGTGTAGGCCACTTCCAGGACACCGCCCTGGTGGATGTCGGCCTCGATGCCTTCCCCGGCGGCCACCCGGACGACCTCGTCCACGGTGCCGTTCATGGCCCGCTGGAGCCGTACGGCCGCCTCCTGGCCGTGCAGCTTCGCGTACCGGTCGCGGCCCGCGATGCCGTTGTAGAGCCAGCCGCCGTTGCGCCCCGAGGCGCCGTAGCCGCAGAACTTCTGCTCCAGGACGGTGACGCGCAGGAAGGGGGCCGCCTTCTTCAGGTAGTACGCGGTCCACAGTCCCGTGTATCCGCCGCCGACCACGACGACGTCGGCGGTCGCGTCGCCGGGCAGCGGCTCCCGGGGTGCGGGCAGGCCGTCGTCCGCGTACCAGAAGGAGATGCCACCGTTCACGACCCTGTTCGCCGAGCTGCTCATGGCGGGACGTTAACTCCGGCGGATGTCGGCTGTCTCCTTCGGATTCCGTGCTTTTCCGCGCCCTCTGGTCAACGGATAACAGGCGAGTCCGATGAGAACGGAGGTGAAATGCCCGAGATCGGTGAAGGTGCGCTCGATCATGAAGGGAATCCCGTACGCCGCCAGGACGGCCACCAGATACGCGTACCGCCAGGGTGCGGCGATCCGGTAGGTGAGCACGCCGACCACCCCCGCCAGCGCGTAGCTCACCCCGACATCGAGGGTGTCGACCGCGGACTGCGGTGCCACGCCGTGTTTGATCGCCCAGAGCAGCGCACCCTCGCTGACCAGCGTCGACAGGACGTGCGCGGCCGCGTTGACCGCCAGCCAGCGGGCGGTTCCCAGCCATCGTTCGGCGGGCGCCTGGAAGACGGTGTAGAGAACGGCGTACGGAATCCAGTGCCCGCCGTCGATCCACATCGCGCTCGCGAACAGCACCCGCACCGGATTGTTCGACAGCTCGTGGATGTTCGTCGAGCGCTGCCGCAGGAAGTCCTCTTCGAAATCCGGGGACATGTGGTGCAGGGCCACGGTGGTGACGAAGAGAACCGTCAGCCAGATGTACGTGCCCGGCGCACCGCGCACGTACATCCACACCCTGTGGAAGAACCGTTCACCCCGCATGACCTGATTCACCCATGCCCGCAGTGTCCCTGATGTGATCGACATTCCGGACGAGCCTCCCGGAAACCGGGCTGAGACCCACGGATCCCCGGGTCCGGCGGCGGCGGCCGGGCCCGTCGGCCCACTCCGATGTGTCGCGCACACGACACGAACCTGTGAAATGGCCGAATCGACCGAGTGTTCGTAGCGGCCCTGGCTACTCTCTGGTGCCGTGGACGTCACTCATGGTGCGGGAGCTCTCCGTTTCTCCTTGCTCGGCCCGTTGCGCGCCTGGCGGGGCGAGACGGAACTGGCTCTCGGCTCCCCGCAGCAACGGGCCGTGCTCGCGGTGCTGCTCCTGCGCCGCGGGCGCGCGGTCGGCGTCGGCGAGCTCGTCGACGGCATCTGGGGACAACTCCCGCCGGCCGGCGCCGTCCCCGTGCTGCGCACTTATGTGTCACGGCTGCGCAAGCTGCTGGAGTCCGGACGGACCCCGGGCGCCCCGCCCCGCCTCGTGGTCTCCATCGGGGACGGATACGCGCTGGTCACCGAGGAGATCACCAGCGATCTCGGCGACTTCGAGGACAACCTGGCGCGGGCCGAACGCCGCCGCGCCCGGGGCGACAGCCGCGGGGCCGCCCGGCTGCTGGACACCACGCTCACCGCCTGGCACGGCACCCCACTGGCGGGCGTTCCCGGGCCGTTCGCGCAGGCCGAGCGGACCCGCCTGGCCGAACGGCGGCTGGCCGCACTGGAGTACCGGCTCCGCGTGGAGCTCGAACTCGGACGCCACGAAGCGGTGCTGCCCGAACTCGTGGCACTGCGCGCCGCGCAGCCGCTGCGCGAGGCCGTGTGCGAACTGCTGCTGGTGGCCCTGTACCGCTGCGGCCGGCAGGCCGAGGCCCTGGAGGTCTACGCGAGCACCCGCCGCACGCTCGTGGACGAACTCGGCATCGAACCCGGCCCGTCCCTGCGGGCCGCGCACGCACGGCTGCTGGCCGGGGACCTGGACCTGTCGCCGCCGCCGGTACCGGTACCGGCCGCGGACCCCGTCCCCGCGGACCCCGCGGACGGCGCGGACACCGAGCCCGCGGACGAGCCCGGCCGGGACGATCCGCCCCGGGCCGCGGGTGACGTACACCCGTCCCAACTCCCCGCCGACCTGCCGCTGTTCACCGGACGTGACACCGAACTCGGCAAGGTGGACGCGCTGTTGCCCGCCGACGGGCATCCGGACACGGCCGTCATCGGCCTCGTCAACGGGATGGCCGGGGCGGGCAAGACCACCCTGGCCGTGCACTGGGCGCACCGGGTCGCCCACCGCTTCCCCGACGGCAGCCTCTATGTGAACCTGCGCGGATACGACCAGGGCGGCTCCGTCATGGACCCCTCCGAGGCGCTGGAGACCTTCCTCGTCGCCCTCGGCGTGGCCCCGCAGGCCGTCCCCGAGGGCCTCGACGCGCAGGCCGCCCTCTACCGCAGCGTCCTCGCCCGCCGGCGCGTCCTGATCGTGCTGGACAACGCCCGCGACAGCGGCCAGGTACGACCGCTGCTGCCCGGCACACCGGGCTGTCTCGTCATCGTCACCAGCCGCAGCCGGCTGACCGGACTGGTCGCCGGTCACGGCGCCCACCCCCTCACCCTGGGCCCGCTGACCACCGACGAGGCCCGCGCCATGCTCACCCGGCGCATCGGCACCGCGCGCGTGGACGCCGAACCGGAGGCCGCCGAGGCCATCGTCGGGCTGTGCGCCCGGCTGCCGCTGGCCCTCGCCATCGTGGCGGCACGCGCCGCCCACCACCCCGGCTTCCGGCTCGCGGACATCGCGGGGGAACTGCGCGAGACCCACGGAAGCCTGGACGCGTTCACCGGCGGCGACGCCCACACGGACGCGCGCGCCGTCTTCTCGTGGTCGTACCACGCGCTGCCGTCCGCCGCGGCGGAACTGTTCCGCCGGCTGTCCCTGCACCCGGGACCCGACATCAGCACGGCCTCGGCCGCCGCCCTGGCCGCGGCGCCCGCGCGCCCGGTGCGCGCGCTGCTGACCGAGCTCACCGGGGCCAGCCTGCTCGGTGAACACGCCCCGGGCCGCTACGCCTTCCACGACCTGCTGCGCGCCTACGCCCGCGAACTGGCCGACACCGAGGACACCGAGGAGCGGCGCGGCGCCGCGCTGCGCCGCATGCACGACCACTATCTGCACACCACCCACCACGCCTCCGCGATCATCAGCCCGCGCCGCGAGACCCTCCCGCTGCCACCGAGCACAACGGACGGCGGCGCGCCCCGGTTCACCGGACGCAAGCAGGCCATGCAGTGGCTGCGCACGGAACGGCACGTCCTGCGGGCGGTCGTCGAGCACGCCGCCGCCCACGGCTACGAGGACCACGCGTGGCGCACCGCCGTCGGACTGGACCTGTACTTCGACCGGCTCGGCTTCTGGCACGACCTGATGGAGATCAACAGCGCCGCGCTGCGGGCCGCCCGGGCCATCGGCGACCGGACCGGCGAGGCGCACGCCCTGCGCGGCCTGGGCTTCTTCCACACCCGCTTCGCGCACTCCGCCGAGGCACGACGGGACCTCGGCCGCGCGCTGGAGCTGTTCCGGGCCGAGGGCGACGGGCCCGGCGAGGCCCGCACCCGGCGCTGTCTCGCCTACCAGGCCAACGGGGAGGGCCGGTTCACCGTCTCGCTGGACCACTACACGCACGCCCGCGAGCTGTACCGGGCCGAGGGCAACGTCACCAACGAGGCCATCGTCCTGAACGAGGTCGGCTGGACGTACATCCTGCTCGGGCAGCACGACAGGGCGATGGAGCACTGCGAGAAGGCCGTCGCGCTGCACCAGGAGACCGGCGACCCGATCGGCGAGGCCGCGGCACAGGACAGCGTCGGCTACGCCCTCCACCACCTCGGCCAGTACGGCGACGCCGTCGAGCGCTTCGAGCGGGCGCTGGCGCTGTACCGGGAGGTCGGCGACCACTATCTGGAGGCGGACACCCAGCGGCACATCGCCGAATCCAGGCTCGCCGCCGGTGACCGGGACGCGGCGATCCGCGCCTTCCGGGCGGCGCTCGCCCTCCTGGAGGAGAACTCCCACCCGGAGGCCGCGGACCTGCGCGAGACCCTGCGCGACCTGGACGCCCCCGAGTCCGGAGGGAGCGGCCCGGCACGAACGGACGACGCGACCGGACCGGGCCGGACGTGACCGGGCGCGGTCGGGAGGCGATCAGGCGGCGGTCCGGGCCGGCTCCTGTTCCGGTTCGTGCGCCCGTTCCTGCTCCGGTTCCTGCTCCGCCACCGGGTCCGGCCGTCGCGGAGGGCCGGACCCGTCCCCGTCCGCCACGGCGGCGTGCTCGCGCAGCGCCAGCCGTAAGCAGCGCAGCGCGTAGTACACCCGGGACTTGACCGTGCCCTGCGGGATGCCCAGGACCTCCGCCGCCTCCTGTGTGGTGCGGTCCTCCAGGAACGTCGCCCGGATCACGTCGCGGTGGGCCGGAGTGAGCGCCCGCAGGGCCTCCTGCACCACGATGGACGACAGCATCCGCTCGATGTCGTCCACCTCGGCGCCCAGTTCGCCCAGCCAGGTGGCACCGCCTATCTCCAGCGGCCGCGCCCTCCGCGTCCGGTGCGCGTCGATGACGAGGTTGCGGGCGACCCGGAACATCCAGGGCCGCACGGCCATCCCCTCGTCGTCGACCAGGTTCCGCTTGTTCCAGCAGCGCAGCAGCGTCTCCTGGATGACGTCCTCGGTACGGTGCGTGTCCCCGCCCAGCAGGCGCAGCACGTACGTGTAGAGCGCCGGGCCGTGTTCCAGGTAGAGGTGGCGCAGCGCCCGCTCCTCGGAAGAGACCGAACTCGCCGATCCGATGACGGTGACGTTCATGGAGTGCTCCTGTTCCTTGGGACGACCGGACCCGGCCGGGGCGACCGGTACCGGGTCCTCCGGGGGAACGGAGTGTTCCGAGGGGCGTTCCACGTTCGTTTGACGTCGGGTGTACGAGGCGATGGACGCGCTGGTCGGGGCCGATGTGGCCACGGGGGCCGTGGGGTCGCGGGCGGCGACCGGGCTCAGACGTACGGCTCCAGGGCGTCGACCTGTCTGCGGACCTGTCCGACGAGTGCCGCGCTGCCGGGGGGCAGCAGACCGTGCCGGTCCAACATGGCCCACATGTGCAGGAGTTCACGCCCGTGGGCGACGACGGCCCGGTCGTCGTCGAGCTGCTGCCAGGCCGCCGCCGCCCGCGCCACCTCCGCGGGTGCCCGGCCGTCCCTGGCCCCGCAGCGGATCCGCGCCACGGCCAGCGCCAGCACGATGGCCTCCCGGTGATCGCCTCGCAGGTACGCGAGGTACGCCTCGACGGCCCGTGCCTCCACGGCGTACGGGTCCTCGGCGCCCATCGAGCCCGTCAGGCTCTCGCGCAGCGCGGTCGCGCCGGCGAACGCCTCGTCGAGCCGTCCGGCGGCGGCCAACGCGTTGACGCGGCCGATCCGTTCGGTGAGGTCGGCGGGGAGAGAGGCGGTGGCGGGGGCCCCGGCCGCCTCCGGCACCTCGGCGCGGGCGGCGGCCGTGGCACGGGCCCGCGCCACCGCGGTGGCGACGGCGGAGGCGGTGGCCGCGGCGGGGGCCGGAACGACGACGGCGGGAGCCCCCACGGTGGCGGCGGGAGCGACTTCCGGACTCGGAACCGGGTCCGGGCCGGCGCCGGTTGCGGCGACCGGGGCGGCGGCCGAAGGAGCCACGGGGTCGGGCTCGGCGGCCGAGGAAGCCACGGGGCCGGGCTCCGCTGCCGGCTCCTCGTCCGGTTCCAGGACGCGGCTCGACCCGTCCGCGAGCACCTCCAGCAGGAACCGGGCGGCGCCGGGGCCGTCGTACACCGTCGCCACGACGGCACCGGCACGCTCCTCCGCGTGCCCCTGGAGGCGGTCGAGGACGGCCTCGTGCACGGACTGGCCGGGCTCGGGGACCAGGGTGTGTCCGTCGATCTCGGCGAGCCCTTCGCCGGAGATGTACACATCGAAGCGGGCCATGGCTGTCCTCCTCAGGTGGTGGTCGGCGCGGGGCCGGTCGTGGTCGCGTCCGGGTCGGGCGTGACACCCGGAGTGGCGCCCGAGGGAGGGGCGCCGATGCCCTGGTACTTCGCGAACTGGGCGCGGACGGCGAGGACATAGCCCTGGGCCTCGTTCGTCCGCGGCACCCCCCGGGCCGCGCGCACGGCGTCCATCCCGACGTCGTAGCCGGCCAGCGCGAGGTCCAGGACGGTGTTGGTGGTCCCGTTCCCGTCGCTCTGGTCCACCTCGCCGGCGTCGATCATCTGCTGCCCCTGCCTGGCCAGTTCGCACAGGTAGCGGCCCTGCGCCATGATCGAGTCCTTCGCGTCCAGGGCGGAGGTCTTGCCGTTGTCGTCGTCGTCCTCGCCGTACTGCTTGAAGATCTCGGGCGGCAGCTGCGAGAGGCCCTGCTCGCCGTTCGGGCCGACCAGGGCGCTGTTGAAGCCGGACTCCTTCTCGATCTGGGAGGCGATGACGATCGGGCCGATCGCGCCGCACAGTTCACCGGCCTTCTGAATGGGGTCCACCAGGTCGGCGGGGACGGTGGAGGTGTCCAACCGGCCCTTGCCGTCGCCCTGGAAGATGCCGAGCGACTGGTCCGCGTCGGCCTGGCTCGGGGGATCGCCCCCGCCGCCGTGGAACAGCAGGTACAGCGCGATGAGCGGGGCCAGCAGAACGCCGAACCCGCCCATGATCACCACGACGACCAGTGTTCCGGCCAGGGCGAGCGGTGACAGCAGGCAGCCGCAGCCGGTGCCCGCGATGATCCCGTTGCGCACGGCGGTCGACGAACCGCCTTCCCCGCTCTCTTCACTCATGAGCGCCCGCCTTCTTCCCCTCGCCTTGAACCGCCGTGGCCACACGGCCCGTTGTGCTGTCCGACGGGCTCGACAGACCGAAACGGGCCCCGGCGCAAATAAGTTCAAACCAGTGGAAACCAGATGAGCCAGAGCAGCCGATCAACGAGCGAAGAGGGGGGCGGGGCACACATGGGCACTCCTTCGGCGATGCCGTCGGGCCCGGGGTCATGGGTACGGGGGCCGAAGAACCCGGAGCGGACGCCACCGGATGCGCGACCCGCTCCCGGCACCGGCGCCGCCGGCCGGCCGGCGGCGCCCGAGGCCCCGTCCGCCCCGGTCACGGCGGCCGCCCCGACGCCGCGGCCCGCCCCCGTGCGGCGCGCCGCGCAGGCTCCCGCCCCGGAGCCGGCCTGGGGCCGCCCGAAGCGGCCCGGCGCGGCGCGCGGCACGTCACGCGACGAGGTCGGATGGGTCAAGGCGCACGGCGGCTCGGGCGCGACCTCCCTCGTCGAGGTGTTCGGCGGAGTGGAGGTGGGGGCCCGCTGGCCCGACCCCGCCCGCGGCGAGCCGCGCCGGGTCGTCCTGGTCGGCCGGACCAGCGCGCGCGGACTGCGGTCCGTCTCCCAGGCGCTCGGCGCGCTCAACGACGGCCACGCCCCCCAGGGGCTCGAACTGCTGGGAGTGGTCCTCGTCGCCGACGCCCCCGGACGGCTGCCGCTCGGTCTGCTGCGCCGCGTGCGCGTGCTCCGCTCCGTCGCCCGGGTGCACCGCGTGCCGTGGATACCGGCATGGCGTACGGGCGGCCGTCCGAAGTCCGTGCCCGGACGACTCGCCAGGCTCGCCGAGCTGGTGGGCGCCGAGCACCGCGGCGAGGGGGCCGCGTCGTGACCCAGCCCCTTCTCGGCGCCCGGTTCCTGGCCGCCTACACCCCGCCCGTGGAAGCCGACACGATCCTCGGTCTGCTCGCCTGGTGCGCCTCGGCCTGCGGTGTCGGCGGACTCATCATCGTCGGCATCCAGATGGCGCTCCAGCTGCGCCGCGGCGACCCCGGCGAGGGCGGCGAGCACTTCCGCGGCGTCTTCTTCATCACCCTCAGCTGCCTGGTCGCCACGTCCGCCGGTCCGCTCGTCGCGGCCCTCGGCAGCCTCCAGCTCCTCGGTCCCTGACCCCGACGCGCCTTCGCGTAAAGCCAGTCACCCTCCCGCCCACCGCTCGTGCCGGGCGCCGAACCCTTCGGAGATCCTCATGTCCTCTCTGCTGTACGAAGCCTCCACCATCATCGCCGCCGGCGTCCCGCAGCCCGCGGCCAACGCCCCCGGAGAACTCACCTCCAAGGTCAACACGGTCCTCGGCATAGCCGCCTGGGCCGGCACCGCCGCCGGTGTCGCCGGAGTGCTGATCACCGGCGCGATGATGGCGATGTCCGTCAAGCGGGGCGAGAGCTCGGAGCACATGAGCCGGCTCGGCATGGTGCTCGGCGGCTGTGTCCTCGTGGCCACCGCGGGCCCGCTCGTCAGCTTCGTCTTCGCTTAGGCCCGGCGGACGGTCGTGATGTTCAAGCGCAGGGAGCGCCGGCCCGAGGAGTCCGGGCCCTACTACAAGCAGCGTGGCTGGCAGCTGTCGGCGGGATTCCTGGCCGTCGTGGTCGTGGTGGGCGGGGTCGTCACCGTGCTGTCCGGCCCGGACACGACCACGGCCCACGCGAACGCCGCGGCCTCCGCGGGCCCGCTGGCCGGACCGTCCGCGAAGGACGGCCGGCCCCGGGGCTGCCGTACCGACGACAGCGCGGGCACGGCACTGCCCGAGAAGCCGCCGGGGGACGTCGGCTGGCGCACGCTCGGTGTCGCGCGGGTGCCCGTCTCCGTCTCCGCGGGTCCGACCCGGATCCAGGGGCCCTTGTGGTGGTGCTACGCGCACACGCCCACCGGGGCCGCGCTGGCCGCCCACGTCATCCCCTCGCAGATGAGCGGCTCGGACTGGCGCACCGTCACCGAGCAGCAGGTCGTCCCCGGCCGGGGCCGCGACATGTTCGCGTTCCAGCGCGGCACCGTCCAGAGCACCGACAGCCGGACCAGCGGCACGGCCGTCGCGTCGTACGCGGGCTTCTCGGTGAGCTCGTACACCGACAGGACGGCGACGGTCAGGCTGCTCCTCAAGAGCGCCCAGGGATACGCGGCGACCGAGATCTCCCTGCGCTGGAGCGGCGGCGACTGGAAGGTCCAGCCCGACGACAACGGCTCGCTGCACTCGCCGGTGTCGGCCGTCCAGAGCACCAACGGCTTCGTCCTGTGGGGGGTTTGACGTGAACTGCACGTCCGGGAACCCGGTCATCGACCTGGTGAAGGGGTTCTTCAGCTTTCTCGGCGATCCCATCGGAACCATCGTCGACCTGATCGCGAAGACCATCCTCGCGGGCGCGGTCGCGGTGTTCGCGGCGCTGACCACCAATGTCCCGACGCTGGAGCAGACCCAGACGTCGAAGGACATCAGCAGCGACACGCAGTGGATCGTCGTCTACCTCGCCGTCGGCTCGCTGCTCTTCGCCGCCTGCCGCATGGCCATCGAGCGCAAGGGCGACGCGGGCCGTACGGCGCTGAAGGGCATCATGCGGGTGGTCCTCGTCTCGGGTGCCGCGACCACCGTGGTCGTGGCCGCCGCGGCGGTCGGGGACAGCTACTCCAACTACCTGTTCAACAGCGCCGTACGCGATTCGCTGAACAACGTCGGAGCCTGCTCGGACGGCAGCGGGATCCAGTCCTTCCTGCTGCTGGTCCTCGCGTTCCTGCTGCTGATCGCGGGGATCGTCCACACGGTCCTGATGTACATCCGGCTCGGCGTGATGATGCTGCTGCTGGGCACCCTCCCGCTGGCCGCCGCCGCCTCGATGACCGACTGGGGCTCCGGCTGGTGGCGCAAGCACATCGGCTGGATGATCGCCTGGCTGCTCTACAAACCCGCCGTCGCCCTCGTGCTCAACGCCGGCATGGCGATGATCAACTCGGGCAGGAACAGCGGAACCGGTGACGTCGCCACCATCAACACCCGCATCGCCGGTATCGGCGTCATGCTGCTGTCCGCCATCGCCCTGCCCGCGCTGCTGAAACTCATCGTGCCGGCGACCGCCGCCCTGGGCACCGGCAACCCGATGTCCTCCGTCGGCCAGGCGGGCTCCAGCCTGGCCAGCGGCGCCGTCCAGCTCGGCGGCAGCCGCGGCGCCTCCGGCGGCGGCGGGCAGATGGGGCCGAGCGGGGCGACCGGCTCGGGCGGCTCGGGCGGCTCGTCCGGTGCGGGCGGCTCGTCCGGAGGGGGCGGAGAGGCGGGCGCGGCCGGACCGGGCGGCGCGAACGGCGCGGCCGCGGCGGGCCGGGCCGGTGCCTCGGGCGCCTCCGCGGCGGGCGGCGGCGCGGCCGCGGCCGCCGGACCGGCGGGTGTCGCCGTCCTCGCGGCGGTGGCCGCGGCCCAGGTCGCCGGTGCCACGGTGACCGGCGCCGTAGACGGCGCCGACGGCGAACTGGGACACAACAAGTGATCACCGGGAGACGGCTCCCGCCGTCTCCCGCTCCACCCGAGAACGGCCGCCGGGTTCCCGCTCCCCCCTGGGAACCCGGCGGTCTCCCCGTCGCCGTGCCCTCCCCACATCACTTCACGAAGGGAAACCCGGACTCATGTCCACGGAAGCCGTCATCCACCCGACCTACGGAAACTGGCGCAGGCCACGACGGCCGGGGCTCGGACCGCTCGGACTCGTCGGCACCTTCGGGGTCTTCGGCGGGCTCGTCGTCACCCTGCTCGCGTCGCTGATCTCGCTGTACGCGGCGCTGGTCGTGTTCGTCCCGGTCGTCGTGTTCCTCGTGCCGCTCGCCATCCGCACCCAGGACGGGCGCAACGTCTACCAGCTGATCACCCTGCGCGTCGGATGGTGGCGGCGGAAGGCGAAGGGCGCGCACCTGTACGTCTCCGGCCCGCTGTCCGCCCGCCCCGGCGGCCGGTTCCGCCCGCCGGGCCTGCTCAACAAGGTCACCGCGACCGAGGGCCGGGACGCCTACGAGCGCCCCTTCGGCGTGCTGCACCACCCGGTCCGCAACCTGTACACGATCGTCCTCGGCTGCGACCCCGACGGCGGCTCGCTCATCGACCCGGACCAGGTCGACGTATGGGTCGCGCTGTGGGGTGAGTGGCTGGCCAGGCTGGCCCACGAACCCGGCCTGCGCGGCGCCACGGTGATCGTGGAGACCGCCCCCGACCCGGGCACCCGGCTCGCCCACGAGGTACTGCCGCGCATCCACCCCGACGCTCCGCCGGCCGCCCGCGCGGTCATGGAGGAGGTCGTGGAGCGCTACCCGAGCGCGTCGTCCGAGATGCACACCTACGTCACGCTGACCTACGGCGTCCCGCCGGGCCAGCGGCGCAAGAAGGACGACGTGATCGCCGATCTCGCCATCCGCATCCCGGGCCTGCTCAGCGGACTCGTCGCGGCCGGCGGCGGTGCCGCCTACCCGCTGTCGGCCGAGCGGATCGCCGAGGTCGTCCGGGTCGCCTACGACCCCGCCGTCGCCGCCGACGTCCTCACCGCCCGTGCCCAGCAGGGCGGAACGGGCCTGGAATGGGACGACGCCGGCCCCGCCGCCGCCGTCGAGACCGTGAACAGCTACCAGCACGACTCCGGCGTCTCCCGGACCTGGCTGCTGACCCTCGCACCGCGCGGCACGATCCGCTCCTCGGTGCTCCGCGGCATGCTGGAGGCGGCCCCCGGCACCCGCCGCAAGCGGGTCGCCCTGGTCTACCGGCCCATCGACCCGGCCACGTCGGCCCGCATCGTCGAGGCCGACCGGCGCAGCGCCCAGTTCATGGCCTCGTCCGGCAAGGGCATGGTGCAGGCCCGCGCGGCCTCCGAGGTGCGGGCGGCGGAGCAGACCGCCGCCGAGGAGGCCTCGGGCGCCGGGCTCGTGGAGTTCTCGCTGATGCTGACGGTCACCGTCGACAGCATGGAGGAACTGGCGGACGCGAGCGTCACCGTCCGCAACCTGACCGCCGCGTCCCGGGTGCTGATGCGGCCCGCGGACCGGATGCAGGCGGCGGCGTTCACCTGCACCCTGCCCGCCGGGATCCTTCCCTGGGAGCAGACCCTCGTCCCGCACGAACTCCAGGAGGCGCTGTGAGCCGGCGCGAGCAGAAGCGGGCCGAACGCGCCGACCGTCTGGCCGAGGAGCGCCAGGCGCTCACGGCCGTGGACGGGGGCCGCTCCGGACGAAGGGAACGCCGGACGGAGAAGGCCACGGGAAAGACCGCGGGGACGACCGCGGGGACGACCGCGGGGAACGCCGCCGGAAAGTCCGCGGGGCACGCTGCCGGGAAAGCCGCGGGGCACGCCGCCGGGAAGGGCGCGGGGCACGCTGCGGGGAAGACCCCGGGGCACGCTGCCGGGAAGGCCGCGCAGGCGGCTCCGGAGAAATCCCCGGCCAAGCCCAAGGAACTGTTCGTGCCGCATCGCGGCTGGTACGGCGTGGGCGGCGGACGCGTCGGCTACATGGACCCGCCCACCATGTGGCGGGCCACTACCGTGCAGGCGTGCGGCATGTGGCCCTTCGCCGCCGGCTCCGGGTCTCCCATGACCGGGGTCCCGCTCGGACAGCACCTGTTCACCGGTGCCACCGTCTGCGGCGACCCGCTGAACTGGTTCACCCGGGCCCGTTACATCTCCAACCCCTCCCTGTTCATGCTCGGCATGCCGGGCCTCGGCAAGTCCACCCTGGTCAACCGCATGCTGATCGGGCTCGCCGCGACCGGGGTCGTCCCGCTCGTCCTCGGCGACCTCAAACCGGACTACGCCGACACCGTCCGCGCGCTCGGCGGCCAGGTGATCTCCATCGGCCGCGGCCGGGGCGGCATCAACGTCCTCGACCCCGGCGCCATGGGCGAGGCCGCCGCGAAGATCGGCGGCGAGGCCGGCGAGGTCCTGAAGGCCGAGGCGCACGGACGCGTGCTGAACATGGTCGCCGCCCTCATCACGATCGTCCGCGGGCGGCCCATGGACGACCACGAACAGTCCGTGCTCTCCGCCGTCCTGCACCACCTGCGCGAACGGACCACCGAGGGAAGGGCGTTGCTGCTGCCCGACGTGCTGCGGGTGCTGACCGAGGGCCCGCCCCGGGTGCGCGCCGTCACGCTCGACCGGGGTGACGACGCCCGCTACCGGGACGCCGTCGACCCGCTGCACCGCTCGCTGCTCGGCATTCTCGACGGCCCCCTCGGCGACACCTTCGCCTCCGAGACGTCCACCCGGATCGATCCCGACGCGCCCGCCGTGTGCATCGACATCTCCGGCATCGGCGAGGCGGACACCCAGCTGACGGCCGCGGCGATGCTCGCGGCCTGGTCGGACGGGCTAGGCACGGTCGCCGCCTCGCACGCCCTCGCGGACGCCGGACTCGCGCCCCGGCGCTGGTTCTTCACCGTCCTCGACGAACTCTGGCGGCCCCTGCGCGCCGCCTCCGGCATCGTCGACCGCATCGACGCGCTGACCCGGCTGAACCGCTCGCTCGGCCTCGGCGACGCGAAGATCACCCACACGCTCAAGGACGCCGAGGCCCTCGGCACCGACGCCGACCGCGCCAAGGCCCGCGGCTTCGTCGAGCGGGCAGGGATGGTGGTGTGCGCCGGGCTGCCGAAGACGGAGATGGAGGACCTGGGCAAGGTGGTCGGCCTGTCGCGGCGCGAGATCGACCTCGTGTCGTCCTGGTCCTCGCCACCGGGCTGGGGCGTCAACGGCGACAACGAGGAACCGCCGGGCCGTGGCCGCTTCCTCATCAAGGTCGGCGGCCGGCCCGGCATCCCCATCAAGGTCGCCATCACCGACGCGGAGCGCCGGCTGCACAACACCAACACCCGCTGGACGCCGAACGAGGACGCCGTCGAGAAGGCCGCCGCCCACGCCGCGGCGCAGGTGGCACGGGCCGCGCGGGAGGGTGTCCACGGGTTCCCCGGCGCCGCCGGCACCCCCGGTGGCGGCCCGGCGGCCGGGCGGTGGACCGCGTGAGCGCTCCCCGTGGCGGAAGCGACCCGCACGACCTGCTGCCGTGGGCCGTCGCCGCCGTCGCCGGCACCGGTCTGCTGATGTTCACCGTCGCCTGGTCCGGTGGCACCCTCGGGGCCGGACTCTCCGGCAACGGCTGGGCCGCCCCGCCGTACGCCCTGTCCACCGTCACCCGTCTGATCTCCGACGGACCGGCCCCGCTGTGGCCGACCGCTCCCGCCGCCGCCGTCTACGGGGGCATGACCGGCCTGCTCGCCCTGGTGACGCTGCCCGTCGCCCTCCTCGTACGCCTCCTCACGGACCGTTCGGCCCGCCCCAAGGGCCTGGCCGGACGGCGGGAGCTGGCCGCGATGTGCCCCAAGGGCATCGAGGCCCGCGCCCGCGACCTGCGCCCCGGCCTCAAGGGCCGCGACCGGGTGCACCCGGACGAGACCGGGAACCTCCTCGGCGACCTGGAGCCCAAGGGCCCCGAGCTGCGCAGCAGTTACGAGGACGTGGAACTCGACCTCATGGCGCCCCGCGCCGGCAAGTCGACCGGGATCGCCGTCCCCCGGGTGCTGCGCGCCCAGGGTGCCGTCCTGCTCACGTCCAACAAGGCCGACGTGTACGCCGTCACCCGCGCCGAACGCGCGAAGGCGGGCACGGTCTGGACGTTCGACCCGCAGGGCATCGCCCACACCCCGCGCGCGATGTGGTGGAACATCCTCGGCGAGTGCCACACCATCGAGGGCGCCCGCCGGATGGCCGGCCACTTCGTCGCGTCCGTCAACGACGACACCGCGAAGAAGGACTTCTGGATCTCGGCCGCCCAGAACACGCTCACCGCGCTCTTCCTCGCCGCCGCCCGCGCCGGGACCCCGCTGAGCGAACTCCTCGCCTGGCTCGCCGACCCCGCCGACCGCACCCCGGTCGACCTGCTCCGCGAGGTCGGGCTCGTCGCGATGGCCGAGCAGTTGCAGGGCACGGTCCGGGGCGCGGTCGAGACGCGCGACGGCATCTACGAGACCGCCCGGCAGACCGTCTCCTGTCTCCTCGACCCCGAGATCCTCGCCTGGGTCACCCCCGACCCCGTCCTGCCCGAGTTCCGCCCCGACCGGCACGTCCTCGGCCACGACACGCTCTACCTCCTGTCCAAGGACGGCGGCGGTTCGGCGGCCGGCGTCATCGCGGGACTCGCGGACGCGACGATGCGGGCCGGTGTCGTGGCGGCCGAGCGCATGGGCGGCCGCCTCGACCCGCCGCTGACCGCGGTGCTCGACGAGGCGGCCAACGTCTGCCGCATCTCCGATCTCCCCGACCTGTACTCGCACTTCGGGTCCCGCGGCATCAACGTCGTCACCCTGCTGCAGAGTTACCGCCAGGGAGCCCGGGTGTGGGGCGAGGTCGGCATGGACGCGCTGTGGAGCGCGGCGACCGTCAAACTCCTCGGCGCGGGCCTGGACGACGCCGACTTCGTCCAGAAGATCTCCACCCTGGTCGGCCAGCACGACGTACGCACCCCGAGCGTCTCCCGCAGCAAGGACGGCACCTCACGCTCGTACTCCTACCGCCAGGAAGCCGTCCTGCCGCCCGACCGGATCCGCGCCCTGCCGAAGGGAACCGCGCTGCTCCTCGCGACCGGGGTGAGGCCCGCCCTGATCCGGCTGCGCCCCTGGTACAAGGAGCCCGGAGCCGGCGCCATCTCGGCGGCGGCGAAGGCGGAGACCGCGGCGATCACGGAACGGGCAGCGGGCCGTTCGCTGCCGGGCGTGACCCTGGGCAAGCCGGCGCCCGGCCGGGACGCCGCGCCAGCGTGACCGTACGCAGCGCCAGTTCGACGGGCCCGTAGCGGACCCGGCTCATCAGCGCCGCGCCGACGGCCAGTTGGAGGCCGTACAGGAGCAGGCAGCCCGCGAGGACGACGGCCGTGCCCACGCGGTCGTAGAGCCCGAACCCGTACCCGGTGAACACACAGGCCAGGACGAGCGACTGGGTGAGGTAGTGACTGAGCGCCATGCGCCCGGAGGCGGCGAGCACGCCCGCCGCCGCGGGCACCGCGTCGGCCAGCAGGAGTACTCCGCACGCGTACGACACCGTGAGGGCCGGCGCGGTCAGCAGCGACACCGCGTGCCCGACCAGGAACCACCGGCTGTCCAGGGGCCCGTTCGCACAGCAGGCGGTGACGACACCGCCTGCCAGGCCGACCGGCAGCCACCGCGCGACGGTCCGCCGCAGCCATCGCCGGTCCCGCCCGCGCCGCTCCACCAGCCCGGCCCCGGCCGCCGCGAGTCCCGCCAGGAACGCGGCCAGCATGTCCGGGGCGTACATCAGGTTCGCGCCGAGCGCGGCGGGCAGCTCGCGCAGATGCGCCCCGATCACCGACAGGGGGCCGCCGCGGTAGGCGGCCACGGTGTCCGCGACCCGGGGCGCGTACCCGGCCGGAGTGAGCGGTTCGGTGAGGGCGACGGTCAGCAGACCGCAGCCGAGCAGCACGACGGCCAGGCCCGCCACCAGAGCGACCGCCAGGCGCACGGCCGCCCGGGGGGTGAGGTCGCGCAGGCCGTACAGGACCAGCGCCAGAACGGCGTACGTCATGAGGATGTCGCCGGGGTGGAGCAGCACGGCGTGCGCGAGACCGAGGCCGAACAGTCCCGCCGTACGCCGCAGATGCAGCGCGGGGAACACGGCGCCCGTCCGCCGGGCGGCACGCCGGTGGAGGACGAAGCTGTAGCCGAACAGGAAGGAGAAGAGCTGGTAGACGGTGGTGGTCGCGGTCACCGCCCACGCGGCGGCCCGGTCCGCGGCCGAGGCGTCGGGGCCGCCGCCGAACGCCGTGTAAGGACCCGCCATCAGCTGGGCGTTGACGAGCAGGATGCCCAGCAGCGCGAAGCCGCGCAGGACGTCGATCCCGTCGACCCGCCCGAGGCGGCCGAAAGCGCTCCCCCGGGTCCCCCGCACCGCGGCCCGTCCCTGTCCGCGCCCCCAACCCCGGAAGTGAGCCTGCCCCTGGGCCCGTCCCGGGGCCTGATCCTCGGCCTGCCCCTGGGCCTGTCCCTGGGCCTGTCCCCGCGGGTGGGCCCGTCCCCGCCTCCGCCCGTGGGCAGGGTGCCCGTCCCGGCTCACGACGAGACCACGACGCCGGTGCCGAACGCCAGGGTCGAGGACAGGAACCATCCGAACGACGGCGCCAGCAGGTACCGCAGCGTCCACAGGCGGGCCGTGGCCGGCCGGTTCCGCGCGTAGACCACGGGCACACTGCCGCCGACCGGCGGCAGCCCGCACAGCGGCCCCCGCCACCCCGGGTCGAGGACCAGCCCCTGCCCCAGATGGTCGGAGAACACCACGAGCCCGCCCCGTCGCCGGTCCGAGGCGGTGCGGGGCGTCACCCGGCCCATGACCCGCAGTCCGCGCACCCACAGCCGTACGGCACCCAGCGCCGACCGTGTCGCCAGCGTCAGAAAGCCGAGGCCGAGCCCCGTGCACAGCGCCAGCAGCGCCAACTCCGCGCCCATACCGATCCCTTCGTCCGCGAACCGCACCCAGGACGCACAACGGGGCGGGCGCCCCACCGGTTCATACCCACGGTTTGAACCACCGGACGCCACCGCCCCGTTGTGGGGACGACCCCGCCCCGCACGGCTCATGGGACGCCCATGGAAGGAGCTTCGGCACAGATGAGACGGACTCTGCGCGCACAGGGCCACCGGACGGCGGTGACCGTCACCCTGGCCCTCGCCCTGACGGCGACGGCCCCGCAGCCGGCCCGGGCCGAGCCCGGCACCCTCACCGAGGTACGCGCCGAGCTCAAGCGCCTGTACCACGACGCGGAGGTCGCCACGAGCAGGTACGACGCCGCCGACGAGAAGGTGACCGGACAGGAGAAGCGCGTCCACGCGCTCCGGTCCCGGATCGAGGCGGCCGAGACGAGACTGGGCCGCCTCACCTCGCTGGCGGGAGCGGCGGCCCGCGCCCAGTACCGAGGGGACAGTCTGCCCGCCGAGATGCAGTTCGCCCTCTCCGACAACCCCGAACGCGCCCTGGACAACGCCTCCTTGGCCCGGCGGGCGCAGCAGGCGACCCAGGGGGTGCTGACCGCGCTGACCGCCACCCGCGAGGACCTGGAGACCCGCACCGACGAGGCCGACGACGTCCTGGAGAGCCTGCGGAGAAACCGCCGTGCCAAAGACACCGAGCGCCGGGCGGTCGAGAAGCACATCGCCGCCGCGAAGAGGCTGGAGTCGCGGCTGGAGAAGAAGGAGATCGAGCGGCTCGCCGCGCTGGAGAAGAAGGAGGCCGACGACGCCCAGGCCGCGTGGGTGGACACGGGCATCCTCGACAAGGTCGGCACCGACGCGACCCCGGCCGGGCGGAAGGCGATCGCGTTCGCGACCCGCCAGCTCGGCAAGCCCTACGTGTGGGGAGCGGAGGGCCCCGACTCCTACGACTGCTCCGGCCTCACCTCACAGGCCTGGCTGGCGGCGGGCCACCCGATCCCCCGCACCTCGGAGGAGCAGTGGCGGCGGCTGAAGCACGTACCCCTCGAGGACATGCGGCCCGGCGACCTCATCATCTACTTCGCCGACGCCAGCCACGTCGCCCTCTACATCGGCGACGGCGAGATCATCCAGGCTCCCCGGCCCGGCCGCTGGGTGTACGTCTCCCCGGCCGCGTCCATGGAGATCCTCGGGGTGGTCCGCCCGGACGCCTGAGGCCCGGGACCTTGAGGCACGGACGCCTGAAGCCCGGACGCCTGAAGCCCGGACGCCTGAAGCCCGCGTCCGTGTCACCGACCCATGTGACACGGACGCGGGCGAGGGGCGGACCACGCCGGTCCGCCCCTCGTCGGCGCCGGGGCCCTGGACCCGTCCGTCGATCCCGGACGCGTCACCCGGCCCCGAAGGCGTCCGTCAGCCCTGGACCGGCGGCGGCCCGAATGGGTCGACGGCGTCGACGGCCGGGGCCTCCTTCGGGCGGTGCGAGCCGGGCTTGCAGCCGGCGAACACCCCGGACGGGTCCCGCAGGTTCTGCATGATCGGGCCCAGGAAGTCCCGGTGCCATCCGGCCGGGCCGCTCGGGCCGGCCCCGGAGCCCGTGTCGCTGAGCTCCTCCCAGGCGAGCCACAGCCCGTGCAGCTGAGCCACCGCCTCCGGGTGCTCCCACCAGCGCGAGCACCACGGAGCCATGGAGGTGACCTCCCTGCCGTAGACCGGGAGCAGCACGTGGTGCACCCACAGGGTGAGCTGCCGCAGCGCCCGGCCGTACTCGGGCGCCTCCAGGTAGAGGATGAACTTCGGCGCGGGGGGCGCCGCCTGCTCGGTGTCATGCGTCTGGACCGTCATGGCGCTCCTTCCTGACGCGCGGCCGGAGCCACGCCGGACAGTGGTCGACGAAGCCGGGGACGTGGAGCCCGGTCAGGGCGCCCCGGACGGGCGGCGGCCACCGGCCGGAACGCTCTCCGGCCGGTGGCCGCCGCCGTGCGGCACGGACGGTTCCTCAGCTGTTGCCCCGGACCCGGCCGGTTCCGGAGCCGCCGGCGCCGTTCGTGTTGGTGCGCTGAACCAGCTGGGTCGTCCGGCGCTGCGGGCCGGTCGGCTCCCTCGACACGCCGGTCGCGACCGATTGCTGCCGTTGTGTCAGTTGCTGCCGCCCGGCAGGCAGGATCGGCGGCTGCTGCTGGTCCGCGGGCAGGGCCGAGGACGGCTGCGACGGCGCCGTGGAAGTGGCCGCGGAGGCCGGGGTCACCGTCGTACCGGAGCCCGCGGCCGGATCGGCGGGCGCCGGGTTCTTCTGCGCCTCCGGGGAGGTGTAGGACCACACGGCCGACCCGGCCTGAAACCCCGTGCCCGCCGACTGCCAGTGGTTCTGGGTGGACTGCGGGAGGGTCGTGTCGTTGCCGTAGCCGGCCGCCACGGCACCGCCGAGCCCCGCTATGGCGGCGGCTCCCTGTTTCAGGTAGGCGTTGTCACCGGTGTTGTAGTAGTTCACCCCGGCCTGGGCCAGGAAGGCGGCGTTCTTGACCCCCGCCAGCGCGACGCCCGCCATGTTGAGATGGTTGTTGTCGGTTCCCTTGCCCGCGGACTGGAGAATGAGCGGGACGGCTTCGTAGACGAAGCGCTTGATGTGCTCCCGGTTCTCGCTGATCCACTCCCCCGACTTCTGGCTCCACCGGTACACGGCGCTCTGCTGTGCGTCGGACGCGAGGAACGTCTGCGCCTCGACGTCGAAGACGCCCACCGGGTTCTGGAGCGGCGGGTCGGTGGCGGGGAGGGGCGGTGTGGTGGGCGGCGGAGTGGCCGCGAGGCTGGCCGCCGGACTGGCCGTGACAGCCACCGGGCTCGCCGACATGACCGGCGGGGTCACCGATACCGCCGGCGGGGTCACCGACACGGGCGGCGGGGTCACCGAGGTGGGCGGCAGGCCGGTGTTCGCCTGAAAGGTCGATGAGCCTGCCGCCGCCGTGAAACTGATCGTGGAGCCACCGCTCTGCGCGGTGGCGAAGGACTTGACGGAGCCTTCGCTGTCCGAGTTCGAGCCACTGTTGTCCGGCATGTGCGGACGTCCTTTCCTGCGTCGGGCGCGCTGGTCGGGGTGCCGCTTCCGCTCCCCGGTGCTCGTGTCCCCCGGTTCCCGCCCGTTCGGCCGGCGCGTCGCGTCACCCAGTCGTGGGGCTACAACGGCGACGTACCACCCGGGGGTTCAATCTCCGGCGCCCGCCATTGAACTGACGGACGTCCGCGCCCCGTTGTGCTGTCCGAACCCGTGTCGGCACCCGGCCGGCGCGGCCCGACCGAGAGATTCGGAGGTACGCGCATGTCCGCTGCCCCGGCACAGCGGTTCGCGGCGCAGGGCCTGCTGAAGCGCCGCCGGTCCACGCCCTCCCCGACGGGGTGCTACGACCGTGCCGACCCACCGCGTCCGGCCGACGGCGCCCCCTGGTTCCCCGACACCCCGCTGCCCCCGGGCCTGCTGCCACTGCCGAGCGGGTTCGAGCCGCGCGGGACCTGACTCTCGGCCTTCCCGCCATCCGCCCACCCAGCCGTACGCCCATCCCCCGTCCACCCAGCCCCCCATCCCCCCGATGCACCGAAGGAGACGTATGTCAGGCGGTCCGCTCCGGCTCGGCGGCACCCTCGCGGGCATCGGGCGGGGTGTCCTCCAGGCGGCCGAGCCGTTCGCGGACCTTCTCGGCGTCCGGATGGTCGAACTCCACGAAGATCGCCAGGGCCCGCCGCCAGCTCTCGCGCGCGGCCTCCGGTTCGTCGGCGTCCAGCTGGAGGTCCCCGAGGTTGCCCAGGGTGTGGCCCTCTCCCCAGCGGTTGCCGATGTCCCGGTGGGTCCTGAGCGCCTGAAGGTGGTACTCGACGGCGGCGCCGTGCCGCCCCAGACGGCGGTGGACGGTGCCGAGGATGTCGAGAGTGACGCCTTCGACCCAGCGGTTGCCGCCCGCGCGCAGGACGGCCAGGGCCCGCTCCAGGCAGTCGACGGCCTCCTCGAACCGGCCCTGCCGCTGGTAGGCGTCGCCCAGGTTGCTCAGGGAGATCCCCTCGCCCCAGGCGCCGCCGATGGCCCGCTCGATGGCCAGCCCCCGGCGGGTGTACTCGATGGCCTCGGTGAGCCGCCCGGACTGAAGATAGGCGTCGCCCAGGTTGGACACCGCCGCCCCTCTGCCGTCGTGGTCCCCGAGATCACGGTAGGCGACCATCGCCTGACGCAGATGGTCGATCGTCTCGCCGAGCCGGCCCGAGCCGCGCAGGGCCGCCGCCAGGTCGGCGAGCCCCTGGGCCTCGCCCCAGCGGTCGTGCGCGGCGCGGGCGGCGGCGAGCCCCACCCCGGCGGTGTCGAGCCAGTCGTGCCTGTGGCTGCGGAGGTAGAAGAACCCCCACAGGACGGCGGGCAGCCGCCAGGCGATACCGGGTTGCCCGGATGCGGCGGCCGTGTGCACGGCGCTGACCAGGTTGCCCCGCTCCCTCTCGCACCAGCCGAGCGCCTCGTCGTACGTCGTGAACTCCAGCGGCCGGCACAGCGGAGGCGGCGGGTCGAGGGGGATCGGGCGCCGGCGCGGGGTGATGTGCGGATAGGCGGCGTCCGCGGTGTGCAGATACCAGGAGAGCAGCCGTTCCAGCGCGAGGTCCCGCTCCCGCGGTTTCTCCTCGGCCCGGACCCGTTCGGCGGCGTACACCCGCAACAGGTCGTGCAGGGTGTAGCGGCCAGGGAAGTGCTCGGTGAGCAGATGGGCCCGGGTCAGCTCGACGAGGAGGCCGCGCGCCTCCCGCGACGGCAGCCCGGCGAGAGCGGCCGCGGCGGGCGCGGAGATGTCGGGCCCGGAGTGCAGGCTCAGCAGGTGGAAGAGGCGCGCGGCCGGAGCGGACAGCGCCTTGTACGACCAGGAGAAGACGGCCCGTACGTCCGTGGTGATGTCGTCGCCCCCGGTGAAGGCGTCGAGGCTGCCGTGGCTCTCGCGCAGCTCGTCGACGATGGCGCTGAGCGGGAATCCGGGGTGCGCGGCGGCGTGGGCGGCGACGATGGACAGCGCCAGCGGCAGCCGGGCGCACCGCGTGATGATCTCGTCGACCGCCCGCGGTTCGGCCGCCGGACGGCCGGTTCCGAGCCGGCGCGCCAGGAGGTCGTACGACTCGGACGGCGTCAGCTGGTCCAGGGTCAGCGGGTACGCGCCTTCCGCGGCGACCAGGCCGGTGAGCTGGTTGCGGCTGGTGACGATGACCAGGCAGCCGGGCGAGCCGGGCAGCAGCGGGCGGACCTGCTCGGTGTCGCGGGCGTTGTCGAGCAGGACGAGCACCCGGCGCCGGGCGAGCATGCTGCGGTAGAGCGCCGCCTGGGCGTCGAGACCGGCGGGGATCCGCATCGGGGGAACGCCGAGCGCGTCGAGGAAGGTGCGGATGGCGTCGTCCGGCGCCACCACCACGCCGGTCGGGTCGAAGCCGCGCAGGTTGACGTAGAGCTGTCCGTCGGGGAAGCGGCCGGCCATCTCGTGGGCCCAGTGCACGGCCAGGGTGGTCTTGCCTATGCCCGCCATGCCGCCGATCGCACCGATCACCACGGTGGCCGGGACGTCACCCACCCCGGGCAACAGGGCCCGTACGCGTTCGAGTTCCGCCTCCCGGCCGGTGAACGTCGGCAGATCAGCCGGAAGTTGGGCCGGAATCGCCGCGTGCGCACCGATCGGCGGGGCCGGCCGCGCGGGCGGTTCCGGTTCGGGCGGCCCGGGTTCGGGCGCCCGCGACACCCGCGACGGCCCCCCGTCCGGGACGGGCCCGCCGTCCGAGGACGAACCGCGGCCGAAGGACGACCCCGCGCCCAGGGGCGGCCCGGTCCCCGAGGGCGGCCCGACACCCGGTGGCGGCCCCAGGTCCAGGGACGGATCGGCGGCCAGGATGCGCTCGTGCAGGTCCTTCAGCGGTGCGCCGGGTTCGATGCCGAGCTCGGCCACCAGGGTGCCGCGCGTCCCCCGGTAGGCGGCCAGCGCCTCGGCCTGCCGCCCGGACCGGTACAGCGCCAGCATGAGCAGCCGGCACAGCCCTTCCCGCAGGGGAAACGTCCCGGCGAGCGAGACCAGTTCGGCGATCACCTCGGCGTGCCGTCCGAGCTCCACGTCGACGTCCAGCCGCAGCTCCAGCGCCGCCAGCCGCTGCTCGTCCAGCCGGGAACCCTCGGACCCGGCGAGCGGGCCGGGCACTCCCGCCAGCGCCGCTCCCTGCCAGCCGGCGAGCGCGGCGCGCAGCAGCTCGGCCGCCGCGGACGGATCACCGGCGGCGCGCAGTTTCCTGGCCTCGGTGACCCGCCGCTCGAACACCCCGAGATCCAGGGCGCCTTCGGGAATCCGGATCGCGTATCCGTCACCGACGGAGACGATCACCCGGGGAGCCGCGGCGGCGGCGCGTTCCGGTTCCAGCCCCTTGCGCAGACGCGACACGTAGGTCCGTACGACGGACACGGCGGCCGTCGGCGGTTCCTCGCCCCAGACGGCGTCGAGGAGTTCGCCGAGCATGACAGGGCGTCCCCGCCGCAGGAGCAGCGCCGCCAGCACCGCCCGTTGCTGCGGTGCGCCGACGTCCACCTCCCGCTCCCCGCGCCATGCCCGGACCGGCCCGAGCACGGCGAAACGCACGGATTCCTCGTAGGCGTTCACTCTCCGCACTCTACTGAACACCCCTTTCCGCTCAGGGCTGTTGGGCGTGTGCGAGGGGCCACACACAGCCTCCGTCTCCGCCTCGTTCCGCCCGGGATCTGAACCGTTCCCGGACGGCGTCCGTTGCGCTACGAGGACCCGACGCGACGAACCCGCCGGCACCACGCGGCCGGGTACGCCAGGAAGGAAGTGCCATGGGCCGGGGTGAACGGACACCCGAACCGACCACGGAGGACACCGCCCCACCCGGGATCCCGGCAGATCCCGGCACGCCGGGTTCCTCGGGGGACGCGTCCGGGCGGCCTCCCCGCTTCGCGGTGGTCATCTCCGGCGACGGCTCGGCCGTCATCGACGGTGAACCCGTACCGGCGGCGGACGGGACACCGGTCGACGCCGCGATCCTCGACACGCTCCAGGGTTACGCACGGGACCGCGGCACCACCGTGACCGCCACGGTCTCGGACCCCTCCGCGGGATACGTGGCGTGCGTCGAGGTGGCCCCGGACGGTTCGAGCACCCTCGTGGACCAGCGGGACGAACGGGAAGCCCCGCCGACCGCCGAAGGGTCCGAGTCGGAAGCCGAAGCCGAAGCCGAAGCCGGAGCCGGAGCCGGAGCCGGAGCCGAGCGGAACGACCTCGCGTACGACGAGGACGACGCGGCCGACGAGGCCGACAGCTCCGGAACCCAGGATGCCTCCGGAACCCCCGCGGGCTCGGGAACCCAGGATGCCTCCGGAACCCCCGCGGGCTCGGGAACCCAGGATGCCTCCGGAACCCCCGCGGGCCCCGGATTCCCCCTCGCCCGGACCGCCCCGCAGTCGGTACGCCGGTCCGGGGCGCGCCAGTCGGACGACGAGTACGCGGGGCCGGGCCTGCTGCACAGGCCACTGGTCGTCGGGCCGGTGGCCCTCGTCGCGGCCGCCCTCGTCATCGTTCCGCTGGCCATGCTGGGCAGCGGTGGATCGGGCGACGGCGGGCACCGGACAGAAGCCGCCCGGTCGGCCGACGGGAGCAGTGAGAGCCCGCAGGCAGGCAGGTCGGGGCCCGTCTCCACCTCGACGGTGAGCGTCCCGCCGCCCAGCCCCAGCCCCTCGGCGTCGCCGTTCGCCGAACCGAAGGAGTCGAAGGGCGCTGAGGGCGCGAAGGGCTCCGGGACAGCGAAGGGCCCGGGAAACGGCGCGGGGGCCGTCGTCACCGTGACCGCCACGCCGCCGCGGGCCACCGTGACCGCGAAGCCCGCGCAGGACACCGCCGCCACCGCCGTGAGCCGTCTGGCCCGCGACGATCCCTCGGGCCGGCACATCTGCTACCGCGCCTACGTCTCCGGACAGGGCTGGCAGAAGCCCGTGTGCGACGGCACGATGGCCGGCACCTCGGGCCGGAACCATCCGGTCAAGGCCCTCAACATCGCGGTCTCGGGCAGCGGGGGCTCGGCCGCGAACGCCTTCGTCCAGGACCCCGGCTCGTCCGACGGGCGCGGAAAATGGGAACCGCGGTGGACAGCGGTGATCGCCGACGGCAGGAACAACTACATCGGCGGCACGAAGAGCGGCGCCCCAATCATGTCGGGCTTCGCCATCAACATCGGCAGCGGCCGCATCTGCCAGACGACCAAGGTCCACGGCTCCGACTGGGGAACGCAGGACTGCGCCGACGCCCGCCCCGGCTTCGTCTTCGGCGGCGCCCTGGAGAACGACCGCTGGCTCGAAGCGGTCAAGTTCACCGTCTGAGGCTTCGCAGCACCGGCTCACACCGCGCTCGGCGACACAGGCCCGGCCTGCGACTGCGCGGCTCATGGCCGTGCGGCTCATGGCCGTGCGACTCACGCTTGCGCGGCTCATGGCCGTGCGGCCTGCGGCTGCTCGACCTCCGGCCGGGGCGTACCGGTCTTCCGGTACGCCCCGGCCGGGCGGCGGGGAGGTGATGCTCAAACGGTGCGACGCTCAGACGGTGCGCCTGACGACGACCGTGTCGGCCATGGAGTCCACCAGGCTCTGCTTCTCGCTGCCGCAGACCTTGAACAGGTTGACCCAGGCGAGGATGCTCAGCGTGATCCCGCTGAGGAAGCTCAGCACCAGGCCGCCCAGCAGGAAGTTGCGGACGAACATGTCGCCCCAGGTCAGCCGGGCGCCGGTGTCCTTCTTCACGATGGTCAGGCCCAGGATCTTCTGGCCCGGGTTCGCCGCGTCGGTGGACCAGGTGACCATGGCCCAGACCAGCCAGCCGATGCCCAGGGTGACGACCATCAGCAGGAGGTTCAGCAGGTAGGCGCCGAACCGCGCGCCGGCGCCCACGCGCAGCTCCTTCGGCACGGTCTGCGCGACGTACACGGCGTAACCCGGCGCGTGGACCGGGACGACGGGCACTCCGTAACCGGCGGGCGCGACCGGAGCGGGCCCGAAGCCCGGCGCCTGCGTCGCGGCCGGCCCGGCCGCAGCCTCGGGGGCGGGGCGGACCGGGGCGTCGGGGGCGGGGTGGACCGGGGCGTCGGCGGACGTCTTGTCCATGTTCATGGCATTGCTCCTCAGAGGGTCGAGATATTCGGGGGTCTGCGGAAAAGGGGCTCGCGGGGTGGTGCCGCTCCGGCAACGGCGGGCCAGGGGCGGTGCGGCGCCCTGCGACGGGACGCACGGGACCGGACCCCTCGGCGGTCACGGAGCGGCGAGTGGACGACAGCCGGAGCCCGCTCACCGTCGGGAGTCGCCCGGAGTCGCGGCCGGGGCCGTGGCGCACGGTGGTCGCGGGTGCCGGAGAGACCGAAGGTCACCGAGAAGGGCGGGCGCGGGCGCCCTCCCGCTTCCCCTCGGTGCCTCCACCGGCGGCCAGGGGGCCGGAGTTCACGCTCCCGACGGCCAACGCGCCGGGACGGAGGGCGAGTTCGGCGGTGCCGTCCCCGGCGCGGGCGCCACACCCGACACCGGCGTGGTCGGCGCGCCGGCCGACAGGGCGGGAGCGACCGGCGCCCCACAACTGCCGCAGAACGCGAGGCCTGCGGCCATCGGTCCGGCGCAGGACGAACAGGTGCTCATGGATTCCCTGGAGGACGGGCGGCCCGAGGGGCCTACGGGCGGAATCGCGTGAACTCCCCCGACCACCCGGACGCTTCACGGAACCGGGCGCCGGGTGGGGGAACCGGCATGCGGCACGCGGTCCGCCGATGCGACCGCGCCATGAGCGCCGAACCGACAAGGAGGTGCTTCACGTTGTGAAGATCCCGTGGTTGATGCGTGAACCAATTGATAGCAGCCCTGAGTGACTCATGCAATATGCATGAGTCACCAATACGCCGCTGACCGGCGCAAACGTGGCGCCACCTCTCCACCGCGCCCCACCCACCACCACGACCGCGCCACCCTGACGGCCTTCACATTCCCGCCCGCGCACCATGCGCCCGCGCACCATGGCGCACCATCACCCGCCCGCCGGCATCACCCCCGCTGCCGCACCCGCCGCCGCGCCCACGGAACGCAAAAGCCCGGCTCGGACAAAGTCCGAGCCGGGCCTGAAGCGGAGCCCCCTGTCGGATTCGAACCGACGACCTACGCATTACAAGTGCGTTGCTCTGGCCATCTGAGCTAAGGAGGCCTGCCCGCGCGCGTGAGGCGTGCGTGCCCGTGCAGTGTACCCACGTCACAGCGGGGAGCCGTCGGGAGTTTCCGCGAACTTCACCGGCCCCGGGGTGCTGACAGAACACATGAACGCCAGGTAGCGTCCTGACCCAGTTCACCCATATGGACTACACCACTATGAGCGTTTCTGTAGTGGTTCACCACCTTTACAACGGATCGTCCGGCACGTTCCTGCCGGTGAAGGGGGCCCCTCACCATGGCCACTGTCTCGTTCAACAAGGCGACCCGCATCTACCCGGGTGGCGACAAGCCCGCCGTCGACCAGCTCGAGCTCGACGTCGCGGACGGCGAGTTCCTCGTCCTCGTCGGCCCCTCCGGCTGCGGAAAGTCCACCTCCCTGCGCATGCTCGCGGGTCTCGAGGACGTCAACGGCGGATCGATCCACATCGGCGACCGCGACGTCACGCACCTGCCGCCCAAGGACCGGGACATCGCCATGGTGTTCCAGAACTACGCGCTGTACCCGCACATGACCGTCGCCGACAACATGGGCTTCGCGCTCAAGATCGCCGGCGTCAACAAGACCGAGATCCGCCAGAAGGTCGAGGACGCGGCGAAGATCCTCGACCTCACCGAGTACCTCGGCCGCAAGCCGAAGGCCCTCTCCGGCGGCCAGCGCCAGCGTGTCGCCATGGGCCGCGCGATCGTGCGTGAGCCCCAGGTCTTCCTCATGGACGAGCCGCTGTCGAACCTCGACGCCAAGCTCCGCGTGTCGACGCGTACGCAGATCGCCTCGCTCCAGCGCCGCCTCGGCATCACCACGGTGTACGTCACCCACGACCAGGTCGAGGCCATGACCATGGGCGACCGTGTGGCCGTGCTCAAGGACGGTCTGCTCCAGCAGGTCGACTCGCCGCGCAACATGTACGACCGCCCGGCCAACCTCTTCGTCGCCGGCTTCATCGGCTCCCCGGCCATGAACCTGGTCGAGGTCCCGATCACCGACGGCGGCGTGAAGTTCGGCAACAGCGTCGTCCCGGTCAGCCGCGAGGCCCTCTCGGCCGCCGCCGACAGGGGCGACCGCACGGTCACCGTCGGCGTCCGCCCCGAGCACTTCGACGTCGTCGAGCACAACGGCGAGGCCGCCAAGTCGCTCTCCAAGGACACCGAGGACGCCCCGGCCGGTCTCGCCGTCTCCGTGAACGTCGTCGAGGAGCTCGGCGCCGACGGTTACGTCTACGGCTCCGCCAAGGTCGACGACGACCTCAAGGACCTCGTCGTCCGCGTCAGCGGCCGCGCGGTCCCTGACAAGGGCGCCACGCTGCACGTCGTGCCGCGTCCGGGCGAGATCCACGTGTTCTCCACCTCGACGGGCGAGCGTCTGTCCGACTGACGTCCGCGTCATCCGGGCGAAAGCCCTCACCCCGTAAGGGTTGAATTCACCCACGTTGACGAAGAGGGCCCCGCGGCCGACCGCGGGGCCCTCTTCGTTGTCGACAAATACCCCGGCAGACCGGGCATTTCGACCCTCTTACGATAGCCGCGCGTCAACCCGCTACCCAGAAAAACCAACTTCTCCGTCCCCCGAACTGGTGACTAAATGTCGCCAAATCATCACCCCGCGCTACCCTCACTCGCGTGAAGCACTCCACCACTAAGCAGCGGACCGGGCGTGGCCGTGGCCCCGCCCGCCAGATCGGCCGCACCCTCGCCCTCGTTCTGCCTGTCGTCCTGGTGCTCTCCGGGACTCTCGCGGTCACCCAAGTCAACTGGTCGGGGAATCCCTCGAGCTCGGTGCTCACCGCGTCCTCCGAGGAGGTCTCGACGCGAGCCGTCTCCCGCGCCCCGCAGGACGTCCTGCGCGACAGGCTTCTCCTGGAGCTCCAGGAGAAGAACCCGGGCGTGGCCCTGACCCACCTCCAGCAGGCGGTGAACGGCCGTCCGTCGCTCGCGAAGCACTGCGTCACCATCGCCCGCGCCCTCGGCCGCGCCGCGGTCCGCGCGTACGGGCCGACGCGCGCCCAGTCCTTCGCCCGGCCCGTCTGCGACACGGCGTTCGCCTCGGGGGTGGCGGCCACCCATTCCTGAGGTCACCGCACCCGGCCCGCACCTGGCCCCCGTAGGTGCGCCCGGCCCGGACCCGCACCCCGGGCCGGTTCCCCTCGGAGAGCACAGCCTCCTCCGAGGGGTGCAGCCCTTCACGGCCACCCGCGGTAACAGCCGGTTAAGGAACGGTTGCCGCGGGAAAGCGCGTGCGGGGCGCCACGTACAGTTCGAACATGACCGATCCGAACGCCGCGTCGCGCCCCGTTCAAGCCGTCGTCCTGGCCGGCGGCCAGGGTTCCCGGCTGCGTCCCTACACCGACGACCGGCCCAAGCCGATGGTCGAGATCCCCGGCACCGGGACACCGATCATCGGCCACCAGCTCACCTGGCTCGCCGAAGAAGGCGTGACCGACGTCGTCGTCTCCTGCGGTCACCTCGCCGACGTCCTCCAGAAGTGGCTGGACTCGGCCGACCTTCCGCTCAACGTCACGACGGTCGTCGAGACGGAGCCCCTCGGCCGCGGCGGCGGCCTCAAGTACGCCGCCGCACGTCTGCCGCACCCCGACCTGCCCTGGTACGCGACGAACGGTGACATCTGGACCCGTTTCTCGCTGCGCGACATGGCGGACTTCCACGCCGAGCGCGACGCCGTCGCCACGCTCGCGCTGGCCCGCCCGCGCATTCCGTGGGGCGCCGTCAAGACGGACGGCTTCGGTCACATCACGGACTTCATCGAGGCCCCGCCCTCCACCTTCGAGATCAACGCGGGCGTCTACGTCTTCTCGCCCGAGTTCACCGACATGCTCCCCGAGCGCGGCGACCACGAGCGCACCACGTTCCCGCGCCTGGCCCGCGAACGCCGGCTGTCCGGCTTCCCCATCCCGCAGGGCGCCTACTGGCGCGCCATCGACACCGCCAAGGACCTCACGGAGGCGGCGAAGGAACTCGCGGCCCTGGGCCGCTAGAGACGCCCGCACGGCCCTACGGGAGCCACGGGCGGCCACGCACCCCCACACGCGGTCCAAGGGCCCTGCGCTCCCGGTCCAGGGCCATGCGCTCGGGCACGGACGCGGACGCGGACGCGGACAAGCCGAGCTCTACGAGACCGTGGGCGCGACGCACGACAGCACGACGGCAGGGCCCCGCACATCCGTGTGCGGGGCCCTGCCGTCGTCGCCTCCGGCCCGGCGGGCCTCGCGCGTCGGTGGGATGTCAGCCCAGCAAGCCGCCCACCAGGCCCGGCTGACCGGTGGACGAGCCGCCGCCGGTGGAGGGGCCGCTCCCGGTACCCGTGCCTCCGGTGCTGCCGGTGCCGCCGCCGCTGCCGCCGGTCGACGAGCCGCCGCTGCTGGAGGGGCCCGCGCTGGTGCTCGGCGCCCCGCCGACCGGCGAGGACTGCTGGGGCGGGGCCTGACCGCTGCCCTGGGTCTGGCTGGGCTGCTGCCCGCCGCCGGACGGGCCGGTCTCCTGGGTCGCGCCCGGCGTGCCGGCCGTGTGCGACGGGGTCGCGGAGCTGCTCCGGGTGGGCGCCTCGGAGGCCGAGGGGGTGGCCTTCCGGTGCCGTTCGCCGGGCGTCTCGGGAAGCGGGGAACCGGGCAGTTCGTTGCGCGGGGCCTCGCCGGGACCGGGGACCACGATCCGGCTGGAGTCGCGGACGGCGCCGCCGAGGAGCGACCCGATGAGCAGCGTCAGTCCGACGACGACGGCCGTGAGCAGCGCGCCGCGCCGCAGCACGCGGGCACGCAGGTCCCAGATGTCGGCGCGCGGCCCGAGCGTGCGCCAGGCCTCGCTGGAGAGCCGCCCGTCGGCGGAGTAGACCGGGGCACCCGCGATGATCAGCGGGGACCAGGCGGCCAGGTAGATGATGTCGGGCGTGTCGTACACGGGCACCGTCTTCCAGCTGACGGTGACGATGAGCGCCGCCGACAGCGTCGCGCCGACGACGGCCGCCACCCGCTGCCACAGCCCGAGGACGGTGAGAACGCCGACGATGACCTGGAAGAAGGCGATGACGAGTCCGGAGCCGACGGGGTGCTGGAGCGCGAACTGCCGCAGCGGCTCGGCGACTTCCCACGGGTGGAGCGTGTTGAGCCACTTCACCATGGAGCCGCGCTTGCCGCCGTCGAAGTAGACGGGGTCGCAGAGCTTGCCCATGCCGGCGTAGACGGAGATGAATCCGAGGAAGACGCGCAGCGGGAGCAGCACGACGCCGAGGTTCATCCGGCGCCCGGGGTGATAGGCGTGCCGGACCGAGTCGGAGCCGCGCCGCCTGACGGGGGCGTCGCCCGCCTCCGTGTCGTAGCCGTCGTCCTCGTAGCCGTCGTCCCCGAAGTCGGCGTCCGTGTAGGCGTGTTCGCCGTAGGGCGGACCGCCGTACCGCGGTTCGTCGTAGGCGCTGCCCACGCTGCGCATCTGGGGCAGCAGCCGCTGCTCCTCGCCGAGGGGGGCGCGCGGGCTGCCGACGAGGGGCGTCTCGACCGTGTCGACGGTCAGGTCGCCCGCGTAGCCCGGCTGTTCGCCGATGCGCGGGATCACCCGGGTCGAACCGCCGTCGGGCGTCGGCCCGGTGGAGCCGTGGGGTACGCCCGCGCTCCGTACGGCCTGGAGCAGGCGGTGGGCGCCGGTGTCGTCCGGCGCGGACTTGCCGCTCCAGACGACGGGCGCGCGGCGACGGGCCCCGCCGGCCGGAGCGGCCCCGCCCGGCCGGCCCGGCGCACCGGCGCCGGGAGAGCCCGGGTGCCGCGCGATGCGCGGGGACTGGCCCCGTGACGCACCCGCCAACTGGACGCGGAAGCTCGCATGGTTGACGATGACCTGCGCCGGATCGCTCGGCACCTTCACCATGCTCAGCGCGGGAACGTCGTCGAATCCCGACGAGCGGTCCCCCGTGGGTGTGCGGGGTGTTCTGGTGTCCACACTCATCTAACCGAGTGACGTGTGGTTAGGACACTGCTTTGACCACGCCGAACTGTCCGGACCGCGTCAAGATCGTTCCGAACACCCCGATCACACCACGAGGATGACCTCCCGCACGTCCGTTCAGGCCCGGCGGCGCGCCGCCTCGTACAGCACAACTCCCGCCGCGACACCGGCGTTCAGCGACTCCGCGCCACCGGGCATCGGGATCCGCACCCGGAAGTCGCAGGTCTCGCCGACGAGCCGGGACAGGCCCTTGCCCTCGCTGCCGACGACGATGACGACGGGGCCGCCCAGCGCTTCCAGGTCACCGACCTCGACCTCGCCGTCCGCGGCCAGGCCGACCACCACGAGCCCGGCCTTCTTGTACGACTCCAGGGCCCGCGTCAGGTTGGCGGCGCGCGCGACGGGCGTACGGGCGGCGGCACCGGCCGACGTCTTCCAGGCACCGGCGGTCATGCCGGCCGCGCGCCGCTCGGGCACGACGACGCCGTGGCCGCCGAAGGCCGAGGCGGAACGGACGACGGCACCGAGGTTGCGCGGGTCGGTCACCCCGTCGAGGGCGACGATGAGCGGGTCCTGGCCCTCGTCGTACGCGGCGGCGGCGAGGTCCTCGGGGTGCGCGTACTCGTACGGCGGGACCTGGAGGACGAGGCCCTGGTGGTTGAGCCCGTTGGTCATGCGGTCCAGCTCGGGACGCGGGGCCTCCATCAGGTGGATGCCGCCGCGTTCGGCGACGAGCTGGAGCGCCTCGCGGACCCGCTCGTCGTTGTCGATGAACTGCTGCACGTACAGCGTCATCGCGGGGACGCCCTCGCGCAGCGCCTCGACGACGGAGTTGCGCCCGACGACCATCTCGGACGTGCCCTTGCCGCCACGGCCCTTGGGGTGCGCGGCGCGGCGGACGATCTGCTTCGCCTTGGCGTTGGCGACGCGGTTCTTCTTGTGGCCCTTGCGCGCCTCGGCGGGCGGGGTCGGACCCTTGCCTTCCAGGCCCCGGCGTCGCTGGCCGCCACTGCCGACCTGCGCGCCCTTCTTGCCGGACATGCGGCGGTTGTTAGCAGCCATGACCTACCTGTCTGTGTGAGACGTGCGTGCGTACGTAATGAAGTGTGCCGCCCGGAGGTCCGGGCGGCACAATCGATCAAGGCCGACCGAGGTCGGCCGGGACCGCCGGAGCGGATGCTCAGCGCGGTCCGAGCGTCCAGCGCGGCCCCTGCGGGCTGTCCTCGATGACCAGGCCGGACTGGTTGAGCTGGTCGCGGATGGCGTCCGCGGCGGCCCAGTCCTTGCGGCCCCGGGCGGCCTCGCGCTGGCCGAGGACCAGATGGACGAGAGTGTCGACGACCCCGTGCAGATCGTCGCCGCGGTCGTTCTCCTCGGCCCACTGCGGGTCGAGCGGGTCGAGTCCGAGGACGCCGAGCATGGCGCGTACCTCGGCGAGGCGGGCGACGGCGGCTTCCTTGTCGTCGGCGGCCAGGGCGGAGTTCCCCTGCCGGACCGTCGTGTGCACGATCGCGAGAGCCTGCGGGACACCCAGGTCGTCGTCCATCGCCTCGGCGAACGCGGGCGGCACCTCGACGGCCGGCTCGACGACGCCTCCGGCCTTCTCGACCACCCGCTGCACGAAGCCCTCGATGCGCGCGAACGCCGACTCGGCGTCACGCAGGGCGCCTTCGCTGTACTCGATCATCGAGCGGTAGTGCGGGGTGCCGAGGTAGTAGCGCAGCACGATGGGACGCCACACCTTGGTCATGTGAGAGACGAGGACCGAGTTCCCGAGGGACTTCGACATCTTCTCGCCGCTCAGGGTGACCCAGGCGTTGTGCACCCAGTACTTCGCGAACTCGTCCCCGAAGGCCTTGGCCTGCGCGATCTCGTTCTCGTGGTGCGGGAAGATCAGGTCGATCCCGCCGCCGTGGATGTCGAAGGCGGTGCCCAGGTACTTGTGGGCCATGGCCGAGCACTCCAGGTGCCAGCCCGGACGGCCGCGGCCCCAGGGCGTCTCCCAGCTCGGCTCGCCCGGCTTCACGGCCTTCCACATGGCGAAGTCACGCGGGTCGCGCTTGCCGGTCTCGCCCTCGCCAGACGGCTGGAGCAGGTTGTCGAGCTCCTGGTTGGAGAGCTGGAGATACCCGTCGTACGACCGCACGTCGAAGTAGACGTTCCCGTCGGCCGCGTACGCGTGACCGCGCTCGATGAGCCCGCGCATCATCTCGATCATCTCGGGGATGTGACCGGTGGCACGCGGCTCGTACGTGGGCGGCAGGCAGCCGAGCACGTCGTAACCGTCGTTGAAGGCGCGCTCGTTGTCGTAGCCGATGGACCACCAGGGGCGGCCCTGCTCGGCCGACTTCTCGATGATCTTGTCGTCGATGTCCGTGACGTTCCGGATGAACGTCACGTCGTAGCCGCGGTAGGCGAACCACCGGCGCATGATGTCGAAGTTGAGGCCCGAGCGGATGTGCCCGATGTGCGGTGCGGCCTGTACGGTCGCGCCACAGAGGTAGATCGAGACGCAACCCGGCACGAGCGGGGTGAAGTCACGGATCTGCCGGGCGCTGGTGTCGTACAGGCGAATAGTCACCACTCCAGGGTAGTGGGCCCCGGGCAGTGCCCCGCGCCCCTTTCCGCGGCAAGGCCACGTATTCGTGACATACGGAGGGACCGCGCCGCCCGTCGGGTGTCCCGGGACGGGCCTTTCGGGCGAACGGCGGGCGGACCGGGGAGCGTCGGGGCAATCCCCGCCCCGGTACACGACCGCCCGGACGGCGGTATCAACCACCCCGGACAGCGCCCCCGGCACACCCGGACGGCCGGCGCACCCGCTCCGCCCGGGCGGCCGCGTCGACCACCTCGGACAGCGGCTTCGGTACACCCGGACGGCCGGTGCTCCCACTCCGCCCGCGTGACCGTGTCAACCACCCCGGACGACGGTCCCGGCACACCCGGACAGCCGGTGCTCCCGCTCCGCCGGGCGGACGCTGATCTCAGTGGGTCCGTACGACCAGTGCCGTGGCGACCGCCATCAGGCCCTCGTCGCGGCCCGGGAACCCGAGCCCGTCCGTCGTGGCGCCCGACACCGACACCGGCGCCCCCACCGCGTCCGACAGGATCTTCTGGGCCTCGTCCCGCCGCTTGCCGATCTTCGGACGGGGTCCGACGACCTGGACCGCGACATTGCCGACGACGAAGCCGGCCTCGCGGACGATCCGCGCCGCCTCCGTCAGCAGCACGACCCCCGACGCCCCGGACCACTCCGGGCGTCCGGTGCCGAAGTGGGCCCCGAGGTCACCGAGGCCCGCCGCCGAGAAGAGCGCGTTGCAGGCGGCGTGCGCGACGACGTCGGCGTCGGAGTGCCCGGCGAGTCCGGGCCCCTGCCCCTCCCACTTCAGGCCGGCGCACCACAGCTCCCGCCCTTCCTCGAAGGCGTGGATGTCGGTGCCGATCCCGACCAGCGGGAGCACCATGCCCTGGACGGAACCCTGGCCATGTCCCGGCCCGGCCGTCCCCTCCGGTGTCTCAGAACCCATCGTTGAGCCTCCGCCGCGCGAGAACCGCCTCCGCCAGCACCAGATCCAGCGGACGCGTCACCTTGAAGGCCTCCTCGTGTCCCGGCACGACCACGACCCGCACGCCCAGCTGCTCGGCCATGCTCGCGTCGTCGGTCACGTTGTCGGTGACGGTCTCGTGGGCCCGTACCAGCGTCTCGCGGTCGAAGCCCTGGGGCGTCTGCACCGCACGCAGCCGCGCCCGCTCGGGGGTGGCCACGACCGGCTCGGCCTCCCCGGCGACGGCCGCGGGCTCGACCTCCTTGACGGTGTCGGTGAGCGGCAGCGCCGGCACGACGGCCGGAGCCCCGTCCCGTACGGCCTCGATGACGGCGTCCACGGTGTCCACGGGGACGAGCGGCCGGGCCGCGTCGTGCACCAGCACGATGTCGATGCCGGGCGGCAGCGCGTCGAGGCCGTACTTCACGGACTCCTGGCGGCTGTCACCGCCCGGGACGACGAGAAAGTCGGTGCGCTCGGGCAGCGCGTGCGCGTCGAGCAGCGTCTTGACCTCGGCCGTGCCGTCCGGCGGAGCCACGACGACGACCAGGGAGACCGCGCGCGACGCGGCCATCGCGCGGACGGCGTGGATGAGCATGGGCGTGCCGTTCAGCGCGCGGAGCGCCTTGGGGGCGCCCGGACCGAGGCGCACACCTCGTCCGGCGGCCGGAATCACGGCGGCGGTGCGGGCCTCCGGCGGCGAAGGGAGCGAAACGTCAGACATCGGTTCCTGTCAGGTTTGTGTGCTCGACCTGGATGGGTATGGCCTGGGGGTACCCCCTGCTCGGAGAGCCGGGGGAACGCCGGGCGCGACGCCTTGACCGGACCCTTCCGTGACATCCGGTCAAGTTCGACCGCCCGGGTCGGTGTCCCAAGTATCGGTTACGCCGGTATACCGCGGGAAAGCCGATGCCGGGTGAACGTCCGGTAGACCGAATGGGTGCGGGTACGAACATGCCGCAGCGCCCGGCGACAGCAATTTGGCAATTGCGTCATCGGGCACCGCGGCATTTCATTGCGCTTCTGCGCGGGCTCGGGCGTACGTCAAGACGACTCGCGTCTTGGCGACTGAGCCGGCGTCAGGACGCGAGAACCTCGTCGAGCAGGGCCTCGGCCTTGTCCTCGTTGGTGTTCTCCGCGAGGGCGAGCTCGCTCACCAGAATCTGGCGCGCCTTGGCGAGCATGCGCTTCTCACCTGCGGAGAGTCCGCGCTCGCGCTCACGACGCCACAGGTCACGTACGACTTCCGCGACCTTGATGACATCGCCGGAGGCGAGCTTCTCCAGATTTGCCTTGTAGCGACGCGACCAGTTCGTGGGCTCCTCGGCGTACGGCGCGCGCAGCACCTCGAAGACCCGGTCCAGCCCGTCCTGACCGACCACATCACGTACGCCGACGAACTCCGCATTGTCCGCTGGCACACGTACCGTCAGGTCACCCTGGGCGACCTTCAGCACCAAGTAGGTCTTGTCCACGCCTTTGATCTGGCGAGTTTCGATGGCCTCGATCAGCGCGGCCCCGTGATGGGGATAGACCACGGTGTCGCCAACCTTGAACGTCATGTGACAGGTACCCCTTCCGTGGCTATCCAGAGTAACACGGAAACGGCGTCTTCTGAATGGCGTTTTCGCAGGTCAGGGCATATCTCGGGGCTTGACAACCGCAACAGGAACGTGCTGCGAGGGGCGAGCGGAAGAGGGTATTCGCAGGTGGGAGCGGCTGTCCATGCGGAGTGAAACGCGTACGTTACACACACCCGGAGCCCGTCGCCAGGCTCCGAACATCCCGTTTTGTCCTGCTCCAAGAGCGCGAGTTCCGCTACTCCGTTCGACGGGCGGAGCCGAGTACGAGCCGAATCCGGAATTGATCAAGACGTTCGATGATCGCGTACTCAACGGCCCCCGATGACAGCGTGATCCTTTTCCGGAGAGCCGGGCATTCATTCCGTGAAATGCGCAGGCTAAGACCGCGGAACTTATGTGAATGGCGGACAGGACGCGGTCAAAGTAGCGGACACGCCGAAGGAACGGATGGTGTCCTGCGGGGCGCACACCCGGCGCAATGGGGCCCGCGGGCGCATGCCCCGCGCCCGGGACCCGGACGGGCCCCGGGCGCACCCCCTCCTCCCCCCTCTTCCTCCCTCGGGCAAGCAAAGTCGGCGGCTTGGGGAGGGTCGGGTGCGGTCGGGCGGGAACGGATCGGTAACCTAAGGCCGCTGACAGACCCTTAGGGCGGCTTTACACAGAGGTCGTCCTGCTTCGCCCACGTTCAAGGAGTTGCCGCCGCCGTGAGCAGCAGCCTTCGACGCGGCACTCTCGCCGCCGCCGTCATCGCGTTCTCGATCGCCTCGCTCGCCGCGTGCGGAGCGGGCAGCGACGCCCAGACGCTGGAGGTCAAGCCGGACAACGCGGCCACCTCCGTGGGCGTCGTCAAGGTCCAGAACGCGCTCGTCATCACCCAGCCCGACGTGAAGGCCACCGGTCCGGCGGTGATCTCCGCGACGCTGTTCAACAACGGCACCACCGCGCAGACCGTGGACGCGATCAAGGTCGAGGGTGAGGGCACCGCCCAGATCACGCCCGCCGAGGGCAAGGGCAAGCTGACCGTCCCGGCCGGCGGCTCGATCGTCATCGGCGGCAAGGGCAACGCCTCCGCGGCACTGTCCAGCCCCTCCGAGACCGTCCTGAACGGCAGCGTCCAGAAGGTCACCTTCTCCTTCAGCGAGACCGGTGACGTGAGCCTGAGCGCCTTCGTCGTCCCGGCCGAGAGCTACTTCACCAAGTGGGGCCCGAGCGACATCCCGGCGGCGCCGGCGACCTCCTCGGCCCCGGCCACCTCGCCCTCCGAGTCGGCCACGGGCTCTCCGTCCGCGTCCGAGTCCGCCTCGGGCGAGCCCGGCACGACCGCGTCGTCGAGCGCGACGGCCACCGCGTCGGCGTCCGCCGGCCAGTGACACCGCGGGCGTGCTAGGCAGAGGCCGGTACACGGCCCGTCACGCGGCCGCCCGCGCGCACAGCAGTCCCGTACGCCGAAGGGCGGGACCCCTCTCCGGGAGTCCCGCCCTTCGGCGTATTGCCACGCCGTACCGCCGTGTCGTACCCCGTGACGTGCCGCAGGGGGGACGAGGCCGGTCTACGGCTCGAACTTGTAGCCGAGACCGCGGACCGTCACCAGGTACCGCGGCGCGCCCGGGTCCGGCTCGATCTTCGCGCGCAGACGCTTGACGTGGACGTCGAGGGTCTTGGTGTCACCGACGTAGTCGGCACCCCAGACCCGGTCGATGAGCTGCATGCGGGTCAGCACGCGGCCCGCGTTGCGCAGCAGCATCTCCAGGAGGTCGAACTCCTTCAGCGGAAGGTCGACCTTGCCGCCGGAGACGGTGACCACGTGACGGTCGACGTCCATCCGGACCGGACCGGCCTCCAGCGCGGCCGGGGCGACCTCCTCCGGCTCCCCGCGGCGGCGCAGGACGGCCCGGATACGGGCGACCAGCTCACGGGAGGAGAAGGGCTTGGTGACGTAGTCGTCGGCTCCTATTTCGAGTCCGACCACCTTGTCGATCTCGCTGTCCTTGGCGGTGACCATGATCACCGGGACGTTGGAGCGACCGCGCAGCTGACGGCAGACCTCCGTGCCGGGCAGCCCCGGCAGCATCAGGTCGAGGAGGACGAGGTCGGCGCCGTTGCGCTCGAACTCGTCCAGTCCGTCGGGCCCGGTGGTCGCGATGGCGACCTCGAAGCCCTCCTTGCGAAGCATGTACGACAGGGCGTCGGAGAACGACTCCTCGTCCTCGACGACGAGCACACGGGTCACGGAAGGACCTCCGGGGCAGGAAGCGGTTCGTACGGGGATGTGACGGTGGTCGTCCCGTCGGGCTGCTCGGACTCGTCCTCTTCGCCGAGTCCGGGCATGTGGTGATCGGTCACGCGGTCGCGGGCCGCACTCGCCTCCGGCAGCCGCAGGGTGAACGTGGAGCCCTGACCCTCGGAGCTCCACACCGTGACCTCCCCGCCGTGCGAGGCGGCCACGTGTTTGACGATCGCCAGCCCGAGACCCGTACCGCCGGTGGCACGGGAGCGGGCGGGATCGACACGGTAGAAGCGCTCGAAGACGCGCTCCTTGTCCTTCTCCGAGATGCCGATGCCCTGGTCGGTCACGGCGATCTCGATGTGTTCCCCACCGGGTGCGGTCACCCGGCGGGCGGCTATCCCGACGCGGGTGCGGGCGGGTGAGTAGTTGACGGCGTTCTCGACGAGGTTGCCGAGGGCCGCGGCGAGCTGGCCCCGGTTCCCCCACAGGCTCAGGTCGGCGGTGCCGCCGGCGGCCATGGTGATCTGCTTCGCCCCCGCCTGGTGGCGGCAGCGGTCGATCGCCTCGGCGACCAGCTCGTCGACCCGGACCGGCTCGGCGTCCTCCAGAGGGTCGTCGTTCTGCACCCTCGACAGGTCGATGAGCTCCTGGACCAGGTTGGTGAGCCGGGTGGCCTCTATCTGCATGCGTCCGGCGAAGCGCTCGACGGCCTCCGGGTCGTCCGAGGCGTCCATGACGGCCTCGGAGAGCAGGGAGAGCGCTCCGACGGGAGTCTTCAGTTCATGGCTCACGTTCGCGACGAAGTCCCGCCGCACCGCTTCGATGCGGCGTGCCTCCGTCAGGTCCTCCACGAGAAGGAGGACCAGCCTGGATCCGAGGGGAGCCACTCTCGCCGAGACGGCGAGGGCCTCTCCCCGTCCCGTGCCCCGTCTCGGCAGGTCCAGTTCCACCTGACGTATCTCCCCGTCACGACGGGTGTCACGCGCCATGTGGAGCATCGGTTCGACGGCCAGTTTGCCGCCCCGCACCAGTCCGAGGGCGTACGCCGCCGAGCTGGCCTTGACCACGGCGTCCGCCTCGTCGAGTACGACCGCGGACGACCTGAGCACGGACAGCACGGTGTCGACGCCGGGCGGAAGCACGGCGTCGGTGTGCAGGGAGGTGCGGGTCGGGCGTTTCTGGTCGCGCTCGCTCCAGCGGAACGCCAGCATGGCGATGACACCGGTGAGCACTCCGGCGATCGCTGCCGCTGCGGCGACCGCCGCGTTCACGTCCATGCACCCAGGTTAGGCATGCCGTCGGTCCTGGCCACAGCCATCCGAGTGCGAGCTCGAACACTCGTCGCCCAGAGTTCACCCAGGAGCCAGTGCTGATTCACTTGAGGTGCCGGAAACGGACGCGTACGGGGCCGAACGTGGGAGCGTGGGGTTCCAGGGTCCCTCCGGCGGCCGGTCGACTGTCGGTCGGCTGTCGGAACAGCCAGGTCCCGGACCCCGGACCCCGGAAGCTGACGTACGAGAGGGACGACCACATGCGTGACGCGTATCACGAGGAACTTGACTCGATCGGCGACGGCCTGGTCGAGATGGCCCGGCTCGTCGGGTCGGCGATCGGGCGCGCCACGACGGCCATACTCGATTCCGACCTGAAGCTGGCCGAGAGCGTGATCGCCGCCGACCAGAGGGTCGACGATCTCCAGCACGAGCTGGAGGCCCGCGCGATAGCCCTGCTGGCCCGCCAGCAGCCGGTGGCGACGGATCTCCGGATCGTCGTCACCTCGCTGCGGATGTCGGCCGACCTGGAGCGCTCCGGCGACCTGGCCCAGCACGTGGCCAAGCTGGCCCGGCTGCGTTTCCCGGCCCGCGCGGTCCCGCACGACCTGCACGCCACGATCCTGGAGATGGGCCAGCTCGCCCAGCGCCTGATGGCGAAGGCCGCCGAGGTCATCATCACCAAGGACGTCGACCTCGCGATGCAGCTCGAGCAGGACGACGACGAGATGGACCTCCTGCACCGCACGCTCTTCCAGCACCTGCTGGACGACAAGTGGCAGCACGGCATCGAGACCGCCGTCGACGTCACCCTCCTCGGCCGCTACTACGAGCGCTTCGCCGACCACGCCGTCTCGGTCGCCAAGCGCGTCGTCTACCTGGTCACCGGCGAACACGCCGACGAACTCCAGTCGGACATCCAGCCGGTCACGGGGGTGGAAGGCGCATAGCCCCGCCGGGCGGAAACCAGGGCCGCCCGCCCCGGGCGCGAGAGACGCCTCAGTGCGCCGTTGATGCGCCCGCCCCGCTGGGCATGAGATGGGCGACAGGAGCCCGTACGGCGCGGTGTGCGCCGACGCCTCCGTGCCTGAAGGAGGGACCCATGGCCGAATCCCCCAGCACGCCCGACCCGACCCAGGACCGCGACACCCAACAGCCCGCCGAGATCAAGAACCTCCCTTTGTTCGGCGCCTGCGGCTGCGGCTCAGGCTGCGGCTGCGGCTGCCAGTCGGGCAATCCCTGCCAGTGCGGCTGAGCACCTGCGTACGTCCGGAAGGGCCCCGTCGTCACGACGGGGCCCTTCTCCCTTCCCCGGCCACGCACCCCGGCCCGTCGGCCACGCGCCCCGGCCACGCGCCCCGGCCCGTCGGCCACGCGCCCCGGCCGGCGTCCCTCCGGCTCGGCCCGTCTCGCACGAAGACGTACGCACGAAGACGTACGCACGGGGATCGGATCTGTTCGGGCCGGACCGAAATCTGCGCGATTGTGGTGCTGTTGCCCGATTGACCGTGGTCTGACCGGCGAACTCTGCTACCTCTGGGACAGGGGAGGCGGGCCCTGGCCCGCGGTGGCGCGAGGGGCGTCGCCAGGAGGGGACACACGTGAGCACGACACCACGGGACACGGTCATCGCCATCGAGCAGAAGGCCGTCGACCGCGCCTACGACTGTTACGAGGCCCGGCTCGCCGAGATGACGTCGCCGTCGACGGCCACGGCTTCCGCGAGCGCCAAGGACGGCATCGCGGTCCGCGAGAAAGCGGAGAGCGCGGCGGAGGAGTACGGCGGTCTCGGGGGCGAGGCCCTGGTCATCAGCCGTGTCGACGTCCAGGAGGCGGGCGACGCCGAGCCGGAGACGTTCTATGTCGGACGACGCCATGTCTTCGACACCGAGACCCGCGATCAGGTGGTGGTCTCCTGGACGAACCCGATCGCCGTGAGCTGGCACAACGCCCGGCCGGAGACACCGGGCGAGGTGCTCCTGCGGCGCCAGTTACGCTGCGCGGGGCGCCGGGTCGAGGACTTCCTGGACGAGATCGCCCCGGGCACGGGACCGTACGGCGACTCGCCCGAGCCCGGACAAGAGGCCGGCGTGCCACCGCGTTTCATGGACGAGCCCGCTCCGCTCGAAGCCCCGGACCTCCCCGAGGCCGCCGAGATACCCGGCGTCCCTGACGTCCCTGACCCCCAGGAAATCCCCCGCTCCCGCGATGGCGGGGAACCCCCGGAAGCATCCCCGGGACTCTCCCCGGAAGCATCTCCGGAGGAATCCCCGGCGGAATCCCCGGCGGAAGGGCGGAGCGGCACCGCCCCGCTCGCCGGAGGCCGCCACGCACGGCCCCGTACCGTCGTCCCGGCACAGCGGCAGCCCCCCGGACGGCGGCGTCAAAAGCCGCAGCCGGTCGACGAGTTCCTCCTGCGGGAGCTGCACCGGTCACGGAGCGGCCGGATGCGCGACATCGTCGAGACGATCAGACGCGACCAGCTGGCGCTGGTCACCGGCTCCCCCGCGGACATCCTCGTCATCCAGGGCGGCCCCGGCACCGGAAAGTCCGCGGTCGGCCTGCACCGCGTGACCTGGCTCGTCAACAACGACCACTTCCGCGCCCAGGACATCCTGGTCGTGGGCCCGCACCAGAACTTCCTGGAGTACGTGGGGCGCGTCCTGCCCACCCTCGGCACCCGCAACGTCACCGCCGTACAGCTCGCCCGGCTCTGGGAAGGCGAGGTCCGGGGCTCGGACTCCCCCACCGCACGGCTGGTGAAGTCCGACGAACGGATGGCGGCCGTCCTGCGCAGGCGAGTGGAGAGCGAGTGCCGGCCCGAGGCCGTCGACACCGTCGTCTCCGCCCCCTCCCACGCCCAGGACGAACCGGCCTTCGTCGTGGTCGTGGGCGGTACCTCCCTGCGTCTGCCGCGCTCGGAGGTGCTCGGGCTCCTCCAGGACGCCCGCGAGGGGGCCGAGGGCTACCGGGCGGGCAGGGACCGGTTCCGCACCCTGCTGGTGGACCGGCTGCTGGGCGAACTCGTAGGCATCGCCCCGCACCGCGGCAGGGACGCGACCGTGCGCCGCGACCTGGAGCGCAACCGGCAGGTCACCACTCTCGTCGAGAGGGTCTGGCCCGCGCTGAGCCCCGAGGTGGCACTGCGCGGCCTGCTCAACTCCCCCACCAGGCTGCGCGAGTGCGCCGACGGGATCCTCGACGAGGGTGAACAGGCCTCCCTGCAAAGGAGGAAGGCCGAGAGTGCCGCCGAAGAGCCGTGGACGACGGACGACTTGGTGTGTCTCGAAGAGCTGCGCTTCCTCATCGCGGGCGAGAGTCCGCGGAGGTACCGGCACATCGTGGTCGACGAGGCTCAGGACCTCACCCCGATGCAGGCGAGGTCCCTGCGCAGACGGTGTCCGACCGGCTCGATGACCGTGCTCGGCGATCTGGCCCAGGCCACCGGACCGCATGCCTACACCAGTTGGAAACAGCTGGGCGGAATCCTGTCCGCGCAAGGAGACTGGCGCGTGGCCGAGCTGAACACCAGCTACCGCGTCCCCGCGGAGATCATGGATTTCGTGGCGCCCCTGGCCCGGGCCATCGCTCCCTCCCTGCCCTACCCGACGGCCGTACGACGGGCCGGCGACGGGGCCGTGCGGCTGGTCCCCACGACTCCCTGGGAGCTGCTGGACGACGCGGCGACCCGTGCGGCACGTCTCGCGGGCACGAACGACGGCCGGTCCCCGCGGTCGATCGCCGTCATCGTTCCCGACGGCTCCGACTGGCTGGAGGAGGTCCGCCGACGCGTCGACCTCGTGGAGGGCATGACCGAGGAGACCTCGCGGACCGTGTCCGTACTCCCCGCCGCCCAGGCCAAGGGCATGGAGTTCGACCACGTCCTGGTGCTGGAGCCGACGGCCGTCGCCGACCGGGGCCCCGCCGGACTGCGCCGGCTGTACGTCGCCCTGTCCCGCAGCACCCAGACGCTGACGGTCCTCCACACGACACCGCTGCCGGGCGAACTCGGCACACCGGCCGACGGCACGGACGGCGAAGTCACCTCCTCCTACGCCTACGTGGCGCCCGCGGCCCCCCAGTCGGAGAACGGGACGAAACCCGGCGATCCCGCCACCCGAACCTCCGCCACCCACACCTCCGCCACCACCGATCCCCCGGGTGACGACCTGCCGGTCGGCACCCCCGTCGAGGTGCGGGTGCTCGGCCCCGGCCCGGGCTCCCACTTGAAGGTGAAGGTCCTCGCGCCTCCCACGGAGCGATCCGTCCTCCTCGTCCCGCGCCACGGTGAACCCACCCCGGCCACGGGCTCCCGGCTGGACGGCTGGGTCACCCGGAACGAGGGTCAGCTGAGCCTGGTCTCGGCCGGCGAGTTCGGGCGCCGGCCCATCTCCTCCCGGATGGCTCCCCGTTACGAGGCCGCGCTCGGCGTCCTGCGAGACATCGCGCACGGCGACGACGCGTCCCCGCCGGAGACGACGGCCCTCCTCGCCGAACTGAAGGGCATGGCCGGCCGCTGTCTGCGGCGCGACCGGGTCGACTGGCTGAGCGTCTGGCGCCTGCTGGGCTCCGCGGACCGTGACCGGCTGAGCGATCTGGCGGACCTGGCCCAGCGCACCCGACAGGCGATCGCCTCGGACACCCCCGGCCTGCGAGCCGCCCTGACGGACGACCCGGCGTTCCGGCACTGGACCGACGCTCTCGACCGGGCCCGCGACGAACTCCGCCACCGGATGCACACCGGCCCGGAAACGGGCGCGGAGACCGGGCCCCCGGCGAGCGGGACCGGCACGCCGACCGAGACAGCACCACCCGGGGCGATCACGACCGCGCCGACCGAGCCCCGCAGAACACCCGGAACACTCGAACCACAGAAGGACACCGACGTCATGAACACTGCCGCTCTCCTGGAAATCGAGCCCGCCCCGTCCGAGGGACGGACGGCATGGAGCGAGGCACTCGCGCGGCGGCTGGACGTCGAGGCGCAGGCCGACCGGGAGTGCAACACGCACGAGGCCGTGCGCTTCGAACTGAAGGCGGCGCTCCTGCGAGCGGGACTGCGGCCGTCGGACTCCCGGTTCTCCGACGCGACCCTGGAGGGCCCGGACGGCTGCTTCCGCTACGAGGTGCTCGGCGCCGACCGTTCCGGCTACGCGCAGCTGCGTGCGGGAGCGGCCCGCCTGATGGAACTGGACCGGGTGGAGTCGCGCTCGGCGGACGTCCGGTACCTGGTCCTGTCCGAGCCGCCCACGGAGGACTGGGCTCCCGACGCGATCCGGGAGGCCTTCGGTGTCCACGTCGTCTGGCGCACGGCGGCGGGCTGGCACGGCCCGGACGCACGAGCCGCCCTGCACCTGACCGATTGACCACGACGCGACCGGCCGATTGACTGACCTGTCGGGGACGGCACCCACCGTTCCCGACAGCCAGGAAACACCTGCCCGGGAAGCGCCTGTCCGGGAAGCGCCTGTCCACGACAGCCTCCCAGGAACAACTGCCCGGAGGACAACCCCCTGGGGGACAACCGCCCGGGGAACGACTACCCAGGAAACACGGTGGATGTGGACCGCCCGATCCTCTTCCTCGACGTAGACGGCCCCCTGATCCCGTTCGGCCCCTCGTGGGCACCCCCCGAGAGCTCGGGCTCCGGACCGGACTCCGAAGCACTCCCCGACGAGGGGAACCCACTGCTCGGACGGCTCGACCCCACCGTGGGCCCACGGCTGACGGCGCTGGGATGCGACCTGGTGTGGGCCACGACGTGGATGGAGGAGGCGAACGAGTCCGTCGGCCCGCGGATCGGACTGCCCCCGCTGCCGGTGATGGAGTGGCCCGAGGACGCCGAGGCGGGCCCGCGGGGCCTGCACTGGAAGACCCGCGCCATCGTCGAACGGGCCGGAGGCCGTCCGTTCATCTGGGTCGACGACGAGATCGGCGCCATGGACCGGCTCTGGGTCGCGGCACAGCACGAGGGCCCTTCCCTGCTGCTCCGCGTGAACCCGTCCGAGGGCCTGACCGAGGACGACTTCTCCACCCTCACAGCCTGGCTCCACACCCCCGTTTCCTGATCGGCCCCGTCCGACGGGCGGACGTCCGGAAACGCACGGCGCCTGGAGCGACCCCGCCGCCTTCTGGACCCAGGACTCGCCCAGCGGGACCACCTGCGCCTCGGGGACGAATGCTCAGGTGCGGTGGGCTCGGGCGCCAGGCCGCTGTACCCCCACCGGCCTCAGCCACGCTACTGACTTGCGGCGTCGACCAGAGCAAGCCCCAACGGCAGGCCCGTGGCGACTGCTGCTGAGCCCTCGGCCTGGGAGCCGGGGTCTTTACGGGCCCTGCTCTTCCCTCTCTTCCCTGTGGTTCCCCGGCACCGACGCGACGCCGCTGTCTGTACGGCCCGGACCCTGGCGAGGGAGACTGTGGGCATGGGGGACGTACTCAGCAGTGGCTCGGACCGACCGCCCTGGAGACCACCGCGTCGGCTGATCGCTGCGGCCGCAGCCGTGGCCCTGTCCGCGGCGCTCGTGGTGGGCATCGTGGTCGTGAGCGGGCCCGACGAGCAGGACCCGGCAGCACCCGTGAGCTCGTCGTCGGCGTCGCCGTCCGGCCGTGCCTTTCCTGATGGCCCGGACTCGGCTGTCGGGGCAAAGCAAACCCCTGGCATGGTGATCACAGGGTTACCACTGTCTCAGGGGGCCACGCTGATCAGGCGTGATCGCAGAGCGGACGCAGGCCCGTTGACGGTGGTCGTGCGACGCTCAGACGGTTCTCTGGGACTGCACGGCGCGGTGGTCACGTTCCCCGTACCTGCGCCGACAGGTGGGCGCCCGGTCTTGGTCGGCGGCGTCTCGGGCAGGACCCTTGAGCGAGAGATCACCTGGCCAGTCAGTGGCTCATACGCACGAGTCCGAGGGGATTTGCCGCAGTCCGAGCTGATCGCTGTCGCCGCCGCTACCAGCGTCGACTCGGGCCGCCCCGAGGTCGAACCACCGCCCGGACTTTCAGTGACGGCCATGGGCACCTCACGCCCGACCTACATACACGAGGCCCGATACAGCTCGGCCGAGACCGGGGAGATGGACGAGCTCTCAGGCGGCCTGACCTTCACCGGCGTCGCCCGGTGCGGCGGCCTCGAAGACCAGTTGTATGCCGCCCGTGTTCAGACGGCAGGGACCGTCAAAGGCAAGCCCGCGATCATCACGTCTGCGTTCGGTGGCAACGGCGCGCTGGCCTGGGAGCCGGTGCCCGGTGTCGTGGCGTACATCGGCTACAGCGGGGCCCAACTCGACGAAGGTGCCATCGCCGCCCTGCGCCGTCTGGCCGCGCGGACACGTCTGCTGAGTCCTGAGCAGTGGCAGGCCACCAGCCCTGCAACGAGCGACCAGATCAACGACGTCGGCTGATTCGACTGAGATCCAAAGCCGTGGAGCCGACCCGCCCCACCCCGGCACAACGTGAAGTGCGGGGCCGGGTCTCCGACTCGCACCCCTGCGATCGCTCAACGCTGCGACCTGCGACTCAGCCGTCGACGGTTGTCAGCGTCGGTCGTCGTTGAGCACCCTCGGCCGGCCCGGAGGGTGCTCAACACGCACGACGCCTTCTGACCCGTAGCTCTAGTCGGATCGGCCGGTGACGGCCATTCCGGGCGCCACCGGGTCCAGGAGGGCCGCTCCCGGAGCCGGGTGGGTGCTGGGGTTGCGGTACTTGGCTGCTGTACCGCAGGATCCCGACGGGTGACGATGGAACGGCATTCGCTGGAGGAGCTGTTGACCGGTGACGACGGGGCGTCCGCGGCTGCTCTGACCGCCCTCCGCGGCGGCGCCACCTACCACGTGTGGGATACGACGCATCCCGCAGAGCAGCATGCCGGGGTCTTTGCACGTCGGCTTCGGCGTATGCGACTGCGCGGAGTCGAACCTCTTGGGCTGGAACGAATGGTGCGGCTCCTCAGCGAGCATGGCCGGCCGGTGCGCGGAGGGCTGATCGATTCAGCCGATCAGCAATGGACCTTCCTGATCTACTTCACCGAAGATGGCAGCACACTGGTGGCCTGCGCCCGCTTCCAGCGGTGGGTCGAGCCATCACCGCTTTAGGAGCGAGGTGGGGCGAATACCAGCCTGACTGCGATGGCGCAACCAGAACGCCCGTCACCCCAACGTCCTCGCCGCCCAGCGCAAGGAACGTGCTCGCATCCGCAGCGAGAAGGGCATCCGCTGGGGCGGACGATCGCTCGCCGCGTGATCAGTCGCTGACGTTCAACGTCGCGTACTCCTGCACGCCGAGCCCGGCCAGCACGGAACGAACCCGTTCCAGTGCCACCCCGCGATCGAGGCTTCCCTCGATCTCCAAGTCGAGATGACAACGTCCCATCCCGCTGCCCGCGCCCGTGATCTCCCCGTCGGGACCAAACGCGGCGTCCAACGCTTCCTCGACCTCATCTCGGTCGATGGGCAGACCGGCAAAGGCGATCTCAACGAACATCGCGTTCCTCCCCTCCGGCCCGGCGAACCATACCGGCCACGGCAGCAGACGGCGGGCATCAAAGCGACCACCGCAGAGAAGACCCGCAGGCGCTGATGTCAGTGACTCCCGCTCGCAGGGTTCAGTCCTCGATCGGTTCGCGTGCCCAGGCGTAGGGCATCTCCTCCGCCGGGTCCATGCCCCAAGGATTGGGATACCTGGCCTGGCAGTTGGTGCAGCGCGCCACGAAGGTCCCGACCTGCGGGTCTGTCAGGATGCTGTAGTGCGATCTCGGCTCTGCTCGGATCACATAGCCGTTGGCCGTGGTCTCCAGGGCCGGCCATTGAGGGCTGCAATGGCAGGGAGCGTTTTTCGCGAACGTCTCGTCTTCCGGAGCGTTGTGGGTGTTCTCGAGCGTCTCGAAGAGCTTGTTCATGGCTCGTCGCGCACGCCGTGCCTGCCACCACTGACGCATCCTGTGCCCCCCACCAGCGTTGATCCCTTTGGCTACTCCGGAGGGGAACCCTAGCGTGAGGTCGGCGGAGCGGCTTTGACCGGGAGCTGCTCAGGCGCGAGTGATCATGGCCCCGTAAGCTCATCGCGAGTCGGGCAGTCTCCTGAGCTGCCCGGTAAAGCACGACGTTGGGGCCATGATCTTCGAGGCTCGCGCCAAAGTGGCTGGCTAAAGTCGTGAAGCCGACCGCCCCAGCCACGACGTGCTCTGACCCCTTACCGTCGGCCAACCCTCGCCGGCGGAGCGGAGCGCAGCCGGAGCTTGAACCAGGCCGGGGAGATCGTGCGGAGAGCGACCGCGACCCATCGGTCGGCCTGTGGTGCCGCATCGACCGGCGGGAACTCCTTCATGTGCACCCGGAGGGCGTCAGCGACCGGCCCGGGGAGCGGCACGTCCCGGAGCTTGCCACCCTTCGGCGGCCATGGAAGCGGGCGCCGGCCGGCGCCGGGGTGATCCCGGTCCCCGAGCGTGGACAGCCGTACGCCGAGTCCCACGAGAACGGCATGCACGCGCTGCGGCATTTCTACGCCTCGGTGCTCCTGGACGCCGGGGAGAGCATCAAGGCCCTCGCCGAGTACCTCGGCCACTCAGATCCTGGCCTGACGCTCCGGGTGTATGCGCACCTGATGCCGTCGAGTCAGGAACACACTTGTAAGGCTGTGGCCACGGTCAACGGTCAACGGTGATGAGTGCAGCACAACGACCAGAGATACGACTGTCGTCGAGCCATCGCGAACAGTACGGCGCGGATGTTCCCTGAGTAACGAGAGATCTAGAACACGCACTGGCTCACAAAGTTGATTGAATTAGCAGTGCGTGAGAGATTACAGATAGCTCTAGTTAGCTCTACTTAGATCTAGATGGCTTCCCAGAGGCTGGGAGAGTCTAGAACGACTGAGGACCCGGATCCGGCGGCAACCAGATCCAGGCCCTCGGGCAGTCAACGAGCCCGGTCGCCTATCAGCAGACCGGGCTCGCTGCATGTGCAGCTCCCGGTCGCGGCCGTCCTCGCGCGTGACTCGCTCATCGAGCGATCTGCATCACGCCGGTAGCGATGGTCACCAGTAGGCCGACGCCCGCAAGCCAGACCTGCCACTTCTCGGGGCCGGTCCACCTACGAGGCCTGTCCTTCTCAAGACTCACCTCTACCACCTCCCTTCTTCCTCCAACCGACCCGCTTTTCGGGCCGGAGCCTGGAACTCGCGCGCCACGCCGAGTTCGAGGGAGGTTCAGGTGAGGTGGCATCAGCATACCGGTCACATCGCTACCTCCAGAGGCTCACGGGGAGGCTTGACAGCCGGCCCAATTCTCTTTCACGGCCCAGCGACGGCCCCGGTACAAGAAATGACCCCCTGTCTGCGAGAAAACCGCAGGCAGGGGGTCATTTATGGTCCGCGTTACTTCTTCTTGCCCTGGTTCTTGACCGCCTCGATCGCCGCCGCCGCCGCGTCCGGGTCGAGGTAGGTGCCGCCCGGGTTGAGGGGCTTGAACTCGGCGTCCAGCTCGTAGGAGAGGGGGATGCCGGTGGGGATGTTCAGGCCCGCGATGTCGGCGTCGGAGATGCCGTCGAGGTGCTTGACCAGGGCGCGCAGCGAGTTGCCGTGGGCCGCGACCAGAACCGTACGGCCGGTCAGCAGGTCCGGGACGATGCCGTCGAACCAGTACGGGAGCATGCGGACGACGACGTCCTTGAGGCACTCCGTCTGCGGGCGCAGCTCGGGCGGCAGGGCCGCGTAGCGCGCGTCGTCGAACTGGGAGAACTCGGAGTCGCGGTCCAGCGCCGGCGGCGGGGTGTCGTACGAGCGGCGCCACAGCATGAACTGCTCCTCGCCGAACTCGGCGAGCGTCTGGGCCTTGTCCTTGCCCTGGAGAGCGCCGTAGTGACGCTCGTTCAGGCGCCAGCTGCGGTGGACCGGGATCCAGTGGCGGTCCGCGGACTCCAGGGCCAGCTGCGCGGTGCGGATCGCGCGCTTCTGGAGCGAGGTGTGGACGACGTCAGGCAGCAGGCCGGCGTCCTTGAGCAGCTCACCGCCGCGGACTGCCTCCTTCTCGCCCTTCTCGTTGAGATTGACGTCCACCCAACCGGTGAACAGATTCTTCGCGTTCCATTCGCTCTCGCCGTGGCGGAGGAGGATCAGCTTGTACGGTGCGTCGGCCATGGCTCCGAGCGTAATCGAACCCCGCGACCGCTCGCGCCTTCGGCCATCAGTCGGACACGGGAGCCCCCGTCCGGCCCTCCCTCGCCCGCTCCGGCGCCCTTCAGTTGACGGCATCTGTTAATCGAGTGGATCTCGACGACAGACGGCTCGTAAGTTGTGCTCACCGCCCGAGCCGCTTACATCCGTGGGGGATCCATGCCAGCCGCCGTCATGAGACGTGTCGCCCGAGAGACCGTCTCAGGGCTCCCCCGCGAGTTCTGGTGGCTGTGGACCAGCACACTCATCAACCGGCTCGGGGCCTTCGTCGCCACCTTCATGGCCCTGTACCTGACCCTCGACCGCGGCTACTCCGCCTCGTACGCGGGTCTCGTCGCGTCCCTGCACGGCCTCGGCGGCGTGATCTCCTCGCTCGTCGCCGGAGTGATGACCGACCGGTTCGGCCGCCGGCCCACGCTGCTCGTCGCGCAGGTGTCGACGGCCGCGTCGGTCGCCCTGCTCGGCTTCATGCACGACCCGGTGGCCATCGCCTCGGTCGCCTTCCTGGTCGGCATGGCCAGCAACGCCTCCCGGCCCGCCGTGCAGGCGATGATGGCCGACATCGTCCGGCCCGAGGACCGTGTCCGCGCCTTCTCGCTCAACTACTGGGCCATCAACCTCGGTTTCGCCGTCTCTTCCATGGGCGCCGGCTTCATCGCCGAGTTCAGCTACCTCGCGGGCTTCCTCATCGAGGCCGCCATGACGCTCGTCTGCGCGCTCGTCGTCTTCGCGAAGCTCCCGGAGTCCAAGCCGGTGCAGGTCGCCAAGGACACGGAACCCGCGGTCGGGCTCGGCACGGTGCTGCGCGACGGACGGTTCATGAGCGTGGTCGGGCTGTCGTTCCTCGTCGCCCTCGTCTTCCAGCAGGGCTCCGTCGGGCTGCCGGTGGCCATGGGCCGGGCCGGCTTCACCCCGGCCGACTACGGCATGGCCATGGCCGTCAACGGCATCATGATCGTCGCGCTCCAGATCCCGGTCGGCCGTTTCATCGAGCACCGGGACCCCAAGTGGCTGCTCGTGATCTCGTCGCTGCTCGCCGGATACGGGTTCGGGCTCACCGCCTTCGCCGGGTCGGTCGGGGCCTTCACGCTCACCGTCTGCGTGTGGACCCTCGCCGAGATCGTCAACGCCCCGACGCAGACGGGGCTCGTCGTCCGCCTCTCCCCCGTCCACGGGCGCGGCCGCTATCAGGGCATGTACACCCTCTCCTGGGCTCTCGCCGCGCTCATCGCCCCGGTGATGTCCGGCGTCGTCATCGACCGCTTCGGCGCGGTCTGGCTGTGGGGGCTGTGCGCGGTGGTCGGCACGGCGGCGGGTCTCGGGTACGGGCTGCTCATGCGACGGCTCCCGGCGGAGGAGCCGTCGGTACGGGAGCCGGTGCGGGAGTCCGTACCGGAGCCGGTACGAGACGTCGCGCCGGACTCCGCGCGGCAGCCGTCCGTGGGCGCCGGAGCCGGAGCCGAGGCCGAGGTCATCCCGGCTTGAGGAACCCGGCCTGGAGGGCCCGACCGGAGGAACCCCGGCCTGACGGGCCCGCCCTGAGGAGCCCCGCCTGACGGGGCCAGCCTGAGGAACGGCCTGAGGAACCCCGCCTGACGGTCCCGGCCCGGCCCAGGGAACATCCCAGCCTCGGAGCCCCGGCGGGTGCAAGGCGCCCTCCGGGGAAGCGTCCGCACCTCACGGATGCATCCGCGCCCCCTTCACCACCTTGTCCACCGCGTTCCGCGCTCCGTACACGGCGATTCCCACCAGGTCGAGTCCGCCGGTCGGCACGGCTCGTACGGCCGCGCGGTTGTCCCGGTCGTTGCCCGTGCCGAAGAGGTCCGAGGTGAAGACCGCTCGCGGCAGCGCCCGGGACAGCGCGCGGGCGTGGGCGGCGGCGAGCGTCTCCTTCGAGGCCTCCAGGACCAGCACCGGCTGCCGGAACATCGGCAGGTAGGAGATCCCGTCGGCGTCCTCGTACGGCTCGCCCACCACCTCGGGGACGGCCGTCCCCAGGCCGCTGACGAGGAAGGCGGTCACATTGAGCCGCTGCCAGGGCTCCAGGTCGTCACGCAGGACGACGGTGATCTTGGTGTCGAAGCGGACGGGCGCCACGTCCGGAAGGCCCGCGCCGCCCACCGCGCCGCCGCCCGAAGGACCAGGGCCGTTCGGGCCGCCGGGGCCGCTCACATCGCTCGCGCCGGACGGGTTCATGTCGGTCTCGCTGCTCATGCGAGAAGACTGCCGACCGGCGTACGCCGTCGTCTTGTACGTTCTTTGCGTGACCCCTCAGCGTGAAATGTCCGCGTGGCGCCCGAGCGTCCCGGGCATCGTCGAGGTCTTCCACGCGCACTACACCGAGTACGCCTACCCGATGCACGTGCACGAGGCCTGGACCCTGCTGATCGTCGATGACGGCGCCGTCCGCTACGACCTCGACCGGCACGAGCACGGCACCCCGCGCGACTCGGTGACGCTGCTCCCGCCGCACATCCCGCACAACGGCGCTCCCGCCACCGAGCACGGTTTCCGCAAGCGGGTCCTCTACCTCGACGGCTCCCGCCTGGCCGACGACCTCATCGGACCCGCGGTGGACGGCCCCGGTCTGGCGGATCCCGTACTGCGGCGGCGGGTCGCCCGGTTGCACACGGCGCTCGCCCACCCCGGGGACGAGCTGGAGGCCGACAGCAGACTGACGCTGATCGCGGACCGGCTGCGCGGACTGCTGCGCCCCCGATCCGTGGAGGCCCCGCACGCCGACCGGCCGCTCGCCCTCCGCCTGCGCGAACTCCTCGACGAGCGGGTCGTGGAGGGCGTCACCCTCGACGAGGCCGCGCTCCTGGTGCACGCCCACCCCGCGCATCTGGTCCGGGCGTTCAGCGGCGCGTTCGGCATCGCACCGCACCAGTATCTGATGTCCCGCCGCGTGGACCGCGCCCGCCGCCTCCTCCTCGACGGACGGCCGCCGGGCGAGGCGGCCGTCCTGGCCGGCTTCTACGACCAGTCCCATCTCACCCGCCATTTCCGGCGGTTGGTGGGGGTGACTCCGGGACGGTACGTGCGCTCGTGAACCCACCGGTCCGGGTCCGGTCCGGGTCCGGTCCGGGTCCGGCCGGCCTACAGCTCGCGCTGGGCCTCGTGGAGATTGCGCGGCCGTACGACGTCCGTCGTCCCGTACAGCTCCAGCCGGGAGTGCAGGTCCCCGGTGAAGTCGGGTACGTCGGTCTGGTCGAACTCGGTGACCTCGTTGACGCCGACGGTGGCGCTGTGGGGAGCGAGGCCGTCGATCTTCATCAGACCGGCCCGGCCGTTGGTGACCCGGATGTTCCAGTGCGTGAAGCGCGCCCCGAAGAGCGGTCCCGCCGAGGCGTCGCCGCCGTGCCGGCCGTCGTTGTCGACGGTGATGTCGGTGCGGACGTTCGCGAAGGGCAGTCCGCGGTGGGAGTCGAAGGTGCCCATCCGCATGTCGCCGCGCGACCAGACGTTGTACGAGGACAGACCCTCGACGTTGATGCCGTGCAACTGGGTCCCGGTGGGCGCGGGGACGGTGCGCTCCTCGATCGTGAAGTCCTCGATCAGGTTGTCGTGCGAGCCCTCGCGGCAGAAGTACGGGTGGTGCGAGCCGCGTCCGGCGACGGTCGTACGGCGCAGGGTGCAGGCGGAGGCGGCGACGAGACCGAATCCGTTGTCGACGTGGCGGACCGTGACGTCGTCCACCCAGCAGTCGTAGGCGCACTGGAGGACGACTCCGTTGTAGCCCTTGTCGAGCAGGTGCGGGGACTGCGGTGTCTCCACGGCCTCCAGGGTCAGCCCTTCCACCGCCGAGCCGGTCAGCTCCTCGGCGTGCGTGGTCAGCCGGGGGTCCCACTCCGGGCGTACGTCGAGCGGGAGGGGGCGTTCGAGGGTCACCCTGCGGCCGCGCACGCGCGCGATGCGGACGGGCCACTCGTAGGGGACGTACGAGGTCAGCTTGGTCTTGTCGTCCCAGACGTACGCCTCGGGCCCGGGTCCGCCGCCCGACATGTGCTCCAGGAGCGTGTGGTCGGCGTCGTCGGCCAGGCGGAGGAGGACGAGCGCTCCGGGGCGCAGTCCGGAGGCGTCCGCGACGGTCACCGTCCAGGAGCCCTGGCGCGCGGGCTCGACGGTGGTGAGGGTCCGCCAGGCGTCGCGCGTGTTGCCGGTCCAGCCCTCGAAGGGCCACGCCTTCGCCTTGACGGCGGCGACCAGGGAGTCCCAACGGGCCGTGGGGGCGAGCCAGATGAGGCCGCCGGCCCAGGACCAGGACGACTTGTCGCCGCCGTAGCGGGATCCGTAGGCGCCGATCAGTTCGGTGAGGTTCCGGGTCGCGTACAGGGTCGTACGGCCGCTGCCGGCGCCCCGGAGGACCACGTTCGAGTGGCCGATGTGGATCAGGTCGTCGATGCGGAACGTCCCGGGAGGGATGGTGACCGTGCCACCGCCGGCCCTTCCGGCGGCGGCGATGGCACGGTTGATCGCGGGAGCGCAGTCCGTCGTGCCGTCGGCGACGGCGCCGTGGTCGCGGATGTCGGTCACGACGGGCCGGCGGGGAAAGCGCGCGGCCCCGCGGTGCGCGCCGGCCCTGCCGACGTACGGGATCTGCGGGTGGGTGAACGGGGAGCGGACGAACTCCCTCCAGAGCGGAGGCACTTCGCCGGACCGGGCGGAGGTGGCAGACGCGCCGCCGGACCGGGCGGCGGCCGGGCCCCGGGTGGGAGGCGGGGTCGCCGGGGCGGTCCCCGGGGCCGCTGCGGCCGTCGTGCCGGTGACGGCCGTGGCCGCCACCGCCGTGGCACTGCCGAGCAGGGCCCGCCTGGTGATCCCCGTGTGCTCGTACCTGTCGGTCATGACCGTCCGCCCTTCCCTGCGTTCCCCTGCGGATTTTCATGTACGTGAACGACGTTCAGGTGTGCGTCGGCGGCGAGCATGCCACGAGGACCCCGGACGGGGAAAGGGTCCCGCAATGGCTAATTGGCGGAGGGTGGACTCAGGGGAACCGCCGGACGGCAGGCGTCAGTTGGCGGGGCGCTGAGTCAGATGTGTGAACGCGTCCAGGTTGCGCGTCGACTCGCCGCGGGACACCCGCCAGGCGTACTCCTTGCGGATCGCGGAGGCGAAACCGAGTTCCAGGAGCGTGTTGAAGGAGCCGTCGGCGGCTTCGAGGACGGACCCGAGCAGACGGTCCACCTCATCCGGGGTGACGGCGGTCAGCGGCAGCTTGCCGACCAGGTAGACGTCCCCGAGGGAGTCGACCGCGTAGGCGACCCCGAAGAGCTTGAGATTGCGCTCCAGGAGCCAGCGGTGGACCGCTTCGTGGTTCTCGTCGGGGTGGCGGATCACGAACGCGTTCAGCGACAGCGAGTGCTTGCCGACGATCAGCGAGACGGTCGTGGACAGCTTGCGGGTGCCGGGCAGTTTCACGACGTACGAGCCCGCGTCGGGGCTCTCCCACTCCAGCTCGGCCTCGGTGAGGACCCGCTCGATGATCGACGCTGCGTCAGCCATGGGGCGAGCGTACGTGACCCGCGTCGGCGGCGCCGAGCCCGGTCGAACGCGGGAGAGCGGGGTCGCGCGTGATGCGTCCGCGCCCGGCTTCGGACGTGGTGTGTCCGCCGGCCGGGGTCAGGCGTGGCGCGTCCGCCGGACGGCGTCGGGCCTGGTGTCCGTCGCCGTTGCCGGCGTCGGGCCTGGTGCGTCCGCGGCCGGGGTCAGGCGTGGTGTGCGCGCTGGCGGCGGCGGTGGTCCTGTGTCGCCGCCGTGTACACGTCCGCCGTCGCCGCCGCCGCGGTGTCCCAGCCGAAGCGCTCCGCGTGGCGTGCCGCGGCGGCACCCATACGGGCCACGAGGGTCTCGTCGTCGGCGAACGCGCCCAGCACGCGCGCGTAGTCGGCGGGATGGTGCCCCTGCACGAGGAAGCCGGTCTCCTCGTGGCGTACGGCCACCGGCAGACCGCCGACCTCGGCCGCGAGCACCGGCGTGCCGGCCGCCTGCGCCTCGATGGCGACCAGCCCGAAGGACTCGCTGTACGAGGGCATGACCAGCACCGAAGCGGCCCGGAACCAGTCCGCGAGCTGATCCTGGCCGACGGGCGGCCGGAACCGCACGACGTCGGCGATGCCCAGCCGCGCGGCGAGTTTCTGGAGCCCTTCGGGCTTGGCGAGTCCACTGCCGCTCGGACCGCCCACTACGGGGACGACGATCCGGCCGCGCAGCTCGGGCCGCTCGTCGAGCAGGACGGCGACCGCGCGCAGCAGCACGTCGGGGGCCTTGAGCGGCTGTATGCGGCCCGCGAACAGGGGGATCAGGGCGTCCTGCGGGAGGCCCAGCCGCGCGCGGGCGGCGGCCCGGCCGTCGGCGGGCCGGAAGCGGTCGAGGTTGACCCCGGGGTGCACGACGGCGACGCTGCCGGCGTCCGCCCCGTAGTGGCGTACGAGTTCGTCGGCCTCCTCCGCGGTGTTCGCGATGAGGCGGTCGGCGGCGCGCACGATCTGGGTCTCGCCGATGACACGGGCGGCGGGCTCGGGGGTGTCGCCCTCGGCCAGCGCCGCGTTCTTGACCTTGGCCATGGTGTGCATCGCGTGCACCAGGGGCGCGCCCCAGCGTTCGGCGGCCAGCCAGCCGACGTGGCCGGAGAGCCAGTAGTGCGAGTGCACGAGGTCGTAGTAGCCGGGGCGGTGACCGGCCCAGGCCTGCATGACGCCGTGGGTGAAGGCGCACAGCTGGGCGGGGAGGTCTTCCTTGGCGAGGCCCTCGTAGGGGCCCGCGTCGACGTGCCGGACGAGGACGCCCGGTGCCAGTTCGACGGCCGGCGGGAGTGCCCCGGTCGTGGCCCGCGTGAAGATCTCGACCTCGATGTTGATCGCGGCGAGCCGCTGGGCGAGTTCGACGATGTACACGTTCATGCCGCCCGCGTCGCCCGTGCCGGGCTGGTGCAGGGGCGAGGTGTGCACGGAGAGCATGGCGACGCGACGGGGCCTGCGGTGCAGTCTGAGCCGCGAGGATGCCGCCGGGGAGCGACGCCCGAGCCTGCTGACGTACTGGCTCACGTGGCGGTCCTCCTTGCTGCGGGCATGCCGGTCGGAGGACGTGTCACGCCCTCCAGGAGGGAGAACGCCGGACGTGTCCGCTCCATTTCCCCTTTGCCGAATCATTGCCTGGCATCGCTCAACCGTTCGATAGCGGGATGCGTCTGCCCTCCTGCCCGCCCAGGTCCGCCGGGGTTTTCCACAGGCGGGGCGAGCGCGGCCGCCGGTTGTCCACAGGGCCACCCGGCCCATGCCGGGGCCGCCTACTCTCGTACGCATGAGCACCCGCGCAGCAGCGTCCCTCCCGCCTTCTCGGCTTCGTTCGAGCGGGCGGACCCCCATCGTGGGCACGGTGACGCGCGGGACGACGAACCCCAACCGCCTGCGCCGCATGGACCGCTGGATCGCGGCGGTGCACGGCGCCGAACTCCGCCGGTCGCCGGAACCGGTGGCGGTGGACCTCGGCTACGGCGCCGCACCCTGGACCGCGGTCGAGCTGCTGACCCGGCTGCGCACCGCCGCACCCCGCACCCAGGTGTTCGGCATCGAGATCGAGCCCGCGCGGGTCGCCGCCGCCCGCCCGTACGAACGCGATGGCCTCGCCTTCCGGCACGGCGGCTTCGAGGTCCCGGTGCCGGGCCGGCCCCAGCTGATCCGCGCGGCGAACGTGCTGCGCCAGTACGACGAGGAGCAGGTCGCCGAGGTCTGGCGGCGGCTCTGCGCACGGCTCGCGCCCGCGAGCCCCGGCTCCCGGGGCGGACTGCTCGTCGAGGGCACCTGCGACGAGATCGGCCGGCGGCACGTCTGGGTCGCCCTCGGCCCGGAAGGCCCGCGCACGGTCACCTTCGCCACCCGGCTCGGCTCCCTGGACCGCCCGTCCGACCTGGCCGAGCGGCTGCCGAAGGCCCTGATCCACCGCAATGTGCCGGGCGAGCCCGTGCATCGCTTCCTGCGCGACTTCGACCGCGCCTGGGCGGCCGCCGCGCCGTACGCCTCGTACGGCGCGAGGCAGCGCTGGATACGCACGGTCCGCGACCTGCGGGCCGACTGGCCGGTCGTGGACGGGGTCACCCGCTGGCGCCAGGGCGAAGTGACGGTGCGCTGGGAGGCGTTGGCGCCCCGCGCCTGACCGAGCGCGGGCCCGGCGGCCGCCGCGACGACCGGGAGGCGACCGGTGCGCGACCTGTGCGCGCCGGTGCGCGAGTGGCGGGAACGATCTCGGTGAGTCGCACGTCACACAGGCTGGGGAATGAGATCGTCATGCCGACGCGGGCTCCGGGGAAGGGAGTTCCTGCCCGCCTCACACGCGATGGGAGGGAGTTCTTGCCCGGCTCTGTCGCATTGCGCGCCGACATGGCACGATCCCTCAGGCATCCATATGTTACTGACGGTAAATCAGGTGGGGGGCGGAGAAATGGGATCCGGCAAGCGGAGCCTGACCACGGCGGCCATGGCCCTGGCCTGCGCGTGTGCCTGCGTGGTGCTGGCGTCGTCAGGGACGGCCTACGCGAGCCCGGCGCCGAAGCCGGCACCGACGCCGGCGCCGACGAGAACCCCCACGGCGACCCCGACGCCCGTGAGCAACAAGGACCTTGAAGCCGTCCGCAAGAAGCTCGACAAGCTCTACCACGAGGCCGCTGTCGCCACGGACGCCTACAACGCCGCCGAGGAGAAGGTCCAGAAGCAGTCCGCCGAGATCGTGGGGCTGGCCCAGCAGATCGTCAAGGGCCAAGCGAAGCTGGACGCCTTGAAGGACCGGGCGGGTGCCGCGGCCCGCGCCCAGTACCGGGGCGGCGGGCTGCCGCCCGAGGCGCGGCTGTGGCTGAGCGACGACCCGCAGGCGTTCCTGGACGGCGCGGGTCGGGTGCGGCAGGGCGAACACGCCACCAAGGGGCTGATGGGCGAGATGGCCCGCACCCAGGAGGACTTGCGGCAGTACGCGAAGGACGCCTCCACGCAGTGGCGGAAGCTGGAAGCCGAACGCGAGACCAGGGCCGAGGCCAAGAAGAAGATCAAGCAGCGGATCTCCGACGCCGAGAAGCTGGAGTCCCGGCTGGAGAAGAAGGAGAAGGAGCGGCTCGCGAAGCTGGAGGAGGAGGCCGCCTATCAGGCGCAGTCCGTCTGGCTGAGCTCCGGCGTCCTCTCGGACATCAAGAGCGACGCCTCCGAACAGGGCAGGAAGGCCGTGAAGTACGCGACCGACCAGATCGGCAAGCCGTACGAGTGGGGCGCCGAGGGCCCCAAGACGTACGACTGCTCGGGGCTCACCTCCCAGGCCTGGGCGGCCGCCGGTCACCCCATCCCCCGCACCTCGCAGGAGCAGTGGAAGCAGCTCAAGCACATCGACGTCAAGGACATGCGCCCCGGCGACCTGATCATCTACTTCGACGACGCCAGCCATGTCGGGATGTACATAGGGGACGGCGCCGTCGTGCACGCCCCGCGTCCCGGACGCACGGTGACGATCACGGGCGCGGGTTCGATGCAGATCCTGGGCGTCGTACGGCCGGACGCGTAGGCCGCCCCATCAGGCACGGGGCGCCGCGAACGAGGTGTGCCGTCAAGCGGGACGGCACCCGCGTGACGCACCGCACGTGACCTACCGCACGGTTGCCCCGGCCGCCCGGGTTCAAGGACGTGACCTTCGTCATCCCCCGGGGAACCGCGTCCTGTCCAAGTGCGTTACGGGATGCGGCATATGACGGTGGCCCTTTGCCCGGCGCCGCGCCGTACGCCATTCCGTTGCGGCACCGCCGGGCGCTATGGTCCCCGTCGGTGGGTCGAGGTCCTTCGCCCCACCACGCCCTCGGGGGGAGGGAAGGAACCCAGACGATGCCCGTACCCGTACCGCGGCAGAGAGCGATCCCGGCCGTGGAGAGTGGTCAGGCTCAAGCCGTGTTCTCACCCGGCGGCCCATCCGGCGACAGCACCGGCGGCCCCGCCGGAACAGCACCGGAAGCCCGCGCCACGACCCCGATCACCGGCACCACCCATCTGACTCTCCTGGTCATCGAAGACGACCCGGCGGGTTCGCTCGGCGTGCCCGAAATGCTCGACGCGACCGGCAAGCCGGTCCGGGTGCGTACCGCCCGCAACCTCACCGAGGCCGAGCGGTTGCTCACCGACGACGTCCACTGCATCCTGCTCGACCTCGCGCTGCCCGCACCGGGCCGGGCGGCGGAGGGCGCCGACGAGCTGGCGACGCTCAAGCACGTCCTGCGGCTCGCGCCCGGCCACGCCGTGCTCGCGCTCACCGCGTCCGGCGACGCGGAGCGCGGCACGGAGGCGGTGCGCGTCGGCGCTCAGGACTATCTGTTCCGTGACGAGCTGGACAGCCGGCTGCTGAGCCGCGCCATCCGGTACGCGGTGGAGCGGAAACGCTCCGACAAGGCCGAACGACGGCTCACCGAGTCCAAGCTCCGCGCCCAGGAGAACGCCCGTCTGGAGCGCGGCCTGCTGCCGACCCCGCTGCTGGAGGGCTCCCCGCTGCGCTTCGCCGCCCGCTACCGCCCGGGCCGCTCCCGCGCGCTGCTCGGCGGCGACTTCTACGACACCGTGCGCACGGCCGACGGCACGGTGCACGCGATGATCGGGGACGTCTGCGGGCACGGGCCCGACGAGGCGGCGCTCGGTGTGGAGCTGCGCATCGCCTGGCGTGCCCTGACGTTCGCGGGCCTGTGCGGCGACGAACTCCTGTCCACGCTCCAGCAGGTCCTGGAGCACGAGCGCGAGAACGACGAGATCTTCGCGACGCTGTGCACCGTGGACATCGCGCCGGACGGCCGCCGCGCCGGGCTCTGCCTGGCCGGTCACCCGTCCCCGCTGATCGCCCGTCCGGGCCGGCCCGCCCAGCTGCTGCCGTACGACAACAACGGCCCCGCGCTCGGTCTGCTGCCGAACGCCCGCTGGCCGCGCATGCAGGTGGAGCTGGGTGCCGTGTGGAGCCTGATGCTCTACACCGACGGCCTGATCGAGGGCCACACCGGAGTGGGCAACGAACGCCTGGGCCTGGACGGCATGGTGGACATGGTCCGCCGTCAGCTCGCCCAGGGACTCCAGGGCGAGGACCTGCTGCGCGCGGCGGTGAACGAGGCGCGCGAACTCAACGGCGGGGAGCTGGCGGACGACGTGGCGGTCCTGCTGCTGGACCGGACTCCGTAGCCACGGGTGTTCCGTGGCCGGGGTCCGGCCCTGAGCGCCGCCCGGCCGGGTTGGGTCTACCGGCCGCCGTTGTACGGACCGTACGGGCCGTCGCTGCTGCTGCCGCCACGGCGGCCTCGGCCGCCGCCCGACACCTGCCGCAGCGCGGGGCGGACGTCGACGAAGAAGACGATCGTGGCGACCAGGCCCGCGAGCTGCAGGAAGAGGTAGGGCACCACCAGGTTCACCGCCACGGTGACACCGAGGATGATCAGCCAGAACATCTTGTTCTGCTTGTCGGCGGCACGGTAGGCGTCCTCGCGGGCGATCGCGGCCATCACCAGCGCCACCACGGCGAGTACGAGTATGGCTGTGAAGATCAGCCACATCAGACCGCCGAATGCCGTCATCAGCACAATGCCCACCGCCTGTTCGAGTCGTCTCTACGGCCACCGTACCCGGAGAACGGGCCGGGAACTCGGAGAGTGCCCGGCCCGTCCGCGTCAGGCGAAGTGGTGTCGCCCCGCTCGCCTACTTCGCGGGCGGAGCCGTCTTCTTGGCGACCGGCTTGCGCACCGGGGCCTTCTTCGCCGGGCTCTTCTTGGAGGGGGCGTCCTCGGCGACGACCACCGGCTTCACCTCTTCCTTGACCTCGACCGGCTCGGCCTTCGGCTCGACGGCGATGGCGAAGTCCTCGATCTCCTCGGCGGCCTCGCCGCGCCAGGTCCGCACGGTCTGCTCGCCGTGCTCGGCGACCTTCTCGTACGTCTCCCGCGCCTTGACGGCGTACTCGGCGGCGACGCCGACACCGCGCAGGGCGAGGTCCTGGGCGGACTCGCCGAGCTTCTTCAGGTCGGTGTCGAGGGTGCCGAGGAGTTCCGTCACCTTGGCCTGAAGGGTCTCCTGCGCCTCCTTGGCGCGGGCGGTGGCCTTCTCCTGGACGGCGTTGGGGTCGATGTTCTTCACGGTGTCGATGCGGCCCGGGGCCTCGGCGCGGATCTGCTCCACGATGCCGGGGACCTTCTTCGCCTGCTGAACGGCCAGGTCGGCGGTGCCGGCGAGGAAGTAGAGGGGGGTCGGGTCCGTGGCGGCCTTGCGGATGTCGTCGGTGATGGCCATGACGATGGTCCTCCCGTAATCGCTTTCAGCTGAGGGTTGGGTGATCCGCACGCGGTCAACTCGCGTTCTGCTGCGGACCGGCATCGCTGCCGTCGGCCGTGCGGGGGCCGCGGACGGCGGTGTCCTGTGAAGGCTGGGCGTCCGGTATGTCCTGAGTCTCGGGTGCGTCGGTGCCGCGGCCCGCGCCGGTGCCCGGCACCTCGGTGCCGTGACCGGTCTCGTCCGCCGACGCGATCTCGAATCCGTTCTCCTTGCGGAAGGACTCGTAGATCTGGAGCAGCACCTGCTTCTGCCGCTCGTTCAGCGTGGGATCGGCGAGGATGACGGCACGCGTCTCCACCTCGTCGCGGTCCCGCTCGGCGTCGAGGATGCCGGCCCGCACGTACAGCGTCTCGGCGGAGATCCGCAGGGCCTTGGCGACCTGCTGGAGCACCTCCGCGCTCGGCTTGCGCAGCCCGCGCTCGATCTGGCTCAGATACGGATTGGACACCCCGGCGGCGTCGGCGAGCTGCCGCAGCGACAGCTGCGCGTTGCGCCGCTGTTCCCGCAGATACTCACCAAGATTGCCGACGTTGAGCGATGCCATGCGTCCACCTTGCCCCATCGTCGCTAACTTTTGCAAGCGCCTGCTTGCAAAAGTGTGTCACGCCACGAAGGCCTCGCCCCCGCGGCCGATCATGACGGTCGCCGGTACAACTGTTCGACTTCGGCGGGTGTCAGATGTACGGACCTTGCGACCACCGCAACGCAGCGTTCATCTCCGCCACTTCGACCCAGAGGTAACCGCATGCACCGCTCCGGGCACAGCCTCCGCACACTTCGCAGGGCCGTCGGCGTCGTCGGCGCCGGCGCGCTGATCACGTTGGGCAGCGCTCCCTCCGCGATGGCCGACGGCCCCGGGACCGGGCTGGTGCTGAACACCGCACCGATCGACGGGGTGAAGCCGGGAACCACCTTCGAGGCGCCGGTCACCTTCGGCACCACGGGCACCAAGGCGCTGGACAAGATCTACCTGTGGTACTACGTCACCAAGGGGCTGGACTTCGCCGACGTGCCCTCGAACTGCGTGCGGTGGACCATCGGCGAGTACGACGAGTTGCCACCCAGAACCCTTCTGACCTGCGAGTTCGACCAGACCGTCGAGCCCGGTGTCGTTTACGCCCCCGACCAGCTGCCCATCAAGGCCCTCGACCGGGCGCTGTACGACCAGCTCGACGTCGCCGTCTGGGACTACGAATACGCCGGCGGCGATGAATACGCCCACGGGCCCGTACGCGGAACCGCTCCCGCGGCGAAGCTGGTGGCGCGGCCCGGCTCCGTCCTGCCCGGCGGTGGCTCGGAGGGCTCCGCCAGGGCCCGGGTGCGGGTGAACACGGTGAACACGGCCGACTACCAGGTTTCCGGAACGGAACTGAAGGGCCGGGTCGGGGACACGGTCGACGTCAAGGTGAAGTTCACCAACGCCGGCCCCGCGTGGGTGCTGAGCATGCCGGACCTGGTGCCAACCCGAACCCTGATCAAAATTCCCGCGGGCACGACCGTGGTCAAGGGACTGAATTATTGCGAGACCCCGGCAGCCGGAACCTACTCCTGCAACATCGCGCAGGACTGGGTGGAGGAGGACCAGGTGAACACCTACTCCTTCAAACTGAAGATCAACAAGGCGGTGGCGGGAGCCAAGGGCTCGGTGGCCCTCACTTCCGAAGCCCGCCCGTACGACGTGAACAAGGCGAACGACAAGGCCGACATCCTGCTCGACGTCGAGGGCGGTGGTTCGACGGGCGGCAGCGGCTCGACGGGCGGCTCGGGTTCCACGGGCGGGAGCGGCTCCACCGGCGGGAGCGGCTCCACGGGCGGGTCCGGTTCCACCGGCGGATCCGGGACCACCGGCGGCGGAACGAGCACCACCGGCGGCTCCTCGGCCACCGGATCCTCCGGGAGCGCCACCACCGGCGGTGACCTCGCCGCCACCGGTTCCGGCCCGGCGCTGCCCCTCGCGGGCGCCGCGGCCGCGGCTGTCGCCGCCGGTGCGGGCGCGGTCCTGCTCGTACGCCGCCGCGCGGCCCGGCGGTGAGCCGTGCGGCGCGCCCGCCCGAGGGTGTGCGCGCCGCACAGGCCGAGCGGGACACCGGCCGTCGGCCTGTCCCGCTCGCGCCGTAGTACCGCGACAGGGTCACCAGGGCAGCGGGCGCGCGTGGATCACGTCCAGGCGCGACACCGCCCGGGTGAGCACCACGTAGAGCCGGTGCAGGCCCCGCGCCTCGGCCTCCGCCATCGCCGCCGGTTCCACGGCCACGACATGGTCGTACTCCAGCCCCTTGGCCAGACTCGCGGGCAGCACCGCGATCCGGGCGCCCGGTTCATCGGCGCCGGCGGCGTGGATCCCCGCGGCGCCGAGCGCCTCCCGCACCGTCGCGAGGTCCGCGTCCGCGGTGATGACCCCGATGGAACCCTCGTGCGCGAGCGCCTCCCGTACGGCCGCGACGGTCTCGGCCGACGGGTCGGCGGTCGGCCGGATCCGCAACGCGCCGTCCCCGCGCAGTGACCGGGCCGGAGGGACATCCACATCCAGGTGCTCCAGCACCCGGTTGGCGAGTTCGACGACGGCCCCGGGCACCCGGAACCCGACCGTCAGCGGGACGACGGCGGCATCCGGCTTGCCCAGATGGGCCAGGAGCCCGCCCCACTCCCGCGCCGCCCAGGGAGTCGTGCCCTGCGCGAGGTCCCCGAGCACGGTCAGCGACCCGAAGGAGGCCCGCCGCGCGATGGCCCGGCATTCCATCGGCGACAGGTCCTGCGCCTCGTCGATGACCAAGTGGCCGTATCCCTCGGGGTGTTCGATCAGCCCGGCGATCTCGTCGAGCAGGACCAGATCGGCGGCCGACCACCGCGCCGACTTCCACGACCGCGGCGGCCTCGCCCACAGGACCGCCTTCCGCTCCTCGCCGTCGAGGATCCCCTCGGCCACCCGCTCCAGCGCCCCGGCGTCGGTGAGGAGCCGGGCGAGCAGTTCCTCGGGTCGCACCCGGGGCCACACCGCGTCGACGTACGCGCCGACCGGCCGGGCCCTGGAGATCCGCTGTGCCCAGGCGTTCGTCTGCGGCCCGGCCCGCAGCTCGGCCCGCAGCCGCACGTACCGCACGACCCGTGTCCGCACCCGCTCCCGTCCGACGGCGTACGGCGGTTCCTCGGCTCGTACGTCGTCCACGATGCGGCGCAGTACGGCGACGAGGACACGCCAGCGGTACGTGCCGTCCGGCACGGCGAGGTCCTCGGCCGGGACGCCGATGTTCCCGTACAACGCCCGGCGCAGCACCCGTGCCATCCGGGCGTCGTGCTTGACGGCCGCGGCACGTTCGTCGTCCTCGCCGGTCACCGGACGGCGGGCGATCTCCTCGCCGATCGTCGACTGGCGCACGCCGGTCTCCCCGAGCGCGGGAAGGACCTCCGCGATGTACGACAGGAAGGTGCGGTTGGGGCCGAGGATCAGCAGTCCGCCGCGGCGGACGCGCTGCGGATGGGTGTACAGGAGGTAGGCGGCCCGGTGCAGGCCGACGGCGGTCTTGCCGGTGCCCGGGGCGCCCTGCACACAGACCGAGGCCGACAGATCAGCCCGTACGAGATCGTCCTGTTCGGGCTGGATGGTGGCGGCGATGTCCCGCATGGGGCCGACACGGGGGCGCTCGATCTCCTCGGCGAGGATCGAGCTTCCCTGACCGGTGCCGGTCATCGCCGCCCCGGTCACCGGCCCGCTCTCCCCGGACGCGCCCTCCCCGGCTCCGGCTCCGGCCGGCTCCGGGGGAACCGGTCCCGGCGAGGGCCGCTCCACTCCGATGGGCTCGTCCTCGAGACCCGTGAGGTCGGCGGAGTCGCCGCGGCTGCCGGGGGCCCAGCCGAACCGCCGGCGGACGGCGACGCCCTGGGGGTCGCGGGCGCCCGCCTGGTAGAAGGCGCGTGAGACGGGGGCGCGCCAGTCGACGACGAGGGGCGGGGCGGCGGGGTGTTCCCTGATCCGCAGCCGCCCGATGTGATAGCTCTGCCCGGCGTGGTCGCCGGCCGCCGCCGCGTCCTGGAAGTCCAGCCGGCCGAAGAACAGGGGGCCCTGGGGCAGCTCCCGCATCTGCTTGGCCTGGCTGCGCAGCTGATATCCGAGCACTTCGGCGTCGGCCCCGGACGCGGAGACGTCCTCGCCGGTGACGACCTGCTCCTCGGCGCCTTCGACCATCGCGGCGAGGGCCGCGCGACAGGTGTCGTGAAAGGCGCGTTCGCGGGAGAGCGAGCGGGTGAGCGGCAGGTCCGGGGCAGGCCGTCGGGCGGGATCGGGGCGCGTCATTCCATCCAGAGTACCGGAATAACTTAACCGAGTAACATTCTTGACCTAGTCGCACACCGGGCCGCCCCTGCGGCTCCCGGCCCGGCCCCACCTGGCGAACCGGGGCTCCGGGTCAGGCGAGCCCGGGGCTCCCGAGGTCGGGCCTGCCTGGAGTTCCCGGGGTCGGGCCGGCCCAAGCCGGGGTTCCCGGGGTCAGGCGAGCCCGGGGAATCCGGCCGCCAGCCGCGCGAAGGCCCGCTCGGCCGCCGCCACCGCGTCCGGCCGCACCGCGGCCACCCGCTCTCCCGCCGCGATCCGCCGCAGGTTCTCCTCGGCGAGGATGCGGCGCACGGCCGTGATCTGTCCGGCGGCGAGCCGTGCGTCGAGCCCGGTGCCCAGCGGCTCCGCCAGGGCGTCGGCGAGCGCGGCCTCGGACCGCTCCAGGTACCCGTACATCCGCGCCACCAGCGACGGCGTCCCGTAGAGCAGACGGTGGTAGGCGAGCACGCCGGGATGCTCATTGAGCCCGGTGACGGGGTCCTCCCCGCGCAGACCGTCCAGGAAGTGCTCGCGGAGGGCGTCGATCGCGGACCGCCCTGCCGCCCGGCCCTCCTCGACGACCCGCGCGGCCTCGGTCTCGTGGTCCGCGAACCGGTGCAGGACCAGGTCCTCCTTGGACGGGAAGTACCGGAAGAGCGTCGGCTTGGAGATCTCCGACGCGGCCGCGACCTCGGCGACGGACACGGCGTCGAACCCCTTCTCCAGGAAGAGGCCGATGGCGGTGTCGGAGACGGACTGGTACATCCGCCGCCTCTTGCGTTCACGCAGTCCGGTGTCGCTCATGGTCACGAGCCTACGCACCACCGGGAACCGCCGCCCCGGCCAGGACTTCCGCGCTCTTCGCCTGCTCCTCGCACCAGCGGCCCAACGCCGCCGTGACGCTCTCCGGAGCCGGGACCCCGATCCCCAGCGGCACCGTCGCGGCGCTCAGCACCTGCCGGATCCTGTCGCCCGCCCGGGCGAGGACACCCGCGTCGGCCGTCCGCTCCCCCTCCAGCGACAGGGCCGTCCGGATGACGTCGGTGAAGACGGACTGGGCCCTCTTGAAGGCGAGGAGCTTGGGAAGGTCCTTCTCCCAGCCGTCCGAACCGCCGGGGGCGACGACCTCGCGCCACCGCTCGATCATCCGGCGTTCCTGGTCCCTCGGGTACCGCATCAGGTAGAGGTGGGTGGCCAGGTCGTAGAGCGGGTCTCCGAACATCGCCAGTTCCCAGTCGATCGTCCAGAGCCGGCCCGCTCCGTCGACCACGAAATTCTCGCGGTGGAGATCGGCGTGCAGCAGATGGAAAGGGCGGCTGGTCAGTCCCGACACCTGCTCGCGGAGCTTTCCGAAGGAGGCGCTCTCCAGCCCGAGGTCGTAGAACAGGCCTTTGAAGTCGGGCATATTCCGCTGGTACACCTCCTCTTCCGTGAACAGGATCAACCGCTCCAAAAAGCCGTCGGTGTCTCCCTCGGCAGCCCGGTAAACAGAGGTGCACGTCCGTTCCGCGGTCAGGGAATCGGGTTTCACCCGGGCCAACTGCCCGAAGAGGGAAACGATTTGCCCGAGGAGGGACGAGGGGATCTCGCCGCCGGATCCGAACAGGGCCCCCAGCGTCTCGCCCTCGATGAACCGCTGAAGGCCGGCGGAGCCCGCCTGGATCAGGTCGGGGATGCCCTCGATGCGCCCCTGCAACGCGCGGAGCAGCTCCTCTTCGGAGGCGAAACAGCGCCGGTCGAACCACAGCAGCCCGGGACGCGGCTCCCGGCATTTCCAGCGGACCGGTTCCGCTTCTCCCGTCCAGCCCGGCAGCGGAACGACATACGTCTCATGGTGGTAGCCCTGGAGTGGTCCCTCGACCACTCCCGCGTCGCCACTCACCTCAACGGCTCGCCGCAGAGCCAGGGAAGCCGATTCGGGTGACATTGACCGTTCTCTCACATAACCGCAGCCAAAGAGAAAAGAGGGGAGAACGGTACTCCGTCGCCACTCGTGAATGGGCATAATTCCAGAAGACCCGCTCCTCAGCGTGCTGATCCGCCAGGTGAGGACCCGCCCTTCCGCTGTGGTGACGCCGTGACGCGGGCACTGAGCAGCGGCTACGGCTCGCCCGGGCGCCGCGCGGGTGCCACACGGCTGCCGCACGGTTCACCCCGTCGGGGCACGGCCCGCGCCCCTCAGAGCCGACCCCGCAGGGCTTGCAGCACCGTCTCCAGCGACGCCACCACGTGCTCGGCTCCGGCGTCCCGGAGCTGCTTCTCCTTGTCCGGGTGACGCGCGTAGCCGAGGAACGGAACCCCGGCCCGTCTGGCGGCGTGCAGATCCGAGGGGGCGTCACCGATCATGAGCGCCTTCGAGGGATCCGCGCCGAGGGCGTTCAGGGCCCGGTTGAGGCAGTTCGGGTCCGGTTTGAGGTGGTGCAGGTTCTGGGTGCGGCCGTAGACGTGGGGCGCGAAGCATTCGGCCAGCCCGCGGCCTTCCAGGTAACGGGAGGCCGTACGGGGCGAGTTGTTGGTGGCGATCGCCAGCCGGGCGCCGACGGCCCGCCAGGTCCGTATCACCGCGTCGGCGTACTCGGTGGGCCAGGCCTTGGCCACCGCCTTGAGCTCCTGCTGGGTGAATCGTTCCTCCAGCTCGACCACCAGGTCACTGCGCGGACGCCGCCGGTTGACCGCGTGCAGGACCGCCAGCGGATCGGCGTGCTCACGCTCCTCCGGGGTCAACAGCCCGCGCATCCCCTGCTGTTCGAGCCACGCGACCAGATCCCTGGCCACCTTCTCGGCGGCGTGACCCGCGTACAGCCGGCAGACCGGCCCGTCGAAGTCGAAGAGCACGAAGCGCGCGCCGGTGATCGTGTCCCGCAGGTTCTCCGTCTGTGTCGCCACCGCATCAGTCTGCGTCGTATCAGAAGTCACTACGAGAGTCTGAGGTCCTTGGTGATGGTTTCCCAGAGGGCGTTGAACCACTTCTGGGACTCGTCCACGAACGCGGTGTCCCGGCCGCCGGCCCGCTTCTCGAAGGAGAAGAGCAGGGACGCGGAACCGATGGCGTCGTACATGTCCAGCTTCTGGTCGTCCGAGATCGCCTCCTCCCGCCGGGTGATCGTGTAGTACGCCATCAGCGCCTCCGACCCGTTGAGCAGGTACAGCTTCACCGGCGGGGTGAAGGGCAGGGCCCGGAAGGTCACATGGACATCGATGCCGTGGGAGAAGCGCAGGGACTGGAGGTTGTGGCGCAGGACGTGGCCCTGGGCGTTGCGCTGCTCCAGCCAGCGCCTGTGGACCGGGTCGTCGTCGCCCTGGTCGTCGACGGAGACGGGGAACGCCAGGTTGATCTCCCGGCTGGGCAGCAGGATCCGCACGTCGATGCGCTCCGGGCGGATCCTTCCGTCGTGGATCTGGCGGACCGGCTCGCCGAGCGCCACCATCAGCGTCTCCGCGGTGAGGCATGCCGCGTCGATCCGCACATGGGGGACGGAGAACGCCTCGGTGATACGGGGGGCGAGGCCCACCATGGTCGGCTGGGGCCCGTTCCGGGTGGGAGTGACTTCCGCGATCCGCGGCGGACTGCCCTTGCTGACGTTGCTGAGCAGGCCGCCTTCCTGGAGCTCACGCAGCGCCAGCCGGACCGTGCCGCGCTCGACGCCGAACTCGTCGGCCAGTTCCGCCTGGGTGGGCAGCCGGTCGCCCGCCTTCAGCTCGCCGGTGCGGATGCGCTCCCGCAGGACGTCGGCGATCTCCTGGGGCAAAAGCCTTCTGCTGCTGTCACTCGCCACAACGTTCTCCTGAGTCACGACCAAACGGTACAACTCTCCCCCATCTTTGGGGAGTTACTCGAAAGTTGTTTATGGACAGTTACCAAGTGGGGACAACCTAACCAGAGTTGGTTGCCAACTTGGCCAAGATGGCGGAAGTTTTGCCTCCCCTCGCCCATCCGTGGCACCGCGTACCCCGAGCACCGAAGAGAAGCAGGAGGAACCACCATGCCCGCCATCGCCCTCCTCTCCGCCGTCTTCGTCGTCGGCTTCGAGCAACTCGTCCAATGGCAGTACGGCCCGACGGGCATCGTCGGACTGCTGCTGCTGACCATCGGGATCAAGGCGAAGAACCCCACGTGCAGCACGATCGGGGCCGTCGTCCTGGCCCTGCTGGTGGCGGGGCCGGCCGTCAGTTCGTGATCAGCAGTTCCGAACTGATGGTCTCCCACAGCGCGTTGAACCAGAGGTGGGACTGTTCCACGAACGTGGTGTCCCGCAGTCCCGCCCCCTGGCCGAAGGGGAACAGCATCGACTGCGTGCCTTCGGCGTCGTACATCTCCAGGTATTCGTGGTCGATCTCCTCGCCCCGCCGCGCGAGCGTGTAGTACGCGAAGAGCGCTTCGTCGTCGTTGAGCAGGTACAGCTTCACGGGCGGGGTGAAGGGCAGCGCGCGGAAGGACACCCGCACGTCGATGCCGTGGGTGGCCCGCAGCGCCAGCAGATTGTGCCGCAGCACCCGCACCTGGGCATCGCGCTGGGCCAGCCAGCGCCGCCGCGGACGGTCGTCCGACGTGCCGTCGACCGAAGCCGGGAACGCGAGGTCGATGTCCCGGCCGGGAAGCAGCACCCGGACGTCGATCCTGGCCGGTTTTATGCGTCCCGCGTGAATCTCGCGCAACGGCTCGCTCATGGCGAGGGTGAGCGACACGGCGGTCAGACACAGCGCGTCGATCTCCACGTGCGGGACCCCGAAGGCCGCCGTGATCCGCGGGGCCAGGGCCACCACGGTGGACTGCGGCTTGTCCTGCGGCCCGCTCGGAGCCCGCTCGGGATGGTCCGCGACCGTCGCCGGGCTCCCCTTGGACACGTTGACGAGCAGGTGCTCCGCCTGAAGGATGCGCAGCGCCTGGCGCACCGCGCCGCGTTCGACGCCGAACTCGTCGGCCAGTCTGGCCTGGGTCGGCATGCGCTGGCCGGCCCGCAGCTGACCGGACCTGATCCGGCTGCGCAGCTCGTCGGCCACCTCTCGGTGTGACCTCGGCGGCCGTGGTGACCCGTTCCGTCCGTTGAAGACGGCATGGTTCGGCTCCACAACCCGAACACTACAACTTCCCGCCATCTTTGGGCAGTTGCCGGATAGGTGGTTATGAGTCGTCCCAACAAGGAGATAACTAAGGATGAGTTGGTAGCCAACTTGCCCAACATGGTCAAACTTCCCGAGGGTTGGCCGCCGAGGTTCCGCCCGGATGCCGGGCGGTCGGGGCGGACGGTCCTCAGCGGGGGTCCGCCTCCCCGTCCCGAAGGAGGGACCGTCATGCCGCTCATCGCCCTCGCGATCGCCGCCCTGGCCATCGGATTCGAGCAACTCATCCAGTGGGAGTACGGGCCCATGGGCATCATCGCGTTCGTCGCGCTGTCCGTCGGGCTCAAGGCCCGGAACACCACCATCAGCGGCATCGGGGCCGTGATCCTCGTGATGCTGCTCGCCCAGTCCGGCTGAGCGGACGCCGTCGTCCGCCAGTCCGGCCGGCCACACTCCCCTCCGGAGGGGAGCCGGGAGCATGGCCGGTCCGCACCACCGCCTCAACCCGCACCACCACAACTGAATCGCTACGGATCGGCAGTCGCAGCAGTCGGCACCCGCACGGGAAGGAGAACGTCCCTACAGGCAACCGCAGTTCAGAAGATGTCCGGGCACCACGGTCGCCTGGACGTCCGCAGCAGGGCGTCGGCCAGACAGGCGGCGCCCTCTTGCCGTTCCCGGACCCGGCCCAGCGCCGCCAGCCGCACCGCGGACTCGTCCCCGAGCCACAGCGTCGCCAGATCGGCGATGGAGAGCGACAGGTCCGCCTCCTCGGTGGTCGGCGCGCAGGTCGCCGTACCGTCCGACTCGGCCCGGAGCCGATAGCGGCCTCCGTCCGGCCCGCTCTCGTCCCTCACGTCGAGCACGAGCGTCCCGGCGCTCCCGTACGTCCGCGCCTCCAGAGCCCGTACGACATCCAGGATCCGCACCCAGAGCCAGTCCGACTGCGTGGTGATCCGGGCGGCCCGCGGGTCCGGCAGGAACTGCGGCAGCAGGTCGTCGGGGGCGCGCCGGCCGGTCTTGACCCGGGTGATCCAGTCGATCGAGCAGAGGTAGCTCCACAGGGCGCGCTCGGCCGCCGGCGTCTCCGCGAGCAGCCAGTTCACCTCCGCCGTGTTGTGGGGCTGGTTGGAGTCGCCCCACTCGTCGTCCGAGGTGTAGGAGACGAGGCCCTCGATCTCGCCCGACGCCGAGCGGTACGCGGCGTAGAACGGCTCCTTCCAGGGGAAGCCCGTGAACCTCAGCAGGCCGGTGTTCACCTGCCACCAGCGCGTGTCGCGGTTGATCACCCCGGGCCGGTCGCGCCGGAGCCGTTCGTGCAGTTCGGGTCCCGCCTTGCGGACGTCCTCGGCATCCAGGAGGTCGATACGGCCGCCGTCGGCCGGACCCGCCCAGCGGGGGTCGAGACCGGTGCGCGGTACGTCGACGGTCCACTCGGTGACGGTGGTCGCGGGGCCGAAGCCGTAGCGGCCGTAGATCGGGTACTCGGCGGCGATGAGCGTCGCGACGACATCGCCCCGCTCCCTCGCCGCCGCCAGGTCGGTGGTCATCATGCGGGTGAGCAGGCCCCGGCGGCGGTGCGTGGGCGACACGGTCACGCCGGAGATGGCGTCCGCGGGGACGGCCGCCCCGCCGACCGCGGTGAGCTCCTGCGGGAACGACCGGAACGTCGCCACACAGCGGGAGCCGTCGAACGCGCCCAGGGTCCTGCCCAGGATGAACGCCGACCTGCGGTTCTCGACGTCCTCGTCCGTGACGACCGGCTCCTGAAGGAACCCTGTCTTCACGGCGCGCAGCCAGTCGGGGAGGTCGGGGGCGGTGATCGGCCGTACGTCGATCGTGTCGACGGCGTCGATGGCGTCATGCGGGGTCATGAATCCACGCTAGGCCGACCCCGCCCGGGGTGTCGCCCGGATTTCCGCGGGGCCCCGCCCGCCCCTCCCCACCCGGCACCGGGTCAGAAAGCCGCCCGGATCTCTCCCACCTCGCGGGCACCGCCCAGCAGGGGTGCGCTGCCGATCCTCGACACCACCGGCCCCTCCACGCCCAGCAGGCCCAGAGCGCGGGCCAGGACGGGGCCCAGGGCCCGGCCCCCGCCGTCGTCGATCTTGAAGGCGAGGGCGCGGCCGTCGGGCAGCGCGACCGCCTGGACGGCTTCGGCGCCCATCTTGGACAGGGCGCCCGGGACCTCGCGCATCAGCCAGGTGTCGGGACGCCGGGTGCCGGCGACGTACTCGGGGTGGGCTCGCATGGCGTCGGCCACCCGGCGTTCGGCGGAACCGGGGGCCGCGAGCACGAAGGAGCGGAAGGCGCGGGCGAGACCGGTGAGGGTGATCGCCATCAGGGGCGCCCCGCAGCCGTCCGTGCCGACCGCCGCCACGCGCTCCCCGGCGGCCTCCTCGACCACGGAGTGGATCATCCGCTGGAGGGGGTGCCCGGGATCCAGGTACGACTCGGTGGACCAGCCGCGCTGCGCGCACACCGCGAGCATCGCCGTGTGCTTGCCGGAGCAGTTCATGGTGACCCGGTCGCGAACGGCACCGGAGGCGAGGTAGGTCTCGGCCTCGACGGGGTCCAGCGGCAGATCCGGCGGGCACTGGAGCTGCCCGGCGTCCAGCCCGTGCTCGACGAGCATCTTCTGGACCAGGTCACGGTGGAAGATCTCGCCGGAGTGGCTCGCGGCGGCCAGGGCGAGGCGTTCCCCCGCCAGGTCGAGGCCCGCGCGCAGGATGCCGGCCGCCTGCATGGGCTTGTTCGACGAGCGCGGGAAGACCGGCGCCGCCACCGCGCCGAGCGCCAGCTCGACCGTCCCGTCGGCGGCCAGTACCACCAGGCTGCCGCGGTGGTGCCCCTCGACGAAGCCGGAGCGGACGACCTCGGCGAGCACCGGGAGCACGTCGGACGGGCCGGACCGGGGAGCCCCCTCGGGCACGGGAGCCGTACCGGGCGTACGGGCTGTGCCGGGTGTACGGGCTGAGGTGCCCGGCGTACGGGCTGTGCCAGGGGCGTCGGAGGCGCCCGGTGTACCGGCCTCACCCGGTGTACCCGGTGTGCCGTCGGATATGGGCGAGCCTTCGGGCGTGCGGGGAGCTGCGGACATCGGCGGTGGCCTTCCGGAACGGGGACCCGCTCGGAAGGCGAGAGCCGGGTCGTGCCCCGGACCCCGCCCCCGCCCGCGCGGAGCGGAAGCGCGCCTCCTGGAATCCGGCGCGTCCCTCGGCCCCGGGATCACCGCGGCCGCCACGTCACATGAGCAGGTCGTCTACTTGTGCTTCCCCTTCACGGTACCTGCGGGCGATCTCGGCGCTGCAATCGTCGGCCGTGCGCTGGAGCTGCTGGCGCCGCCGGGAGACCTGCTGCTCGTAACGGACGAGACGGCCGAGTCCCGCGCCCAGCTCCTCGTCCGTACGGGCGTCCAGGTCCGACAGCTCCACCTCGGCGAGCATGTCGGCGGCCAGCGCCCGGTACTCCTCGCCGTGCGGCGTGCCCACCGTCACATGGCGGGCCGAGGAGCGGTACCGGGCCGGAGCGTCCGTGAGGATCTCCGAGAGCCGCTCGACGACGGAGGGCTTCCCCCGGCCCACGGGCGAGAGCTGTCCGGAGGCCGGGGCGGGCATCCGGTGCTCCCCGCGGCGCGCGAGCTCCGCGCGCAGGATGTCGATGCGTCCCTGGAGCAGCCGCCGGACATAGCTGAGGTCGGCCTCGTCCCGCTGGGCGTCCCGGCGCAGCGTCCGCAGTTCGGGCAGCCGGAGCACGGCGATGCCGGTCAGGACCGGTTCCGCCGCCAGCGGGCCGCTGTCGGTGCGCTGCACCGGCGGCCGGGCCGTCATCGCCTCCGCCCGTGCGCTCGTGCGGGTCAATGACACGGCTCCGGTCTGCTGCCCGGTCCTCGATGTGCTCATGTACCTCTACCGTCCCCTCGACCGGCGCGGTCCGCCCATCGGCCGGACCGCAACACCCCGCATGGTGCCACCCCAGATGGCCGCTATGTGACCGAGTGACCCGATCGGCCCCAGATGGCGGGTTGGTTACCCCGGAAAATCACGCGAAGGGCCCGCAACGCGCGACGGGACCATGACACGGCATCATGGTCCGCATGCGTGCGGTGGTGCAGAGAGTGGACGGCGCGAGCGTCGTCGTGGACGGCGAGACGGTCGGCGAGATCAGCGGTGAGGGCCTGTGCGTCCTCGTCGGGGTCACCCACGAGGACACCAAGGAGAAGGCGGCCCAGCTCGCCCGCAAACTCTGGTCCGTCCGGATGCTGGCCGACGAGCGGTCCTGCTCCGACGTCGACGCGCCGCTGCTCGTCATCAGCCAGTTCACGCTGTACGGCGACGCGCGCAAGGGCCGCCGTCCCACCTGGAACGCGGCCGCCCCCGGCGATGTGGCCGAGCCCCTCGTCGAGGAGGTCGTCGCCCAGCTCCGCGCTCTGGGCGCCACGGTGGCCACGGGCCGTTTCGGCGCCCGGATGCGGGTCTCCCTGACGAACGACGGCCCGTTCACCGTGCTCCTGGAGATGTGAGCCCTACGGCTCGACCACGACCTCCTGCGCCGCCGCCGTCGAGTCCGCCATCAGCTGGGCGTCCACCGGCACGTTGCGCTTCACGAGGGCCAGCGCGATCGGGCCGAGTTCGTGGTGGCGTACGGATGTGGTGATGAAGCCGATCTTGCGGCCGTCGGGGGCCTCGCCCGCGACGCGCAGCTCGGTGCCGTGCGGGGGCAGGACGACCTCGCTGCCGTCCAGGTGCAGGAAGACCAGGCGGCGCGGGGGCTTGCCCAGGTTCTGAACGCGGGCGACCGTCTCCTGGCCGCGGTAGCAGCCCTTCTGGAGGTGCACCGCGGTACCGATCCAGCCCAGCTCGTGCGGGATGGTGCGGTGGTCGGTCTCGAAGCCGAGACGGGGCCGGTGCTGCTCGACGCGCAGGGCCTCGTGGGCGAGGAGTCCGGCGGGCGGTCCGGCCTTCTCCGCCCAGGAGTCCAGGTCCGCGCGCGGCAGGAAGAGCTCACGGCCGTACGGCGTCTCGCGGACGACGACGCCCTCGGGGGCCTCGGCGATCGAACCGGCCGGAAGCTCGACGACCGCGAAGTCGGCCGTGCGGTCGGCGACTTCGACCCGGTAGAAGAACTTCATCGACTCCAGGTAGGCGACGAGCGCCTCCTGGGTGCCGGGTTCCGTGTGCATCCAGACCGTCGTGCCGTCGTCGACGAGGTACAGCGCGTGCTCGATGTGGCCGTTCGCGGAGAGGATCAGCGCCTCGGTGGCCCGGCCGGCCGGGAGGTCGGTGACGTGCTGGGTGAGCAGCAGGTGCAGCCAGGCCAGCCGGTCGTCCCCGGTCACGGTGACGACACCGCGGTGGGACAGGTCCACGAAGCCGACGCCGTCGGCCAGCGTGCGCTGCTCACGGAACAGGTCGCCGTAGTGGGCGGCGACGCCTTCGTCCACGCCCTCGGCGGGAACGGCGCCGGGCAGGGACAGGAGGGAGCTCTTCATGGACATACACACTACGACCGCGCGGTCACCGATTTTATTTCTGTCACTCCTGAAGGTCCTGGCAGTCCTTGCAGCGGCCGAAGATGGCGAAGTGCTTCATCTCGGTCTCGAAGCCGAAGGATTCCCGGAGCTTCGCGGTGAACTCGGCGGCGACGGAGACGTCCGCCTCGATGACGTTCGTGCAGTCGCGGCAGACGAGGTGGATGTGATGGTGCCGGTCGGCCAGGTGGTAGGTCGGCGCGCCGTGTCCCAGATGGGCATGGCTGACGAGCCCGAGCTCCTCCAGGAGCTCCAGGGTCCGGTAGACCGTGGAAATGTTGACCCCCGACGCCGTCTTCCTCACTTCGCCGAGGATGTCGTCGGGGGTCGCGTGCTCCAGGGTGTCCACTGCCTCCAGGACAAGCTGGCGCTGAGGCGTCAGCCGGTAGCCGCGCTGCCTGAGGTCGCTCTTCCAGTCGGTGCTCACCACACTGGAAGTCTAGGACCATTCCGGTGGGCACCGCCCTGGGGAACGGTACGGCGGCTCGGAACCGCGCGGCGGCCTCCTACTTGAAGAAGGCGATCCCGTCGTCCGGCATGTCGTCGGGCAGGTCCTTGGCCCAGCGCTCGACGTCCTCCGGCGTGACGACCTTCTTCAGGTGCCCGGACATGTAGGGACGCAGCTCGACGTCGGGGGTCTGCTTCTCGCCGACCCACATGAGGTCGCTGTTCACATAGCCGTACAGGCGCTTGCCGCCGTTGTACGGGCCGGAGGCCGCGGTGCGGGCCACGGCGTCGGTGACCAGGTCGATCTGCGGCTTCTTGTCGGCCAGCTCGCCGTACCAGATCTCGACGACGCCGTCGTCGCGGGTCATGACGACCTCGACCTTGCGCTCGGCGTCGACGCGCCAGAATCCGCTCTCCGTCTCCAGAGGCCGGAGCTTCTCGCCGTTCTCGTCGAGCACCCAGCTGTGCGAGCGGTACTCCAGGAAGTCCCGCCCGTCGTGCGTGAAACTGACCTCCTGCCCGAAGTTGCACTTCTCGGAGCCGGGGAAGTCGTGGACACCGACTCCGGCCCAGTCGCCGAGCAGGAAGACAAGGGGGACCAGGTCCTTGTGGAGGTCCGACGGGATCTCGATCATGAGCTGAACAGTTCCTTGATGGGGGTCAGCGCTGGCCCTGGTACAGCTTCTTCACGGTCAGTGCCGCGAAGGCGAGCACGCCGACGCAGACAAGGACCAGCAGGGTTTCGAAGAAGATCTCCACGGGGTGCTCCTCGGTGAGCGGAACGGGTCCCCGCCCGGGCGCAGCCGGAACTGGGGAGGTACACAAAGGCCGGGCCCCAGCTTACGCGGCTGGGGCCCGGCGCTCTCTTCCAGGTGGGCCCTGTCGGGGCCGTCACGCTCAGCCGAGCAGTTGGCCCTGGAGAACCACCGTCTGCTGGAAGGGGATCGTCCGCGCTGAGCCCTTGCGGGACTGCACCACCAGGCCGAGGGTGTCGCCGGCCACCAGGTACGCCTGCCTGACCTGCTCGGCGCCGTACGGCTTGGCCTCCGTGTACGCGTAGCGGGCGATGTTCTCGCGCTGGGTGACGCCCGGGAAGCTCTCGTCGCTGTGCACGTCGGCCGCGCCTCGCAGCGCGAAGCTCGGGCTGTCCCAGTTCGTGAACTCGTCCTGCTGGAGCGCGTCGACGACCGCCGCGGTGTCGAACCGGAGCAGGTAGATCCGGGTGTGCGTGCCGTCCGGAGTGGTCCAGCCGCGGGCGGCGATGTGCCGCAGGGCGTGGTCGGTCAGCAGCTGGTCGATGTAGTCGCGGTCGGTCTTCGAGGCGTACGCGGCGAGGAAGTCCTTCTTCGCCAGCCAGCCGTCCGCACCGCGCAGCGCCTTGTCGGCCGTCGCACCCTTGGGCGCGGGCAGCAACAGCTTCCGCAGGTCGGCGTAGTGGACGCCGGCCTTGTTGGCCTCGGCGAAGGCGCTCGGGCTGCCCGAGGGCAGCGGGGGAAGCTGGATCGCGGGGTAGGTCCAGCGGCCGTCGGACGCGGTCGCGAGTCCCGGGACGTCGGTGCGCCGCATCTCGGTGATGCCGTACGTGGCGGCCGCGCAGGCCGTCGCGAAGACCACGGTGGCCGCGGTCCAGCGCAGCACGGCCCGGAGGACCCGACGGTCCTTCTTCACCGGGGGGCCCGCTTGTTGCGCCTGACCGGCCTGTTCCGCCTGTTCCGCCTGTCCCGCCTGTCCCGCCTGGAGCGGTTCGGCCGGGGGCACGGCGGCTGCCGCTTGCGACGTCGCGGGCGACGGCGCTTCCGACGGCGCCGGCGGAGGCACTGCCGGAGGTGCTTCCGACACTGCTTCCGGTGCCGCCTCCGCGAACACCTCGGGAGGTTCTTCCGAAGTGACGGGCGTAGCAAGGTTCTCGGTCATACGGCCTCCCCCGGGTCCGTGATCCTGTCGAGCTGGGCGGCCAGGAAGCGGGCGACCGCGGTGCCGTCCAGCGGCTTGACGCCGGAGACGGTCACGCTGATCAGTACGTCTCCCGAGTACGCGGAGCAGACCATCATGTCGAGCTTCTCGGAACTGTCCTTCGGCGGCAGGAAGCAGCCGACGTTCTTGTGGCCCTCGACCTTGGGGCCCTTGCGGAAGATGCCGAGCGCGTCGAGCAGCTCGATCTGCTTCGTCGAGATGTCCCGCACGGTCCGCTGGTTCACCATCTGGGACAGCGTGACGCTCGCCGTGAAGGACTTCTTGTGGTAAGCGGCGTAGGCGTCCGTGCTCAGGTAACTGCGCATCACCACGCCCTTGATGCGCTCCTTGTCGATCTCCTTCTCCAGCTGCCGCCGCTGGGTGCGCGGCAGGTCACGGAGCGACTCCTTGCGCAGCGCGGTGGCCTGACGGCCGCTCAGCTCCGCGTCGGTGCCGAACTCGGCGAGGTCGGGACCGCGCGTGTAGGGAGCGTCGTAGGGCAGGAGCATGCCCGCGAGCCCGGTGGCCTCGGCGTTCCCGTCCTTGTCCTTCGTGGCCTTCGTCGCCTTCGGGAAACGCCAGGTGGGCTTCCCGGGATCATGGTCTGCCCCGTCCACGGTCACGACGGTGTAGCCGGCACCGCCGAGCACCGCAGCGACCAGCAGGACGGCACCGGAGACGGCCGCGATACGGCCGAGGCGCAACCGCCGCTTGGGCCGCTCGGGCGTGGCGGACTCGTCGACCGGCGCCCCGGGGAGCTCGGCGAGGGAGCTCTCGGCGGGGTTCACTCCAGGGTTCTCCGCGGGGTTTTCGGCGGGCTCCGAGCCAGGGTTCTCCGCGGACTTCGCGCCGGGGTTCTCGGCGGGCTTCGCGCCGGGGTTCTCCGCGAGGTCGGCGGCGGGCTTGTCGGCTATGTTCTCGGCGGGGTTCTCGCTCACAGTCGTCCCACCTGCCGCTTGGCCAGATCCATGATCTTGTCCTTGGGAATCGGCTTGGTGTCGTAGATCCAGACCTCCATGGCGACGTCTCCGCGCCAGGCGTGCGCCTCCGCCGAGTAGACGGGGAGGTAGCCCGGCGTCGTGTCGGGCCGGGTGTGGACGTACGCCATGCCGTCCCCGGTGCCGGGGACGGACCAGCTCTTGATGCCGGACTCCTTCTCCGCCCAGTAGTGGCCGTTCTCGGCCGCCTCGGAGGCCTTGAGGGTCTCCTCCTGGCGGTACTGCACCAGGCGGATCTCCACGGAGTAGGTGCTGCCCTGCTTCCAGGTGACGACGGCCGCGCGGCGGAACTGGTCGGTGATGAGATTGCCGAAGGCGCCGACGGGCTTCTTGTAGGAATCCGCGTACTCCGTCAGGTTCATCCAGCCGTCGTCGCCCGCCCAGTCGCCCGCCTTCGCTCCCTTCGGCCGGTCGATCAGCAGCTTGCGCAGGTCGCCGCCCGTCTTCACCCGGTGGTCCCGGGCGGCGGAGAGCGGTTCGGGTCCGGGACCCTTGGCCCGGGCCACCACCGGCTGCGACAGCGAGGGCAGTTTCGTCGGCTCGCGGTCGGCCTGCACCAGATATCCGGCGCAGGTACCGGCGACGAGACCGAGCACGGCGGCCGTGGCGATGAGCAGGGTCGTACGACCTCGCCGACGTGGCCGCGGCCCTGACGGAACCTCATCCGCCGGCACGGGCGCGACGAGCTCCACGGACTCGGGCACCACCGAGTCCACCGACCCCACCGGAGCCACGGGAGCCCCCGGAGCTACGGGAGCCACGGGAGCCACAGGAGCCACGGGAGCCACAGGAGCGGTAGCGGCCGACTGCTCGGCGGGTGTCGTACCGGAATCAACAATCGGCGCATCCTCGGGCACGCTCGGTCTTTCCGGTTTTTCGGATCCTTCGGGTCCTACCAAGACGTCCCCCAACAGAACGTGAAGCACGGATTCCGTATCCGCGCGCACAAGAGACCCATGGCTGGTACATGAGGTTGCACGGATGTTGATCACGATTCGGAATACCATGACGACCATGGCGAACAAGCTCGTGATCAAGGTGACAGCGGGGGCCGACGCCCCGGAGCGGTGCTCACAGGCGTTCACCGTCGCCGCGGTGGCCGTGGCCAGTGGTGTGGAGGTCTCCCTCTGGCTGACCGGGGAGTCCTCCTGGTTCGCGCTGCCGGGGCGCGCCGCCGAGTTCGAACTGCCGCACGCGGCGCCGCTGCCCGATCTGATCGACTCGGTCCTGGCGGCCGGGCGCGTCACCCTGTGCACCCAGTGCGCGGCCCGGCGCGACATCACGGAGAAGGACGTCCTGGAGGGCGTGCGGATCGCGGGCGCGCAGGTGTTCGTACAGGAGGCGATGGCGGACGGGACGCAGGCGCTGGTCTACTGACCGCCCTTACACCGGCCGCCGTTCCGCCGGCGGGGGCGGCGCTCGTCGCCGTCGGTCCGCGCGCCCCTACGGACCCCGTCTGCGCCGCGCGCGCGTGTCCACCCAGAGACAGAAGGGGTGGCCCGCGGGGTCGAACAGCACCCGTACGTCGTCCTGGGGCTGTTGCTCGGCGAGCCGGGCGCCCTGCTCCACGGCACGGACGGTCTCCTCGGCCAGGTCGTCGACCTCGATGTCGAGATGGAGCATCATCCGCTGGTCGCCGGGACCGGCGGGCCATACCGGCGGTGTGTAGAGCGGCTCGGTCTCGAAGGCGAGCGCGATGTCCCCGAACGGTGGGCCGATGAGCACCCAGTCGGGTTCCTCGGCCCGCACCTCGTACCCGAGCAGCCTCCGGTAGAAGTCGGCGAGTTCATGGGCGTCGGGCGCGTCGAGCACCACGGTGGACAACCTCGTTCGCGACATAGACGCTTTCCGCTCCTACTGCTGCCGCCGTTTCTTGCCGTCCAGCTCGTCCCACCACTCGTCGGACTTCGGGTCCCCGGACGGGTCGTCCCACCATCGGTCCTCGGGCCCCCGCCGGTTGGCCACCATCGCGGCCACCGGCGGAATCAGCATGGCCACCACGCACATGGCGACGGCCGCGGGGACCGACCACAGCCGTACGACGGCCCAGGCGAGGACGAACAGCACGATGCACGTCCCCATCATGGCGAAATACAGATGCCGCCTGCGCGCGTACATACCACCAGCGTAGGCCCGGACAACCCGTCCGGCGCAGTGCCGACGGGCCCGGACGGCGGAGCGGGCAAGCCGAAGGGCCGCACCCCGATCCGGTAAGCGTCCAACCCCCGGGGGTGCGGCCCTTCGGCCGTTCGATCGACTGCCGTCAGGGACGGCGGTCCACAGTTCAGACGGCGATCGCGACCTCGGCGAGGCCGCCCGTCTGGGCGACGACCGTGCGGTCGGCGGTGCCACCGGGGACCAGCGCGCGGACGGTCCAGGTGCCCTCGGCCGCGTAGAAGCGGAACTGGCCCGTCGCGGAGGTCGGAACCTCCGCCGTGAACTCGCCGGTCGAGTCCAGGAGACGGACGTAGCCCGTCACCGGCTCGCCGTCGCGGGTCACCTGGCCCTGGATCGTGGTCTCACCGGGCTTGATCGTCGAGGCGTCGGGGCCGCCGGCCTTCGCTCCACACATATTTCGATTCCGTCCTTCAGGCCTTGGGGATTACTTGTTGGCGCCGAGCTCGATCGGCACGCCGACGAGGGAGCCGTACTCGGTCCACGAGCCGTCGTAGTTCTTGACGTTCTGCACACCGAGGAGCTCGTGCAGCACGAACCAGGTGAGCGCGGAACGCTCACCGATGCGGCAGTAGGCGATCGTGTCCTTGGCGAGGTCGACCTGCTCGGCGGCGTAGAGCTCCTTGAGCTCGTCGTCCGACTTGAAGGTGCCGTCGTCGTTGGCGTTCTTCGACCACGGGATGTTGCGGGCGCTCGGGACGTGGCCCGGACGCTGCGACTGCTCCTGCGGCAGGTGCGCCGGGGCGAGCAGCTTGCCGCTGAACTCGTCGGGCGACCGGACGTCGACCAGGTTCTGCGAGCCGATCGCGGCGACGACGTCGTCACGGAAGGCGCGGATCGAGGTGTTCTGGGCCTTGGCCTTGTAGGCGGTGGCGGCGCGGCCGGGGATCTGCGAGCCGTCGACCAGGTCGCGGGAGTCGAGCTCCCACTTCTTGCGGCCGCCGTCGAGCAGCTTCACGTTCTCGTGGCCGTAGAGCTTGAAGTACCAGTAGGCGTAGGACGCGAACCAGTTGTTGTTGCCGCCGTAGAGGACGACCAGCGTGTCGTTGCCGATGCCCTTCGACGAGAGGAGCTTCTCGAAGCCCTCCTGGTCGATGAAGTCGCGGCGGACCGGGTCCTGGAGGTCCTTGGTCCAGTCGATCCGGATGGCGTTCTTGATGTGGTTCTTCTCGTACGCCGACGTGTCCTCGTCGACCTCGACGACCGCCACGTTCGGGTCGTCCAGGTGGTCCTGGACCCAATCGGCGTCTACCAGGACGTCGCTGCGGCTCATGCTCGTTCTCCTCCGGGGCAGTTGCGGCGGGGTGGTGCGGTGTGGAGAGGGTGCGCGGTGCGGTGCTGCAAGCCCGTGAGGGCTGCGCGGCGCAATCGTGGCCCGGACTAGAGAGGTCCAGGGGCCCGGCTCGCGGAAGTCGGAACGCTTCCGCTCAGAAGGTGCGACAGAGCATGGCGGCGACGCGGCACAGGTCTACTGCCCGCCGCTTCGTGAGGTCCGCCTGTCGCTTCATGGGTCCGATCGTAGGGACGGACAGGCGGGCATGTCACCGGCGTGTCGAATATTGAGACGCGATCGTCCGCACTACGAGACGAGCAGCCCTCCGGAGCCCGTACCGCACGGATTCCGGGGCCTCGCGCCGGCCTCCGCCCCGAGAGCCCATCTGCGGTACGGACGCGACTGTCTCGCCTTTCGGACAGCCCTCTCCGACGGGCCTCCCGCCGGTCCGGGCGCCCCTGACCGGCGGCACCCTCACGCCGGTCCGGACCGGCCGGCCGGACCCTTCGGACCCGCCGGTCCGGTCGGGCCTTCTACCCGACGAGCCTGACGTCCGAACCCTTCACCGAGATCTCGACGCCGTCCGGAGCCGCCTCGACCTTGTCGAGCCTGATACCGCCCGGCAGCTGCTCGATCTTCTGCTGGAAGTCGGTGATCGAGCGGATCCGGCCCTCGGCGAGCTGGACGCCGAGCTTGGGCAGGGAATCGGCGTGCACCTTCACCGTGTCGCCGGAGACGGTCACGGAGCTGAGCACCGAGAGCGTCTTGGCCGTCTTGGAGCCGACCGTCACCTCCACCGCGACCTTGACCTTGCCGTCACCACCGTCGGAGAGGCCGGTGACCCGGGTCCTGATCCCGAACCCGACGTCCACGGGCTCGGGCTTGGCGGCCTTGAGCAGTTCCGCGTACGAGATCGACGCGGTGCCCGTGGCGCTGTTCGCGGTGGCCGAGCTGTAGCCACCGCTGAAGGCGACACCGCGCATCTCCGCGTCGAGGTCGTCGATGCGGATCGTGCCCGCGGAGGAGTCCGTGCCGCCCGTCGACGCCTCGTAGTCCTTGATGCCGATCTTCACGTCGTCGAGTTCGCCACCGACGACCTGGGTGAGGAAGGGGAAGCCCTCGATGGATACGTCGGGGGTGGCGGAGAGTCCTTCCGTGCTCTTGATCCGGTCCGCCGCCTCGTCCTCCGCGAACCCGACGGCCACCCGGTCGGCGAGCACGAACAGTCCACCGAGAACGACTAACAGAATCAGGGTTATTCGCAGTGCGCGCATGCTCGTTGTTCCCTCACCTGGGACGGCCTCGTCTGGACGGCCGAGTGGCCACCGAACGCGAGCCTAACCCCGAAGGGCCCCCGAATCGGGGGCCCTTCAAGGTAGTTGTCGATCACCTGTGACGAATCGGCGAGGCCGGACGACCGCGGCCGGCCGCCTGACCGGCCGGTCAGCCCAGGGCGCGGCCCAGCAGGTAGACCGCCGGAGCGGCGGCGGCCAGCGGCAGCGCCACACCCGCGGTGAAGTGGACGAAGCGGGACGGGTAGTCGTAGCTCGCCACCCGGTGACCGATCAGCGCGCAGACAGCCGCGCCGAGGCCGAGGAAGGCGCCCTGCGTGCCCAGGTCCGTCATCCCGCCGACCGCGATGCCGGCGCCCGCGGCGGCCAGCAGCGCGACGACCACGGAGGCCGCCGTGGGCAGCGGCAGCGCGCGGGCCAGGATCGCCGCGGCGACCGCTGCCGCGCCCACCGTGACGGCGTCCGGCTCGGCCGCCAGATGACCGGTCGCGATGATCGCCAGCGCCGCGGAGACGACGGTGGCCATCAGCCCGTACATCCGGGTGTCCGGGTCGGCGTGGCTGCGGAGCTGGAGCACCAGGGTCAGCAGGACCCACACGCCGAGGGTGCCGAGGATCGCGGCGGGCGCGTTCTCCCGGCCGGCGGCGAGCAGCGCCACGTCGGCGGTCACCGCGCCCAGGAACGCCAGCGCGATGCCCTGCCGGGCGGGCCACATCCCGTTCAGCCGGAACCAGCCGGCCGCGGTGACGGCCTGGAGCAGGACGAGCGGCACGACGAGCGCGTACTCCCCGATCGCCGCCGTCCCCGAGAGCAGCAGCGCGAGCAGCGCCGTCAGCGCGGCCGGCTGGACGCCCGGCTCGATGATCGGCGACCGGCCCTCGGCGCGGGCGCGCTGCGCGTCGGTGATCCGGCTCTGCCCGGTGACCGTCGCGGGCCCGTAGGCGTCGCCGGCCTCGTCCACGCTCTCGGGCAGGGTCCCGCTGTCACGGAGCGTCCCGCCGGGGCGGGACGGGTCCGCCGGGCCGTCGGCGGCCGGAGCGTGGCCCGGGTTCCACGGCTGCGCCGGGGCCTCGGGCGGCAGGGGCGCTCCCGCGACGCCGCCGTACCCCTGGGACTCGTTGTAGGTCTGGTACCCCTGTGGAGGCAGGTACGAGGTGTCGGCCTCCTGGACCGGCGCCTGCGCCTGGGTCTCCCAGGTCCGCCCCTCCCACTGCTGGGTGTGCTGCGGCCAGTCGGCGTGCTGCTGGGGCTCCTGGGACGGTTGCTGCTGCGGTTGCTGATACGGGTCGTATCCCTCGCGGCGACCCTCGTACGGCTGGTTGCTCATCGTCTCGTTCACCCTCCTGCGAACGGCGGGAGCACCTCGACCGTGCCGCCCTCGGCCAGCCGTACCGTCTCATGCCCGCGGGTCCCCACGGGATCACCGTCGATCAGGAACGAGCATCGCCGCAGGACGCGGACGAATTCGCCGGGGTGCCGTTCGCGGGCCGCGTCGAGCGCCTCGGCGAGCGTGCCGGCGTCGTACGGCTCGTCGCCGACGCCTGCCGCGGCCTTGGCGGCGGCCCAGTAACGCACCGTGCCCTTTGCCATCTCGTTCCTCAATCAGCGATCTGGTGTGCTCTTGTGTTCTGGTGTGCTTGCTGTGGTGTCCGCGCACCTGTTTGCGTGAACCCCGCCAGGCTAGGCCCTGTCGTCAAATTCCCGCGTGGGCGGCACCCCAGCCCCCGATGCGGGTGAGCAGGTCGTCGGGGGCGGCGTTCTCCGCGTGCCCCATGCCGTGCTCCAGCCACAGTTCGGCGTGCCCGCCGGAGGCGTCGGCCAGCATGCGCGGGTGGTCGACCGGGAAATAGCCGTCGCGGTCGCCGTGGACGATGAGGAGCGGGGTCGGCGCGATGCGCGGGACGCACTCGACCGGGGACGCCGGCACCGGATTCCAGTCCCGGTGGTGGATACGGGTCCGCAGACCGATCCGGCCCACGATCCGGCCCGCCGGACGGGTCACCAGCCAGTGCACCCGCCGCATGGGGGCCGTACCCCGGTAGTACCAGCGGGCCGGCGCGCTCACCGACACCACCGCGTCCGTACTCGCCTCCGCGCGCCCCTCGCGCTCCGGGCCGGGCACCTGCTCACCGTCCGCGGATCCCACGCCGTAGAGGGCCGCGTGCCGCAGCACCACCGAGCCGCCCATGGAGAAGCCGACCGTCACGATCCGGGTGTGCCCGAGTTCACGCGCCCAGGCGACCGCCGCCGCCAGATCGTGCACCTCACGGTCACCGACCGTGGAGCGGCCGCCGGACCGGCCGTGACCGCGGAACGAGAAGGTGACCACCGCCCCGCGGCGGGCGAGGACGCCGGCCGCGCGGCGGACGTGCGGACGGTCGAGACCACCCGTGAATCCGTGGGCCACGATGAACGCAAGGTCACCGGAGGAATCCGTTCCGGGGTCGTACGCCGCATCGATCGTCACCCCGTCGACCGTGCGCAGAAACCTCCGCGAAGGGACGCGCGACGTTGTCTCAAGGCGTGGACTCTTGAAAGATCGCGTCACTTGACCTGCCGGACCTGAGCTCATGTGGGCTATTCTGCTGGGCATGAGGACTCGGGCAGAGTAGCCCCCGGGTCCTTTTGTGCTTTCGGAAGCGTTGTATACGAAGCGGGAAACCGCAGGTGTACGGGCCGCGAAGGCACAGCGGATCCTTGAGGGTTCGGGAGCCGCAAGTACCGAGCAGTGCCGCAAACGTCCTCGCAGGGACCGAGGAGGAACCAGACGTTATGGGCGAGCGAACCGTGCACGAAGGCAGGACGACCCGGGTGGGTGAGGCTCGATGAGCTCTCTTCTGCTCCTGACCAACGCCCTTCAGCCGTCGACGGAGGTGCTTCCCGCTCTCGGCCTGCTGCTGCACAACGTGCGCGTGGCGCCGGCCGAAGGCCCGGCTCTCGTCGACACCCCCGGTGCCGACGTCATCCTGATCGACGGACGCCGTGACCTCCCGCAGGTGCGCAGCCTGTGCCAGCTGCTGCGCTCCACGGGACCCGGCTGTCCACTCGTCCTCGTCGTGACCGAGGGCGGCCTCGCGGCCGTCACGGCCGACTGGGGCATCGACGACGTCCTCCTCGACACGGCGGGCCCCGCCGAGGTCGAGGCGCGCCTGCGGCTCGCGATGGGCCGCCAGCAGATCGTCAACGACGACTCCCCGATGGAGATCCGCAACGGCGACCTCTCCGTCGACGAGGCGACCTACAGCGCCAAGCTCAAGGGCCGGGTCCTCGACCTGACCTTCAAGGAGTTCGAGCTCCTGAAGTACCTCGCGCAGCACCCGGGCCGCGTCTTCACCCGCGCCCAGCTCCTCCAGGAGGTCTGGGGCTACGACTACTTCGGCGGTACGCGGACGGTCGACGTCCACGTACGGCGCCTGCGCGCGAAGCTCGGGCCCGAGCACGAGTCACTGATCGGAACGGTCCGGAACGTCGGTTACCGATTCGTTACCCCGGAGAAGGTGGAGCGCGCCGCGGACGGTGCGAAGGCCAAGGCCGCCCAGCCAAAGCCGGAGGATGCGGACGAGACGGCGCACACGGACGCCACCGCCCCGGCGCAGGCCGCGGTGGAGCCCCAGGAAGCCGCCGTACGCCCTGCCCAGAGGTAGGTCCATCCGCGTAGACTCCGCGCGTGGCCAAGGTGACTAGGGATGATGTAGCGCGACTGGCGGGTACGTCCACCGCCGTCGTCAGCTATGTCATCAACAACGGACCCCGGCCGGTCGCCCCGGCCACGCGCGAGCGCGTTCTCGCCGCGATCAAGGAGCTGGGGTACCGGCCCGACCGGGTCGCCCAGGCCATGGCCTCGCGGAAGACCGAGCTCATAGGACTGATCGTGCCGGACGCGCGCCAGCCCTTCTTCGGGGAGATGGCGCACGCCGTCGAACAGGCCGCCGCCGAGCGCGGAAAAATGGTCCTGGTCGGCAACTCCGACTACATCGCCGAGCGCGAGGTCCACTATCTGCGCGCCTTCCTCGGCATGCGGGTCTCCGGACTGATCCTCGTCAGCCACGCGCTGAACGACCACGCGGCCGCCGAGATCGACGCGTGGGACGCCCGTGTGGTGCTCCTGCACGAACGTCCCGAGGCGATCGACGACGTGGCCGTCGTCACCGACGACATAGGGGGCGCCCAGCTCGCCACCCGGCACCTTCTGGAGCACGGGTACGAGTACGTGGCCTGTCTCGGCGGCACGGCCGAGACGCCCGCCGTCGGCGACCCCGTCTCCGACCACGTCGAGGGCTGGCGGCGCGCCATGCAGGAGGCCGGCAAGCCGACCGAGGGGCGCCTCTTCGAGGCCCCGTACAACCGGTACGACGCCTACAAGGTCGGACTCGAACTGCTCGCCGGGCCGCACCGGCCGCCGGCCATCTTCTGCTCCACGGACGACCAGGCCATCGGGGTGCTGCGCGCCGCGCGCGAGCTGCGCATCGACGTGCCGGGGCAGCTCGCGGTCGCCGGGTTCGACGACGTCAAGGAAGCGGGCCTGACCGACCCTCCTCTGACAACGATCGCATCGGACCGGCCGGCGATGGCCCGCGCGGCCGTGGACCTCGTACTGGACGACGGGCTGCGGGTGCCCGGCTCCCGCCGCGAGCGGTTGAAGCTGTTCCCCTCGCGGCTGGTGGTACGCCAGTCCTGCGGCTGCGCGTAGGCCCTCCGGGGCGGCCCGGCGCCCCGCGCACCGCACGCGCGGACACCACACACGGACGACGGCGGAGATCCCCGCGCCCCTGAGGGGACGCGGGGATCTCCGTGTGCCGTGACGGGCCCGGCGGGACCTAGAACAGCAGGTTGTACTGGTTGAAGCCGGTGCCGAGGCTCTTGCGGGTGCCGAAGAGGCCGCTGGAGGCCTTGCCGGTGCCCGGGTAGAGCCAGAGCGTGCCGCCCGAGTCGCGGGCGATGACGTCCGCGATCCCGTCACCGGTCACATCGCCGTTGGCCACGTACGCGGTGAAGTTCCAGCCCGTACGGGCCTGGATGCGCGCGGCGAACGGGGTCTTCTCGACCTGCGTGCCGCGGTAGAGGTACAGGACGCCCGAACTGTTGCGGACCAGCAGGTCGGCGCGGCCGTCGCCGGACAGGTCGCCGTGACCGAAGATCCTGACGTTCTTCCACGCCTTGTCGACGATCTTGACGCGGCCGTAGAACTGGCCGGTGCCCTTGCCCGGGTAGAGGTAGACCGAGCCGTCCGCGTCCACCGCGACCAGGTCGGGGCGGGAGTCACCGGTCAGGTCGCCGGGGACGGCGTACGACTTGTAACCGCCCCACACCGAGCTGATCTGCATCCACTCGAAATCGCCCGAGTCGTGGTTCAGGTAGCTGCGGTAGAGCTTGCCGTCGCCCTTGTCCCGCATGATCAGGTCCTGGTAGAAGTCCCGGTCCAGATCGGCCTGGAGGACCCAGCTCGCGTTCTGCCAGCCGTTGCCCTGGTAGGCGCGGGTGGCGAGGGAGGTGCCCTTGCTGTCCTGCTCGAACAGACCGCCGGAGGGCGTGCGCTCCAGCAGGTCGGCCCGGCCGTCGAACGTCAGGTCGGCGTCGTCGATGCGGGGCTGTGCGGCCCAGGTGTACGAGGACACCTTGGTGAACACCGGGTAGGCGCCCTTGGCGGTGCAGCCGGAGACACCCCACGACACGATGCCGACGATCTTGCCGCCGGACATCACCGGGCCGCCGGAGTCACCGTTGCACGGGCTCTTGGTGCCCTCGTCGGCACCGGTCGCCGGGGTGCCCGCGCAGAACATCGAGCCCTCGACGAAGTCGTCCTCGCCGAGGACGGTGTTCATCGCGCTGTTGCAGGTCGAGTCCGACACCAGCGGCAGGGTGACCTTGCGCAGGTTCGCCGACAGGTCGGCGTCCGCGGCGCCCGAGGTCAGCCCCCAGCCGTAGACGGTGGCGGAGTTGCCGGCCTTGTACGCGGCGCTGTCGCCCGCGGCCACCAGCTTCGCCCACTGATTCTCCAGCGGGCGGTCCAGGGTGAGGACGGCGACGTCGTTCTGAAGGGTCGAGCTGGTGAAGTGCGGGTGGCTCCACTGGCGGTGGACGCCCGCGACGGTGCCGTTGGCGCTGTCCAGCAGACCGGTGGCACCGGCGACGACCGCGCCGTTGTCCGCCCAGTCCAGACCGGCGACGCAGTGGGCCGCGGTCAGGACCTTGTTCGGGGCGACGAGGGTGCCGCCGCAGAACGAGCCGGTCCCCGCCGTGCTGTCGTAGTAGGAGAGCTGGACCATCCACGGCGCGGAGGAGATCGTCGTCTCGCTGCCGCCGATGATGAACGGCGTCTTCTCGGGAGCCGTTCCGGGCGTCGCCCGGGTCCTGGCGGCCTCGACGACGCGGTGGCGCAGCTCCTTGTCGGAGGCGGTCGGCGCGGGCGCCGCGGTGGACCGGGCGACGCTCGCGTCGGGCAGTCCGGCCGGGTTGCCGGCCGCGGTGGCGGGCTGAGCCGCGAGGGCGCCGGCGCAGGTCAGCGCCAGCGCGAGAGCGGCCGTCGGCAACGCCGTGGCGGGGCGTCTCCAGCGGTCGCGCAGGGCAGGTACCACTCAGGACTCCTGGTGTGGGTGCGTGTGCGTTCTCGTCAGAGGCCCGAGAAGGGCGTACGACGCACCGGCCCGACCGTCGACGGCAATCGCTTGCATCGACATCGGGCGTAACCGCGGAGCCCCCCTCCGGCCCGGGAATCGTAGGCCTCACCGATGACGGGTCACACGGCCCTCACAGCGGTCGGAAGAGTGTTCGTCCCCGGCGTTCCGGGACATCACCCGAGCGCCACCCGCCGTTCGCCGGAAGCGAGGCGGGACCACCCACGGTGCACGGCCGGATACGCGGCGAAGCGCGCCGGAACCCCGGCGCGGGCACAGGGCCAGGGGTCACAGGCGACCCTCACGGTGTCCACAGGCGTCTCACGGGAGGCTCTCGGAAAGCGTCTTTATATCGGGCATACGAGGTTCTGTCGGGCTTCTCAGGGGGCACTCAGGGAGCTCTCATGATCGGGGGACAGTCTTTTTTCATGACCGAGAGCTTCCGCCGTAGCGGCGAGTACCCCCAGGGCGACCACCACGGGTCCGCGTACCCGGAGCAGCAGTCGCACCCCTCCTCCCCCGTGAACCCCGAGTGGCCGCCGCCCCCGGCGTACGACCCCGCCGCGCCCGTCCGCGTCGAGCCGGGCACCACCGTGTGGCCGGGCTCCGGTACCGGCGGCAGCGGCGGGCACGGCGGCCATGGCCACGACCCGTACGCCGGCCACCCCGGGTCCGACCCCGCCGGCACCACCGCCGTGTTCGCCACGGTCGGCTCCGGCCCCGCCGAGCCCCCCGCGCACGCGAACGCGACCGCCAAGCGGCGCGCCAAGGGTCCGTTCGCCCTGCTCGCCGCCGTGGCGATCGTCGCGGCGGCGATCGGCGGCGGTACCGCGTACGCCTTCCAGGAGCTGACCGGCAACGACACCGTCGCCACCTCCAGCACCACCAGCGCCAACGTGGTGCCCACCAGCCAGCGCGGCACGGTCTCCGGCGTCGCCAAGGCGGTCAGCCCGAGCATCGTCGAGATCAGCGCGACGTCGAGCGCGGGCTCGTCCACCGGCTCGGGCGTGATCATCACGACCGGAGGCGAGATCGTCACCAACAACCACGTCGTCTCGGGCGCCTCCGAGATCAAGGTCCAGCTGAACGACGGCACGTCGTACGCCGCGAAGGTCGTCGGCACCGACAGCAAGAAGGACCTCGCGCTGATCAAGCTGGACAACGCGCCGTCCGGTCTGAGGCCCGCGACGCTCGGCAACTCCGACGGCGTCCAGGTCGGCGACCAGGTCGTCGCGATCGGCTCCCCCGAGGGCCTGACCGGCACCGTCACCAGCGGCATCGTCTCCGCCCTCGACCGGGACGTGACCGTCTCCACCGACGAGAGCCAGGGCCAGCAGCAACAGCAGGAGGGCGGCAACGGCCAGTGGCCGTTCGAGTTCGGCGGCCGGCAGTTCAACGGCGACACCGGCTCCTCCACGACGACGTACAAGGCCCTCCAGACCGACGCCTCGCTCAACCCGGGCAACTCCGGCGGCGCCCTCATCGACATGAACGGCAACATCGTCGGGATCAACTCCGCGATGTACTCGGCCGCTTCGGACTCCTCGTCGTCCTCGTCGAGCGCGGGCAGCGTCGGCCTCGGCTTCGCCATCCCGATCAACACCGTCAAGTCCGACCTGGCCACGCTGCGGGCCGGCGGCTCCGACAGCTGACCCCGGAGGTCGTCATGATGATCAAGCGTGTCCAGCACACCGCGACGGCCGCGGACCCGGCCGGACTCGGCCTCGCCCTCGCGGTCGCCCGCGAACTGAACCCGCCCGTCCGGCGCGCCCCCGAACTGGCCCCCGCCGTGTCCCGGCCCGCCCAGCGCCGCGCCTCCGGCCGCCGCCGTACCGTACGAAGCTGATCCATTCCGGGACAGCCAGGAACGTGCGAGGCTGAAAACACCGGATCACACCCCATCCCACCCGAGGAACCCGACGCCCATGAGCTCCGCCGAAGGCGACCGTGACACCCAGCGCATCCTGATCGTCGACGACGAGCCGGCCGTGCGCGACGCACTCAAGCGCAGCCTCGCCTTCGAGGGGTACGACACCGAGGTCGCCGTCGACGGCGCGGACGCCCTGGAGAAGGCGACGGCCTACCAGCCCGACCTGGTCGTCCTCGACATCCAGATGCCCCGCATGGACGGCCTCACCGCGGCCCGCCGGATGCGTGGCGCGGGCACCACCACGCCCATCCTCATGCTCACGGCCCGGGACACGGTCGGCGACCGGGTCACCGGGCTGGACGCCGGGGCGGACGACTATCTCGTCAAGCCCTTCGAGCTCGACGAACTCTTCGCCCGCATCCGCGCGTTGCTGCGGCGCAGCTCGTACGCGGCCTCCGCGGGCGCGGTGGACGAGGACGACGCGCTGACCTTCGGCGACCTGCGCATGGACCTCTCGACGCGCGAGGTCACCCGGGCGGGGCGCCCGGTGGAGCTGACCCGCACCGAGTTCACCCTGCTGGAGATGTTCCTGGCCCACCCGCGCCAGGTCCTGACCCGCGAACAGATCCTGAAGGCCGTCTGGGGCTTCGACTTCGAGCCGTCGTCGAACTCCCTCGACGTCTACGTCATGTACCTGCGCCGCAAGACGGAGGCGGGCGGCGAACCGCGCCTGGTCCACACGGTGCGGGGCGTGGGGTATGTGCTGCGGTCCGGTGGCGCGGAGTGATGCCCAGATTCAGAACCCTGCCCCTGCGCTCCCGCCTGGCCCTGCTGGTGGCGGCGGCGGTGGCCTTCGGCGTGGCGACGGTTTCGGTCACCTGCTGGTTCATCGTGCAGGGGAAGCTGTACGAGCAGGTCGACAACGATCTGCAGAGGGGCATGAGAGGCCCGCCGGATGCGATCCTCAACGCCCTCAACTACTGCTCCGTGACCCCGGGCACCACTGATTCCCCCTTCCGGAACAACTACGTCCAGGTGGTCAAGGAGAACGGGACCGCCTGCCTCGTCAACAACTCCGTCGGCAAGGTCAAGGTGACCCAGTCCGACAGGACGGCGATCAAGAACGGCGAAGTCAACAAGTCCTACTTCCGTGACGGCACCGACGAAGACGGCAACGCGGTGCGTGTGATGCTTCGGCCGCTGAACACCTCCACCGCCGACGGACAGCCCGGCCCCAACGTGGGCCTCATGATCGCCACCTCGCTGAAGAGCACCCAGTCCACCCTGAACGACCTCGCGCTGGTCCTGCTTCTCGTCTCCGGCATCGGAGTGGTGGGCGCCGGGGCCGCCGGGCTCTGGGTCGCCCGGGCCGGGCTTCGGCCGGTGGACAAGCTCACGGACGCCGTGGAGCACGTCGCCCGCACCGAGGACCTCACCATCCGCATCCCCGTGGACGAGGAGAGCGACGACGAGATCGCCCGCCTCTCCCGTTCCTTCAACTCGATGACCGCCTCCCTCGCGAGCTCACGCGAGGTGCAGCAGCAGCTCATCGCCGACGCCGGGCACGAGCTGCGGACGCCGCTCACCTCCCTGCGGACGAACATCGAACTCCTCACCCGCAGCGAGGAGATCGGCCGCCCGATCCCCCCTGCGGACCGCAAGGCGCTGCTCGCCTCGGTGACGGCGCAGATGACCGAGCTGGCGGCGCTGATCGGCGACCTTCAGACGCTGTCGCGTTCGGACGCGGGACACCCGGCCGACCGCGTGGAGGTCGTGGCGCTCCAGGACATCGTGGAAGCGGCCCTGCGCAGGGCCCGGCTGCGCGGCCCGGAGCTGACGATCACCGCCGACCTTCAGCCCTGGTTCGTCCGGGCGGAGCCCTCCGCCCTGGAGCGGGCGATCGTGAACATCCTCGACAACGCGGTGAAGTTCAGCCCCGCGGGCGGAACGATCGACATCCGGCTGAAGGACGGCGAGCTGACCGTGCGCGACCACGGCCCCGGCATCCCCGGCGACGAACTCCCGCACGTCTTCGACCGCTTCTGGCGTTCCCCGGACGCGCGGGCCCTCCCCGGTTCGGGCCTCGGCCTGTCCATCGTGGCCCGCACGGTCCAGCAGTGCGGCGGCGAGGTGACGCTGAGTCCCGCGGAGGGCGGCGGCACGATCGCGGCCGTACGGCTTCCGGGGGCACAGACGGCCCCGCCCGACACGCCCTGACCCCCTCTCCGGCGCGAGCGAGCCCCCACCCGGCAGCGGGTGGGGGCTCGCTCGTCATCGGCCGGCGCCCGGACCGGACCGCTCCGGCCCGGCGGACCGAGTGCCGGACCGGTCGGCGGTTCCGGCTACTTCACGATCGTGATCCGGTCCGCCGCGGGGACCGGGTACGGCGTCGCGGCCGAGGAGTTGGCCGTCAGGTAGGCCCCCAGGGCCGCCAGGTCGTCGCCGCCGACACGGACGTTGCCGCCCTTGCCGAGCTCGGCGAAGCCGTCGCCGCCGCCCGCGAGGAAGGAGTTCATCGCGACGCGGTAGGTGGCGGCCGGGTCGATCGCCGTGCCGTCGAGCTTGACCGAGTCGGCGACGACACGCGCCGCGCCGGTCTTGGTCAGGTCGAGGGTGTAGGTGAGGCCCTTGGAGATCTGGAGGATCTTCGGGGAGGCCTCGTTGGCGCCGCTGACCTGCTGCTGAAGCGCGGTGATCACCTGGGCGCCGGTGAGGTCGACCAGGTTGACGGTGTTGGCGAACGGCTGGACCGTGTACGCCTCTCCGTAGGTCACCACACCGTCGCCCTCGGCGCCGCTCGCCGGGAAGGTGAGTCCGGCGCGGATGCCGCCCGGGTTCATCACCGCGAGGTCGGCCTCCGGGTCGACGGACTTGGCGTACGCGAGCTGCGCGTCGGCGATCAGGTCGCCGAGCGGGGACTCGGTGCCGGTGTTGCCGATGTCGCCCGCGATGTAGCCGAGGGGACGCGAGGCGACCGGATCGGCGAGGGCCTTCCACTTGGTGACCAGCGTCGTCATGTCGGTGGCCTTCGCGACATCACGGGTGACCACGTGGTTCGCGGACTTCACCGCCGTACGGGCGATGTCGCCGCTCCAGCGGTCGTACGTCAGGGTCGTGTCCGTGTACAGCCGGCCGAAGGAGGAGGCCGAGGTGACCATGCGGGGCCGGCCCGCCGGGTCGGGGATGGTGCACGCGTACGCCTGGTGGGTGTGGCCGGTGATCAGCGCGTCCACGGCCGGCGTGACGTTCTTGGCGATGTCGACGATCGGCCCGGAGATGCCGTCCCCGGCACCGGGGCTGTCGCAGTCGTAGTTGTACGCCGTCGACGCGGGCGCCCCGCCCTCGTGGATCAGCGCGACGATCGACTTCACGCCCTGGCGCTGGAGCTCCTTGGCGTACTTGTTGATCGTCTCGACCTCGTCGCCGAACTTGAGGCCCTTGACGCCCTCGGCGGACACGATGTTCGGCGTGCCCTCCAGCGTGACGCCGATGAAGCCGACCTTGACGCCGTTCTTCTTCCACACCCAGTAGGGCTTGAGGATCGGCTTCCCGCTCTTCTCGTCGGTCACGTTCGCCGCGAGGTAGGGGAAGTCGGCGCCGGTGAACTTCTTGCCGCCGTAACAGCCGTCCGTCGGGTGGCAGCCGCCCTTCTGAAGCCGGGCCAGTTCCTTGGCACCCTCGTCGAACTCGTGGTTGCCGACCGAAGTGACGTCGAGGTCGAGGCCGTTGAGCGCCTCGATCGTCGGCTCGTCGTGGAAGAGGCCGGAGATCAGCGGGGAGGCGCCGACCATGTCGCCGGCGGCCGCCGTGATCGAGTACGGGTTGCCCTTGCGGGCGTTGCGCAGATGCGTGGCCAGGTATTCGACACCACCCGCGTCGACGGTCTTCGTCGTGCCGTCCGCCTGGAGTTCCGTGACCCGGCCCGAGGAGCCGGTCGGCGGCTCCAGATTGCCGTGCAGGTCGTTGAAGGACAGCAGCTGGACGTCCTGGTAGCGGCCGCTGCCGTGGTGGTGCGACGGTGTCGCCTTGTCCTGGTGCGCGCTCGCCGGGACCGCGGCGGCCAGCGCCCCGACGGTGGCGAGACCGGCGGCGGCCGCGAGGAGTCGATGCGTGCGTCTGTACCGGATCGTGGGCGGCATGGTTCCCCCTGGAGAACGGTGAAGGCCGAAACGGTGTGCCGTGCGTGAGCCGAGCGGGTGGTGCGGGTGGCGCGTGCCACGGGTGCTGTGCGCTCCGTGTGCCGGCTGGTGAACAGCCGTCGCTTTGCACGCACTTTAGGATCAACGCGCGTAGCGCGGAAGGGGTTCAGGGGTTAAAGACTCGTTGCCATCACCACACCGAAAGCCGACAACCGCGTCACCGCAGCTCGTCGGGGGCACGCCCTCGACCCCCTCCCTCGACCCCCGGCCGCGACTCCCTGCTTCGGCCTTCTGCCGCGATCCGCCGAGGCCCGCTCCGGTCTCCTCGGCCACGGCGCCTCCGCCGTTCCCTGCTCCTCCCTCCCCGCCACGATCCGTGTCCGCGTCGCCCAACTCCTTGTCCCCCCATCGCCGAGCCGTACCCTCGTATCCATGACCAGCGACGACGCGGCACCCTTCGCCCTCTCCCGCTCCATCGAGGCCCACTCCGTGCTCTCCCCGGAGCAGGCCGAGGACGTACTCCGGCTGCTCTCGGACGCCGCCCGGGCGGATGGGCAGCAGGCCGTGTCCGAGCAGGGTCGGCTTCAGCTGAGGGGCGGAAGCCGTGAGGGCGTCCGGCATCTGCTGCTGACCGTCGGCGACGAACTGATCGGCTACGCACAGCTGGAGGACACCGACCCGGTCGAGGCTCCGGCCGCCGAACTGGTCGTCCACCCGGCGCACCGGGGGCACGGGCACGGACGGGCGCTCGGCTCCGCGATGCTCAACGAGTCCGGCAAGCGGCTGCGGGTGTGGGCGCACGGCGGGCACTCCGCCGCCCGGCATCTCGCCCAGGTCCTGGGCCTCACCCTCTTCCGCGAACTGCGCCAGATGCGGCGCCCGTTGGAGAACCTTGACCTGCCCGAGCCGAAGCTGCCGGAGGGCGTGACCGTCCGGACCTTCGTGCCGGGCCAGGACGATTCCGCCTGGCTCGCCGTGAACGCGGCCGCCTTCGCCCACCACCCCGAGCAGGGCTCCCTCACCCAGCGCGACCTGGACGACCGGATCGCCGAACCGTGGTTCGACCCGGCCGGATTCTTCCTCGCCTTCCGCGGCGACGAACTCGTCGGCTTCCACTGGACCAAGGTCCACGCAGAGGAGGGGCTGGGTGAGGTGTACGTCCTCGGTGTACGCCCCGGTGCCCAGGGCGGCGGACTCGGCAAGGCACTGACCACGATCGGACTGCGCCACCTCGCCGCGCAGGCCCTGCCCACCGCGATGCTCTACGTCGACGCCGACAACAAGGCGGCGGTCACCGTCTACGAGCGTCTCGGCTTCATCACCCACGAGACGGACCTGATGTACCGAACGGAGTCCTGAGCCCTCGCTCCGCGAGCCCGTTCCCGGGGCCGAAGGCGGAGGCCCAAGGCAGAGGCCCAAGGCAGAGGCCGAAGGCGCAGGCCGAAGGCGCAGGCCGAAGTCAACGGCCGAGGGCGGAGGCCGAGTCAGCGGTGGGCGAGGGCGATTGCCCGGCGCCGCCGCAGGGGTTCGGCCACACAGCGGGCTCCCACCAGCACCGCCACGACCAGGACGCCCGCCCATCGTCGGTGCGCGTCGTCCCAGTGCGGGTCGGACGAGCTGACGAACAGCTCCCAGCGCTGGGGAAGCAGCAGAGCTGCGGCGAAGAACGCGCCCACGAGTCCGGCGGATATCGCGAGCCCCGGTTCGGTGGCCGTCGAGTACCGCACGGCGATGAGCGCGGAGGCCAGCGCGAGGGTCATGACGGCGGCCGCTTCGAGGGTGATCGCGCCCAACGGGGGCCGGCCCCTGGCCGGTATGAGGAACAGCGCGGCCGTCCAGCACACCGCCATGAACGGCACGCCGAGCCCCAGCCGCAGCCCGGTCCGCACCGGGCGTCTGGCCGGCGCCGTGGCCGTGGTATGCCGGGCGGGATCGTCGAGCAGGAACGCCAGCCCCAGGGCGAACGCGAGGGCGGAGGCCCGCAACAGGGTCAGACACAGCCAGGGATCCGGTGGACCGGAGGCCGTCCGGGAAGCGCCGGCCAGCAGCAGCCCGAGGACGCCTCCTGTCACCAGGGCCTGTCGGGGCAGGCCGCGCCACACGGGGCGGAGCAGGGCGCGCGCCATGACGTGTGCGGGAGGAGGCCCGGCGGCTTCCGCGGGGCCCCTCCCACGGGGTCCGGCGGCTTCCGCGGGCCGACCGGCGGAACCCCCACCCACCGACCTGGCCGACCCGACCGATCCGACCGTCCCCACCGATCCGGCCGACCCTGCCGATCCGGCCGTCTCTTTCATCTCCCCCGCCTCCCCTGTCTCGCCCGCTACTCCCCGCACGAGCCACTCCCCGAGTCCGCCGCGGTCCCCTTGCCTCCGGCCGGTACGCCGAGCAGTTCGGCCACCCGCGCCGTGGTCGTCTTCGCGGACGTCAGTTCCGTCCAGTGCGCCTTCACCTTCGCGGCGACGCTGTAGTGCGGCTTCTGGAGCAGTTCGCGCACCACGGTGGTCTGCCGAGCGGACATGGACAGGGAGGTCGTGGGGGCGATCGCGACCGCGGAGCCCTCGACGCTGTCGTCGAGCCGGACATCGCGGAGGGACTTCATCGGGTCCGGCTGTGTGCTCAGGGCGAGCCACATCGTGGTCACCACGCGGGCGTCGCACATGCTGTCGACGGCGTCCTCGGTGCCCGCGACCAGGACCGAGGCGACACCGACCGCGAACTCGGGAAGGCGGTTGCCGCCCCAGTGCGTGCCCACGGTCACCGTTCCCGGCCTGGTGGACGGGGTGATCGCGGCATCGCTCTGAAGGCCGTAGCGGGCGTCGATCCTCTGGCGCACGGTCAGCCGCTCGCCTCTGGCCGACCCTCCCGCCCGGGACTGGATGCGGTCGACGGCCTGGGCCCAGTCGGCGGTGCGGCCGGTCCACTCCGGGAAGGCGCAGTACGTGGACCGTCCGTGCCGCACACAGGTCTGCTCCTTCTGCGGGCTGACGGACGCCTTGGTGCGGGCGGCGATCAGCGAGGCGGGCTCGCCCGGGGACTGCCCGGCCACACCGACGGCCGTCGCGGCGAGGGACAGAGCGGTCACGGACGTGATCAGCCTCGTGCGGCCGCCGCTCACCAGCACGGCGACGCAGAGCAGCAGGACCACCAGGCCCGTGAGATAGAGCGCGTGCCAGGCGGCCGGGCGGCCCAGCAGTTCGGAGGGGAAGGGGTCGGCCCCCTCTTCCACGACGACCGGTCCGAGCCAGCTCACCCAGTGCTTTCCCTGGGTGGCCGCGGAGACCAGGCTGGTGAGGACGAACGCGCCGATCACGAAGGGCGGGGCGACGAACCCGACCGGTATCACCCGGGCGAGCAGGACACCGAGGACACCGGCCAGCAGGACCAGCAGCGGGCCCACGACCAGTTCGGCGGGTGAGCCGTGGCCGACGGCGCCCGGCTTCAGCGCCGCCCAGGTGTACTGGAAGCCGACGACGAGCGCCGTGATCGCGCCGAGCGGCAGGACGGACAGCGCGTGCGCCACCGTACGCCGCCACCGCTCCATGGGCAGGACGTCGAAGTGCTGGTCGGTGGACTGCCGCCGGGACCGCAGCACCGCGCGGTTGACGCAGACGAACACGGCGACGGCCAGCAGCATGGGTGTCGGCTGGGTGGCCCTGTCGGCGTCCTGGAGGACCGGGAAGTCGTCCATGCCGTCGCCCCCGATGAACAACCTCCAGCCGGCATAGCCGACATACAGGAGGAGGAAGAACAGGACCGGGATCTGGAGCAGCAGTTCGCGTGCTTCGAAGCGGGCGAGGGCCAGGACCGCGGCCGACCGGGACTCCCTGCCCCGGGCAGGCGGCTCCACCCCCGTGGGAGCAGCCTGCGTGATCGTGTCCGTGGGGGCGCTCATGCCGCCACCTCCGCGGCCTTGGCGTCGAGCGTGAGCAAGTAGCCGTCCTCCAGCGTCGGTTCGAGGAGGTCGGCGCCCTCGGGCGGATCGCCGACATTGCGGAAGGCGCCCGTGCCTGTGCGCCATCCGGCTCGGGCCGACGGATCGCGTTCCGTGCTGCTCCACACCCGGCCGGCCGCTCGTTCGGTCAGCTCCGCGGGGGTGCCCTCGAAGCGGATGCGGCCGGCGTCCATGACGATCACACGGTGGCAGAGCATCGCGACGTCCTCGGTCTGGTGGGTGGAGAGCAGGACGGTTCGGCCCTCGCCCGCCTGGGCGATCAGTTCCCGGAAGCGCATGCGCTGTTCGGGGTCGAGGCCGACCGTCGGTTCGTCGAGGACGAGGAAAGCGGGGTCGCCGACCAGGGCGGCGGCCAGCGCGACCCGTTGGCGCATGCCGCCGGACAGCCGCTTGATGCGCTTGCCCCGCACATCGGACAGGCCGACGCGGTCCAGGACGCGGCGCACCTCGCGGTGCCGGGCGATCCGGTCGGTCAGTTCCTTGAGGATCGCCACGTAGTCGACGAACTCGAAGGCGGAGAAGTCCTGGTGGAACCCGGGTGTCTGCGGGAGGTAGCCCAGCGCGCGCCGCACGTCCAGGCGTCCGGCGGTGGTGCCCGGGTCGTGGCCGAGGACCGTGAAGGAGCCCCGGTCGGCGGGCACGGCGGTGGCCAGTACCCGCAACAGGGTGGTCTTTCCGGCGCCGTTGGGCCCGAGGAGGCCGGTGACTCCTTCTGCGAGGCGGACGGAGACGTCGTCGAGCGCGAGCGTCCCGCCGAAGCGGAGTGTCAGCCCGGAGGCGGAGACGGTGGGGATCATGCTGCGTTCCTGTCGAAGTCGGTGAACGGGAGGCGCGACGCGTCGAACCGGTCCCGCGCGAGATAGAGGAGTGCGGCGGCCAGAGCCGCGACGGCTCCGGAGACGCCCTGCCCGGCCGCGGTGAACGGGGCGAGCGTGGTGTCGGACTCCGCGGTCGCCTGAGCCACGGCCAGCAGGCCGACCCAGCCGCCACCGACCAGGGAGGGGGCGAGGACGGGACCGAGCCGGGCGGTGAGCGCGAGTCCGGTCGCGGTGAGGGCGAGGGCGGGCAGCAGCCAGGTCAGGGCGTGCAGTCCGTAGGAGGGGAGGGCGAGGGTCGCGAGCCCGCTGAGTCCCAGGCACACGGTCAGCACCGCGACCGTGCGGATCATCAGCAGCCGGAAGCCGTGCAGGGGTGAGACCACGGCCATCTCGTACGTCGGGTCGATCCCCGGGCCGTAGGACACCGCGACCCCGGCGAGCGGGAGCAGCGGCGCGAGGGCCAGGAAGAGGGTGGGCGTGGCCCCGGCCCGCGCCGCGTCGGCCGCGACCACGGTCATGGCCAGGAGGGCGCCGATCGCGCCCAGCCAGGAGCGGCGCAGGGCGGGGGAGGCGGTCAGCAGCCGTGCCGTGTGGTCGGCGACGCCGAGCCGGATGAGCAGCCACTCGACGGGGCCCGGCCGCGGGGCGTCGAGTTCGGCGTCGAGCCGCTCCCACCCGGTGTCCAGGGCGACCGGGTCGCTGACCGCGGCCAGTGTCTCCCGGCAGCGCGCGCACGCGGCGAGGTGGGTGTCGGCGGACCACAGGCGGGGCGCTGTCAACTCGCCCTGGACGTAGGCCCGAAGGTCCTCCTCCGGTACGTGCCAGGCCGTGCGGCTGTGACCGTTCATCTCGTCGCCATCGCTTCCGTGACGGTCGTCGCTCATGCCAACGCCTCCCGCAACTGCTTGCGCGCACGCAGTGCCCGCGTCTTGACCGTGCCCGGCGGAATGCCGAGCAGGACGGCCGCTTCCCTGGTGGTGAGTCCGTCGATCACCGTGGCCTGGAGCACCGCCCGGAGTTCGGGCGAGAGTCTGGTCAGCGCTCCCGCCAGGTCGCCGTGTTCGACGCCTGCCAGCACGCGTTCCTCCGCCGAGGCCTCGTCGCGATGCCGCAGCCGGGACAGCGCGTTGCGGAGCCGGCCGCGCGCGCCGTCGCCGCGCATCGTGTCGACCAGGCGCCGTGAGCCGATGCGCCACAGCCAGCCGGCCGGGTCGCCCTCCTCGCGGTAGCGGGCGGTGCCGCGCCAGACGGCGAGGAAGGTCTCCTGGACGATGTCGTCGACGATCCCGGCGTCGGCGCACCGGCCGCGCAGCCTCGCGGTCAGCCAGGGCGCGTACCGCCGGTACAACTCCTCGAAGGCGCGACGGTCCCCGTCCGCCGCGATGGCACGCAGCAGCTCTCCGTCGCTTCTCGTTTCCCTCACATCCCCTCATCGGACGAGCCCCGCCGATCGGTTCACACATCGGCCGGAAATTTCCGAAGGCCCCGCACACCCACCGGACAGCCCGATCCGCCACAGGATCCATCACGGGATCCATCACAGCGCTGACCAGCGGATTCACCGCCGGATTCACCATCGGGTCCACGGCCGGTCCACCGCCGGATCCACCACCCCGGCAACACCCGGGCGACTCCGGAGCAACACCCTCCGCTCGTCCGGGACTTGACCTCGACCCCTACCTTGCACCACCCTTTCACTACTCAATTAGTGAAAGGGTGGTTGTCCGAGTGGTCGCGTACCGCATCGACCGGCGCAGCGGCGTCGCCACCTACGTCCAGATCGTCCAGCAGACGAAGCAGGCGCTGCGCCTCGGTCTCCTCGAACCGGGCGACAAGCTCCCCACGGCCCGCGAGGTCGTGGAAGCCACCGCCATCAATCCGAACACCGTCCTGAAGGCGTACCGCGAACTGGAGCGCGAGGGGCTGGTCGAGGCCAGGCGCGGTCTCGGCACCTTCGTCCGCAAGACCCTCGGCGCCGCCCCGGCGGACTCGCCCCTGCGCGAGGAGCTCGACGCCTGGGCCCGAAGCGCCCACGCCGCCGGCCTCGACCACGAGGACGTGGCGGCGCTCTTCGCCTCCGTACTGGACGCACATTTCCCGAAGGGGGACCAGTGAGTTCCACCAGCACCACCCGATCCACCGTCGCCGTCGAGGCGCACGGCCTCACCGTGCGCCACGGCCGGCGCTCCGCCGCGGCCCTGGACGACTGCTCCTTCCGCCTCCCGGCCGGGCGGGTCAGCGCCCTCGTCGGCCCCAACGGCGCGGGCAAGTCGACGCTGCTGGCGACCGTGGCCGGGCTGCTGCGCCCCGCCGCCGGCACTCTCACCGTGCTCGGCGGCGGCCCGGCCGAGGCCCGCGAGAGCGTCGCCTACCTGGCCCAGGACAAGCCCCTGCACCCCCAGCTCACGATCGCCGAGACCCTGCGCCTGGGCGCCGAGCTCAACCCGGCCCGCTGGGACGCCGCGCACGCCGCCGCGATCGTGGAACAGGGCTCGCTCGACCCCGGCACCAAGGTCCGGAAGCTGTCCGGCGGCCAGCGGACCCGCGTGGCGCTCGCCCTCGCGCTGGGCAAGAGGCCCGACCTGATGCTGCTGGACGAACCGATGGCCGACCTGGACCCGCTGGCCCGCCACGAACTGCTGGGCACCCTGATGGCCGACGCGGCCGAACACGGGACCACGGTGCTGATGTCCTCGCACATCGTCACCGAGCTGGCCGACGCCTGCGATCACCTGCTGCTCCTGGGAGGAGGACGCATCCGGCTCGGCGGCGGCCTGGACGACCTGCTCATGGCGCACACCCTGGTGACCGGCCGCGGCACCCCCGCCGACCTCTCCCCGCATCTCGTCGTCGAGTCCCGCGCCGCCGGCCGCGGTCTCACGGCCCTGATACGCAACGACGGGCCGGTGGACGAGCACTGGGAGGCCGAACGCCCCTCGGTGGAGGAACTGGTCCTCGCCCATCTGCGCTCCCCGCAAGCCCCCGCGCTGATCACCCCCGGCACGACCGCGTCCCCCGTGGCGGTGACCCGATGAGCGCCGCCACCACGACGGCTCCCCCGCGCCGCGCCCTGCCCGCCCCGCGCGGCCTGGTCTGGACGGTTCTGCGGCTGCACCGCACCGCTCTGTGGGTCTGGACCGGCTTCGTCGCGCTCACCGCCGGGCTGCTGCTGTGGCTGTACGGCCCCGGCGCCGGCCACACGCAGCATCTGCTCGACACGTTCGGATACGCGGGTGTGCAGGAGGACGCCTGGACCGTCGGATTCACGGGCACCCTCTCGGGCACCTACAACGACCTCTTCCAGGACCCGGCCTCCCTGCTGAACATCGCCTCGTTGGCTGTCGCCGTCTTCGCGGCCGGCACGCTGACCGCCCGCGAACTGGAGAGCGGCACCGCGCGGCTGGCCTGGACCCAGTCCGTCACCCCGGCCCGCTGGCTCGCCGCCAAACTGGCGGTGCCCGCGCTGTTCATCACCGCGGGAACGGGGCTGCTGGTCGTGCTGTACAGAATGCTGTGGTCCGCCCACAGCAATCTCCTGCTGGCCGGCATCAGGCCGCGCGCCCTGTACTTCTCCATCGGCCCGGCCACCGTCGCCGCCCCGCTCCTCGCTCTCGCCCTCGGCGCCCTCGCCGGTCTCGCGCTGCGCCGCACCCTGCCGGCCCTCGCCGTCGCGGGCATCGCTCAGTACTCGGTCAACGCGTTCCGTGCCAACTCATGGCCTTTCCAGGGCAGTTACCAGCAGCCCGAACTGTCCGTCCGGAGCCGGGCGATCACCTCCACGGGCGCGGAGATCCCCGACCCGGGCTGCTACGACAGCCACGCCTGCCTCGCGCGGCACGACGTCGTCCGCTTCACCCGCGAGTACCTCCCCTCCCCCGACTACTGGCCCCGCCAGCTCCTGGAGACCGGCGTCCTGCTGGCCGCCGCCGCGATCCTGGTCGCCGCCGCCTTCGCCGTCCTGCGGAAGAGGTCGACCTCATGAGCACCCTGACCGGGCAACGCCCGTCCGGCCCGGCCCCGCACCGCCCGTCGGCCCTGACCCGGTACGGCCGCCCGACCGGCCTCACCTGGACCGTGCTGCGCCTGCACCGCACGGCCCTGTACGTCTGGGGCGCCGCCCTGCTCACCGTCGTGGCGGCCCTGGTCTGGATGCACGCCATCGGCCCCGACGCCCGCGCGGCCACCGGCGGCTGCGACGCGGCGGACCCGTTCCCGATGGACTGCGGAATCATCCAGGAGACCGAGGCGCACAAGATCTACGCCAACGGTCTGGCCCTGGTCTCCGCCTGTGTCACGTATCTGATGTACGCGGTCGCGGTCTGGGCTGGTGCCGCGCTGACCGGCCGCGAGCTGGAGAGCGGCACGGCGCGGCTGGCGTGGACCCAGTCCGTCACCCCGGCGCGCTGGCTCGCCACCCGGCTCGCCGTCCCCGCGGTCCTGCTGACGGCGGGCACCACCCTGGCGGTTCTGCTCGGCGACTGGGCACGCCGTGCCGGGAACCAGGAACTGTTCGGCGGCTGGTTCGACACGAACGTCTTCATCTCCTCGGGGCCGGCGGCCGTCGCGTACGCCCTCGCGGGCCTCGCCCTCGGCGCGCTCGCCGGCCTGGCCCTGCGCAGGGCCCTGCCCGCCGCGGCGGCCGCCCTCGCGGCGGCATACGTCCTGCACGAGGTGCTGGACAGGTTCCGGATGAGCCTGTGGCCCGCGGAGACGGCCACCGGACTGTCCGCGCTCCGGCTCCCGAACGGCACCCTGGTCCTGGAACACGGTGCCGTCACCGGCGACGGCGAGCGGCTGAGCACCAGCATGGCCTGCGTCGGAACCGACAGCGCCGCCGCCCTCGAAAGGTGTGTGAAGGGGTCGGGGCTGACCGATTTCTGGACGACCTACCAGCCGGAGTCCCATTTCTGGCCTCTCCAGTTCGTGGAGAGCGGCCTGCTGCTGGCCGTCACGGGACTCGCGGCCGCCGCTGCCTTCGCCCTGCTGCGCCGCCGCCACGCGTAGGCGGTGACACCGGCGCACCCTCGGTCGAAGCGGGTGGATATGTACACGGCTCCCGGACGTGCGGACGTCCGGGAGTCTCCCCCAGATATCCCGCACGTCATGTCGCCGTAACCATCGATTCAGGTGACCTTGCGACGCTCAAGGAATGCAGCCCGCCGTGCCCGAGCCTTCTCCCCCGCCGGAGAACGAGTCCTCACCGCCCACGGGGAGTGAGCGCCCGCCAGCCATGCGGAACGGAAAGCTCCGCATCAACGCACTGGTACCCGCCCTCTCCGACGCGCCGGTCTCGCCTCCGGCACGGAAGAATGGGTCCATGAACCAGCGAAGCGCCCAGGCACCCGTGCAGCACCCGCAGCCTTCCGTCGGCTCCATCGCCGCCCACCGCCCGCACACCGTGGCGGCGAACGTGTCCGACCTGGAGCCCGACCTCGACGCCGACCTCGACGAGTACGAGGACCTGGAGCAGGACGGGATCATGCTGCCGCAAGGCCGCTTCCTGGACCGCGAGCGCAGCTGGCTCGCCTTCAACGAGCGCGTTCTGGAGCTCGCGGAGGACCCGAACACGCCGCTTCTGGAGCGCGCCAACTTCCTGGCGATCTTCGCCAGCAACCTGGACGAGTTCTTCATGGTCCGGGTGGCCGGCCTCAAGCGCCGCATCGCCACCGGTGTCGCCACCAAGTCCGCGTCGGGCCTCCAGCCCCGCGAGGTCCTGGAGATGATCTGGGCCCGCTCGCGCGAACTCATGGCCCGGCACGCCGCCTGCTACCAGGAGGACGTCGCCCCCGCGCTCGCGGAGGAGGGCGTCCACCTGGTCCGCTGGAGCGAGCTGACCGAGAAGGAGCAGGCCCGCCTGTTCACTCTCTTCCGCCACCAGATCTTCCCGGTCCTGACCCCGCTGGCGGTCGACCCCGCGCACCCCTTCCCGTACATCTCGGGGCTGTCCCTGAACCTCGCCGTCGTCGTACGGAACCCGGTCAGCGGCCACCGCCACTTCGCGCGGGTCAAGGTCCCGCCCCTGCTCTCCCGCTTCCTGGAGGCCTCCCCGAACCGCTACGTCCCCATCGAGGACGTGATCGCGGCCCACCTGGAGGAGCTGTTCCCGGGTATGGAGGTGTTGGAGCACCACACCTTCCGGCTCACCCGGAACGAGGACCTGGAGGTCGAGGAGGACGACGCCGAGAACCTCCTCCAGGCCCTGGAGAAGGAGCTCATGCGGCGCCGCTTCGGCCCGCCGGTGCGCCTGGAGGTCGAGGAGTCCATCGACCGCTACGTCCTCGATCTCCTCGTACGCGAACTGAAGATCTCCGAGGCCGAGGTGTACCCGCTGCCGGGTCCCCTGGACCTCACCGGCCTCTTCGGCATCGGATCCCTGGACCGGCCCGAGCTGAAGTACCCCAAGTTCATCGCGGGCACCCACCGCGACCTCGCCGAGGTCGAGTCGGCGTCGCCGCCCGACATCTTCGCCGCGCTGCGCGAGCGCGACGTCCTGCTGCACCACCCGTACGACTCCTTCTCCACCTCGGTGCAGGCCTTCCTGGAACAGGCCGCGGCCGACCCGGACGTGCTCGCCATCAAGCAGACCCTGTACCGCACCTCCGGCGACTCGCCGATCGTGGACGCGCTGATAGACGCGGCCGAGTCCGGCAAGCAGGTCCTCGTCCTGGTCGAGATCAAGGCCCGCTTCGACGAGCAGGCGAACATCAAGTGGGCCCGCAAGCTCGAAGAGTCCGGCTGCCACGTGGTGTACGGCCTCGTCGGCCTCAAGACCCACTGCAAGCTCTCGCTCGTCGTCCGGCAGGAGGGCGAGACCCTTCGCCGCTACTCCCACGTCGGCACCGGCAACTACCACCCGAAGACCGCCCGGCTGTACGAGGACCTCGGACTGCTCACCGCCGACCCCCAGGTCGGCGCGGACCTCTCCGACCTCTTCAACCGGCTCTCGGGCTACTCGCGCCGCGAGACCTACCGCCGTCTGCTCGTCGCACCCAAGTCGCTGCGCGACGGCCTGATCGCGCGGATCAACAAGGAAGTGCAGCACCACAAGGCCGGGCGTCCCGCCTTCGTCCGCATCAAGGTCAACTCGATGGTGGACGAGGCACTCATCGACTCGCTGTACCGCGCTTCCCAGGCCGGCGTGCCGGTCGACGTGTGGGTGCGCGGGATATGCGCCGTCCGACCCGGCGTCGCGGACCTGTCCGAGAACATACGGGTGCGCTCCGTCCTCGGCCGCTTCCTGGAGCACTCCCGGGTCTTCACCTTCGGCAACGGAGGCGAACCCGAGGTGTGGATCGGCAGCGCCGACATGATGCACCGCAACCTCGACCGACGGATCGAGGCCCTGGTCAGGGTCACCGACCCGGCTCACCGAGCGGCCCTCAACCGGCTGCTGGAGACCGGCATGTCCGACACCACGGCCTCCTGGCACCTCGGCCCCGACGGCGAGTGGATCCGCCACGCGACCGACGCGGAGGGACAGCCCCTGCGGAACGTCCAGGAGATGCTCATAGACGCCCGGAGGCGCCGGCGTGGCACAGCAGCACCTTGATCCCCCCACCGGCTCCGTGACCGGGGCGGCCGCCCTCGACGAGGGAGACACCCCGATCGGTGACGCCCTGGCGGGCTATCTGCGGGCCCAGGCCACGGAATTCCTCCGCTCGCTGCGCCAGCACCGGGAGACCGGTGGCGCGGCGGGCGGAGCAGGGGAGTCCGGCGACGCGGCGCGCTCCCTGCGGCACTCCGCCCGCCGCATCAGCGGCAGCCTGCACACCTTCCGGCCGCTCCTCGACGCGGACTGGTCCGAGGGGATGCGCCCCGAACTGGCCTGGCTCTCGGGCACCCTGGCCCGCGAACACGCCTATGCCGCGCGCCTGGAGCGGCTGATCGGCGCGCTGAACCGGCTGTCCGGCACGGCCGCCCTGCCCGGCCAGTCCGGGCGGACCCCCGCCGCGGCCCCCAAGACCGGCCGTCTCACCGTCGGAGCCGCGAAGGCGGGCGCGCTCCTGGACCGCCAGCTCACGCTCGCCCGCACCCGCGCCCACTCGGCGGCCCTCCAGGCGCTCGGTTCCTCCCGCTTCCACGCCGTCGCCGACAGCGTCGCCGTACTGGCCAGCGAGGTTCCGCTGGCCCCGGCCGCGGACACCACCGATCTGCGGCCGCTGGCCGCCGCGGCCCAGGACCGGCTGGCCGACGCCGTCGGCGCGCTGCCGCTGGTCGTCGCGGGCCGCCCCTACAACGCCGAAGCCCTGGTGCACGGCCTCGCCGTCGACACCGCTCCCCAGTCCCAGGACGCGCCCTGGCACCAGGTCCGGCTGCTGCTGCGGCTGCACCGCTACGCCGGTGAGGTGCTGCACCGGGGGGAGTGCCCCGTCGACGTACGCCTGCTCGGCGCGGGCAAGGCGCTCAACCGGCACCGGGACGCGGCGGAGGCGGCCTCCGCGGCGGCCGCGGCGGCACGCACCCCGCGCATCGCGCCGGCGACGGCGTACGCGCTCGGTGTGCTGCACGCCGACCAGCGGCACGAGGTGGAGGCGGCCCGGTTCGCCTTCCAGCAGGCTTGGCAGAAGGAAGCCGTACGCATCCCCTGAGGGAGGCCCCATGGCCGACGACACCATTCACGCGGCGGGCTGCGTCCTGTGGCGCCGCTCCCCGGTCGACTCCGCGCTGGAGATCTGCCTCGTCCACCGGCCCAAGTACGACGACTGGTCGCACCCGAAGGGCAAGCTGAAACGCGGCGAGGGGTTCCTGACCGGCGCGCTGCGCGAGGTCGAGGAGGAGACGGGCTACGGCGCCGTCCCCGGCGCCGTGCTTCCCACACTCCGCTATCTCGTCGCCGGCCGCCCCAAAGAGGTCCGTTACTGGGGCGCCGAGGCGGCCGACGGCCGCTTCGCCCCGAACGACGAGGTCGACCGCCTGCTCTGGCTCTCCCCCACCGCCGCACGCCACCGCCTCACCCAGCCACGCGACCGCGATCTGGTCGACGCGCTGCTGGACGCGCTGCGTCCGGCCTGACGTGTTCCCCTGTATATGAGGGCGCCTCTCCCGGCATCCGGCGCGGCGCCCCGGCGTACGCGGAAACGAGCCTGGGGAGCCGACGGCGGGCACGCACCGTAGTGAGCGGGCCCTTCGCTGTTGCTCATGAGGAAATCGGGGCGAATGAGCTATGACGGGAACACGGGCACCGTCCGTCGCGTCCACCCCCGTTCGATTACCTGGAGTTTCCCTTCCGGCCCCCTCGGCCGGGACACGGTCGTGTCCTCGACGTGAGCGTTCCGTGACCTCACCGCACCGCCGTCAGGGGTTCACCCTGCGTTCACTTACGGCCTTCGGCGCCTTCACCTGATCTGCCTAATTTCGGCCTTACGCGGTGCGAAGGACGCCTCAGGGCGAACCCCTTCACCTCGCTACGGAACGCAGTTCACATCGCACGCCGCCACCTGACGGCGGCTCCTGGAAGGAACTCCCGAAGTGAAGCTTCAGCGCATGAACCGGCGGGCCCTCACCCTCGGTGCTCTCGCCGTCTCCGGCGCCCTGGCCCTCACGGCGTGCGGTTCTGACGACACCGGCGACACCAGCGGTGGCGGCAGCTCGGCCTCGGCCAGCAACAACAGCGCCATCAAGTGTGACGACGCCAAGGGTCAGCTGCAGGCCTCCGGCTCCTCCGCGCAGAAGAACGCGATCGACGCCTGGGTGACGACCTTCAGGGCCGCCTGCAAGGACGTGCAGATCAACTACAACCCGACCGGTTCGGGCGCCGGCGTCACCACGTTCATCCAGGGCCAGACCGCGTTCGCCGGTTCGGACTCGCCGCTGAAGCCCGAAGAGGCCACGGCCGCCAAGAAGACCTGTGGCGGCAACGCCGCGGTCGACCTGCCCATGGTCGGCGGCCCCATCGCGATCGGCTACAACCTCGACGGCGTCGACAACCTCGTCCTGGACGCCTCCACGATCGCCAAGATCTTCGACGGCAAGATCTCGAAGTGGAACGACGAGGCCATCCAGAAGCTGAACCCCGACGCGAAGCTCCCCTCCACCAAGATCCAGGCCTTCCACCGCTCGGACGAGTCCGGCACCACGGACAACTTCACCAAGTACCTGAAGGCCGTCGCCCCGTCCGACTGGAGCTACTCCGGCGGCAAGGCGTGGCAGGCGAAGGGCGGCCAGTCCGCGCAGGGCTCCGCCGGCCTCGCCCAGCAGGTGAACCAGACCCCCGGCGCGATCTCCTACTTCGAGCTCTCCTACGCCACCGGCAGCATCAAGTCCGTCGCCCTCAAGACGGACGCCGCCACCCCGGCCAAGGCCACCGTCGAGAACGCCACCAAGGCCATCTCCTCCGCCAAGGTCGTCGGCACGGGCAGCGACCTGGCCCTGGAGATGAACTACAAGCCGACCGCCGACGGCGCCTACCCGCTCACGCTGGTCACCTACGAGATCGTCTGCGAGAAGGGCAACAAGGCCGACACCCTGGCCGCCACCAAGTCCTTCCTCACCTACATCGCGAGCGAGGACGGTCAGAAGCAGCTGACCGCCGCCCAGTACGCCCCGATCCCCGACGAGATCATCACCAAGGTTCGTTCCACCATCTCGAACCTGAGCTGACCCGAGTGTGCGGCCCGCCTCGCCGAGGCGGGCCGCACCGTCCGGTGCACCGCCGCCTGGAGCCGCCACTCGACACGGCTCCGCAGACCGGAGACTCATGATGGACATATCGACACAGAGCACTGAAGCACCTCCCCCTGCCCCGAGGCCTTCGGATGCCGCGAGCAAGCGCGCCGCCCGCGGCGCCACCCGCCCCGGAGACCGCGTCTTCCTCGCGCTCTCCCGCGGCTCCGGCATCCTCCTCCTGGTGATCATGGCCGCCATCGCGGTCTTCCTCACCTACCGCGCCTCCCTCGCGCTCAGCAAGAACGAGGGCAACTTCCTCACCACCTTCGAGTGGAACACCAACCTCGTACCGCCGGTCTTCGGCATCGCGGTGCTGGCCTTCGGCACGGTGGTCTCCGCGGTCATCGCCATGGCCCTCGCGGTCCCGGTCGCGGTCGGCATCGCCCTGTTCATCACGCACTACGCGCCGCGCAGGCTCGGCGGACCCATCGCGTACGTGATCGACCTGCTCGCCGCCGTCCCCTCCATCGTGTACGGCCTCTGGGGCGCCATCGTCCTCGTACCGCACATGAACGGGCTGTTCGGCTGGCTCGACACCTACTTCGGCTGGACCGGCATCTTCACCTGGCAGGGCGGGGCGCCCCGCTCCATGCTCACCGTCGGCATCCTGCTCGCGATCATGGTCCTCCCGATCATCACGAACGTGAGCCGCGAGGTCTTCCGCCAGGCACCGCAGATGCACCAGGAAGCGGCACTGGCCCTCGGCGCCACGCGCTGGGAGGTCATCCGCATGTCGGTGCTGCCCTTCGGCCGCTCCGGCGTGATCTCCGCCTCGATGCTCGGCCTCGGCCGCGCGCTCGGCGAGACGATGGCCGTCGCCACCGTGCTCTCCCCGAGCTTCGGCATCCAGGCCAGCCTGCTCGATCCCGGCGGCGGCACCTTTGCGCAGAACATCGCGGCCAAGTTCAACGAGGCCACCGAGTTCGGCCAGGACGCCCTGATCGCCTCGGGTCTCGTCCTGTTCGTGATCACCCTGCTGGTCAACGGCGCGGCGCGCGTGATCATCAACCGCCGCAAGGAGTACTCGGGGGCCAACGCATGAGCAACGCACCCGTCACCCGCAAGCACGCCAGCACGCTGCGCGGCGCCCGCCTGCCCAAGTGGTCCTCCTGGGCCATCGCGGCGGGATCCGTCGCGGTCGGGGTGGGCGTCGGCCTGGCCGCCGGCCTGGACAGCAAGGTCCAGTGGGGTCTGATCTCCGCGATCCTCTTCGTCCTCGGTACGTACGTGATCGCCGCGCGCGTCGAGGGCCGCCGCCAGGCCAAGGACCGCGTCGCCACCAGTCTGGTGTGGGTCTGCTTCATCGTCGCCGTCGTCCCGCTCGTCTCCCTGGTCTGGGAGACCCTCAAGCGCGGTGTGAAGGCCTTCGACACCTACTTCCTCAGCCACTCCATGGGTGTGGTCGCCGACGCCCAGCCCGGCGGCGGCATCTACCACGCGATCATCGGCACCCTGGAGCAGGTGGGCATCGCCTCGCTCATCGCCGTGCCGATCGGCGTGCTCACCGCGATCTACCTCGTCGAGTACGGCCGCGGCGGTCTCGCCAAGGCCGTCACCTTCTTCGTCGACGTCATGACGGGTATCCCGTCGATCGTCGCCGGCCTGTTCGTCCTCAGCTTCTGGATCCTGATCCTGGGCATGGGCTACTCCGGCTTCGCCGGCGCGATGGCCCTGTCGATCCTGATGATGCCCGTGGTGGTCCGCTCCACCGAGGAGATGCTCAAGCTCGTCCCGAACGAGCTGCGCGAGGCCTCCCTGGCCCTCGGCATCCCGAAGTGGCGCACCATCCTCAAGGTGGTCCTGCCGTCGTCCATCGGCGGCATCACCACGGGCGTGATGCTCGCCGTCGCGCGCATCACCGGTGAGACCGCTCCGGTGCTGCTGCTGGTGTGGGGCACGGGCTTCATCAACAACAACCCGTTCGACGGCCCCCAGGCCTCCCTGCCGCTGTACATCTACCAGCAGTACGCGGCGGGAACCCCGGCGTCCACCGACAGGGCCTGGGCGGCCGCACTGGCGCTCATCCTGTTCGTCATGATCCTCAACATGGGAGCCCGCGCCATCGCGCGCTGGAAGGCACCCAAGACGGGCCGCTGACGCGGCCGATCAGCGACCCGATCCTTTTCGAAAGAAGCAGTGACTGACATGGCCAAGCGAATCGACGTAAGCGGTCTGACCGCCTACTACAGCGCCCACAAGGCGATCGAAGACATCTCCATGACGGTCGAGCCCCGCTCCGTGACGGCCTTCATCGGCCCCTCCGGCTGCGGCAAGTCGACCTTCCTGCGCACCCTGAACCGCATGCACGAGGTCACCCCCGGCGGGCGCGTCGAGGGCAAGGTGCTCCTGGACGACGAGGACCTGTACGGCACCGGCATAGACCCGGTCGCCGTGCGCCGCACCATCGGCATGGTCTTCCAGCGCCCCAACCCCTTCCCCACCATGTCGATCTTCGACAACGTGGCGGCGGGCCTGAAGCTGAACGGCAGCTACAAGAAGTCCGAGCTCGGCGACATCGTGGAGCGCTCCCTGAAGGGCGCGAACCTCTGGAACGAGGTCAAGGACCGGCTGAACAAGCCCGGGTCCGGCCTGTCCGGCGGCCAGCAGCAGCGTCTGTGCATCGCGCGGGCGATCGCGGTGGAGCCGCAGGTCCTCCTCATGGACGAGCCCTGCTCGGCCCTCGACCCGATCTCCACCCTCGCCATCGAGGACCTGATCGGTGAGCTGAAGGAGCGCTTCACGATCGTCATCGTGACGCACAACATGCAGCAGGCCGCGCGCGTCTCGGACCGCACCGCGTTCTTCAACCTCTCCGCGGTGGGCCAGCCCGGCCGCCTCATCGAGATCGACGACACGGAGCGCATCTTCTCCAACCCGTCCGTCCAGGCCACGGAGGACTACATCTCCGGTCGCTTCGGCTGACCGGACCGCCTCCCTGAACCCCTCGCGGTGCTGCATGGCGGTGCCACCGCGAGGACGCAAAGGGCCCGCCCCCGAGACCGGGGGCGGGCCCCTTCGCTTTCCCGGGTCCAGCCCCCGGGGCCCGGGCCCCGGAAACGCAAAAGGCCGGCCCCGAAGGACCGGCCCCGCACCGCCGGGCACCCCCAGCGGCGATCACGCCCTACAGGAACGCCAGGTTCACTACCCAGAAACTGAGCGCCGCCACGATCGCCGCGGCCGGCATGGTGATGAACCAGCCGAGGACGATGTTCTTGGCGACACCCCACCGCACGGCGTTCACCCGCTTCGTGGCCCCGACACCCATGATCGCCGAGGTGATGACATGGGTCGTGGAGATCGGCGCCTTGAAGAGGTAGGCCGACGCGAACATGATCGACGCGCCGGTCGTCTCGGCGGCGAAGCCCTGCGGCGGATCGAGCTCGATGATCTTCCGCCCGAGCGTCCGCATGATGCGCCAGCCACCCGCGTACGTCCCCAGCGACAGCATCGCCGCACAGACGATCTTCACCCAGACCGGGATCGGGTCGTTCGGACCCTGTTCGCCGGCGATGACCAGCGCCATCACCACGATGCCCATCGTCTTCTGGGCGTCCTGGAGACCGTGCCCGAGCGCCATGCCGGCCGCGGACACCGTCTGCGCGATACGGAAACCGCGCTTGGTCTTGTGCGGGTTGGACCGCCGGAAGATCCACATGATCGCGGTCATCACGAGATAGCCGACGAGCAGACCGATGACCGGCGACAGGAACATCGGGATGATGACCTTGTCGAGCAGCCCGCTCCAGTAGACCGTCGTCCCCCCGGCCAGCGCCGCGCCGACCATGCCGCCGAACAGGGCGTGCGAGGACGAGGACGGCAGACCGAAGTACCAGGTGATCAGGTTCCAGGTGATCGCGCCGACGAGCGCCGCGAAGAGGATGCCCATCCCCTTCGAGCCCTCGGGCGTCTGGATCAGCCCCTCACTGACCGTCTTGGCGACCCCGCTGCCGAGGAACGCACCGGCGAGGTTCATCACCGCGGCCATGGCGAGCGCGGCCCGCGGCGTCAGGGCACGCGTGGACACGGACGTGGCGATGGCGTTCGCCGAGTCGTGGAAGCCGTTCGTGTACGTGAATCCGAGCGCGACCCCAATGGTCACGATCAAAGCAAAGGTGTCCATGAACGGGTCAGGACTCCTTGACGGCGATGGTCTCCACCGTGTTCGCCACGTGCTCGAACGCGTCGGCCGCTTCCTCCAGCACGTCCACGATCTGCTTGAGCTTCAGCACCTCCATGGCGTCGTACTTGCCGTTGAAGAGGTGAGCCAGCAACTTCCGGTGGATCTGGTCGGCCTGGTTCTCCAGACGGTTGACCTCGATCCAGTACTCGGTGAGGTTGTCCATGGTCCGCAGGTTCGGCATGGCCTCGGCGGTCAGCTCGGCGGCGCGCGCCAGCACCTCGATCTGCTGCTCGACGCCCTTGGGCAGCTCCTCGACCTGGTACAGGACGACCAGATCGACGGCCTCCTCCATGAAGTCCATGATGTCGTCGAGGGACGAGGCGAGGTTGTAGATGTCCTCGCGGTCGAACGGCGTGATGAAGGAGGAGTTCAGCTGGTGGAAGATCGCGTGTGTCGCGTCGTCACCGGCGTGCTCCGCGGCCCGCATACGCTCTGCGATCTCGGCCCGAGCGGACGTGTCCGCCCCGAGCAGTTCCATCAGGAGCTTCGAGCCCGTGACGATGTTGTCCGCGGATGCGGAGAACATGTCATAGAAGCTCGTCTCCCTGGGGGTCAGACGAAAGCGCACGTTGGGGTCCTCGGGGTGCTTCGGTTCGGTCAGGCTGATGCTAGGCGCATCATCCGGCCACGGCTAATGGGCCGCCACCCAGTGTCGCCCATCAGGCACAGCGATCGGCACGGGGTCCGGTACGGGCGCCGGGCAAGGGCTCCTTACCCAGCAAAGTTCGGTACGATATACCCACCAGGGGTATATGTAAGCGGCGTATCAGACAGGTTCGCCGATCGAACCCAGCAGGAGGACGCGATGACGACCACCGAGGCCGGCGCACCGACGCCCTCCGGCGACGCCCAGAAGATCGTGACCGACCACGACCGCGGTGTCCACGGCTACCACCAGCAGAAGGACGAGCACCTGAAGCGGCTGCGCCGCATCGAGGGACAGATCCGCGGCCTCCAGCGGATGGTCGACGAGGACGTCTACTGCATCGACATACTCACCCAGGTGTCCGCTTCCACCAAGGCGCTCCAGTCCTTCGCCCTCCAGCTCCTGGAGGAGCACCTGCGTCACTGCGTGGCGGACGCCGCCCTCAAGGGCGGCGACGAGATCGACGCGAAGGTCGAGGAAGCGACGAAGGCGATCGGCCGCCTGCTGCGCACCTGAGCCGCCGACCCGCCCGCGGAGCGGCTGAGCGGCCCGCCGGCCGCGGAAACCACGAGAAGCACGCGAAACGTGAGAGATACGACGCATGTGACATCACCGACGCGCGCACCTCGGCCACCGGACGACGGCCGGACAGGGGCCGGAGGGGGCCGGAAAGGACTAGTCCTCCACGCCCCGCTGCCCGGGAGCGCGTTCTTCGGCCACTTTCAGGACCGCGTCGATGCTCTCCAGGCTGAGGCGGTCCTCGTGCGCCGTCGAGGCCGCGATGATCAGCTCGGCGCACAGGTCGATCTCGGCGAGGGCCACGTGGTCCTGAACTGCCGCACCGCCGACCGGAGCCACGCGCACCACCTCTTCCTGCCGTCACCGACTTCCTAGAGTAGGGAGCGGCCTACACACCGCGCATGGCACGGAAGGGCCATTTCCAGCCCTCATCCGAAGCTACGGCTCCGGATGCTCTTGCCCATCTCCCCGGAAGCCACTACTCCGCGATCTTCCCGGCGTAGATGTCCGAGGAATCCGGCAGCCGTACGACGGCGGGGCTGCCGAAGTCGTACAGCAGGAGCGTCGAGGCGACCGCGACGGTGCCCTTCCGCTGTCCGTTGACGAAGCTGAACCGGTGCCTGACCTTGCGCAGCCGCCCCTCGTCGTCGAGGTAGGCGTCGAACGGGACCTCGGTGGTGGCGAACCCCTTCGCCGCCGCCCTCAGCGCCGGCCGCTGCCCCGCCGAGGCGTCCCGCGCGGCGGTGCCGAGGTCGGCGGTCCCCCGATAGTGCCGGACGGGGATCCCGGCGATCTCGGTCGTGCCCACGTAGGTCACCGACCGCGCGCCGCGCAGCAGTTCGGCCGCGGCGTACGGGTCGGTGGCGCCCCCCGTGACCAGGTTGCCGTCCGTGAGACCGGCCGTCTCCACCCTTACCCATTTGTCGGCGGGCACCCCGGCACCCCGGTTCTTCATGAACAGAGCACCCGGGGCGAGGAGTTCGGTGATCGGGCGGTGCTCGGCCGCTCCCGCGGGGTCCTGCGGGAGCAGCACCTTCAGCCGCCCGGTCTGCTTCCTGAAGTCGTACACGCCCTGCCCGCGGATGGTGACCCGGGTCCCGCCGGTGGCCATCTCCATCGACGTGCTGGCCTTCGCGCTGCCGGCGCGCTCCAGGGCGGCCACCGCCCGACGCAGCGTCCCGACGGTGCCGGGCCCGGCACGGACGTCCTCCGCCGCCGCCCCGCCGCCCGAGCACCCGGTGCCGCAGGCGATCAGCCCCGTCGCGACGAACGCGACCAGGACCGCCGCCCGTTCCTGCTGCTGCGCCACCATCGTCCACCGACCCCCAGCCGGTCCGTCCCGGGCCTTCCCGTCGTTCCGGTTAACGACAGGTGAGGACACCCGTCACGCGGCGGGAGTCCGTTCACCGGGCTTGGGTAACGTTGTGGGTGTGGAGCAACTGGACGAGACGGACCCTCTCCCCGGTCACCGGACGACCACGGTCGAGCAGGGCCCCTTCTGTCTGGCCCGTTGCACCTGCGGCTGGCGAGGCCCTGCCCGCCGCGCCAGAAGCCAGGCCCGCACGGACGCCGACAGGCACAGCACGGGCTGAACCGGCGTACGGGCGGCGGCGACGGCGTGACCCGGAGCGGACTCCCGCGCACCACGGGTCGCTGTCAACGGCCATCTCCGGACATGGCCGCATCCACCCCTCTTCGATTGACGCTTCGAACAGCGCCGACCTAGGTTCCCCTTGATCCGAAGATCACATCGACTTCGTACAAGGGGGACCCGCTTGCGCAGGCGAACCATCGCGGCCGACGTCACGAAGCGTCGGCCGTTTCGCCCACCCCGCCGCTCCCGCCCGCCGGCGCGCGTGCCGGGACGCGCGGCTCTGTAGCGGTTCTGCGACACAGCCGCACGGAACCCCGGGGCCCGGGGGCCCGTCTCGTTCCACGGAACCTACGGGAGGCACACATGCAACGGCGTTCGTTCATCGGCGGAGCCACCGCCGTCCTCGCGGCGGCGACGACGTCCGCCTGCAACGGCAGCGACCAGGGCGGCGCCGACGGCAAGGCCGGGAGCACGAGCGCCGCGAGCGCCTCCGCCGAGAGCACCGGCATCCGAACGGCGACCGCGGCGAACCGCGCGGCCGCGAACTGGACCGCACTGTCCCACCAGCTCGACGGCGCTCTCGTCCGCCCCGGCGACCGGAGCTGGCCCGCCGCCCACCAGCTCTACAACACGCGCTTCGACAACCTGAGGCCCACCGCCGTCGCCTATGTCGCGCACGCCGACGACATCCGCACCACCATGGACTACGCCCGCGCCCACGGCGTGAAGGTCTCGATCCGCAACGGCGGCCACTCCTACGCGGGTTGGTCCTCCGGCGACGGCCGCCTGATCATCGACGTCTCCAAGCTGAACAAGATCCGCGCCTCGGCGAACGAGGCGGTCGTCGGCGCCGGTTCCAAGCTGATCGACGTCTACCGCGCGCTGGCCGCGAAGGGCGTCACCATCCCCGCCGGCTCCTGTCCCACCGTGGGCGTCTCCGGACTGACCCTGGGCGGCGGCCACGGTGTCGTGTCACGGGCGTACGGACTGACCTGCGACAGCCTCACCCAGGCGACGCTGATCACCGCCGACGGCAAGCAGCTCACCGCGAACGCGACCGAGAACAAGGACCTCTTCTGGGCGCTGCGCGGCGCCGGCAACGGCAACTTCGGCGTCGTCACCGAGCTCCGCTTCACGACGCATCCCGCGCCGCAGGGCGTCACGGCGTACATGACCTGGCCGTGGGCCAAGGCCGCCGCCGTGGTGAAGGCCTGGCAGGAGTGGGGTCCGAGCCAGCCGGACGAGATCTGGTCGTCCTGCCACCTGGCCGACGCGGCCGGCGGCACACCCACCGTCTCCGTGGCCGCCTTCTCCCTCGGCACCTACGGCGAACTCCAGAACGCCGTGGACCGGCTGGCCGACCGGATCGGCTCCCCCGCGCGCAGCGTCACGCTCAAGCGGCGCTCGTACGAGGACTCGATGGAGGTGTACGCGGGCTGCTCGTCGTTCTCGGCGGACGCCCAGTGCCACCTGCCGGGGTCGACGCCGGGCCGCAGCCCGCAGGGCGCCCTCGGCCGCGAGACGTACGCCGCCCGTTCGGACTTCTTCGACCGGTCGATATCGGCGGCCGGTGTCCAGACGCTCCTGAACCAGATCTCCGCCGTCCGCGGCGGCGCGGGCAGCATCGCGCTCACCGCGCTCGGCGGCGCCGTCAACCGCGTCGCCCCCACGTCCACCGCGTTCGTGCACCGCCGTTCGCGCATGCTCGCCCAGTACATCGTCTCCTGGCGGGCGGGCACCTCCGGGACCACCGCCCAGTCCTGGCTGACGGGCGCCCACGACGCGATGACCCGGTACGCCTCGGGCGCGGCCTACCAGAACTACACCGACGCGACGCTGACCAACTGGCGCAAGGCCTACTACGGCGACGCGGCCACCCGCCTGACGGCCCTGAAGCACCAGTACGACCCGCACCGCTTCTTCTCCTTCCCCCAGGCCCTGTAGGGGTCACCGGGGGTGCCGTGCGGGCGCCGTGGCCGGGCCCGGGAGTTACGCGGCGAGGTCCCGTTCCTCGGTGTGCTCGGTCCGCGCCCCCGGGATCAGGGCCTCCCGCCCGGCGGGTGCGGTGCCGCGCGCCCGGATCAGCCGGCCCGCGCGCGGAGCCCTCTCCACGGCCTTCATGACCGGGGTCAGCAGGGCCGTGGCGAGCGGCGACAGCAGCAGGACGACGGCCGTGCCGAGCGCGAATCCGCCGATGACGTCCGTCGGGTAGTGCACGCCCATGAAGACCCGGCAGAACCCTTCGAACAGCGCCAGCGCGATCCCGGCGAGTCCGAACCTCCGGTGGGCGACGAAGAGTCCGACGCCCACCGCCATGGTGATCGTCGCGTGGTCGCTGACGAAGGAGAAGTCGGTCTTGCCGCTCACCAGGACGTCCAGGCCCTGGTGGTCCACGAAGGGGCGCGGACGCTCCACGAACCCTCTTATCGGAACGTTCACCAGGAGCGCGATCCCGGCCGCGAGCGGTGCCCAGACGAGCGCGGCCACGGTCGCGGCCGCGTCGGCTCCGCCCCGGCGCCGCACGGAGGACCAGCACCACAGGACCAGCAGGACCATCGCGAGCAGCAGACCCCACTCGCCGACGAACTCCATGATCCGGTCCAGCCAGTGCGGCGCGTGCTTGGCCAGGCCATTGATGTCGTAGAGCAGGTCGACGTCGGGGTTCGAACCGGATTCGGCGAGTTGCGCCATGGCGCTGCGGCCCCTTCGTCGTCTTTCCCGCGACCGCGCCCTTTCGCGCGCCGCTCGATCCACCCCGTGGTTGTAGATCAGTTCTCTACGTCAAAAGGAACGCACGGTCCCCTCCCATACGTTCCACCCTCCACGGAATGATCACGCACACGTTATCGAAGAGAGATATCTCCGCAGATCAAGGGGTGGATTCATACCGAAGTGGGCAATGCTTTCGCGCCATCTTCCGTCACCCGGGTGGCCCCGAAGTAGTCGGGCGTGTCGACGGGGTCGAACCGGATGACGGCACCCGGCCGGGGAGCGTCGATCATGTATCCGCCGCCCACATAGATACCCACGTGCCGGATGGCGCGGGAGTTGGTGAGGTCGTCCGAGAAGAAGACCAGGTCCCCGGGCAGCAGTTCCTCCCGCTTGGGATGCGGGCCCGCGTTGTACTGGTCGTTGGCCACCCGCGGCAGGCTCACCCCGACGCTGTCGTACGAGGCCTTGGTCAGACCCGAGCAGTCGAACCGTCCACCCTGGTCAGCCGTGCCGTTGCCACCCCACAGATAGGGTGTGCCGAGCTTCTTCTGCGCGTACGTGATGGCCGCCGCGGCCTGCTTCGAGGGGTCCACGCGGGTCACCGGGGCCGCGAAGCTCTTCGCCAGCGTGGTGATCGTCTTCACATAGTTCCGGGTCTCCGCGTACGGCGGCACACCCCGGTACTTGATGACCGCGTAGGCGCCCGCGTTGTAGGCGGCGAGCATGTTCTCCGTGACGTTTCCCGGAGCGTTCTTCACATAGGAGGCGAGCTCGCAGTCGTACGAGGCGGCCGACGGAATCGCGTCATTCGGGTTCCATACATCGCGGACACCGTCCCCGTCGCCGTCGACCCCGTGCGTGGCCCAGGTCCCCGGAATGAATTGCGCTATCCCCTGCGCCTGCGCCGGACTCTTCGCGTTCGGATTGAATCCGCTCTCCTGATAGAGCTGGGCGGCGAGCAGGGCGGGATTGATCGCGGCGCAGAGGTTGCCCCACTTCTGCACGAGGCTCTGGTACGCGGCGGGTACCGCGCCCTTGGCGAGTCCGACCGAACCGCCGCCGATGCCGCCCGCGAGGTTCCCGGCGACCAGGTAGACCCCGACGACGAGCACCATCACGAAGCCCATCCCCGCGCCCACGGCCGCGGTCGCCACGATCCAGGCCTTACGCACCGTCAACCGCCCCTCGCCGCACAGGAGTCCGCCGCGGTCAGTGTAGAGGCGGGCCGCTGTGCGAGAGGGGTGTCGCGCGCGGGGACAAAACGGTTCGTCCCCGTGCGGGGGTGCTATCCGGCCAGGGCGGCCACGTGGTAGAGCTCCTCGGCCTCGGTGCCGAACACGGCGCTGTACGAGACGTCGTCGGTGTCCCCGCCCTGTTCGTGGCCGCCGATGACGCCGACGACCGCCCCGTCCCCGTTCACCCAGGGACTGCCGCTGGTCCCGCCGGCGAAGGCGGGGCAGGCGACGCGCTGCTGCGTGCGGCTCAGCGCGGTGGGCTTGTCGGTGCAGGTGATGGGGGTGTCGAGGGAGCCGGGATATCCGGTGACGGTGACGGCGGTGGCCCCGGTGGCGCGGTGCGCGGCGAAGGCGTTCCCGCCGCCGACGACGTCCTCGGCCTCCTCGCCGTCGCGGGTGCCGAGCACGGCGAAGCCGACGTCGCTGTCCTCGTCCTGGTCCTTGCGCCACCCCTCGGGGAGGAACACGCCCTGGACGTCCCAGAAACCGTACGGCGCCCTGCCGTCCCGGTAGCCGGGCGCGAAGGACAGTTCCGCCTCACCGTCCAGGCAGTGGGCGGCCGTGACGAGAAGGTCCCGCCCCTCACTGTGCATGACGGAGGCGGTGCAGAAGTGCCCGCCGCCGCCACCGCTCGCGGCACTCCCGTGGAACAGCGCGCCCACCCGGGCGCTCCGGCCGTTCTCGGCGGCCCGGACTGTCACGCCGAACGGCCCGGGGCCGTCGTCCGCCGCGGCGACGGACGAGGACGTCACGGCCAGCAGCACGAGGGCCGCGCCGAGCAGGGCGGGCCGCCGGGTTCCCGGGAGACGGGTGATGCGGATGCTCTTCATCGCCCCTCACCTTGCCCCGAGCGGGTGAGACAAACCTCGGACCAGTCCGAGTATCACCTGTGAACGCCGACCCCGCCCGGCCACCCGCGCTCGGCACGGCCCCACCGGCCCCGACCCGCCCCGGAGCCACCGGGAGCCGTTTCAGCCCCGCGCCTCCCCGGCGTGGCGGCACTCCGCCCACAGGAGCTTCCCGCCCCGCGACGCCCCCAGCTCACGCAGCACGGAGACCCCCCACGCGTCGGCGCAGGCCCGTACGAGGTGCAGTCCCCGGCCGTGCTCGTCGTCGTGCGCGGGCGGACCGGCGGAGGGCCCCTCCCGGAATCCCGACGGGACGGCCGGATCCGCGTCCCAGACGGCGACCCGCAGCCGGTCCGGTTCCGCCGAGAGAACGCGCAGCGCGTACGGTCCGGGCGCGTGCAGATGGGCGTTGGTCAGCAGTTCGGAGGCCAACAGCTCCGCGGTCGGCACCAGTTCGGTGAGCCCCCGGGCCGCGAGCACGGCACGCAGGGTGGCCCGGGCGATTCCCGGGGAGCGAGGATCGTGCGGGAGTTGGAGGGTGTAGGACCAGGGCGGGGATACGGTGGCCATGAAAGTCTCCGATCACGGAGGGGAGTTGACTGGTCTCGTGTCGCTACGGTGCCCAGTGACCGCGGCCGCTCCGTCGAGCGGGGTACTTCTGGGCGGGGTCCCAGCAATAAGGTAGCGGCATCTGTGAAAGGTCTTACACGGATGCGGTGAAAGTGATGATCTATCACCCGAGTGGGTGACTTGCCGCGTGAGGGAGGCGGGCCTGACCCGTGAGAAGCAACCCGACGGGTCGTCAACTCCGCTTGGGTGCCGAGCTGCGCAAGCTCCGGGAGCGCGCGGGTCTGACCTCCACCCAGGCCGGCAGGCTGCTCGGCGTCCAGCAGAACCAGATCAGCAACGTGGAGGCCGGACGCGCGGGGGTGAGCCCCGAGCGGGTGCGCACCCTGGCCGGCCATTACGCCTGCGGGGACAAGGCCCTCGTCGACGCACTCGGCGACATGACCGCCCAACGCGTCCGTGGCTGGTGGGAGGAGTACCGCGAGATCCTGCCGGGCGGGATGGTCGACCTGGCCGAGATGGAGCATCACGCCACCCGTCTGACCGCCGCGGTCACCGCTCACGTCCCCGGGCTGCTCCAGATCCACGACCACGCCCGCGAGGTCTTCCGCCAGGTCGTACCGGAACTCTCCCCGCCCGACGTCGAGCATCGGCTGTCGTTCCGGATCAAGCGTCAGACCGTCCTCTACAAGGACTCCCCCACTGCGTACCGGGCCGTCATCCACGAAGCCGCCCTGCGTATGCGGTTCGGCGGCTCCGCGGTCACACGGAAACAGCTCCGGCACATCCTCGACATGAGCGAGCGCGCGCACGTCACGGTCCGGGTCATCCCGTTCTCCGCCGGCGCCTACCCCGGGTCCGGGCAGTCGGTCCTGTACGCCCACGGAGCGGTCCCCCAGCTCGACACGGTGCACCTCGACCAGTCGCACGGCTCGGCACTGCTCGACTCCGAGGCCCAGCTCGACAAGTACCGCGTACTGCTCGACCGCATGGAGGCGACCGCCCTCCCGCCCGAGGAGTCGCAGTCGTTCGTCCACGACATCCTCAAGGACCTGTGAAGGAGTCCGCGATGCTCACACCCACCTGGCAGAAGTCCTCGTACTGCGGCGAGGGGGAAGCCTGCGTCCACGTGGCCGGAGAGAGCGCCTCCGGCGCGATCCGCCTCACCGAATCCGGTGACCCGAGCGGAGCGGTGCTCACGGCCACGCCCACGGCCTTCCGCTCCCTCCTGGGCGTCCTCAAGGAGGAACGGCCCCGTGACTGACGTCCCCGCGGACCTCGACTGGGTGCGCGCCGCCCCGGAGGACGCGACCGGCCCCGGCCCCTGGATCGAACTCGCTTTCAGTGAGAACGACTTGGTCCACATCAGGGAGACCGGCGACCCGGAGAACGTCGTCACCACCACCCGCCGGAAGTGGGACGCGTTCGTCCTGGGGGTCCGGGCGGGCGAGTTCGACCACTTCGTCGAGGGGCTGGAGGACGAGCGGCCCCCGGCTCCCGCCGAAGGCCGCTCGTAGGGTCATGACGTGAGCACGCCTGCCACGAAGCACGCGGCACCACCGGCCCGTCGCAGCGCGTCCACCCGGCGCGGACCCGACGACCCGGGGAACACCGGCACGACGCACCGTCAGAACCCCTCCGGAGCACCCGCGTCCGTTCGAATTCACACCGCGCGCGAACCGTAGAAGGGGACAACGACGGAACCACGCACCAGGTTCCGGTTCCACTTCATTGCCCGGCGTGACCACCCGTGATACACAGAGTGACGATACGACTCTTCGTACACCGCCGTACGCCTCCCGCGAGGGTCCCGCGTACGCCGGCGACAAGGAATTCGCACGAATCCCGCCAACCAATGACGTCAAGTCGACATACGAAGGCGTCATTGTCGGCGAGAATGGGCCCGACCTCTGCGCGCAGTGGCAGGGGGTGCAGAACTACCCACTAGGGGCGGTGACTTACATGCTTTTCGCAGCCGACAAGGGCGACATCAACACAATCATCGGTGGAATCGCCCCGGACTGGGGCCCCTTCGGCAGCCTGGGCAACGAAGCCAAGGTGATGGTCGAGGTGGTGATGGCGGTCGCCATCCTGCTCTGCCTCGGCATCGCGATCTGGGGTGCGGCCAAACAGCGCATCGGCGCTACCGCGCTCCGGGACACCTTCAGCGCCGAACAGGGCAAGGGGCTCATCATCGCCGGGCTCACCGGGGTCTTCATCATCGGATCCCTCGGCACGCTCTTCACCATCGTGTACGGCATGGCCGTGTAGCCCGGCCGGGCCGCGCCGCACCCGGCGCGCCGCCAGTACCCGGCCGGGCGCGCCCGGATTCTCGCTTCTCCGATCCATCTGTCCGTCGTGCCCACCGGCTGAGGTTGCAACTCCCTGATGTCCAGTCACCACACCGCGCCCGCACGGGAACCAGCACGGCTACCGTCGTACTACGTGGTTCAGCGAGAGATTGAGGGGGCGTACGCGGCATGAGTCTCGGTGACGAACCCGGGTACGGCGACGGCCCGCGCGGTGAGGACGGGGGGTACGGCGGCTCGGGCCAGACCCGCACCCGCCTGCCCGACCGTCCGGGCGACGTCTACGGCGGCGCGCGGCGCGGCCGCGGATCCTCCTCACGGAGCCTGGTCACGGTCGTCGGCGTCGTCGTCCTGCTCATCGCCGCGATCGCCTTCGCGAACCGCGGGGACGACGCGGCCTCGCCCGGCGACACCAGCGGCGACAAGGCGAAGACCTCCCCCACGGCGGCCTCCGGCAACCCCCCGGTGACCTCGAAGACAGCCGGCATCCCATCGGGCTTCGCCCACACCCAAGAGGGAGCCCAGAGCGCCGCCACGAATTACGGGGTCGCGCTGGGCTCCACCGGCATGTTCGAAGCCGACCAGCGGCACGCGATCGTCGACGCCGTGTACACGCCCGAGGTGGCAGCCGCACGGCAGCCCGACCTGGACTCGGCCTACACGAGTGAGAAGTTCCTGACGAACATCGGCCTGGACAAGAACGGCGCCGCGCCGGCCGGCCAGACCTTCATCTCGCGCATCATCCCGGTCGGCACCAAGATCAAGGACTCCAGCACGGACAGCGCCACGGTCGAACTCTGGTACACCTCGCTCTTCGGCCTGTCCGGCGACGGCTCCACCAACCCTGTGTCGGAGAGCTGGTACACGACGACCTACCAGCTGAAGTGGATCAACGGGGACTGGAAGGTCACCGACTTCACTCAGAAGGACGGCCCCGTCCCGGTGGGGCGCGACCAGAAGGCCTCCACCGCGGACGACATGACCAAGGCCGTCGAGGAGTACGGAGGGTTCACGTATGCCCGCTAACAAGCCGCGCCGTGTCCTCTCGCTCGCCGCCACGGTGGCAGCGATGCAGTCGGCCGCCGTCCTGCTGGCCACCAAGGCGGTCGCAGCCCCCAGCCCGACTCCCAGCCGCAACCCTTGTGAACTCGTCCGTGGCCCTGCCAGAAAGTATTGCGACAGCGGCACCAAGGGATCCGGTAAATCAGGTCTCACCACCGACCCCGGTGTCGGGTCCACGCTGGACCCCCTGTCCTCCCTGGCCAACGGCTGCGCCGACGCCGCCTCCTGGACCATCGACAAACTCTCCGCCGCCGTGAACGACACCGCCAACGTCGACTTCACGAACCCCAAGTTCCTCCAGCAGTACGCCGTCGTCTTCGCGGCGTCCACGATCCTGACCCTGCTGCTGTGGGTGCTGGCCGTCGCGAAACGGGCCGTACGAGGTGTCCCCCTCGGCACGGCCCTCTCCGAGGCGATCGGCTTCCTCTGGCTGACCGTGCTGGCCTCGGCGTTCACCCCGCTGATCCTCTACACGGTCGTCTCCGCGACGGACGGCGTGACGGAGGTGCTCGCCAAGACGACGGGCAACCAGACGGACGCGTTCTTCGGGACGTTCTCCGGCGCCCTGGACAAGGGCGGCAACATCGGCGGCGGCCCCATCATGCTCATCGTCGTCTCGATGGTCTCGATCCTGGCCGCCGGAATCCTCTGGCTGGAGCTGGTCATCCGGGCCGCCCTGCTCTACGTGGGCGCCCTGCTCGGCACCGTCGTCTACGCCGGCCTGGTCGACAAGAACCTGTGGAGCCACGTCCGCCGCTGGGCGGGCATCATGATCGCGGTGATCCTGGTGAAGCCGGTCATCGTGATAGTGCTCGGCCTCGCCGGAGCCCTCAGCTCCGACAACGGCCCCGACGCGTTCTCCGCCGTCGTCTCCGGGCTCGCCATCATCCTGCTCGCCATCTTCGCCAGCGCGATGATCTACCGCTTCGTACCGGGCTTCGGCGACGAGATCGCCGGCTCCCGCAACAACCGCATCATGCAGGGCGCCGAGGGCAAGGCCGCCGCCGTGATCAGCTCGCCGGCCACCCTGGTCGCGCAGGGCATCAAAACGCACAGCTCGCGCGCCGACAACAACGGCGGCGGAGGCGGCAACAGCCAGCCGCGCCCCGCCAACCCCGCGTCCGGCGGTGTGGCCGCGCACAGCAGCCGTACGCCGAACGGAGGCGGCGGATCTGTCCCCTCCGCCGCACCACCGCCGCGCAACAGCCCGATCAACACCCCGCACGCAAGCAACACCCGCAACAGCAACCGCACGGGAGGTGAAGGGCGTTGACGACCGAGTCCCACCTGTCCCATCCGGTCACGCCCCGCCGTACATATCTGATCGGCCGCGCCCGGCCGAACGCGATCGTCGGCCGGAACCGCGAGTCCGGCGAGATCGCGCTCATCATCGGCGGCGCGTTCCTGGGCATGATGTGCGGCCTGCTCGTCCCGGTGCTGTCCCTGCGGATCGTGCTGCTGATGGGCTTCCCGCTGCTCGCGCTCGCCGCGGTGTACATCCCGTACAAACGGCGCACCTTCTACAAGTGGTTCGAGATCAACCGCAGCTACAAGCGGACCCTGCGCCGGGGAACGGCCTACCGCAACCAGGTGATGGAGGCCGGCACCCACCTCGACGGCAGAGAGATCGAGATCGGACCGCCGCCCGGCATCGGGCGCATCGCCTGGCTCGCCGCCCCGTTCGGACCCGACGAGATCGCCGTCCTGCTGCACGCCGACCGCCGGACCGTCACCGCCGCCATCGAGATCGAGGGACCGGGTGTCGGTCTGCGCGACAGCGAGGACCAGGAGGCCCTCGTCGACCGCTTCGGCACGCTGCTCAAGCACGTGGCGAACGGCGACGGCTTCGTCACCCGCCTCCAGATGCTCGCCCGCACCCTCCCCGCCGACCCCGACGCCCACGCCAAGGACGTCTCCCAGCGCGGCGACGAGCGGGCCCCCGGATGGCTCCAGCAGTCGTACGACCAGCTCCAGTCGATGGTGTCCACGAGCAGCGAGCAGCACCGGGCCTACCTCGTCGCCTGCATGCACTACTCGCGTGAACTGGCCGCCGAGGGCCAGGCCATGGCGCGGGCGGCGCGGCCCCAGGGCGGACGCAAGGTCGACCGGGACGCCGGACTCGCCGTCGTCATGGCCCGCGAGCTGACCGACATCTGCTCCCGGCTCCAGGAAGCCGACATCCGCGTACGGCAGCCGCTCGGCCAGGGACGGCTGTCCTCCCTCGTGCACTCGATGTACGACCCGGACCACCCGATCGACCACATCCAGGCGATGACCAAGCGCAACGCCTGGCCGGCCGAGCTGGACGCCATGGAGCCGACGTACCTCCAGGCGAAGACCCGCGAGTCCTCCACCCGCGCGCCCTGGTGCCACGCCACGGCCTGGGTGAAGGAATGGCCGATGACCCCCGTGGGCGTCAACTTCCTCGCCCCGCTCCTCGTCCACACCCCCGACGTCATCCGCACGGTCGCCGTGACCATGGACCTCGAACCCACCGAGATCGCCATCGAGCGCATGCTGACCGAGAAGACGAACGACGAGGCCGAGGCCAGCCGCGCCGCCAAGATGAACCGCACCGTCGACCCGCGCGACATCGCCTCGCACAACCGCCTCGACCAGCGCGGCGAGGACCTGGCGAGCGGCGCCGCGGGCGTCAACCTCGTCGGCTACATCACCGTCTCCTCCCGCAACCCCGAGGCACTCGCCCGCGACAAGCGCACCATCCGCGCCTCGGCCGGCAAGTCGTATCTGAAGCTGGAGTGGTGCGACCGCGAGCACCACCGCGCCTTCGTCAACACCCTCCCGTTCGCCACCGGAATCCGCAGGTAGGGGCTGATGCACTGATGCGGGATCCGCTCTCCGCCGCGACGGACGCCTTCACGTCCTTCCTCTTCGGCAAGGTCGAGACCACCCGCCTCCCCGTGCGCACGTCCACGGGCCAGGCGCAGGCGGTCTACCTGCCCACCGCCGCACCGGGTCTCGGCGACTCGGGCGTCATCATCGGCCGCGAGGTGTACTCCGGCAAGGGCTACATCTACGACCCCTTCCAGCTCTACGGGCAGCAGCTCCCGGCCCCGCACTGGCTGGTCCTCGGCGAGTCCGGCAACGGCAAGTCGGCCCTGGAGAAGACGTACGTCCTGCGGCAGCTGCGCTTCCGCGACCGCCAGGTCGTCGTCCTCGACGCCCAGGGCGAGGACGGCGTCGGCGAATGGAACCTCATCGCGCAGGAGCTGGGGATAACTCCCATCCGGCTCGACCCCACGGCCGCCCTGGACATGGGCATCCGGCTCAACCCGCTCGACCCGACCATCACGACGACGGGCCAGCTGGCACTGCTGCGCACCATCATCGAGGTCGCGATGGGGCACAGCCTCGACGAGCGGTCCGGCTTCGCCCTGAAGGTCGCGCACGCCTACGTCAACGAGACGATCGTCGAGCGCCAGCCGGTGCTCACCGACATCGTCGAGCAGCTGCGCCACCCCGAACCGGAGTCGGCCGAGGCGATGAACGTCGCCATAGACGACGTACGGGCCTGGGGTCTGGACGTGGCCCTGGTCCTGGACCGGCTGGTCGACGGTGACCTGAGGGGCATGTTCGACGGCCCGACGACGGTCGGCATCGACCTGGACGCCCCCCTCATCGTCTTCGACCTGTCGCACATCGACCGGAACTCCATCGCCATGCCGATCCTGATGGCGATCGTCGGTGTGTGGCTGGAGCACACCTGGATCCGGCCCGACCGCAAGAAGCGCATCTTCCTGGTGGAGGAGGCGTGGCACATCATCAACAGCCCGTTCGTGGCCCAGCTCTTCCAGCGGCTGCTGAAGTTCGGGCGCCGTCTCGGTCTGTCCTTCGTGGCGGTGGTCCACCACCTGTCGGACGTCGTCGACGGAGCGGCGGCCAAGGAGGCCGCCGCGATCCTGAAGATGGCCTCGACGCGGACCATCTACGCGCAGAAGGCGGACGAGGCCCGTTCGACGGGCCGGGTCCTCGGCCTGCCCCGCTGGGCGGTCGAGATCATCCCGACGCTGACCCCGGGCATCGCGGTCTGGGACGTCAACGGCAACGTCCAGGTGGTCAAGCACCTCATCACCGAGACGGAACGCCCCCTGGTCTTCACCGACCGCGCGATGACGCAGTCGTCCGCCGACCTCATCTCCGACGACGCGATGCGCGCCGCCGAACTGGAGGCCGAGGAACGGGCCGCGGCCTTCATGGAGCACCATCTCAGCGATCTCGACGGCTCCACCGAGTCCACGGTGGCGTGAGATGAGCCAGCACCCCGACCGGCCCGCCCCCCGGCAGCAGGGGGCGGGCGGCATCCCGGACGGCCTGCTGATCGGGGTGCTGGGCTTCCTCCTGGGCATGACCCTGATGGTCTGGTCGGCGACGGGCCTCGCGGGATGGTTCTCCCGCGGCGCCTGGCCGGACGCGGTCACCTTCACCCGTACGCCCCTGGCCATGCGGCACCTGATCGGCAAGCCGCACGACATCGCCGGCGCCTGGCCCGACACCCCGGCCTCCCAGCTGTCGGGCTACGGCCTCTTCTGGGGCCTGTTCATCGGCCAGTTGATGGTGCTGCTGGTCCTCGCCGTGTTCGTGATGGGGACGATGGCGCGGTGGCGGGCGGGACGGGCGCGAAGACGAGTGCGGGGCGGGGAGGCCGAGAAGTTCGCGGACGCGCCCGACCCGGTGGTGCCGCCGGCCAGGACGGAACAGCGCCCGCTGCCCACACAGCCCCTGGAGACGGCCCACAGAACGGCCGAGACCGATCGGACGGGCACCCCGCCCCGGGAACGGCCGGGTGAGCAGACGGCCCAACAGGGAAACGGGCACCCGACCCAGCAAGGGAACGGGAACGGCCATCTGGCCTCGCAGGCGCCGACGCACGGGCTCGCGGCCTCGCAGGCACCGGCGCAGGCGCAGGTGGCCGCGCCGGCCCACGGAACCGAAAACGGCTGGGACGCCGTCACCTCCGGGACCGCACCGGCCCGCCCCGCCACGGCGTCCGGTCCCGTCACGGCACCCCAGCGGCAGCCCGCGTGGGCCTCCACGCACGCGGTCGTCCTCGCCCCCGCGGAGACCCGCCACCCCACCGCGGCCCAGGCCGTACGCGACGCCGAGGGCCCGGCCCTCGTCATCACCTCCGACCCCCGCACCTGGTCGGAGACCAAGGACGCCCGCGCCAAACTGGGCCCGGTCCTCCTCTACGACCCGGCCCACCTCTGCGACACCCCGGCCCGGCTGCACTGGTCCCCCTCGGCAGGCTGCGAGGACAAGGAGACGGCGGCGGCCAGAGCGGCCGCCCTCCTCGCCCCGGTGCGCCCCTCCGCCAAGGCGGACCAGGCGATGGCCGATGTCGCTGAGACACTCATGCGCAGCTATCTGCACGCCGCCGCGGTGGAGGGCAAGGCCTTCCGCCACGTCCACCGCTGGGCCCAGGGCTCACAGGTGCAGGACGCCGTACGAGCCCTGCGCACGAATCCGCGGGCCGCGTCCGGCGCCGCGGGCGAGCTGGAGGCCGCGCTCGTCTCGCACCCCGAACGCCGCGACATCGCACAGGAGCTGACCGCCAGGGCTCTGTCGGCGCTCGGCACGGTCAACATCCGAGAATCCTGCACTCCGAACCGAAATGACAGCCTCGCCTTGGATTCCTTCGTCAACGAAGGGGGCACGCTTTATCTGATCGGTGAACCCCTCGAGGACCCCAAGGCAGGCCCCGGCGCCATGCCTCTGCTGACGGCCCTCGCCTCAAGCGTGGTCGAGCGTGGCCGGCGCATGGCCGAACGGTCATCCTCCGGTCGGCTCGACCCACCACTTACGCTCGTCCTGGACGACATCGCGGCCGTGGCCCCGCTCCCCCAGCTCCCCGATCTCCTGGCCACGGGCCCGGCTCGCGGACTGCCGACGCTGGCTCTCCTCCGCTCCCGCGAACAACTCCGTTCACGCTGGCCGCAGTACGAACTGCCGACCTGACCCGGTAGACGCCTGCCCTGAGACAGACCCGCCCCGCGACCGGACCTGCTGCCTGCGGGCCGCGCTACCCCCGGGTGATGGCGAACTCCAGCTCCAGCTCGCCGGTGTCACCCGGCATCGGCACCGTCTCCCCGGTGGGCAGGAAACCCGTCTTCCGGTAGAACGCCTCGGCACGGCCGTTCTTCTCGTGAACGAACAGCCGCACGCGTTCGAGCCCGGCCTCCCAGGACCACGCGAGAGCGGCGTCGAAGAGCCCGCGGGTCACCCCGGCCCGACTCCCCCGGTACTCGGGCCGTACGTACACCCCCACCAGATGCCCCTGCCGCAGCTCGGGCACCGTCCCGAACGCGTCCGGCACCCCGGCCTCCTCGACCAGCACGGTCACGGTCCCGGCCCAGACCCCGTCCTCGCCCACGGCCACGATCTGCTGCCGCGCGGTGGCATCGACAGCCGCCCCGGACGCCCGCTCCTGCCAGAAACCGTCCGACCTGGCCACCGCATCCTCGTAGGTCTCCAGGAACGCGAGATGGGCGACGGGGTCCAGCAGGGCTTCGAGCCTGAGCTCCTTCACCTGCCGCCACTCATCGGAACGTATGGAACGGATCACGAGGGCAACGGAGTTCATGCCGTCACCGTAGTACGCGCATACGGCCGGGCTCACCTGATATCCACCCTGCCGACCACCGCCGGCCCGGCCACCGTCATGCTCTTCCCTGTACGGCATTGTGAGCCGACCGATCCGATCAAGAGCAAGCTCGCCAGGGAGAACACCGCATGGCCAAAGTCCAACTAGAGGAACTCCGCAGCGTCATCCACCCCACGGGCAAACTGGACAGCCGGGCGGAGCACTGGGCCGGACGCCTCTACATGAGGTCCCTCTCCCTGCGGGTGACCCGCCATCTCGTCGACGCCCGTATCTCGCCGAACCAGATCACCGTGATCATGGTCTTCGCGGGGATGCTCTCCGGAGTCGCCCTGATCCTGCCGGGCCTCGGTGGCGCCGTTCTCTCCGTCGTCTTCATGCAGCTGTATCTGCTGCTCGACTGCGTGGACGGCGAAGTGGCCCGCTGGCGGCGCCAGTTCAGCCCGCTCGGCGTCTACCTCGACCGCCTCGGCGCCTACCTCGCCGATGCCGCCGTGATGGTGGGCATGGGCATCCGCGCCGCCCAACTCGGCCTCAATCTCTACCTGATCGCCGGTCTGGCAGCGGCGATCGGCGTCCTGCTCCTGAAGTCGTCCTCCGACCTCGTGCACGTGGCCCGGTCCGACAGCGGCATGGAGAAGGCCACCGACGCTTCCGTCGTCCCGCGCTCCACCGGTCTCGCGCAGGTCCGCCGACTGGCCTCGGCCGTGGGCCTCCACCGCCTGGTCAACGGCATCGAGTGCACCATCCTGCTGCTCGTCACCGCGGTCGTCGACCTGGCGCTCGGCGATCTGACGGCCACGCGGATCGCGACCGTCGCCGTGACGGCGATCGTGTGGCTGCTCGTGCCGGCGCACATCGTCTCGATCGTCGCGTCGTCCCGCCTGAAGTAGCCGCAAGGCAACCGCGCCACGAGAAAAGGGGCGGTCTCCTCAGGAGGCCGCCCCTTTTCTCAGACGCGAGAAATACCTTTCGGAAATACCCTTGGAATGCGATTTTCCCCGGGAACGCAGAAAACCCCCGGACCGGTATCCCCGGTCCGGGGGTTTTCTCAAAAATTGTTCGGCGGCGTCCTACTCTCCCACAGGGTCCCCCCTGCAGTACCATCGGCGCTGTGAGGCTTAGCTTCCGGGTTCGGAATGTAACCGGGCGT